>CAWAIH010000023.1:0-132571 GCA_963781915.1 uncultured Nitrospiraceae bacterium | reverse complement strand
AGAGTCCAAAGAGCTATAGTTGTCTTCTTCATCTGAGTCCTCCTTTGTCCAGAATAGAGATCAGTAGCCCGCGAGGCACTCTCCCTCAGTAACGTACATTCCTGTCACCAGAATTTGGGGCTGGTTTCCTCTCCGGCTCTCGCAGGATGCTGGGAGCTTATACCACATGTGCGGAAAAACTAACTAGCTGGTTGTCTCCACGATCTCTTTTCGACAGCGAGGAGCCTGTCCGACATTGCGTTCGTGACGAGGCGAGGGAGGTGCGGCCAGAAACGAGGCCATAGCTCCGAGGCTGACCCTCGTTTCACGTTTCACGGTCCTTGGGAGCGGGCCGAGTACGACGCAGATGGTCGCAGATCGTTTGCCACAGTAGACCGTTCAATGTTGGACAGGCTCCTAGGAAGATTCCTTATCGGATATCTTCTCCCTCCGGCTGATTGCCCCATCCTGGTTGATCCATGCCATAAATAGCGTATAGGCCACCGCGATTGTGTCGCGGGTAAGATCAAATTTCCGTTCTGCCATGGCTACTCCCTCTGCGCCCGTTCACTGCGCTATCTTGGATATGTACGCAAACTGAAGTCACGCGAGACTGGCGGAACGACTGATCTGGTTTGTTGTGTTCATTTGGTTGGTCTGGTTCAACCAAACAAACGAGACAAACTAAACAAACCAAATAACGGTCTTCTTATGCTGGCGGACTTTTTCAGCATCCTGCTATCACTCACACAGATCGAGGCACAAGATGCACGGCCCCTGCTTTGATCGCCGCCACAACCGCTGAACCTGTTTCGAGACCAAGTTCTTCTCTGGCCCCCCTCGTAATCACCGCCCGCAGGGGAAAACCGCAATCGACCGTGACCGTCACCAGCACACCCTGCGGCAGCATCTCGGTCATCACGTCCAGACAGGTGATTACGCGCGCTGGTGACCCCACTCCCCGCCTGTTCAAGCAACACATCTTCCGCGCGAATGCAGACGTAGACGGCCGACCCACTCACGTCTACTCCTAAGGCCTTCAGTGTCGTCCCGTTCACCGAGACAGTTGCCAGCCCATTGTCGTTCCCAACCACGTGACCCTGCACGACGGTCTCAATACCGACGATCTTCGCCACCTCCGCATTGACCGGCCTAGAGAACACCTCCTGCGGTGGACCAGTTTGAAGAATCGTTCCACCCTGCATCACCGCAATGAGATCGCCTAACGTCAAGGCTTCGGCCCAGTCGTGCGTGACGACGACAGAAGGAATGTGCAGCTGTGTCAACAGGGCTCGCAATTCTCCACTCAAACGACTGCGTGTCGGTGCATCCAGGGCCGACAGGGGTTCGTCGAGTAACAAGAGTTGAGGTCGTCTGGCGATCGCACGCGCAAGTGCCACACGTTGTTGTTGCCCACCAGACAACTGCGCCGGCTTGGCCTGTTCGAGCCCCTGAAGTTGCAGCAAGGCGATCAGCTCACAGACACGCTCCTGCCGTGCCGCTGTCGGCAAATCGCTCAATCCATATTCAATGTTGCCGGCCACCGTATGTGTGGGAAAGAGCGCATAATCCTGCGGCATGTAGCCGATCCGCCGCGCTTGCGGAGAAAGGCGAATGTTGGCAGCCGCATCAACCCACGTCGTCGAACCGAATTGAATCCGCCCTTCTTCCGGCCATTCCAACCCGGCAAGACAACGCAGCAGGGTCGTTTTCCCCGATCCAGACGGCCCGAAGAGAATCAGCACGCGCGGAGGGTCGAGCGGCAACGTGAGCTGTGCCGCCATGGTAAACCGACCGGGAAAGGTCTTTCGGCAATCAACCGTCAGCGCTGCGGCCATACCGCCCAGACCTTTCGATTCATCGCATAGACGAGCAGCAGCACACCATAGGAAACAGCCAGCAACAACAGCGACGTCTTGGCAGCCCCGGCATAGTTAAGCGCCTGCACCTCATCATATATATCGATCGAGACGGTGCGTGTTTCGCCCTCAATGTTGCCACCGACCATGAGCACCACGCCGAACTCTCCGAGCGTGTGGGCAAAGCTCAGCACTGCGCCGGTGATGAGGCCCGCTGTCGAAAGCGGAACAATCAGATGAAAGAAGGTCTTGAGCTTGGACACCCCGAGGGTCCAAGAGGTTTCGATCAACCGGCGATCGACTTGCTCAAAGGCTGCGGTGAACGGTTGCACAGCGAATGGCAAACTGTAGAAAATTGACGCGACGAGCAGACCTTCGAACGTAAAGGGGAGCGGGTGCCCGACCACATCGCTGTAGAATCGACCGACCGGGCTGTGTGGGCCGATCGCGACTAGAATATAAAAACCCAGCACCGTCGGAGGCAGCACGAGCGGAAGCGCGACCACCGACTCGACAATGAACTTCCAGCGCCATTTCGAATAGGTCAGCCAATAGGCGATCGGCAGCCCGACGACCAGCAAGACACCGGACGTCAGGCAGGCCAGTTTGAACGTGACCCAGATCGCCAACCAATTCACAAATCCGCCTTTGTCACGGTCTGTCCTACCGAAACCGGAGTGATGGTCGGACGCCGCGATCTGGAAGGTCCAAGCACACTATTTCCCGATCATGACTTCCGTAGCTTTTATGGCAACCAGCACGGAGTCGTTGATCTTCAAACCCATGCTCTTGACCGACCCTTCCGTAATCGCCGCCACAAATTCAAGCGTGCCGACCTTCACCGTCACCTCGGCCATGGCCTGTCCTTCTGTTATTTTGCTGACCGTCCCTTGGAACTGATTTCGTGCGCTGAGCTTCATGACAACCTCCTGTGTTTGGAAAAAGATATCTCCTTGAGCCTCATTTATACTGATCGAACCCAATCATGAATCCTTCTGGACCAGTCACCTCAAATCGAATCGCCTTACGATGCCCTCGACTCACCTCAGGCTTCAATCGAAAGCGAACGATCTTGGCACGCTCTTCCTCGGCCAGTTGCGAGAGCGCGGAGGCTCGGTATGAGCCTTCCACTTCAGCTTGCACTGCGGCGACATCCAAAACGGTAAAATTAATTTGCACCCAGCCGGTCGGACGGGGTGTTCGCAAATCCTGCCGAACCACGATCAAGACGCCTCGGTAACAATAACCACGGAGCTTGTCTACTTGGGGATGATCCAGGCTCTGGACAACCTGCGCGCGCAAGACGGATTCAAAGAATTGCTCGTACCGTGTGATATCGGACGTTTCAACCTGCACGCTTTCAAATCCCTCAAGAAAAGCCGAGCCCTGAATCGCCGCGCTGCACGATCCTTCATGAGAAGCCGAGTCACCCTGATGCTGCTGAGTCTGTGGCGCCTCTTCAGCAGACGCAGCCGTCACCGCAATCAGAAACGCGCTCGCACACAGGAGATAGACAAGTCTATGCATGCGTCTCCCCGCTACTTGCATTGGAACTGAATCCCCCAGCGACGTCCGCTGGCTTCCCCTTCCGCTCCTCCCACAGTGGACATACTGCTATACCCCTGCACTTCCCCGTCTTTAAGGACAATGTAGCCAGAGGGACATTGTCCCTCGATGAGCTTCAATGCGTCCCTGCGATATGGTGATCCCATTGGGCCGCCCTTGTCTTCCTTGAACAAGTAGGTCACCACGCCTCCCTTCTCCGTTTCCTGGGTCAATAAGACTGCTTGCGAACAGCCGACGCTGATACCAAGCACACCAAAGGCGATCACCTTTGTCCATTGCTTAGTTAGGCTGCGTGAATCCATTGCGCTTCATGATCTCCTGTCCTTGCACACCTTTGATATATGCAATGAACTGTTTCGCAGACTCCTGCTGCTTCGACGACTTCAAGATTACGACAGCCTGCTCAAGAGGCTGATGCGCCCCAGCGGGAATCTCCCAATACATCCCCTTCGATTTCATGGCAGGAGTCACCGCCAGAGACAACGCGATGATCCCGATGTCGCACGCCCCGGATTCAATAAACTGTGCCGCTTGCGAAATATTCTCTCCCAATACGAGCTTGTCTTTGACCTGGTCATAGACCTTGAAATACTCCATCGCGGCCACAGCCGCCTTTCCATAGGGAGCATGCTTGGGGTTGGCGATGGCGACTTTCTTGACGGCCGGCTCCCGCAACGCCTCAATCCCTTTTGTCACATCGATGCGCGACTCATGCCCTGTCCACAAGACAATTCGCCCGATGGCATACTGATAGAACGAGCCAGGAACGGTCAGGCTGGCTTCTTCCAATTTCTGGGGATACTCGAGGTCGGCTGAAAAGAAAAGATCAAACGGCGCACCATTTTGAATCTGCGCATAGAAATTGCCGGATGATCCGAACGTCAGCCGCACCTGATTGCCGCTCGCTTGTTCATACTCTGCCGCAATTTCTCTGAAGGCGAAATTCAAATTTGACGCCGCCGCAATCGTAATCACCTCGGCGACCGCTAGGTTCACACTCGTAACGACGAATAGACACAATGCGAGGATGATTCGAATCATGGGCTACCCCCTCAGAAGCATGTTTGACCATTCACGCAAACGGCATTGTCGATCATGATATCAAAGCGTTTCTACAACCTGACTCTCACCGAAGCATAAAAATAATCCGAATCTTTGTTTCCACCGGCGGGCATTTGGGCAATGATGGCGGGGCTGTCAAAATAGGATCCCTTGAACCAATGAACGTACCCGAAGTCAAAGTCCATGTTTTGCCTCATAGCCCATAGCGGAGCCCATTGCGCACGAAGCTCCACATCGTGCCCTAAATAGTTTCCTGATCCTCCTGTGGAATCTTGTACCAGGCCACCCGAAAACACCCCACGCGCTTCCGCCAAATACCAGAACCGTTGCTTGATTGTTAGCACCACATTTTCGGCAGGTTGGGCGCTCAGCCTCCAACCGGGGGCACTGATGTTGGACCTGAAAAATGGTCCCCAAATTCCCGTGGGATCCAAATCAAATCGCCGGGCGCCGAACAGAATGTCAAAGTTTCCGTCCTGGCTCCCTCCTGGGGTGCGAGTGCCACTGGCGTAGGTATACTGCGCCAAAAACCGAGGAGTCCAAGGCAGATTAAACGTATACCCAGCTTCAACGTTTGGGTTATAGGCAAAATGCTCGACGGTGCCCAAGTGTCCCGTTTGAACGGCCCCCTCGAATTCATAATCGAATTCGTTGATCGCGGGAAGCTTGAAGAGGCGAAGGCCGTAGGTACTGTACGTACGGTGAAGAGCTTTATTTCTAAGCTCTTGATCGTTTAACCCGAAATAAAACGCATTCATGTTGAACCACGGAACGTGCGCGCTCTCCACGTAGGCCCCCCAGAAGACGCTATTTGCGCTCTGCTCGTCCAGTTGCACCTGATCCCGAAGCACCGGTTCCACCAAAAAGGCCCGGAATCGCCAGGTTTGGCCTTCGCTGATTTGCCAATGGACCCCATCGAAGGCATTGGTGGTATTTCGGAAATCGTTTCGGGCCACGTACCGACGCATGCCGAAATCCATGGTCATACGACCGACATGCAAGTCTGTTCGCAATCCGCTCCCCCCAACATTATTGATGCTCAATGCCCCGAAGAGCTGCAAGATGTCAAATTGATTGACCGTCGTGGTATTCCTGAAATCCCCCGGCTCATCGCTCGACAAGGCGCGCGAATCCTGCCCTTCGAAGAGAAACCGGAAGGGGCCATTGCCCCCCAATCCTACTCGCGCTCTGGATCGGAGGAGCAACTGGGCATCGGTTCCCCCGCCTCCTGCAACCTGGGTCGATCGCCAAGGATGGTCGTACGATTCAAATCGGGTCCGGTTTTCCAGAGCCCAAGTCAATCCAATCGGGTAAGTGCATCGCGGTTTTCACATATCGGGTCCATTCGATGTCTCTCCGCAGATTAAGGACCGCATCGGCGGGTTCGATCCAGTTTTTTCCCTTTTGTGCTGAAACTTCGAAGGCATCTCTCGTTCGTGATCAGCCCCTTCGTGCGCATGAGTTTGAGCACAGGCTCTTCTGTGCTCCGAAACACCCATTCTCCGTCTTTCTGTACCATTTCACCGTACTCGACGGCCCTCACCGAGCCCACTCCCACAACGATGAGGAAGACGCATAGGAAGGCGCACCAGCAGCTTCGCTTGACCACAGATCCTCCCCTTATCCACAACCGCAATTCGTGAACTATCTATGCATCTGTAGGGTTGTCAGCCGACACGTAGCGCATGGAGCTTTCCTGTTTCGCTGGTGTCATACCCGCCCAGCGCTTCGATCTCATTTCGAAACGGGCGGCTGACGAGCGTCTCGAATAGATGGGCTAACGTCGGATGAAGCTTTAGGTATGCGTTGGGCACGACAAGGTCATAGCGCGCGGCTTGAAGCGGGACGAAATCCAGTTCAAAGAGTTGCGCGGCGGATCGAATCCCGACCCCGACGTCCGCCTGACGGTTTGCAATCGCGCGCGCAATTTCAAAATGCGAAGCGACGATCGTGCCATAGCCATTCACCTGAGTCCTGGTTGATTCCCGCCGTGCGCAATCGCTGATCCAGCAACAGCCTAGCCCCGGTTCCCTCTTCCCGATTCACGAGCGTCACGCTGGGATCGACTACGTCGTGGATCGCACGGATCGATTTGGGATTACCCGCTCGAACAAGCAAGCCCTCTTCCCAAGTCGCAAACGTCACAACCTCATAATTCGAAGTTTTCAATGCTCTCCGGAGGAATGGCAGGTTCGACTCCCCTGTCGCCGGATCGAAGAGATGCAGACCTGCGACATGCACCTCGCCCTGCTGCAAGGCTCGAAGCGCCGCCATACTCCCCATCGTCCAGCCAACCAAGGAGGTCTGGTCCTTACGACGTCGCATGTGCTCACCTGCAAGAAAGATTGCCGGATCACAGCCTGCCACAGAAATTGTTTGATCGATCGCCTGACGATCTCGCGAGAGTTTCACACGCACCGTCGCGCCCGAGGTCTGGCCATGTGCCTCCACGACATACCCGTCTGTCGGAACGGTGAAGGACAGCACCTCACCTAAACCAGTGACCGGTCGTCACGATCGTCTTCGAACCGACCTTCGACACTTTGACTCGGATGGGTGAAGCCTTCATGTCGCTTTGCGGAAGATGGCCGATTAACTTGCCCTCAACGATGTCCTCGGCTGTCTCTGAGGTTGAAAAGGTCTTCAACGCGACAAGCCAGCGCCTGAGCCAAATGAAGGGCAACGCCTGTTGTCGGTAAATACAGATTCGACTCAATTGAAGACACCGCCTGCCGCGTGATCCCTGCACGAACAGCCAGTTCCCCCTGCGAGAGTCCTTTCTGTATGCGGAGAGTTTTAAGATGATTGGAAAAGTCTTGAATAGTTTCGGTCGACTGGTTCGAAGTTTTCATACCCATTGAATAGCAAGTATTCTGTCTCTATGTCAATTATTATGTCTATAAATATTAACTATTACTTGCCAAAACAGATTGTATAAATAATTTATTACTACCTATGCTAATTTCGAATGAGCTATTAATTTATATTGTTGACAAACAATATCTAGTTAGCTTATTACATAGACCACGATACTTGATCGGCAATGAGTAGATTGATCGATGGCTGGGAAGGAACTTCTGAACATGAGTATCCAACCGCGAGTGATTCAGAGCCAAGAAGACAACCAGGACATCGCGCACAGGATTCTTCTCGCCATCAAGGACCTTCGCTTTGGATCGGTGGAAGTCGTCATCCACGATTCAAAAGTGGTCCAGATCGAACGCAAGGAAAAGATTCGCATCGAGAGGTGAATGTGACCACACAGTACTGTTGTCGGAGCTAAAGGAGGACACCACGCCGTCCAGAGAACTGGAGGCAAGACCAGCCGCACATTTTAATCGTTCAATGTAAGTGGTCACTGACCGGACAACCGGAGGTTCCCATGCAGAAGAAGGAAGGTCGCGCATGAGACATCTCCGGTTCATTATCGTCAGCATGGTATTGACAGGCTTGGTCTTCGGGCTCACCCCAAAGGGATGGGCGGTAGAAGAAGGCCAGCTTCAGAAGAAGGACGGCCGATGGGAGTATCTGCCCAGTGAAGACCCCGGCCTCAAGTACCTATTCCTCAAGAACATCATTACCCAGGAAGAATATGACAAGGGCCTTAAGATGATTGAAACCCGAGAGCGCGTCTCCAAGCCAAACTTTAATATCGACGTGAATAACGGGTTGAACATCCGAGTCGGCTCGAAATTCCTGCTCAAGGTGCGGCTGCTCACCCAGGTCCGCTACAGCTACAGTACCTATAATGAAGCCTGGGGGACTGTCGGAGACTCGAGGAATGAAGAAATTCTTGGAGGCCAGGTCGAATTTCGAGCCTTTAGACGCCAGAGTGATTCGAGTCAGTTTACGGTTCCTCGTGTCCAACTCCAATTTCTGGGGTTCGCCTTCGATCCCGACCTTCGCTACAACGTGTCGTTGGCGATGGATTCAACGCCATATAACCAAGAGGGCGGGAACGGACGAGCCACGCTCCAAGATGCGTTCATATCTTCCTGGCATATTCCATGGGCAACCGTCCAGGTCGGCCAGCAACGGGTCTGGTTCAATCGCGCCTTGATCAGTTCGGCAGCCACGTCCACGTTCGCGGACAACATGATGGTGCAAAATGTGTTTGCCTCCAACCTTCAGAGCAGTCGCGATGTCGGAATCAACATCCTGAGCGATGAAGATCAGTACAAGTTCAACTACGCCATTGGTATCTGGGGAGGCGTCGGACCGAATCTGGCGCGTGACGGCACCTCTGTCAGCCAAAATGTGCTGGCCCCTAGTGGGACGCCAGGATCCCTGCCGTCTACGACGACTCGTACTTACAACTACGATACCCGGTTCATGAGCGGCGAGCTCATGTACACGGCCCGGGTGCTGTACAAAATAGCCGGGAATCCCGGGTATGGGCAGGGCGACATCCTGAACTCCCGCACACTGCAATCAGCCATCGGCTTCGGATACGCGTATGACCCGGGTCAGAACTATCTGAGCGCCATACGCTCCGATATTGTCGATCGCTCATACCGCCAGGCCGTGGCCAAAGCCATGAACGGCCGCCTCCTTGGAGGAGGCATCTACGATTTCCAGACCTATGAAACAGATTTCATTGCCAAGTACCAAGGCTGGTCCCTGCAGTCAGAAGGGTACTATCGGCATCAGCGGGTGAGGAGCACTGATAGCGGAACCCAACCGTTCGACAACAATACGATCCCGACGAGCCCGCTGGCCGTGGGCCCCCCGGTGGATCTCGGCCAAGCCTGGGGCTGGTACGTGCAAGTCGGCAAGTACATCATTCCCAGGAAGCTCGAGCTGGCCGTTCGGTATGGAGTACTGGATCCGTCCACAAAACAAAAAGACGATTTGACCAAAGAGTTCGGCGCCGCCATCAACTATAGCTTCGACGGCACCTACAATAATCGGCTCGTCATCGACTACGCCAACATCACAATGGGAAGCGGCGGACGTGCGCCGGATCGGTTCCCGTTTGAGACCCAACCGGGGTTCGGTCGCGATCTCATCGAAAACCGGATTAATGTGCAATACCAATTCTATTTCTAAACCTATGATGAACGTCATTACGATGACCAGGAGGTATGCCATGACACACCGAAGTGTCCTATTGAGAAGTCTGTTGTTTCTCGGTGTATTGACCACGACCGTTTGGACCGCGCCGCCCGTGCAGGCGGCGCCTGAAACCGTCACAATCGCGGCTGCTAACAGCCTGAAAGACGCATTTCGAAAAGTACTCCCGCTCTTCGAAGCGCACAATAAGGACATCAATGTGAGAGTCATCTACGGGCCGTCTCAAACCCTCAGCAAACAAATCGAAGAGGGTGCGCCGATCGATGTGTTCCTGCCTTCGCAGGTTGAAGAAATCGACCAACTCGAAAAGAAAGGGCTCGTCATTCAAGGCACAAAACGTGTCTATGCCGGCACCTCGTTGGTCCTGATCGCCGGCACCGAGCTCCCGGCGCCGATCGCGTCGGTCCAGGATCTTCGCACCACTCTGATCCGGTACATCGCCATCGGCGACCCGAAAACCTCGTCGGTAGGAAAAGTGGCGGCTCAATATCTCACGTACAGCAAGCTCGACTCCCAACTGAAGTCGCAACTTGTCTATGGCGAGCATTCGCGAGCCGTCCTGGACCTGGTCGCCAAGGGCGAAGCCGACCTCGGCATCGTCTACCGAACAGACGCCGTCTCGAATAAGAAGATCCGTATTCTCGATGATGCTCCAGAGAACTCGCATACGCCAATCCGCTACGGAGTCGCCGCCGTCTGGACCGCCAAGAATATCTCGGGCGCAGGAGATTTCATCAATTTTTTAGGGACACCCAAGATACAAGCGCTCTTGCAAGACTACGGCTTCGATCGCATAGCCGAACCGGTCGGCGTCGCTCAACGACAGGAGGGGCAATAATGAATCGCTACCACAACAATTTGACGCAGTGGCCGGCATGGCCCCTGCGCGCACTGTTCCTCATCGTCGGCCTCTCCATCGCCGCCGGTTGCGCGAGCCAGCCTGTCCCGTCGTCGAGAACGATCTACGAGGCAGGGTTGAATACGGTCCGGTTAGAGCAGGACCCCGACTCCACATCCAATGCGCATCCCGCCACGCTGACGGCAGCGGAGGTCGGCACGTTACTCCGGGGGGTCCGCGCATCGGAACGGCGGAACATCGTTCACCGCCTGATTTTCGGTCAAGCCGATCAAACCAGGGCATTCCGGAAAGAAGAGATCTCCGTGTTGGCGTTGCCTCTTTCAACAGCGCTGTCTCTGGCTGAACCGACAGAACGTGTCTACTTCAACTTGAGTCATGCCACGGATCAGGGAGATCAGGAAACGACCACGGGCTGGATCTCCATCCAAGGCCCGATTTTGCACCTGATCATCGGCGACGTGCACGCCCGGCATAGCCCTGGTCCGGACATCAGCAAATACGAGCGGCAGCTGCCGAACATTCCGGAGGCCTCGGCATTGTACGACGTGACGTTCGAGCCGGAGTATTATCTAGCCAAGGTGAGTTCGTCGCCCCGTTTCTGGGCGCCGGATCAGCGGGAAGAGTTGCAGATTCTATATCAGGATGCGCTTGACGGGTTGACCGTTCAGCCCGCCCCAGAGCGCGAAGGAAAGAAGCCTTAGTCACAGCCGTGAGTGGTTGGCGCCGAGCGAATGGCAGCAGGAATATCCTGCTGCCATTCATCGAAGGGACAAAGAGGTCAATGAGTATCCTTGTTGTCGGAGGCGATTCAGCTGAGATGTTCCAGCAACAGACCGGCGGCGGGCATGGATACGTCCAGCATTGGAGCGGCCGTAAGAACCGCCACCTGACGAAGTCCATTCCTAAAGATACGGAAGCCGTGGTCGTCGTGCTGGATCGGGTGAGCCACGGACTGGCTCGAAAGGTCCGAACCGAAGCGACACGTCGCGGCCTTCCCGTCTTCTTTCAAAAGCGAGCACGGCACAGGGGTTCGACAGATCATGACATCTTGGATTTGGCCCAATGGTTGAGCAAAACATCGGAATCGAGGATTGACTCGGCTCAATAGATCATCGGCCACGTAGTCGATGGTCGAATGACAACACTTGATGTAGAAGTCCATTACGAATAGAAAGGACCGTCCCATGATCTTGAAGCCGTTCGTTCTCACGTTCGCGCTCCTGACCGGAGCCTTGGGATTCACGTCGTCAATCCAGGCGGCGGAATCCGTCTCTATCTTGAACGTCTCCTACGATCCGACGCGCGAACTCTACCAGGAGTTCAATGCGGCGTTCGCCAAACACTGGCAGGCCAAGTCGGGCCAGACCGTCAAGATCTTGCAATCCCACGGAGGATCGAGCAAGCAGGCACGAGCCGTCATCGATGGGTTGGAGGCCGACGTCGTGACACTGGCGCTGGCATACGATATCGACGCCATCTCCGAAAAAGCCGGGCTGCTTCCAGCAAACTGGCAGAGTCGTCTTCCCAACAACAGCGCACCCTACAGCTCGACGATCACGTTTCTGGTCCGCAAGGGCAATCCCAAGGGCATCAAGGATTGGAACGACCTGGTCAAACCAGGAATTTCCGTCATCACCCCGAACCCCAAGACCTCCGGTGTCGCTCGCTGGAACTACTTGGCCGCATGGGGCTATGCGCTGAAACAGTCTGGCGGCGATGAAGCCAAAGCGCAGGATTTTGTCTGGCGCCTCTTTAAGAACGTGCCGGTGCTCGACTCGGGCGCCCGCGGCGCCACAACCACCTTCGTGGAGCGGGGCATCGGCGACGTCCTGATTAACTGGGAAAACGAAATCCTGCTGAGCACCAAAGGCTCGGGCAAAGACAAGTTCGAAATCGTCGTGCCGCCAATCAGCATCCTGGCGGAACCGACGGTCAGCGTCGTAGACAAGATCGTGGACAAGCGAGGCACCAGGCCAGTCGCCCAAGCCTATCTGGAATATCTCTACTCTGAAGAAGGCCAGGACATTGCCGGCAAAAACAACTACCGCCCGCAGCTTCCATCGGTTGCCGCCAAGTATGCTGCGAATTTCCCGTCGGTGGAGCGATTCACCCTGCAGGAATTCTTCGGCAACTGGCAGAAAGCGCACAAGGCGCACTTTGCCGATGGCGCCAGCTTCGATCAAATCTATTTGAAGGGCGTGAAGTAGCGGCGATGGGGAATGTTTGGTCAGCGATCCCGGCTGATCACTCACCAGCGAATTAATCGGACTCTCTAATCGGAGGCGGTGAGCAATTCATGGCCATGGTGTTGAAACAACCCAGTGTCCTTCCAGGATTCGGTCTGACTCTGGGATTTGCGTTGTTCTATTTCAGTCTGATCGTATTGATCCCCCTCAGTGGTCTCGTCGTCAAGACGACCACACTGACCTGGGAACAATTCTGGCACACGGTGACGGAGCCGCGTGCGCTCGCTTCATACCAGCTGACATTCGGCGCCTCATTTCTGGGGGCCTTGATCAACGGCTTCTTCGGATCGGTGGTGGCCTGGGTCCTTGTGCGATACCGCTTTCCCGGGCGCTCGATCGTGGACGCGCTCGTGGATCTGCCCTTTGCCCTGCCGACCGCCGTCGCCGGAATCGCCTTAACCGCCATCTATTCGTCAAATGGATGGATCGGGCGCTATCTCGAACCGCTGGGTCTCAAGGTCGCCTTTACGCCCCTGGGTGTCCTGGTCGCACTCACCTTCATTGGATTGCCGTTCGTGGTGCGAACTGTTCAACCGGTACTCCAAGATTTGGACATGGAGGTGGAAGAAGCCGCCACCACGCTGGGAGCCAATCGATGGCAAACATTCAGAGCAGTGATCGTGCCTGAACTGTGGCCTGCCCTGCTGACCGGCATGGCAATGGCATTCGCCCGCTCCGTCGGGGAATACGGCTCGGTCATCTTCATCGCCGGCAATATGCCGCTCAAATCGGAGATCACTCCGCTGTTGATCATGACCAAACTCGAACAGTACGATTACGCGGGAGCCACGGCGCTGGGAGTCGTCATGCTCGTGGTGTCGTTTATCCTCGCCCTGATGATCAATCTCATACAATGGTGGAGCAGCAGGCGCCACACCGCTCGTTAGAAAGAGAACGCATGTCGACAGAGATCGCTGCCAGAGTAAAAAACGAGGAGTGGAAAGCTTCACTGACCAGCGAAAGCGCCTTGGTTCGCTGGGCGCTCATTGTCGCGGCTCTCGGATATTTGACACTCTTCCTGTTCATCCCCCTCGCAGCCGTCTTTACCGAAGCACTGAAGAACGGACTTGAAAGCTACTTCGCCTCATTTACGGACCCGGATGCCCTGGCGGCCATTCGCCTGACCTTCCTCGCTGCATCCCTGGCCGTTCCACTCAATTTGGTGTTCGGCATTGCCGCAGCCTGGGCCATCGCCAAATTCGAATTCGTCGGCAAACAGATTCTCATCACGCTCATCGACATCCCATTGGCCGTGTCCCCCGTCATCTCGGGATTGATTTACGTGCTGCTCTTCGGAGCGCAGGGCTGGGTGGGCCCCTGGCTGGCCGAGCACGACATCAAGATCATCTTTGCCCTGCCGGGCATCGTGCTCGCCACCACCTTTGTCACCGTTCCGTTTATCGCACGCGAACTGATCCCGTTGATGCAATCGCAGGGACGAGAGGAAGAAGAGGCGGCGCTCACGTTGGGCGCGTCGGGATGGCAGACGTTTACACGGGTGACCCTCCCGAATATCAAATGGAGCCTGCTCTATGGCGTGATTCTCTGCAATGCGCGGGCGATGGGAGAATTCGGAGCGGTCTCCGTCGTCTCGGGCCATATTCGAGGGCTCACCAATACGCTGCCGCTGCATGTCGAGATCCTGTACAACGAATACAACGCCGTCGGGGCGTTCGCAGTGGCCTCACTCCTCACCCTGTTGGCCATTGTAACGCTCATCGCGAAAACCATCATCGAACGGAAAACGGCTTCATCACGATCGGCGCATGACCCTGTATGGAGCGCGCAACCAGGGAGCCCGTCATGAGTATCCAGGTCGATCATGTCACCAAACGATTCGGCAACTTCACCGTCCTGAATGACGTGAGCCTGCATGCAAAGGCGGGAGAACTCATTGCGCTCCTCGGTCCCTCCGGTTGCGGCAAGACCACCCTGCTGAGAATCCTGGCTGGACTAGAAAGGCCCGACCAAGGGCGAATTCTTCTGCATGATGTCGAGGTGACAGATCAGCGCATCACCGACCGCCGCGTCGGATTCGTGTTCCAGCACTATGCGTTGTTTCGCCATATGACCGTGACAGAGAATGTCGCGTTCGGGCTGAGCGTGCTTCCCAAAGCGCAACGGCCTTCTCCTGACAAGATCCAGAAGAAGGTCGATGAGTTGCTCTCATTGGTCCAGATGCGGGCCATGGCTGACCGCTATCCGAATCAGCTGTCCGGAGGGCAACGTCAACGCGTGGCCCTGGCCAGAGCGCTGGCCGTGGAACCGAAACTGCTCCTGCTTGATGAACCCTTTGGCGCATTGGATGCCAAAGTCCGAAAGGAGCTGAGACGCTGGCTTCGGCGGCTTCATGACGAATTGCACATTACGAGCATTCTTGTGACACATGACCAGGAAGAAGCCTTGGAAGCCGCAGATCGTATCGTAGTGTTGAACCAAGGGCATATTGAACAGACCGGTACGCCGGAGGAGGTTTATGAGAATCCGGCTACACCGTTCGTCTACCAATTTCTGGGCGATGTCAACGTGTTTCATGGCCGCATGTCTCAAGACGAGACCGTCGCCGAAGAGGCGGACGAGACAACCTCCCGCAGAGTGCGAGACTCTTCGGACGAACACGAAGTCACCTTTGTCCGTCCCCACGACCTGGAACTCAGCCGGAGCCGGACCACGCCGACACAGCTCGAAGCGACCGTGCGATTTGTCATCGCCGCCGGATCGCGAGTGCGGCTCGAGCTGGTGTCGAAGGACTCGCCTCAGATTATTTCGGTCGAACTCACCAAAGAACGCTACCGTGAGTTAAGGCTTCAACAAGGCGATGTGGTCTTTGTCCATCCGAAACAACTGCAAGTCTTCAAAATGCCCGGCCCCTCATCCATCTAACGTGGTGCAAACGGATCACGAACAGGGATAAAATGAAGCCCGTTTGATCGGGAACTGATGTTCTTTCACATATGGCGAATCCAGGCTAGGAGGCTCAGATGCGGATAGGATACGGCACGATGACTACACGGACATTGAGCCTGTTATTACTCAGCCTGGCTTTTAGCTCTATGCCGCCGGTTATTGCGGGGCAGTTCGGCACCCCAAAAGAGAACGAAGGAACCAGGATTTTCCAGCCCACTGAACATCCCTACTACAGCGGACAGTTCCACCTTTTCGGGCAGAAAACTACTCTGATCGGAAGCGTGAACGATCGCGCGCCGTGGGACCACCTCGACTATGCCGGTAAACACCTGATATCAGTGCAGGGCTCCATCGACATCCAGGTGAACGAACTCACGAACAGCGGCCAGTTGGTGGCTGAGTTTATCGAGGGCGCCGACCGGTATCGAATCGTTTTTGACCGGTTTTCCGCGAAAGCTCCGTTCCAGGATGGAGGTATCGCGACAAGAATTTATGAACATGGGGATTCGAACAACGGCGATCCTCTATATCCTAAAACATGGTTGTATCTTGGTGGATGGGGCACTGCCACCATGCACAAGAACGATCAGGTCCTCTATAAGGACTATGACGCCCATTTCATGGTCATGGAGCGGTCCCGCGACCCCAAAACCCATGAGGTGCGCTATCCGGTCAAGCGAACGCTGCCCGGAGGCGAAACTGATCCGGCTGGAATGGAAATCGATCTCTGGGTCCGGTCTAAAGAACAAAACCCCAACAACTTTCCACCCTTTGAAACTTTCGTCCACCTCTGTTGGGATGAAGTAACCTGGAAGTAACTCATTTGAATACGTCAGCGCTGATAGTCACATGTTTCATAGCCGCCCTTCAGCTGTCCCACGGGGCGGTGGTCGCCCAGGCGGAGATCGCCTCTCCTGACCTTGTGTGGAATTTTGATCGTGAACAGCCAGGCACCTTTCCCGGCGAATTCTCAATTGGAACTTTGTTTGACGGAAGGCCGGCAGGCGATTGGCAAATTCTTGCAACTGACCGAGCCAAGAGTCCCCCACATGTGTTCGCCCAGCTCATGGCTAAGGGGGCGGAACATGCCTACAAGATAACGCTAGTCAAAGAAATCGTCACATCCGATCTCAATCTTGGAGTCTCGTTCCTGCCCATCTCAGGCAAAGCAGACATGGGAGGTGGCCTGATTTGGCGGGCGACCGATGACCGCAACTACTATCTGGCGAGAGCCAACCCATTGGAACAAAACATTCGAGTGTATCGGGTCGAGAAAGGCATTCGTCACCTGTTACAAAACTTCGACCAGACGATTGACGTGAGACAGTGGCACACACTGCGAGTCACCCATCGAGGCTACCGCGTGAACATCTTCTTTGATGACAAGCAGGTCCTCGATCTCTCTGACAAGACGTTCCACACCGGAATGATCGGACTATGGACCAAATCCGACGCCGTCACCTACTTCGACGATCTCCAGTTGCAGCATGTGAAATGAACGCAACCGAGATAATGAACTCACCGCAATCTGTGTCCTTCACTATAGCCATTCGCTTCTACTGAAGCTCCCTTTACTTCTCATTAAGTAAGAGATACTCTTTCGTCGTCATATTCCATCTTCCGTCGCGAACATCCTTGGAGCTGCACCAGGCTGGAAGTCATGCCAGCCAACACCAACCCGCTTCACCTCTTCAGAAGGAGACTGCCATGTTACGACGTTTATGCGCCTTGACCGTGCTCGCCGGCATGTTCGGGACAACCCCGCTCTGGGCGGCGCAGATGAGCCGCCCTCAAGTCGAGTATTCAGCGGATTCGACGATCCAAAATGAAGAAGGCACCATCCAGCAGCATGTTTATGCGACTCCGACCAAGGAGCGCAAGGAGATGCTGACCGGTGAAGGCGATGGAGGGATTCAGATTTTCCGATACGACACGAAAGTCATGTGGATCCTCATGCCGTCCGAGAAAATGTATATGGAAAATTCGATGATAACGGGAAAAAGCAAGGGCACCGATACTTCGCAGTGGACGTATGAAGACACGGTGATGGGCGAAGAGATGCTAAACGGCATGAAAGTGACGAAGTACAAGACCATCGCGACCAGTACAGATGGGAAAAAGTATGGCGGCTTCTCCTGGCGAACGAAAGAGGGAATTTCCATCAAGCAAGATCTGCTGTACAAAGAAGGCAATGAGAAAAAGCGGATGCTGACGGAACTCAAGAACGTGACGATCGGCAGGCAGGACCCCGCATTGTTCGAGATCCCGGAGGGATTCACGAAATTCGACATGGCAGGAATGATGAGCGGCGCGATGGGCCGCCCTGACATGAGCGGGATGCCTCCGCCCGGTACGCGAAAATCGGGCACAAGGCCCCAGATCATGACACCGCAAGAGACCCCACCGGTCCAGGAAACGGTACCGCCCGCCGACGATCGCTCCGACATAGAGAAGGCCAGCGGCATGTTGAAAAAAATGTTTGGACAACTAGGCGATTACATGAGCCGAAGCGGGTGCGGAGGATCGCTTCTCGTCGGCATGGCCGTGACGGTGATGCTGTGCGCTGTCGACGTCCGCGCCCAGGAACACCGGCCAAACCATCGATCAAGGCTTCAGCACTGTATCTCGTTGAGTTGAAGTCCGGCCGCGTGCTGTTGGAAAAAGACGCGACACGCCGGCTCCCTCCCGCCAGTCTTACAAAAATCATGACGGCGCTGGTCGCCTTGGAATCTGCGCCTCTTCAAGAGGTGGTGAAGATCGACCGCCGTGCGCTCGTTCATACGTCGTCTCTCAAATTCAAGGCCGGAGAAGAATTTCTCTTGCGCGATCTATTGACAGCCATGCTGGTCTCCAGCGCGAATGACGCCTGCGAGGCCGTCGCCTGGCACATCGGGGGTGATGACAAGCGGTTCGTCGGGATGATGAATGAGCGGGCCCGCGCGTTGGGATTAACGAATACACATTTCGCCAACCCCTGCGGATTCGATGCGCCGGGCCACTATTCAACAGCGGCGGATCTCGCCAAGTTGACTGAGCTGGCGCTGCAACAGCCGATATTTGCCATGATGGTCCGCACCATTGTGCGGGACATCGTCAGCGTGGACGGCAAGCGCCGGGTAGCACTCCATAGCACCAACGAACTGCTCCTCGACCCGGATGTGAACGGCGTGAAAACCGGCTATACGAGTAAAGCGGGACGCTGCCTGATCGCCAGCATGTTTAAGGACGGTCATCGGCTGCTGTTCGTGGGATTGAATGTCAAGGATCGCTGGGAACAGGTCCCCCGCCTGTTACGGTATGGACAGGAGTTGTTGTTGGCCGGGAGCAAGTAGAGGCGCTCACTATGGCCGTCCGGTCTGGTGGAGATAGGCGTCGCGAAGATTTTTCTGGGCCAGCGCATAGTCAGGATCCAGCTGGACCGCAATACGAAACTCCTCGATGGCTCGCTCCCAGTCATCCCGGAGCAGGTAGGCATGACCGAGGTTGTTGTGAGGCCTCGCCTTCTGCGGCGACTTCTCTACCGTGTCGGACCAGAGCAGGACCGGATCGCGATAGAGCGCGTTCCGTTGATACGTGAAGACACAGAGACAGCAGATGAGTGCGAGCGCGATTGTGCCGGCGACTAGCGAGAGCAGCCGTGGATGTTGAAAGGCGATGATGAGCCGGCGCGTGAACTGCGAACCCAGAAATACCAATACGAGCACAACACCGATGGACGCCAGATAGAGGTTACGCTCGCTCAGCAGATCATTTCGGGGAATCAGGCTTGTGGGCAGGAGCTGAACAAAAAACCATCCGATGCCGAAGGCAACCAGCGGGAAACGTCGCCACGAAAGCAGCCCTGCACCTGCCGTCGCTGAAAGCAACAGGATATCCAGCGGAAGCGGCCATTGAGTCAGCGAGTGGAATACAGGGAGATCGTGATCGAAGTTCTGATTCCAAGGAGTGAAAAAAAGAGTCAGCGCATAGGTCGTAGCGTGCGACTCGCTCAGCAGATTATCCCAGAGGGGACGGATGTCCAGGCTGAATTGAGCGAGTGCGGCATAGCGAGGATGGCTCCAGGCCCATCCTGCAGCAAAAAGCAGGACGACCCAAAAGGATACATGGCGGGAGAGTATCGCAGTGCGAAGGGACGGCCCTCTCAGCCGGCGAATGAGTAGATCCCAGAGCAATAAGGCGAGTGGAAATGTCGCCGCCGTTTCTTTCGAACCGAGCGACAGGATGAGTAACAGTACCGAACCAGACAAATACAGTCGGCGAAGCATCAGGGCGTTCGGGTACTCCGAAGCCTTGATATACAAAAAGAACGCAAAAAGGTAAAAGAACGCCATCAAGCCCGATGCCCGTCCGGAAATGTAAGTGACCGTTTCCGTCTGGATCGGATGGAGGAGAAACAAACCGGCCACCCAGAGCGGCAGATGCCGGGTCTCCTCCGTCACGGCTCGAGTGAGAATGCAATAGACGAGAAGACCGGAGCCAAGATGAAGCAGGAGATTCAACAGGTGGTAGCCGGATGGATCATGTCCATAGATCGACCGGTCAAGAAAGAAGGTGCCATACAGCACCGGTCTCACCATATGGTCGAGATGACGGACAAAGGTTGCTGCGTGATCGAGATGAAGATTGAAGAAAATCGTAAAGACGTCGTCGTACTGGAAGTCACCGCGAAAGGTTCCCGCGTAGACGCCGGCGGTGACCATGACGAGCAGGGAACAGACGAACGATGGGCGCATGAGGAGCCGTTCCACGGTTTCCTTATACTGCATCGGGCCTTGATGGTATAGGGGGGATTATGAGGATCTTGAATTCCGCGACGTATAGTTTGGTCCTTGGAACGGCCTTGTTGTGGGTCCCGTGCAGCATGGGTGCCGAAGTCGATTTTGAGGCCGAGGTCAAAAAACACATGAATGACCCCATAGGCTGCGGCTGTAGCAAGCAGGACGAGACTGACCTTGAAAGCCGTATCAAGCAGGTGGAAGCCGCGATTAAGGAGTATGAGTCCCAGATCAAGGAGTGGGAGGCCAAGGAAAAAAGCGCGAAGGAATCGTTGTTCCTCACCAACGATAACCGAGGCAGCGTGCAGGGCTCCGTCGGTTTTCGAATGTCCACCGTCCGGACAGCTAACGCACGGTCGTTTGCCGCGGAAACGGACGCGGGCTGCACTACCAAGATTGATCCGAACGCAACCACCTGCTTACGCGGCGCACTCCAGGATCATGAATCGGTGCACAAAAAAGCCTGTGAGGCGAATAAGAGCATCAATCCGTTCGTGGATTGGCGGGACAAGCAGCGTGTGGCGGACTACATGAAGGAAGAACAGGCAGGCTATAGGAAAGAGTCGGAGCGGTTGCAGCAGGAATTACAGAAGATGAAAAAGTACTGTTCCCTCGACAAAAGCATTCGCTGGGCTATCGAGCGAGCCGCGGCGGACCGGGACCGGCTACGGGAAGCCTATGAGAACGTGGACGGCCTCAGGAAAGTCTTACGGTAGCTCCATATGGCAGGAGGAACCTCATGAAAGTATCATGTACACACACGTCGGTCGTCGGCGCGAGCGCCCTATTCATGATGGCCCTCGGCAGCTTTTCAAGCCCGTCCGAAGCGACCTCTCTGAGAGGGATCGGCTCCACTCCGGAAGGTGCTCAAGCCTCTCCGTCAAAAGACGGGATCTCGTCGAAACAATCCATCGTCGGACAATATACAAACACCTGTGCAAATAAGCCGGCCTCAACGGCCTCTTGCGACAAGATCAAAAAAGATGCTGTGGAAATTCTCACCGAAGATTTACGGACATTGGGGTCCTCCACAAATCGCACATACCTGCCGGCTATCCTCGGAATCTTCAAGAGCCATGAAATCGAGTTGCGGATCGCCGCCGCTGATGCGATCGGCATGATGGGGCCGCAGGATCAGGACGTGGAGACATTGGCTCCCCTTGCCAACGATCCGGTGCCTGATGTGAGAAGAGCCGTTTCCCAAGCGATCTCCCATGGCAAAGGCGGCGCCATAAGCCTGTTGAGTCAGCGCACGACGACGATGAGAATGGGTCTGGCACCGGAAACTCCGGCTGACGCCGCCAAGTACTCGATCCCGGTTGCCCCGGATAGCACGTACTTGTTCTATGGGAGTGATCCTGCATCGGGCCGGCTGTCCTACACAAGCAAGAACGAAACAGTGAGGTTCTTCAAAGCAAAAGCTAAAACGGGGCCGTTCAAACTGGATGACTTTCAGGAGAAATACCGCTATCAACTGCGAGACGAGCAGGAGGCGAAAGAACAGATTCAAAGCGACAAGGCCAAGCAACTGGAACAGATCAAACCGGATCCGATGAATGCCAAAGCGTTCGCCGAGTTTATGGAGCAGGTTCAATCGGTTCAGCTGGGCCAATTCGCTGCGATGCAGTTGGATTCATATCAGCCAGCCCTTTTCAAAGAACCGACCGTCTATATTCTGGAAGAGCGGCAGATAGGCCAGCGCAGCTACCCCTCCCGGTATGTCGTCATCTATCAAGACGTGGCGCTCAACCGGCCCGGCTATCGTCTCAACTGGATGACGGTGCCCGATAACGTCGTCAAGACGGTGCAAGCCGCTTCGATTGCGGAAGAGAAAGAGGAGTTGGCCCGCAATAAAGAAAATGAGGCCTTGAAGAAGCGAACCGAGGCGCTGGAAGCCCTCACTAAGAAAAAAGACGAGCAGGAGAAAAAGAATTTCAAGAAGGGACAATCGGATCTCGAAAAGGAACTGGGATTCTAGCCCGCATTATTCCCGATGTGCGGCAAGCGCGAGAGGCGAGACTCGCGAGAATTGTTCGCGAGATAGGCACCACGCGAAGTTCGAAGATCCAAAAACCTCGAACCATTGTCTTTCGCGCATCGCTCACGCCGCGTGACGTACTATTTCTTCTGCTTGGCACGCGCCAGCGCCATTGCCATAGCCATCGTGCCGACTGGCTGCGGCTCGCGATCCGGAACATGCTGGGGTGTCGGCGGACGCCGGACACGCGACTCGCGTGCGACTCCCGCAGAGGCTTCGACGGGCGCGCGGCTTGAGGCGGAGGCACTGGCTGGCGCATCGTCGAGGCGCATGGTCAAAGAAATGCGTTGCCGTTTCACATCGACGTCCAACACCTTCACCTTCACAATCTGGCCTGGCTTGACGACCTCATGGGGATCCTTGATGAATTTATTGGCTAGCGCCGACACATGCACAAGACCGTCCTGATGCACCCCAACATCGACAAAGGCGCCAAACGCCGCAACATTCGTCACAACCCCTTCGAGGACCATGCCGGGATGCAGATCGGTCAGAGACTCGATACCCTCTTGGAATGTGGCCGTCTTGAATTCCGGACGTGGATCGCGGCCAGGCTTTTCGAGTTCCGTTAAGATATCGCGCACCGTCGGCACGCCGAACTTCTCATCGATGAAATCGGCGGGAGATAATCCCTTGAGCACCGCCGGCTGGCCCATCACCTCCATCATGCCTTTGCCTATGCGCGCGAGAATGCGCTCGACCACCGGATAGGCTTCCGGGTGGACCGAGGAGCGATCCAGCGGGTTATCGCCATCGTTGATGCGCAGAAACCCGGCCGCCTGTTCGAACGTCTTGTCCCCCAGTCGCGACACTTTGCGTATCGTAGTGCGATTCTGAAATGGGCCGTTCGCATCTCGGTACTCGACAATATTTTTCGCGAGCACCTTGTTCAGGCCCGACACCCGTTCAAGCAGCGGTGCCGATGCCGTATTCACATCCACGCCCACAGCATTGACGCAGTCTTCCACTGTGGCATCGAGCGAACGTGCCAGCGCCCGTTGATTCACATCGTGCTGATATTGGCCGACGCCGATCGCCTTGGGATCGATCTTCACCAGTTCAGCCAGCGGGTCTTGCAGACGACGGGCGATGGAGACGGCCCCGCGCAGGCTGACGTCCAATTGGGGAAACTCAGCCGCGGCAAAGGCCGATGCTGAATAGACCGAGGCGCCGGCTTCGCTGACCACGATCTTGAGCACGTTGTGCTCCGGCTTCTGAACCACGACCAATTTGATCACCTCGATGGCCAGCTTGTCGGTCTCCCGGCTGCCGGTCCCATTGCCGATCGAGATGAGTTCGACGCCATGCTGCACGACCAGCCGTGCCAGCGTCGCCAACGAGCCCTGCCAATCGTTGCGCGGCTGGAGCGGATAAATAGTCGTGGTTTCCAGCAACTTGCCGGTCGCATCGACCACCGCCACCTTACAGCCAGTTCGGATGCCAGGGTCGAGGCCGAGCACGGCCTTCGGGCCGGCAGGCGCCGCCAGTAATAGCTCGTGCAGATTGCGGCCGAAAACCTTGATTGCCTCGGCTTCCGCTGCTTCGCGCAACTGCACAAGCAGTTCCACCGAAAGCTGTACATGCATCTTGACGCGCCAGGCCCAATCGCAGACCCCCATGAGCCACTTATCCGCACGACGGCCACGGTCTTCGATGCCGACATGCGCTGCGATCATCGCGATGCAGGGATGCGGCACGACAGCTTCGAGTGCCTCGCCCAGGCCCAATTCAATCTTCAACACACCCAACGTGCGGCCACGGAACAGTGCCAGCGCGCGATGCGAAGGAATGGTGCGGATGGTTTCAGCATAGGCATAGTAATCCCGGAACTTTTCTTCCTGGGCCGTTTCCTTGTCTTTCATCACGGTGGAGGTGACGACGCCCTGGTCCCACAGACGAGTACGCAATTTGGCGAGCAACTCGGCGGTTTCGGCAAACCGTTCGACCAAAATGTCTCGCGCACCCTCGAGCGCAGATTTGGCATCCGGCACATTGATGGCCTCGACACCCTCAGTGGCAGGCTTCACATTCAGATACTTCACGGCTTCCTGCTCGGGATCGAGCGTCGGATCGGCGAATAGGGCATCGGCAAGCGGTTCCAATCCTGCTTCGCGCGCAATCTGCGCTCGCGTGCGGCGCTTAGGCTTGTAGGGCAAGTAGAGGTCTTCCAGCATTTGCTTGGTCGCGGCGGCCTCGATGGTGCCGCGGAGCACGTCGGTGAGTTTCCCCTGCTCCTCGATCGACGCCAGAATTGCCGCGCGGCGTAATTCCAATTCCCGCAGGTACAGCAGGCGCTCTTCCAGCGTGCGTAAGTGCGTATCGTCCAAGTTGCCGGTGGCCTCCTTCCTATAGCGTGCGATAAACGGCACGGTCGAACCTTCATCCAGCAGGGCGACCGCCGCGGCGACCTGATTGGGTCCCACGCCGAGCTCCTTGGCAATGAGGGGAATAATCTTCAACTCTGCCGAGTCTGAAACTGGCTGGGTCATTGGAGAAACCATCTGTGTCTGTGACCGATCTTTCCGAAAGCGGCATCCTGTTGAGTGCCGGCCACTCGAAGCCACGCGCGCTTTCTGGTTATGTATTATGGTGCGTTGAAGGTTCTGGTCCGTAGAATCAGTGTGTACGCTGCAGGTATTGGAAGCTCACGCGAGTGTACTGCAAAAACTCCCCGCGTATCTAGCCCATCTACCCGGAACCGCATGAGCCACTGGCCCTTAGCCTAAGACTCCGTTACACTTCTCTGGCAGGATGCTGAAAAAGTCCGCCAGCTTTGTTCTCGCATCGCTCAGAGACTCAACGTACCGAAGCGTACGCCTCGCCTCTTCGCTCGCTGCGGCCGCGCTGGACGGACATTTTGAGCATCCTGCAAGCCGTTCTTGCGCCGACACCATTCCCAAGATCACAGTGGGATTTGAACACAAACTGAGTTTTCCCGCAGCCTGCTAGAAGGAGAAATCGATGCGAGAGGAACGAACAATCAATTTCTATACGCTGCTTGAACTCTTACCCGCTGCGACGGAGGCTGACATCAAAAAGGCCTGGCTTGAACAAATCCAGGTCTGGCATCCGGATCGCTTTGGCCATGCGCCAACCTTGCACCGGAAGGCGGAAGCCCGAACACAACTGCTCAACCAGGCCTATCAAACTCTCAGCAACCCCATCGCACGCGCAAGCTACGATGCTAAAAATCAACCCTCGGCCTCTCACAAGCCATCCGCACGCCCCACGCCTGAGGCAAGCCCCTCTTCTGGATCCTACGCCTCCACACCCCCACGCCCTCAACAGACCACTCGGTCCAGACAGGACCCGCGTGGGCCCCAATCGCTCATCATGTTGCTCGCTCAGCAAGGCCAGCCCAAACTCATGGTGCCGGCCATTCATCTCTACATCGACCCCCGCGAGTACCAACCCTACGATTTTCACGGATTCATCCGCATCGCCGGGACGATGCGGGAAACCTTGCCCGTCAGCGGTTATGCCATTGCTGAAATCCCCGAGCTGTTATGCGTCAAGCGCATGGGCATCGAAGAGCTCTACACCGTCTTTTCCAATCCCTCATTCAATCGCCCGCCGTTTCTCCGTGAACTCGAACAGGTCCTCGCCTTCCCCTCTCGCTTCCTGGTCATCGAAGGCATACTCCAGCATCGGAAAGCCGGAGGACGGCTCAACCAATACCACAAGATCGGGCTGATGGATTTCCTGGACGCCCTTACAGCCAGATACGGCATCCAGATCATCTACGCGGACACGCGCGACGATGCGGAAGAACGCATCGCCAACCTGGCAGCCATGCACTATGCCTATTACTTCGCCGAGCAGCAGGGGTTCGGCCGCTGCATTAAAGAGGATGACCTCTAAGAGCTAATGGCAAATGGCGTATAGCGCAAGCAAAGAGAATCCTCTGCATTTCTGTTTCATGGCATAGGCTATACGCCATATGCCATCGGCTCTTGCTCTTCACTCCCTTACGCCCCCGCTCCAAATCCGACCTGCCGCCAGGCTTCGTAGATCACCACTGCCACTGCGTTGGACAGATTGAGGCTCCGGTTTCCAGGGACCATGGGGACACGGATTCGCTGCTGCACGGCAACCGCTCCCAGAATCTCAGCCGGCAACCCGCGGGTTTCCGGGCCAAAGACAAAAACATCGCCGGCGGCGTAGTCGACCAAATTGTATTGTTGAGTGCCTTTGGTGGATACCGCAAACAGGCGGCGATCTTTCACGAGGGCCGCGCACTCAGCCCAACTTTCGTGGACCGTGATCGTGGTAAATTCGTGATAGTCCAGTCCCGCTCGCAGTAGTTGCTTATCCTCCAGCGTAAAGCCCAGAGGTTTCACAAGATGCAACCTCACGCCGGTATTGGCGCAGAGCCGTATGATGTTGCCGGTGTTCGGCGGAATTTCAGGCTGATAGAGAATGACCTCGAACATGGATACGTGTTTGGTGCCGGAGATTACTGTCGAAGCATCTAATGAGAGGCAAGTCTACTGCAAAGGCCCAATGGTATCCAGCCATCCCTTTCGGGGCGGCGCGCAAAGCGCGTTGTACCTATCATCCAGTGCCTCAAGAAATATAGCGGGAAAATATAATAAGGCTGATGACGACGGCGGCAAGAGACGAGAACCGGACGTTTAGCTGCCAGAATTGAGCAATTCCAGCGATTGGCTTCTGCCTGCACGGGCCTTCAGCAATTCGATGAGTTCAACCCGCAGCTTGCTATTGAGACGTTGCCGCGCCTCCAATGGCAAGCGAAGAAACTCCACCCCAAAATGATGGCCCCGTACCCACTTGACCGTGCCGAGTTCAATGGACAACGCCTGTGTCTGCTCGGGGAGCAGCACACTCACGCGCACCTCGCTGCCGCAGAGAACCTCTCGATCGCACAAGATAGAGCACCCCATCAGCGACAGATTAGTCAGCACACCTTCGCCGACAAATGGCGCACCACCGTAGATGACAGGATAGAAAAGCGGGAACCGATGATAGGTTCGAGCATAAGGAAGGGACGCCATGGCAGCCTCCATGACATCGGATTGTACCGAGGCGGGCACTGGAGCGGTATCCTACATTAGGAGGGGGAACCTTAGCCTGCGAGGGGTGAAACGCATCTCGTTGAGGAATAACACATATGGGTTAACGGTGTGCGCCGATCAATCCTTCCTTTTGAAGGCAATTCGATATGTGCCAAGACGGCCAAGAAGCGCTTCTTCAGTCGATAGTTCGAACGTCACCTCGATCCCCTTGTCTTTATCCCAACGATCAAACGCCATAGCGGCGAAGCGGTCGTAGAGTTCGTTCACAGATTCGGGAATCTCTCTTCTCTCTTCAACCAATTCAAAGAGCAATATGAGAGACAGGGGCACCATCGGCATCTTGAATTGAATCTTCTCCAATCCCGACTTGAGAACTTTCAGCTTATCCTTATTGCCTTCCACCAGCTTCGCAAATAGTTTCAGTGCCTGACTGACTTCAAAAGGCATTAATTCGTACTTTGTAAATCCAGCAGGAGGAGTCTTCAACATCTCTATCTTCCTGCTGGTGACCAAAAGACTGATATTGAGCTCGTCTGCAAACTGTGCGGCTTTGTCCAATGCCTGTTGCCGTTTCGATGCAGGCACCTCGTCGAGGGCATCCACCATCAGCATGGTAATGGCCATCCGGCTTTCGAGTTCGGGAGAAACAACCAATGTTCCCAACAGAGCCCCGGTGCCACCCATCTCTAAGATTTGTCTGGCGTGAACTAAGATCGGCAGTTCAAACGGTTGCTTATTCTCTCTCCCACGTATCACATCCATCAACGCATCACGGAACATCTGGATGGCCAGTCTTACCAAAGCCCCGGACTTCCCGCTGCTGGGATCACCGACGAGAAGCACCCTGCGATCCTCCTCAATGATCTCTTTAAGCTTCGCGAGGTGGGAAGGTTTGTCCACCGACACCTCCCGCGCCTTGGCTCTTTCTCGCACACCTGTTTTAGCCACAAGAATCTCAACGTAGTAGTCCGACAGATTCCTTTTCTTGCCCCCCAGCCAATGCTTCGCTTCCAGCCGAGCAATGTGAACGTGCAGGGATTCGATGACTTCCTGTTCAAAGAACACTTGGGGATAGTGCTCGGTACACTTGCCTATGAGCCAGTCGATATCGCGCACATCCTCCAGGTTTATCGGAACGTCCGCGACGAGTTGTTTCGTCGCCTGACGGCTGAACTCTCCCGCAACGATCACCATGATTTTATTCACGGGAAGATCCTGGAAAATCGTTTCTACTTCAGCGGGATGTTCCAGCGCATGATCGACCAGGCTCTCGACTTCTTGAAACTTTTTACTCGCTCCGGCTTTCAAAATATCCGCGACCTCTTTTTTGAGCTGATCGACTGCGCCTGCCGTTATCTCTGTAATAGGCCAGCATTTGACAACAACCGCCGTGACATCGATGCCGAGGCTATCCCTTTTAACAATCACTAAGTCTTTGCCATTTCCATTCTCAACGTAAGTGATCGCCGTTCTGTAACTTGGCTCCATACGCTCAAACAATGCCTTCACATGCTTGTGCAATTTCGCTTCTGGGAACGCCATGAGAATGGATAGCCGCGTTTCATGCGGCAACGCTTTCGCGTACTGGATAATCTCTTCCTGTATATCCATTCCGACCCTCTGCCAAGTAAATTTCCTAGACAAGGCTACTTGCAGTCTTCAAGACTGTCAACCTTGTTATTCAGAACTGCCGCCCCCTCTTAAGAGGTAGAAGCTGGCCAGATTGTCCTCTCGAAAAATGTGAAACGTGAGATCTGAAAAAAGTAATTCTCTTTCGAGGAACCAGGTCATATCCTACACTGGCAGTGCAAAGTGACATCGTGTCAAGAGACGAGGACATATGGTATGCGATAGAAAGCGCCCCAACTTCATCGTGGCGCTCGTGGTTTGCACATTGAACCTCTGGTTCTTCATACCGTCAGAGCCTGCGGGCATCTCACTGGCCGGTGCAGAAGAGAACGAGTCTCCGACATTTCTGACGTGGCCTGAGAAAGGCTTGGGACTTTCGATCGATTTAGCCGGCTTCAAGAAAGACATCGATCAGGTCAAACCGGACGGCCGCCGCTATCTCATGGCCTCACACCCGAAAACAGGACTCACCGTGTCAGTCACCCTCGAGATAGTCCCAACCCAGGCCTCAGCACAAGGCTGCATAGAGCAGCTTACACTGATACAGAAAGGCCCCTTGGCCACCCGAGGTCAGGACGTCACACTCAACACCGCAGGCAAGCTGCCCACCCTTGAGTATATTCTTCATAAGTTCGAGGGAGTCCCTGTCGATCAAAAGAATGTGTATGCCTGCCTCGCACAACAAGACGTCTACGCCGATATCCATCTTTCCAAGATTCAATACACCGCGGCCGACGCACCGTTCTTTCAGTCGATTCTCAATTCCGTTCGCTTACAGTCGGGCCCCTCAGAGGTCAAACAGAGACAGACCAAGACCCAGCCACCGCCACAGATCAAGCCCCAGGTCCAACCGCCAGCACCGCCGAGCAGCAGGGAATTACTCGATATAGGACACGCACTCTACCGGCAGAACAGCTACGCCCAAGCCATTCAACCCTATCAGAAAGCATTCGAGCTTGAAAAAGTAGAGCCGCAACTCGACCGGAATCTTTGGCGCGCCTTGATCGACAATCTAGGCATGGCCTATGGAATGACCGGTCATCTCAAGGAAGCGAGATCCACGTTTGAACAGGGCATACAGGCCGACCCTACCTACCCGATGTTCCACTACCATCTCGCCTGCACGTTTGCGGAAATGAACGACCTCGAACATGCGATGCAGTCGCTCGGGACAGCGTTTCGCTATCGCAAGAATCAGCGTCCTGGTGAAAAAGGGATGCCCGACCCACGCCAGGACTCGTCCTTTCAGCGCCTCATGAAAAACGAAACCTTCCGAAACTTCGTCAATGACCTGACCGCCGCAAAGAGCTAGCCCTCATCACTCGTGGCACAACTGCCGCAATCGCAGATCCGTCGCTACGACAAGCCTGGGCAATGAATACATCGTCAATTCCTCGGACAATGAATCAATTCATGCGCCGTCTCAGGCTTCACAAACGGCGAGGACTGGACGCGGTGGGGAGTTGGCGGGACTGAGTCCTTAGCAAAAGCATATGACTGAACCCTCTTGCCATCCGTTGCTTTGTTCATTCAAAAGGAATGATACAGTCTCAGGGGTTCTTGAGGATATTGATGATGCTGTGAATCCCACACATATCGGTCGCACTGAAACAACCAGTGATTCGAGTCGTTGACGATTCGATAGATGTTGAAGGCTCTCTCTTGAGAAAAAGCCCCTGAAGCTTTGGCTGATGATCCACACATGACTTGAAGGAACGGGCGTGCATGAAGCGACTTAGACATATTCATGATTCGGCTGGCAGACTGCCTAAATTTCTGTCTCTGGGCAGCTGACAAGGAATTAGCTACTCTTCCCACTATTTCCCTCCACTCCCCTGCTTCAAAATCGTCCTCACCGATCGCACCATTCTTCTCAATCGCTTCCATGACCATTTTCTCTAGGCCGGTTGGGTCATCGAGACCTTGGATCAATTCGTTCACGACTTGTTCAGCCAAAGCGACTGTATCGATACCAACGTTACGCTGCCGCGCCAGCGTTGCAAGGAGATTGGCCATGAAGGTAAACGCCTTGGATATATGATTCCCCTCCTTATCTACGACCTGAATCGGAAGTGATTTAAGGCCAACGAGGCGTCGGAAATGATTAATGAGATGTCTCCGGCGTGCCCGTTCATCAACCCCTGTTCCATAGGAGTGCACGTCGAATGCCGTCACATGCTTGTGCCCACACAGCAGTACGTCGAAATCGCCAAGAGCCAAGTTTCGAAATACGACATCCCGATCTTGGATGCGCATAAAGTAGTCACTCGATTGCTCCGGAGGCTCAAATAGGTAGTGATGCATAACCAATATCTTCAGTGCATTCGCAAACATGTCCTTATCTATACTCACGCCAGACGGATTGATTAACTTCCCCCGTATCCCTAAGTCATACCAACTGAGCAATTGTTCAGTTTGCTTAATCGTGAGTTTCCCCTTTGCAACGGCCTGGTCATACCGGAAGCTGGCTCCACTATGATTCTCGCTGTCTCCCCAAAAACATGAGTCGACATACGCGAGATAAATTCCTGCCCCATTTTTCTCCAACCATTGGTAACGCGACCCATGGCTCTCGAGTACCTGATGGTTGGGAAAGGCAAAATTATAATTGTCGAGCGACTTCTGTCGTCTTTCCAGCAAAGACCCTGAGCGGCCTGCATTCCATGCATCGTGATTTCCTGGAACAATGCCTGTTTTGGAAACAGGAAACTTGAGCCCGGTGAATTCTCCGTGACCGATAGGAATGGTCGAAAAAATATATCCGCTTGCAGTAACCAGACTTTGCCTGTCGCCAGACTCGCTGATATCACCTGAGACCACAAGCAGATCCAGTTCGCTACTAGGAGGGAGTCGTTTCTCTAACCCGATAAGATACTCAATAGAATGACGATGGGATGGATTCCTCTGGTCAGTTCCTTCTGAAAAATGCAGATCAGAGATATGGGCAATGGTAAATTCCGTCATGGACATCTTTCCTCGCCCTCCACAGTTGAGAAGAACAACGACCTGCTATGTTTTTAGTAACGACACCTCTTTCTGGCTCGATTATCACCTAACCAATTTTCAAATCTAACTGGAGCCCCTGTCAGACTTTGCCAGTCAAGCTAACCGCTCCCTGCAACCATCGAAGCTTCCATGAATTGGCTCAGGGAGCCATTCTGAGCGAATTGATTGCTGTGCACATTCAGATCCTAACACAACTTTCTTCCCCTGTGGGACGCAACGGTCTCCCCATGTGCAACCCTCACGCCCCCCGTTGATTGAAAAACGGTTCTGGACTCATTTGCTCTGTTATACGCCCTAGGCTCTTTTAGCTTCGTACGAAATATGAACGACGTTTCAGGAACGATGAGGTGCGAACGCAGTGGGCAGCTGGCGTGGCTGAGCTTTAAGGTCTAGCAATTCCCTGTTTCAATCAGGCGACCGAGCTATCTTTCTGGAGAGACGTCCCTGCCCGCAAGGTATGGCGCCTCAATTGGCTGATGAGGTAGAACACAATGACCAGATTCAACAGCAGCAGGCCGACCCGAAGGATCGACACCTGTTCAAAGACCTCGTAGAGTTCGAACGGAAGCAGCAGACTCGTTGATACCACCGTCAAATACGCAGCCCAAGTGAGCTCCAGCCATAACCCAACCCCCTCCACCAACAACATTCCCGCATAGCCCAAACTGACGAGCCCCGCCAGCAGCACCGTATGCGGTTGCAGCGCATCCACCTTGAGAACGAGTTCGTGAATGAGGCGCGAGTCGGCATTCAAATACAGCGCTTCGATCAGAAGCGAGAACAGCGTGGCAATCTCGGCATGCACCAACTTGAGGAGACCCAATCCGAGGAGAAGCAACAGCAGACCCTTCACCACCTTGAACACCGCAATCACGGCCAGGCCGGTATGGTGGGAGCGGGGCGTCATCGATTGGAGAGACTATCACAAACGACGTCTCCTTCTTCTCGTGAAACGTAAAACGTGCGACGTGAAACGGACGGACTTTCAGAGAGAGACGAGGGCGGACGCGGTGGGCGGCTGGCTGGGCTGCGGCGACTGTTCAGACCGGAATGACTCCTGACACCTTTTTCTTCTCTCAGCCCAGAACAAATCTGCGACAGCGCGCTGAATATCGAACAGCTTGGTCAGTCATTGTGGCACTCATGGTCATAAGAATTGCCCTCTCGGCATGGCGCATCCCACCTCCGGTTTAATCGCATACCTTAAACTTCGACTGCTGACAGCGCCGCGTCATCTCCTGCGCCTTCACAATCTGCGCGGCCGTCATCTGTGAGGCCGCAAGGTCTCGATTCTTCTCCGCTTCCCTTCCATCAACGCCGCCCAACGCCTCAGAGGCAACGCTGTACCACATATACGCGCGAGCGACGTCCTGTGGGACACCCCGCCCCTTGGCATACATCAAACCTAGATTGCTCTGTGCATTGGCTTGCCCCTGCTCGGCCGCCCGACGAATCCACTTGAACGCTTCCCGATCGTTCTGCGGCACAGCATGCCCCGCGTAATACATGACGCCCAGATTGCTTTGTGCATGTGGATGTCCCTGGTCAGCCGCCAGACGGTACCACTTTGCGGCTTCCTGAGCGTCCTGTGGGATGCCCTGTCCCTTGCCATACATCAGTCCCAAATTGAACTGCGCCGATGCGTAGCCCTGTTCCGCCGCTTTGCGGTACCAATAGACGGCTTCTCGAACGTCTTGCGGGACACCCTGTCCCTTGGCATACATCGCACCCAGATTGAACTGCACTGAGGCGTCTCCCTGCTTCGCCGCAAGCCGAAACCATTTCTCGGCTTCCTGAGCGTTCTGCGGAACACCCTGCCCATTGAAATACAGCATACCCAGATTGAACTGCGCCGACGCGTGTCCCTGTTCTGCCGCCTTCCGATACCACTGCACGGCTTCCGTATCGAACTGAGGAACGCCCTGCCCCCTCTCATACATCACACCCAATTTGAACTGCGCTCTGGCGTTGCCCTGGTCAGCGAGGGGACGTAAGAGCCACGCCGCCTTTGTATAGTCGCCACGATTATACGTTGATTCCGCATCCTCAATGGCATCCGCTGCCGCGACTGTCGCACAGGCCACAACCAAGAAGACTGCAAAAAGAAACCGCCGCATCGCTCACCCATTTTTCCACTGAGAGACAAGAATCGATCAAAGACGCTTCATAGCTAACCGCTGGTTCCTGATAGCTTCAGTCCCGAGACGAACAATGCAATGCGAATCGGCATACGGCTGGCGGGCTGAGGCGGTGTTAAGTCAAGAATAGTTCTCGACAGCTCTTTCCTCCTTCGTCACTTAGTGGGTCCAGATCTTTACGGGAGTCGCTTCGAAAGGATAGACATGAATCATCCATCCACCTGCTTGCGGAACGAATCGACCACCGGCCTGCTGACACTCTGATTCCGTGGCAATCGTCCCCTTGAACCCGAGTTGCTTCCGGGTCATGCGGCGTCTACTGCCGTCCGGCTGGAAGCAGATATTGACGTGGGCATGCCACTGCGTGACGCTCAACGGAATGCGCTCGTTCAACTCGTCCTCGCTCATGTCTCTCGGCGCGGTATACATCGCTCCCTCAAGTTCATAACCATCCCCGGCCTTCTTATATAACAGCGCGGTCGGTTCAGCCGGATCAAAGCGAACCTTGGCCAGAAATCGACGCTGTTTATTGGCGAAATGATAATGCTTGGGCGTTCGCTCTGGATGAAGCGGAGCATAGCCGTCGTCCATGGCCACTCGATAATCCTTGTACTTGGCAAGGGCCTGTCGCAGAGTCTGAACGATCTGATCGGCGCGCTCGGCGTCGTCTGGATTCGCCGTTCGCAACTCCGTCCATTTCATGTGGGGTCCGATATGTTTCTGATGGGGAACCATCATGTCAATAGTCCCCTCCCCGTGATCATGCTGATCCATATCCATGCTCTGGCCAGCAGACTCTCCCTGCACCGACTCACCTGCCTGAGCCAGACACGCAGCATCCATGAGAAAGAACAGGCTCCCTGAGAAGGCCACCACAATGCCCAGAAAAAACCTGAGGCAGCGCGTAGACTTTCGAATGCCTCGATCGACCATAGCTGCCCTCCATTGTGATCAGAAGATCACACGTCCATCGTGGCAAACATCTTATCCCGCCTACTGGCTCAAAACCAGACATGCACCGCAACTAGGCGTAGCACAACTCAAGGTCTCTACGTGAACCATGAAAAGTTCTGAGAGGCGAGCGGCGAAATGCTAGAAGCAAGTTCACACGCGGCGGGCAGCTGGCGGGACTGAGGTTTTCCGAATAAGTAGCCAGTCCCCTTTCTTATGCGCGCGCCAACCAACATACGCATCGTATCGAACTAGGGCGCACTTCCTCGCATGAGACGTGAAATGTAAATGCAACCAGACGCGAATCCGCAGTAGAATGTGAGTATGTATAGGATAGTCGTCTTTCTCTCCATCGTCGGCGCGGCATGGCCAAGTATGCTGCTCGCCGCTGGAGAGCAACCACTTCAAGTGCCGGGTTTTAACGAACGTTTAAAGCAAGCGCTAGGTTCTGAGGGCGGGGCACAAGTGTACAAGGATCACGAGGGAAACGTTGAATCCGTTCTCGATCCACCGGGTGGCGAGCGACGCGTCACTGTGCAGCCGGCCCCAAGTCCATCGATGAACCTCGGTCCTCCCCTTCAGCTAGACAACCCTCCATTCCAGATACCTCAGACCGTCGTTCCCAGTAAGCCATCAGCTCCTGATTTTCCACAGAAAGCCCGCTGGCTGAGGTGATTGTTCTGAGCAAATGATTCCTGACACTTTTTCTCAGTCCACAAGCTCGCTCGTTTCTCCCCTCTCCCTAGGGCGAAACGATTTCCCCAGCGGGTGGCGTTGACCTGGGCGCCCAGCCGCCTGCAGCGGGGTCCCTACACCGGGCGGGGTGCGAAGCCGGCTGGGCTGGTCAGCGACAGGACCCGCTCTTTTGATTTTCTAGAATCTTTCCATTCCCTTCTGGAATTTCTCCCCAACCGTAGCCCCGTTAAACATCATTGGTTAATCGACAATCACATGAGCCTTATATCTTAACTAACTGATATTCATAAATATTACAACTTTCAACCTTCCATCTATTCGTCCGGCACAATCGCTTCTGATGTCCACCCTATATTATGGTGATGCACCCCTCCATCCCCATGATCAAAGATAACCCCAGCGAGCGCGAACTCTTTCGCCTAGTGCCGTCACAAACCAGCCTCAATGTTGCGCTCTACACCAAGCACGACACGGATGCTGCGCTGCATTTCCTGAATGACCGCGCGCATCACTCCCAATGGGGTCCATCCAAGTTCTCTCGATAAGTCCTCAGGGATGGGGGCTGATTGATCTTCCACTGCGCGCGTCCAACGGATGCTTGTTCATTTGGTCTATCTCGTCTATCTGGTGTGTTTGGTTGATCGGACTGGAAATTCATTCAGAAGAATTAGACAGGCAAGAAAGACCAGCCATCCAGACAGACGAACCCGGGCGCGTTGCGCGAGCACAGGAGACCAATCAGGCCTCCCTCCCTATTCTGCCAGTAGTGACCCACGCCCGGAGTCTGTATAATCCGGCACCGTTATCCCGATTGACAGACCACACGACTCAACCTTGTGAAGACACTGACTTCTCGCCCCTCACGAATCCGCTGGCTCATCCTCGCCCTGCTGTTTCTCATCAGCGTCGTCACCTATATCGACCGCGTCAATATCTCCGTGACCGCGCGGCAAATGATGCCGGCCTACGGGATGACCGATCAAGAGATGGGTTGGGTCTTCTCGGCCTTCGTCATCGGCTACGCCCTATTTCAGATTCCCGGTGGCTGGCTGGCCGATCGCTGGGGAGTCCGAGTGGTGCTGACCATCGCGCTCCTCTGGTGGTCGATCTGTACGGCCTTCACCGCCATGGTGGCAGCCACGTCCCTCGCAAGCCTCTTCGGGGTCGTCGTGGCGCTGATGCTCGTGCGATTTTCCCTGGGTGTGGGAGAAGCCGTCGCGCTGCCTGCCTTCAATCGCGCCGTCACCAACTGGCTCCCGGCTGATCGGCGAGGCCTCGGCATCGGGATCGCAATCGGAGGCATCGGATTAGGTTCCGCCATGACCCCGCCCATTGCCGCATGGGTGATGGTGAACTGGGGATGGCCAACCGTGTTTTATCTCGCGAGCCTGCTCGGAATCGGAATGGCGATCCTCTGGTGGCTCCTGTCGCGCAACCGCCCGCACGAGCATCCCTGGGTGAATGCCGGTGAACAGGCCCTCCTCACGCGCGAGCCAACCACCACCACCGCCGTGCCCTGGCGAACGTTCAGTCGAACCCCCACTATCTGGTGGCTGGTGATCAGCTACAGTTGCCTCGGCTATGTCGCCTACGTCTATCTCTCCTGGTTCTACTTGTATCTCGTGAATGTCCGTGGATTCGATGTGCTCCGCGGCGGATTCTATGCCTCCGCCCCCTTTGTAGCCATGTTGGTCTTTTGCCCTCTGGGCGGCTGGGTGACCGATCGGCTCGCAATTCGCTACGGTCTCACCACCGGACGGACTGTAGCCGGCATGACCGGCATGGTGCTGGCTGGGTGCATGATTGCACTGGGTGGCGTCGTCGATTCTCCCTTTCTGGCGATCACCAGCCTGTCGTTCGGTGCAGGCTGGCTCTATTTTGCAGTCGGAGCCTACTGGGCCTCCACAACCGATTTGTCCAAAGCCCATGCAGGTACGTTGTCAGGGCTCATGAATACCGGCGCCAATATCGGCGGGACCATCTCACCGACCCTGACCCCATGGCTGGCTAATCACTGGGGCTGGCCTGTCTCGTTAGGTGTGGCCGCAGCCGTAGCCATCCTGGGCGGGATACTGTGGCTCAAAATCGATCCGGGCAAGGGACTGCGGCAGGACAAGTTCTGAGTTTTGAGTGCTGAGTTCTGAGTTTGTGCGATTGAGAGTCGCGGTGAAAACTTCCGCCAACTCAGAACTCTCAACTCAGAACTCCTTTGGAGGCCTTGCCTCCCAGGCTGCGTCCTTGCTAGTTTGATGGCATGACTATGCAATTTCAAAAAATAGATCCGCGCGTTACCATTACAACGCCGCTCGGCGAGATCAAGATTCGGTTCTACCCGGACGACGCTCCACGTCACGTTGAGAACTTTCTCAAGCTCGCCAAAATTGGATTCTATGATGGGACCACTTTCCACCGTGTCGTTCCAGGATTCATCATCCAGGGCGGCGATCCGCTGAGCAAGACTGCTGACCGTGCCATGCACGGGTCAGGCAGTCCCGGCTACTGGCTGAATCCTGAAACCAGCGATCGGCCGCATAAACGTGGCGCGATCGGCATGGCAAAGGTCCCACGAGAGAGCAACAGCACACGCGACCCCAACGATAACGGCTCGCAGTTCTATATCTGTGTCGATGACAACAGCGGGCTGGACCGAACCTACACCGTCTTCGGCGAGGTCGTTCGGGGCATGGACATCGTAGACAAGATTGTCGCCTCCCCTCGCGACGAGTTCGATAATCCTCTGAAGCCGATTACGATAAAGATGACGGTGAAGGAGTAGTCCAGTCATTTTGCAATCCAATGAGAAACCATCCATTCTTGCTTGGCACCCGACGTTCATTCTGGAATAATAGATTGTGGCTAAGCCGTTTCAGTATCACTTCGAGTGGGATCCAACGAAGGCCAGACAGAATTACCGCATGCACGGAATTGCCTTCGACCGTGCGGCAACAGTCTTCCATGATGCGGACGCCCTTTCAAAATTTGATGAGCAGCACAGCGATCAAGAGGAACGCTGGATTACCATGGGACTGGACCAAACAGGAACCATCTTAGTCGCCTGCCATACGTTTCAGGAAACCGGCGAAAATAGCGCCATCATTAGGCTGATATCCGCGCGCAAAGCCACGAAGAATGAAGTGAAATCGTATCGGAGGGAATAACATGAAGCGGGAGTACGATTTTTCCAATGCGGTTCGCGGAAAATTTTATCGAAAAGGTGCTGAGCTGCGCTTGCCGATCTACCTCGACAGCGCAATGCGTAAACGGCTGGAACGCATCGCAAAGACGAAAGGCAAACCGGTAGGGGATCTAGTGAATCAACTTCTCAAGAAAGATCTTGCACTCTTGGAGCCAAGGCGCCGTCTCCATGGCCGAGGCGCCGCGTGAATGGCTCGCAGTTCTATATCTGTGTCGATGACAACAGCGGGCTGGGCTGGACCGAACCTACACCGTCTTCGGCGAGGTCGTTCGGGGCATGGACATCGTAGACAAGATCGTCGCCTCGCCGCGCGACGAATTCGACAATCCCCTGAAGCCAATCACGATCACGATGACGGTGAAAGAGTAGAGAGCTGATGGCTAATAGCTTATGGCGTATGGCACGAGATCGGAAGGACCTAAACTAGGGCCACAAACCAAGAGTAATGCGAACCGCTTCCTCGACCGCTGCGAGCTCATCCTGACTGAGAGTCTCAATCAATGTGCCTCCAGTCCCTGTTCAAGCTTTTTCTCCATTTCTCCTTGCTAGCGGCTTGGTAGGCGGCATTCAACAATTTGGCATCCGGTTGAAGCTTGGCGCGGACGGCCTCTGTGATATAGGCGCTGAGATTCTGGGATGGTACCTGCTTCTTAAGCCTCACATACAAATCGTCGTCCATCGTGATGATTAACCGCGCTGACACAGCCATCTCCCGCAATGAAATCAATGGTATATTATGTACAGAGGTGAGTGAACGATAGCGAGTCTACTTCTTGATAACCTCTACGAAGCTTTCTTCCTTGTTGAGATATTTGTCGACCAACGAGACAAAATTGCAAAATTTGTCCTCGCTTGGAGCATCAAATATAAGGGCAATCACATTCCGTTGATGTTGAAGATGCCTAGCAAGTTGACCAAACAGCCGGTCATACTCACTTAATTGCGGATCATTTTTCGTTTCTATCGAGTGTTTCCCATTCACGAGCAAATCAACGTTACTCTCCCCAAACTCTTCATCCAGCCGATATCCGAGAGACTTCAAATGCGCCCTTAGCTCTATCTTGTATTCCCCTTCGCTATTTCTTCTCCGCCCTGGAGACCACAAACGAATATCTCGCAAGACTCTCTCAAACTCAGCATCTTTCCTTTCAGTCTTCGTCTTTGACCCAACAGCCGATTCGTTTATGTAACCCAATACCTTGTCATAGCCGGTAATATTTTCTTCTTTGACCCATTCCTGAAATTTCGATGGGAACTCAGACCATTTGATGTAGTGGGGCTGTTTGTTCAGTCCCGTTATTGAAGGCGTCAACCTCCGATGTATCTAGTCTGAGGAGTTAGGCAGCTCTTTCAGTTCCAATGCTAAGTCGCCATATTGCCTCATTATCCTTTCTCTTGGAGTTCTTTCGCGACTCCATTTATTTGCTTGGTCTCCGCAGTCATTTTGCAATTTAGTAGATGCATCCCTGCCATACAAAATACCTAGTTGGCCTTTTGAAATCTTGGCAAACCTCAAGAAATCGTCTCTTAATGGAATACCTTGGTGGCCATCTTTGTACTCCATATACTTCTGTTTGCAATATACCTTGGTCATCATGTTAGCCACTGATTTGAGATTCGAACGACTCAACCAGCATGAATGTTCTGTTCTTTCTGTTCTGGTTTCAATTGCGATTGTCCTCGCCAGTTGCCGACTTGTCAACCTGCTTCCCTGCACATAATCCATTTACATATGCCCAATGCAGGCTGCTCAAACAGACTATCCAGCAAGGCCGCAGCCGAAGAACAGGCCGCAGGCGTACCATCTCGGGTACGTTGAGGACCTGTTCGAGGTGAGAACGCAGCCGGGAGTCTGTTTCAGCAGCCGAAGCTAGAAGAAGGCCATGCTGGCATATGTCACCGTTGAATTGTACTGATCCGTAATCCCGCGGTCGTAACGTAAGACCTGCCCGCTCTCCGCTTCGATTAACCGCAGCAAGGAATAGATGGGTGAGAAGCCGGAGATCCGGCGCTGGTCCTGTTCTTTCCTGATGTAATTGGCGAATTCTTCCGGCTGCCGCTCCTCTACCGGTTTCAACATTTCCAGGTCAAACTGCATACAGCGATGAAAGGAGAAGTCCGTCGGAGGCGCCTTGTCTCCGTAGCGCATGCCCAGATGAGCCAGCTCTCCTGCCGCGATCACGCAGTAGGCCCTCCCCGATTGCGTGAGAACCTCTCGAAGTCCGGTCAAGAACTGATCGACCGATTGGCGAACGGTCGGATCTGCCAGGCTCGCCGCAGAGAAGGAGCTCAAGATCGGTACGATGGTGAACGGCTTCTTGCTCCCGACAATGTCCTGAAGAAACGGGAGCTGAAACTCTATAGCCTGCTCCGCTTGATGGCAGAGATCGTCTTCAAAGAAGGTCGGAAGCTTGGCCTTGAGCTGACTCAGGATCGGTTGGTCGGCGGACACGATCCCGAGAGGCGTCTCGAAATCCTTGTCCGTCACGGCAAACACATAATCCAATCCGGCTGAGGCAGTGCCGATGATGACGAACAGATCCGGCTGCTCCGCATCTTGCAGCTCTTTATAGGCCCAGGCATAGATCGGTCCTGCCTGTTTCAAGTCGTAGGTCGGGGCGACCAGGCCTTTGATCTTTTTCCCCGCATGTTCTGACGGTTTGAAGTCCGGCCCTTCTTTCGACGTAAAGAATCCATCGATTTGTTTTTTCAGTTTCGCTCCGTCTGCTTCATACCCCCGCCCGGCAAAGGCTGCGCGGCGTAGCGGGCTCTGGCGATACACCTCCCGCGCCAACCGGCGAGCGTCCTCAGCACGCGGACCTTCCAAGAACAGCTTTTCGTTCAGGTCGGAAACCAGCTGATCCATCTTGCTGGGGACGAGAAATTCACCGAATCGTTTGAGATACAGCGCGGCTATTTCAGCCAGCGAGTGCTCTCCGTCGAAATGCTGAATGATGAAAAAATAGTTGAGCGGCAGCACGAGCTTTTCTTTACTCAGCCCCGTGGGATCCCAGAGGACCATGTACTGCTCCTCACCTTCTTTAATCGGCGAGAATTGCAGATTGCGAAGAGCGGGATACTGCTTGGGATCTTTAGTGGTACCGGGTGGAGTAGTCATGCAGCTCCTTAATGGAGCGTGTATTGTAACGAGGGGATTGCGCTCGCTGCAACTGCCGAGTTGGTCTATCTGGTCTGTTCGGTCTTTCTGGTCTATCTCGTCGATCTGGTTAGTTTCGATCAACCAAACACACGAGACAGACTAGATAGACCAGAAAGACCTACTCTTCTTCTTTCGGCTGTTTGCTGCTGGTCCGGCGAGCCATCACCACCAACATGAGGATGGTCAAACCTGCGAGCCAGAGGCTCGGACGGCCATAGGAGGGATCGGTGAACTCGATGAGATCGGTCAATCGTCCGATCAAGAGCGACATGCGGGCCATGACGGTGTAGCCAAAGGCCGCGCCGAAGGCAATCATCAGGAACATGATGCCCGTGCGGGCCACAATCTTGCCTGGCCCCCTGTGCTCGACGGAGAAAAAGAAGTAGAACAGCACGGAGCTGACGCCAATCAAAATAATAATGGTGTTCAGGCTGCTGGAAGGATTCAGGAGGCTCCAAGTAAAGGTCACGCCTTCTCCCGGCACCAACGTCAATAGCGGGCGGACCGTATCCTCGATCTGTTTCAAAATAAAGGACGAGATGGTTCGTGGGATCGCGAGCCCTGATCCGACGCCCACAATGAAGGCAAATGCGTAGCGCGAGATCCAGGCGGCTTTCGGGACATAACGCGTGAGCATGAGCAACCCGATGGCCACCGGAATCAACAGCGCCCACTCCCCGTTCTCGACAATCGGTTTCCAGATGAGCTGCACGACCACGGTGTCGTAGGTCTTGATGATCGTGTACCCGACCGATACGCCGACGTAGAGATTCTCCGCCAGCTTGAAAAGCGGGTTGTCCTGATAGAGAAATGTGAAAATGAAGAGCGTCAGCCCCGTTGCCACCCACGCCCCGATGATCAATTCAATCGGCATCGTTTGTTATGCCCCCGCCTGGCCCTGCTGTCGGGCTCTGTTGCGCGATGAGAAATAGAACAGGTTACACATGATGACCAGCACAATGATCGCGAGATGCGTAGCCGATTGAGCATCCATGCCGGCGACGGCCTTGCCCTTCTGGTCGATAAGAATTTCATATTCTGCCGCACCCCGCAGGCCGCCGATCAGGCCATTGATCTGTCCGCTCCGCAACAACGGATAGAGCCCCGGCGCCATGACGCCCGTGCAGCCGCCGCCGAGTTCGAACTTGTATTTGTCCTTCCCGAACACATACCAGGCTTCCACGCCGGGATTACCCGCGCCCAGGCTGACGGCATAGTTCACATCGCGCAGATTCGCAACGCCTTGCAGGACTGGCAGGCCTTTCGTAGGTTTGCCATTGTAATCGGCTGGGAAGGCGCCATAGAGATCCTGCCCCATGTTGATGATGACGGCGGTCCCGCCGGGGCTCCAGCCGAGGAATACATAATCTTTTCCGCTCTCCTTGCCCATCTCGCGGGCGACCTGCGTGACGACCTGGTCGGCCATGCCGGTGCCGGAGACCCAGAGCGTCATCGCGATCACGCGGAGGTTCTTCCTGAAGGCATGGCGCAGCAACGAAATCGACTGGGGATGTAGCTCAGGTTTCGACGCCGGATCGAAGTCCAGTGAGAGCAGAAAGACGGACCCTTCAGGGAGCGACTCGATGTGGTCGTACACCCCACGGACCTCTTGCGAAATCTTGATCGGCAACCCGACCGGGTAGAGCAGAGGGATAAGCGTACAGAGACCGATCACCAGAAAAATGATCCGCCGGTCGATCTTCAGCATGCGTTCAGCAAATGTCATAGCCACAACACCTGGTAAGGGGTTAGGGGTAAGGAGTGAGGGATAAGATTAAGCGAGGATTTCATTTCTTTTCATTTCTCACCTGGCCCCTAACGCCTCACCCCTTGCCCTTTACCCCTCACTCCTTACCCTTCACTCCTTACCGCCCCCAAGATACGACCGTTCCATACCGAAGATGATCTTGATGGAGAGCGCGACCGTGCCGAGGCTGACGCCAATGAGAATCGCACGCCGCACCGACGCATTCAGCACGTTCAAGATCCACTGAGATAGATCGCCGCTGATCGGGATCAGATATTCTCCGAGCGGGACGCGGCCCATCATGACGATCACCGCGGCAATGAGCAGCACCGCCGCCTCACGGCTCCGTGCGCGGAACGACCGATAGGCGGCTGATGCGATGAAGAAGGCGAGGATGGCGAACATCGTCCCCTGGAGCGGGACCATCATAAAGTTATAGATCCACCCGAAGGCCGTCATGACGCCGTCGACGGCTTCCTTGCCGTTCGACCAGAAGCCGACCGCAATGGTACCCAGCATGCCGACATAGAGGATGAAACTATAGCCCCATCCCGCTTCTTTTCGCCTGATCTTGATTGCGTGGACGTGAAACAGGCTGCTGACACCCAGCACGAGCGCGAACCCGCCGATGATCTGGAGCCACTTGGTGACGGAGGTCAGCATCTGCTCCGATGCCGGGTGCGGCACATAGTATTGCGCCGCGAATACGATGCCGGTGATGAGCGTGATCAGGAGCGGGACTTGTCGTCGGAGAAAGTTCATTTTACGTCCCTGAACAGATCCAAAAATAATTTCGGCCACTGCACATCGAACATCACCCCGAGGGTGGCCAGTACGGTCCCGATGCCGAGCACGCAAAGAATGAGGGCCTTGCCGATGTCCTGTCCGCGCAGCGTACCAACCTGAACCGGCTCTTTGGAGAGATAGGCGCTAGCGGCGTAGAGCTCTTCTCCGATCAAGGTATAGTCGCAAGTCGTAACGAAGAACGGGAGCTGGTGATCGGAATCAGTCCCGGCAATTTGGATCGCGCCAGTGCTCGCTCCGGTCTCAGTCAGTAGCAGTGCTTCGGCAAAGTACGATCCCATAAAGAAATTCGCCGCCGGTTTCTTACGCAGCATGATGCCATCCACCGCCGCGGTATAGCTGAATTGGTCCGACGTAATGAAAAAATTCGAATCATCTTTGTAGAGGTCTGGCTTGCCGGCTTCCAAGTAGGCCTGCTTCGTAATTTCCTGGCAGACGGCCATGGTAATCGGATCGCGGTGCGGCACAAGCAGATCGGTCCCATAGGCGGCCGTGCGTTTGGCCACGCGCCCGAGAATGACCGCCGCGGCAATGGTGGAGGGATCGCTCATGTCGTGGGCGCCGGTAAGATACAGAATCGGTTTACCTAACTCCGTCGCGCGGCCAATGGCCTCATCCACTGCATCGAGGCCAGGAATGCGCCGGAGGAAGATCTCCCGTTTTCTGGCTGTACTGATGGCGTAGAACACGATGCCGCCGAACAGGAGCGCCAGCAGAAGATTATTCATCTGATTCCAGTTGATCCAGTTCGGTTCCGGCATAGCCTGAACCGGCGCAGCGATGACACGATCGTCGTTCAGCACGGCAGCCACGGTAATGCTGTAGCTATTCCCGTTCTTCAGCTCGATTCCCTTCCCACTCTTCAGCGTAAACTGGTGCTGCTCTCCAGTCCCCGGCTTCGTCCACCAAGGCCACTTGGACTCTCGGACATAGCGCTGGTTTGCGGGAAACTCCGCCACAACTTTCATCGCAGCCGGATCTGGCGCCGTCGTTCCCTCGCTGAATAGGATCTGATACTTGGCCGCAGCGCTATCGTAGGAAGCAGGAGACCAGATCACAGTCAAGCTGCCGCCGCCATCGCTCGGTGTATCGAACACCCGAACATCCTGCGGTGGCATGAGAGGTGTCTGTGCCAACAGGCCAGAGGGAGACAGGCCGAGGAGACAAGCAGCAAGAAAGAAGTATTGCGCCAATACGCTACTCTTACCCCTTACCCCGAACCCCTTACCCCTCACGTTTCTTACGCTCCTTCAATCAGTTCAATATTCGTACGTGGTATCATGGTCCTGCTGCCATCGCCAAAGCGGACTTCCAACACGCGCACCTCACTCTCGGTTGGAATCTTCTGGAGATCGGAGGGCAAACTTGCCACTTCACCGATCTTGCCGAACAACGGGTCTCGAATGATACGAACCTGGTCGCCGAGTCTGATGCCGTCCCGCTGCGGGGCAATGGACGCGCCATGACCGTCCGCTACGCCTTTTGGAATGATGATCTCCGGACGAATGACACCGGCGCGAATTTGCGTGGCGCCTGAGATGGAAGCCAGTTGTCCTGCATGAGCCGAGAGAAGCATAAAGGTTTTCCCCGCCATGGGGATGGACCCGAACCCTTCGGTGAGAATCAGGGTGAAGCCGACCTGTTCCGTGCCCGTGATGGCCACACCAAGGTCATAGCCCAATAGCGCACGCAAATCCTTATCGTGAATGCCGCCGATCACCAAGCCCGCAACCCCTACTTCCTTCGCGCGAGCCAGCGCGTCCGAAGAGACGAAGGAGCCGCCCACGACAACTTTGCCTTTCATGTCTACGGTCAGGTGGCGAGGCGTGAGCGCTTCGTCCGGCGAGGTCACCGCGATCATAATCTCGCCCCAGGTTTCACCGCCGATGCCGAAGATGCCCTGCACCAAACTACAATCCGTTTCGACCACGACGCCTTGTTGCGGAATCACCTCGACAATGCGCCCGTCGACATAGGCCAGCAACTCCAGCACGCGCGGCGGCTCCCGCAACAACACTTGCCCCGTGACCGTAGAGAAGGACTCCACGACGCCGGTCACAGGTGAGCGGACTTCCGTCTTCAGCCACTTGATGAGCGGTTTATTCTCGGCCAAGATCTCATCCTTCTGTACTGAATCGCCGGCCTTCTTGATCAAATAATCGTGGATCTCATCCGGCGCCACGCCTAGCTGATTGGCGAGATTCAGCGGATAGACCTTCCCAGGCAGTTCCGCACGAGCCACCGATTGATTCGCGCGGACCACTTCCCCAATCGTGACCAGCACGTTGCCAGGCAGCGACAACATCCGCCGACGGCGAACCATTGCCTGCTCTGTGACGGTGAGGCCTGGGGTATAGGAATGAGCCATAATTCAAAAGGTTGAGGTTGAGGATGAGTAATGATTGAGCCCTCCAATCAATCTTAACCTCAGCCTCAACCTCAACCTCGCTTTTGGATACAAATCCACAGCTTGATACCATTTCGTGAGCGTCGCCACTCTGGCATTGTGATCGGTCGGCAGCTGCAACGGGCGGCCGCGCCCATCGAGCAAGAGTCCCACTACGCCACCTTGCACCTCTCGCGTGATCGAAACTCCCGCCCCTGCACCGAGACTCACCTGTTTCACCGGTTGAATTGCGATCGAAGCCTTCTGACCGCCGGCTAAGGGAACCAGTCGCAAGTCACCGAATGCGAGAGTCCCTTTGTCGATTCGCCCATCGGCAAAAGTGATGGCATAGTCCGCGCACCGGTCCCCGTCTTTTCCCTGCCCGATCGGCGCAACACAGGTTCCCAGGTAGACCATGCAATCGCGGACGAAGACATCGGTCGCTGCCTTCTCGTCGATCGTGGAAAGAACACCGAGATGCGGCATCATGAAGATACTGTCCACCGAGAGCCTCGTCACCCCGAGCGGTTCATAGGCATCCACCATCATCAGCATCGATTGCACGCGGCGCGGCGCATGGGACAGAATCCCACCGCTCCCGACAATCAAATCCAACTTGAGCATGTCGATGAGTGTCTTGCCGGACTGCTGCTGCTCGAACACATCCGAGATCGTGCGTTCTTGTTGTATGCCCTTGAGAGCCGTTGCGAGGGATTTATGATGGATCAAGGCAAGCCGGAGTGCCTCACGGGCGATTGCATGTTCGATCTGCAACTCATCCAGCGTCTGCGGAATCGTCGTCGGCCGGATCATCTTGTTCTTAATCCGGTTACGGAGCGTCTGTTCCTCGATCGTGAAGGGCACCCAGCGCATGATATTGGGGAGCCCTGCTTCCGCCAGCACATTGGAAATACTGTACGACATCCCGAGGTTCGCGCTGACGGTCCGATTGAAGTGCCCCTCGAAGACCGAGAACACGTCCGTGGTCGCGCCACCGATATCCACCCCGATCAAGTTCAAATGCTCCCGCTTGGCAATCGTTTCCATGATGACGCCGACCGCCGCAGGCGTCGGCATGATCGGCGCACCGGCCATCTCGATCAGTTTCTTATAGCCCGGCGCCTGCTGCATGACATGTTCGAGAAACAGATCGTGGATCTTGTTCCGCGCCGGCGCAAGGTTCTCCCGTTCCAACACCGGGCGAATGTTATCGGTCAGCACCAGCGCGGCCTTCTCGCCCAGGATCTTCTTCACTTGCGGCTGCGCATCTTTGTTTCCCGCGTAGATCAAGGGGAGCTTGTAGGTCGCCCCGAAGCGGGGGCGAGGCTCCGCTGCCGAAATGTACTCGGCCATCTCGACGACATGGGTAACCGCCCCCCCGTCCGTCCCACCGGACATCAGGATCATGTCCGGCCGCATCGTCCTGATACGCTCGATCTTTTCATGCGGCAACCGGCCATCGTTCGACGCGAGCACATCGATGACGATCGCACCTGCCCCCAATGCGGCCCGTTGTGCGCTTTCGCCCGTCATGTTTTGCACGACCCCGGTCACCATCATTTGCAACCCACCGCCTGCGCTGCTGGTGGAAATATAGATATCGACACCGGTCTTCGCATCGCGGCAGGGTGTGAGAATCTTGTCGCCGTCCAGAATCTTCCGGCCGGAGAGTTCTTCAATTTCCGCAATCGCATTCAGCACTCCGCGCGTCACATCTTCGAACGGCGCTTCCACCGTCGTCGGCGCTTCGCCGCGATAGGTTTGCCGGTATTCGTCGCCGACCTTCTCGATCAAAATGGCTTTGGTCGTGGTGCTGCCGCAGTCGGTGGCTACGATGACGTTGAGGGGGTTGGCGATCTTTCCTGGCTCTTGAGTCGCCATCAGCGACCTGCCTGACTGTAACCGCTGCAATCGCGTCGTTCGTGAAGCGTGAAGCGTGAAGCGTCCAAACTCCAGAACGAGATACGCTTCACGTTTGACGTTTCACGGGGAATCGTCATTGAGCGGAGGCTCCTTGAGGAGCCGGGGGAGGAGTGTGGGGAGCAGACTTCGTTTCAATGATGGCAATGAGACGAGCAATTGTATCGCGACGTTCAAGCAACCGGGCCACTTGCTCCACCTCTTTGGCCTGGAAGGCCCATTCAACGATGGGGGTCAGGAAATACAATGCCTGACTTCCAAGAAAATTCATGGGGCCGAGAGATTCAAGAAATACTGTGGCAGGAGCAGCCATGCCTCGTTTCACCACCGCATCGGCCACCCGTTCAAGCAGGATCAGGTCTTCGGTCGTGAACAACTCGGACCCGGACTTGGTCGAAAATGCGTGGAAGAGTTCTGTCCGGATCTTGTCCCATTTCCCAGGGAGAGATGTCTTGGTGAAGGAAGCCATAAGTGTCTGGAAAGGCAGTCGAAATCAACTATCGAGCGGCATTATATGGAGGGGTCTTGGGAGAGTCAATAAATGTGTGGCAAGTCGCGCGAGACAGGCCCATCGAATGTCGGATGCAAAGGTCTGGCTGCGCGAGAAGCCAGACCAAGGAGAGCGCAACTCCACTATCGCATTAATGTGTGGTCGTGGTGGAAGCGGCAGCCGCACGCTGATCGCCTTCTCCCAACTTGCGGGTGAACAGCTCCAGCGCCATGTCGTAACAGATTCGGGCCGCAGCCGGATCGTAGCGGGGGCCTTCATCGCGAAGAAAGGCATGGGCGTTGTTGAACTCATGCCACTGGAAATGCACACTGGCATCACTCAGCGCGTTGTAGATCAGCGCCCGCCCCTCGCGGGGAATATGTGGATCCTGCCTGCCCCAGATCATCAGTAGTTCGCTCGTGATCTCGCCGATTCGGTCCAAACTGTTGTCATGCATACCCTCGCCCAGGCTGCGCTTGTGGATGTCGGTTGCGTAGAAACAGGTGCCGGCCAGCACGTCGGGTTGCATCGCTGCACGAAAGGCCAAATGCCCCCCGAGACAGATTCCCATGACACCCAGCTTGCCAGTACAGTGTGATGAGTCCTTGAGAAAATCCAGCGCCGCGCGCGCATCGCCGTCGTAACTCGACAGGGTCTTGGTGGTCTTATGCCGATTGCCACGCTCAGCGCCTGCTTCGTCGTAGGCCAGAACGGTGCCGGCCGGTTCCAGTTCGTGGTAAATCTCCGGAACTGCCACCACAAATCCGTGGCTCGCCAACATTGCCGCGGTGCGCCGGATCGGCCCCGTCACCTGAAAGATCTCCGAGAAGAGCAGCAAGCCCGGATACCGCCCCCCAGTCACTGGCCGAAAGAGATACGTACGCATGAGTCCCGTAGGAGTGTGGATATCAGCCGATTCGGTATCTGTGATAATCATGCCGTTCTCCGATTGAGTGGGTGGGTACGAACTCCACATGACTCGCACATAGGCCGCAACCACTTCGACCAAGAGAGGTCACTGTTGCTGCACAATAAACCAGAAAAGCAAGCCAACCAAATAGACAAGTTTAGTAGCCTCGCCCTGTGCTGCCACCGCGCCCCATCCGATCCAGCGGAAGCGCCTCGTATCGTGTCTTCATGTCAGGATGCTCGTTGAGATAGCTCTTGACCGCCGCATCATCGGCGAAGACCTCCGGACTGCGCGTTCGATACTCCTCGACCGTCAGATCGTACTTCGCTAACAGCTTCCCGAGTTTCGTGTGGATATCTGCACCCATTTCCTTCATCTGATCAGCCGACGGACGCTGCCCATCTTTGAACATTCCTCCACCCTGAAAGTAGTTCGTCATCATCTCGCCAATATCGATACGAGCCTTCACGAACTTCTCCACTTCAGCCGGTTCTGCAGCAAGACTGACCCCTGAGAATAATAGAACCATCAACGAAATTCCGATGATGTTACGTGCCAAATTCATGGACATGAACTCCTTGTAAAAGTATGGCGACCATCTTCGCTCTGCGGAGCAGCGTCTATCATAGCATCACGGGAAGGCGAAAAAGGAGGGGATGGAGCCTGATAATCTTCTGTGCTCGCGCAACGCGCCCGGGTTCGTCTGTCTGGATGGCTGGTCTTTCTTGTCTGTCTAGTTCTTCTGAATGAATTTCCAGTCCGATCAACCAAACACACCAGATAGACGAGAGAGACCAAATGAACAAGCATCCGTTGGACGCGCGCAGTGGAAGATCAATCAGCCCCCATCCCTGAGGAGCGCGCGAGCGAGCTTGGAAGAGGCATCAGAGGGCAGGATAGAGGTTCGCGAATCTTAGGTTTTCGCGGAACTGTTTCTGCTAGGATGACGCTGGTTGGTTGATTGGTTTGCGACTTCGATAGAAAGGATGCTTAGCATGAACGTAACAAAACTCATTGCCGCGATTATTGTGATCACTCTGATCGGACTCCCGACCCTCTCCTTTGCGAGAGCGCGAGGCGGAGGGTATGGTGGTGGCGGATATTCCAGCGGTTCACGGAGCAGTGGCGCCCCAGGGAGCATGGGCAGCCGTGGATCACGTACCTATGAGCAGAACGGCGCGAAGCCGATTGAACAGTCGGTCACACCGAAGCCATCCGGGGCTACGCCACCATCAGCGTCCAGCAGCCAGGCTCCAATGTCCCAGCCGGCGCCTGCCAGGCAACCTTCGTTTATGCAGCGCAATCCCTTATTGGCTGGTCTCGCAGCCGGCGTCGCCGGCTCATATATCGGCCATTTACTGTTCGGAGCAACAGACAGCAGCGCGAGTACCACCAATGCCGGTGAGCAGGTTGGCGAGGCCGCCACAACCAGCACAACCTCCGGGGCTTCCAGCTCCACCGGAATACTCCTTATTCTCATGCTCTTGGGAGCCGGGGCGTTCTTTTATTTCTTGAAAGTACGGAGACCCGTCCCTGACTTTTCAGGAATCATGCGGAGCAGCGCCGTCAACGGCAGTCTGTTAACAGAACCTTCCGCCACAACCCTCCAGACCACCGCAGTGGTCAGCGAAGTCACCTCCGCTGACAAGACGGCCTTTCAACAACTGCTGACTGATGTTCAAACGGCCTGGAGCAACCAAGATCTGGCCGGATTACGGGGATCCGTCACGCCGGAAATGCTGTCGTATTTCAGCACTGCTTTGTCCGAGCAGACGAGTCTCGACATCGCCAATCATGTTGAGGATGTGGTGCTTGTACAGGCAGATGTCCGGGAAACCTGGATCGAAGACGCGACGCACTACGCGACGATCGGGCTTCGCTGGAATGCCCGTGACTATACCGTATCCACGACCAAGCGGCGAGGAGAGCCAGGTTATCTCGTCGAAGGCAGCGAAGAAACGCCGGTCGAGTCCAGCGAAGTGTGGACCTTCATGCGATACCAGAATGGGAAGTGGTTACTCTCGGCGATTCAGCAATAGGAGGGGATGGGGGCTGATGATCTTCTGTGCTCGCGCAACGCGCGGCCTCAGAAGGCCCTCGTTGGACGCGCGCAGTGGAAGATCAATCAGTGCCCTTCCCTGAGAGAGAGCGAGCGAGCTTGGAGGGATCATTTTAGAAACGTAGTCGCCTGGGACAAGAGCGCGCCTTACAGGGTAACCTTCCCCCACCCCTAAAGAACCAACGATTGAGATTGAAGAGATCGTCGAAACCTCGCTTGACACTTCAGTAAGACCAACCTCGGTACCATTCCAAGAGAGTCACACAAGCAAGCAGGGGGCCAAGTCAGCTTGTCTGGTCTATCTGGTTGTTCTGGTTTGTCTTGTTTATCTGGTTGGTTTGGTTCACCTGATTTATCCGGTTAGTCTGGTTCAACCAAATAAACAAGACAAACCAAACAAACCAAAAAACGGTCTTCTTATCACCCTATTAGGAAAAGATCGATCGCCAGAGGGAGATGGCCCAGTCCTTGAGCATAGACAGCCAGTCATCTTCGACTGGTTCAGGTGTCTGCTTGTTCGTCGACGGCATCTTCGGGTTGCCAGCTTTCGGATCTGCCGATACGGCCGGTACCGTCACTGTCGGATTGGAAGCAGAGCCTGTTTGAGCTGGAACTTGTGTTGGTGGGGCAAGGGCTGCCTCGGCCTGTTGGTTCGAGCGTTCGGGTGGTGTGGATAGTGGCGCCCTGAGGCCGTCTATTTCGCCGAGTTGAGATTTATACATCTCAACGGTTGCTTGCAGCTCAGGCTGTTCCTCCTTTGCACGTCGGAGGGCATACCGAAGCCTGTTCTGTTGGGCGGTCAGCTGACTGATCGCGTCGCTGAGGCTGCTCATCCTTTCTTGCAACAATTGCTGTTCCGTTTGCGCCTGCTGCTTAGCGTGCAAGAGTGCGAATACAGCTGTCTCCGTTTCCCTAGCGAGGATAACCTTTTCTTGTTCAAGCTCTCTGACTCGTTCGATGAGCAGCTGCGATTTGGCTCTTGTGCTGTACAGTTCAACATTCGTCGCTTCAAGATTAGCGATAGCGGCTTCGTAGGTGGTCCGGGTTACACAGGCGCCTGTGGTGAGGATGACGAGACATAGCATCCCGGCTGTTACAAGGTGGATTTTCATGCCACACCTCGTGATGTTGTTCTCCATACAATGGTTCAAAGGGCTGTGTCCTCTATGACTCCGACACATTGTGTTGCCGCGAAGAATACCTTATTATTCAACGGAAATCACTCGGCCTTTTCTGGCGCCCCTTACCCAGATGGGCATCCACCGTATGGGTCGCTATGGCAAACCCGTATGTGATAGAGTGTTCATCTATTCTAACCTATACCTTAAACAGATACGGGGAGAGACCATGACCACGAATACGGTGAAGCCCATGAAGCCCACGCAGCCACGAACAGCCGCAGCCTGGGTCCGCATTCCCGATGGCACGAAGGTCAAGCATCGGCATGAGGGGCACGTCGGATTCATTGACGGGCTCACCGAGATCGTCAGCGGACCTAACCGTAACCCGGACGGGAAGACACAATATCGTATGAATATCGGAGCGCCGGATCGGCAGCTTGTGACCGAGGGGGACTTATCTATTTTGATCGACGATGAAAACCTCGTCATCATACTGCGACAGAAAGCACCCTACCGCCGCGCGGTCACAGAATCGCTGCACAGCGTGCTGTCACCAGATCGCTTCGTGAAGCCGGCCTAGAATCAGCCGCGGTGCATGGGACGGGTTCATCTGGTTTGTTGTGTTTATCCGGTTGATTTGGTTCATCTAGGTCGTTTCGTTCAACCAAAAAACCAGACAGACCAGATAAACCAAATAACGGTCTTCGTCGGAGCCTACCATGACAGAAACTTGTTACTCCAAAGGCCAGAAAGTGATCTTGGTCACCAGCCAGATCAAGAATGGCAAATGGTCATGTAAGTTTTCGATTCCAGGGTTCAACCACCTTGACCTTGGCCTCCAAGACCAGGATTCCTCGAAAGCCTACAAAACGGAATGGGAAGCAAGAACCAACGCGTTTCAACGCGCCAAGGTGCTGCTAACTGGAACCGCGGACCTGCCGCAGGAACCACTTCTTGAGAAGACCTAACCCGCATATTCCATAAACGAGGCTGGGAGACATCAGGGCCTATTAGGCCCAGGTTCGGTGAACCTCGCTGATGTGCTCTATCCCGCCCACGGCGCTGATTTCCCACCGAACATCGTCAGGAATCGTGACCACCCGCAACTCTGCGCCATGGCCATTGGCAGCCCCATTGAGCTCTTCTACGACTTGGACCAACTTCAGATCATCGCGCGGGATCAATATTCCGCATTGATTGAGACTCGGTTCTTTCGGTGTTGCCGCCTCTGGCCAGTAGGCGCCGAGATCCGTCTCCTTGAGCGCGTCCTGCTGGCCCAACTCACGCAATCGTAGAAATGCCTGATGACTCACGGAAAAATTACCGTAACTCTTATTGATCACAATCTTTTTCATGGACCGATCCTTTCCTCTTCCTCGTCAATATTCTCGCGGTCTCACTCGACATGTGCAGGCCTGCACATTAGGCCCATCCATTGCGCAAGCGCTCACGCTACCTTCGCTGGATCCGCGTATGCATTTGTATAGTTCCCGGACCAATGGGAATAACGTCGATTAGCCCAGGTATTCACCTCGCCATTCTGGGTTGTCCCATAGCGCTTCGCCAACACAGCGGTGAACATGGCCAGACTCCCTGCTATCTCTAGAAGATCCGCATCCGTGATCTTCTCCCACTTCGCTTTGAGTGGCGCCTTCAGTTGGATCCAAAACGCTTTGAATTGTTCTTGATTCATGTAGCACTCCTTTCGTGCGTGATCGGTTACAAACGTAGTTATAGAATGACCGATGCCCATCGATTGAACACCATCACTGCGCTCGTCAGAGACAGCGGTAGTGGGCCACAAAACATGCAGCAACCGATCGGCACTCTGGCGTAGAAGCAGCGGAGACCGGGGAATCAGACGCACGGGAACGTGGGAGGGAGTGCGGTGCGAGAGATGGGACAGTCGGCGTGGCTCAGTACGTCGTTATTCACCTTACAGGGCTCTGAGGAGAGAGTCAATGAGGGGAGCCAGGTCTATCTGGTTGGTCTAGTCTGTCTGGTCCATCCGGTTGATGTCGTTCAACGAATCACACGAGTCAGACCGAATAGACCAGACAGACCAAATGAACAAGACAGACTGGCGGTTAGACGTCTGGAATCTGCCAGTCAATCGGAGCCACCCCCGCATCGGCAAGATCTCGGTTGATCTGCGAGAAACACCGGCAACCGAAAAACTTTCTGACTGATAAGGGCGAGGGGTGGCGCAGTCGCGATCACGGTATGGTGCGGTTGAGTGATCAATCTCCGCTTCTTCTGGGCCTCGCGCCCCCACAGCACAAAGACCACCCGCGTTTGCTTCGCCGCAACCAGCTCGATAATACGATCGGTGAATCGCTCCCAGCCGCGTCCCTGGTGCGAATTGGCCTGGCGAGCCCGAACCGTGAGGACCGTGTTGAGCATCAGGACGCCCTGTCTGGCCCAAAGTTCCAGATATCCGTTATTGGGAATCCTGCATCCCACATCGTTATGGAGTTCCCGATAGATGTTTCGCAACGAGAAGGGCAGAGGCCTGACGGTCGGCTGCACGGAGAAACAGAGGCCATGGGCATGACCGGGGGTCGGATAGGGATCCTGGCCCACAAGTAGCACACGGACCTGGTCATACGATGTGGCGGCTAATGCGTTGAAGATGTCCTTGCGGGCCGGCAGAATCGTCTGCCCATCCGCAAGTTCATTTTCAAGAAATGCATCGAGCGCATGATAATAGGGCTTGCGCGTTTCCTCTTTGAGCAAGGATCTCCAGCCTGGCGGAATTGGAGGGAGCATAGAAGAAACAGATACCACAGAGCCGACGGTAATGCTTCTCCAAATTATTCATCACGCAGGCTCGCCCATGCTTTCCATCGATTGTTGCACTGGGATATTATAGAGTCCCCTGGACTTTTCTCATTCCTATTGGGCACGCGGGAGATGCCCATGTCCATTGTATTGGAGCATCCTGTATGGAGACCTATTACACCATTCTTGAAATTCAAGATTCTGCGACTCTCGAAGAGGTCAAGGAAGCCTACCGACTCTTACTGCAAGTCTGGCATCCCGACCGCTTTCACCATAGTCCCACGCTTCTGGCAAAGGCAGAGCAAAAGTCCGGGAAAATCAATGTGGCCTTCGAGACACTCAGCGATCCGGTATTGAGACAACAGTATGATGCATGGCTCCGTGCCAGCCATGGACGGAGCACGAAGGCTGTTGACCCTGTGACCTGCCCTTCCTGTCATGCAAACTTTCGCTCCGCTCCCGAGCAACATGAGACATGGGATACTCACCAGCGGAAGACTGCCGCTGCAGCGGATCAAGAACATGAATCGTTGTCCCCTGCCAAAACGGCCATGGTGGCGATCGCCATACTTTTTCTTGTGATCATCGGATTTACGCTGACGAAAAAATCGAAGGTGATAATTTCAAACAAGCCTGCGCAGACAACCGAAACAGAGCCGCATTCGCATACAGAACCATTAGCCATTGATGAAGACCATGTTCACCCGGCCACAGATCTACACGCTGGTGACTCCACCAGCTCTGCTCAGATGGATGAAAGGCAGATATCTCCGAAGACGACACCAGCTGCAGCAACCCAACAGGAGCGCCTGGATCGTCCTGAGTTAATGCAGCGGCTCATGGCGCAGGCGCCTGGGCGCTCGCCGGCCTCCCCGGAAGAGACGATCTCAGCCGTAGACCTGCAACAGCTGAAGACGCTGGCCACCCAAGGCAATGCATCGGCACAGAACCGGCTTGGACAACTATATTTCAGCGGACAGGGCGTACCGCAGGACTACACGATGGCACGGGGATGGTACGAAAAAGCCGCCGCCCAGGGCAATGCCTGGTCAAAGAACCAACTCGGGCAACTGTCTGCCGACGGGCTGGGTGTACCGCAGGATTATAAGAAGGCACGACAGTGGTGGGAGCAAGCGGCAGCCCAAGGGATTGCCCAGGCACAGTACAATCTGGGGCAACTGTATGCCAATGGGCGAGGTGTCCCGCAAGACTATACGTTGGCACGCGGATGGTACGAAAAAGCTGCCACCCAGCGTAATGCATGGGCTCAGGCTCAGCTCGGACAGTTATATGCCAATGGGCGGGGTGTCCCGCAGGACTATACGTTGGCACGTGGATGGTACGAAAAATCCGCCGCCCAGGGCAACGCATGGGCGAAGGCACAGCTCGCATTGTTGTAACCGAACTACTCAGGTCGATAGATTGAAGGTGTTCAGGCTGAAGGCTATACATGATCTCGCAAAGCACGAATGCGGGGGTAGCCTCTACCCCGTTGCCCCGTTATCTCTTCAAGCAGAGATGAATCCTCGTTGGGCAAGAATCCCAACCCCTAAAAGCCATCAGCCTATCGACCTGAGTAGTGACCAACTGTCTTGCAATCCAACATTTCGCGGTACATGACGGGAGCTGGTCTGTCTGCTTTAGAGAACGAAACAAACCGGATAAACTAAATGGGTCTTCTCCCAATCGAGTGGGTAAGAAATGGCTAAAACGTGTTTAGAGTCCGCGCCGGGCAAGGGTTTCTGGGTGATGCTCATTTGTCATTCCCGCGAAAGCGGGAATCCAGTGATTGAGGATGTCTAAACAGCCAGCGGTCTCTATCCTTGCCAGCAAGCGAAATGGCACACTGTACATCGGAGTGACGAGCGACCTCATCAAGCGTACCTGGGAACACACACACGATTCGGTTGAGGGTTTCACGAAGAGATACAGGGTGCATCGCCTGGTGTATGACGAGTTGCATGAGGATATGGAGTCAGCCATTCGCAGAGAAAAACAGATGAAGAAATGGAACAGGGACTGGAAGCTGGAACTGATCGAGAAGCAGAATCCGGACTGGAGAGATTTGTGGGAGGGAATTCTTTGAGCCGTGTATTCCCGAATGGTTCAAGGGGGGGATACTGGATTCCCGCTTTCGCGGGAATGACGAATTGTACCCACTCACTTTGGAGAAGACCCAACTAAATAGACCGGACAGACCGCCCCTGGTCCACGCCGCACAGACTTACGACACTTCGATGCGTTCGCCCCTCCCCACCTGCAAGAGATCGGCGACGGAGGCTTCCTTCAATATGATTTCGAGCTTGCCATCGCTATTGATAAGCGCAGCCGGCTGCCCTGCCGGTCCATCGCTATAGCTAGCGACGAGGCCTTCGATCATCCGCGAACCGATCCGGATGAATGGTTGCCGGCGCTTCGAAACCGAGCATACGTCTTCAAGGTGGGCCGGAGTGACGTTTGAAATCAGATTCCCGAACCGATCCACGTGGACAATCTCCCCGACCAAGACGGTCTGCTCCCAACGTGGCTGAGCGATCGCAAAGGTCCGGTAATCTCCGATGACCGGCCCATACGACTCGAACGGTTCGACTCTGGCAAGTCGAGCCGCGACCGGAGCAAAAAGATCCCGGCCGTCGAAGGTATGGCCCGGCGATTCACGCCGAAACTTTCGCTGATCGATCTCGCGCACTTCGACCGGCTGCTCGTCATCGAATATGTAGGTGAGTACGCCATTGTCCGGCGCGAGGAAAAAGTACCCTGCGCTCTTGACGATAATTGCCCGCCGCGCGCTGCCGACGCCAGGATCGACCACCACGACATGGATAGTACCCTCGGGAAACTCGCGATAGCAGGATTTGAGGAAGTAACCGGCTTCGTCGATTCGGTGCGGAGCGATCTGATGGGAGAGATCGACGATGCAGGCGTCCGGGTGAATCGAGAGGATTGCCCCCTTCATCGCGGCGACGAACCAATCGCGGTCGCCGAAGTCGGTCAGGAGGGTAATCAGGGGGCGAGCCGGCGGCACCTTATAATTCCTCGAAACGGATCTCCACCACTTCGTATTCGACCATCTTGACCGGCGTCTTGACCTCGACGAAATCGCCGACTCGCTTTCCGATCAGCGCCTTGCCGACCGGAGACTGAATCGAAATGCGATTCACTTTCATGTCGGCTTCATCCTGCCCCACCAGCGTATACTCGCGCTTCGATTGCGACTCCTGTTCGATCACGAGCACCGTGGCGCCGAATACGATGGTCTCGGACACTCGCCCGGCGGTTTCGATGATTCGGGCATCGGCCAGTTTCGACTGCAGTTCCACGATACGGGATTCGATAAACCCCTGGCGTTCTTTGGCGGCATCGTACTCTGCGTTTTCACTCAAATCGCCATGGGCCCGCGCTTCCGCAATGGCTTCGATGTTTTTGGCACGCTCGACTTTTCGAAGACGGTCGAGCTCTGCCTGAAGCGCTTCGTGCCCCTTTCTCGTGATCGGTGTCGGCATAGTCGGCAACGTCCTCTATGAATGGTGATGGAGCCCCACGGCTTTACAGCCGTGGTCCCTCTGATTTCTTCGGCGAAACCCGCCGAGCCTACTCCGCCGTAGTAGCCGACGAGGCTACGAAGGCTGGAAGCATGTCCTCCTTCGCTAAGGCTTCGGAGGACACCCGTTACGCATTCCTCCACGGCTTGACAGCCGTGGCTTCCTGCGTAGGCGGGTGATATTCCTGCAACGACCGAATGGTGAGTTCTTTCTTGAGAATCGCTTCAATGCCCATGACCGCCGCCCGCGCCCCTCGTATGGTCGTATAGTACGCCAGTCCTTTGTTCAGAGCCTCCCGGCGGATCGACAATGAATCGGCATGCGACGACGCGTTACTCACTGTGTTCACAACCAACGCTACCTGCCCGTTCTTGATATGGTCCACGACATGGGGCCGACCTTCCATGACCTTGTTCACGGTTTCTGCATGGACTCCCTGGCTCCGCAAATATGCGGCCGTTCCACTCGTCGCTTGAATCTTAAACCCCAGCCGCTGGAGCTGTCGCGCGACGTCCAACGATGCCGGGCGGTCGCTCTCCTTCACGCTGATGAACGCGGTGCCTCCCCTCGGCAGCGGCGCTCCTGCTCCCGCCTGGGACTTTGCAAAAGCCCATCCAAAATCCTGATCGATCCCCATCACTTCTCCGGTGGACTTCATCTCCGGGCCCAGGAGAACATCCACCCCCGGGAACTTATTAAAGGGAAAAACGGACTCTTTCACCGATAGGTGAACGGGCGTAGGGGCCTCGATCAACCCCAGATCGGGAAGGCTCTTGCCCACCATGGTCTTCATCGCCAGCTTGGCCAACGGCACACCGATAGCTTTACTCACAAACGGCACCGTGCGCGAGCCGCGAGGATTGACCTCCAGTACATAGATGGTCTGGTCTTTGATGGCAAATTGAGCATTCATCAGGCCGATCACGCCCAGCTCCAGAGCCAATGCCTTCATTTGCCGGCGAATCTCTTCGACCACGCTCTGATCGAGCGAATAGGGCGGCAACGAACAGGCCGAATCCCCTGAATGCACCCCGGCTTCTTCAATATGTTCCATAATCCCGGCCACCACGACGTTCGTCCCATCTGAAATGGCGTCGGCATCGACTTCGATCGCATCCGACAGATACTTGTCGATCAGCACCGGATGTTTCGGCGAGGCTTTGACCGCCGACTTCATATACTCCAGCAAGCTGGGTTCATCGTAGACGATCTGCATGGATCGCCCGCCCAACACATACGAAGGCCGCGCCATGACCGGATAGCTGATCTGCGCGGCAATCCGCATGGCCTCGTCTACGGATCGGGCCATGCCGCTCTCCGCCTGGCGGAGTCCGAGCTTGTTCAAGAGGTCGCGGAATCGTTCCCGATCTTCGGCGCGATCGATCGCGTCAGGACTCGTGCCAAGAATTCGCACCCCGGCCTTAGACAGAGGCAGCGCGAGCTTGAGGGGCGTCTGTCCACCGAACTGCAACACGACTCCCAACGGTTGCTCGCACTCTACAATGTTGAGAACATCTTCCTCGGTCAACGGCTCGAAATAGAGCCGGTCCGAGGTATCGTAGTCTGTACTCACGGTTTCGGGATTGCAATTCACCATGATCGACTCGATACCTTCTTCCCGAAGCGCCATCGCTGCATGGACACAACAGTAATCGAATTCGATCCCCTGCCCGATACGATTCGGCCCCCCACCCAGGATGATCACTTTCTTCCGATCTGTCGGTCGAGCCTCACATTCGCTTCCGTACGTCGAATAGAGATAGGGCGTGTGGGCTTCGAACTCTGCGGCGCAGGTGTCGACGCGTTTATAGGTCACCCCTCTCCTACCCTGACCGGCCTTGGTACGTTGTTTCCTAACCGAAGCTGCTGTCACGCCAACGAGATGCGCGATACGATCGTCTGAAAAACCCAGTTCCTTGGCCTCCCACAACAGCGACTCGTCAAGCACCGTGGGTTTCTTTCCGGCCTGAGTAGCCAACATGGCTTCAAATTGCATCAGCTCACGGATCTGTTCCAGGAACCAGGGATCGATCTTCGTGAGAGCGAACAGGTCGTCATTGGAGAGGCCGAGACGTATGCCATCCGCGACGTGCCACAACCGCTCGGCAATCGGGGTCCGCAGATGTTGGCGCACCCGCTCCAGCGCCGGTTGCCGATCGACCCCCTCGGGTATACCGTGATCCAATCCTTCCCGCGACGAGAGCCCGTTCATGTTCAACTCCAGCGAACGAATCGCCTTCTGCAAGGACTCTTTAAAGGTGCGCCCGATCGCCATCACTTCGCCTACCGACTTCATCTGCGTCGTGAGCGTGGGATCGGCCCCTCGGAATTTCTGGAAAGCAAAGCGGGGGATCTTGACCACCACATAGTCGATCGTGGGTTCGAATGAGGCTTTGGTCACGCCGGTAATGTCGTTGGTGATTTCATCCAACGTATAGCCCACGGCAAGTTTCGCGGCAATCTTGGCGATGGGAAATCCCGTGGCCTTCGAAGCGAGTGCGGAACTCCTCGACACGCGCGGATTCATTTCAATGACCACCATGTCGCCGTTCTTAGGATCCAGCCCGAATTGAACGTTCGACCCGCCGGTATCGACGCCGATCTCGCGCATGATCCGTACGGCTGCGTCCCGCATGCGCTGGTACTCTTTGTCCGAAAGTGTCATGGCCGGCGCAACCGTGATGCTGTCGCCCGTATGCACCCCCATTGGATCGAGATTTTCGATCGGACAGATAATGACGACATTGTCTTTGAGGTCCCGCATCACCTCCAGCTCGTATTCTTTCCACCCGATCAGGGACTCTTCGATCAGTACTTGGCTGACTGGACTCATGGCCAAGGCCCAATCGATCAACTTCTCGAACTCTTCCCGGTTGTATGCGATATTCCCACCGGTTCCACCCATAGTGAACGACGGCCGAATGATCGAGGGAAATCCGGTCTGATCGAGAATCTTGATGGCTTCTTCACGGGTATGCGCCGTACCACTGGCCGGTACTCGCAGTCCGATCCGCTGCATCGCATGTTTGAAGGCTTCGCGGTCTTCGGCCTTCTGAATTGCCTCGGCGGACGCACCGATCAACGTAACACCATATTTTTCGAGCGTCCCCCGCTTGACCAATGCCATCGTCGTATTCAACGCGGTCTGCCCGCCCATGGTCGGGAGCAGCGCATCGGGTCGTTCGCGCTCGATCACTTTCTCCACAACATCGACCGTGATCGGCTCCACATAGGTGCGATCTGCCAACTCAGGATCGGTCATGATCGTCGCCGGATTGCTGTTGATGAGAATCACCCGGTAACCCTCTTCTTTGAGGGCCTTGCAGGCCTGCGTGCCGGAATAATCGAACTCACAAGCCTGACCGATCACAATCGGTCCGGATCCGATCAGTAAAATTGATTGAATATCTGTTCGCCTCGGCACAGAGACCTCGTTTCAGTGTCAGCTAGCTTCCGGCATCGGCCCGATCGTCGGCCGGTAGCGCGCCGGTGGCCGTGGAGCGGCCCCGCCCCCCGCATGATAGTGCTGAAGCGCCTCGGGCAACCAGGCTTCAATCTGATTGATACGCGTCAAATCGGACGGATGGGTGGAAAGAAATTCAGGTATCGCATGTTGCGACCGAAAACAGAGTTTATCGATCATCTGCCTCGGACAGCCGCTCATGCGCTCCCAAAACGGCACGGCTTCACGCGGATCGTACCCGGCCTCCGCCATCAATCGCAGTCCGATGTAGTCGGCTTCCGATTCCTGTTTCCGGTTGAAGGGCAACGACACATTGACCCCATAGGCCCCCAACAAGCCCTGGATTGCACCGGGGTTGGCGCGTCCGGATGCCGCCGCACCCAATGCGCCCAATTGCGCAATCTGGTCCAAGATACTCCGGCTCATCCGCTCCACTCCGTGACGTTGCAACGCATGCGCGACCTCATGGCCCATCACCGTCGCCAATCCGGCATCGTCTTTCGTATGTTTGAGAATCCCGGTGAAGATGGCGACCTTCCCGCCCGGAAGCGCAAAGGCATTGACCATCTTGTCGTCTTGAATGACCGCGAATTCCCACTGATATTCCGGTTTGTTGGCAGCGTCAGCGATTTTTCGTCCCACGCGGTGCACCAACTCATTCACTTCCACGTTGTCGCTGAGCGGCGCGGCGCGCAACACCTCGCGGAACGCGCTCACTCCAAATTCCAGTTCCTTCTCTTCGGAGAAAAAGATCACCTGATCGCGAGCCGTGCCAGGCGCCCGATAACAACCGGTCAGGCTGCCAAACAGACTCATCGTAGCCCCAACCCCAATGGCCGTGCAGACACTCATCGCCCCCTGAGCCCCTAACGCCAACATCGCCCGTCGCCCGATCGGCGTCGAGAAAAGCCTGTTGATCTGTTGATCTATTGACTGTGCCATTTCGAGCAGCTTCAGAAATCCCCACTGGATCGCCAGATCGACACATTCTACTACGGCATCCAGAGGTACATGAACTGCGGCGTTCCACCCCGCACCATCGTCAGCAAATCAAGATTGGCCAACCCGGTGAGGCCCGCACTCGTTCCGAACAGGCGCGAATAGATATTATTCTGATACTCCCCTCGCCGCCCATAGGTCACGACCCGCGCTTCCGTGAGGCCCGCTTTCTTCTTAGCCATTTCGATCGCATCATCGAGATACCCGATCTCGTCGATCAAACCTGCTGCCTTGGCTTGATCTCCGGAATAGATCCGTCCATCGGCCAGTTTCTTGATTTGTTCAGCCGACAGATTGGGGCGGCCCTCCTGCACGACTGCCAGGAATCGGTGATAGAACGAGTCGATCACGCTTTGAAAGATCCCCCGCTCCTCAGCCGTCATGACCCGAAAGGGTGAGCCCATGTCCTTGCGGGGGCCTGACGTAATGGCATTGGCCTCGACACCCACCTTTTCGAGCAATCCCCTGGCATTGACGGTCAGCATAATGACGCCGATACTGCCTGTCACCGTCGAGGGATGGACCCAAATACTATCCGCCGCCATCGCTAAATAGTAGCCCCCAGACGCAGCTACATCCATCATCGAAGCAATCACAGGAACCTTCTTCTTGATCTTGAATTCCCGCAACTCGTGATACAGGATGTCCGAGGCAGTCACGGTTCCGCCCGGACTGTTGATGCGCACGACCACGGCTTTGATCTTCTCATCCTTCGCAGCCTTCGTCAGCTCTTCCTTGAACATCGCCACCATGTTGGTCTGCGGAATAAGACCCTCTTTATCTTGTGAACTGATGACCCCCGACAAATCAAGCAACAGGACTTTTCCATCGCCCGTGCCACTGAGCTGTACTTCCTTCACTGGCCCAGCCGGCTCGATAAGATTGAGCGTAATGCAACCGGATTGCAGACCGATGCCTGCGAGGAGGCAAAGCCGAACAACTATTGTCCAAACTCTATTCATTGTTTCTCCATTCGTTGCATAAACTCGGTGAATAAGTATGCGGAGTCATGGGGCCCGGGAGACGCCTCTGGGTGATACTGCACTGAAAATACCGGATGATCGGCACAGGCCAATCCTTCGACCGAGTGATCGTTCAGGCTCATATGTGTGACCAGCACTTGGCCGAACGATGTATCCGCCACCGGTGGTCGATCGGGAATCGCTCTGAATGGCCGAGTCGCCTCTACGGCAAAATTATGGTTTTGCGACGTGATCTCCACTTTTCTCGTGCGAAGGTCCATGACCGGATGGTTCGCCCCATGATGGCCGAACTTCAACTTATAGGTATTGAGGCCCAGCGCGAGACCGAGAATCTGATGCCCTAAACAAATGCCGAAGATCGGGCAGCGCCCGATCAATTGGCGCACCGCCTCAATCGCGTAGGGCACTCCTTCCGGATCCCCCGGACCGTTCGACAGAAACACCCCATCGGGCTTGAGGGCTTCAACCTGCATCGCGGTAGCCGAAGCCGGAACGACGGTCACATCGCATCCCACATCGACCAGTCTGCGAAGGATATTCAGTTTCACCCCGAAATCATAGGCAACGACATGCCACCGTCTGGTCGCGCCGGCCTGAGGCTTGTCGCCAAGCGAGGGCGCCCATTCCCCCGATCCCTCAATCCACCGATAGGCCTTCCCGCAAGTAACCGCTGCCGCCAGATCGCGCCCAACGATGCTCGGAGCTGCCTGTGCCTTCTCGACGATCCGACGACGATCTCCATCGACATGGGTGATGAGGCCCTGCTGTGAACCATGTTCGCGCAAGTGGCGGGTCAAAGCCCTGGTATCCAACCCCTCAATGCCGACGGTCTTCGCCTCATGCATATATTCTTGTACCTGTTGTCGGCTGCGCCAGTTACTCGCGAGTCGGCTCGCCTCTTTCACAATGAATCCCTCAGCCCAAATCCGCCGTGACTCGGCATCCTCCGTTGTCATCCCATAGTTTCCAATATGGGGAGAGGTCATGGTGATGATTTGTCCCTTATACGATGGATCGGTCAACACTTCCTGGTAACCGGTCATGGCCGTGTTAAACACGACTTCTCCCACTGTCTCCCCTTCGTATCCGAGGGCCCGGCCCTCGAAGATCGCGCCGTCTGCCAATGCCAACCACGCTTGTTTCACGAAAACGCTCCGTTCCGGTAGAGAGACCTATTCGCCTTGATTCCGACCAAGAGAACACCCAGTACAAGATCGATCATGTAAATCCAGCGAATCGGTTTCAGCATGCGAAATAACGCTTCGAAGGCCGCCTTCTTCGCCACCTCCTCTTGCGTCGCAAACGCCTGCGCTTGAAGCGATGCAGCAGAGGGATGCAGCCACACAATAATGATTCCCGTGATTACTACCATGCCGGCCAACACCATCATCTCACCCCGACCGACGCCGACGGCCGGAATTCCACTCCACCAGCGATACCACAATGCGGCCCACAGAATGGCCAGCGCTCCGATCATGAAGCGATGATAGCCCTCAAACGCCTTGGTCAGAAACAATCCGCCCGAGTCCTGCCCGCCGAACGTATTGAAGACTGCGGGAATGACCGCTCCGATGAGCACTATTCCACCGCCGACCCAGACTCCCAACGCCAGCCATTCAAGCGTGAGGCAACCGACCATCCCCCAACGGGACATACGACGCATCAGTCTACTTCTCTGCCTGGCCGGTCTCGAATACGACCCGGCCACCCACGATCGTCGTCGTGACCCGGCCCTTCACCTTCCATCCGGCAAAGGGGGTATTCCGGCTCTTTGAGTAAAACTTGGCCGGATCGACCTCCCACTGTTCTTGCTGGTCGACGATCGCCACATCGGCATCGGCCCCGACCGCCAACGTGCCTTTGGCCAATCCAAACGCCTTTGCCGGAGCCGTGCTCAACTTGTCGACAGCCGACTCCAACGATAGAACCCCCTCGTCGACCAGCGCGAGGGTCAATGGCAGGGCCGTCTCCAGTCCGACGATCCCGAACGGCGCTTCTGTAAATCCCAGTTGTTTTTCTTGAGTGGCATGCGGAGCATGGTCCGTGGCGATGACATCGATCGTGCCATCGCGAAGACCTTCCTTAATCGCTTGCACATCCTTCCACGTCCGAAGCGGGGGATTCATTTTGGCATAGGTATTATAGCCTCGGACGGTTTCTTCCGTGATCGTAAAGTGATGGGGGCAGGCTTCGGCTGTCACTTTGAGCCCGCGCGATTTGGCCTCCCGCACCATGCGAACCGATCCCTCGGTGCTGATATGGGCTAAGTGCAGCCGAGCCCCGGTCAGTTCCGCCAAGGCGACGTTACGCGCTACCATCACATCCTCCGCCACCGATGGCATCCCGGGGAGCCCTAACTCGGTCGAGATGGCCCCTTCGTTCATACAGCCCCCTTCGGCGAGATGCAGATCTTCGCAATGATCGACGACCGGTACGTCGAAGGCCAAGGCATACTCCATCGCTCGCCGCATGACCAGACTGTTCATCACCGGCTTCCCGTCATCCGAAATCGCGACACAGCCGGCACGCCGCAAGTCTCCGATCTCCGCCAGTTCCTTCCCTTCCGACCCCTTCGTAATCGCACCGATCGGAAAGATATTCGCCAGCCCGGCCTCCCGCGCACGATCGAGCATGAGTTTCGTAATCGCTTGATTGTCATTGACGGGATTCGTATTGGGCATACAGCAGACCGAGGTGAAACCGCCGGCCACCGCCGCCGCCGCGCCACTCTGGATCGACTCTTTGTATTCGAAGCCCGGCTCCCGGAAATGGACGTGGAGATCGACGAAGCCGGGAAGGACCAATCGGCCAGTGGCGTCGATCTTCGCGGCCCCAGCGGGAGCGTTGAGGTGAGGCCCTACCGCAACGACTCGGCCCTCATCGATCAGCACATCGGCCACGCCGTTGAATCGGCCCGGGTCGATCACGTGCCCGTTCGCAATAAGAATTTTCCGATTTGACGATGGCTTCATAGATTCGAGACTTCCTTCAAAGATTCGAGGTGTATTGTCATAGCCCAGGGGCTCAGGGGTTAAGGCTGAAAGCACTAGGCTGAAGGGATTCAGGCTGAAGGCTGAAGCGTTCGGAGCTTCGAACCTAGACTTTCCCGTCAGCCTCTAATTCAGAACTCAGAACTTCCCTGCCCTCACCCCTACCCCCTTACCCCTCACGCGTTCCGCTTCGCCCCCTGAACCCCTTCAGCCTGAATCCCTTCAACCTATCGACCTGCATCCTCAATTACTCCCCGACAAGAGATAGAGAATCCCCATGCGAACGGCCACGCCGTTCGCGACCTGCTCCAGAATCACCGACGACAAACTATCGGCCACCTCCGGAGCGATCTCGACCCCACGATTGATCGGACCAGGATGCATGACAATCGCACCAGGATTCGCCAACTCAACCCGTTCGGTCGTCAACCCATAGAGCCGCGCATACTCGCGGATGGTCGGGAACAGCGCAATCCCCTGCCGTTCGAGTTGCAAACGCAACATCATGATGACCTGCACGCCGCGCAATGCCTCGTCGAGATTGTAGTAGACACGCGCACCCAGTTTCTCGACTCCGCAAGGCATCATCGTCGGCGGCCCTACCAGCCGAACCTCTGCGCCCAACTTCACGAGGGCATGGATGTTCGACCGCGCCACACGGCTATGCGCCACATCTCCGACGATCGCCACCGGCAGCCCCTTGAACGACAATCCACGCTCGCGAATCGTATAGAGATCCAAGAGGCCTTGCGTCGGATGCTCATGCCACCCGTCTCCGGCGTTGATCACGGAAGACTTCACGCCGCGGGCCAGGGATTCGGCTGCACCGGCCGAGGGATGGCGCAAGACGATAATATCCGCCTGCATCGCTTCAATATTACGCGCGGTGTCGAGTAATGTTTCCCCTTTGACCACGCTGCTCGACGACGGCGAGAAGTTAATCACATCCGCGCTCAGCCGCTTTGCCGCCAACTCGAATGAAGTACGGGTCCTCGTGCTGGGCTCGAAGAAGAGATTGACGACCGTCTTGCCTCGTAGAGCCGGCACTTTTTTGATCTCGCGGCCCGTGACTTCTTTGAAGGAGTCCGCAGTTTCGAGGATGAGCGTGATCTCCTCCACCGACAGGGGCGCGAGACTCAGCAAATCTTTGCGTTTGAGGCTCATGGCATCCTCCGCTTCACGTCTTGAAGATCACCACTCGATCGTCTTCGCCTTCTTCTTCCAACAGCACCTGAATCTTTTCTTCCCGCGACGTCGGAATGTTTTTCCCGATATAGGTCGCCTTGATCGGCAACTGCCGGTGGCCTCGATCGACCAAGACGGCCAATTGAATTTCTGCCGGCCGCCCCAAATCGATCAACCCATCCATCGCCGCACGAATGGTCCGACCCGTAAACAGCACATCGTCGACCAACACGACAATCTTGTCGGAAATATCGAACGGAACCGACGTCTTGCGGAGAATTGGCTGTTCCTTCCGCAAGGAGAGGTCGTCCCGATAGAGCGTAATGTCCAACTCGCCGATCGGCACCGCCGTTGCCTCAATCTCTTGGATCCGCTTCACCAGTCGATGGGCCAGATGCACCCCCCCGGTTCGAATCCCAACCAGCGCCAAATCTTTTACGCCCTTGTTGCGTTCGAGAATTTCATGGGCAATGCGAGTGACCGCCCGCGCAATGTCTCCCGCATCCATCACCAATCGCTCAACTTGTCGGTCACTACTCGGCATCATCCCCTCACTTCAACCCCATAACATCCAAACATCTCACGTCTTACCTTCCACATCTTACGCTTCACGCTTCACGTTTCACGTTTCACGATTTCAAGCGGGCATAAAAAAACCCTCCCATCGTTCTCCGACGAGAAGGTTGCACAGTGCCGACAGCCACAGACCTGATGAACGTTCACGAGCACTCCTTGCTCACCTCGCAGGATGAGCATTAAAGGTTCCCGCATCTTACTGAGGCCGGAGGAATCCTGTCAAGGTGCAGGGCGTACCGACTCAAATATTCAGGCCGAAGATGATACGTGAAGTTACCTCCGCTTTGGGGACAGGTCGTGGAGCCAAGAAGGTGGCGCTTCGGGATCCCGGCGAAGCGTCTATGCCGTAATTTGCCATAACACTTTTCGATCGGCCTGGGGTGATCTATAGTTGTCTCTGCCAGGGAGGACATACGATGAATCAGCCGGTCCGTTACGTCGCAATGGTCGTTGCAATCCTGATCTACACCGGGGAGGCGTTTGCCCTGGACACCCTCCTTTCACCGCTCTACATTTCAGGCAAGATCGGAGTTTCGGCGATGTCAGCAAACGACATTGCCAACACATCGGGGGGCGGCGGGGGGCCATCCCTCACAAAGACAGATTCTCACAACACAGTCGTGCCGGTCGGAGTAGCGATCGGTTACAACTGGCGCAAGCACGGAGTGTCTCTCCGTACTGAGTTTGAGTATCTCACTCGAGGAAACTTTGGCTACACCTCGATTCCGGTGTTAGCCAGTCCTGGAGCCCCGATAGGCTTGACCAGCAAAATCGGGAGCCAGACACTGTTTGCCAACGTCTTCTACGACTTTCATAACGCGACCCTGTTTACCCCTTTTCTCGGAGGGGGAATTGGAGTGGCGATCAACAAATCCACAATGACGCTGAATGCTATCGGCTCGCCTGTCTTCGATACGTTCGAGACAATCGATACAAGATTTGCATGGAACATCGGTACCGGTGTCGCCGTTCCTATCACCGAGATTCTGCTTTTGGAATTGAGTTACCGCTACACAGACCTCGGAGGCGCCGTATGGAGCACCGGGGGACTTTTCGAGCTGACCACTAACAGCCTCCATGCGAACGAGTTTCTCCTCGCTGCACGATTACAGTTCTAGGAATCTGCCTGGGGACTGACACCCTTCCCCGCATCCGCGTGTGGTGTCTGTCCCCGTCCGAACAGCGTTCCATGACGGCTATTTCGTATTTTCCTCACCATCGTACACCAAGCTCTCTGACGAAATACCGGACGCAGGGGGACCGGCTGCGGCCTGGGAACCGGGGGCGGCCTGGAGGCCGGCTGCGCCCTGGGTACCGGGGGCGCCCGGGACAGGAATGCCCTGTACCCCAAACGCATGGACGAACTTCCAGTCCGCATACCGCTGCTTATTCGTGAAGGATAGTTCCGCAGGCCGAAAGTTGCCGGTCTTGATCGGGATCTCGTCCGAGAGGCTATACACCCCGATAATGCCGCCATTCGGGAGTCTCACCAGTCCCCATCGTTTCTTTCCGGTGATCGGGTCGGCATAAATTTTCCGCAAGTGGCGAACCGTGCCAGGATACCGGGGATCCTTCAGCAGATCCTCAAGGCGACGCGGGTATTCCTTCTGAGGACCTTTTGGATTTAAGTAGTACTGACTAATGGCGGTTCGGAACTGGCCTCCGACAAACAGCAACTCCCGCTCCTTCTGACGCGTCTGCGCAAAGCTCCACACCACTCCTGCCAGGGCCAACTGGGTCCCGATAAGCGCGATGGCAAGCAGAACCCCGATGTAGGTAAACCCCTCCTGCGATCGTATCGACCGGCATCCCCGGCAAATGTCCAGCCGACGCAGAGCCAGCCCCTTCCTGCCGTTACCAATCACTGTAGGAGCCCCCACCCGTGGCTGTCCCTTCCGCACCGCTTTTCACGTCGTAGACGCCTCCCTTCTCAGGGTCGTCAGGCGGAATCACACGCCAGGTCGTCGATGTCTCCGTAATCGGATCGATCGGGACGGCGCGGAGATACTTCTTGGTGGCCAAATCTTGAAGCTGGTCCGGATACCTTCCAACGTCGCCGAAATATTTATCCAGAGCGTCGCGCATGATCCAGAGGTTCTCCTTCATGACGACTTCTTTGGATCGTTGCACGCTGGAGAAATAGCGGGGTACAGCCAAGGTCAACAATGTCGAGATGATGGCCAGGACCACCAGCAGCTCGATAAGCGTAAATCCCTCTGTGCCCGTTCGATCGACTGGTTTCATCGCATCACGACCCATTACCACTTCGAATAGGGAATGCCGTTCAACCCGACACCCTTGTTTCGGGAATACACATCGAAGACATCGTTGCCGGGGCTCGGTTCCTCCGGCGGACTATCATAGCTCCTGAGCCCCCAGGTCTCCGCCGCAGACACCGATGGATCTGTAACCAGTGGATCGCGCGGGAGCCGGCGCAAGTAGATAATGCGCTTCTTCTTCTGACTCGTCTGATCGACGACCCCCTCCGTAAGATCCTTCAATGACTTGGGGTACCCGGAATCCGTCGTGCCCTTGACAATGCGCCCGGCATCGAAATCTCGTCGGTGGGCGTCGATTGCCTCGCGGATCTGCAGCAGCGATTGCCGGAGTTCCTGCTCTTTGCTCCGCTGCGAGACTAAACTTGCAAGGGGCATGGCGGCCGAGGCCAACACTCCGACGATCGCCACAGTCATGACCATCTCCACCAGCGTAAAGCCCCGCTCAGCTCGGATCCGCTCGTTCATGGAACCTGCCCCGCGCTTTCTGCACCTTCAGCTGGGATCGGTGCACCTTGAGCTGGACTTTCGGGAGGAACGTCACCGGCATCTTTCTTCGTTCCTTCGGAGTCCGTGGCAGAAGCCGGCTCACTTCGAGCCGGGCTTTCAGGAATATTTTCGGCAGAGGGGGGCCCTGTTGTCACAGCGGCAGGCAATCCCGATGTCTTACGGCGAGCTCCTGTCCTCGTGCTATCGAGGGCTGCAGCAGGAATCGGTTCAATTCGAGGTTGCGCCTCGGAAGGACCTACGGAAACGGCAGCCCCGATCGTCACAGCAGCAGGCAGCCCGGCGGCCCCCTTCGATTCCACAATGGGCCTGCGCCCGTTCTCACCCATCTTGACCGTCAAGGGAATGCCTCGCGAGCTTTCTGTGCCGTACAAAATTTCTGACGACGCAATGTTGGGGCGCTTGCCATGTCGGATGACATGGGGTGTGATCGACAGCGCAATTTCCACTTTGTTCTTATCAGTCTTATCAGACGTGAAGAGCCGGCCGAGGACAGGAAAACTACTCAGTCCCGGCACCTTGGTGGACGTCTCACGTTCAGCGTCACTGATCAGCCCTGCCAGGATCTGGGTTTCGCCATCCCGCAATCGCAACACGGTCGAGGCAGCCCGCGTGCCGATCTGATAGGACAAGCTTGACCCGGACACGACCTCTTTCACAATGTTACTGACTTCCAGGTTCAGCTTCATGGATACTTCGTCGTCCCAATAGATTGTCGGCTCCACATCGAATTTCAACCCGACATCGATGTACGTCACACTGCCGGTCACCACACTGCCGGTCCCCCCGATGATCGGCGTCACCGCGTTCGTGAAGACCGGCACACGGTCTCCGATGTGAACCTTGGCCTTTTCGTAATTCCGCGCTCTGATCCTCGGGCTGGAGAGGATATTGACATTGGAGTCTTCCCTTTTAAGATTGATCGTCGCTGCGAGGCTCGATATACCTGTGTGCGCGCGATCGAGTATGAGATTTTGGAGCGTCTGGACCGCCGTAGTTCCTGCAGCCGCGGCGGGGCCGAGGATGTTGAGGTTGACCTGGTTGGGATACTTGATACCGATCTCTGTCAGCTTCGAGCGCGTGATCTCCACGATATCCACTTCCATCATGACTTCCGAATCCTCCAGGTCGAGCGAAAGGAGGAGCTTCTCGGCCATGCGGACCACCTCCGGCGTATCCCTCATCACGAGCAGCCTCGCATGCTCGTCGATGAACAGGGACTTGGTGTCCAGCATCACCTTCAACAGGCTCATCGCCTGCTTTGGGTCTGCGTTCGTGAGGTGGAAGGACTTGACCATCTGCTCTTCGTAGCGCCGCCGTTTGTCCGGAGAGTCGGGATAAATTAAGACGATGTTATCGGCTAAGAGTTTTCTCTCCAGCGCATGCTGGGCGAGCACCATGTCTAGCGCCGACTCGATCAGCATATCCTTCACGAAAATGTTCGTTTTGGCATCGCTCTTCACGTCTTTATCGAGCACGAAATTGATGCCGCTGGTGCGCGAGAGCGCCTCGAAGACCATGCCCAGTGGAGACTCGCGGAACTGCAACAGGGCGATTCGATCCTCTTTCAAGCGCAGCTTCGGCTTGACCGGCTCGGGAGGCGGGCTTTGCGAGAGAATACGGTCCAGCATCTGTTTCGCTTCGAAGTTGTTCGGGTCCGTGCTCAAGATATGCCCTAGTTGCGCCTGAGCTTCCTTGAGCTCATTGTGGCCGATCAGATCCTTGACCATCCGGATCTCGATCTGGTTCATTTCCGCATTCTTTGTCAACTCGAGGCCGGCCAATGCTTGCGAATTGGCTTCGTCCAATTCCAACACGTGCTCATAGAGCCGGCGCGCCCCCGTGAAGTCCAAACCGGCGCGGGCCGCATCCGCTTCCAGAAGAACGCGCTGAACCACATACTTTCGCGTCATCCGCAAATGGGTCTTCATAAATGCACTGTCCGGATCTTTTTTCACCGCCTCCTCGATCTTGGCCAGCCCGACATCCAATCGCCCGGCATTGATGTCCGACATCCCCTCGTTGAATAGCTGGGTGGCGCTGCAGCCGACGAGCCAACCGGCGAGAAATACACAGCCGAGTATGCGTGTCCAGAACGTGGCGCGAATGTAGCGTGTCATGTTGCAGACCCCATGCTAATGGTTTGCTTGCGATCCAACGGCAGGTAGGTCATGTTCAACTGCCCCCCCTCTTCGCCGTCGATGGAATACACAGAGTCGAGGATTTGTCCGACCTCAACGGTGTACAGTTTGTTGTCCTTGACCAGAAAATAGATCGTCTGCCCGGATGATTGCCGCTGGACTCCCGCAAATTTGAATGGGAAGGGCGGAGTCGGAATCACGACAGGCGGCGGCGGCTCTACCACAACCGGCTCGGCCGGCACCTCCTCGACAATCACCGGACTTGGCGGCGGAGGAGGGGGCGGAGGCGCGGAATGCGACCCGGCCTTTTTAGATTTTCCCTTCGAGCGAGACCCGTCCTGTTTCGAGGAGGAGGAAGGGGAAGAGGATAGTGGAGACGCGCGCTCCTGTCTCACGCCATCCGGAAACATATCGTACACGCTCTTCCCGGTCACCCGCTGATTCAGCTTGCCGAGATCGAGACCGAGGTTCCCCTGCGGACTCACCGCCGGACTGCCTGCGGACCCGACGGCAGCCTCAAGAAGAGCCGCCATAAGAGCAACGAGCATCAGGTATGTCGACGTGGAGGGGACCATCAGCTGTCTCTCCGTAAAAATAGCGTGAAGCTGACCGTCGTCTTTGCCTGAGCGCCACCCATCATATTCTTCTCGACATCCACTTTTGCGAGAGCCGCACTGGGAATCTCGGCCAACACCGCCCTCAGGAACTGGCGTACGTTGAGATAGGGACCGACCAACGGCAACGAGGCTTCATAACGGATCAGACGGCCTGAATGGTCGTCGATCACATGATAATGGCCGGCCTCTAAGACCAGGCGCTGCTTTTCAGCCAATTGATTGATCTTCCGCAACGTCTCCGGCACTTCCTTGGCCGGGGGGAAAATGGCATAGAAGTCAGACAGTTGTTCTTTGGGGGTGCGGGGAGCCATGGCGGGAGATGCTCCCGGTCTCTGGACACGCACTAGAGAAGCTTCGAGTTCTTCCAATATCTGAGCCTGTTCCGCCTCGAGGGTGAGTACCGCAGAGAGGTAAAACATCACCGCAAACGCAAGGAGGCCAAGACCAACGGCGCCCGAAACACCAAGTCGCTGTACCCACAGTGTGAGGATCCATCCCATGTGCCCCACTGACGGCAGATTTCGCTTGCTCTTGGAGAGGCCCCCCTCGACGCGTGAAGCCGCAAGCCGCTGCCCCAGGAGTTTACGGGCCCACCCCGGCTGCGCGACTGACGGCTGGTTTCCTGTGGCCTCCTTGAGAGCGGTCATTCGGCCTGCCAGGATCTCGCCCCAATGAATCGGCAGCCGGCGCAGTAGGCTTGCTTTCCGGGCCAGGGGCGCAGGGTTAGTGACCGCCGATGTCGGCCCTGTCGATCTGAGGAAGCCGCCGAAGTTCATGTTCGCGTTCTCCACTCCGCCACGATAGAAAACCGAACCGGCTTCACGTGATCCTTCTCCTCCCTCTGATGACGGCTGAGGTATGCATGATCGATGATGTCGAATCCCGCCAGTTGCGTCACGAAGTCCAACAGGACATCGAAGTCGGCCGCTCGCCCATCGATCACCACTCGCTGTTCGCCCACGTCCGGATGGATGGCCATGAGGGCGATGCGATCGCTGTGCCGGCCCCACACCTCTTCCACTGCGATGAAGAGCGGATCCCACGGAATGGTGAGCTGTCCCAACACAGTCTGGGATTCTTTGATGTCCGCGCGAAAGGTCTTGAGTTCCTCCGTCAACTGTTCCTTTCCCATGCGCTCCCGACCCGTCTGCTGCCTGACTGTCTCGATCTTCTCCATCACGAGAGCAGTCTCTTCCCCGAGATACCAGTAGTACGATCCGGTCACCGCGACCAGGAACAGACCGATGCCCAGCCAGGCAGCCCCCTGGCTGGTCCACCAAACCACCCGATTGGTATAGTCGAGCCTTAAAGGATGCATGAAAAATGGCTTGCCTCCTTAACCGCCTGAGGACGCATCATAGTCGTCCTGCTCCGGTTGCCGTTGCGATCCTGTTCACCGAGAAATCTCACGGGAAGCCCCATGGCCGTCGAATCGGTCCCCGCATGGGAAGGCGCCAATAGATACAGAGCGCCGGCCTGGACGGACTCCTCACCGATCAGTTGCTCCCGCGAAAGCCATAGGGATAGTTCCGAAGCCCAGTCGCCCTGTGTTCGCCAACGCCGCAGCGCAACCCAACGGTTGCGGCCCAGGAGGGCTCCACACAGCATGCCGCTCTCCACGGTCACAAACCACTGAGCCTCTTCACGGAAATCCTGCTGCCAACGGTTAAACGATGCCATGAGCAGAGGTTCCACACTCACGAGCGTCGTGTGGCTCGCCGCCGCCACCAGAGTCAACCGGCTCATGAGAGACTCGTCCAGCGCGCTGGCGACATGAGATTCACCCGGTCTGTCGAGGCTCATCCGGATCGCCCAGTTCTTGGCGACCGGGCCATGGGTCACCGCAAAATGGCGCCGGGCGAGCACCAGATGTTCCTTCTCGTTGCTCAAGTCGTCGCTCCAGGGCACCAAGACATAGCGCACAAAATGGTTGGAGAGGATGATCCGGAGCGATGCCCCTCGCCACTGGGGATTGGCCGCTAAGTGGGCTTCCAGCGCTGCGGCAGCCGGCTCCCAGTCGGCGGAACCCTCGGACGAGCCGGGGACCGGCACCGTTGTCGTTGCCATCGGTCCCGGGCGAAAACCGCGGGGCCGATGCGCCACCAGCAACCGGTTGGGGCATAGGAGGATGCTGAGCTGGTCAGCCCACAAAGGTAACACGGTTGATCTCCTCCAACGTGGTGATGCCTTGACGAACGAGATCCATTGCGGATTCCCGGAGAAAACGCGTACCGCTTGCCCGCGCGGTATCTTTAATCCGGCGGATCGGTTCTTTCGCGATGATCTGCTCGCGGATCTCGTCGGTGAGCAGCAGCACCTCCGCAATGGCCCTGCGTCCTTTGTATCCGGTGCCATAGCAGTCCTTGCAGCCGCGGCCGGTTCGAAAGGTGAAATTCACTGCCTCCGCGTCGGCCAGCCGTGACGCGGCTAGAAGTTTGCCGTCAGGATGGTAGGGTTCGATACAATGGGGGCAGAGGATGCGCAAGAGACGTTGCGCGATGACCCCGTTCAATGCCGAGACGAAATTATAGGGTTCCACACCCATATGGATGAATCGCCCGATGATGTCCAGCACGTTGTTGGCGTGGACCGTTGCCAAGACCAGGTGTCCCGTCAGTGCCGACTGAACGGCGATCTGCGCCGTTTCCGAATCCCGAATTTCTCCGACCATAATCTTGTCCGGGTCGTGTCTCAGGATCGAACGCAGGCCACGGGAAAATGTCAGGCCCTTCTTTTCGTTGACGGGAATCTGCAGAATCCCCGGCAGCTGATATTCCACCGGATCTTCGATCGTGATGATTTTGTCCTTGCCCTGGTTCAGCTCGTTGAGCACGGCATAGAGAGAGGTCGTTTTCCCGCTCCCCGTCGGGCCTGTGACCAGCATCAAGCCGTAAGGCTCGGAGGCGAGTCCGCGGATCTGCGTCACCGTCTGCTCGTCGAAGCCGATCATATCCAGCCGGAGCCCCTGACTCTGCTGCGATAAAGACTGCTTGTCCAGAATACGAATCACCGAGTCCTCTCCATGGATGCTGGGCATCACCGATACCCGGAAATCCACCGCGCGGCCAAGAACAGCCAGCTTGAAGCGTCCGTCCTGGGGAATCCGCCGCTCCGAGATGTCCAGTTCCGACATGACCTTGATGCGGGAGATCGCCTGCTCGGCCATTTCCTTGCCTTCCACCACTTTCACTTTCAGCAGCACCCCGTCGATGCGATACTTGACCGTGAGATCCGACGTTCCCGCTTCAAGATGGATGTCGCTGGCGCCGAGCTTGAACGCATCATAGATCGTCGAATGCACCAGCTTGACCACAGGGCTGGTTCCTTCGCTGATCGATTTGATCGACAGATCCTCGATGGCCTCAGACACCCGGCGCCGCTCCGGGTCGAGCGCAAGCACGTCGTCCATCGCACGGGCCCCGGCCTCGTATTTCGCAAACATCGAGAGGAGCGTGACCCGATGGACCAGGACCCACAGAGCAGATTCCCGCAGCTGCTCATCCGCCCAAGCCTGCCTGGCCGGATCGAACGGATCGCAAAATGCCACACAGAGGAGACCCTGCTCGTCACGGAAGGGCAGACATTCGTGCGCCACCGTCTCGGGATAGGAAATCCTGCTGAAATCTGCCTCGCAGGCTTGGAGGGCCTCATGGCTCAAAAACGGGTAGTGCAGGGTCGCAGCCAGTTTCGCGGCAAACTCGTCGTGGCTCAACTGAAACTGATCGTCCAGCGCCTCGATCAACCGCCGCTTTGCGAGAGTGGCATCGGCCTTCGCGAGCGCCAGCTCGCCCGGCGAGAATCCGTCGGTACCGGCAACCGCCTGTTCAATCCGGCTCATTGGATACTCCCCGCGAGTTCAAACATGGGGAAATACATGAGGAGCACGATCGTGCCGATCACGAGGCCGATGGCGGCCATCAGAGCAGGCTCGATCAATTTCGTCAGCCAATCCAACACACGCGCGATGTCTTCGTCATAGAAGACCGCGATCCGTTCCATCATCTCGCCCATCTGTCCGGTCCGCTCCCCCACTCGCAACATGCGGTGGGCGACCGGAGTGGTCAATCCGTGCGATTCCATCGCCTGGGAAACCGGCTTTCCTTCGCGGAGATCCCGCACAGCAGCGTGAAGCGGCCCGCGCAAGGACAGGGGAAGAATGCCGGAAACCATCTCGATGGCTGATACGATCGGGATACCGCCCTTCACCAGCATGCCCAACGTGCGATAGAAGCGCGCCAGATCGAATACCTGGAGCCGGCTCCCGATAGCGGGGATCGACCGAAGTTGTGAAAGGATCCGCGCTTTCACGGCGGGAAGCGTGAGGCCGAAGGCGGAGGCGATCCCTACAAGGGCCAGGCAGCCCATGACCAGGAGGCCGTGCGCCTCCATCACTTTTCCCCACTCCAGCAACAGCTGCGACAACACCGGAAGATCCTTGCCCGCATCCTCATAGATGCGGCTGAACTTGGGCACGACATACATCATCAAGAACAGCATCACGAGTCCGCCGACGACGAGCAGCACGATCGGATAAATCGAGGCGCTGACGAGCTTCTTACGAACCAGCTCCAGTTGCACCTGGTAGGCGATATACCGGGACAGGGCCTCGCGGAGATCGCCGGTTCTCTCGCTCGCACGAACCGTCGCGACATAGAGCGCAGGAAAACTGGAGGACAACTGTTCAACCGACGAGGAGAACGTGAGCCCTTCCCGCAGTTTGGTCAGAATCTGTTCCAGCACTTGCTTCAAATCCGGATGCCGCTCTTTTTCCCGGAGTGTCTCGAGCGCTTCGACCAACGACAGACCGGCCCCCAGCAGGGCGATCAGTTCTTGGCTGAACAGCGTCAGAGGGAAAGTCGTCCTCCGCTTGAAATACGCGGCCAATCCAGCCCGCTTCGAACGGAGCGTCAACACCTCGTAGCCCAGCCGCTCGACCTGACGGCGAGCGTCGTCGGCATCGACAGAGTCGACGTTCAACTCCACCACCGTATCCAGCGACTGCATGGCCTTGACGTGGTATTGCATAGTCCTCTACCAGTTCGTGATGTCTTCGTTATCGACCGTTCCACCCGGTTGCGCATCTTTGCCGAACGACCAGAGGTCGAACTCGCTGTGTTCCCCGGGAAATTTATACGAGTAGGGACGGCCCCATGGATCCGTGGGAAGGACTTTCTTCAAGTACGGCCCTGCCCATTTCGCCTCATCCGCCGGTTTGACCATGAGAGCGGCCAGTCCCTGTTCCGTGGAGGGATAGTGGCCTACGTCCAAGCGGTATTGATCCAGCGATTGCTCCACCGCGGTCAATTGGGCGCGGGCGGTCTTCGCCTCAGATTTCCCGATCTGTGCAAAATATCGGGGCCCCACGAACCCGGCAAGCAGACCGATAATCACCATCACGACGAGCAGTTCCAGAAGCGTGAATCCCCCGTCCGTCCGGCGTGGTAGGGGATGGGTCGGATTCGCTATAGTGGTTCCCATAAACAGCTCCTTTGTTTAGTGCGGTCGGTCCTTTTAATGGCGGCTAAGCGAGGTTCAAGCGCGTCTATCGATACCCATGAATTACCACTGGATATTGTCGATAGTATTAACGAAAGCCATATCCGACAATACCCTCCACGGTGGGCTAAGCCCCTCCAATAGAGGGGTCTGAAAGGGGGGGGGTAAAGCGCGAAGCGCGAGCGAAACAGGTGCTAGATGCAGTTGTGAGTTCTGAGTTCTGAGTTTGAAGTTCCGAACGCTTCAGCCTTTAGCCTGCCTCATCCTCGATTTCTGGTAATTCGGAGCACCGTCTGGGCAAGCTGCCGGGGATCCATGAGGGCCGGCAGCGACGACCACCGGTTTGTGGCATCGTTCCCGATAATCACAATCCCGGCATGTTGGGTCTTGTCTGCGTCGAGAGCCGGATCAAGGTCGTACAGGCCCAGCTTCCGGCGCAGATCCTCGATCTCCTTCTCATTCCCCGTCAGGAAATACCAACCGTGAAATTGCCCGAAGCGCGCGGCATACTCCTTCAACATTTTCGGTCGGTCCACCACCGGGTCGAGAGAAATCGAGAGCAGCGTGAGGTTGCGTCCGACCCGGTCTCCCAGAAGCTTGTGGACTCTCGCAAGGTTCGCAGTCGTCGGGCTGCAGCTTTTCTGGCAACTCGTGTAAATGAAGTTGACGAGAACCGTTTTGCCTTTCACCAAGTCGTCGTAGAACCGGACCGGTTTGCCGTCTTGCGTCTGAAGGAGAATATTGGGAAAGCCGTCGGACGGCTTCCCTATGGACTCTGGATGGTTCGCGGCGACCGGTTGGGAGGCGGAAGCCGGTGGGCCATTCAAAGGCTCCACTTTCCCGGCGCCGGGAGGCCCTGCCACAGAACAGGAACAGATCAAGGCAATTCCAGCACAGGCTATGAAGGCCTGAACAGCCTGCGGCCTGTACGGAGCCATCGCGGTCACAACTGATTGCCTCTCTTATTCATGTCGAAGTCGCATTGAGGGAACCCTACGCCCCGTCCGTCGAGGCGCTCCACATCACCTGCAACATCGAAGTAGAGGCGCCGCTCTTCTTCCAGCTCCTCACAGGTCGGCACGACCCCGGAGACATCCGGATCGATTCTCCTTTCTCCATCGAGCGGGCTGGGAACCCCGCTCGGTCTGGGGTCATAGGCCCCCATCATCCTCATGTCCTCATGCTCGATGTTGTGACAGTGAAAGACGAACGGGCCGGTGAAGGTGCGGAATTTCATCAACACATCAGCCGTGCCCCCACCATGAAGATTGACCAAGTCGCTGTTGAAGGACCGCTCGAAGGGAGGCTCGTTCCCGTTGAGGGCCTGGATCTGAAAACCCTCCAGGTGGGTATGAAAAGGATGCCACCAGCCGCCTGAACTGTTTTCGAAGGTCCATTGTTCGGCTGTGCCCAATTCGGGTACCGCGTCTGCCCGTCTTGGATTAAAAAACCGGTTGTTGATCGTCCAGGCTCCGAGCGAACGATCTGACCTAAAGCTTCGCGCTGCGACAATCTCGTTTCGAGAAATTGGCTCCCATTGATCGCGAATAATCGTGCCGTCGGCGATCGTAACATCGTTGGCCACCGCGGCTCCTTTAACCACGAATTTCAGCAGTGGTGTGGGCTTGCTCGGATCGACCCCGTCCCCCTTCCGTCCGTCAGACTGAAGCATGATGTTTTCGAGAAACAGGTCGTCTGGCGCATGTTGAAAGTCGATGATCACGTCATGCCGCTGGCCCGGGGCAAGCTCGAAGGTCTTCACAAGACCGGCCTTGGGGAAAAGCCATGTGTCGGCCCCGAACACCAGGAAGGGTTGACCGTTGCTCAGACGCAGCTGATACATCCGTGAATTCGATGCGTTTAAGATGCGAAAGCGGTACTTGCGCCGCTGCACTTCCAGGAAAGGCTGAACCGTCCCGTTGACGGTAAAGACGTCTCCGAGGCGGCCGTTGTGGTCGAAGTGATCGAAGAAGAGTGTTCCGTCTGCGTTGAACCGTTGATCGGTCAAAGCCAGGCCGATATCGAGCCCCTCTGCTGGATTTGGCAGGATGTGGTCCTCGATCAACTGTTCTTCCCGTTCGTCGAACATGAGATAAAAGCCTGCCAGCCCCCGGCTCACGTTAAACCCCGTGATGTCCATCGCATGGTCGTGATACCAGAGGGTGGAGGGAATCCAGGTTGGGTCGAACGATCCTTCGCAGACTTTAGCCCGCCGGTTTGCTTGAGTCACGCGGGGAGCGATGTTGGGATAGAAGTAATCCTTGGCTTCACCGGCCAAGGTATAGAAGTCCGGCGCGCCATCCGCATGGGAGGGAACGTGGGAGCCGTGGAGATGGACCGAGGCTTCGATATCGTGACCGGTTGTGTTGATAGGGCCCCGGTTTTTTGTGAGGTGATTCTCGTACCGAACCACGACCGGTTCACGGAAGCGCGTCAGGAAGGTCGGCCCAGGTGTTCGTCCTTCCGAGTTGCTCGCGTAGGCGTCGCGAAAGGAAAAAATCGGGGTGGAGAGTCCAGGGAAAAATGGATGGACGGTTTCCTCGATGATGATGCGATATTCTTTTTCGTGAGCATGGCTTGAGAAGCGGTTCCAATCCGGACAGGGAAAGCCGGAAACCCGTCCATCAAACTCAGGAGCGATGCCGTGGGCCACATCGTTGAAATTCCCGCGAGGAGTGCGCGGTTTTCCATTCAGTTGTCCGTCCCGTTCGTATTGGCCTGGTTTCGGCGAGAGAGTGCCACGAGGCATGGCCTGGGCAACTGAAGGGATAAAGAGCGGCTGTGAAAAGGGTCGGTAACCGAAGACCGTTCCACTCTTGCTGGAGGATGGGCTGCTCTTGGCCGACGCCTCACGCGGTCCTTCCAAAAGTGGGATCGGGAAACGCCAGTGGCCGAGAGCGAAGGCGCCAAGGCCTGCGAGGCCGTATTTGACAAGATTTCGTCGGTTGATGGGTTGGGGCATGGTTTCTCCCTTACGATTCCTTGACGCCCTTAGGGCATATTGCCGTCACCTCACGGACAGGCAGGAGCGCCTCCGGCTGTTCCCACCGCGAGAGAGCTGACCCCGAAATCAGACGGAGACAGACTGTCTCCATTCACTTCCAGTCGTTCAATCGACACATTCATCGGTCTATTGGAATTGTCGAGGATAGAGTTCAGCACTGTAACCGACGGGCCTCCGACCTTTACAGTCACCGTGTAGTAAAAATCCGTGACTCCGTGGCTGCCATTGTAGCCGGTGCTGGTCGTGGTCCCGCCGCCACCGCTGCCGCAGCCGCTTAACAGTCCGACTAGCCCTACGGCGCCGAGAATATTGAATAGCATCGATGATCGTTGCATGGAACGACTCTCTGGTTGATAAAGTTGGCTACGAGTAAGGCGGGGTTAAGGGGTTAAGGCTGAAGGGGGTAAGGTCGGAGGTCCGGACACTTCAGCCTTGACCCCTTCAGCCTTCCTTACACGTTTCAATTTCACTTTTCACCTTTCACGAACGTCGGAGCTGCCAGCCGTGCTGTCCTGACGTCGAGATAGGCTAGGAGATCGCCCACGTCCGCCTCCGACAGGCCCAGATTGGGCATCACGACGCCGGGGAACCTTGCTGAGAGCGCCACCGCGATCGGATCTTTTTTTGCCCGCATCACATTGGGCGATTGAAGAAACTGAGAGAGCCAGGCTCGATCTCTCCTCGACGTCACGCCCTGGAGATCCGGTCCGACATGATCGCCCTGTCCTATCGTATGACAGGAGGAACAGGCCTTGACGAAGAGGGCTTGCCCCGGCTGGTTCACATAGGGGATGGCGGTCATCTCGGCGTAGGAGGTTCCGGGCTGGCTCCCCCTCTTAGCCCGGAAGGCAGGATCCATATTCAGCAGGACCAAGGCTAGTTTTCCTGTGTCCTCGAACAGAGAGGTGCGTTCCCAATCATCGGTCGCGCCATTGCCCGCCATCGCGCCGTTATTATGATCCGATACGCTCTTGCTGCGTTCCCCAAGTTTGTAGCGCACGACCGCGATATCTTCCGGCTTGCCGGTCAGAAACAGCCAGCCTGGCCCTGCGTGAAAGGCTTCGGCATGTTTCTTCAGCACCGCCGGCGTGTCATGTTCCGGATCGAGTGTGATCGAGTAGAGAAAGATGTCGCGCCCGATATGGTCGCCCAACTCCTTCTGGACCTGCGCCATGCGGGCCGTCGCCAGGGGACAGACCTCTTTGCAACTGGCGTACATGAAGTTGATCAGGACGATTTTGTTCTTGATCAAGTCGTCGTACAGCCGGACTGTCTGCCCGTCCTGGGTCACCAGCGGCACGTTCGGGATGTAAGAAGCGCCCCAGTTCCCGGCGGACACAGGGGCGGCGAAAAGCGCTGCGCTGAGGGCCCAGAGGAGCAGCGTACAGATCGTGAAGCGTGAAATCCGAGACGTGACGCGTGAAGCGTGAAGCGTATTTCGCATAGCGACCGTCTCTCCTGAAACGTATCTCGTTATTCCTGCGGGACTCGCGCGACATGCGAGAAACGCGGGACTGGCCGGAAGTTTGTTCTTCTTGAGTCGCGCCTCTCGCGCAGATCTCGCTTGTCTTGCTCGTTTAACTGACAGGGACTGGCTCCGCCGTCTGCGGCGGTGCCTGTCCCCTCAGTCCCTTCAGCCTTCAGCCTGAACCCCTTCCCCTTACGCCGACACCTGCACGAAGAAGGACTGCTCAACCGTTAGACCAGCGGTATCGCTAGCCCGTACCCGGATCCGGATGTTCCCCGCCTGCGTCGGTGTCCAACTGACGACGCCTGTCGTCGCGTCGACCGAGAGATTATTGGGGTTGCCGAGCCCACTACCGCGGTAGGTGATCGCGTCCCCGTTGGGATCGGTCGCATGCACCGTATAGTTGTACGGCACCGCGACTTTCCCGGTCGTAGAAGGCCGAGAATCGATGACCGGCGCAGCATTGGCCGCCACAGTCACGGTGAAAGATTGCTGGGCAAACAAACCGCCCACATCCGTCACTCGCACCGTCACGTTAAAGGCCCCATTCGCCGAGGGTGTCCAACTGATCAGGCCTGTGGCCTGGTTGATCGTCATACCGGCTGGAATCGGCGCCACCAACCGATAGGTCAGGCTGTCGCCGTTGGCATCCGTGGCGTCCACATCGTAGCGATAGGCTGTGCCCACCTTCCCCGCCAAGATCGGCGTCGACGTGATCACCGGCGCGACTGCCGTGAATCCCACCGTGAGAATGAAGGACTGGGTCGCAAAGAGGGATTTCGGATCCGCCACCCGCACAGTCACCGGATTGGCGCCCATCTGTCCCGATGTCGGCGTCCAGGTGATCAGCCCTGAAACTCCGTTGATGCCCATGCCAACCGGCGCGTTGTCCAGGCTGTAGGTCAGGGTATCGCCGTTGGCATCCGTAGCATTCACATCGTAACTGTACACCGCTCCCACCGTCGCTCCCAGAATCGGCGTGGAGCTGATGACCGGCGCGGCCGAAACCGTCACCTGGTTCCCCGCGGGGTTCCCCTCCGCCAGCACGTCCGGCGTCATATAGGTGCAGCCGTCCGGCGTGGGAATCGGCGTCGGAATGATGTCGACATGCACATTTGACGATTTTGGATTGTCCTTATCCGTCAGGATCTGGTAGCGCAGCAACATGGCAAAGTCTTCGTGGACTGTGTTGTGGCAATGGTTCACGTAGGCCCCGCCAAATTCTCCGAAGCGTACCTGGAACTTGACCGACCCGCTGGGATGCAGCCGCCAGACATCCTTGCGCACCAGATTTTCTTGGGCAATGATGGGCGTATTACGTTCCATCGTCACCCCCTCTTCGAAGTGGAGATGGATCGGATGGTCCCAGCCGCCGCCGCCGTTCTGATAGGTCCAATGCTCGGTCTCGCCCGGTTTCGGGATCAGGAGCGAGATGCGATTGGCGTTCATCGAGTGTGGCGTCTCCCCGTTGACACTGATGGTCCATGGGAAGGAGGTCGCCGTTTCTGAGCAATCAGGATTGCACTGTCCCGTGAGAGGATCCCGCGAATCCCCCGTTGCCCATTCGCCCGAACGTCACATGGCGCTCGCGCACCGGGGCCACGATGGGAATCTGCTCGGTCAGAGTCAAGGGCACCCGGCTCGGATCCTGGTCGCTGGCGCGATGGATGTGGCCCGGCACATCCACGCTCTCGACCTCGGTCACGATCCGGAATTCCATGATTGCTCCCACGGCAGAGTCCGGCGAATCCTGCGCCAGCGCCTTCGCCAGCGACAGAGCTCCGTCCGGCTTGCGCCCGTCGGTCTGCTGCAGCAGGTTCACCAAGTACACCTTGTCGCCTGGACGGAAACGGGAGAAATCCACGACGATGTCATACCGCTCCGCCGTGCCCTGCTGATCGAGCTGGGTCAACGTGATCGGATTGACCACGAAGTTCCCGTCGTTGGCGATGAATTGGAACGGCACGAAGTTGCCGTTCTGGTCGGCCAGACATAACTGTTGGAACCGCGACATGGAGCCGTCGATGAGCCGGAAGCGATACTTTCGCGGCAAGATCTCCATATAGGGCTTCCAGGCGTGGTTGACGAGCAGCCGATCCCCCACGAATCCGTCTGTGGTGAAGATGTCGAAGAAATATTGTCCGTCAAGATCTGTCGCCGCATCGGAGATGAAGAGGTTCACGTCGAAATCGATGTTCCCCCAATCCAGCAGGCTGCCGCTCGGGAGCCGGAGATTCACACCGTCGTCGAGCGATTCGTTGCCGCGGTCCGGCCCGCTGTAGTAGTTCATCATCGCCGCCATGCCCTTGTAGACGTTCTCGGCGGTGAAGAAAAACCGGTGGTCGTGGAACCAGAGGGTGCCTTGGATCTCGCGCCAGTCGCCGGGCACGTTGATCAGGCCACCGTGGCCGTCGGGGCCCGAGCAGCGCCGCTCCGTGGCGTCCCTGTTGGTCATGTCGTGGCGAGCCATGGTGGTGCCCCAATGGTAGTCGTAGAAGGTGCCGGGGAAGTGAAAGGCGTTGGAAGCCCCGTCGCTCTCCGCCCCGTTATGGGCGTTGTGGAAATGGGTCGAGGCCTCATTGCGCCCGAACCCGCCGTTGTTGGTGCGGTCCGCCGGCAGACTGTTATAGATGCGCGTGACCATGGGTTCCCCGTAGCGGCCCTTCAAGAGCGGGATCGGCGGATGTCCTTTCACCCCCCAGCCCTCGAAATGGTACATGGGCCAAACCTTGTTCGCCTGTTGCTCGGGCCAAGCCGGGTGGAACTTGGTCTGCACACATTCCCCGAATGCCAGGTTATAGCCGACTTGCGGAAAGAACTCTTTCCAGCGTTGATGGCCGAACCATTCCCCTGGCGGACGGCCTTCCATCGGCCCGCGCTTCGTGATGGGGTTGATGAAAGGATTCGCTGCCGTATTGCCTGCCTCGTGTGCGCTGAAGTCCGTGTGCCAGGAGAGCCGCTTGGCGCTCGGCTGAGCCTGCGGTAACATTCCGTCAGGAAATACCGCTTCCCATTCGCCGTTAGGTTTGACAACCTTCGTCAGGGGCGTCGGCGGCACAAAGGACAATCGAGGCAGGGCATGAGAAAAGGGCACCGCGCCGTTCAGCGGTGTCGCCGGGACTCCGGTGACACCCTGGGCAAAGGCACTCTTGGCGAAGGGGCTCAAACCGTTCTTGCAGAGCAACAGCCCCGCCGAGGTGAAGAGTCCCCACTTAATAAGGTCGCGACGGTTGATCTGGCCCTGAGAGAGCGCTTTCACGATCTCCGCGCGATTGTTCCGCGCGTTCTGCGCTTCGCGCACACGCCTCTTCGATGCATCCGGTGGTAAATACGTAGCCATGGACCCCCCCCCCTTTTTGCTAAAGGGATGTCTGTTCAGCCGGCCAGGGAACAAACACCGCCATGAAATGAATTAGAAAACCCGTTGCTCTTTCTCTCCTTCGATCTATCGCAGCTATGTGGTCTATCGTGTTTGTTTCGTCGGTTTGGCTCACAAAACTAAAAAAACCAAACCGGCGAAATAAACCAGATCACCCAACCAGCCAGGCTCATCACAGACAAACAGATACGTAGAATCTGATTAGACCCTTTGGCATGTGCAGATTAGATTCTCGTGTAACCAAATCCTATTCCGCAGATGTAGTGCCTACCCCTACGAAATAGTTATTGACGCCGGATGCTGAAGGGACCGCCGAGGGGATAGCGCAAGGGCGCGAGGAGCTTTCTTTGCTCCCGGAACGCGCACGATCGGAATGTGCTCGTTCGACGGCCGCAGTCAGGCCTGACACGAGTGCTGGGCCAGAGGAAAGCAAATGAGCAAGCGCGCGAAAAATACTGATATCGCTCGACGCGCGCAGGACAAGGGACCGGCGCCGACAGGGGACTGGCTCCGCCGTATGCGGCGGTGCCTGTCCCGTTTTTCTCTGAAGGCTGAAGGGGGGGAAGGTGAAACTCGAAACCTGAAACAAAAGTGAAGAAAACAGCGTCAACAAATTTCTTTGAATAGACGGCGATGGACTGAGAATCGTGCAGTGAAACGTGGGTGGTGAAAGTGTGAAAGGGAGGGCGACCGAAGAAGGCTGGCCGCCTTACGCGACAGCTATAGACCGACGAACTTCACGGATCACTCGACTGCCCACCCGATCCTCCGCCACATCGATATCGTAGCGACTTTGTAAGTGGAGCCAATAGCGCGGACTCTGGTCGAGATACCGGCCAAGCCGTAGGGCCAACTCAGCGGTCATGGGACGTTGCCCACGCACGACATGGCTGATCCGCATGGCAGGAACACCAAGCTCCTCCGCCAAGCGATACTGGGACAACCCGAACTCATCGAGAATCTCTTTGAGATAGTAACCGGGATGTATTGGGGCAATGCGAGACTTAGCCATAGATCCTCCTCAGAGCTAGCAGATATTGCCTGTTTTGCCTCATCAACTTCAACCTATGGTGACTGAAAATCGCTGAAGGCTGAAGGGGGAGATGTGGAATGTGAAATGTGGAATGAGAGCGGGGACTGGCTCTGCCGTCTGCGGCAGTGCTGTCCCCGCTCGTCGCGGTTACAGACCGAGGATGATTCTCACCCGCCGTTCCACTTCTTCGATTGTGTTCTCCGGCAGACTCCCAATCTCTTTGCAGAACGACTCATTGGCTACCGCGATCAGTTGTCCCAGCAGCAGGTCGCTGTCGCAGTCAAGCGCCCCGTCTCCTTTGCGGAGACGGAGTCGTAGAATGCCCGGGTCTGCCACGAGTTTGCTGGTTGTCGGGATGACGATCGTGGAAGGATAGCCTGCCTCATTCACCAGATTGGACTGTACGACCAGGGCAGGACGAAGCTTCCCGGGTTTGGTTCGTACCCGTGGGTTGAAGTCCACCACATACAGATGTCCGCGCTTGATTTGCATCTATGATTCCGAAACCCGGCGGCCTACTGCAGCCTGAGAGAGCTCCCGATGTTCTCGTTTGTCGGCGTCCGCGCAACGATGCACGGATTCTTGGACCTCATGTCGTAACCGCTCCTCGGTGGTCTGCTGTTCGAGGGTCTTCAGTGCGGCTCGTAGCACCCCGGCCTTGGTCGGGATACGCAGTTCCTTTCGCAGCCGTTCGATCTGCTGCTCTTCTTTTTTGGATACCGCGATGGCTCCCATAATGCATCTCCTTATGTCATCTCTAATAGATTATATAATCGACAGACGTATAGCTGTCAACTCTCTGTTGATACGCGCGAATGGGCGGGACTAGCGAGGTTCGAAGGCTGAGCGGAAGGCTGAAGGGATTAAGGCTGAAGGGGTCGTTCGTTTGGGAATGGAGTTTCAGGTTTCAGGTTCGACCTCGGAGTTTCAGCAATCCGACACGAATAACGTGAAACTAGAAACTTGAAACCTGAAACGTTCGAGCAAGGCACGGTTTACGATTTCTGACAGCGAAGCGCGACAGGCGGAACGGAAGGCGGAAGGGATCAAGGCTGAAGGTCGGAGTTCGGAAGTCCGAGCCCTTCAGCCTTCAGCCTTAACCCCTTCAGCCTGCACCCTGCTTCGCGAGGAAGCCTGCTTTACCGTACGGAATGAGGGTGCTACTATGTCATTACATTGTATGACCAGTTATGGAGGTGCGGGTATGATCAAGAAGTTGACGAAGCACGGCAACAGCCTGGCCCTCGTGCTCGATCGCGGAGTCCTGGATCTCTTGGAGATCGATGCAGACACTCCCCTCAACATCAAGACAGACGGGAAATGTCTCATCGTGACACCGGCTCAGACTCCTGCGCGGAAGAAAAAGTTTCAGGCGGCGCTGGAGGAAGGGAACCGGCGGTATGGGAAGATGCTAAAAAGGCTGGCGTAGCAATGACTCGCCCGCTGTTTCTCTCGATCGAAGATGTCATGGAGATTCATGCCGACCAAATTCAGCGGTATGGCGGGAGCCTTGGCATTCGAGATGTTGAACTGCTGCACTCCGCGCTCGGAATGCCCGAAGCCGGCTTTGGAGACCAATATCTTCATGCCGGCCTGTTCGAAATGGCCGCTGCCTATCTCTATCACATCGTTCAAAATCATCCCTTTATCGATGGCAACAAGCGAGCGGGAGCGATGGCGGCCTTTGTATTCTTGAAGCTAAATGGCTTCACGCTTGAGGCTGACGAATCGGTTTTTGAAACGCTCGTTCTGCAGGCCGCTCAGGGCCAAGCCGGGAAAGACGCCATCGCAGACTTCTTCCGAGAACATACCAAGTCATAACTCGCCGTCATCACATCCGCGCCGATGCGGCGATCCGCTGCGCCTACGCCTGCGCGTGAGGCGAGAGGGAAGTGTGGGAAGGCTGAAGGTTGGAACCGGCTCCGCTCGTCCCGCGCAAACAACGGGCTCAGGGGACTGGCTCCGCCGTCTGCGGCGGTGCCTGTCCCCGTCATTAAAAAAGCGGGGCCACGTTTCCGTGGCCCCGCCAATCTAGCTAACCTAGATGTCCGATGTTCCTACGGCGTTACTGTCACGTTGAAGCTCCTTGCCACAGTCGCACCAGCTGCATCGGTCACCCGCAAGGTGAACGACCTTGCACCAAGCTGGCCTACCGTCGGGGTCCAGGTGAACCGCCCGGTTGTCGGATTGATGGTCGTCGGCCCCAACGGTGCCGTCCCAGTCGGTGCAACGGCCAGAATCCAGGCCTGAGTATCGCCTACATTCGGATCGGTAGCGGCTGGGGTGAAGGAATATTGCACTCCCACCTTCGCCGTCGTAGGAGCCGTGACGGCGTTGACGAAGGCTGGCGACCCGTTTACGGCGATGACAAAGGCCTGCTTATCAGAGAGGCCGCCGCTGTCCGTGACCGTGACAGTCACACCCTGTGCCGGCGCCTGCGCCTGTGTCGGGTTCCAGGAAATGAGCCCTGCTCCAACCCCGGATGCCACGATGCTCATTCCTGCCAGTGGCGTCCCACCCAATGTATAGGTCAAGTTCGCAGCCCCTCCGTCGTCCGTCGCAACGACCTGGTACTGATAGAGCGTGGGAGCAGGCGCCGCCCTCGCGACCAGATTCGGCGCGGAAGTAATCGTCGGCGGCAGGTTCGCCACTGGTATGTCGGCTACGGCAGTGATGGGGAGCGCGGCAGGGTTCACCGGAGGCCACGCTAGACGCGTCGCATTGCCGTTGGCCCTCCCGGTCGCATCTACGAACGAGAGAATGCGGTCCGCGACCCTTGGGAGAGAGGTTTGTGTATAGGTCTGGTCGGTAAAGGCTCCGAGTGGAAGGCTCGCCTGTAACCGAGGATCCAGGATCTCAAATGGGAAGGGGTCAAGTGGTTGTGGCGTGCCCTCGCAGACTCCCTCAGGAAAACAACCTCCAGGGCTCAGCCGCCGGTCTAGGTTCCAGGGAATACCGGAGAACATGATGGGGCTTGCGACCCCGTCTAGGTTAATCTCAAAGAAATTTGGTATGTCGATCCCCCCAAGGCCCATCCCAAATGGGAAGAGGTATTGACCATGGGTCGCTGCATTGCCCATGACATCAATGGTCTTCAGCGTCGCAGCATTGGCTCAACTCATGGCCCGTGCGCGCCTGGATCTCGTGCGGCATCGGACTTAGGACGCCGAACATATCGACTGTGTTCGTATCGCCGCGTTGTTGTTGCAAGGTATGATTCCGTTACTGTGTATCCGCGGATCCGCTATGAGGTGGGCGCAGGGATTGAGCCTGGGCTTGGCTCCGACAAGAAAATCTACGTCGTGGCGGATCCTGAAGATTGAGGTAAGGCCGGCTATGCCTTGCCCGCCACAGGTGGCTGGTCCGGCTGCGATGTCGCAGCCCAGGATCGAACTCCAGGGAAGTTCATGCTTCTGGTTGGTCGTCGGGTCGTAATGTATGGTCCAGAATAGGACATCCTCCGGCGACTTCGTGGCAAAGCCGATGATCAAGGTCCGGGCCCGCTGATTCTGGAAGCCGGACATGTCGATAAAGACTTCTTCCAGGAAGAGGTAGTCCGGCTGGTCCGGCAGGTTCTTCGTGATGAGCCCCGCTGCAACCATGGTCGAGTGAGCAGACAGGAACCGCACTCCATTGATCCTCTCGAAGTTACCCTCCGCCGTCAGAGTGTCGCCCAGCATGATGGGGGCGAAGCGACGGGAGTCATCGACAGGCTTGCCGGCGTTGACCGTGCGATTGGTCGTCGGACAGAGCTGGTCGCCTGTGCCGTCTGCCGCAGCCACGGCGGCGATGGTCTCCGTCACATTTCCATTCCTATTAAGATCCAGCACGTCGACAAAGCTGCGCGATGTCCGGCTCGGAAGACAGAGGGGAAATCCGGTCACGAATACGTTCGTATAGTTGTCCCCATCGAGTGTAAACCGGGGGTCGGGACTGCAGTTGCTCGAACCGGGGATACAGCCAGGGCCTTGCTGAACCGTATGGCGGCTGTCAGGATCGTTGATACGGACCATCACACCGGTCAACGGGTCGTTGAGATTCCCGTTCATCATGAAATAACCATTGACGTAGTCGATGTAGGTCACCGTGCCTTGAACCGCTTCAATCCCCTTCTGGATGAAGACGTCGCCCGCGATCACATTGCCATTGCTCGTGCGATTGGCATGGATGAGGGCATAGCCAGGCTGGCCGGTAGTGTTGCAGGAGGGGCTGTCCGCCCTGGCAAGGCCGCTCTGTCCTAGCGCGGGGCAGAGCCCTGGAGCTGTTGCCATAAACTCTTGCAGGGTCTGCCGATTGGCCGGCAGGTCCATCAAGAGATTTCTCGGAATGATCACCTTCTGCCCGTCACCTCGATAATCCCGCCGGACCAGTGGTCGCCAGATTATTGACCGTGAGGCGGTCGATCACGCCATCGATGACCGATGAGGTTGCCACCTGGGCTTGGGCCTCGCCCGGCCCTCCCAGAAGGCCGCCTAGCCCGAACAGGGCCAGCGCCAGGCCGGCTACCTTCGGAGAATGACAGGAATTGCGTGGTTGCTTCATGATGCCGCTCCTTTTATGATGATTGTGAAGACTGATACGTGATTCCGATACTGATGCTCTTTCCGATCGATCCTTGCATACGTCCAATTCCCATCTCTGCGTTCCCACTGTTCGCTCAACCTTAACCTCGACCTGCCCCGTCTTGCCAAACTCGCATTTCCCGTTCGTCTCGCCATTCTCGCGTATTGTCAGCCGCGCCTACCCTATAGGCAGCCCTGCGACCGATTCATATTCCACCGCGGTAGGGTCAGCTAATACTTATGTGTTAATTCTTTAGTATCATGACCCATTCTCAACCAGGGCTTGGGAGCCCGCACCTTACGACGGTTTTGGACAGACGGTGGCATCGGGCGGGCATGATGGCTGCTTATCGCAGCCATTGGAACCTCGTGAACATTTCTTCTCTCCGGGTGAACGGCTAACGCGGGTCGTGGCATAGTCCCCTGTGCCGACGCGATCAACCGAAGTGAAGGATTGCGACAGAGCCTGCTGACCGGCCTGGATTTCGCCAATCGATGCCAGACCTACGATCGCGCTAATCCCGAAGAGAGCCAGCGCAATGCCGGCTACTTTCGGAGAGAGACAGGAAGTATGCTGCTTCATGATGACGCTCCTTTTATAATGAGGGTGAAATCGACTCCTGTGACGCGATTCGGGCCATGCACGTTTCAAGTTTCAGGTTTCTCGTTTCATGTTGCGGATCGCGGCGCGCGGATCGCGAGGCTGGCGCGGAAGGCACGACGTGAAACGTACAACCCCGGATTGAGCATCCTGCCACGAGTACCTCTATTCGCCCAGTTTTCAGTAAATTCCTACGCACTCAACCTACTTCGTTTTTCCCGTCTCGCCTTTCCCGCCAGTCCCGCATGTCTCGCGCGCTTATCCGGCGCGCTCACCCTATGACAGCCCTCCCACCGGTTCCTATCCCACAGATGTAGGGTCTTACCCTACTAACGGGGTGTTGACAGGGGGGACAGGCTCCGCCGTCTCCGGCGGTGCCTGTCCCCGTTAATAACCTACGGTGCAACAGTTACGTATAATGACTGCTCGGCAGACAGATTACCCGTATCGGTCGCCCGCAACCTGAGACGAATGCTCCCCGCCGCGGTCGGTGTCCAGGTGACGACGCCCGTCGTGGCGTTGATCGACAGGTTGCTAGGATTCCCGGTCAACCCAAGGTAGGTGATCGGGCCGCCGTTGGGATCCGTCGCGCGCATTGTATAGTTGTACGGCACGCCGACCTTCCCCGTCGTAGGCGGCTTTGAATTGATAACCGGCGGGAGATTGGCCGCGACAGTCATGGTGAGGCTCTGCGTGGCGTACAAGCCACCGGCATCCGTCACCCGCGCCTTCACGGTACTGACACCTACCTGGACCGACGACGGCACCCAACTGATCAGACCAGTGGCCTGGTTGATCGTCATGCCGGACGGGATCGGCGCCACCAAACTATAGGTGAGGCTATCGTTGGGAAGATCCGGATCGGTGGCATCCAGTTGGTAGTTATAAGGTGTCCCGACCACCCCGCCGACAGGCCCGGCTCCGTAAAATGATGGCGCACTATTCGCAGGGAGGAAGGGCTGGAGGCAGGAGATACCCTTGGCCGGCCTTCCCCCTGCGCCGACGGAGGGCACCAGGATCGTCAGATCGTCCAATTTGCCGTCATTGTTCTGATCGACAGCTGAATGACCGTTGAAATTGGTCAAGGAGGGATGGTCGAAGGGCGCCTTTTCGCAACGCACTCTCTCATCGGTCAAGCCCTTCAAGAAGGCCACCAGGTCTGCTTGCTCCTGGGCTGTGAGTCCCAAGGGATGAATATCGATATCCAAATTGGTCGGATTGTTTCCCCACTCAGGGCTGTGGTCGAACCCTGAGGTACCGCTGCTGTTGTTGAGCGGTCCACGGTGGTTGCCGCCTCGATTGTAGAACTCCACAACCTGCTCCAACGTGGCATAGGAGCCGTTGTGAAAGTAGGGCCCGGTCAGTTCCACGTTCCTCAGGCTGGGCGTTTTGAACGACCCGTCCACTGCATCCCGTTCAAACGGGCTCTGCACCGGCACGCAGGGTCGGTCCCCGAATAGACAGGGATTGACGACGAAGCTATCCGGCACGACCTGCCCGGCGATCGACTGTTTGAGCTGCCGGGAAAAAGACAGGGGGTGGCCGAAGGGATCGCCCGCGCCGATACCCAGATCCCGGTTCGTCGGAGTCACGCCGATGTTGTAGAACCCGTTGTCATAGATGGCGGGTTTGAAGTCGCCCATGGACATCCGCTGGACGACACTCTCCTGGTTGATCGTCTGGGTGAATTGCAGTTTGAAGCCGGCGCCGGTGAAGTCCGGACCCTCGTGGCAGGTGATGCATTTGCCCTTGCCGGAAAAGATCGCCATCCCATTGACCTGTGATGGGATCAGTGCCACATAGTTAGGTGCGACGACAGTGTTTGTGATCCCGAACCCGGGAGGCAAGGGATTCGCAGCATCGGGGGTGACAGACACGGTTCCTGCAAACTTGTCAAACTGGGTCTCGTCTGAGACAAGCGTCGACTCGTACATCATGATCGCCAGTCCCCAGAACAGGGTAAAATTCTCCTCCATCAACGTGTACCCCTCCGGGGAGGCATAGCCGGGCGCGAGCCAGTACTTGTCGTGAAACGACTCCTGAATCAGCGATGAGTAGGTCACACCGGTCTTGAGCCCGGAGTTCGTATCCGCATAGGGGCCCAATACGCTGTCGTCGAGCTCGACTTTTTGTCCGAACAGAGGCCTCGGGATCAGAGTGAGGAGTTTGCGGGCCACCTGTTTAAACGTCCGATTGGCGCAGGACATTTCGAAATCGCTGAGGGTGGGCCCCACTGCCTGTGACGCCAGCGCCGCATTCTCCAGATCCATCACCTCGGGAACGATTGAGCCATCCGCCTGCCGGACAAGAACCCGCGCATTGACATCGCGACGGCCGAAGGGATTGACGCCGTTGAAATGGTTGTTCGCCCTGCCATCCCAGAAGGAACGGAACTGGAAGATGGCGTTGATCATGGTCGGTGTGTTGCGGGGCTCGACCTTGCGGGCTACCTTGCCGTCGACTTGGAAGATGCCGGACGTTTCCAACGCACAGACCTCTTGACCTTGGCCAGTGAACTCGCTGAACATGCCTGAGAAGGTCCCCTGCGAGGACGTGGCATCGGTTGAATCGAACAGGACGGTGGAATTCCGGTCCAGCGGATTGCTCAGGACATGGAATGGATAGTCGCCCGCCTTCAGCTGATAGTTGGGCCCGCCGCCGCCGGTCCTCGTCGGCTTGAACACCGTGTCCTCCGGCACGGCCCTGCCACCCGGATTCAGTTGGTGCTTCGTCCGATTGTCGGCGCCCGCATGGAAATGGCAGCTCGCGCAGGCTTGTCCGTCGCTGCCTGCCTGTTTGTCCCAGAAGAAGGCTTTGCCCAGCACGATCGCCTTCTGGCGATCTTTGATGACCGTATCGAGCTGTTTCGGCAGAGGGATCGGGACCCCTTTTAAGCTGCCGACAACCGGCACGAACTGAAAGGCCAGGCTCGGCAGGGTCGGACAGACCTGCTGCGCCACGGCAACCCCGGCCATCGCAACAACGCCAGCCACAGCCCAGATGAGATGCATTCTTGAACGTCGGAATCTTGTGAAGATATTCATGGCGCTCCTCGTACGATTCGTATCTCCCGGTGTGGAGGTGAGATGGATCTGGTTCATGCCGGCACCTGCCTGGAGCCTTCTACCCACCCGACGTTCTTGACGATTTCCCTCGGTATCCGACAGGGCTGGACAAGCAGCCCAACGGTCCAACCGTTCGTTGCCATAGAGAACGACTCCGATATGCTGGGACTTGTCTGCATCGATGACCGGATCCAGATCGCGCAGGCCCAGACGTCGCCGCAACGTTGTGATGTCCGCCGTCGAACCGGTCAAGAATCTCCAACCGGGCTGTACGCTATAGTTCCTGACGTACTGGCGAGGACTTCCGGCGTGTCATGTTCGGGATCCAGGGAGATCGAGTACATGAAGACATCGCGGCCGATTCGGTCCCCGAACAGCCGTTGCACACGAACGAGATTGGCGGTGAAGGTCGGACAACTGTTCGTGCAGGTGGCATACATGAAGTTGATTAGTACGACTTTGCCCTTCACGAGGTCCTGATAAAACCGCACTTCCGTTCCCTCATGCGTCGTGAGGGTGACGTCCGGAAAGCGAGCGGCGCTCGGCCCATCCGCCGTCATGGGCTTCGGCGTCGGCGCTGGAGCCGGCTTCGGCATCGGCACAGTTGTCGGCTTCTCCTCGGCCAGGCCCGCCCTTATTGCCATCACCGTCTGGATGAGAGAGATCCCCATGCTGGTTAGGAATGCGCGTCGTTTCATGACAACTCCTCCGGTCGAAGTTTCTGGTTTCGAGTTTCAGTTTCAGGCTTCTCATCTTTCGTTGCGGACCGTTCCGCCACCTGCTACTTCCTACTCCCACTCGCCACTTACACCCTCCTCATGGCACCACGTCGAAACGCAACATCATGGCGTGGTCCTCGTGAAGCAGGTTATGGCAATGCATAACGTACTTACCCAGGAAGGTTCTGAAACGGATGTAGATCTGCACTTGTTCCCCCGGCGCGAGGAGGATCACATCGTGGCGGCCCTGATCTTCAGGGGCAGGGAGTCCGCCGTTGCGAAACAGGATGCGGGATTCTTCCAAGTGGATGTGGATCGGGTGGACCCAGCCCCCACCGCCGTTCCTCAGCGTCCAGATTTCCGGCTGGCCCTGCTTCACGGTGAAGGTCGGGATCTCGCCGTCGTAGAAATTACCGTTGATTGTCCAGGCGCCATGGCTCCGTTCGAAGGCGAAGGTCCTCTGATGCTGCTGCGCCGTAGCCAGATCCATCACCGGCATCTGGCGCAAGCTGAGTGGAACCTGGCTGAAGTCCTGCTCTGCGCCGACCGCGTCCCGATCCACGATGAATTTGAGAACCGGCGACCCAGGATGGAGCACCTTGCCGGTCGGCATCCGTCCATCTTTTTGCTCCGCCACGTTCTCGAGAATGATCTCTGTGCCGATCGGATATTGGGAGAAGTCGATGATCACATCACGCCGTTGCGCCACACCAAGTGCACACTCCAGCACGTTCACCGGCGCAGGGAGGAGATTGCCGTCCGTGGCGATGAGCGTCATCATCGCCCCGTTGCTGAGTGCCAAACCCCAGATCCGCGAGGGACCACCGTCGAGCATCCGGAAGCGATACTTCCGGCGGGCCACGTTCAAGTAGGGTTGAATTTTGCCGTTGACCAGCCACTTATCGCCGAGGAAGCCGTCGAAGTTGAAGGGATCGAACCAGGCCATGCCGTCACTGTCGAAGGCCTTGTCCGTGAACATCAACGGGATGTCGAAGGCGCCGCTCGGTAACCGCAGGGCTTGCGGATTCGGATCCTGCTCGTTGCCGGAATCCACGTCGTCGAAACAGAAATGGAAGCCCGCGAGGCCGCGATAGACGTTCTGGGAAGTAAAGTCCGCGCGATGGTCATGGTACCAGAGAGTGCCGAGGGCCTCACGCGGGTCGTTCCCTGCGTAGACCTGGGGATAGTGATGGTCTCGATATTGGCCTGAGATGAGGAAGCTGGTCGGATGTCCGTCGCTATACCATTCCTGATGTCCATTGTGGTTGTGGGTCGAGGTCTCAGGCACGCCGATGCCGACATGGTTGATCGGAAGTTGATTGCGGAACCGCACGATCTGCGGATGGCCGTACCGCGAGATGATCGTCGGACCAGGGACGATGCCTTCAAACCCCCACACCTCTTGTGTGGGAAGTTCCGGATGAAAACTGTGCATGCCTGGCTTGATATCCATCTGATAGAGATCATTGACCGGACCAGGGTCATTAGGGCTGCCGAACCCCTTGTCCAGCTGGTGCTCCGCCGGATTGACCGGTGGATTCAGACTCGCGACTTGTTGTAGGACCGGAGGGATCGTGAGCGGCAGCGCCCAGGGCGTCGTGGCTGGACTCCTTCCCCCGGGCATTCCCTGTAATCCTTCCGCCAAGGGCATGGGATCAGTTCCCGGCGGAGGCGGGGGCGGAACGACTGGGCACACGGGGTCTAGCGGGGTCTGCGAATAGGCATGCTTGAGCAGGCCCAAGCCAGCCAATGTGGCGCCTCCGGTCACAAGACTCCATTTCATGAAATCACGACGTGAACTCATAGCGACGCCTCCTGACTAAGCTTCATCCGGTTGCTCATTCTCCGTAACTTGCCTCTGTCCGCTCGACTGCTGCTTGTGCTGTGGGTGAAGGGCTGTTCCTGTTCTTCATCATGTTTTATTTACCTATGGTGTCTGGTGTCTCATGAATCACCACGATTCACTATTCCACAGAAGCTGGGAGGGACCTACGAAAGGGGGGGGAGACGTGCGTGAAAGGCAGGTTTATGCACCACGTGATCTGTCCGGTTTAGGGTGCACCCTCAAGGAGGGCCACCCTGACCTGGGCACACGTCCTACAGGAGGTGAGACAGATGCGATTCTAAGAGCTGTATGAGTGGCGACACCGCCAGACACTCACGATGGCGGAGACGACAGAGATGCGGAGGATCACCGCTCGGATGTTTCGCCCCTGGAGTGGGCGCTATGACGCGGAGGGGGCCGAGGGATTGCAGGATCGGCGGATCGGCCGAGCCGCGGCCCCGCACACCGTTGCCGGGACTGCTACTGCATCAAGACGGCTCCACGCATGAGCGGTGCGCGCAATAATTTCGGCGCACGCCTGAAAGACTCGAAGAGAAGAACCGGACAGAGCCTGTGCGACATACACCGGACCAATTAATTTGCTATCTACAGGGGTATTAAGCGATGCCTGGATACTTCAATGATTCTGGGGGCTCTCACTCAAAAAAGATACTTGAGTCCACTGCTCACCGTTTCCGACTTTGGCGTATACAGTTTCTCTAAGTTAACTTCGGTAACCTGTACGTGCACCTCAACTGTGTGCTCCTGACGGTCGTCCACAAGCGGAATAACCTGATCGTGTCGCTCGACACCATCGACAGTCACACTCATCTCGCCATTCCCCGCGCTCGTTTGCAGGACGCTGATATGGTAGACGGTTTCCCGGTATCGGTAGTGCAACGTGAACCCTTTCCAATCCGCGGGGAGGCACGGAGCAACGCGTAGCTTGTCTACTTCAAGCCGCAGCCCAAGGAGTGATTCCACGATAAGCCGATACATCCAGCCTGCCGAGCCCGTGTACCACGTCCATCCACCGCGACCGGTGTGCGGTGAAACCGCGTAGACATCGGCCGCGACCACGTACGGTTCTACCTTATAGGTCGCAGTCCCCTCCGGAGATCTCGCATGGTTGACCGGGTTGATCATGGCCAACAGCTCCCACGCGCGCTGTCTGTCTCCCAATGCGGCGAACGCCATCGCCGCCCAAATCGCTGCATGCGTATACTGTCCTCCATTTTCTCGCACCCCCGGGACGTACCCTTTGATATAGCCAGGATTCAAATGTGATTTGTCGAACGGCGGATCCAGCAGTTGGATCAGTGCATGGTCCCGGCGAACGAGGCGCCGATCCAGCGCGCTCATCGCCATGCGTGAACGCGCGGCATCCCCCGCCCCGGAGAGAACAGACCAGCTTTGTGCAATCGAATCGATCTGGCATTCCGGATTACTTGCCGACCCAAGTGGCGAGCCATCGTCAAAATAGGCACGGCGATACCACTCTCCATCCCAGCCATGCTGCTCGATATTCTGGCGCATGTGCGCCGCTTCGCTCTGGCAACGTTCAGCGAAGGACAAATCACCACGCAGACGTGCAACCTTCGTGAATTGCATGAGCACGTCGTACAGGAAAAATCCCAACCAGACGCTCTCGCCTCTGCCCTGTTTCCCGACCATATCCATACCGTCATTCCAGTCGCCGGAGCCGATGAGTGGAAGGCCATGCTCCCCACGTGTGAGGCCGTTCAGAATGGCTCGCACGCAGTGCTCGTACAAACTGGCCCGTTTTTCAGACCGTCCCGGTAGATCGTAATACGAGTCCTCCTCCTGATTAAGCGGGCGGCCTTCGACGAAGTGGATGGGTTCATCCAAGACCCCGCTATCCCCTGTGCTCAACACGTAGCGGCACGTTGCCAAGGGCAGCCAGAGGTAATCATCCGAACAGCGCGTACGCACACCTCGGCCTGAAGGAGGATGCCACCAGTGCTGGACATCGCCTTCTTGAAACTGCCTGGCGGCGGACATCAGTAGATGCTTGCGCACAAGCTGCGGCTCGGTGTGGATGAGTGCCATGGAGTCCTGAAGTTGATCGCGGAAACCGAAGGCGCCCCCCGATTGGTAGTATCCGCTCCGCGCCCACAGACGGCACGCGAGCGTTTGGTACAAGAGCCAGCCGTTCGTCAGTACGTTGAGAGATTGGTCCGGCGTCTCCACATGCACAGCGCCAAGTGTGTGCTTCCAGTACTGCCAGACCATTTCGAGTGCACTGCGCGCCGCAGCAGATCCCCGAAAGCGGCGTACCAGATTCCGGGCATCTTCGGCATCCCGCCCAACCCCGAGCCTGAAGACGATCTCGCGCTCTTGCCCAGCAGCCAGCTCGAATGGTACGTGGATTGCGCCGCAGGGATCGAGCCCGGCCCCCACTTTTCCCGACAGCCGCACCCGGGTCATCGCAGCCGGACTACGAAGCGTGCCATTACGCCCAATAAACTCAGTCCGGTCGCCACTGATGGTCCGAGTCGTTTCGTCTACGTCAAAGAAAGCCGTCCGTCCGGCGAACTCCGTGTGGTAGGGATTTCGCGCAAAGAGCGCGCCGCTCTTTGCGTCCAGTTCGGTCACGACATGCATCACCGATTTTGGCCGTAGATCTCCCAACACCCATTCCATGTAACCCGTCGCAGACAGTTTGCGCGATCGCTCCGACTCGTTCCTTACTTTTAAGACCATGAACTTCACCGGTGCATCCAGCGCCACATACACCCACAGCTCTGAGCGGATGCCTCGCTCAGTATGCTCGAAGACGCTGTAGCCGAAGCCGTGCCGGCTGACGTACGGTGTCGCCCCGCGGCTGGGCAGCGGCGTGGGAGACCAGAAGTGGCCCCGCTCTTCGTCACGGAGATACAGGCCTTCTCCGCTCGCATCGCTCACCGGGTCGTTGTGCCACGGAGTGAGGCGGAATTCGTGGGCGTTCTCGCTCCAGGTGTAGGCCTGGCCGTTCTCCGAGACGACGGTGCCAAAGTTCGGATTCGCCAGAACATTGACCCACGGCGCCGGCGTCACATGCCCGTGCGAAGTCGTAATGACATACTCGCGACCATCAGGCGTGAACCCTCCCAGCCCGTTGAAAAATGTGAGATCGGTGCGCGGCAACGCAGCGGATGGCAAGGGCTCAGCGCGGCGGGTTCGGGTTGGAATCAGGCGCGGCACGGTAACATCCATATGGCCACGACGGGTGATCTGGTCCGCCAACGATCCCCGCCTATCGGTGAGAATGGCGCGAGCGACCGATTGGAGCAGAATGCGGTCCTCGTTCGAAATCTGGTCAATAGGACGGACGAAGATGCCGCCCGGTCGATCCATCACGTGTGCTTCGAGGCCCGCGGCAATCAGCCCCATGATTTGTTCGTGGAGTAGTTGGCGATAACCGGCGTGATCTTCGTTCCAGATCACCAGGTCCACAGCCAACCCCTTGGAGCGCCAATATGCGTGCGCCTGTACAAGCTGGCGCACCAGATCGATATTGGACGGATCTCCGATCTGCAGCAGCACAATCGGCAAATCGCCTGAAATAGCGTAGCCCCAGAGCCCGGATTGCCCACGGCGGTTTTTGATCAGATCGCCAGGGTCAGCCCGCAGGGAGGAATTCGCGTAGAGGACACAGTTGGCCAGTCGACCATAGAGTTGCGCGTCGGCCTCGGTGGCATTCAGCTGCCGCATGACCACCTGGCTATGGGTCCACGCCAGATCGAAGACACGATCGGCGAGACGCCGATCGTGGTATTTCTCGACCAGCCCCAGGCAGATGTCGCGGGTGTCGCCGATACCGGACACCATATCTATCGTGGCTGATTCTTCCGGATCGAGCGTGATCCGGCACCGGATGGCGACAATCGGATCGAGCACAGAGCCTTCGCTGCCCGAAAGCGCTGAGGAATTGCTCATGGCATGTGGATCAGCGGACGTGCGACCGCGGCCAATGAACTGTAGGCGGTCCGTCTCGTAGGACATCGTTCCGATGTGTGCTCCATGCACAGTCATGAGATGACACATCCACGGCGAATGCTCGTCGAGGGAGCGAGGCCGGCGCGTGCAGAGGATCGCGTGCCGGTCGCGGATGATCTCCGTCTGCACAAAAAGATTGCTGAACGCCGGATGCAGCGCGTCCGCGGCAGACGATGCGAGTACGACTTCCGCGTAACTCGTGATCTCGATCGTCCGGCTGGTCCGTGAACCATTGGTAATACGGATTCGACGCAGTTCGATGTCATCTTCCGGCGACACCACGATTTCAGTATGCGTCTCGATTCCCTGGTCACGGCGACGAAACTCAGCCCGTCCCTCAGAAAAAATGACTTCGTAACTCTCCGGAAGCTTTAACGTCGGCTGATGGGCGGTGGACCAGAACACCCCGCTCGCCACGTCGCGGATGTAACAGAACGTGCCCCAGTTATCTCGGGTACTGTCTTCGCGCCAGCGTGTGACGGCGAGATCCTTCCAACGGCTGTACCCACCGCCCGCATTCGTGATCATCACGTGGTATCGGCCGTTCGACAACAACTGCACTTCCGGAGTCGGCGTGTGAGGGCTGTTGAATCGGCGCACCGGCGTCTCCCATCCAGCGGCAGTCGTCTGGATGTCTGACAGCTCGGCACTGTGCGAATAAAATGCCGTGGCCTTTGGGATCCGCTCTTGGAGCAACAGCGTGGTCGCCTGAAACAACGGATCCGACTCGAATCGTTTCTGCATCGGACGGTCCAGGAGCAGATAGGCCAGAGACAAAAGACTCATGCCTTGATGATGAGCCATATAGGACTGAACCACTGCACTCGATTGGCCGCGTGGAAGACGAGAAGGCGTATAATCGATCGCTTCATATAAACCGAACGGTCCTTCGAGCCCCGTCGCAGCAAGTCGCTGCAGATTCTGGCACGCCTCCTCAGGCGCCACCATCAGCGCGAGCGCCGAGGCATAGGGTGCGATGACCACATCATCGGCAAGCCCACGCTTGAGTCCCAGGCCGGGCACGCCGAATGCGCGGTATTGGTAGTTAAGATGTACGTCGATCGTGTTGTAGCCGGACTCCGAAACGCCCCACGGGACGCCGCGCTGCCTTCCATACTCGATCTGCCTCTCCACTGCCGCCTTACAGGTCTGGTCGAGCAGCGTGTGGTCGTATGTCGGCATCACCAACAACGGCATGAGGTACTCGAACATCGACCCGCTCCACGAGATGAGTACCGGCTCGCCACCGGCGGTCGTAAGGAGGCGCCCGAGAGCAAACCAGCTCTCCTGCGGCAGTTGCCCCTGTGCAATCGCCACGAAACAACACAATCTCGCTTCCGAAGCCAGCAGATCGTAGTAACTCGAATCCCGGCGGCGCTCGCCGACATTGAAGCCGATCGCCAACAGATGACAGCCCTTGTCGAACAGGAAATCATATTCCATCTCGGCGAAGCGACTTGCTTGACGTGCCAGTCTTTCGACGGCCTCGATTCGCTCTCTGGCAAGCTGGCTTGCCTTCACAATGAGTGCATGAAGGCTATCAACCCACACGTTCTCCTCGGACATCGCCTCCGTAGCCAACCGATGCTCAATTGCCGGTAGACCTGCTACGTCAAGTCTGGCCAATTCACGCAACGTAGGGATCTCGTCGAGATGGTTGAGTTCTCTAAACCTATTCTGTGAGTCGGACAGCCTTACCCACGGAGCGAGGAGCATGAGGTCATCAAGGGCACCCCGGCATTGCCGAGCGAGTGCGCGCGCCCACCAGATCGCTGGGCCCTCAGGGATAGCCTTCAAGCTAGCAAGCACTTCCTCAGCGGATGTCGCCAGCCGGTCAAGGCAGAACCGCGCCGCCGTGAGCGTAGTAGGCCGTGACCTGTGAGCGGATTCCAGATACGTCTGAAATTGAGCGAGCTGAACTGGAGTGACTTCCCCTGTAGCATCCTGGAGGACCCGAAGGGTGTCGCTGAGTCCGTCAAAGAATCGCGGTCCCAGAATTTTCTGATCCGGGAGGGCGAGCAGACCCGGCCGCAATGTCAGCAGATGGCCAGCAAGGTTCCCACTGTCCACCGTCGACACGTAGGTCGGCGGCAGCGGTTTCAGTGACTGCGTGTCATACCAGTTGTAGAAATGGTCCCGGTGCCGTTCCAATGCTTTCATCGTATGGAGCGCATTCGTCGTGCGTTCGATGAGCTGTCCGGCCGAAATGTAGCCGAAGTCGTACGCAGACAAATTTGCGAGCAACGCGAGTCCCATATTGGTCGGCGACGTGCGATGCGCGACCCTCTCAATCGGATGCTCCTGATAGTTATCCGGTGGCAGCCAATGATCGTCCGGCCCGACGAACTGCTCGAAGAACGCCCAGGTCTTTCGGGCAAGCTTCCGGAGAAAGAGGGTCTGGTCGGTCGTCAGCCTTGCTGCGCGCCGAATGAGTGGCCGACTGATCCACCACGCGATAGCGGGGGAAGCGAACCAGAGACCCAGAATGGGAAGCGCCACGTCTAACGCGCTCAGATCAGACAGCGTCAGACCCATCGCCACGCCAGTGGCAAAAACAGGCCCGATCCACATCGTCCGACAGTAGCCGGCAAGGTTTGTGCGGCGATCGTGATCCGGGTCGCTTGAAGGACTCCATTCGAGCAGTCGTGTCTGCGTGACCAACATCCGCCAGATCGTACGCACAACCGCGTCCAGACTGAAGAACGCCTCGTAGGGAAGGCACACGACCGTAAACACCGCCTGAACGACGTGCCGGCCTGCCGAGCGTAGCACGGCGACAACGTGTTGCTTCAGCAGCACATCCTCCGGCTTCTGAAACAGATCCAGGATCGTGGAAAGTGCAGGAGGAATGAAGATGACTCCGATCACCGATAAGGTCCACAACCAGAACGGTGACAAGATCGTCCAGCCCAGCAGCAACAGGACGGTCAAGGCTGACGGTACAAGACTACGCCGAAGGTTGTCGAAGAGCTTCCATCGGGACAGCCCGGAGAGCGGATTTTTCTGACGATGCGCTCCGGAACCGGGAACACGAGGAAGAAGCCATCCTGCAAGCTGCCAATCCCCACGGATCCAGCGGTGCCTCCGGCTTACATCGACGCTGTAGCAAGAGGGATACTCCTCGTATAAGTGCACATCACTCAACAGCCCCGCTCGCGCGTAGCATCCTTCCAGAAGATCGTGGCTGAGAATCAGGTTTTCAGGAAAGCGTGCGGCGAGGGCGCGCTCGAACGCATCCACCTCATAAATCCCCTTGCCGATAAACGAGCCTTCACCGAACAAGTCCTGGTATACATCAGAGATGGCGCGCGTATAGGGATCGATACCGGGATTGCTCCCGTTGAGTCGAGCATAGCGCGACCGGTTCGTGCCTGGCAGGCTCACGGCGACGCGTGGCTGCAGAATGCCGTATCCGTCGCAGACCCGCTGCGTGTCTTCGTCGTACCGCGCACGATTCAGCGGATGCGCCATGGCTCCCACGAACTGCCGCGCCGCATCACGCGGCAGTTGTGTATCCGTGTCGAGGGTGATCACGTATCGCACGTTCGACAACACCTCCGTCTCGCCGACAACGAGGGAGAAGCATTCCCGTGATCCGCCTCGCAGAAGTGAATTCAAGTCCGCAAGCTTGCCTCGTTTCCGTTCGTGCCCCATCCAGATCCGCTCCCCGGGATTCCACAGACGCGGGCGATGAAACAAAAAGAACGCACCGCGTGTCGCTTCTCTGTACTTTCCATTCAACTCTTCGATCCGCTTCTGGGCCAGCCTTAAAAGAAGCTCGTCTTCCGGAAGTGTTTCCTCGTACGCGTCTCGAAAGTCGGTTAACAGGCCGAAGTAAAGGTGCTCGTCTCGATTGGCCAAAAACCGGACTTCGAGCGCCTCGATGAGCGCCTCGATGTTTTCAGTACTGCTCAGCATGGTCGGAACCACGACTAGGGTGCTCGATTCCGCGGGGATGCCCTTGGAGAAGTCCATTCGCGGCAGCGCATGAGGCGTCACCAACACTGTGACAAGCCAATTCACCAGCGCGACCGCCAGTTGACTTGTACAGAGTAGGGACAGGAAGCCGACCAGTGCGAGTAACCGACTATCCAGTTCTTCGACGTACGCCCATGCCAGTAATCCCCCGGTAAAGAGCAGCGACATCAAGGCGATCGCGCCGACATAGAGGAGCAACGGAAACCGGCCGCTCGTACGCTGAAGCGCGTCAGACGTAGAGAGGCGCACTTCCGCTGTTCGTTCGAGCTGTGGCACTCCTTTATCGACCAGGTAGAAACCAACATGAGCCTCTCGATCGTCGTCGCCTTTCCCGCCTGCACCCTGCTGCGCCAGATGAATCGCGTGACGCGCCACTTCGTATTCCGAGAGCCGGCTGCGCCTCGCCAGCTTCTCCACCACGTGACGGTAGCGATCACGAGTGGCAAAATCCATTTTGCCGTAGGCTGCAGCGGGATCCTCCCTCAGCGTCCGCTCGACCACGCTCATCGTCTCAACGAACGTGCGCCAGTCCATCGTACTCAGAAATCTGAGACTGCCGATGCTGTTGCTGATGGAGACCTGGTCGACAGCCTGCTGCTGGTTTTCCGATTGCACCGACTGCTCGATCGTCAGGCCGGATTCGGAAAGCCGCTGCTCGATCCAGGTAAGCGGCAATGCCAATGCGGGGCTCTGTCCCTGCAGCCGGCGCGCGAACTCCGCCACAAACGCACTCGCCATCGGCGGGCTCGAGCGCGCCATGTCTGCAATCACCAGAATCACACTCTTCGGATCCTTCTCTGCGATGTCCATCATCTGGTCCGCCCAGTAGTCGGCGCGATTGCGGTCGATTCTCTGGGCGGCGATCCGCGTCGCCGCGCGCCGGAGATTCTCGATGAGCGCCAGGCGAAGCATGATCGGGATAGCCCATAATTCTCCTAACGTGAGGCCGGTGATCGTCTGGTAGGCGGCAACGAAACTGCTGAGGCTTCCCGGGTCGACTCGTCCATCGCCGTGCGAGATCGTTTCGAGCGCGATGTCATACACGCGCGGAAGCCCAACCGATGAGCCATTCAGTAAACGAGGCAGCTCCCGGCTGTACCCCTTGGGTAAATGTCTCTTGGCCATGCGAATCTGCTCTACGATGAGATAGAAGTTATCGAGCAGCCATTCACCGGCCGGCGTAATCCGGCGGTTCGCCTTCACCGCCTCTGCCAACAGATCGCGGACTCCGATCAGGACGTCTTCGTTCTCCGCCAGCCTGTTCAGAAGCTGGTCCGGAGTCTGCTCCGGACTCAACCGGTGCAGGCCGGCCAGGATCTTACCGTGTTGCTCCATTTGATCGGCGCTGAAGAGCTCTGAACGCAACGGTGGCTCGCCACTGGCGTACTTTTCTGCCAAGTCGTTTTCAGGGAAGCTTGCCCTGAAATGGAGCAAGCTTCCGAGATTGATTTTGCTGCTTACCTTCACGTGTGAGATCTCTTTCTTAGCAGGATGCTGAAAAAGTCGCTCTTCTCACCCACCCAGCCCCGGCGCGCCGAGACGCGCCTTTTCCCACTCATCGTTCTCGCATCGTTCAGATCCTCAACGCTGAAGACCCGGCCGTTCCCCAGACTCGGCGGAAGCACGGACGGGTGCTCTTCCGTTCGCCAGCACCCATTGTAAGGCGAACGGCCCACACGAAGTGCGGTACGTACCTCCTCGGCCCTTCACTCGCTGCGGCCTTGCTGGACGGCCTTTTTGAGCATCCTGCGGGAGTGTTCTCCAGTCAGAGGCGAGGGAACGCGAACCAGTTTCACCCGAGGGGTAGCTTGAATTGCCCTCTTCGGTACTTCTTGCTCAGAGCAACGCTCGGTTTGAGACGAATGTCTCAGGGCTCACGTGTGTGTCGAAGTCCGATACGACACAGAAGCTCGAGCGTCAGCGAGTAGACGGGAATGAGCAGCGACTGCACCGCTTCGTTGAACTGTTGATCCTGGCGAAATCTACTCGCAGCAGACCCATACCAGACCGTCAACAGCCCAGAATTTCTCGTTCGCCGTGGTCCGGCACGAGAGGGGGGCGTAACAGTATAGCTGACTTATCGGAGGTGCGATACACCGAGAACCGCTATCGATCGGTCCAGCCGCGCAAAATCCTCGGTCAACTCTATCCAACAAGACAGAAGGGAGTCTGGTCAAAATTGCTCAGTTTGAAGGACGCGGGGCCAGGTGACTTCACGCTTGCCCGACTCGAAATCGACGAAACTTCAAGCAGGTGAACCTAGTCGTGGAGAACGATATTGAGGAGGGAACTGTGTACGTGCAACCCGCCGTTGTAGTATAAGAAGCCCAGTTTACGGAACTTATTCATGAAGAAACTGACGCGGGAGCGCGTGGTGCCGATCATCTCGGCGAGCATTTCCTGACTGACCTTCGGAACGACCGGCTCCGGCTTACCTTCTTTCCCAAAATGAGCCATTAACAGCAGCACCCGCGCCAGCCGTTTCTCGCTGGAATTGAAGAGGTGATCCACCAAGTCCTCTTGAATACGAATGTTGCGAGCCAGGAGATATGAGAGGAACAGCTCGGAGAAGTCGGGTTCGTCGTGAAGCGCACGGATCATAGCGGCTTTTTCAATGCGTACAACAGTGGAGTCTTCCGCGGCAGTCGCCGTGGCCATGCACACCAGCTGCCCAGCGAGACACCCTTCTCCGAAAAAACCGCCCTTCTCCAGCACCGCAATAATGGCTTCTTTGCCCTGCTGCGAAACCACGGCAAGCTTGATTTTGCCTCTCTGGATATAGAACACGGCATCCGCCTCATCCCCTTGCGAAAAGAGAATCTGCTTCTTAGGGCACGTGAGGTTCGTTTTGCCTCTGCCGACCTGTTTGAGGAACGTCCGGGGATCAAACTGTGCGATGTGTTTGGCTTTTTTCATGGCCAAACCTCCCTGAGAGCTTTGGGCAAAGTTTCGTGTAGGTACGTGGCAGTGAGTACATTAAAATGCCGATTCGGGGTAAAAATTTACACGAGCGCGCCCGCGGGCGTCAAGACCTGCTTCTGAGGCCATAAAGCGCGGATCCGTGAGGGTCTTCTGACTTCCACGATCAGCAGCACTAACAGGCTGCGGAGCAACGAGTGTGGCGCGCGAGCACGTCGATGGTCAGCGCACGTGAGAGCACTGACAGTCTTTTTTAGTACCCTGCTAGTCGTGGAGGATGATATTGAGGAGGGAACTATGCACGTGCAATCCACCGTTTGAGTGCACCTCGCCATTGTAACCAATGAAACCCAGTTTGCGGAACTTATTCAGGAAGAAACTGACGCGGGAGCACGTGGTGCCGATCATCTCGGCGAGCGTTTCCTGACTGACCTTCGCAATGACCGGCTCCGGCTTGCCTTCTTTCCCAAACTGGGCCATTAACAGCAGCACCCGCGCCAGCCGCTTCTCGCTGGAATTGAAGAGGTGATCCACCAAGTCCTCTTGAATGCGGATGTTGCGAGCCAGGAGATATGCGAGGAACAGCGCGGAGAAGGTGGGCTGGTTGTGGAGCACGTCGTTCATCGCTTGTTTGTCAATGCGCACGATCGTGGATGCCTCTAGTGTGACGGCGGTCGCCATGCACACCTGCTGCCCCATGAGGTGGCCTTCACCAAAGAAAGCAGCAGGCTCCAGAGTCGCAACGACGGCTTCTTTGCCCTGCTTCGAGACCACGGTGAGCTTGACCCGGCCCGCCTGGATATAGAACACAGCCTCCGCCTTCTCTCCTTGTGAAAAGAGAATGTGGTTCTTTCGACACCGTAAAATTGTTTTGCCGTTCCCGACTTGTGTCAGGAACGTCTTTGGATTGAAGGGTGGCGTTCGTTTGGATGCCATCGTGGTGACGACCTTAATCTAATCGTTGATGAGAGAGCCGACACAGCGCGAACCCTCATCCTTCACCTTCTCGAAGGGATGACGGAGAAGATTGTGAGAGACGGCTGTCCACCAGGCCGTCGGCAGGGAAACACTCGGTCCAGCCCCTTGGCACCGTTCATTCTCGAAGCCTGGTGGTATTCTGGCCACTATGCTCAGAGGTGACGCAGGGCTATAATCTCACGGTCGCTCCAACTCCGGTATCGACTGTGGCCTGTAATGGTCGAACTCCTCACGCGAGGATCGTGAGGCAGCTTGCTGGTTTCTCGTTCCCAGCTCAGCCAACCCAAGCTCGTTCGCATGTGCCCTCACATGAGTGAGCAGCGCGCGCGTGACCATAGCCTCATCCAACTCCTTTGCTCCCTTTACAATCGTGTAGGACAGCTCAGTCTTCCACAGGAGGGCTCCTGAGTCACTCATCAGATACAGGAATAACCTCTGCGAAGAACTCTGCTTTAATCCTGCAAAACCCTTCATCGGCTCTTGACCGGCCACGTTCCCAATCAGCACACAGTCCACCTGAGACTCCGCGTTCATCCGCTTTGCCAGCCCTATCTGCCCGTGCTCGAATACCCCGTACCGGATCACGTCGGACGGGCTCACGACACGAAGATCGGTCATTTCTCGGAAAACAGCGGCCCATCGCTCGGCCATCATCGGACCTCCGGCGAACGGCATTACCGCGATGCTCTGTACCAATCCCAGATGCTGCCGCTCATGCGGTGCAACCCCCCACGAGTTCTCGAATGCTTTGAACTCAATGTCACTGGTCCGAGTGCTATCAGCCCCAACCGCGCCTAGCCATACAACGCCCAAACAGCCTTGCATGGCTAAGGCCGAAAGGAGCAGAAACCCTAAGAGGACTGTATGGTGGACTCGTACCCTACTGTTAGGCATGAAAACCTATCCTCCGGGTATTCACGTTACGTCTATCTCAAAAGCCAGATTCGAGTCTGGTCAAAATTGCTCAGATTGGAAGAAATTGTTGAGGCCGGCCGGAATAAGTTGGCTCTGGCGAAGATTTACGAGAAGGGTTGTAGCCGACCAGTCGAAGAATCATGCGCACGGCTGTGAGAATATACGCAACATCCGCGAGGCCGGTATTTCGGACGTGGGAAAGGATTGCTGGCGACGGCGTAGGGCCGTTAGTGTTTGGCGGTCCGGGGAGAGGGCACCGAAGGCTCAATGAGGAGACGACGCTTGGACACCGCCAAGGGCTTGAGCGACGTCTGGTTCTTCTTTTGTCTCTTGTCCTGGTCTCTCTGTGCGGCTCGCCTATCTCGCAGATCATAGGCCACTATCCGCCGGCCTTGGAGGTTCTCCAGTTCCACCGGTTCCCAGAGATCCACACGCGAGTCCGAGACTTCAAAGCGCTGGTGCTCATTGAAGACCCGCTCTACGTCCTCGGAACGGGCCATGTGTACAATAGCGAGGCCGAGAGAATGGCCCCACTCATCCCTCAGAACTTGTGCAAGCACGACCGTTCCAAACGGGGTGAAGGCCTGACGGAGCATGTCATCGCTGCAAAAATAGGACAGCCCGCTGACATGAATATGGGTACCCATGTGAATCCCTCCTACTCCCTCCTGGGGAAAAATTTAGGTCATCAAATCACAACTCTATTGTGCCTGTAGGATCATGGGCCGTCTGGTCAAAATTGCTCACTTTCGAGATATTTAAGCAGTATTTCATGAAAGGTCACATACCTTTGCCTGATTGAACGCACCGGCGCATCATGACGTCCTATCTCTCGATCAGGACGGCTAAGACGCGGTTCGCTCACAATGTCTATGCTGCCCCCGGCATCGGCAATCGCGTTTGATTTTCCTGCTTCGCTCCGCGCTCGACCATGGACTGGGCGCAATGAGTACGGGAGTCAAGCAATCTAATTCAGGCTAGAACAGTCAATGCGATAGGCACGTTGGGGGCGCCCATTTCTAACAATCGACCGCGAAAGACCGGCGGGATGGGTGATCTGGTTTCTTTAGTTTATTTGGTTTGTCTTGTTCGTTTCGTTCGTCCGGTCGGTGAACCAGATGAACGAGATGAACCAAACAAACCAAACAACGGTCTTTTCATGTCAGGGCTCTTCTTCTTCAATATCCTCGATCGACTGTTTGAGCGCCGTGACAAAGGCTTCCGGCTGAGCCAGTGCATTCTCCGTCAGTTGAAATTCAGAGACCAACACACCGGCCTTGTCTACAATGATCAACCGATAACCCTCTTTCACAAACTTCCCCCCTCTAAAAATTAGTGGTGACTCCATCTTGGGTTGTTCTCAGGGATGGGGGCTGAATGATCTTCCACTGCGTGCGTCCAACGAGGGGAGTCCGCGACCGCGCGTTGCGCGAGCATAGAAGATCATCAGTTCCTATCCCCTCCTCTATTCTGCGAGCAAAAAGGATCCCTCACTCCCCCTATTCTTCTAATTCCTGTTTCTTTTTCCCCATTTTGCTCTCCGTCCCCTTCCAGAGCCGGATAATATTATCCTTGTGCTTGAACCAAATCAGTGTGCTCACGAGCAGAGTAAAGACAAAAAACTCCTGCCGCTGTTCGTTCACAATCGCCACAACCGGTAAGCACCCGAAAGCTGCCAGCGCACCACCGGATGAATAGCGCCAGATCGCGACGGCCCCCAGCCAGATCAGCAACATCAGGAGTCCGATAGAGGGAGAAAGACCCAATACCACTCCCATGGCCGTTGCCACACCCTTCCCTCCCTTGAAACCTAGAAACGGCGAGAAGAGATGACCGAGGATCGGCGCAAACGCCACGATCATGATGAAGGATTCGACGGTAAGCCACTGCATCGCGACCCAGCCCAGCAGCCATCCCTTGCCCATATCTCCAAGAAGAGTAAGGATGCCCGCCTTCTTGCCGGACACGCGCAACACGTTAGTAAACCCGACGTTCTTGCTGCCGACCGTTCGTGGATCAGGCAGTCCCATCGCCTTCGACACCACGATGCCGAAGGGAATGGCCCCCAGCAGATAGCCGAGCACCGTCATCAACGCGCACAGGAGTTCTTCGTTCATGGATCAGGGGATATGAGGGGAGGTGCGAACACCGAGCACACTCGGTTTGTCTGGTTTATTTGGTTTGTCTGGTTCATTTGGTTGGTTCCGATCCGGCCAACAAGACAAACCAGACAAACGGAATAAACGAGATAACACAATCAGACTAGAGAAACGAACTACAGGCCCTTGGCGACGACCTGCTTCCAGAAGCTCCAGACATATTGACCGCCTGAAACATAGCCGAGCACCAGCGACAGATAGAGCGTGACAATACCGGCGAGATGCAGATTGCCGAGATCGGATAAGAACGTGTCCTCGAGAATCAACAGTACGATCGCTACCACTTGTAGGCCCATCTTATACTTACCCGTCGTCTCAGCTGACATCACCATGCCTTCGCCTGCGGCAATGGCCCGAATCCCCGTGACTGCAACCTCGCGCGCGATGATCAATATCGCAACCAGTGCGCTCACACGATCGACGTTGACCAGAAGAATCAAGGCTGAGAGGACCAACAACTTATCGGCGATGGGATCGAGGAGTTTCCCCAATGTGGTTACTTGGCTGTTACGGCGAGCTAGATAGCCATCCAACAAATCGGTGACCGCTGCAACGACGAAAACGATCGCTGCACTGAGGGATCGGTCCGGGGTCGGCGTGGCAAACAGTACCACGAAGACAGGAATCAAGAGGATACGCGTCAGCGTAATGAAATTCGGCAGATTAAACGATTCCTGCCCGACCGATCTCCATACCGCCAGTACACGATTCATCAGTAGCTTACTCCGTTATCCGGTCTCGAAAAAGCTATTGTGGCACAGGACAGCAGAACAATCCCACAGAATGCTCAAAATGTTTCATCCAGCAAGGCCGCAAGCGACTATCACATACCAGGAGGCGGATATCCTAACTGAGCGGTCCAACGAGGGCCTTGAGGCTGCCGTTGCGCGACAGAGGATCGTCCAGCTCCCGCTCCTTTTCAGCGTTCTGTCCTAGACGATGCCATGTTTGAGCAAGTCATGCAAATGCACGACCCCGACAATTCTCTTCGTGTTGTCCCCAACGATGAGCGTGCTGATGGCATACCGCTCCATCATTTCGACCGCCTTGGCTGCCAGCTCATCCGGTCCGATCAGCTTAGGATGCCGTGAGGCCAACGACCCGGCTGTCATCTTGGAAAAATCCCCACCCTGCTGGAGAAACCGCCGCAGATCGCCGTCGGTAATCACCCCCACAAGTGTGCCGGCTCGATCGACCACCGTGGTCATGCCGAGTTTCTTCGCTGACATTTCGAGAATCGCCACCGAACCTAAGACGACCTCTTGCACTTGAGGCAACTCTTGCCCCCTGTGCATAACGTCCCGCACTTTCACCAGCAACCGGCGCCCAAGTGTCCCGCCAGGATGAAATTGTGCAAAATCCTGCTCCTTGAACCCGCGCTTCTCAAGTAAGGCAACGGCTAAGGCGTCGCCCATGGCGAGTGTCGCCGTCGTGCTCGCCGTCGGTGCAAGCCCCATGGGGCAAGCCTCTTCTGCAACAGAAACATCCAACGCGACGGCGCTATTCTTGGTTAACGTCGAACTCATTCGCCCCACGATTGACAGAATAGGAATGCCCATGCGCTCCATGAAGGGCAAGAGCTGCAAAATTTCCTGCGTCTCTCCGCTATTTGAAATTGCAATGAGCACATCCTTGCGCGCCAGCATGCCAAGATCGCCGTGCAGCCCTTCGGCGGGATGGAGAAAAAACGATGGCGTCCCGGTACTGGCCATCGTGGCGGCAATCTTCTGCCCGATCAATCCGGATTTGCCCATGCCTGAAATGACCACTTTGCCCTTGCACGCATAGAGCAGATCCACGGCATCCGAGAAACCGCCATCGAGCCGTTGAATGAGGGCCTGGACCGCACGCGCTTCGATGTCCAGCACACGCCGGCCTACAGCAAGGCTGGTTCGGCCCTTCGGCACCGCCGATCGAGCGCCATTCGGCTTGGTTACTTTCGAGGTTGTGACGCGTCGCATATCCGCATGACCCGTTCAAGCAAAGCTTTGAGCTGATGGAGCGGCACCATATTGGGTCCATCCGACAAGGCCTCATCGGGATTGGGATGGACTTCCATGAAGAAGCCATCGACTCCGACGCCGGCTGCCGCGCAGGCCAACGGTTCGACGAATTCACGCTGGCCGCTGGACTTGGTTCCCCCGCCTCCAGGCAACTGCACACTATGAGTCGCATCGAAGACCACCGGATAGCCAAAACTCCGAAGGACCGGGAAGGACCGCATATCGACGACAAGGTTATTGTAGCCGAACGACGATCCTCGCTCGGTCAAGACGATCCGCTTGTTTCCGGACTCCTCCACTTTCTTCACCGCATTGCCCATTTCTTGCGGCGAGAGGAACTGGCCCTTCTTGACGTTCACCACTTTGCCCGTCTTCGCCGCCGCGATGATCAAGTCGGTCTGCCTGCAGAGAAAGGCCGGGATCTGGAGTACATCCACAACCTTCCCGGCTTCGGTCGCCTGTTCTTCCGTATGGACGTCCGTCAAGACAGGAAGACCCAGCTGATCTTTGACCTTCTTCAGCACCGCCAAGCCTTTTTCGAGACCAGGTCCGCGATACGAGTTGATGGAGGTCCGGTTCGCTTTATCGAAAGAGGATTTGAAGATATAGGGTATGCCCAGAGACTTGGCGATCTCAGCGATGCGGCCCGCCGTCTCCAGCACAAGCTGCTCGCTCTCGATGACACAGGGCCCGGCAATCAAAAACTGCCGATGCCCCGCGCCGACTTTGAAAGAACCGATTTGGACTTCGTGGCTCATCTTCGCCCTCGCCAAGCTACGGGATGCTCAAACTGATCTTTTAACAAGGCCGCAGGCGAGACAAAACCGGAGGCGTACCCTCTGGGGTACGTTGAGGATTTTGTCGAACCGAGAACGCAGTTAAAGGGCAGTTTCAGCATCCCGCCTTAGTGGCCGCACTTCCTTTTAAGTGAAGCCCCCACAAATCCGCTAAACAACGGATGCGGACGGTGTGGCCGCGAATTGTATTCCGGATGGAACTGTGTCGCCAAAAACCAGGGGTGATTCTTCAATTCGATGATCTCAACCAGCCGCCCGTCAGGCGAAAGTCCGCTCAGCACGAAACCCTTGGCCAGCAATCGTTCGCGGTACGCGTTGTTGAATTCGTACCGATGCCGATGACGCTCACGCACCTCGCTCACCCCATACATCTTTTGGGCCAAGGTGCCCTCCCCCAGCACACAGACATACGACCCCAGCCGCATCGTCCCGCCCTTGTCGCTGACGGACTGCTGATCCGACATCAAATGAATGACGGGATGGGGAGAGGCTTCGTCGAACTCCGCGCTGTTGGCGCCGGTCAATCCTGCCACGTTTCGCGCAAACTCGATCGTGGCGCACTGCATACCCAGACACAAACCAAGGAATGGGATCTGGTGTTCCCTGGCATAGCGAATCGCAGCGACCTTTCCTTCGATCCCGCGCGCGCCGAATCCCCCTGGCACCAGGATGCCATCGACCTCGCGGAGGATACGTTCCGTCCCCTGCCGTTCAATTTCCTCGGACTCGATCCACTGAATGTTCACCCGTGTTTCATGATCGATGCCGCCATGGACCAGCGACTCTGAAAGACTCTTGTAACATTCCTTCAGCCCCGCATACTTGCCGACCAGAGCGACCGACACTTCATGCTTGGGATACTTGATCTTCTGGACCATCGCATCCCATTCGCGCAGATTCGGCGGACCGGTCTTGAGTTGGAGCTGACGCACGATCAGCTCGTCCAGCCCTTCCTTCCGAAACACGATCGGCACTTCATAAATCGTCTCGACGTCCTTCGCCGTAATCACTGCGTCTTTTTCGACATTGCAGAACATCGCGATCTTGCCCTTGAGTTCCGGCGGCAGATACCGATCGGTTCGACAGAGGAGGATATGAGGCTGAATGCCGATCTCCCGAAGCTTGTTGACCGAATGCTGCGTCGGCTTGGTCTTGAGTTCACCGGCTGTGCCGATGTAAGGCACCAGCGTCAGATGAACGTAGAGCACGTTCTCGCGTCCGACGTCGTACGGCATCTGGCGAATCGCTTCAAGGAAGGGCAAGCTTTCGATGTCGCCGACCGTACCGCCGATCTCCACGATCGTCACGTCCATCCCCTGGGAGATGCGCATGATGCACTGTTTAATCTCGTCGGTAACGTGAGGCACCACCTGCACCGTCCCGCCAAGGTAATCGCCGCGCCGCTCTTTCGTAATGACCGAATGGTAGATCCGGCCGGTCGTGTAATTGTTTTCTTTGGTGAGGGTCAGGGACGTGTACCGTTCGTAGTGGCCAAGATCCAAATCTGTTTCCGCGCCATCGTCAGTCACATAGACTTCCCCATGTTGATAGGGATTCATCGTGCCGGGGTCGACGTTGATGTAGGGATCGAGCTTGAGGAACGTAATCTTCAACCCCCGGCTCTCGAGCAGGTTGCCGATCGAAGCAGAGGCGAGTCCTTTCCCCAGGGAGGAGACGACTCCGCCTGTGACAAAAATGAATTTGCTCATAATGGCCCCCGTCTTGTCGGATCGGATAATTCTGACACGCATGCCACCCTTAGCCGGAAGAACCGGCCTTCAGCAAGTCCAACTCCCGCTTGATGACCTCAACTTGCTGGAGCTTCTCTGTCACAGTCTCGACATCTTCCGGCGTATCCACCCGTAAAGAATCATGTTGGGTTTCCCAGACTCTGATCGGAAGGCCATGTTCCAATGCGCGCAACTGCTCGAGCTTTTCCGCATCCTCCAACCGTCCGGTGGGCAGGGCGGCCAGTTTCAACAGGATGTCGCGCCGGAACATATACAGACCGAGATGGATGTAATGCAACCCTCCGACCGCCTTGCGGCTGGGATCGTCCCGCACCAACGGAATGGGCGCGCGTGAGAAATAGAGGGCGTTGCCGAGATGGTCCGTGACCACCTTCACCACCGAGGAATTGTGAACATCCTCCGTCGAATCGATCGTACGCTTCAATGTCCCTATTCCTGCGCCGCTTTTGATGAACGGCTCAATGAGATCCGTCAGTAAATCCGGCTGCAGCGGGATCTCATCGCCTTGTAGATTCACAAAATAGTCCCCCTCGAACATGCGCGCCACCCCGGCGACTCGATCGGTGCCTGTCCGATAATCTCCGGTGACCATCACAACGCGCCCGCCAAATCCTTCCACAGCCTGCTTGATCCGTTCGTCGTCGGTGGCAACCAGAACCTCCGTCACCGCTCGGCAAGCCGCCGCTTGTTCATACACATGCTGGACCATGGGCTTTCGACCGAGCATGACAAGAGGCTTTCCTGGAAAGCGCGACGATCCGTATCGGGCCGGAATCACCACCGTGACGGATGGGCTAGCCTTAGTCATGGCCGAGCGCCTCAGAGAGCTGCTGGGCCGAGAGGGTCGCGGTACCGACCATCCCGACGACGATACCAGCGGCATGGTTCGCCAGCGTCGCCGCATCTCTTGTCGAAGCGCCGGTCGACAGCGCGAGGGCCAAGGTTCCGATCACCGTATCGCCCGCGCCGGTAACATCGTAGACTTGGCGGGCTCGTGCGGGAATATGCCAAGAGGCATCTTCTCCTTCGTACAAGCTCATCCCTTTTTCGCCGCGCGTAATGAGCACCGCCTGGCATCCTAGCCGCTGCCGTATGATTGCGCCGGCCTCGTTGCTCGCTTGATCGTCGTCACCATGCACCCCGGCAGCTTGTGTCGCTTCAAGATGGTTCGGCGTGATGACCGTCGCCCCCTTGTAGTAGCTGAAATGTTCGACTTTCGGATCGACGACCAGAGGTATGCCGCGAAGTGAAGCGAGCCGCGTGAGTTCCGACATCAGCGTCGCGCTCACCACCCCCTTGGCATAGTCCGACACCACGAGACAGGATAGTTCCCGTAACCGCGATTCCACGTAGCGAAGAATCCGCCGTTGCATCGCCGGCTTGAGTTCCGCCCGGCGCTCCACATCGTACCGTACGATTTGCTGATTATGCGCAATGACGCGAGACTTTCTGGTAGTTGGACGGTCCTGGTCGATGACAACCCCGCCGCGCCCTGAGCGGGTTCCCCCCAGCTCCTTCAGGAGCATCCGGCCGCTTTCGTCTGAACCGATAACGCCACAGAGGTCCGCTTTCCCTCCCAAGGCCAGGATGTTATTGAAGACGTTTGCCGCGCCACCGAGCCTCAAGGATTCAGAATCGACATGGACCACCGGCACCGGGGCCTCCGGCGAGATGCGGCTCACACGGCCCCAGATATAATGGTCGAGGATGAGATCTCCGATGACCAGCACGGAAGCTTGCGGGAACCGCGAAATGTACTGCCGAAGCGCTTGAGGGGACGCCCCCCCACCGCCCTGGGCCTCGCCTGCCGCAGCAGCCTGCCGCGTGGCTTTACCTATTGGATGGCTTTGCCGATTCGATCCCATCTGACCCACTCCATCATTTGACCTTGCCCGCTCCACGACCAGTAAATACGGAACGCCTTCCCGCGGATTTTCTCCTCGCGCACAAATCCCCAAAACCGGCTGTCCAGACTTTGGTCTCGATTGTCGCCCATCACGAAATAGGCGCCCTCGGGTACGGTCACCGGCCCGAAATTATCGCGCGAATTGATCGAGCCGTCGATGACCCCCGGATCGATCCGTTGGGTGAAGGATTTGTCGTTGAGCTCGACCCCGTTCACCAGCACCGCTTTATTGCGAAGTTGGACCGTATCGCCCGGAGTCCCCACAATCCGTTTGATGAAATCCTTTTCCTCGTCTTCGGGAAACCGGAACACGATAATGTCTCCCCGCTCCGGCTTGCCAAATTCGATGAGCGCCTGCGACGCATAGCAATTGATGGGAGGAAATCCTGCTGAAAACTTGCACTCACTGGGCCATTGAATACCGTAAGAGAGTTTGCTGACCAGGATATGATCCCCGATCAACAGGGTGGGAATCATCGAACCGGAAGGAATCTTGAAGGCCTGGACGACAAACACCCTGATCGCAAAGGCCAGGAGCATCGCCACAATAATGGCTTCCGCATACTCGCGAAAGAGCGACTTTCTGCCCGGCTGTTCCACCGCCAACGGCTCGCTGAACACCGGCGCTTCAGCAGCATCTGTGCGCCCCTGTGGGGCTGCGGACCTGAGGTCGTCCGATGGGGGAAGCTTTGCGTCTCCGCTCATTCCTCACCGACTTTCAAGATGGCGAGGAAGGCCTCTTGCGGCACTTCCACGTTGCCCACTGACTTCATACGCTTCTTCCCTTCCTTCTGCTTCTCGAGGAGTTTGCGTTTTCGCGTAATGTCGCCGCCGTAACATTTCGCGAGCACGTTCTTCTTCATGGCTCCGATCGTCTCACGGGCAATGATCTTGCTCCCGATCGCCGCCTGAATGGCGATCTCGTACATCTGCCGTGGAATCAGCTCTTTCATTTTTTCGGCAAGCAGACGCCCACGCTGAATGGAACGATCTTTATGGGTGATAAACGACAGGGCATCGACCGCTTCGCCGTTCAGTAAAATATCGAGCCGCACGAGATCGGACTCGCGGTAGCCGAGCAGCTCATAATCGAGCGAGGCATAACCCTGCGTGCGCGATTTGAGCTTATCGTAAAAATCGAGAATGACCTCGTTGAGCGGCAATTCATAACTGATCATCACCCTGGTCGGATCGAGAAATTGCATGCCCTGCTGGATACCGCGGCGTTCTTGACAGAGCTGGAGGATGGCCCCCATGTACCGTTCGGGTGTAATGATCGACGCCAGAATAAACGGTTCCTCAAACGAGTCGATACTGCTGGGAGACGGAAGCTGTGTCGGGTTATTGACCTCCAGTACCTCGCCCTTGGTCGTCAGCACACGATAGACGACGGTCGGTGCGGTGGTGAGAAGCGTCAGGTTATATTCGCGTTCGAGCCGCTCCTGAATGATTTCCATATGCAGCAGGCCCAGGAAGCCGCATCGGAAGCCGAACCCGAGCGCCAGCGACGTCTCAGGCTCGTAGACGAACGAGGAATCGTTCAATCGCAGTTTGACCAGCGCATCGCGCAAATCTTCATACCGGCCCGTGTCGGTAGGATACAGCCCGCAGAACACCAGCGGCTTGACCTCTTTATAGCCGGGGAAGGGGGCGCTTGTCGGGTTCACTGCATCTGTGAGCGTATCGCCGATCTTGACGTCCGCGACTTCTCTCATATTCGCGCAGAGGTACCCGACCTCGCCGGTCAACAGCTCGGTCCTCTTCGTCCTCTTCGGAGTGAATTGGCCGACTTCCATCACTTCGAATATCCGATCGTTCGACATGACTTTGATCTTCATCCCAGGCCGTAGGGCCCCGTCCACCACTCTCGTCAACACGATCACTCCTTGATAATTGTCGAACCAGGAATCGAAAATGAGCGACTTGAGCGGCGCATCGGGATTGCCGGACGGTGGAGGAATCCTGGCAATGACCGCCTCCAACACCTCCGACACGCCACGTCCCTCTTTCGCGCTGATCGGCAGCGCATCGGTCGCATCCAGCATCAGCACATCGGAAATCGATTGCTTGGTACCTTCCAGATCGGAGCTCGCAAGGTCGATCTTATTGATAACCGGAATGATCGTGAGGTTATTGGCCATCGCCAAGTTCACGTTGGCGATCGTCTGAGCCTGGACCCCCTGCGTCGCATCGACGAGCAACAGCGCACCCTCGCAAGCCGCCAAACTGCGCGACACTTCATAGGTAAAATCGACGTGACCCGGCGTATCGATCAAATGCAAGGCATACGTCTTCCCGTCCTTGGCCTGATACCGGACTGCGACCGAATGGGCCTTGATCGTGATCCCACGTTCACGCTCCAAGTCCATTGCGTCGAGAATCTGTTCTTTCGATTCTCGGGCCGTGACAGCGCCAGTAGCTTCCAGAAACCGGTCAGCGAGGGTAGATTTGCCGTGATCGATATGGGCAATAATCGAGAAATTGCGTATCAGGCTTTGCAAATCCTAACTCATTTCCCAATAAAATCGATTCATTATAGTGAGCGACCCCGATGTTGTCAAAGCAAACGCCCTCCTCGTATACTCCGCATCGCACCGGCACTCCCTGTGCCCGTTAATCGTTATTCGTTATCCGTCAATCGAATGAAAGACTCTTGATGGCCCCAACGATTAACGATTGACGATTAACCATTAACGCCCTACCCAACGACTATGGCACGAAAACCTTCTATTCGACAGTTGATCGATTGGGACCACCAATACCTCTGGCATCCCTTCACCCAAATGCGGGAATGGGAACAGGAGAAGCCGCTCATTATCAAAAAAGGAAAAGGGTCCTACCTGATCGATACGGAGGGAAAGAAGTATCTCGACGGCACCTCCTCCATCTGGGTCAATCTGCATGGCCATCGCCATCCGACGCTCGACCGTGCGATCAAGACACAGCTGGATAAGATCGCGCATTCATCGCTGTTCGGACTCTCCAATCCACCGGCAATTGAACTCGCGCGAGCATTGATCAGGATCGTGCCCAGAGGCCTGACGCGGGTGTTCTATTCCGACGATGGATCGACGGCGGTCGAGATTGCGCTCAAAATGGCGGTCCAATACTGGCAGCTACGGAAACCAGAAGCCGGTCCAAAAAACACGTTCCTGCATCTGAAGCTGGCCTACCACGGCGATACGGTCGGCGCCGTCAGTGTCGGCAACATCGACCTCTTCCATGGGCGGTTTAAGTCGCTGCTCTTCCCCACCGCCGAAGCAGACCCGCCCTATTGCTATCGTTGCCCACTCAGCCTGACCTTCCCTTCGTGTCAGATGGCCTGTCTCGACCCGATTGAGCAAATTCTCAAAGAGCGGCACCGCGAACTGGCCGGCTTCATCATCGAACCGCTCGTGCAAGCAGCAGCAGGGATGCTGACCTCCCCACCTGGTTATCTGAAGCGAGTTCGCGAACTCTGCACGAAATACGATGTGCTCTTGATTGCCGATGAAGTCGCCACCGGGTTCGGCCGCACCGGCAAGATGTTCGCCTGCCAGCATGAGGGGGTCACACCGGACTTGATGGCAATCAGCAAAGGCCTGACCGGCGGCTACATGCCGCTGGCTGCGACGCTCACCACCGACGACATCTACCAAGCCTTTCTCGGCACATATGCAGACTTCAAAACCTTCTTCCACGGCCACAGCTACACCGGCAACCCGCTCGGCTGCGCCGTGGCGCTGGCCAACATCGACATCTTCCAGAAAGAGAAGACGCTCGCCAAGCTGCAACCCAAGATCAAGACGATGGCGCAATTGTTATCACCACTCAAGCAACTGCCCCATGTGGGCGAGATCAGGCAGCAGGGATTCATCGTGGCGATCGAGTTGGTGGAGGAGAAGCAGACGAAGAAACCCTACAGGCTCGAAGAGCGGGTCGGACATCGAGTATCGATGGAGGCGCGCAGCCGAGGACTCTTGCTGCGCCCGATCGGCAACGTGATGGTCCTCATGCCGCCACTAAGCACGTCGCTTCAGGAACTCAGACGTATGGTTGGAATTCTGAGGGAGGCCATCGAGGCCGTTACTCTAATCCCACGACTGGTTAACGTTCAGGTTCATTCGACCAAGAAGAGGGGCAGGCCTGGCGATTCCCTGTGCTCGCGCAACGCGCGGTCGCGGACTCCCCTCGTTGGACGCGCGCACGATGGGAAAACGCCAGGCCGCCCCTATTAACGCAAAGAAGAGGAGAAAATCATATCACTCGATTCAGCTGCACACCTGAAGATGGACCAAGCTGACCATCAAAAGGTAGAATGTCCCGGCTTCTCTTTCACGTGCATCTGCACGCAAGCCCTGATCATGATGCGCGCACAGTAGGATGCCCATGACTGTGACGAATCCCAATACGTATCGCACGCTGCGCCCGCTCCTGGTCAGTTTCTTTGTCCATATAATACTCTGGTACAGCCTGTATGTGGTCGCGCTTTTGCAGACCGCACCGCCCCTGTGGGCGCTGAACTTTATTGAGCAGCTCAAGCCCACCCTCGGTGCGCTCGAAACCGCCGCGCGGCTCAGCGAGCGTCCGTTTTCCGCACAGGTGATGATTCTGTACGCGATCCTCAGTTCTTTTCTGCTGGGGATGTATTGGGTCTATTACATATTTGGGGTGCAACACTTCGCGCAGGAGACGTACCGCGGCCTGTGTGAACGATGGGGGCACACGGGGTTGCCGGTTAAGGTGCGCCTGAAGTTAGCGGCCTGCGGAGTAGCGGCACTGTATGCGTATGGTTACGAACTCCCGATCCGCTACTATGTGAAGGGGGGTACCTCAACAATTGGCTGAGTTCAGCAATGTTCTCCTCGTCGATCCTGTCGACCACCTTCTTGTTGTTCGTGTCGATAACGTCGGGTATGGCCTTCGTGGTTGGCCCTTTGTTCATCTATATGTCAATCGTTCGTTTTCAATCCCCCACATCAATAGGGAGTTAACGAGGAACAGAAAAGGGTTCGGCAGTCTTTTCCTGACGGGGTCGCGGCAATGTCAGACCAGAGTAAGCGTCTTGTACCCCTACACCTCGTGGCGCGGGGCTGGGGTTCAGAGCGGACGTCGCCGGATGAGCGGGGACCCGTCGAGACTCAGCGAGGAAGAAGGCTGGAACTACCTTCGGGTGGCACGGCGAACTGGGCGCCCCACCGCGCGGAGCGGGGTCCCTACACCGGGCGGGGTGAGCGCGCGCGGGGCTGTTCGCCGTGACAGGACCCGCAATCTTTAACTCGCGAGGGTCGAAATAAGGGGTCGGGAGTCTTTTCATGGCAGGGTCACGGCGATTTCAGACTAAGAGTACAGGGCTTGCCATCCGACACCTTGCGGGACGGGTCGCAGGTTCATCTGGTCTTTCTGGTTTGTTTGGTTTGTCGAACGAGAGAAAAAAGACGGACCTGCGCTGCACATAGACCGAAAAATCGTCATTCGATGTCCAACGCACGTTTCTGGTGAGAGAGAATGCCGTTTGCAGCCGTATCCGAATGGCGTATACTAGCCTGGAGAAAAGGACCTGTATGCCTCTCGTGATTGATCAAAAAGATTTGGATCGCCTGCCCATTACGATTGATCCGGAGATTGTCAGCGGAACCCCGGTCTTTCTGGGGACGCGCGTACCGGTTGACGCCCTCATCGGAAACCTCGAGGCGGGGTTGACCCTCGATCAATTTCTCGATAATTTCCCGACCGTCACGCGCGAGCAAGCGCTTCAAGTCCTTGAGTTCTCCAAAACTACCCTCCTCAAGCTACGCAAGTCGGCGTGAAAATCCTTCTCGACGAATCCGTTCCACGCTTGTTCAAACTCCGCTTGCCACACTTGAACATCTCAACCGTTCAAGAACTAGGCTGGGCTGGTTTGCGGAATGGCGAGTTACTGCGACGAGCAGAAGAACACTTTGATGTCTTTATCACGGCCGATCAGAGTCTCCGGCACCAACAAAATCTTTCAGGCCGATCCATTGCGATCCTCGTGCTTCCTAGCAACCAGGTACCTCTTGTTGCTCGACTGGTGCCGGCAATCGAAACACTGTTGACGACGATTCAACCGGGAACTGTCCTAGAGGTGCCGTTAGATTAGCCCCGCTAGGACGGTGGCCTACCAGCGGAGCAAAGATACCATGGCGCTCACACGGGAATTCAAAAACACGGTTGCGGCACGGGCGCAACGAGACCCTCGATTTCGCGAAGCCCTCTTCACCGAGGCGTTCAATGCCTATTTCTCTGGCGATACCACCGTGGGCAAAACAATCCTGCGGGATCTCGTCAATGCCACCATCGGGTTTGAAGAGTTAGCTGCAACGCTCAAAAAACCGAGCAAGAGCCTGCACCGAATGCTGGCTCCACGCGGCAACCCGAGTACGGAAAACTTTTTCAGTATCGTGTGCGCCCTCCAGAAGAAGGCCCACGTGAAACTGCACGTGACCGCGAAAGCCAGCTGAGCCATCGTCGGAACCATCGCACAACTCGAAACGGAATATTTTGAATCCGGCATGACTGTTGACTTCGTTGGTTGGCAAGAGGTGGTATAGAGCCTCTCGCTGGCACATCGATGGGCACAATCAGGAGGAAAGCCTACCCACAGGAGTTGAGGAAGAAGGGGCTGCTGCTGAAGAGCCAATCACCCATGACGGAACGATTTCGGATAAATTCGCATTGACTTGGGTTGGGGAGGTGTAGGAGTGAGCTGGACGACGAAGAAGCCGACAACAACAGGATGGTATTGGTATCGCGATCAATCCGACGGAAACACCGCGAAGGTTCTGCACTTCATCGATGACGACGGAGAGGGGCCCTACCTCGCAACGTCAGACGATCAGACACTGAACGACTTAACCGGCGAATGGGCCGGACCGGTTGAGCCGCCACTGTCGAATCAGAGTCGTTGAACAAGATGGTCACGTGGAGGTGCGCTGGTAAGGGCACGTGCTACTTCGCCTTTGCCTTCGGCCTCGTCCGCATGTACCACACCACCAGCACGATAAGCCACGTCAGGGCGGAACTCATGAACCCAACCGTGACCCACTGACCTTCTGTCAGGCCCAATACTCCATCAATCCAGCTCATGGATGCCCATTTTAGGGGCGGAACGATGAAACCACAAGGTGGTGCTGACCTTCCCCCTAAAAACTACACCGTAGGCGCTCGCCGTCGTTTTGGAAGTTCCTCACCCAAGGCCCATGAGGGTTCTTGAGCCTGTCTCTTGAAAATACAGGCAAAAGTCAATTGGCACTCCTCTTGCTCACTGTCGGCTGTAGCCGTCTCGTGTCAACGATCGAGGGAAATGCGTCAGCGCGTGCAGTGAGACTCGTTTCCGAGATAGTTCCATTGAGGCATGAACGATCACTGAATCATCGACACACATGGACAGACAAAGGAGTGAACCATGAAGCACACACCGAACGCCTCCATTTTTCTGCTTATGGCGATGGGACTGCCGCTGATTACGTCGATTTGTCGCAGGTTCAACATTTCCAGGATCTGCATGGCCGGCGCTGTAAGGCCGGTCATGATCGGATTGGCATTGCTCGCAGCCCCGGTTGCGACATTTGCGCAGGAGGTCAATCCGAACTGTACGCTCATTGTGCCACATAACCCGTTGACGGCCGCTGGGCTCGCAACGCCTTATCAGTTCAAAGCGACAAATCCATCCGATGGTCCCTGTCATGAAACGGATAAGAACCAGTCAGCATTCGTTCAGGCGGCGGTCATCGATTTAGATAATGGCCAGATCTCGGTGTACAATCCATTGGTCATCGATATGGGCACAACACCTGCTGTGCCGCCCGTCGTTCCGGCACTCCCGACACACCACGTCGTGGCTCTGTGGTTCGGATTCAACGGGGAGAACCTTACGCTCGTTTCCGCGAGTCAACAGAATGATTTACGGCAGAACTACTGCGTGCAAGGCCACGGACAGTTCGCATATTGTAACGCGGTTGAGTTCTTTAAACGGGCTAACCACTTCATTAAAGTTGGGCAGTTGATTGTCCCCCCCATAGGGGTGGACACAACCGCGCACCATGAAGCTTGTCCAACGGTGCGCAGCTTCTTCGTTGTCGATCAAGATCAAAGCGACAATCTCACCACGGAGTATTTGTTCACCCCGGATGGAAAGATCGCCCAAAATACCGCGACCAATCGTGCGGCATTGCCGGGATCGGTGGTGAAAGGAAACCCCAGTGATAACCGCCTCTTGGACGTATTCATCGATGGAGCTCTGGGGTGCATCCCATGGATGGTGCCCGACTTAACCAATCCGGGCACACTGGTCCCGGCCTTACCGCTGAATGAGCTACAGGCAAAAAAGTTCCAGGCACCTCCTATCGCGCAAATTCCTCTCGGCAGTCCCTTTGCCCTCGATCCTCCGATCACCGGAGTGGAAAACCTTCACCTGATGAATGAGTATCGTCTCGGTGTCAATCAACGGCAAGTCCACAACCCTGAGGACGCCAGCACAACGAAGTACTGCCGCAAAATGCGCGCGGTGCAGCCGAAGAAGCTTTTCCAGGACAAGTCGTCATTCACAGCCTTTCGATCGCCGGATTCGACCGTGGCTGATACGCTGTTCACGTTCATGGCACAGCGCTATGTGGGCAGCTATGAGATACTCAAGTGCGAATCCTTGCTGAATAAACCCGTCAACGTAACTCTCAAAACGACTGCGGACGGCGTCGTCATTGATGCGACGCTGCTCCACACGAAACAAGACTTCACGGAACTAATCCCCCTGGACGGCGATGACAGCGGTAATCAAATGGAATGACGTCCTCCTTGGAAAACCGGACCATTCTCATGCAGAAATATTCTGCCCCTTGAGGCATCATGTCCGGACAAAGAGGTATTGTCGGAGGAAGCATATTGGGGAAGCAGGGTCAGGTTGAGGTGGCTCCAGAAAAACAGGGGCGAATGGTATCGGGAGTCTTTCTAAGGGCCCTAGGGTGGCAAGGTGGGGGGACGTCTTGCAATCCTACGTGGCCGCGACAGCCTGACCCTTATGCGTTTGCGCTCAGCCGAAGAAGCAGGCCAGTGGATCGGCATCAATTTCTCAAACCAGATCGCCGATGCGGTCGCTTGATAACGGCCATGAGCGCGATGCGCGAATTTTCAATTTTGAATGTTTAATAAACCTTAAAAAGATGTCCTTCCGCGCAGTTCCATTCAAGCACAGCTTTCAACGGAACGTGCACCACCTCCCTCTCAACGTTGTCTTGTGAATCAAAGGCCCGTACCGAATTTTCGATGCGGGCCTTTTCTTTTTCAGCTTCCCTGCGCGGGTAGCCTGGTTGATCCCCGTAGTGCGCGCGTCCAACGAGGGGAGTCTTCGACCGCGCGTTGCGCGAGCACAGGGGATGACCAGGCTACCCGCGCTTCCTCTCCGTGAAATAGAAAAAGCCCGCTGACCTTTCGATCAGCGGGCCTTTTATAACCCGGCAGCGTCCTACTTTCCCACTGCCTCACAGCAGCAGTATCATCGGCCTTGGAGGGCTTAACTTCCGTGTTCGGTATGGGAACGGGTGTGGCCCCTCCGGTAATGCCACCGGGAACTTCCTTCGAGTTCTGAGTTGGAAGTTCTGGGTTGTGAGTTATTGTAGAAATAACCCGCACTCAAAACTCTCAACTCAACACTCGCGTGTTCTTACGCGCGTGAGACCATGTCTATCAGGAGCAAAGATGATGATGTTAAACCGCACGACCGATTAGTACTGGTCAGCTACAGCCATCACTGGCCTTCCACACCCAGCCTATCAAACTCGTAGTCTACAAGTGGTCTTTAGGGGGCATACACCCCGGGAGAGCTTATCTTGAGGCACGCTTCTCGCTTAGATGCTTTCAGCGATTATCGCTACCGGACATAGCTACCCGGCACTGCCGCTGGCGCGACAACCGGCAAACCAGAGGTCCGTCCTTCACAGTCCTCTCGTACTAGTGAAAGCCCCTCTCAACTCTCCTCCGCCCACAACAGATAGGGACCGAACTGTCTCACGACGTTCTGAACCCAACTCTCGTACCGCTTTAATAGGCGAACAGCCTAACCCTTGGGACCAGCTTCAGCCCCAGGATGCGATGAGTCGACATCGAGGTGCCAAACCTCCCCGTCGATGTGAACTCTTGGGGGAGATCAGCCTGTTATCCCCGGCGTACCTTTTATCCGTTGAGCGATGGCCCTTCCACACAGAACCACCGGATCACTAAGCCCGACTTTCGTCCCTGCTTGAGCTGTCACTCTCGCAGTCAAGCTCCCTTTTGCCTTTACACTCGACGGCTGATTACCGACCAGCCTGAGGGAACCTTTGGGCGCCTCCGTTACTTTTTAGG
>CAWAIH010000022.1:0-62750 GCA_963781915.1 uncultured Nitrospiraceae bacterium | reverse complement strand
TTGTAGGCTGAAGGGATTCAGGCTGAAGGCTGAAGGTTTCGGGACTTCGACCTCCGGCTTCTGACCTTCGGCCTGAACCCCTTCAGCCTTCAGCCTCGCCCGTCCCGCCCGTCTCGCTCGCCGTCAAATTCCTTTACACCTCCCTTATAGCCTCACCCGTTTCGCAACTACCTAATATTTCACGCAATCACAAAAGTCTGTGCGAATCAGTCGTAGAGAGAGGCCAAGGTCTCTGTATAGTCTTTTTACAGAGTCTGGCGCTGAGAACTACTCCAACCTTCATGCGAAATGACAACTCATTGATAATGTGAGGTAATATGGAAACAATCGGATCTGGCACGGGGCCTGCTTTAGGGCTACGTAGTGATACGCGAAGGGTTTTGCAACCATGCGCTCTGAGAAGTAACAATCATGAAACGTTATCTGCTACTCGTCGGTCCGTTGGTGATGCTGTGGGGTACGGAGGCCAGGGCGTCGAACATCGAAGTCGAAACCTATCACGATAGTTCAAAGACAGACGGAGCCTATACGTCGCACAGGCAAGACGATTTTACCGAGCACACGTTCCGAGGCCCGAGGTTCGATACAGGATACGCCTCCGATACGATGCACCATGGGTATTTCCACGGTGAAACTGGGCCGTCGCAGGATGCCGAGGAATATCGTACCCATGGCGTGGTGAAACTCAATGATTTCGACTACAAGGGCCGTGATCGTAATGGGGATGACGATGAGAAGTATAAGGTAAAAGGCGACTATCAGTATTCCAAGCATGACCGGGATGATGATCGGGAATATGACCGGGACGATAAGAAGGACTATGATCGCGATAAGGATCACCCTAAACATCACGATAAACATCCGAAAGATCACCATCACTATCCCAAAGTTCCCGAACCAGCTTCTTTATTGCTCCTCGGCGCCGGGTTGGCTGGAATCGGAATCTGGAAGAGGCTGAAATCGGCAGACTGGAATAGGTTAGGCTGAAGGGGTTCAGGTGGAAATCGGTAGGCTGAAGGGATTCAGGCTGAAGGCTGAAGGTTTCGGAACTTTGACCTCCGAGCTCTGACCTCTAACCTTCAGCCTGTGCCCCTTCAGCCTATTGTCTTCAGCCTGCGCTCCGCGCAACCACCGTCAAATTTCTTTACAGTCCTGTCATGGCCGCTGTCTGTTTTGTAACTGCTGAATTTCTTACGGCAATCACAAGAAGCTGTGTGAGCTATCCCTACGTTAGGGTTATGAGTGAGCCCAGGGTCTCTGTATAGTCTCTTTACAGATTCTGGAGATGAGATAACACGTGGCCTTCGTGAGAAATTGCAACCGATTGATAATGCTTTGTAAGAGAGGATGAACCGGATTTGGCACAGGCCCTGCTTAAGGATGCGTGACGGAGCCGACTGTCCGGCTAGGGGTGTGTTGACTGGTTATGCGGGCGGTATTGCTCTTTGGAGGAGAGCAAGCATGAAGAAGTACGCGATACTCATGGCTTTGGCGGCGATGCTCTGCGGCACAGAGGCGGGGGCTGATACCATTACATTTGACGAATTCGACCAATGGGAATTCCGCTGATCGTTACAGGGCATAACGGGATAGCAATTTCAACGGTCTTCGGGCGTGTTCAGTCCTGGTCCGTTGTACTCAGTCGGCACCAATCACCGGTATTTCCGCCGGGCCATAGTGGAGGCCATGTCGTGGTGGAGCTGCCCGAAGATCTGAGCAAGTTAGATAATAATGGTCTGCCAAAGTTCGATAGCATGACCAGCTCCATAATGGTGCAACCGGAATTCAGAGTCGGGAGCCTTGATCGTTGCCGGCTAGGCGGGAAGTTTCAACACTACGTTCACCATTCAAGGCCTCCACGGTGGGAATCCTCCACTCTTCTCATCAACTTCACCTTTACACCGACAGCAAGCGATACCTTCCAGACGATATGACGCTCATGAATCGCCACCTCATTCCTGGTGATCTTAGAGTATGCGGCTTTCCGATATAGTGGTGCAGCAACTGGTTATCACCGCAAACTACAACATCAACAGTGGCGTGAGCTCATATGGAGTGGACAACCTCAATCTGGTTACTACTGGCACATTCGCTCCTGTCGGCTCGGCTGTCCCCGAACCAGCGTCCTTGTTGCTGCTCGGTGCCGGATTGGCCGGGATCGGAATCTGGAGACGGAAGGGCGGAAGATAGGGTGAAGGCTGAAGGGGTTCAGGCCGAAGGGTTCGGAACGTCGAACTCCGGCACCTAACCTTCAGTCTGCACCCCTTCAGCCTGCACCCCTGCCTGGACCTTCAGCCTTCAGCCTGAATCCCTTCAGCCTTGCCTAACCCCTTCCACCTGCACCCCTGCCTGGGTCTTCAGCCTATTCACCTATACAATTCTCTCGATTTCATTGACGGAAACTGGAGGTTCTGCCATCCTGGCACAAACCGCTGGGGAGGCATCATGGCGCAGAAAAAAGAGCAGGCACGAAAAATTGCCGTTGTTGGGCTCGGTTATGTGGGGCTTCCTATTGCTGTCGCATTCGGGAAGCAGCAGCACGTGATCGGTTTTGATATCAACAAGGCCAAGATCGCGGAGTTACAGAAGGGGCTTGACCGTACGGGGGAAGTGTCTGCCGCGGATTTGAAAGCGACGGACATTCAATATACCTATCAGCCCAGCGATCTCAAAGTAGCAGACTTTATCATCGTGGCCGTACCGACGCCGATCAATGAAGCCCTTCAGCCGGATTTGACGGCGCTTCGCAAATCGTCCGAGCTGATCGGGGCCAATCTGGCGCCTGGGTCGATCGTGGTCTTCGAGTCGACGGTCTATCCTGGAGCCACTGAGGAAGTGTGCCAGCCGATTCTCGAACAGGCCTCAGGGATGAAGTGTGGAGTGGACTTTAAGCTCGGCTATTCTCCTGAGCGTATTAATCCTGGCGATAAGGAACATCGGCTGGAAACCATCATCAAGGTAGTGTCAGCCCAAGACGACGCATCGCTGGAGATCGTCGCCAAGACCTACCAACTCGTGGTCAAGGCGGGGATCCATCGGGCTTCCAGTATCAAGGTGGCGGAGGCGGCGAAGGTAATTGAAAATACCCAGCGGGATCTGAACATCGCGCTGATGAACGAGTTGGCGCTCATCTTTGATCGTCTCGGGATCGATACCAAGTCGGTCCTGGAGGCTGCCGGAACCAAGTGGAACTTTCTCAAGTTTTCTCCAGGGCTGGTGGGCGGCCATTGTATCGGGGTCGACCCCTATTACCTGACGAGCAAAGCTGAGTCGGTGGGCTACCACCCCCAGGTGATTCTCGCCGGCCGGCGCATCAACAATGGCATGGGAAAGTTCGTCGCGGAACAAACGATGAAGCGGCTCGGTCAACTCTACAGACCAGCCAGCGATCTTAAAGTGGCAGTCCTGGGCCTGACCTTTAAGGAGAACGTGCCGGATTTACGCAACAGCAGGGTGCCGGACATTATTCGTGAATTGCGCGAGTATGGGGTGCAAGTCCTGGTGCATGACCCGATCGCGCAGGCAGAAGAGGCGTTCGAAGAATACGGCATCCATTTAAGCCAGTGGGACGATCTCCACGATGTCGACGGAATGATTGTGGCCGTCGCGCATCGAAAATATACGGAAATGGGGTTGCAGAAGTTGCTCAAGCCTCTCCGCAGTCAACGGGATGGCGTGGTGATCGATGTGAAATGTCTGCTTGATCCGACAAAACTGCCAAAGACGTTGAAGTACTGGCGGTTGTAGCAGCCTCCGATCAGGTGTTTAGGCTGAAGGGATTCAGGCTGAAGGTTTCAGAGCTTGAACTCCGATCTTCAGCCTTCAGTCTGAACCCCTTCAGCCTACCGATTTCAGCCTTAACCCCTTCAGCCTACTTACCTGTTACGTGCATCACGTTGCCCCCTCGCAAGGGGCTCTTCCCCCCTTAAGAGTCATATACAGTTTCCCTACAAAACACTAATGTCTGTCATGCGCGATGGGGTTCAGGTGGAACAGCCTTTCGCGATCGGATAGGCGATGAAGGTCGCTGTGACGGTGTCCATCACCGTTACAAAGACTTCGACACTTTCGGAAGTGCGGCGGGATGGGAAACTATTATTTGGCCGGAGTAACGAAGCGGGTTACTACTTAGTCTGTTACAGGTTCCTGTTCTAAGCCGGAGATCGGCATGTACGTTGCGAGAAACAACCGGCGCTCTGCAGGTGGAAGAGCGCTCTGAGTTGGTTCACCATATGAGGTTAGCCATGAGCATGATGATTCGTATCTGTTCGATCCTAGCCATCGCGGGTATGACAGCGACAACGGTGTTGGCAGAACCGAAGCCGTCCGTCATGAACCTGCCTCATGAGGCTTCGCTGGAGAAGCCATCGTTGATCGTGACGACGGACTACATCATTGGACCGGAAGATGTGCTGGATATCACCGTGTGGAAAAGCCCGGATCTGTCCAAGACGGTGCAAGTTCGTCCTGACGGCAGGATCTCTTTGCCGCTGATTGGCGATGTGGATGCAGTCGGCCAAACCAGCGCGCAGTTGACAGAGAGAATTTCTACTCGGTTGAAGTCCTACGTGGAGAGTCCAGCGGTGTCGATTGTGGTGAAAGAGGTCAATAGCTATGCCATTTTCGTATTGGGCGAAGTCGTCAGGCCGGGCCGCTATCCGTTGAAGAGTAAGACGACGTTGCTTCAGGCTGTGACGCTGGCCGGCGGGTTTACGCCGGTGGCGTCAAGAAATAAGATCGTCATTTTTCGTTTTCCCAAGGAGGGAGACTCCTTGGTGAAGATCAAGGCAAGCTTTGACGACATTGTCTTGCGGGATGGGATCAATCAGAACATCGAGCTGAAGCCCGGCGATACCATCGTCGTGCCGTCTGAGTCGATGGTGGTCATGCCAAGCCGGTAGCGTGCCGTGGTGCTAGTTCAACTCAACCAAGAAAGGCCACGACGATCGATGTCTCTCAGATCGTTGTGCAAAGGGGGAATGTGATGCGCGTCCTAACGAGTTGGTTCCTTATTGCAGTCTTGGCGGGTGGCGTGACTGGCTGTGCTGGAGATCAGGTCAACTACAAGGTCGATATGGTTGCGCCCAGCGAGTTTCTCTTAGGTCCGGAGGACGTGCTGAATGTGACTATCTGGAAAAACCAGGATCTTTCCCGTGAGGTGGTGGTTCGCCCGGATGGAATGATCTCGATGCCGCTGGTGGGAGATATTCAGGCTACCGGGCTCACAGCCAATTTATTGGCAAAGCGTATTGCCGAACGGCTGACGGAATATCTGGCCTCGCCGATCGTGTTCGTCCAGGTGAAGGACGTCAATAGTTATTTCATCTATGTCATGGGCGAGGTGGCAAAGCCTGGCAAGTATTCACTGAAATCCTACGCCAACGTCATGCAGGGGATCTCTCTTGCCGGAGGATTCACGCCCTATGCCAAGAAGAACAAGATCAAGGTGCTGCGCGTAATGGCAGACGGTTCAAGCGGAAAACATCAGGTGGAAATTCCCGTGCAGTATGACGAGATTCTCAAGGGGAACGCCGTCCCGGGAAATTTCTTCCTTCGGATCGGCGACGTGATTGTGGTGCCGTAATTGCGTCACGCATTGCGGTATGCCTGGGCGCTGGGCGGCCTGGTCGCGGTCCTCGTGGGGCTGGGCTCCGGGGCGCAGGCGCAGCAGATGGGATCGGGGCGCCGCCGGGATCGGAGCGGGCACGATTCCGGGCACGCCCTTCGGCGGGGCCATCGATCCCAGTATGGTGCAAGTCCGAGAGGGCTTCCAGGTGATTCCCTCGCTCTCCGTCGGACAGCGGTACGATAGCAACGTGTACTTTGTGTCCAAACGCCCAGGGCTCGATCGGGAGGATTTTGTGTCGATAGCCGTGCCGCAAGTCCGCGGATACTATGTCGGGAATTGGTTTGATATGAACGCGTCGGCGGCCGCCATCGGCGAGTATTACGCCAAGAATCCGACCCTCAATTATGTGGGCGCCAATACCGGCCTCGTGCTGAACCTGAGCAAACTGCTGGATCGCTGGTGGCAAGGGGCGACGTTGACGGCCTCGGATACGTACGTCTATTCCCCGCAAGCCCCGACGTTTCTCATTGGCAATCAGTCCGGGATTAATACGTCGCCCTTCGCGACCGGCTTTCAAGTCGGGCGCGCCAATGTGAGCGGGAATGTGCTGCGCACCGATCTCGCAGTGCCCCTCACCCAGGCGTTCTACTAACTCGGAGCAGTTCACGGACTATCAACAGGGTGAAAATTATGACTATGCAAGCCGTCACTCCTCAGGATCTTGTGAAGATCGTGCTCCAGCGAAAATGGTGGATCCTTGCCAGTCTCGTCGTCTGTGTGACGGTGGCCAGCGTGGCATGGACATTTTCCCCAAAGAAGTTCAAGTCGACGGTCGTGGTGACGATTGACAGTCCGAGAATTGCCAAGGAATACGTCAAAGGGTTATCGCAAGCCCAGGAGGGAAGGTACAACGACGATCCGGTGGCCATCGTGATACAGCAAATCTCACTTGGCCTGACTAACAAATCCATTCTCCTGCCGGTTCTTGACGTTCTTAAGCCCTACTCCGATGCAGAGGCGGAAGGACAATCTTCAGATCAGCAGATAAAACGACTCCGCAAATCTCTGGTGGTTGGAAAACCCAAAGATAAAGATGGAGCCGTTGGAGTGGGTGTCGCTATCTCCTACACCCACCAGGATCCTCATATGGCTCAAGCGGTGGCGGCGCTTTTGGTTGTGAAGCTGCAGGAAGACAATCTCACGCGTCGTGAAGGGCTCGTGGTGACCACCACGGAATTTCTTACCGTTGAGCTCGATCGGGTGAAGGGCGATCTTGAAGCCAAAGAACGTGCGATTTCCGACTTCAAGAGAGCGTATATGGGAGAGCTGCCACAGCAGATGGAGGCCAGTCTTCGCACCCTCGACCGATTACAGACGGATCTCACGAATTCGACTGAATCATTGAACAAGATGGCGGATCGACTGACCGCGTTGGAAAAGTCGATCAGGGAATCTTCCGATAATGCCCAGAACGGGATGGTTGCGTTCGATCGGGATCGGAGAGTGGCAGACACCAGGCTGATCGATCCTCGAATCATCAAACATCGAGAGCTGAAGCAAAAGCTGCAAGAACTCTTGGGAACGTACAAGGAGAGCTATCCGGATGTCGTGCAGACACGACAAGAGATTCGTCAGCTGGAGTCCACGTTGCAGCTCGATGGAATTCAGCCCGGTGTGAATGAGCCGGCAGCGGGGAAGGCCGATGACAATGGTGGAGTCGTCCGCAAGCAGACTGATCCGTACGTGCGCGAGTTGATGCACGAGCGCAGTGAAACGAAGAGGGAGATCGCTGGGCTCAAGGAAAGGCAAGCCAATGATATTCGGCAGATCCAGGAAATAGGGGGTCGAGTCGAGCGTATGCCCGTAAGAGAGCAGCGATTGGCGGTGTTGCTCAGAGACCATGAGAACATGCAGAAGGCCTATCAATCCCTTCTCGATAAACGGACGAATGCCAAAATTATGGCGAATTACGAGAACCAACAGTTTGGCGAGCAATATCGAATTATCGAGGCGGCCAATTTTCCCGTCTGGCCGGAGCCTCCCAACCAAATCCATTTCCTGCTTGGCGGTATTCTGGTTGGTTGCCTCGTTGGATTTGGATCGGCCATTGGGGCTGAGTTCATGAAAACCGGGTTCCGGAGGCCGGAAGATGTCGAAAAGTATCTCGGGTTGCCGGTCATTGCGTCTATTCCCACATTTGCCAGTGTGACAAGCGGGATCGCCATAGGGCAGTCACTTGCCGCATTGACAGGTCCGAACATGCCGGCAAAATTGTCCGAGGGCGTGGCCCCCTATCGTGGCGACAGGAAGAAGGGCGTCGGCGGGATGTCTGGAAACAAAAGATACATTGGCTCTGCACAGAATTTGCCCGCGAAATTCCACTTGATTGCCAAGTGGGTGCCGGCTTCGCTGATAGCTGAACAATACCGTGTTGGGTCGACACGTCTGGTCATCATGACCTCCGAGAAAAGAAATGTGGTCACGTTGGTGACCAGTAGCGTGATGGGCGAAGGGAAAACAACGACGGCGGTGAATCTCGCGTATATCCTCGCCCACGATTTGAACAAGTCTACCTTGCTGATCGATTGCGACTTTAAACGCCCAATGGTGCACGACTATATGGGAGTTCCCGCGGGGCCTGGAATAGGGGATGTGCTGCATGGGGGTGCGATTCTTGAGAACTGTCTGCATCAGTGCGACGGTGTGCCGCTATGGATTTTGCCCACCGGATCTCCCGCGGTTCGTCCGTCCGGTCTCTCGGGCATTCAGTACGTAAAGAACATCTTGCCGGAGCTTAGGGCGCGCTACGACCATGTGATTTTGGATGCGCCTCCGGTTATTCCGTTGGCCGACGTGAACGCGCTCAGCGGCTTGGCCGACATGACAGTCTTCGTCGTTCGTGCGGGTGGGACAAGTCAGGACATCGTGAAAAAGGCGTTGAGCACGCTTGGCGAGACGACCGATGCTGCGGGCATTGTCTTGACGCAGGTGGAAATGGAGTATGCGCCGTATCTTCACGTACACAGCCGCTTATACAAATGAAGATATCCGAAGTCACGCATAAGAAAATTCACGAAGAGCCCGCGCTTCTGTCCAGCTTTTTCCCTGATCGCGCGCGTGCGTCATGGCGCGCGCCAGGTTTCAAGAAGCGTCTGCTCATTCTTGGGACAGGGCAGTTGGCCGTTGACTTGAGCCAGGTCATCCGGTCGAAACCCTGGTTGATGTTTGAGATCGTCGGATTTCTGGACGAGATGGACGGGCGAATAGGGGAACAGCTTGTCGATCCACGCATTATCGGGACGTATGACCAATTGGGCGAGATGGTCCTGCAGCATCATGTGGATACCATTGTCGTGTGTCTGGCGGAGCATCGTATGTTCCTGCCGGTTCAGGCGCTTCTTGACTTTAAGACGATGGGGGTGAACATTCTTGACGGACACCATTTGTTCGAAACGGCATCGGGGCGTCTCTTGATCGATACGCTTCGTCCGAGCACATTAATTTTCTCAACGGGGTTTCGCCGCGGGTTGATATCGCTGGTGTGCAAGAGATTTCTCGATGTGGTGGTGTCTGCCCTGGGGTTGGTGGCGTTGATCCCGCTCTTTCTCCTCATTGCAGCACTCATACGAATGGATTCACCGGGCCCGATATTGTTCCGCCAGCTCCGTGTCGGGTTACGCAGTCAATCCTTCATGATCTGGAAGTTTCGCTCGATGCAGCACGATGCCGAGAAGTTCGGGCCTCGATGGGCGCAAGCCAACGACCCGCGCATTTCTCGTGTCGGATGGTGGTTGCGAAAGACTCGCCTCGATGAGATCCCGCAGTTAGTGAATGTACTGCGAGGGGAGATGAGTCTTGTCGGGCCGCGTCCGGAACGGCCGGAATTTGTGCAGGGTTTGCGGTCGACTATTCCCTATTACGATATTCGGCACACGGTGCGCCCCGGCATAACCGGGTGGGCCCAAGTCAGGTTTCGCTACGGGGCCTCTGCAGAGGACGCACACACGAAGCTCCAATACGACCTGTTTTATGTGAAGCGGTTTTCTCTCGCGTTGGATTTTCAAATTCTGCTGGAGACCATTCACGTCGTCTTGCTTGGCAAGGGGGCTCATTAAAATAGCAGATCGGGTGTCTTGATTCAGACCCATTTCACAGATCTTCTCCGAGCTGCGTATCGTGCGCGAGGAGCGAGGTCAAGAGGGCGTTAGAGTGTGTCAATGGTTCACACATTTGAATCCCTTCTGCTCATCATTATCTACAGTTCTCTCGCAGTTGTCGTGTATGCCTACCTGGGCTACCCGCTGCTCTTGTCCCTCTGGGCATGCCTAAAGGGGAAGACCGTTCTCAAGAGCACGAATGAGATCGTCCCATCCGTGACGGTCGTTATCGCGGCATGGAACGAAGAAGCCCGTATCCAAGCCCGCGTTAGGAATGTGCTGGAGCAGGACTATCCTCAATCGAATCTCGATGTGCTCGTGGTGTCGGACGGGTCAACCGATGGTACCGTCTGCGGAGTACGCTCGATGGAATCGGATCGAGTCACCGTCCTCTCACTTGATGCAAGGAAGGGGAAAGCTGTTGCGATCAATCACGGCGTGGCTGCTGCTCGTGGGGAGATTATTGTTTTTGCAGATGCACGGCAGCGATTCTCTTCTGCGACCGTGCGTGAGCTGGTCAGGAACTTTGCCGATCCCTCTGTCGGGGCGGTGACCGGTGAATTGATCCTGGAAGACATCGGTCAACATGCAGGACAGTCACACGCGGCCGGGATGTACTGGAAGATTGAGAAATGGATCAGGCGAAACGAAGGGGCGATCGATTCTGTCGCTGGGGTAACCGGTGCAGTCTATGCAATCCGGAGGCGTCTCTATCCCATTCTTCCCCCCAATACCGTATTGGACGACCTTCTTGTCCCCATGCGGATCGCTATGAATGGCTATCGCGTCGTGTTTGAGCCCGGCGCCCTCGCATTCGATTCAGTGTCGGGGGACTATCGTATTGAGTTCGCGAGAAAGGTGCGGACTCTTGCGGGAAACTACCAGGCCATGAGTCTCTGCCCCGGGCTGCTGCTCCCTTGGAAAAATAGGCTGTTCTTCCAGTTCTGGTCGCATAAAGTGGCTCGCTTGATGGCGCCATTCTGTCTCGTGCTGTTGTTTGGTGCGAACCTATTGGTGAGCCCCGGTTGGCTGGAGATGCTGCTGATGCTGCAACTTGTGAGTTATGCAGTGGCAGGGGCCGGATGGGGATTGCGAATGTTCGGAGTCAGAGAGTCGTGGACATCTCCGGCATTCACGTTCTGCCTGCTTAACTATGCGGCTCTTGTGGGGGCGTTTAAATTTTTCAGCTCTCGTCCAATCGTATGGTCGAGAACAAGTTGAGTGAACGAAACCTCTTGATGGGAATGGAATGAATAAGACAATCAAGCGGTACTCCAGGACCGCAATAGCCCAGACGCTGTGGCTCTTGGGATATTATCGCCATGCAATACGCGGGATCCGCCATCCGTTTATTCTTAAGTATCACCGGATGCGGCCGGCAGGGCGAGTGGTATTGCCAAATCAAGCCGGGGGTGAATTCTCTGCTGGAATAGGAGCGCGACAGTTTGAGGCGCACCTGCGTCTCATTACTCGCTGGTTTAAACCGATTTCCATGGCTGAGATGGGCTGGGCAGTGGCGGGGAAAAAAGGATTGCCCGATAAGGCCGTTGCACTCACCTTCGACGACGGATATCGAGACAATTACGAAGTCGCATACCCATTGCTTAAGCGCTACGGCGTGCCGGCCTCGTTTTTTGTGTGTCCCGGACTTATCGATAGCCATCAGGGATTTTGGTGGGATGAGATTTATGCGCTCGTCGAAAAGACTGCGGCTACGGAACTCAACGTCGAGACACTCATGCAGGCTCCGGGAATGCCGCCCTATTCCCAGGATGGAGTGCTGTCTCTTTTGACGGGTCCGCTAAAGATCTCAGCGGGAGAAATTCTTGTGACCCAAGGCAAGCGGATGTCACCGCAAGTGCTCACGGTTTATCTTGAACGGCTTCAAGAGGTGTTAGGCAACCCCCTCGCCTCCAACGTGCGAGAACAAACTCTGATGGGCTGGGGTGAAATCAGGGAAATGCATCGTGACGGAATGGAGATTGGCTCTCACACCATGACCCATCCTATGCTCACGCAGGTTTCTGAGTCGACCATGAAAACGGAGCTCAGTGACGCGCGCGCCCGCCTAGCCGAGGTGCTTGGGACTGCTCCTGAGGGCTTTGTATATCCGAGCGGAGCCTTCAGCGCCACCGCCAGGAACATCGTCAGGGAAGCGGGTCATATATACGCCTGTACGAGCCAGAGTGGATTCATCGGCGGAACAGCGGATCAGCATCTGCTCCCCAGAGTCAATGTTTCAGATCGTGGATTTGCAGCGAGTGCGCGAGACATTGCTCTCACCTATGGGAAATATGATGGCCGCAACTAAAGCCGTACCCCACTCCAAGACTTTGCAGTCCGAGAAGAGTGCCGACAGGCTGTGGTCCATCCCCTTTATAGGCCTTGTCCTCTTCATCGCGTTCTACTACCTGAGCCCGGGGGATTATTTTCCGATCCTTGAAGGGGCAGGTCTGAACAAAATTGTTGCCGGGTTAGCACTGGTGTCGGTTATCTGGAGCAATCTTAGTCAAGGCCGGCCGTGGATGGAGTTTAGAATAGAAGCCAATCTCTTGCTGCTGTTCGTTGCAGTATTGGTCGTGGGAATCCCGTTTTCGGCATGGCCAGGCGGGAGCTGGGGGGTCTTTACCGAGAGTGTGATCAAGACGCTGTTGTTTGTACTGCTGATGACCAACGTCATAGCTTCTCGGGACCAATTGAGGACGCTGGTTCGTGTGATTGTGAGCTGCGCCGCAATCATTGCGTTCGTTGCCGTCAGTCACTATGTCACCGGCATGTTCGATCAATGGGGACGATTGGTCGGCTATGGCGAGAAGGAATATGCCAATCCGAACGACCTTGCCCTGGGTCTGTTGACGATTATTCCTCTGACGTTTCTGCTGCTCCTTGAAGCCAAATCGATCTTCTTGCGATGTGCCTATACGGGAGCGATCGCGCTGATGAGTCTGGCGATTCTGGCGTCTATGTCGAGGACGGGCATGGTGGGGCTTGCGTTTCTTGGAACAGCATGGCTGCTGACCATGGCCAGAAAAACACCCAAGAAGGCCATCATTGTCATGGTGGTGATGATCGCCCTTGTTGCCACCTCCGTAGCCATGGTTCCCGCCTTGTCCGATCGATTCGGTTCGATATTCGATGAGGAGAAGGATGATCTGGGAAGCCGGGCGGCCCGGCTTGAACACATGTGGGATGGTCTCGCGATCATGGCTGAGAATCCCATTTTAGGCGTTGGGATGGGGCAGTCGCCGGGAGCGGTCTATGCGCGGCATGGAAGCAGCGGGCCTCACTGGGAACAAATTCACAATGTGTATCTTCAGGTTGGAGCCGAAGGAGGAATCATTGCCCTCGCCCTGTTCATCGCAATGATGATTTCACAAACAGTAAGACTGAAACGCGTTGAGCTGGCTTTAATGCAAGGATCGGATGCGGGGATGGTGAAATGGCCCCGGTGCATGCGAGCGTCTATTCTGACGTTTATTGTGTGCGCCAATTTCTCGCCCGTCGCGTACAACTGGTTTTTCTTCATACTGATCGGGCTTTCAGGGGCGGCTCTCAAACTTCTGGCGCCTCAGAATGCTATGGAAGCAGCCACGGTCGGGCTGAACGTATCATCAGCCAGCCTGCGCCATTTGATCCTCCCGTCCGGCGTGGCTTTTCCCATTCGGTCTTTTCGGCGGACTGAGCGTTCGGCTGCATCGGCCTCACTTGCGAGAAACCCAAGCGGGCTTCGGGTTCGAACGCCTCGAGACGGGGGTCAGGAATAATTCGGGCTAGTCTGTTCAAATTCTGCGGGCAACGACAGGAAAACCAGAAGTGAAAATTTCTGATCAAGCGGGTCTTCTTTTTATCAGCAAGGCGATATCGTCCGCGCTTCTCTTTGCTGTGGGGCCGATATTGACCCGGTATATGGACCTGGATGAGTACGGGACATTTCTGCAAATCAACCTCATTACATCGTTTTTGGTTGCGATGATCCCATGGGGTATTCCACAGGCCATCTCTTTCTTTGTCCCTCGAATAGGAACGGCTAAACGTTTCAGTTTTGTTCTCAGAACCTTGACTGCCTTGTTCGTTCTCGGCTGTTTCGGCGGGGTAATGGTGTGGCTAGGCAGGGATGTGCTCGGACGGTGGATGAGTAACCCTCAACTGGTCACGCTTGCTCCTTACATAGCGGGGTTGATCGTTGTCACAATTTTGTCGGACACAACCGAAACGGTATTTTACGCATACAATCGAGCGATCGTTGTCGGGGTTGTTCTTCCGCTCAAGGCGATTGCCAGGTTGCTAGGCGTGGTTCTACCGGTGCTGTTGGGGTGGGGGCTTGTCGGAATATTCGAGGGAATTATCGCCGTTGGATTGGTCGAATCCGTGGTGCTGTACGGCTACCATCTTTTGAAAATGCGCGAGGCCGGCTCGGTGTCGGACGCTGTAATCGTTTCAATGCCCGAGCAGCTTCGTTATGCACTGCCCCTCGGCCTGACCATGCTTTTGATCATCATGGGATCAAATATTGATAAGTACGTGGTGTCGTCATCGTTCACACCCGCGCAGTATGCCGTTTATGCAAGAGGCGCATTCGAGTTGCCTCTAATCGGCATTCTCCCCGGCATGCTGTTCGACCTGCTGTTGCCGAAGTTTTCAGAATATCTTCATAAGGGGCAGACGCGCGAGGTCTTGAGGCTGATGAGAGAATCCATCCGAAGAACCGCTCTCGTTTTCTATCCAGTCTGTCTGCTTAGCGTTGTGTTAGCCGATACGTTCATCACGTTTCTATTTACGGATGCCTATGCTGCCAGTGCGCCTATTTTCAGGGTATTTCTCCTCGCCATGGTGTTTCAAGTGGCGAACTTCCAGATTGTATTTCGTGCAACCGGCAATAACGCACGCTATCTGAAAATTATTGTGCTGAGGATCGTTCTCGGACTGGTATTGACGGTCGGGCTCCTCAACGTGTTCGGAGCCATCGGGGCAGCGCTTGCGATTGTGATAACCCAGGCGGTCACCACCGTTCTTTCCTGCGTTCTCGCAGGACGGGAATTGAGCGAGCCATGGCTCAAACTCGTTCCGTGGAGCGATCTTGGGAAAACGCTTTCCCTCAGCGCATGTGTCGCGGTCGTGATTTTTCCGATCACTTGGCTGACGGTTCCCAATTGGGCAATTTTACTTCTCGGGGCAGGGGCTTTTGGCCTCCTCTATCTGCTCTGTGCGTTTTATCTCAAAAGGGTCTCGGACGCGGACAGGGAGATTCTGACTCGGTGGGCAGCGCTTGTCATGAGGCCATCATGATCATACTTATTGTCGCAGCCGTAACTCTATTATGCGGATTCGCGGCTCTGCGATTTGCAAGAAGCAAAGCGTTCGATATTTGGCTGCTTCCCTATATCCTGGGGGCGATCAAGCCGCGTGCTTCTGTCGCGCCTGGCCAGCAGGTGGATGTGATGTTTTGTATCGTGGATCACTTCGAGCCAAAGTATGTCAAACACGACTATACACAAGCTGATGCGCCGAAGCTCACGACACTGACGACACGAGACGAAGAAATTGAAATTGTCGATACCTGGATAGAAAAGTATCCGAGAATGGCAGGGGCGCACAAAGATTCCGACGGGCTTCCGCCCCGCCATACATGGTGTTACCCCATCGAAAACTTCGATCATGACCATGTGGGGAAACTTGCGGGACTGTGCAGGCGAGGGTATGGGGAACTTGAAATTCATCTTCACCATTTCCAGGATACCGCTGAGCATTTAGCGCAAACCCTAGAGTCGGGGAAACATGATCTTTCCGCTCATGGGGCGACAGTGTCTGTTCAAGGGGCGAGCGAAGGACGATTCGCATTTGTCCACGGAAATTGGGCATTGGACAACTCGAGTGGTGATTGGTGCTGTGGTGTAAACAACGAGCTTGAAATTCTCAAAAAGTCTGGCTGTTTCGCAGACTTTACCCTCCCATCAGCGCCCAGCCGAACCCAAACGCAGAAGATTAATTCGATCTACTACGCTCAGGACGACCCGCACAGGCCGAAATCACATAACACCGGTGTCGATGTCACTGTTGGGAGCAAAGAAGAAGGCACGTTGATGATCATCCAGGGACCGCTGTGTTTGAATTGGAAGAAACGAAAGTTCGGCATTTTCCCCGCAATTGAAAATGCCGAGATTCATCCGAACCATCCTGTCACTCCCCATCGGGTCCGCCTCTGGCTCAAGACCGCTATTCACGTGAAAGGACAGCCGAATTGGATTTTCATTAAGGTCCACTGTCATGGAGCCGTTCGTCGAGACCTCGATGGTTTTCTTGGAGAGCCGGCGCACACGATGCACGAGTCTCTGACCTCGGAAATACAAGACAATCCGAACCATCGCCTGCACTATGTAACCGCGCGCGAGATGTACAACGTCATTAAGGCTGCTGAGGATGGGAAAACCGGAAATCCTCATGCGTACAGAGATTACGTCATACCGCCCTACCTGAATTCTCGTTAGTTGCGCACCAGGTAGGCTTTGAAGATCGTTCGAGGGAAAGTTCAATGCATTCGTACAAACGTATAGGCCGTAGAGGGGCTTCTCTATGTGTGGAATAGCCGGTTTCATAGGCGACAGACTGTCGAATAGTAACGAGAATTCAGAAGTACTGGATCGCATGTGCCGAGCCATCACCTACCGCGGCCCTGACGACCAGGGGGTCTATATCAAGCGGAATGTGGCTCTTGGGATGCGTCGCCTCGCGATCATCGATGTGACGGGAGGCCGGCAACCTATCGGCAATGAAGACGGAACTGTGACGGCTGTGTTCAACGGTGAGATCTACAATTTTCAAGATCTTCGCACCGACCTCGAGAGAAGAGGGCATCGATTTCAATCGCATTCCGATACGGAAGTGATTGTCCATGCCTACGAGGAGTTTGGAACAGAATGTGTGAAGCACTTCCGCGGCATGTTCGCGTTCGCGATCTGGGATGACCGGTTCGGCACACTCATTTTGGCTCGAGACAGAGTCGGGAAAAAGCCGCTTCACTATACGATGTCGGGGAATGCGTTCGTGTTCGGGTCGGAGATCAAGTCCCTCCTTCAGCACCCGGAGGTCAAGCGCGAGGTGAATGTCACTTCAATTGCCGCCTATCTAGGTTATGGATATGTGCCGGATCCGGAAACGGCATTCGCCGGCATCTCCAAGCTCCCGCCGGGACATCTTCTCACGTTTCAAAATGGAGTCATTCGAGTCGAGCAGTATTGGGACTTTCAGTACGAACCGGCAGCCGTGAGCTCAAGGTCGATGACATTGCAGGACTATACGGAGCGGCTTCGTGAATTGCTCGATGAGTCTGTGCGGATACGGTTGATGAGCGAGGTTCCCCTCGGAGCTTTTCTGTCGGGAGGAATCGATTCAAGCACGGTTGTAGGGATGATGGCTCGACATATGACTCAGCCGGTGAAGACGTTTTCGATCGGGTTTACCGAGGGGAGTCACGACGAGCTGGAGTATGCGCGCATGACCGCAAAAAAATTTGAAACCGATCATCATGAATTTGTGGTTTCACCGGACATCTGCCGCATCGCAGAGGAAATCGTATGGCATCATGACGAACCGTTCGCCGACGTCTCGAGTATACCGACCTATCTTGTGTCAAAAATGGCGCGCGAGTATGTGACTGTTGCGCTTTCTGGAGATGGCGGAGACGAGGTGTTTGCGGGCTATGAACGGTATCAAAGGGATCGTGCGAAACAGGCCTATGACTTCCTGCCTGCTGCCATCCGAAGGGGGGCCGGTTTGCTCAGTCGCCGGCTTCCAGCCGGCACGTACGGGAAACGGTATCTTCACCATCTCTCCTTAGATGCGAACTCCCGGTATGTAGACGGCATGTGCCTGTTTAACAGTGAAGGTTTGCACGATGTGCTGTCGAGGGATGCGGCTGCAGCTGTTCGAGATTTTGATTTCTATCGGGACATGACGGCCATGATGCGCATTCCGAAGTCGGGCGAGAGGATTGATTCCCTCCTCTATCTGGACAGCAAGACCTACTTGCCTGGCGATATTCTCACGAAGGTCGACAGAATGAGCATGGCGAATTCTCTTGAGACTCGATCGCCCTTGCTTGACCACCTGCTCATCGAGTTTGTGCAAACGATACCCGCTCAATTCAAACTGAACGGGCACCAGACGAAATTTATTCTGAAGGAAGCCGTGAGAGGATTAGTTCCCGAAGAGATCATCAACCGGAAAAAACACGGATTTTCCGTTCCAATCGCCACATGGTTCAAACGTGAGTTAAAAGACATGGTGAGCGATATCCTGATGGATAGCACAACCCGTTCTCGCGGGATTTTTGATCAACGTGCGGTGAAGAGAATATTCCTAGAGCATCAAAATGGGAGAAGGGACAATTCACGCCATCTATGGCAATTGCTTGTATTGGAATTGTGGTATCGGACATTCATCGATCGCCAGCCGGCCATTGACTTCCCCGGAGTCAAGCACGTGGGCCTTACGTCGCTGCCTTCTTCAACCTCGGTCGTAAGAGAGGGGCATATCTCGTGAAGAGCGCTCGCCTAAATCGTGTGTCTGCCCCGTTGAGGCTTGTTGCTGCCAGGCAAGCAGTGCGGCCTAGGATACTTCATCTAATCAATAATTTTGATATAGGGGGAACCGAGCGCCAGGCTGTCGAACTATTGAAACGGGTAGATCGTTCGCGGTTTGACGTCCGTCTGGCCGTTCTGCGCAGCGGAGGAGGGTTTTACAAGGAAATCCGCGGCCAATTCCAGGAAATTCTAGAATTTCCCTTTCATACATTCTACGGATCAGGCGCGAGAAGGCAGATCGCCAGGCTGCGGAACATCTTGATCGATGAGGACATCGATATTCTTCATGCGCACGATTTCTACGCGGGAGTAACTGGAATCCTTGCTACGCGGTTCACTACAACGAAAATAATTGTATGCCAACGTCACCTAAAGCTTTCCGACCGGCGGATCCATCATTGGGGGCGCTATGTCATGAACAGGCTCGCAGACCGTGTTCTGGTCAACGCTGAGTCCATACGCGACCATGTGATCGCCTCCGGAAGCGCTGTCGCCGATAGGGTCGTGGTTGTCAGAAACGGCATTGATGCAAAAATTGAAACGGCAGATGACGGACGACGGGCGGTTCTCCATGCAAGTCTATGCCGGGAGCTTGGCCTGGGTTCTGATGCTAGATTTATTAGCGCTATCGGCAATCTTCGTCCTGTGAAAGGCCATCGGTATCTTCTGGGGGCTATGGTCAAGGTTCTACAAGCGTACCCGAACGTGCACCTGCTCCTTATCGGTGAAGGACCTCTACGGGAAGAGATTCAAGAAGAAGCACGAACATTGAAAGTTGACGGGAATGTTCATCTTCTGGGTCATCGGACGGATGCAGCCGATCTCATGCCCGCCTTTGAGTTGGTGGTGTTGGCTTCCCTCCATGAGGGAATGCCCAATACGGTCATGGAGGCTATGGCGACTCGTGTCGCGGTGGTTGCGACGGCTGTCGGCGGCATTTCCGAACTCGTTGCAGACGGAATTACCGGGCATTTGGTTCCCCCTGCGGATGCAGAAAAGCTGGCGGAGAAGCTCATCGCAGTGTTGAGCGATGACAGACATAGGGAAGCCTTGGCAACGAATGGGTATCGATTTATCTGTGAGCGGTTCGGAATGGGGAAGATGGTCGCAGCTGTCGAGCAGCTGTATGACGAATTGCATGGGCAGAACTCATTTGTCACCAGGTAAGAGCGAGATGTCATTGACCAGCAAGAATCGAATCAAGGTCTGTCTTCTGGCTCCTTCGCTGGACTTCATAGGCGGCCAATCGCGTCAGGCGGTTCGGTTACTTACCGCGTTTCAAGATGAGGCGTCACTGCATGTGGATTTCATTCCGCATGATCCCAGGTTGCCGCGGACCATTTCTGTGGCTGCAACGGATCAAGTATATCCGTACGGTCATCACGACGCTCCTGTATTGGACTATCCTGGCTGCGCGTCTCCACCGTTACGATCTGATCCATATCTTTTCAGCATCGTATTATTCGTATCTGTTCTCAGTCGCTCCGGCGATCATGATCGGCAAGCTGTATGGGAAAAAAGTCATCCTCAACTATCGTAGTGGAGAGGCGGAAGATCATTTGCAAAACTGGCCTCGCACCACGGTTCCAGTGATGAAGATGGCCGACGCGATTGTGGCTCCTTCAGGGTACCTTGTCGATGTCTTTGCTCGATACGGACTCTACGCCCAGACCATCTCCAATATCGTGGAACTTGAGCGGTTCCAATTTCGCGAACGAGTCCCGGTCTGTCCGGTCTTTCTTTGCAGTCGCTCATTGGAGCCGCTCTATAACATAGGCTGCGCACTCCGTGCGTTTCAGCTTATTCAGGAACGCTATCCTCAGGCACGGCTGACCATCGCTGCCGACGGGTCGCAGCGTCCTGAGTTGGAACAGCTTGCAAAAGACTTAAAGGTGCGGGGCGTCGCGTTCATCGGTGCGGTCGCGTTCGAAAGCATGCCGGAGTTGTATGACGGGTCTGATATTTATTTGAACACGAACAACATCGATAACATGCCGGCGTCCATCCTTGAATGTTTTGCTTCCGGGCTCCTCGTGGTCACAACAGATGCCGGTGGTATTCCCTATATTCTCAGGCATGAGGAAACAGGGCTCATGGTTTCTTGCGGCGACTACAAGGGTGTGGCAGAGAATGCATTGCGCTTGCTGTGTGATCCGCAATTGGCCTCTCGTCTCGCCCAGAGTGCGCGTGGCTCTGTTCGAAGATGCACTCCGGAAGCGGTGAGGGATGCATGGCTCCATCTCTATGAGGAGCTCGCGGCCTCCGGAGGCTTGCAGGCCAGCGAGCGGGTTGCGAAATCATCGAAGTAATTGTGAATGCAGTGGGCAAGTGGACAGGGATCTGTCTTATTCTCCTTTGCTGAATACCCCGTAGCCCTCGAGCCTTGGCGAAGGAGGGTAGTGGCTTCGGAGAATTCCGCAAGATACCCCGCAGCTTGCTGCGGGGAGCTTCATTAAGAGCGATTATGATGATGCGTACTCTTCATTTACAGAAGCTTCTATCAAAAGGTCCACGGGAACTATTGGCGCGCGGGCAGCAAGAGTGGAGTAAGGCGCTCGAGTGCTGGCTTGGGCGTGGGAGTGGTGAGCGGCCAGACGCTGACTTTATCGCGACGGAGATAAGCCCTGAATGTCGTGACGGATCTGTTGAAACTATTGCCAGGCATGTCACGGAAAGGATTAATAATAACGTTAATAGTCAATGGCTTAAGTCACTTTCATCAAGAGATGCTATAACAGTTATTGCCAAGAGACGATTTGGAGATGGGGTGGATCACATTGTTGAGAAGGCTAACCAAGCTCGCCTTGGGCGATTTGACCTATTGGGATTTCAAGATTTATCGTTCGGCTCACCGATAAACTGGAGTTGCGAGCCCTTGTCGGGGAAAGTGGCTCCGGCAGATCACTGGAGCAAGATTGACTATCTCAACCCCGATTCTGTCGGTGATCAGAAGGTCATCTGGGAGCTCAACCGGCATCAATATCTCGTGACGCTGGGACAGGCCTACTGGCTGACAGGCGACGAGCGATATGCCGAGTCGTTTGTAGACCATGTTTCCTCGTGGATGGATTCTAACCCCCCCAAGACCGGAGTGAACTGGACGAGCAGCCTGGAGCTTGCTTTCCGCCTTATCTCCTGGGTTTGGGCGCTTTCGCTCTTTGCAAAATCGGACACAGTCACTCCAACGTTCGTCTTTAGGCTCCTGAAGTCGATCACGGCGCAAGCGGAGCACATTGAGGCCTACCTCTCGTACTATTTCAGCCCTAATACGCACCTCACAGGTGAAGCATTGGGGCTTTTCTATGTCGGCGTTGCATTCCCGGAGCTTCAGCGATCACAGCACTGGAGAGAGCTTGGTCTGAAAATCCTTATGGATCAGTTACCGATCCATGTGAAGGATGATGGCGTCTATTTCGAGCAGGCGTCCTACTACCATCGCTATACGACGGATTTCTATCTGCATTGTTATCTGCTTGCGCGCGTGGCCGGCATCGAATTGCCAAAGTTGTTAGAAGATCGCTTAGCCCTATTGCTCGATCATTTGATGTGGCTTACCAAGCCTGACGGCAGTTCTACCCTATACGGAGATGACGATGGCGGTCGCTTACTGCCATTAGGTCCGCGTCGTTCCAATGACTTCCGCGATACCCTCGCGATAGGGGCGGCGGTCTTTGGAAGAGGGGATTGGAAGCATGTTGCGGGAGATGCTCCGCTTGAACTTCTGTGGCTTCTCGGCCCTGAAGGGCTCGAATCGTACGATCGGTTGGCAGCCAAACCGCCGGCTGCCTTGCATCGGGAATTTTTCACTTGCGGATATCACGTCGTGCGGGATGGCTGGTCGAGAGACTCTGCCTATCTGTTTTTCGACTGTGGCTCTCATGGCACGGCGAATTGCGGGCATGCGCATTCCGATGCACTTTCGTTTGAGCTTGCCACGGGAAGCAGCAATTGGTTTATCGATTCAGGCACCTATTCCTACGTGGGCCTGAGTGAAAGCCGAAACTCTTATCGTTCCACGGCGGCTCATAATACGGTTACGGTCGATGGCTGTTCACAATCAGTCCCTGCAGGGCCATTCTCGTGGGATTTCATTGCGGACGTGAGAGGTAATGGATCGATCGAAACCGCTCAGAGCTATTATGTGGCAGGGGAACATCATGGATTTCTCCGTCTCGCCGATCCCGTGACTCACGCACGCACGATGATGTTTCGAAAGCCTGTCGATCGATGGCAGAGCCAGTCGCCGTACGTGCTTATTCAGGACCGTTTCGAGGCGCTTGCGCAGCATCAATACGCATTGCATTTTCACTGCGCTCCCGGATGCCTCGTCGAACAGGAAGGGGCATACGTGAACATCGCCGGGCGCGATGGCCGGAATCTCTTCCTTCTGCCGCTGAAAGTCGAGGAGAACGGGGACTGCTCCCCCGTCGCGATTTCCATAGAGGAAGGATGGGTGTCGCGCTGTTACGGCCAACGGGAATCGGCTCCCCGGCTTGTCGTTACCTGCACAGCGACGGGGCAAGGCGAGGTGGTTACGCTGCTCGTACCGTTCATGTCCGGTGAGGGCGGTCTGGTGAGAGAAAGGCTTGCCGAGGATCTGAAGGGATTGAGCGAGCAAGGCAAGCCGTTGCCGGACCTTCTCCGAAGCCTGTCCGGTTGGTTTGCCAACGCGCTACCGCTTTCGGGGGATATCGGCTTGCATGAAGGTGTGGCACGATCATAGGAATCGTTTGCGGAGAGACTGATCGATATGTGCGGTATTTGCGGCATAGTGTTCCCTCTGTCCAGTGGACGTTCTGTCGACGAATCGTCGTTGAGACGTATGCGCGACGCTCTGACCCATCGGGGGCCCGATGACGCGGGGATATTCACAGATTCGCAAGTAGGTCTCGGCCATCGTCGCTTGTCTATCGTCGATGTCGGGGGTGGCCATCAGCCGATGGCCAACGAGGATGGGACAGTCTGGATCGTCTTTAATGGTGAAATCTACAACCATCGTGAACTCAGGCCAAGTCTGGAGCGGCATGGACATCGGTACAGGACGGCAAGCGATACTGAAACCATTCTCCACTTGTATGAAGAAGAGGGTGTTCTTGGCGTGAGCAAACTGCGGGGGATGTTTGCCTTCGCAATTTGGGATTCGGTGAGGAGAAAACTCCTTCTAGCCCGCGATCGCCTTGGCATCAAGCCATTGTATTACGTTCAGAAAGAGGACGGGACTCTGTGCTTTGCCTCAGAGATCAAAGCGCTTCTTGAAGGGCAGGCCGTCACTCCGGAGCTCAACTTCGCTGCGCTGAGCGATTTTTCCGCCAATCGGTATACGTCCGGCGATCAAACGCTTTTCAACGGCATTCGCCGATTGCCTCCCAGCCATATCCTTGAGTGGGAAGATGGGAAGTCCACGCTCACGACCTATTGGGATTTTGATTTCAGCAAGCCGTCACCGCTTCAGTCGGAGCGGCAGTATGTGTCGGACTTTGGAGATCTGTTTCGGGAATCTGTCCGGTCACATCTCATGGCCGATGTTCCGCTTGGGGTGTTCTTATCTGGCGGGATCGATTCGAGCGCCATTGTCGCGGTCATGAGCGAATTCGTCAAGGAACCGATCAAGACATTCTCCGTTGCATTTGCGGAACGGGAGGCAAATGAGCTGGAGTATGCCCGGGTGGTGGCCAAGGCGTTTCAAACGGATCATCACGAAATTGTCGTCAGCCCGCAGCAGTTTTTCGAGGCTCTTCCGGCGCTCGTCTATCAGGAAGATGAACCGATCGCCCATCCCTCTTCGGTTCCGCTGTTCTTTGTCTCAAAGCTGGCCGCCCAGCACGTCAAAGTGGTGCTGACGGGAGAGGGGAGCGATGAATTGCTGGCCGGGTATAACAAGTATCGGGTCACGGTCTATAACATGATGTTGGGGAAGCAGTATGAACGCTTCGTCCCGGGACCGATCCGTCGGCTGATCAAAGGCATGATTCATGACCGCCGCGCTGCACCGGGGATCTGGAGAGCGCTGTCGCGAACCTTCCTGGCGTTGCCGCCTGACTTGCGAAGTCTCTACTTTGACAACTTTGCAGTGTATCCGTCCGGGATGCATGCCGACTTGTTCAGCGATGTCACCAAGGAGCGAATGCAGGAAACCGATCCCTACCGCATCGCGATGCGGTACCTGGACCGTCCGGATGCGGAGGCATTGCTCGATCGGTTACTGGCTGTGGATCTCAAGAGCTATCTCCACGAACTTCTAATGAAGCAGGATCAAATGAGCATGGCTGCTTCGATCGAGAGCCGGGTCCCATTTCTCGACCACAAACTCGTCGAATTTTCCACGCGCTTGCCGATCGACATGAAGCTTCGAGGAGCCACGACGAAGCACGTGCTTCGTAAGGCTATGACCGGTGTGCTTCCGGAGCAGATTTTGACAAGAAAAAAAATGGGATTCCCTGTGCCGGTCGGAGACTGGTTTCGGGGAGCGTATCGCTCGGTTGTGGACGAATACGTGCTCAGTGACCGCGTCCGCGCACGTGGCCTGTTCAATCACGAGTTTGTGCGGACGCTTGTCGCGCGGCATGACGCGGGGGAAAACCATACGGAACGGATTTGGATGCTCCTCAATGTCGAGATATGGCTCAGGCGGTTTCTCGACGGAGAGCAACCATCCCTCGTAGGCCTATCGGGCAAGGGAGGGCTCTGATGCGGATCTTGTGGCTGAAGACGGAACTGCTTCATCCGGTTGACAAGGGCGGGAAGATTCGCACCTATCAGATGCTCAAGGAAATGAAGCGGCACCACCATATTACATATCTCACACTCGATGAGATGGCCGGCGATTCGCCCTTCCCTGAGCAGGCGTACGAATATTGTCATGAACTTATCCGTGTGCCGCACCGATCGGAAGACAAATTTACCGCGCGATTCTACGCCGAACTCGCGTTGAATCTCGTCTCTCCGCTTCCATATTTCATTCAAAAGTATCGATCCTCCGCGATGGCTCGAAAGATTAAGTCTGCTCTGTCCGAATACAGGCCCGATCTATTGGTCTGCGACTTTCTTCATCCGAGCGTGAACATGCCGGATCAGGCGCCCTGCCCGTCGGTGTTGTTCCAGCACAACGTCGAGGCGATGATCTGGCAGCGCCACTACGAGGAGCAGGCCAATCCTTTGAAACGGGCCTATCTCTACAACCAGTGGCGAAAGACGCATCGGTACGAACGCGATGCGTGCCGGCTGTTTGATCGCGTAGTGGCGGTCTCGATCGATGACGGCGAGACGATGAAAAAGGAATATGGACTTCACGAGGTTCCGGATATTCCGACGGGGGTAGACACGACATATTTTCAGCGAAATCCGGCGATTTCTCCGGATCCCCATCACCTGGTCTTCACAGGGTCAATGGATTGGCTTCCCAATGAAGATGGCATTCTGTATTTCGTCGAGCAGGTGCTGCCTCGCATCAGGCGAGTTCTGCCCGATGTCAGACTGACCATCGTGGGGCGCAATCCTTTTCCCCGCTTGGTCCAATTAAGCCGTCAAGATCCTGCGATCACGGTGACCGGGCGAGTCGACGACGTGCGGCCATACATGGAACGTGCCGGCGCCTATATCGTCCCGATTCGTATTGGCGGGGGCACGAGACTCAAAGTCTATGAAGCCATGGCTATGGAGATGCCCGTTGTCTCGACTCGAATCGGCGCCGAAGGCCTTCCGGTCGTCGAAGGGCAACATTTGCTGTTTGCGGACGCTCCGGAAGACTTTGCCTCCGCCGTCATTCGCGTCTTGACGGACGCCAGATTGGCCGGCGCGTTGGGTGCGCAGGCGGCGGCAACGGTGAGAGAGCGGTTCGGTTGGGGCAACGTAGCCACGAAATTCTCCCTCATTTGCCATAACGTCCTGCAGGAGTTTGAACGAAAGAATGGAAAGGCAGTGAGCGCACAACGCCGCGACGCCATTGCCTAAGCGGTTAAGGAAAAACTCGGTTCACACGGGAAATGCCGATGAAATATCGCAGAATGACGCTGATGCCACAATTGCGCAGGATGCTCAAACTGGTTTGTTTTGTTCATCTGGTTTGTCTGGTTTAACCAAACAAACGAGAGAAACTAAATAAACCAAATAACGGTCTTCTTCTGCTGGCGGACTTTTTCAGCATTCTGCTGAGCGGTGATCGATCGGGAAGCGAGTTGAAGGGAGGAGGCGTACACATGAAAACACTCGTCATTTGCCATGATGGCGCTGCATTGGATCAGGAAGGGCTGGCGCGATGGTTGGCCTCATTTTCAGAACTGGTCGGATTGGTCGTCTTGCGCGAAACAGGCAAGCGGGCGCGCCGCCGCATATCCACGGAAATCAAGCGAGTCGGCCCCCTGCGATTTATCGACGTCTTGGCGTTTCGCCTGTACTACCGGCTGTTCCTGTCGAAGCAAGACCGTCGCTGGGAAGACCAGAGACTCGAAGAATTGCGCGCAATCTATCCGGCGCTGAAAAACGTTCCGGTCTTGATGACGCATTCTCCGAATTCCGAGGAGGCGGAGCGTTTCATAAAAGAACGGCGGCCGGACGTCATGATCGCCCGGTGCAAGTCGTTGCTGAAGGAGTCGGTTTTTTCGATTCCCACGAAAGGCACGCTCGTGATGCATCCGGGAATCTGCCCTGAATACCGCAATGCGCACGGATGTTTCTGGGCATTGGCGAACGGCGATCGCAGCAAAGTCGGAATGACGATGCTGCGGATCGACAAGGGTGTAGATACGGGGCCGGTGTTTGGCTACTACCTCTATTCCGGAGACGATAGACACGAGTCGCACGTTGTGATTCAACACCGCGTCGTCTTGGATAACTTGGAAGCGATCGGGAAAAAGCTGCATGAAATCTTTCTGGGCGAGGCCGTTCCTATCGACACGAAAGGCCGGAAGTCGTCGACATGGGGACAGCCCTGGTTGACGAAGTATCTGACATGGAAGTCGAGGGCGAGGCGTGGCTAGGACGCAAGCAGTGTCGCTCATGTATCACGACGTCGTCGAGGGGCTGGATCATCAGCGTAGCGGTTTCCCATCGACAGACGCGGCCATCTATAAATTGGAGCCAGTCGAGTTTGTCGAACATATGAAAGCCATCTCTCTGGCGCTACGGGCTAAGCCGGATAATGCTCTGTCTCTTAACCTGGCGGAACGGCACGTCTCGTTCTTCCTTACGTTCGATGATGGGGGAGTGAGCGCCTATTCTCATGTGGCTGACCAACTCGATCGTCTAGGCTGGGTCGGGCATTTCTTTGTCAGCACCGGGTATATGGGGCAGCCGTCTTTCTTGAACAGAGACCAGATCCGCGAATTGGTTCGCCGGGGTCATGTCGTGGGGTCCCATTCACATACGCATCCGCTGAGGATGGCGAGTTGTTCTCCGGAGGAATTGCGGTCGGAATGGCAAACCAGTGTGGAGATTATTTCTGAGATCATTGGAGCGCCTGTGAGAGTCGCATCGGTTCCTGGAGGACACTATTCACGAAAAGTAGCCGAAGCTGCTTCGTTGGCCGGCATTGAAGTGTTGTTCAATTCGGAGCCGACGACCACTATTCAGCGAGTGGACGGCTGCATGGTTTTTGGCAGATACGGAATTCAGCGCCAGACCTCACCGGGTGAGGCGGCATCACTTGCCACAGGTCGAGGCATCTCACGGATACGGCAAGGTGTTCTGTGGAATATCAAGAAATGTTTGAAGCGTATCGGAGGTGGGCACTATCTGACCGTGAGGAAGATCATGATTGACAAGATGAGGGAATCCCGCCGCGTCCGTGAACTGTGAGAACTGCTGTAATGTTTGGTAAGACTGCGGGATGCGTGGTATCAATATTTCTGATGTCGCTTTTCATGGATAAGGAGAGAGTGAGATGAAGATCAGTATTTTCGGCTTGGGTTATGTTGGCTGTGTGTCTGCCGCCTGCTTTGCCGATAAGGGACACGAGGTGGTCGGTGTCGATGTCAATCAAGTAAAGGCTGACATTATCAATCAAGGCCGCTGTCCGATTGTTGAGCCCGGCGTAGAGGGGATCATCGAGAAAGCCGTCAAGGACAATCGGCTGCGCGCCACGACGGACGCCACGGAAGCCGTTCATGCCACGGATATTACGCTCATCTGCGTCGGCACACCCGGTCACCACAACGGCAGTCTTGACCTTGCCCATATCAAAGGGGTGTGCAAGCAGATTGGCTCGGCGCTTGAAACGAAGTCGCGGTACCATATCGTCGCGGTGAGAAGCACGATGCTTCCCGGCACGATTGCTGAAACAGTCATCCCGGCGCTTGAGGTATTTTCCGGCAAGAAAAACGGGCGCGACTTCGGTGTCGCAATCAATCCGGAGTTCTTGCGAGAGGGTACATCGATCTACGACTTTAACAATCCACCCTTCACGCTCATAGGGGCGGATGATGAAGAATCGGCCGAATTGCTGAAGAAGTTGTACGCGCACTTGACTGCCCCTGTCATCATCGTTCGCGTCAAGGAAGCGGAGATGGTGAAATACGCATGCAATTGTTTTCATGGATTGAAAGTGGCGTTCGCAAACGAGATCGGGACGATCTGCAAAGCCTTAAGCGTTGACAGCCATCGCGTGATGGAAGTGTTTTGCCAAGACACAAAACTCAATTTGTCTCCCTACTATCTCAAGCCCGGCTTTGCATTCGGCGGATCATGTCTGCCGAAAGATATTCGCGCCATAACCTATAAGGCGAAGGGGCTTGATGCTGAGGTGCCGATGTTGAACGCGATTCTTGTCAGTAACCGGCAGCACATTGACCGTGCCGTCGACATGGTGCTGCGGACAGGAAAGAAAGATGTGGCGGTCCTGGGGCTGAGCTTTAAGCCGGGCACCGACGATCTGCGAGAGAGCCCGATGGTTACGATGATCGAAACGTTGATCGGAAAAGGATTGAAGCTCAGCATCTATGACAAGGAAGTCGAACTTGCGAGGATATTCGGGGCCAATAAAGAATATATCGAGCGGGAAATTCCCCACATATCCTCTCTCATGAAGAAAGAGTTGCCCGAGGCTGTCGAGAAAGCGCAAGTGATCGTCGTCACGAAGAAGTCCGATGAATTCAAAGATGTGGCGAAGTATGCGACAAATGGTCGAATAATTATCGACTTAGTCAGGGTTTTCGATCGGGTAGAATCTGCCGCCAAACTATCAAGGCCTCTGCTGGTAGCTCTCGCGAGGAATCGCTCGCCACTCGCGCGTGACCAGGATGTAATCCGTGGTCACGCGTTGCTCGTTCACCAAAGATGTATTGGCCCGCCCAACTTTTTCAATCGACTCTAGCCCGCATTATTCATGAGCGCTTCTGCTGCAATCGCGGATTCGCTGCTGCGACACGCCTTCGGCTGGCAGGCTCGCCACTCGCTCCCTCGACGTACTGTTCAAGTACGTCTCGAGATCTCGCGGCTCCGCATGCCCGTCTCGCAACGCGACTGCGCGATTTCGCGACGAACCGTCATGAATAATGCGGGCTAGCAGGATGCTGAAAAAGCCCGCCAGCTTTGTTCTCGCGTCGTTCAGAGGCTCAACGTACCAAGCGTATGCGCCTCGCCTCATTGCACGTTGCGGACGCGATGGACGACCATTTGAGCATGCTGCGAACCGTTTTTGCGCTACCGCCATTCACAAGGTCGCAGCGGGTTTTGGGCGCAAACTGAGCTTTCCCGCAGCCTGCTAGATTAGAAGCCCCCCAATTGGTGGGGGACTAGCGCCTATGGGGTAGGTACGCAGTTGCTGCTTGCATGTTACATTTTCTGGAGATCAGCGTTGCCGTGATGACTCTATCGATGCAGTAGGCGCCAAACCGCCCGCAGCAACTGGAGTCTTCAACAGTGCGGCCTGGAGGAGTTTTGCAGCAACAAATCGCAATCGTTGCTCTGACCAAGGGGGCACAAACACATGTTTGTCTTCCCCCACTGTGGGACAAGTTGCCGAAGGGCAAGCTGTGCTCGATACACAGGGTGTCGAAGTGACTCAAGAGCCCAACACGTTAACAGCAACGGTTCTCACCCATGAGACCGATTTCGATGCCATTGGTGGAGAATGGGATGAATTGGTCTCTGCGAGTTGTCAACAGGGGGTGTTTTTCTTGCGGTGGCATTGGAATCGCGTGTGGTGGCGCATGTACGCCCCACCCGGCAGCGAGTTGTTTTTGATCGCTTGTCGAGACCGGAGCGGCCAGTTGGTCGGGCTGGCACCCCTCTATCGGCATTATCGGTCACTCAAGGGCTTGGTCAAGGTTCAAGAGATCTGTTTCATCGGGACTGGTACTGAACTGAAAACGAGTGAACATCTCGACATCATCGCTCGAAGCGGATATCAGCACCATGTCGGACAAGTGGCTGCGGCTTGTATTCAGCAGCAAACAGGGTGGCAGCGCGTCTGGCTGTGGGGGATTCATGCAAGTTCACCTGTGCTGCCTCATTTCACGAAGGCGCTCGGTGATGCCGTTACGACACGGTCCTGTGACCGACTTCCTTACGTGCCGACTCGTACGGACTGGGCGACCGTCAAACTAGGATTCGGGTCAAACTTACGGACAAACATCGATCGATATATCAGGCGGATTCAGAAAGATTATAAGTGCGAATTCTATCGTGTTCGCACCATGGAGCAACTGGACGAATTCATGGACGCGTTCGTCCAATTGCACCAGGAGCGGTGGCAATCCAAAGGGGAACTCGGGTCATTTGCGTACCCCAACTTCAAAGAATTCATGCAGGAGACTGTGCGTGACTCCTTCCGCTGTGACAGAGCCAGGCTGTGGATGCTTTTCCTGGACGGGCAGTGCGTTGCGGCACTGCAGGCGTTTGTAGACCGCGGTGTGGCGCACTATTTTCAAGGAGGGTTCAAAAGCGGATATGAAAAACATCACCTTGGGAGTGTGATGCTTGCGCTGGCTCTACAGGATTGTGTGCAGGCCGATGACGTGGACGAGTTTGATTATATGGGTGGTGGCAGCTCGTACAAAGACCATTGGACCAAAACCAGTCATGAGTCGATCGAGTTAGAAGCACTCCGGACCGGATTCCGCCCAAAGTTGTATGCGGCAGTCAGATATATCGAGCCAGGCGTTGCGTCCATCTATAGGCGAGTTATTCCGCAGATCGTCAGGGAGAAAATACGAAAGTCCCTTGGCGCCGTGTAGTTCAGGTTCGCGAAGTTCCATACTGTGGCTGGAGGCCAAATGGGCTGTCATGTACAAAGTCTGGATCAGGATGCAGGCTCACGCCTTGGATCACTGATCAGCAGAATGTATCGCTCTATTCTGAGAGGCGGGGAAGGCGGAGGTGTCCAGAGGACAAGGCAGGGCCGCACGTTTGAGCTCGCCTACGTGATTCTCGTGAACGACGAAGTTCATAACTACATGAGCAAGTTGGAAATAGATCTCATGAAACAGTACGGCGCGCATGAAGGGCTGAAGGCGGCTCCCCACATCACGCTCAAACTTGGGTTTCATGTGACAGATATCGAGCCCTTTGAGCGGTATTTTGACGAACTCGTAAATACAATCGAGCCGTTTGAGATCTGCGTGAAGAATTTCGGGTTTTTCGATGAGGCGGGGATCGTCTACATGGACGTCGTCCATACGCCAGAACTCGATAGCCTGAGGCGGCGAATTGTTAACGACCTTTCAATGCGGTATGGCATCAAGCCCAATGCTCTGGAAGGCGATCAATACCATTTCCATGCCACATTGGCGTACTTGTCGAAGAATGATTTCCCGCGGGCACGACAAGAATTTGAACAGGTAAAGATCGAACGCCGGTTTGTGATGAACACGTTGGGGTTGATTTGCCATACAGGAGATGGATGGATCACCTATAAACGAGGAAGATTACCGCAAGTCCCGGCAGAACCTTCCGGCAGGGATTGAGCTCTGCATAAGGGCATATAACATTCCCTTTCGGTCGACGATATTCGGTCCTTGGGTTGGGGCGTTTTCGGGTATGAGTGGCACGAAGGGTTAGAAACTTCTATGGGCACACAGGGTGATTACAGTCCTCAAGCTTTGGGAACGCTGCAGTTCCGGCGGCAGTTTTTCTTGGGGCCTGAATTTATTAAAGATTTCCCCGCTTGGACCAAAATGCAAGTCGGGACTGAACATCGTCTCACCGTTCATCCCGATCTGGAGCTCTATCAGGCGACGAACAAAAACAAGTCGATAACCTTGCTGGGTTTTATTCTAGACCCGAATAATCCTGAAGCCGGCAATGCCGATGTCGTAGAGGCTCTGATACGTAAATTCGACCGGTGCGATGATTTCTGGAAATACACCGGCGAGTTCGGTGGCCGATGGATCCTCATTGTGAACGATGGCCAGGACACCATTCTATTTCAGGACGCCGCGGGCTTACGAAGCCTGTACTACTCGCAACCCTCCTCGTTGAAGCAGACGTACTGCGCCTCTCAGCCGGGCCTGATTGCGAAGACGTTGAACCTGACCATGGACAAGGAAGCGTTGGGGTATATCAATTCGCGTGAACCCTACGATTATGAAGTGTATTGGCTGCCGGGCGACGCGTCGATGTATGCGGACATCAAGGCGTTGCTCCCGAACCATTATTTGAATCTGCGCACCGGGCAATCGCAACGATTTTGGCCAGATGCGGATGTGAAAGGCCTGTCCCGTCAAGAAGCGGTGGCGGAGAGTTCCCGGTTGTTGCATGGATTGATGCTGAGCGCCAGGCGGAGGTTCAGCCTGGCCCTGTCGCTTACCGCCGGATGGGATAGCCGGGTGATGCTGGCCCTCAGCAGGGACATGATTCACGATCTGTATTGCTTTACCTTGACGTACCCGCACACCGAGAACACGAGAGACGTCACGATTCCTGCTGCACTGCTCAAGAAACTCGGAACGAAGCATTCCCTCATACCGTATCCCAAGCAGGTGAATGCCGAATACAAGCATCTCTACCAAATGAGCATCGACGCCGCAACGACAGCCTATTGCGCCGACGCGCAAGCCATGCATGACTGCTATCCGCAAAACCGGGTCTGCATCACAGGCGATGTCGCAGAAATTTTCAAGTGCTACTATCGACTTGCGAAACCCAAGGGGGCAGGCGTCTCCGCAAGTGATTTGGCGCAGCTGTGCGGAATTGGAACCCATTCTTTTCTCATCAAAGCCTTCGAGGAGTGGCTGTCGGCCGTTGAGCCGCGCAATGTTCATTTGTTGGATCTGTTCTGTTGGGAGCAAATTGCAGGAAGAAAGCAGGCATTGATTCGGGCTCAGTATGACGTTGCGCACGAGTCTTTTTCTCCGTTCAATTGCAGAAGTCTTCTCGTCACGATGCTCTCCGTAGATGAAGAGTACAGGCAGCCGCCGCAGTACCAGATTCTCACAGAGCTGATGAAGCAGGTGTGGCCGGAAGTCTTGAGCGTGCCGATAAACCCTCCGGAAAAGATACGCATGAAAAACCTTCTCATCCCCATGCTTCAAAAGCTGCATGTGTATGAGTTAGTTCCCGATTCAGCAAAGAGCCTGGGACGACGCATATTGAAGTGATCGGCCTCTCGCTGAGGCAGAGTCCATTCGGTGTGAAATGAGGAGCGCTCTTGTTCAGTTTCATTAAGCGACAACTCTATCCTGTTTTTTCGAAGTACTTTTCACATGCCATCCTGGTGGAGGGGCGGTTGAAGGGGACTGAACATTCCTTCAGATGTCTCTTCGTCGACAATTCGAGTTTTGCCGAAAGTTTAATGGCGCGCATGTATGAAACACCGCCGGTTGTTCTTCAACGGCGGCGTATCTGGATTCCCGCGTTGAAAAAAACTATAAGTGGGAAGACGGGCAACTTCGACCTTTGCGTGGCCGTGCTCCCGACAGCCTATGAGTCGACTTTTCAGGGGTTGTACGATTACAAATGCACAGAAGCTGTCCGGCAGGTTATCGATACGTCGGGCTCATGGGAAGATATTAAAAGCGGATTTTCCGCGACAAAGCGTAAGAAGACCAATCGATTTTCAGAGAGATACGGTCTCGGGTCTCGGGTGTCCAAAGACTTGAAGGAATTCGATTTTTTCTACCACCGCATGTTCGTGCCTCATATCAAGAAGCGGTTCGGAGAGCTGTCGGTCATCGACTCCTATGATGACATGAAGGAGTTTTTCCTGAAGGGGCGGCTGTTGTTTATTACCAAGGGCAGTGAGGTTGTTGCGGGGGCGCTGTCCCTCGTAGAGGATGGAACTCTGGTCTTTCGCCGAACCGGTGTACTGGATGGGGACGAAACGCACATCGAGGGTGGCGCTCAGCTAGCCTTGTATTATTTTCAAATAAAATACGCCAATGAGCACAAGCTCCGCGCAGTCGACAGCATGATGAGCGCCCCATTTCTCAATGACGGTGTGTATAAAAACAAGAGAGAATGGGGGGCGACCGTGCTCCCCGATAACGAGTCCCGCACGTGGGTCTATTTCTTTCATGCCGCCCCTTCCGAAAAGATGGCGAACTATTTTGAGATCAACCCCACCATTGTCCATTCCGACAAAGGCTTGAAGGGGGTCATCGGAATCTCCGGTGCAATGGATATTCCAACTGCTACGATCAGCGACATCACTCATCGGTATCAGGCCAGGGGGCTTGAAGGATTTACCGTCGTGACAGGCGCCGGGGCAGTGAACGCTTCATAGGTAGACGAGACGGTGCTGTCTATTCACAGCTTTTCGGCGTCACGGGAGGAACCATGTTGATTCAGAATACCTTACGTTGGGGATTACGCACCGCAAGGGCTGTCAAGGTGAAGGCCATGTCGAGTAAGCGTCTCTCCAGCCTGTTGTATGACTCTGACAATGTCGGAGAGTTCAGCAACCTCTTCGAGCATGAGAAGATGTTGGCGGACTCTGTCCCGTCGATACCTATGCGGCGGCAATCAGCCGGCACATAAAGCCGGGCGATGTTGTCATCGATCTTGGAACAGGAACGGGAATATTGGCCATCCTTGCCGCTCGCCAGGGAACGAAAGTCTACGCCATCGACCACTCAGACTTTATCCATGTTGCGGAGCAGATCGCCAAGCATAACGGCATCGACAATATCCAGTTTCTGAAAATGAACAGCCGGGAATTCACCTGCCCGGAGAAAGCAGACTACATACTCCATGAACAGATTGGAGACGATTTGTTCGATGAGAATATGATTGTCAACCTGCTGGACCTCAAACAGCGCGCATTGAAGGATAACGGCGTAATCTTCCCGGGGCGCTTCGAGTTGTTCCTGGAGCCGGTGGCCTTGAAGAATGATTACCCTGTTCCCTTCATTTGGGAGACGCCGGTGCATGCCCCCCATCACACACAGACCAGTTGGGGCAATCGGATGTTGCGGTGTGCCCATCACGACTATGCAGTAGGGGAAACCATTTCATTTCAAGTGGAAATGGGCGATATTCGTTTTGCCGATACGTGGTCCTGCACCTTCAACCACTAATTGGGCGGGACGCTCAGCTAGAGATGCATCATTGCTTCCGCGACCTCGGCGTATGCCGGCTATTGGAATAACTGACGTTTCAACCGTTTCCCGAGGTCTACAGCGCCGAGCATGACGCGGCCAGCGCTGGTTGTAACGAGGATGCTGTTGCTCAGCGGGCGGCGATCGACCCATAACTCGTTGATGAAAGAGTCCTGACCGGACCCGCTGTCGAAAAAGTCGAGTTTCCCGAGCAAGGATGGAGCGTGGCGAATCATCTCGACCTCATTCAGAGTTCCCGGTGACATTTTGGCGAAGTCGCGATGCCAGCCGATCTTGAAGGCAAAGGCGGCCCGCCCAGAAAGGAAGTTGCTGGTAGAGCAGATAACTCGCTCGCCGACACGCAGCTCAGCGAAGAGGGCCCTGCCGGCTCCGGCAAACCCCCGCACCATTTCTCGAAAAAACTGCTCATCCTGGCTATTTGAAAGAAGTGCGTCGCCTTGCTCGCCTTTCCAGCCGGCCCGCTCGAGTTCGAGGAAGCGATCTATACAGGCCTCGTCGACCGCAGTCCCCTGTAGCGGGGTCCAGGTCACGGGGCCGATGTCCCCCAAGCGCCGCATGCAACGCCGCGCATCCTTTCGACGGTTCGTGCTCAACTTCGACTCGATGTAGGGCTCGCCTGCCTGCGACGGATAGAGGACTGCGCGTGACATGCGCTCGTATTCATGCCAGGTGACGCCGTGCTGTGGCGCGATGCTGCGCACCAGTTGTTCGCTCTTGCTGTCCGCCTGCCAGTACACGAAGTCGATGCCGTGCCAACGAAATGCCTTGCCTGCGCAGTAGGCGATCCAGGCCTCGATCACCTCACTGGCCACTGTGGAGTCCACGAGCAGTCCGGACAAATAGGAATGGCGTGGACTGAACGCGCGCAGATGAGGGAGCGGAAACCGGCGCGTTCCTCGCACAGCATCAAAAATTCCCATCCCCAGCAACTCATGGCCGGCGGTTCCCTCCTGCTCGATCCACATGACGAGCGGGTCCGTGTGGCCGGCGAGGTATCGTTGAGCCGGCACCACGAAATAAGGCGAGAGATAGGCATTCGGATCGAGTGCCCGCGATTCGAGATCGGCCCAGGCCGCCAACCTGCCCGGTGTCAGGTCTTTCCACTGCAGCAGACGAACAGTTATCTTCATGCGGCACTCCTCACCCTGACGCGCCTAATTCGAATGTTTTTGAAAACACCCTTGTAAACCATCCTACATTCACTCCCGCATCGATCGCGCAACTTTCAAGATTTCACGGCGACCATTTCTAGTTACTAAACGCCATGCCATACATGTCGGCATAATCGTTTTGAGGGCCATTCGGGTGGGCGAGCGGAGTGTTGTAGTTACTTGTCCATAAAATGATTGAGCCATCCCAGGAGCAGGAGATCCGTGGTTGGGCGTGGTAATCTGAATCAATGCCGCGTGATCTATGGTGGGCATACCTGCGCACTTCCGAGGTCATCACATTCATCGCAATAATCTCTTGTTCGTAGTTCTGCCAGGGAGAAATGGGACAAAAATCGGGGCCGAACTGAAGGGGTCACCTCCCAAGGTTTCGCTATCGAAGAACACCCAATTCTGGTTAGGGCCCTCTTTTGATACAGCCGAGAGGTGACCCTCATTGGTGTTCACGGGAACGTCCAAAGGCGAGCGGTAGGAGTAATAGGTTATCGTCGTGTTGTTTGGTCACATCCAGCGGAGCCTGAGGCAATGTAATATCGACACGACAGATACCGGCAGAGTTGTTACAGTCGAAAGTGATGAAGTAGTTTTTTCCATTTGCCGCAGACACTAACGCGCCATGATCCCCGCAGAGGGTCCAGAAGTTGACCGGCGTGGAGCTAATGCTCTGCGTTAATATGGTCGATAGCATAGGAGTAATGCTCCTTATTAGGTCCAGCCGCGGTGACCAAATAATTGCCATCCGGCGTGATCGCGACCCATCCAGTGGGATTTAGCGTTGTTACATAGCCGGTAGTAGATGATGTCGGTTTGACTATCCCACACTTTATTGGTGCCTCCATAGCGCACCGTGAAATAGCGTCCCGACCGGTCTTGCGTATTGAGTGACCCTCCATTGCGTTCGAGGGGTGCGGGGAAGGTCTTCACAACATTCCTCTGCTCCGCGAGATTCCGGCAGGTGAGGTTGGCCCCCTCGTAGTAGTAATACCGGTTCGGGTCAGTCGCATCCCATGCAATGTCAAATTGGGACGATCCAAGAGGTTGGTTGGTATAGACTTCAGCTCCCGTGGTTGTGTTGATGATCTTGAAGTTGAGTCCTGCCAAGTCGAGCTGCCGCGAGAAGGCAAGGGATCCATTGGCGTTGGCCCAGTGGTGACCATAGATGTCTTCTTGGTTGGGCCTGCCCACCGTGTCGGTCAGCCGACGGATGACTCCCGCCAAAGATTGGGTCTGTATAGGTCCCCCCGACAGCAGGGAAGCCTACCAACAAGCTAGGGGTGAACGTGTTGTAGCCGTTGGGATCTACCGTCGGTGGAATATGAGGGTTCGCATCGCAAAGAAATGAAGTGGCAAAGGTTGGGGGCAGAGTAGATGGGACGCCAGTCGTCCCTTGGCAGTCCGCAGCAAACGACAGGGCAGGGGTCTGGGTTGATGAGTCGCCGCTCGACCCTGAGCAGGCCACGAGAGCCGCAAGAATGAGTAGGCATGATAATCCGTTCACTGCGACCCCTCCCGTGAATGGTTTGCCTATCCTCCGAACATGCACATCGGAGGGGGCGTCCGCAAACTGTGAAGCTGACATCGGTAAATGCCCTCGCGGACCGAATAGCGTTTCTTGAAAAATGTTTCTTTTCATGATGGCTTTCCTCCCTCGTGCTTGTTCATGCCCGATCAGCAGAACAGCGGGATCGATGCGCGAATTTGGAGTACCCACAGGCTACAGGTCTCAATCTTGATGAGGTTTCTCGCACGTAAGGCTGACGCAGGCATACCTGTAGTCTGTCGAGCGAGAAAAGCCCCGCCGACCGAGGATCGGGAGGCCGCCCAAAGCCTCTGAGCGACGGGTCGGACGACATCGCCGGTATTCACAATAAAGTCAGCGGTAAGATCCCATTTCGGTAGGGAGTTTCAAATTCCCCATTCGAGGTATGGCCCCCCCCTATTGCTTGGACAGTTTTGCCCGAGCAGTAGCGAATGGATCGTCAGATTTATATGCATATTGAGCGGTTGAAGGGCCGATCTGCACGCGGCGCTGGGTGAGAGTATGTGGTTGCGTAATTTGAATCAGGCAGGGGAGAAATCAGTGAGTAGTGGATGTTTGAGCACGATGAGGAGCGGTACTACGATACGTTGGACAGGATGTCCCGTCCGGCTCCGGGACGCGTCTTTATTCGATCCGAAGGTTGACCGGTGAGGCGGGTGGTGTCGTGTCGCTGGCATTCCCGCCCAGGGTTTTAAAAACCCATTCCATACAAGTCCGAATAGCCCGTCACAGGTGCTGAATTGTAGTTGCTCGTCCAGATAATCAACGAGCCGTCCCATGAGCAGGAAATGCGCGGCTGATCGTAGTATTGTGCTCCAGAACTTCCAGGCACCCGCGAGCGATGGTGGGCGAGCCGCCTCACCTCTCCCGTGATGATATTCACCGCCATAATTTCGCTCCGATAGGGCAACCAGCCGGTTACACTGTTCCCGAAACTGTCGGGGATCTTCTCATGATCGATGAACACCCAATCTTTCATGGCTCCGATCACCCCGCCGCTCATATGTCCGTCAGGTCCGTTCGTGAATCCGATCGGGACCAATTGCAAGTTTGCCGCTTGCTGCTGCGCAGCCGTCATGTTGGACGTATCAATCGAGACATCGGCACGCCAGATATTGCCGCTGTAGTTGCAATCATAGGTGATGAAATAGGTCTTGCCGTTCGAGGCCGAACTGATCGCGCCATGGTCCCCGCATAACCCCCAGAAGTTGACCGGGGTGGGGCTGACGACATGCGTGCTGTGATTGATCGCGTAAGAATAGTGCTCGATGTGCGGCTCACTACTCGGACCTGCCGCTGTGATCAAGTAATTGCCGTCAGGGCTAATCGACACCCACCCTCCTCCCCCTCCCAGCGGAGCCACGGTGTTGGTGTAGATGAGGTTGATCGATCGCTTCCAGAGGTTCGCCCTTCCCCCGATCATCACAACGAACAGATCTCCCGTGCCGTCGATCCAGTTGAGCGACCCACCCATGCTTTGGAGCGTCCCGGCAAAGGTATGGATGGTGGTGCTGGTTCCCGCGCTCACGCTGTACTCTGACCAGTGCGCTCCCGTTCAGATAGTAGTAGCGATCAGGATTTGTCGGATGCCAGCTCGCTTCGAAGCAGGGACTCCCGCATGGGACACCACTACGGACAACCGCGCCCGTCGTGGGGTTCAAAATGCGAGTATCGTTGACGGTCCTGGAGAATACGTAGCTGCCATTGGCATTCGCCCAATGGTGACCATAGATATCCTCGTTGTTTTGCTTAGCCCCAATGTCCGTAATTCGACGAACTGTTTCCCCAAAGACCGGATCCACATACGTGCCGCCCACGGCGGGAAAGCCCGGCGAGCCTGGGATGAAAGAGCCATACCCGTAGGCGCCTGTTGTCGGCGGCGGGTGAATGCCATTATCGGTTATGGCAGCATAGAGGTTCGAACTGCCTGCTTCTAGTAATGCGAGGACTACGAAAAGTCTTACGATCCAGCTGGCTTGAAGTCGCCTCGTTGTTCTCTGTCCCAACATGCGTGCCTCCTCATATTCCCATCTGTTTCCCAATACCGCGAACGACAACAAGCAGCCTGTATTCTACGTCCACCCTTACGCCTATTCACAGGTATGTCCATCATTTATCCATTTATCTCCTCCGCCGAATACTCCGTAGCTTCCGGCCTTCGTAGCCGAAGTGGCTACTTCGGCGGAGTAGGCTGCTGCGGATAGTTTCATTCTGATAATGCCCTCGTCGGCAGGAAAGGTGAGCAAGAGGAATGCCTAGACTACACGTGCGATTTAGAATCCCGTAAATTTCGAATTAATATGTGAAAACAATGACATTGTGATATCCAGTTTATAACATCCAGGTAAATGTGAGGCAGGACAAGTGTAGAGGTGTAGAGATAAAGGGGTTTAGGCTGAAGGGGTTCAGGCTGCGAAAACAGGCTGAAGGGATTCAGGCTGAAGGCTGAAGTGCTTGGAACTTCGACCTCTAACCTTCAGCCTGTACCCCTTCAGTCTATTTATCTGAGTCGTGACCTCAATTCCGGGAATTTTCATGGCATTCGCAACGAGAGGAGCGTACAAGAAGAGTCATATGCGTATCTTGATTACAGGCGGAGCCGGGTTTCTTGGCAGTCATCTCTCCGATGTGTTGGTGCAGTCTGGACATTCCGTGATCTGCATGGACAATCTCCTCACCGGACGGGTCGAGAATATCGCCCATCTGATCGGGCAGGAGCGATTTTCCTTCGTCAAATACAATGTGTGCGACTATGTGCATGTGGAGGGTCCACTGGATGCGGTCATGCACTTTGCATCGCCTGCGAGTCCGCAAGACTACCTCGAGTTTCCCATTGCCACGCTGAAGGTCGGCGCCTTAGGCACGCATAAAGTTCTTGGACTCGCCAAGGCAAAGGGGGCGAGGTTCCTCTTGGCCAGTACGTCGGAAGTTTATGGGGATCCGCTGGTGAATCCTCAACCTGAGTCCTATTGGGGCAACGTCAACCCCCTCAGCCCCCGTGGCGTATACGACGAAGCCAAGCGTTTTGCGGAAGCCCTCACGATGGCCTACCACCGTTATCATGCGGTTGATACCAGGATTGTGCGCATCTTCAATACATTCGGGCCGCGCATGAGGCCGAATGACGGACGAGTTGTGTCGACCTTCATCGTTCAAGCGCTCCAAGGGAAACCGTTGAGCGTCTTCGGCGACGGATCTCAAACCAGGAGTTTCTGCTACGTTGACGACTTGGTTTGCGGGATCACCGGGTTACTGCTTCTGGATTCAGATAGGACAGTCGAACAACGGACAGATCGTAAGTTCCTTGTGACGCAAAATAAGGACGCCAACGATTCCAGCATGCACGATCCTGTGAATATCGGGAACCCACGAGAGTTGACGGTCCTAGAGATCGCAAAATTGGTGCTGAAACTCACCAACTCAGCAAGCCCCATCACCCACCATCCGTTGCCCGCCGATGATCCCAAGGTCAGACGTCCCGATATCAGCCGGGCGCGTACTGTCCTGAAATGGGAGCCTCAGGTACAGTTGGAAGATGCCCTTCGTCGTACAATCGACTACTTCAGAAAAGTGATCTAGTCCGCATAAGAATGCTGTTGTCTGGTCCATTTGGTTTATTTGGTTGAAGGAAACTAACCAGATGAACAAAACAAACCAAATCAACCAGATCAACCTTCCTCCCCGCCTTGACCGCGTTGAAACTCCCGCTGTATCCTGTTCCCGTCCCAACGTCATGAGGTAAGGGTCTTTTTATGTTATCTGACAGAAGTAACCAGAGTAGTCAGGCGGAAGCGGCAGTCGAACCTGTCGAATCGGTCGGCGTAGAAGTGGTTGCGCCCATACCGATTCCAGAATATGTCAACGAATTGGTCACCAGAGCCAAAGGCGCCGCTGGCCGGCTGGCGACACTCTCGACCACAGTGAAGAACCGGGCCCTTCTCGCGATGGCAGAGGCGCTGGAAGCGCAGACGGATGCGCTGTTGGCCGCGAACGAACTGGATCTGGAGGCCTTCGGGGCCGAACCGGAGAAAAAGGCGATGGCGGATCGGCTGCGTCTGACGGCCAAGAGGATTGTCGAAATGGCGGCAGGTCTGCGTGAGGTGGCTGCGCTCCCTGACCCGCTCGGCGACATGCCGAAGATGTGGACCAGGCCGAACGGGATGCAGGTGGGGCGTGTGCGGGTTCCGATCGGCGTTATTGGGATTATTTATGAGTCCCGTCCAAACGTCACAGCTGATTCTGCTGCTCTCTGTTTGAAGTCCGGGAATGCCTGTGTGCTTCGGGGTGGAAGCGAGGCGATCCATTCGAATACGGCGATTGCCACGGTCCTATCGGAGGCGGCGGAGAAAGCCGGGATCCCGGCTGGGGCGATTACCTTTGTCGCGCGGCCCGACCGTGAGCTGGTTCCTCTGTTGCTGAAGCAAGACCGCTACATCGATTTGATTATCCCGCGCGGCGGCGAATCGCTGATGCGCGTCATCACCGAGCATGCCACGATTCCTGTCGTCAGGCACGATGCCGGCGTCTGTCACATTTATGTCGATGCCGATGCCGATCCTGCGATGGCGGAACGGGTCTGTTTCAACGCCAAGGTGCAGCGTCCGTCGACCTGCAATGCGATGGAGACCCTCTTGGTCCATCAGGGCATTGCGCGTCATTGGCTTGCCCCCTTCATCGAGAAGCTGGTGGCGGCCAAGGTCGAGGTCCGCGGTTGCCAGAAAACCTGTCAGCTGTCGTCGTCGGCCAAACTTGCGAGCGACGATGATTTTGGAAAAGAATTCCTCGATCTCACCCTAGCGGTGAAAGTGGTCAAGCACGTCGATGAGGCGATGGAGCATATTGCCAAGTATGGCTCACGCCATACGGAATCCATCGTGACCTCCGACTATCCCAAGGCCATGAGGTTTCTGCGCGAAGTTGACGCCAGCGCAGTACTGGTAAATGCCTCAACCAGGTTGAACGATGGCTACCAGTTCGGGCTGGGAGCAGAAATCGGAATCAGCACATCCCGCATCCATGCCCGGGGTCCGATGGGGCTGGAAGAATTGACCTGCTTCAAGTTTATTGTGATGGGGAGCGGGCAAGTCCGCGAGTAAGCAGGCTGCTGAAACAGGTCCCCAACTTCGTTCTCAGTCGTTCGAACCCCTCAACGTACCGAATGTGTACGCCTCGGGGGTCTCTCTCCTTGTGGCCTCGTTGGCTGACCTGTTTGAGCAGCCCGCAGCATAATTGAGATCATTTCTTGTGAATCCCTCAGCGCTCACTAACTCCGGTAACATCAGCTTCTCCGGGAATCAGTTAATTGCTCGCGATCTTGCTGCAGCCGGAGGCCGTTGCGTCGAACAGCCAACAGGGCATCTTGTCTTCTATCGATCGGATGGACGCCGGTTTCTTGCGGCCGATCCGGATGGCAACCCATTGCATGAATGTGAGTGGGGGACTAATGCAGCAGGCGATGCGGTTCTTCTCCGTGCACGGCTGCGTTTGGATTGGGGACAATGGGTCGGGTTAAAGCCGTCCGGTATGGTGAATGAAACCAGCCTCAATCTCGCGAGTAAGCCCGGCTGGCAACGGCTTACAGCTGACGATTTACGTGCGATGGCCGCTCAGGCGCTCCGGGTTCCGATGGAGGAAGTGCGGTTCTTCTATCGGGATGAGGATTTCCTGATCGAGCCGACCGGGAGGGCGACGATCCGTCAGAGGAAAGATGCCCTCTATGTGCTTCAGGATGGGGATTTCGAACGGGCCCGTTTCATGTCCTGTATGGGGGTGATGAATTGGCCTTCGATCGATTTTCTGCCGGTCGTCGAACTCTTTAAATCGCTGTTGCCGGGAACGGGATCTGCGGTATTTGAATTGATTCGCGGACTCTATGACGATCAACATGACGGGAACGTGACTCCACGACCCTTGCGCTATCGAGGTATTCCCACCTATCCATCGGAAGCGGCGTTTCGCTTATTTAGCAGTTTCTTCACACCGCAGACGGCTGCTGAAAGCGACCCATTCACGCTTTTCATGAATCCTGAACGGTCCAATCGTGTGACCTGGCTGCCGGCTGCAACGATGCCGATTCGATATTTCGATCAACGCGCGGGGGCTTGCCTGACTTTCTACGGCGGCTTGTTGCACAGGGCGACGGTGGCGTCGGACTCCTCCGGGCTGTCCTATTTGAGCCCCAAAGGCCGTCGATTTGTCCCCTGTGATCGGCGTGCCGAAATTTCCGAAGGGCATGTCGTTCTGAAAGATCGCGATCATGAGACGACGTTGGCTGTGACCCTCCCGCAAGGGAGTCTGGAACAGTCTGCTGTGCCGGTGGCCATGAGTCCGGTCGACTGGCGATCGGTCTTTGTCCAGGGGGTTCCGCCCATCCTTCCTGCCGACGCCTATGGCGCCGTGTTGCTCTATCCGGAAGACGATTCTGAAATCGGTGAGTGCGCGGCGCAACCGTTCGTGGTTGATTACCTGCAAGATCTTGGCGAGCAGGACCGGGAAATCGGCGCGGTCTTTATGAGCGCCCAGCGGGTGCTCATCGACAATGGCGATGCCGTCATTGCGAACTGTATGACGTTCGATCGGCCGAGAGACTATACCGTGCTGGTACGGTATCCGGCGTTTGCGCAAAAGCAGGCGCAACAACTCTGGAGCATCTGTGCCGAGTTGCAGCACTGGGATTGGCTCTCGCATATCCGATTCATTTCGGACGAAGGGCTGTACGATCGGGAAGCCCCTCACGCCTATGATGTGATCTACCACTGGGTGCCTTATGACAGCGGAGATATGTCGGCCAACTTGGCCGAACGTATGCAGAGGGTTAGCCGAGTTCTTCGAGAAGGAGGCCATGCGTTCGTCATCGGTCCGGCACAGCTCGGTCAGTACGGCGCATCCCACGGACTCCACATTCTTTGGGACGAGTTGGTCGAACAGCTTCCCACGTTTCGGATGCATCGTACCATCTTGCCGAAAGCAAGGCTGAAAGAGGGCGTGACATTATTCCACATGAGGAAGGGTTAGCAGGATGAGCGAGCCGACAGCAGAACAGATTCCCGACGAGGAGCAGAACGACAAAGTTGTCGTCTATTGGGAACGGGAGTATTCGACTGCCATCGCGCCTGAGCGACTGAAGCTCGACTTCATGCCGCATCGACCCTTGTTGTCCGGGATGTCGCTGGACGAGCAGCGAACGGTGGCGGTCGAGGGCTACAAAGTGATCCCAGACGATTGTGGACCGGTGCGGACAGTGGGCCAGTACGGCTGGCTCATTCGGTCTCCGGCGGACTGTAAGATTCGCCGAACGGCCGATGGGGTCAAGTGGCAAGCGCCGCCGATCTTGCCGGAAGAGCGGGTCCTTGGCTACAAGTCGTTTTCAGGAACGTATGTCGACTCAATCTTAAATAGCGGATATCCCAAGCTTTGCTGCGGCATTCGGTTCTACTATCCCAAGCAGGTGGGATTGATGATGAAGGATGTGCCGAACCACTTCTATCATTACCCGGAGCGGACGTTTTTTGTGTGGGAGGGGATAAAGACCCAGGAGTATAAGCGCACGCCGAATATCTACGACTGGCTTCCGGACTACGACGCCTTCACCGCCAACTTTCTGCTACAGCTCACAAAGCCGACGACCATCAAGCGGGGTGACCCCATCGGGATCGTCGTTCCAGTGATGTTGCCCAAGCAGTTTATGCTCGAAGAACTCAAGCGGCCTTAGCAGGCTGTTGACAAAGTCCGCCAGCGGCGTTCTCGCGTCGTTCAGACCCTCAACGTACCGCAAGGGTACGCCTCGGTCCTTCACTCGCTGTGGCCTTGCTGGACGGCCTTTCTGAACAGCCTGCGAAGAATCGTGTAGGAAGGATTAATAGCCCTGAGCGCGCAGATTCTCGCGGTGAACTGGGAGGTCAAGAACGGTTTCGTGTGTCATGCTCCGGTCTTCGATCCACGTAGGCCTTCCCATATCGGATAGTCCGTGGAAAAACGCTCCTGCTTCAATGGAAATCGCCGGGGTGCGAATATCGCCGATCACAATCCCCGGTTTAAGGATCTTGATTTTTTCCGATGCAATGACATCGCCATTGATTTGACCGCTCGTGATCAGGATCCCGGCCATGATATTGCCCCTGATGACTGCATGCTCCCCGACAATCAGCGTTCCTGTTGAACGGAGTTCTCCCTCAAGCCGACCATCGACCCGAATGTTGCCTTCCAAGGTCAGGACACCTTTGAAGACCACGTCCTTTCCTAGAAACGTAAAATCGTCTTGACCTGTTACGGTGACAGGCTGACTTGTTCCGAACGACCACATAACAGTCTCCTACGACGTGCTCTTTTTTTGATGAGGCGTTGCGGCTTCTCGGATATGCCGATCTTCGACCAGCCCACATTATTCATGACGGTTCGTCGTGAAATCGCGAAGTCGCGTTGCGAGACGGGCATGCGGAGCCGCGAGATCCCGAGGCGTACTTGAATAGTACGTCGAGGGGGCGAGCGACGAGCCTGCCAGCCGAAGGCGCGTCGCAGCATCGAATCCGCGATTGCAGCAGAAGCGGCCATGAATAATGCGGGCTAGGTGCATCCGAACCAGACCCCACATCGTTGTACGCTCGGGGATTTGCAATCAGATAGCGCTCATGATTGTTAGGCCGCGGCGCGCTTGCTGGCTGAGGTTTCTGGATCCTCGACAGAGCGCTGCGGTGTTTCGCGGGATACTTCCCGAGGCGTCTCGCGGGACATTTCCCGAACCGCCAGTGTCATCTCGAGTGTGCCGTTGAAGAGCACTCCGTCTTCGATCGAGATCATCGGTGTCTTCACTCCGCCACTGAGAGCAGCAGGGGCGAGCAGCTGTATTTTTTCACTTGCCGTGACATCGCCGGTGATCTTTCCCATACACACGATGGTTCCTGCGCTCACCTTTGCAGTAATGACGGCTTCTTCTCCGACCAACAAGGTTCCGTCGGTATGGATTTCCCCGTCAAGGAAACCGTCGATCCGTACGGCTCCGCTGTAGGAGATCGTTCCCTTGAATTCGACGCCTTTCCCGACGAAGGCCACGACTGCTTCCGTGGACTCCGGTAGGGAATTCGGAGATTTCGGTACATCTTTTGACAGGGTTGAGAGGGACTGCATCGAGCGTCTAGTATCCTGCTTCTCCGGCTGCCACATGATCGGTCCTCCTGGTAGGTGAGAATAGGGAAAGTCTGGTTCAGCTTCCGTTGTGAGCTGTATCGGTTGGTAGGGGGGAAATATTGAGCATTCGAAACGAATGTAGTCCAACAATCTATTTCGGTAGCCGATTCTTTTCTGATAGATCGGAAAGAGAAGAGGTGAATCATGCGCCGACCCCCCATATGTTGAGGTGCAGTGAGCAATGAGGGCCGCCCATTGGGGCGGAATGATGTTGCCCGGGACGGGTGATCTATCGCGGCCGGACTATGAGGGGCGAAGCCTGGGGACTGACACTCTTCTCTCGCGCCCGCGTGTGGTGCCTGTCCCGCTGCTCCTCTGACGGGGACAGGCGTCAAGAAGAAGGGCGCCTGTCCCCAACCGTACGTTGAGGGTCCGAGGGGCGAGCCCGCAGGCTTGTCGCAACAGCGGGTCAGCGATTGCAGCAGAAGCGCTCATGAATAATGCGGGTTAGAGTCCATTCTCCGTCCTGACCTCTGCCTCGAACCGACTGCCGATCGCCGCTCCTGTGCCAAATAGGCAAGCCAGTTTTCTCACAACCACGACCGAGACCCTGGGGCCACTTCTTGACATCTACAAAAAGATCGATGGCTCAGTAGGGGAACTGCCCTGGGCCATCGGATGAACACCAAGTATTGCGAGTGGATCCCAGTGATGATCCTGGATGAGTTGAGCGAGCGGCAAGTCTGACATGCGCGGAAATTCCTCCGTCCGTACAACGGATCACACGGGAGGTGAGACAGAAATGGACGAGGGAAACGCATTGAGAAGATTATTTCGCAATTTACTAGTGATCCCAAAACAGTCTGCTAGACTGTGAGCCGTACCCGTGAGACTGGCGGGAAAAGCGAGACGAGTGTAACTGGAGCCAGTTCTGAGTTCTGCGTGCTGAGTTCTGAGTTTGAAACGAGCGAAACAGGGGAAAGTGCGAGGTTCGATGGGCAGAGTTTAAAGTACGAAGGCTGAAGTCCGAAGGTCGGATAACTCAGCACTCAGAACCCAGGCCTTCGGATCCCGCCCGTCGCGCCTATCTCGCGTTCCACGCGGCAAGTCCATAATCGGGCACTAACCGAAGGAAGTGAATCATGTCTACGAAACAAAAAGACTCTGATGAATCACCCGCGCCTACCAGGCCGGCTGCGACTGGTCCGGTCGTCAAGTTCGATGACACGGGGATTATCAATGCCTATGCGAATGTGTGCAACGTCTCCAGTTCACGCGAAGAAGTCGTGCTGGCTTTCGGCCTGAATAACGCGTGGGAGCGTGACGCGTCGGAAGTGCATGTGAAGCTGAACTCACGGGTGATCCTGAGTCCTTTTGCCGCAAAGCGGCTGTCGTTGTTGCTGAATAACGTGGTGCAACAGTATGAAGCCCGCTTCGGCGTCATGGACATGGGTGTCACGCAGGCTGAGCGGATTCCAGCGAAATAAGCCATCAGCATACAAATGATAGATCCGCGTCACCACATCCACCGGAACAATAGCTATGGATCGTTCCCTCGAGTCTGAATCTGAACGAGGCACGTTGCGGCGCGCGGCCGAGTCTCTTGCTGCCACCGTTGCTCAGCCGGAGGGCGAGCACGACTCGGGCCTCTGGGCGCGGTTTGCCCATGCCGCGACCATCGAATCGTTTTGCACGAGCTGGCTCGAACTCCAATGTCGCGTGGTCGGCCCTGTGGAAGCCGGTATGGTCTTGCTGGGCCCGGCGGATCGAGGGCCGTTCCGCCCTGTCGCGACCTGGCCAGTGAAAGGGCATTTTGTGACCCATCTGAGTAAGACGGCTGAGCGGACGCTCAAGGAACGGCGGGAAGTCGTCACGCGGGGCGGCGACGGGTCCGGCTCCGCCGCGTCCGGGATCGGGCGGTACACGATCGGGCGACCGATCGAAGCGTGCGGAGCGATCCATGGAGCGGCCGTCATCGAAGTGGTCTCCATCAGTGACGCCAATTTGCAATCGATGGTGCGCCAACTCCATTGGGGTGCGGCCTGGCTGGAGTTGCTGTTCTCACGGGAAGCGGTGAAAGCGGAAAAGGAAACCCGCGAGCGCATTCAAGCGGCGTTGGATCTGGTGGCCACGTCCGTCGGCCATGAGCGGTGCTACGAGTCGGCGATGGCGCTCGTGACGTCGTTGGCCACCAAGCTGCAGTGCGATCGTGCGAGTATCGGGTTCGTCGTAGGGGGCCGCATACGCGTGTTCGCCGTGTCGCACAGCGCAGAATTCAAGCAACAGACCAATCTCATTCGGAGTATTGCCGAGGCCATGGATGAAGCGGTGGATCAACAGGAGACCATCGTCTATCCCAACGGTCCACCGAACGCCGGCTTGGTCTCGCGCACCCACACCGAGTTGGCCAGGCAGCATGGGGCCGGGGCTCTCTGTTCGGTCCCGCTGGAAGCGTTCGGCAAGCCGATCGGCGCGTTGATGCTCGAACGACCGATGGATCGGCCATTCGACAACACGACGGTCGAACTCTGCCAGTCCGTCGCCGCCCTGGCCGGTCCGATCCTGGAAACGCATCGGCGGGATGATCGATGGCTGATCACCAAAGCGGCAGGCTCTGTCAAGTTCTATCTCGTCTCGCTGGTCGGTCCGCGGCATGTGGCGCTGAAGGTCACAACCGCAGTGGTGGTGGGTTTCGCGCTGTTTTGCTTCTTGGCGAAGGGCGATTACCGCGTCTCAGCCAAGACTGTGCTGGAGCCGATTGTCCTGCGCGCGGCTGCCGCCCCGTTTAATGGATATATTCGTGAAGCGCCGGTGCGGGCCGGTGACCTGGTGAAGGCCGGCCAGCTGCTCTGCACGCTGGATGACCGTGAGCTGAGGTTGGAGCGGCTGAAGTCGCTCAGTAAGCTCGAGGAATATCAAAAGGAATATCACAAGGCGATGGGCGAGCGGGAGGCCGCCAAGGTCGAAATCGTGACCGCGCAGGTCCATCAGGCGCAAGCGGAGATCGCCTTGCTCGACGATCAGCTCGCGCATACGAAAGTGCTCGCGCCGTTCGACGGGATCGTCGTAGCCGGCGATCTCAGCCAGCAGTTGGGTGCGCCAATCGAGAAGGGGAAGGTGTTGTTCGAGGTCGCGCCGCTCGACAGTTACCGGCTGGTCATCGAAGTGGACGAAAGGGACATCGCGGACGTGGCGGTCGGGCAACGTGGTTCTCTCCTGCTTTCGGCTTTTCCATCTGAGGAAATCAAAGTGACAGTGGAAAAGGTGACGCCTGTGTCCACGGCAAAGCAGGGCCGAAACTTTTTCCGGGTCGAGGCACAATTCGACCAGCCGCATGATCGCCTGAGGCCCGGGATGGAAGGCGCCGGCAAGATTGAGATCGATCGTCGATCGTCGGTGTGGATCTGGACGCATCAAATCGTGGATTGGATGAGATTGGCGGCCTGGTCATGGCTGCCGTAAGCCCCAGGTAGATAGGCTGAAGGGGTTCAGGGGGCAGGGGTATAGGCTGAAGGGGTACAGGCTGAAGATCGAAGATCCGAACACTTCAGCCTTCAGCCTGAACCCCTGAATGGCTATCTTGAGGAATGTGCCCTATGAGCGAAGCTCTCTTTAGCCCTTCCTGGTACCGCGTGGCGGCTCTGGCGCCGCGTCTGCGGAGCCATGCGCAACTGCATCGCCACCAGTATCGAGGCCAGACCTGGTATGTGCTCCAGGATCAGTCGAACGAACGGTATCATCGCTTTTCTCCAGCCGCCTATGCCTTCATCGGCCTGATGGATGGGCAACGCACGGTGCAGGAGATCTGGGAACTCGTCTCGACGAAGCTGGGCGACGATGCGCCGACCCAGCCTCAAGTGGTACAGCTCTTGAGCCAGCTTCATGCCACCGACGTGCTGCAGTGCGATATCCCTCCCGACATCGCGGAACTCTTGCATCGCCATGAGCGTACCAAACAGAAGAAGTGGCAGCGCAAGCTGATGAACGTCTTCGCCTGGCAGTTCCCCCTCTTCGACCCGGAACGGCTGCTGCAGACCTTCGTGCCGTTGGTCCGTCCCTTCTTCGGGTGGGGCGGCGCGTTGGTGTGGCTCGCGATCGTAATTCCCGGTGTGCTGATCGGCGCCACGCATTGGTCGGATCTTACGGCCAATCTCATCGACCAGATCAGCACGCCGCAGAATCTGGTGCTGCTCTGGTTTTTATTTCCGATCATCAAAGCGCTGCATGAGTTCGGCCACGCCTTTGCCGTCAAGGCGTTCGGCGGGGAAGTGCATGAGATGGGGATCATGCTGCTGGTATTTTCGCCGGTGCCGTATGTCGATGCCTCGGCCTCGTCGGCCTTCTCCAGTAAGTGGCAGCGGGCGGTCGTCGGCGCGGCAGGCATGATCGTCGAATTGGTGCTCGCGTCGATCGCCATCTTCGTGTGGGTGAGTGTCGAGCCCGGTGTCGTCCGCACACTGGCCTATAACACCATCATGATTGCCGGGATTTCGACCGTCCTCTTCAACGGCAATCCCTTGCTCCGGTTCGACGGGTACCACATGCTCGCCGATCTCACTGAGATTCCCAATCTGGGCCAGCGGGCCAACAAGTACATCGGCTATCTCTGTGAGCGGTATCCCTTTGGCTGCGAGGAGGCACAGGTCCCTCATGCCACGCCTGGCGAGCGCGTCTGGTTTGTCGGGTATTCTGTCAGCGCCTTTCTCTATCGGGTGTTCATTGTCTTCGTCATTCTCATGTATCTGACCGATCAATGGTTCGCACTGGGCATGTTCTTCGCCGCGGTCACGGCGGTCACGTGGTTCCTGATTCCGCTGGGAAAGGGGCTGAGCTATCTGTTCACGAGCGCGCGCATCCGCCGCGTACGTGGGCGGGCGATCGCGGTGACGAGCGGCACGGTGGCGGTCATCATCGCGGCGCTCTGTTTGACCCCTGTGCCCTTTCGCACGCGCGCGGAAGGCGTCGTGTGGATTCCGGACGAAGCGATCGTGCGTGCCGGGGCCGACGGGTTTGTCGAGAAGGTCGTGGGGATTCCAGGGTCGAAAGTGTCACGAGGCGATGTGTTGGTGGTCTGTAAGGATTCCGTGCTGACGGCGCAGCTCACCGTGCTTGAGGCCCGCCTCCGGGAGATCAACGCGCGCATTCGCGAGCAGATTCTGGAAAACCTCGTGAAGGCGAAGATCCTGGAAGAGGAAAAGCGGTACGTCGAAGAGAAGCTCGCCCGCACGAGAGAACAGGTGCAGGATCTCGTGATTACCGCAAAAGTTGACGGTGTGCTGGTCGTCTCGCGCGTGGATGATTTGCCCGGTCGATTCGTGCATCGCGGGGACGTGCTGGCCCATGTGGTGGATTTGAATACGTTGACCGTGCGAACAGTCGTGGATCAGACCGATATCGATCTGATCCGTCACAGCACGAACCATGTCCAGGTGCGCTTGGCCGAACGGCTGGTCAGCCCGATCGAGGCAGGGGTGACTCGGCTGGTACCGGCGGCGAGCGATGAACTGCCGAGTCCGGCGCTCGGGAGTGATGGCGGCGGACAAGTACAGATGGACCCAAAAGATCCGAAGGGCCAGAAGGCCCTTCGGAAAGTCTTTCAAATGGATCTTCAATTGCCCGTCGAGCTGGGTGTGGTGAATGTCGGCGGGCGTGTGTATGTGCGCTTCGACCATGGATGGGCGCCGCTCATGGCCCAGTGGTATCGCCAGGGACGACAATTATTCTTGTCGCGATTCAATGTTTGATATCGCGAGTCAACAGACGGCGCTGCATAGCGCCTATCCGGAGCGAGCGGTGCCGCGTGAGAGCTGGTTCGACCGTCAGGGGGTCAAGTTTGCGAGCCCCATCATGCGGCGGCTCCGAGAGCGTACGGCGACAAGGACCGATGTGATAGGGCCGGTCGCAGAACAGGGCCTTACTCTGTCCGGCTTGCGCGATGATCAGTTGCGCAAAGAGGTCGTGCAATTGCGGGAGCGGCTCCGGTTCGAGGGTTTCAGCAACGAGCTGGTATTTCGCTCCTTCGCCCTGGTGCGGGAGGTGGCCCATCGGACGATTGGCCAACGGCACTATGACGTGCAGATTCTCGGAGGGTGGGTTCTACTCAATGGTTGTGTGGCCGAGATGGCGACGGGAGAAGGAAAGACCTTGACTGCCACATTGGCAGCTGCGACGGCAGCGCTGGCCGGCGTGCCGGTACATCTGATTACCGTGAACGATTATCTAACCGCGCGAGACGCGGAAGAGATGGGGCCGATCTATCAGATGTTGGGCCTGACGGTGGGAGTCATCACCCACGAGCAGAGCCCTGTGGCGCGCCGTGCGGCCTATGCCTGCGATGTGACCTATTGCACGAACAAGGAACTGGTGTTCGATTATCTGCGTGATCGTCTGGCCGTGGGGCGGCAGCCCAATCGCATTCAACTGCAACTGGAGAAGCTATATGGCGATGCGACCAGACTCCGGAATTTGGTGCTCCGCGGATTGTGTTTCGGTATCGTCGACGAGGCGGACAGCATCCTGGTGGATGAGGCGCGGGTGCCGCTCATTATTGCCAACAGCGGCGGGCAGGTGCCGGAGAAGCCGCTCTATGAGCAGGCGTTGCAACTCGCGCGTGCCCTCACACGCGGGTCCGATTTTGAGATCGATCCACGGGAACGGAGCGTTCACCTGACGCCGGATGGGCAGGCCCTGTTGACGGAACGGACGAAGGATCTCACCGGCTTCTGGTCCGGGCCGCGGCGGCGTGAAGAGCTGGTCCGCCAGGCGTTGACGGCCCTCCATTTGTTCCATCGCGATGCCCATTATCTTGTCAGGGACGAGAAGGTCCAGATCATCGACGAGTACACGGGGCGCATCATGGAGGACCGGTCGTGGGAACAGGGCCTCCATCAAATGATCGAATTGAAAGAAGGATGCCCGCTCACGCCGATGCAGGCGTCGCTGGCCCGGATCACCTACCAGCGGTTCTTTCGCCGGTATTTGTGGTTGGCCGGTATGACCGGCACAGGCCAGGAAGTCGCCACCGAGTTATGGCAAGTGTATCGCTTGGCGACCGTGACGGTTCCGACCAACCGCCCGCGGCAGCGGAAGTGTGTGGGAGAGTGGCTGTTCTCGACGGCGGAGGAGAAGTGGGAGGCGGTTGTCGATCATATCGCGACACTCCATAAACAGGGGAGGCCTGTTCTGGTGGGGACCAGGTCGGTCTCGGCCTCGGAGATCCTGAGTGAGAAACTCACGACGGCCAGGATCCCGCACGTCGTCCTCAATGCCCGGCAGGACAAGGAAGAGGCCGATATCGTCTCCAAGGCCGGGCTGCCGGGTCGCGTCACGGTGGCCACGAACATGGCGGGCCGCGGCACGGATATCAAGTTGTTGCCGAAGGTGGCGGAGGCGGGAGGGCTGCACGTGGTAGCCACAGAACGGCACGAAGCCGGGCGCATCGATCGACAGCTCTATGGCCGCAGCGGCCGTCAGGGCGACCCTGGGAGTTTTGAGATTGTCGCGTCCCTGGAGGATGAGATCATGACCACGTCACGCCGCCTGCTGTGGCGGTGGGCGGCCCGGGCGCTGGTGAGTCGAGGGAAGCCGCTGCAGGGGACATCGGCGGTGTTCCTCGTGCGGCAGGCCCAGTTGTCGGCCGAGTCCTTGAATGCGCGGATTCGCCGGGATTTGTTGCGGCATGAGGATTCGCTGGAAACTTCGCTCGCATTTTCCGGGCGATTGGAATGAGTCATGCGGGCAAAATTGAATAGGATGATCGAATGGATATGTTAGGGGAATGTCAGGAAATGAGACAGCCACACAAATGGCGGCTGAAAGGGCTATGTGCGATAGGCAGCCTGACCGCCGCGGCAGGACTGTACGCCCTGATGGCGCCGGCTGTATGGGCAACGGGAATGGCTTGCGTGATCACGCCCTACGACGAGATTTCCATCGGGACTCCGGTGGAGGGACTCATCCAGACGGTACCGGTGGAACGAGGAGATTGGGTGACCAAGGGACAAGTGATCCTGACGCTCGAATCGAGTTTTGAAGAGGCGACCGTGGCGTTGACGAAAGCCAAGGCGGAGGCTGAAGCGGCGCTGAAGAGCAGCCAGGTGAAGATCGGATTCACGGGGCGGAAGTACGAACGGGCTTTGGAATTGTTCAAAACCAACTCGATTGCCCAACACGAAGTCGACGAGGCCCAGACGGAAAAGGCCTTGGCGGAAGTGGCATATCGGGAGGCGACGGAACAGAAGCGCCAGGCCGAATTGGAATTGAATCGGGCCACCGCGGCATTGCAACTGCGTACGATTCGAAGCCCGATCAACGGCGTGGTGGTCGATCGGTTGCTGTCTCCCGGCGAATTGGCCCGCCAGCAGACCCCTGTGATGAAACTGGCGCAGCTTAATCCGCTGCGGATTGAGGTGTTCGCGCCGCTCTCGCTGCTCGGGAAATTGAAAACCGGCATGAGGGCCGATGTGCGTCCGGAAGGAAAGGGGCAGCCGGTTCTTCAAGCGAAGATCGTGGTGGTGAACAAAGTCGTCGACAGTGCCAGTGGTACGTTTGGGGTGCGCTTGGAAATGCCGAATCCGAACAATGCGATTTCTGCCGGCCTGGCTTGCACCGTGGAGTTTAACTACTCGGCGGGAGAGCGTCCGTGAGGGCTGGTCTGTCTGGTCTATTTGGTTTATTTGGTTCATCTGGTTAGTTTCGTGTAACCAAACAAACGAAACAAACCAAGTAAACGAAATAACGATTTTCGTTCCGCGAAGGAAGTGCGACCCTATGCGAATCTATGCCGGCGTGATGTGCGTGTTCTTTGTAGCAGGCCTGCTCTGTACGGGGCACAGTCTGGCTGCCGAGCCGCCTCGGCAAATCCAGGAAGAGCTGCCGGTCCTCAAACTGAGTTTGAAGGACGCCATTGAGGCCGCGCTGGACAAGAGTCCCAATGTGCGTTTGTACAAAGAACGGATTGAAGCGGCGCGGGGCGTGTCGATGACGCAACTCGGCGCGCTCTTGCCGAATGTGGCCTCGTCGGCCCGGTACAGTAATCAGACCTTCTATCGCGGGACGATTGGCGGCTCGCCGACCAGGAGCGATCCCTTCGATATTGCCGATGCCCGGGGAACGCTGACACAGTCGCTTTTCAGTTGGAGCTTGATCGAACGGTGGCGTGCGTCGCGCGCGGCCTTGGCCGTCGCGGAAGGGGAATCCGAGACGACGAAGAACGACACGATGGCGACCGTGGCCTTGAATTATTTGGAAGTCTTGCGGAACTCCGAGTCGGTGGCCGCGCGGACGGCGAATGTGGAGTTGTACAAGGAACTCGTGGCCTACATGAAAAACCGGCAGAGCGGCGGGATGGCCACGGGCCTCGATACGGCCCGGCTGGAAACGCAATTGGAGAATGAGCGGCAACGATTGGAGCTGGCCAAAAGTGACGTCGAGCGGACCAAGCTGATTCTGACCAATGCCTTGGGCATCACCTTTGATGCGAAGCTCATCCTCACCGATGACCTCAAAGCGCCGGAAGAGCCGGTGCCGACCCAGGACTCTGCCCGGGAGGTGGCGTTCGTCAAGCGGCCGGAACTGAAGGCCCAGGAGCAACGGTTGCAGGTGTCCCAGCTCACCCTCAGTTCGATCAAGGGGGAACGGCTGCCGTCCCTGCAGGCGGACGGAAATTACGGGCTCATCGGCAACCGGATCGACGCCACGTTGAATACCTACAGCGTCGGAGTCACCCTGTCGCTTCCCATCTTTGACGGCGGCCAACGGGAAGGGCGGATCGGCGAGGGCCGCAGTCGGCTCCTGCAGGAAGAAATCAAGATGGACATGGTGTCGCGACAGATCACAATGGAGTTGCGGGAAGCGTTGGTCACACTCACCTCGGCGAAAGAGCAGCTCCGGATCGCCAAGGACGGACTCAAGGCGGCGCTGACTGAAGTGCAGCTCGCCCGAGAACGCGTGCGGGTGCTGAGTTCGAACACGTTGGAGTTATCCAACTCGCTTGTTTCACTGGTGCGGGCACGAGACAACATGATCGATGGATTGTTTCGGGCGAATGCGTCGCGCGTGAATCTGGCTCGCGCGATGGGGCAAGTCGAAGAATTGCGGTAGTCTCGGATACTGCCTCCAACCTCAGACCTCCAACCTTCTTGCCTCCCAACCTTGACCTCAACCTCAGTCTACTCAGTCTTACCCCTGCTATCTCACTACATTCCTGCGCGGCTCCCTTCCTATTCAAAACGTAGAACCACCTCTCCCACGCAAGGTTTCTTTTGCTCCTCGAACCAAACAACGAAACGAACCAAACAAACCAGATGAACCAGTCTGCCCCCTTCCTTTGGGGGACAACATTCGGGGAATGTCCGCTTCATGGCGCCGTTGTATAACTATTCGATGAAAGGGCCAGTGATTCTGGTAAGGCCGAGCAACACACAAAATCCATAGAGGTCGGGGTTCTTGCGAACAGGGAATACAGCCGTCAAGGACATATACCGCGATTCATATCACCAAAAGGGAGATTCTGCGTGAAGCTCAAGAAACTGTTTGCCCGCAAAAAAAGTAACCGGCGTGAACCGCGCGTCAATGCGTTTGTCCTGGAGTCGCTGGAACCCCGTCTACTCCTGTCGGCCACATCCATGACTGCCGCGGTGGTGACCACCAACCATCAGGACTATGTGCCGTGCGAGACGGCGATGATTTCGATCTTGAACGAGGAGGGTCATGGCGAACCATCTCACCAGAAACCAAGCGGGAATGATTGGGGGGACGATCGCGCCGTCAATCACAGTATCAGTACGACCACCACTCTGACCTCCAGTGCCGCCACATCCATCTATGGAGATGCTGTGACGTTCACGGCAAGCGTCACTCCGGCGGTTGGAGCTGTCAGGCCGGCAGGCTCTGTCGAGTTTTTTGATGGAACGAGGTCACTGGGGATCGATTCCACGGCCAGCAAAGGCAGTGGTTCGACCGCGATCTTTACCATCTCGATATCGAACCTCACGGCCGGCATCCACGCGATCCACGCCGTTTTTACCGGTGATACAGGGCGAGAGCCTGAGCGGGCTGGATCTGAGCGGCACGACGCGCACGAACATCGGGATCTACCGCAACAGCTGGACGATCACCGGCGTGATGGGGAACTACAAAGGAGTCATCATCAAGGCCGTGATGAACGACATCACTCAGGCGACGACCATGCGCACCGTGAACGGCGAACACATCATCTATACAATAACAGCACATCGGAAAATCTCACGCAAACGGTGAGCCAGAAGAATCTCACGGCCAGCTTCACAGCGGCGAGCAAGACCTACGACGGCACGACGACGGCGACCGTGCAAACCCAGACGCTTGCCGGCGTTATCTCAAGTGACGATGTGAGGATGAGCGCCGGCACGGCGACCTTCGCCGATGCGAATGCTGGGAGCAACAAGACCGTGACGCTGACTGGCGCGACGCTCACGGGAGCGGCAGCGGGCAACTACAGCCTGACGTCGGTCAATACGACGACGGCGAACATCACTAAGGCAAACATCACCTTTACGGTGGCCGGCTACGCGGTACGGTACAACGGGGCGGCGCATACGGCGACGGCCACGGCGACGGGGGTCAACGGGGAGGATTTGAGTGCCGGGGTGAACCTGAGCGGTACGATTCATACGAACGCCGGGACCTATACCGATACGGTGACGTTCACCGACACGACGGGCAATTATTTGAATGCCACCAAGCTCGTGAAGAATTACATCGTCTAGCTGATCGGAGCGATCGTCGGTCATGCCTTGGGTGTGACCGACGCTCCGCCCTCCCCCGTCATCTACAGGATGACCCTCAAGGTGGTCAAGAGCTACATCATCGCCTAGATCAACGGTACGGTCAGAGGCCATGTCCTCGTGGCATGACCTCCGGATAGCGCGTCAGATCACCGGCCAAGGCCGGAGCCAGTCCCGAAGATTCCTGCCTCTTCTCCCCCCGATGGGGGGTCTCCCTGCACGTAAGATGGATTTCATCCCATCGAGCAGCAAGTGTACACATAGCAGGCATTCCATTGAGTCCATCGCCAATAGGGGAAATGCGGAATCCCATCGGAAATGCGGAATCCCATCTTATAAGCAGGAAGTCCTGGGCGAATATCACTAAATCAACAGGAGAGCCCAACATGAAGTTCAAGAAATTGTTTGGTCACAAAAAGAATAACCGGCGTACGTCGCGTGCAAATGAATTTATGCTGGAGTCGCTGGAACCTCGTCTGCTCCTGTCGGCCACACCCATGACGGCCGCGGTGGTGACCACCGACCATCTGGACTATGCGCCGGGCGAGACGGCCGTGATTACCACGGCGAACACCAACGGCGACGGTCTGCAATTCGGGGCTGGTGAACTGGTGCGCTTTCAGGTGAGCCGCACCGACGGCGTGGCGGCTGCCGCCGGTATGACGCCTAACGTGGGGCCGGCCGGTAACGAAGCCTGGTATGTCACCGACGGCGTCGGCGGATTTACCGCCCATCTGGGATCGGATGTGAGCGGCGACGGCGTGGCCGACTGGATCGCGCCAGACAACGACAATACGATTAACAGCAGCATCAGCACCAGCTGGTTTGTGGAGGAGCAGTACCGGAACTCATCCCTCTTAGTGACCGCTTCCGGCCAAGAGTCGGGGGCTGTGGCAACTCAATCGTTCACCGATGCGGCGATCAATACCACCACCGTGGTGGCTTCCAGCGCCCCGACGTCCACCTATGGCGATACGTTAACGTTCACAGCGACGGTTACGGCTCCGACTGGAATTGCCAGACCGGTCGGTTCGGTCGAGTTCATTCATGACGGCGTGTCACTAGGGGTCGTGTCCATTTCCGACCCAGGCAGTGGTTTGTCCTCGACTTTTGCCATCTCCGTTCCGACTTTTTCTGCGAATCTCCATGGGGTCATTGCTGTCTTCACCGGCGCCACAGTAGGTGCCGATACCTTCCAGAACAGCACCTCACCAGAGATACTACAGACGGTGAACAAGGCTGTTGCGACGATCACCGTGACCGGCTACGACGTCGACTATGATGGCACTGCCCATACGGCGACAGGGACGGCGGTGGGGGTGCTTGGCGAGAGCCTGAGCGGCCTGGACCTGAGCGGTACGACGCACAGTAACGCCGGAGCCAACAGCGACATCTGGACCTTTAGCAATGCCAACTACACCGACCAGACTGGCACCGTCGATACCTTGATCGCCAGGGTGGATGCGACGATCGTTGTAAACGGCTTCAACGCCGTCTACTCCGCAACGCCTCCAGGGCCGAGTGGCACTCCCCAGGGCCTCTTCCAGGATAATAGCCTCCCGATTCCGATTCGGAGTTATGGCACGGTCCTTGAGCTGACACCGACGGGGATTACGAACAATGGCGCTGCCGGCTTGAGCGGCCTGGATGGCTTCCGGTATGTCAACCAGGTGTACTCAGCGGACCAGGACGTGACGGTCACAGTAGCGGGCGCACCGGCCACCGACAGTGGTCATTATCTTTCGGTCTTTCTGCGGACACAGAATCCCAACCAGGGCATTGTGAACGCCTACTACGTCACCTACGAAGAGGCTGGTCCCACCGGCAATTGGTACGTCGGGCGATTGATCAATGACGAGAGAGTTGCGATTACCGTGAATAACTCCGGCACGCACCTGTCTGCGGGCGATAAAATCAGGGCGACCGTTGTGGGCGATACCATCACGGCCTATTCTTTTCATGGCGGCCAGTGGACGGCAGAAGTCAGTCATACGATGACTAGCGCGGACATTGTCAGTGGCCCAGGCTATACCGGGTTATTGATCAGTGGCGCCAGTCCGGAAGTCAATGTGACCAATGTGACCGGTGTCTTCGGTGCGGCGGCCCATGGGGCGACGGGCACGGCCGTTGGGATCTTGGGCGAAAGCCTGAGCGGGTTGAACCTGAGACGGCACGGCGCACGAAAACGCCGGGACCTACCTTGACAGCTGGACGTTCACCAATCCCAACTATCACAGTGCCGGCGGAACCTTCACCAGCACCATTGCCAAGGCTGACGCAGCGATCACCGTGACCGGCTACCACGTCACCTTCGATGGGGCGGCGCACCAGGCGACAGGCACGGTTCTGGGTGTGTTGGGGGAGAACTTGGTCGGCCTGGACCTGAGCAACACGAGCCACACCAGCGGCGGCAACTACAGCGATGCCTGGACATTCACCGACATCACGGGGAACTATAAGAATGCCACCGGGATTGTCAATAGCAGCATTACGGCGAGTGTTACCACGACCGCGCTCTCGTCCAGCGCAGCCACGTCCACATACGGAGAGGCAGTGACCTTCACCGCGACTGTTAGTGTGGCGGGTGGGAGCGCGGCCCCGACCGGCACAGTCGAGTTCTTTGATGGCACGACGTCCCTGGGGGTCGTGAGCGCCGCCGACAGCACAGGGGCTGGCACCTCGACTTGGAGTATGGCCACCGCCGGTCTCACGGCGGGCCCCCATGCGATCCATGCCGTCTTCACGGCCACCGGCGGTTTTAGCGGAAGCTCGTCAGCCAACTTGACCCAGACGGTGAACAAGGCGACTGCGATTGTCAATGTAACTGGCTACACGGGCACATACGATGCGGCGGCGCACGTGGCGACCGGCAGCGCGACGGGCGTGGGGGGCGTGGACTTGAGCGCCGGCCTGAGCCTGGGGGCGAGCTTCACCAATACGCCGGGCGGGACCGCGAATTGGACCTTCAGCGGGGGGACCAACTACACCGACCAGAGTGGCAGCGTGGCCATCGTGATCACCAAGGCGAACGCGACAGTCACCCTGACTGGCTACGTCGGCACCTACGATGCGGCGGCGCACGGGGCGACCGGCACGGCAACGGGCGTAGGCGGCGTGGGCTTGAGCGGAAGCCTGAACCTGGGGGCGAGCTTCACCAATGCGCCGGGCGGGACCGCGAATTGGACCTTCAGCGGGGGGACCAACTACACCGACCAGAGTGGCAGCGTGGCCATCGTGATCACCAAGGCGAACGCGACAGTCACCCTGACTGGCTACGTCGGCACCTACAACGGGGCGGCGCACCAGGCGACGGGGACGGCAAAGGGCGTGTTGGGCGAGAGCCTGGCTGGGCTGAACCT
>CAWAIH010000021.1:0-7892 GCA_963781915.1 uncultured Nitrospiraceae bacterium | reverse complement strand
GGCGTCGAGCGATGAAATTGAGCCACCGCCCCTTGCACGGTGTCGACGATAACAACCTCCTGTTTATGAGCGACCAGTCTGGGGAGAAGAACGGCCTCGAACCCTGCGTCATTTTGAGAACTCCATCAGCATGCCTGCGGTGATTATCAGGAGCAGGCTCCCGTAAGATTCTATTCTTATGAAGTAGGCAGAGGCCAGCCGCAACAGGGGTTCTCGTGGTCTCCTTCCGTTCTCAATGCTCAAACTTGCAACTTGCGTGACTCGCCTCTCAGATCGATATACGATGTCGCGTGCCCTCTGGAATACAGAGAGTCCCCTGCAATACTTCTTCAGCACTATCGGTTGAGACCTTTCTTATGAACCAAGTTCGGCACAATGGGGGAGCAGAAGTCCACGGCCTTCATATGCCGACAGGCCCTGAAATTTCGATCTACTCACAGTCGTTTCTTATTCCTGCCCACTACCCGATCTACTTTACGAACGACGCCTTCGATCCATCCAATTCCTGCCTACTCCAAGCGGTCACCCATGCCGAATCGAATCGTCGTCACCGCCTCTTTGCCATCATCGACCAAGGTGTGCTCAAAGCCAGACCATACCTTCCCAAGAATCTCACTGCCTATGTCAAGGACCATAACCGGCATATGGAGCTGGCGGCGCTGCCCTATGTCGTACCAGGAGGGGAACGATCGAAAAATGACCCGAGCCTTCCGGCAAGGCTGCAAAAACGGCTCTATCAACTTAACATGGATCGTCAGTCGATCATGCTCATTGTGGGAGGCGGAGCCGTGCTGGATATGGCAGGATACGCTGCGGCGACGACTCACAGAGGTGTCCGGGTAATTCGCCTCCCGACAACGGTCCTCTCTCAGGGAGACGGAGGGCTTGGCGTCAAAAACGGAATCAACGCCTTTGGCGTCAAGAACTTCCTGGGCACCTTTGCGGCGCCTTTTGCCATCGTCAACGACGGTCAATTCATCGATACCCTGCCTGCGCGTCACCGAATATCCGGCATGGCTGAGGCCGTGAAGGTCGCCCTGATTCGCGATGCTGGGTTTTTTGACTGGTTGGAGGCCAATACGGCAGCCCTCTCTAAATTCGAGCCCTCCGCACTGGCTTACCTGATCCGCCACTCAGCGGAGATCCATCTTGGCCACATCGCGTCATCGGGCGACCCGTTCGAATCCGGCAGCGCCCGGCCGCTTGATTTCGGACATTGGGCCGCTCATAAACTCGAAACGCTCAGTGGGTACCGACTGCACCATGGCGAGGCCGTCGCGATCGGTATGGCAATCGATTCACGTTATTCCACCGAGATCGGCCTGTTGAGCGAACAGGCCTGCGAACAGATTCTCTGTCTGCTCGATCGTCTGAACCTTCCCTCCTGGCATCGCACGCTCGACCTCAAGGGACCGGATGGCCGCCAGAAAATCCTCCGGGGTCTCGATGAATTCAAAGAACATATCGGTGGAGAACTCACCATCACATTGCTCAAACAGATCGGGCAAGGCACGGAGGTGGGCCAGATCGACCAAGCAATCATTCATCGAGCGCTGTCCTGGCTCAGGAAAAGGCATTCCAGCCGATGCGTATCGAGATAGCTGGACGTCCCCACCTGACCTACTGCACCAATATCCACTCCGGAGAAACCTGGCCGGAGATTCTCAAGAATGTGGAGCAGTACGTGCTCCACGTCAAAAGGAAAGTCGCGCCGGACTGTGCCTACGGAATCGGGCTCCGGCTTTCCGGCCAAGCCGCTCAAGCCCTTGCAGACCCGAAGGAACTGAACGCCTTCCGCCAGTTTCTTCACAACCACAACCTCTATGTCTTCACCATCAACGGATTCCCGCAGGGCACCTTCCACGGAACACAGGTCAAAGAGAAGGTCTATCTGCCGGACTGGCTGGACGAGGAGCGGCTCGACTATGCCGATCAATGCGCACATGTTTTGGCGGCATTACTTGCCGACCACCCGGACATCGAAGGCAGCGTCAGCACCGTGCCAGGCGCGTTTAAGCCACGTGTTCGATCAGACCAGGCCACTTCCCGTATCGCCGGTCAGCTCCTGCGACACGCGGCTACGTTGCATCGACTTCAAGAAACAACGGGTCGCATCATCACATGCGCTCTGGAACCGGAACCCTGCTGCCTACTCGAAACGATGGCGGAAACGGTATCCTTCTTTAAGACCCATCTGTTCGGCGCTACGGCTGTCGCAGATTTCTCCAGACTGACCGGTCTCAAGACCCGCCAGGCCGAAGATGCACTGCGAAGGCATCTCGGCGTGTGCTTGGATGCCTGCCATGCTGCGGTCGAATTCGAAGACCCTGACGATGTGCTGTCCACCCTCCGCAACGCAGGCATCCGTATCCTGAAAATCCAATTGAGCGCGGGACTCCGCATCTCTTGTCTTGATAACAAGACCCTCGCGGCGCTGCAACCGTTCGCGGAATCGACCTACCTCCATCAGGTTGTCGAGCGCACCGGGAGTGAACTGACTCGCTATGTGGACCTGCCCCACGCCCTTCAAGCCGCCAACGAGAGAGGAGAGACCGGTGCTCACAACCGAGAATGGCGTATCCACTTTCATGTCCCACTCTTTCTGAAACAACTCGGTCCGTTCGAGAGCACACAGCCCTTCCTCGCTCGCTTGATTCAGCTCCAAGTGGAGCGGATGCCCACCACCCATCTAGAGATCGAAACCTATACCTGGGATGTGCTCCCGGAAGAGTACCGCAGAATGCCTGTGGTCGATGCCATTGCACGAGAAATGCAGTGGGTAATCGAGGCGCTCACTCGATGAACTGGGCGACGGCACTTCGGCTTGGCCGTGTTTCAAACCTCCCCACAATCTGGACGAACATCCTGGCAGGAGCGGTCTTATCCGACGCCACAATCACACCGTTGTCACTCGCCCTGCTTTTGCTCGCTCTTTCCCTCTTCTACGTCGCAGGCATGTATTTGAACGATGCCTTCGATTGGGAGTTCGATACGGTGGCTTATCCCAGGCGGCCGATTCCTTCCGGCGCCGTCTTGGCACGGACGGTCTTCACCATCGGATTCCTCGGACTCGCGACAGGCGAGCTGCTTCTCATCGCTCTCGGATACGGAGTGGCAGACGGTCATGGCTGGCCACCAGCCCTCGCCGGCTTGTGCCTCGCGGCAACCATCGTCTATTACAATCTCCGCCACAAGAATAACCCCTATGGGCCACTGTTGATGGGGCTCTGCCGCGTGCAGGTATATCTGACGACCGCGCTGGCCCTTGCGCCGGCGCTGCCTGAGCGTGTGTGGTGGGGAGCAGGCTTACTATTTATCTATATCATCGGTCTGAGCTACATCGCACGCCAGGAAACCTTGGCACGGCTGACCAACCTGTGGCCACTGGCTTTCCTGGTCGCACCATTTTTCTATGGAATGCAGAGCGCGCTACGGAGCATCATCCCGGCATTGATCTACGTGGGGTTCTTTATGTGGGTCTTGCATGCAGTGATGCGGCTGGCCCGGCGTACTCAATTCGATGTTCGCGAGGGCGTCTCAACTCTCATCGCGGGAATTGCCCTGCTCGATGCGCTACTCATCGCGCTGGCAGGCGAACCGTGGCTGGCGGTGGCCGCCGTTGGGGGTTGCTTCCTTACCCGCATAGCTCACCGTCTCATTCCTGGAACCTGATCGTCAAACACATGGCGCAAAATCAGTCCCTTCACATCTACAGCGCCCAGAGCCCCGACGGGGAGCCCCTCTGGCTGCGAGGTGATGAATAACGGTCCTTGTTCAGGTTTGTCCGTCACCCGGCCGTGCGAACCCTTTGGTAGCGTGGCATCCAAACTGATCACATCCATCAGCATCCTGAATCCCAGTTTCTTCTGCGCAAGACGCCACGCAACGCGCAGCTTCGGCAAGCGAAGCGCTGGGTCGATGAACAACTCCACCGGGTCATAACCCGGCTTGCGATGGATGTCCACGCTCCGCGCAAAGTCCGGCGCCCGTTCATCATCCCGCCAATAGTAGTAACTAAACCAACGGTCCGAACGAGACACCGCAATCAGTTCGCCTGACCGGGCATGGTCCAGTCCATAGCGCCGCTTTCCTTCTTCGTCGAGCACCAGTTCGATTCCCGGCACCTGGCCAAGCAGCCGCTTGACCTCCGGAACCCGATCGGACGACTTCACATAAACGTGGGCAATCTGATGATCCGCCACGGCAAATGCCTCGGAGGCTCCCGCATTCAGCAGTTCGCGGCCGAGTTCCTCACGTACCGCGAGCAGATTCGCCTCGCGCAAGAACCGATTGATGTGGACCGGTCCGTTCACGTCAGTAATGCCGTACTCGGACAGGACGATCACACGAGTCCCGTCCTTTTCCACATGTTCAATCAACTCGCCACACACTGCGTCGATCTGGCGGAGGTCTTGGCGGATAGCCGGGTGCTTAGGACCGAGGCGTTGCAGGTTATAGTCGAGATGCGGCAGGTATACCAACGTAAGCGTCGGCTTCTGCTGGTCATAAACATGTCGTGCACAATCCGCGATCCACTGACTTGAAAGGATGTCCGCTGCAGGACCCCAAAATCGAAAGAGGGGGAATTGGCCCAGCTTTTGATTCAATTCTTCTCTGAGCCAGGCCGGCTGAGTATAGATGTCGGGGAATTTCCCTCCATCCGCCAGATAGATGGGACGGGGCGTAACCGTGTAATTCGCCGTCGAGTGCATGTTGTACCACCAGAAAAGTTTCGCGCAGGTGAAGGAAGGATCGATACGACGAGCCGCCTCCCAAATCTTCTCGCCTTCTACCAAACTGTTGGATTGTCGCCACAGATAGACCTCGGCCAGATCGCGAAAGTACCAACCATTGCCGACGATCCCGTGATCGCGAGGTAAGAGCCCTGTTAGAAGCGTCGACTGTACCGAACAGGTCACGGCAGGTGTGACCGTCGAAAGCGAGCGGACCCCGCCGCGCTGGGCCAGTGAGGCAAGATGCGGTGTGTCCTGACCGAGTAGGTCGAGCGTGAGCCCGACGACGTTAAGAACGAGTGTGCGGTGCATGAGATTGGCGAGGAGTTTCGACTACCGGATTTTGCCCACGAAGGACGGAGTTGCCCTCCCACAATTGACGCTGGTCGACCGCTGGATGAGTATCCGCCAGACTGAGGCCGAGGCGCCCGGACTGGCTGAAAAATGTGACCGGGTTGTCCCACACAATACGGGCGATGGTGTCGCGCGCGATATCCGCCGCCACCATCGCCTGCACAGTCTTGGGAACCTTTAAGGGATCGCTGACTCCCCAATCAGCAGCACTGTTAATGAGAATCCGTTCGCTGCCGTACTGCTTCACGAGTTGTACCATCCGTTGTTCATCCATCTTGGTCTTCGGATAGATTGAATGGCCGGCCCAGCAGCCGCTGGCAAGCACCTGCTCAAGCGTCTCCTCGTTGTTATGGTCGATCAACACCAACTCAGGATTGATGCCCGATTCACGCACGAGTGCCAACGTCCGTTCCGTACCACGCTTTTTATCGCGATGCGGCGTATGGACCAGCACGGGAAGCGCAAACTCCTTTGCCAGCTCGACCTGTGCCGAGAAATACTTTGCTTCCGCTTCAGTCTGATCGTCAAACCCGACCTCGCCGACTGCGACAACCCCATCTTTATCGAGATACTGTCGCAACAGATCGATAACCCCCTGCGCCACCTTCGGATTGTTGGCTTCCTTGGGATTCAAGGCAAGTGTGCAGAAATGGCGAACCCCGAACTGGCTTGCTCGGAAACGTTCCCAGCCCAGCAGAGACAGAAAGTAGTCTTCAAAGGTCCCGACGTGTGTGCGAGGCTGGCCGACCCAGAAGGCCGGCTCCACGATCGCCCCAATCCCTGCATCCGCCATCGCGGCATAGTCGTCTGTCGTACGGGACGTCATATGAATGTGCGGATCAAAAAGCATCATCGCGCGCTACCCTCCACTCGTGATGAGTTGAATATCGTCGGGCACAGGACGTCCGGCAGCGGTCCGCTCCTGCACATAGTCCTTTGCCATCCTCACAAGAACAGGTGCAATTCTGGGAGGCAGCCCTACAATCCGCTGCAGGGGAACGCCGATAAAAATCGCTTTCATCACCATCTGGTTAAAGCTCAACTCCGGAAAATGACGAGCGGGATAGGGATTCTCGCAGGCGATCGCTTCAAAGACTGTCTGCACGTTCGAACGGCAGGCCTCCACTGCGGTCGAGAGAAAACGATCCGGCTCCGGCAGAAGCGGCAGGGCATGCAACAGCGCCTCGCGTTCTGCATTGTCGCCTCGCGCATACAGGGCCTCGATCCATTCGGCCTGTTCATTCAGAGCCAGGTATTCCGTTGCGCATAACAGGAGAACCGTTCGCCCCAATTCGTGAAGCGCATGCCCCTGAAAGAGCGGGAGACCGGACGAAGAGAGTGCGCGAACTTCGTCTGGATCAAGTTCCAACGACGCGCCACCGAGCTTTCGAGCAGCTCTTGTATAGGCTTTATCAAACTCCTCCCGCCGAAACGGCGACGTAATATTCGCAAGTATGTCATTCCACCACTGCCTCGATGTGGGAGTGCAGTGACGACAGATCAGTTCGTAATAGAGGCGCGTTGGTGCGTTCAATGTCCTGCACACTTCACGGAAGCGTGGCTGCGTGACTCAAGAGGGTGTGGATTTCGGCTTGCGAGAGATCCTGAGGATCCTTGTAGGCAATTCCTACGATAGCCCGAATCTTTTGTTGACTATCTCGAACCGGCAACGCAACCCCTGACCCTGCATTCACCGCCTTGGCACCTGGGCGAACATTGCCGGAGTTATCTTCCTTGAGGTTACAAGTCAAAACTGGCTCATCACGCTCCCATGCTAGGCCGGCCATGCCCTTCCCCCGAGGAATCTCCTCGACCAACTTACGGACATGCGGAGGAATATTGAGCGCCGCCGAGAGCATCAGGATTTCTCCTTCAAGCAGATGGATCGTTCCCGACACCCCGCCATGGGCCTCGACAAACCGTGATAGCCATTCGGCATGATCCATTGGTGGCGGCACCTTACTCATCAACAAGCCCTCTTTGAACCTATGGTACTGAAAAGCTCAGCGCTTGGAAAGGTAAACTCAAATCTCATCATCCACTCTGCCGCGCCTTATTGATTCCACGGGAGGACGTCGAGCCAACAGATTCAACCACCGGCCTTTCCGTTCTTGATTGGTCACGACTTTTAGCGTCACAATCTCCCACCCGGCTCTACGCAACGCGCTCGCCAATTCAGTTTTTCTCCACCGCGCAAAGTAGCGGCCAGGAATCCATCCCCGTTCCAGGATTCGGCTTCTGGTTCCATAGGTAAGGGTCGCCGCCAACAACCCGCCCGATCCCGCTAGGCGATGGAGTTCCCTCAGCACCTGGAATGCTGCCGGCTTCGGCAGATGCATCAGTGACGCCGCCGCCCAGATGCCGTCCAGGCTACCGGAACGAACTGGAAGAGATCGCATATCAGCGAGGACGAGCGGCAGGGATGGAGCACGTGTCTTCCCGAAGCGAAGCAGGGGCAGTGTGCAATCCAGCCCGATGACACAGTAGCCTGCGGCCTTGAGGTAGCGCGCATCCTGCCCACCCCCGCAGCCAAGATCGAGGAGGACAGCCCGTGGAGGCAACAGCGCCAGCCAATCAACTAACAGGGCCGGACGCTTGTATCGCCGTTTTCCCCAGCGCGTGAGGAAGAGCCGCACCTCTCGATCATAAGTCTCAAGGGTCTGCGCAACCACGCGGCTTGTGGTATTGTAACGCGTCTTCCGGATAGCCATTCACATGGAGATGATCGTGGTGATATCTCGTGGGAGCCTTTCAGTCATCCTGCTTACCCTTGCCCTCACCGCGGCGTCCCATGCCGAAGCCGCC
>CAWAIH010000020.1:0-14161 GCA_963781915.1 uncultured Nitrospiraceae bacterium | reverse complement strand
TCACCCTATCGGCCTTCTTCCAATGAAACAGTGATTAATGACCCAATCAGCAATGTTGGATTAGAGCTGGTGAAGGCTTCCTCCTTGCGGAGAAGAGGGTCATTCGGAGGCCGGTCCTAATCACCCAGACCTTCACCAGCGATCACACGTATCCGCAACTTACATGCCCCGGTACAGATACCGACAGAAATAAGCTGTTTACTCCGTATCAGTCCTGGCGATTCGCAATCGAGGGTCGGATGAAACCGACAGGCGTGCGTCGGTCAAATTTCCACAAAACTAGACAGTCATGAGCAGGGCTAAGTCGTCAGCGCTGCAATTTCAATCAGATGGGCTGTCTAATTTAATGGACAGTTATCACAGGAAGATGGGGCAGAAATGGGCAGATCTCAGGACCATGAGCAAGGAAATGCGTCTCTCGGCATACCTGGGTTAGATGGGTGAGAAGAACGATTTTTTTCTAAGCATTCTCCTAGGGTCCAGTTTGAGAGGAGGTTCGATTGGCAGTGCCCTGCAAATCCATATCGAGGAGAACGGCGCTGCCTGGTTCATTGGAATTGAGTCGGATCGGCATCCGATCGACGACCAGTTTGATCAAGGGTACCGCAACGATATGCGGAGCCTTATCCGAGGGATTGGAATAGAGTCCGAGTCTGACATTCTTCGGCCGCTCACTCGCCGTCAACTGAGGCTTCAGGCTGGCCTCCACGAATCCTACCAGCATTCCGCTTCCGTCAGCGAGTTTATGGATCTCAAACGCATTGGAGACGGGCGGCACCTGTTCGATCGTGAGATCAGGACTCAGCGTGATTAAAGCCATTGCCAGAAGTTTGGGGGGAATAAATCCAAAGCTCCCTGTCGGTGCGACCGAGAAGCGGATCACCGAGGTAGAGGCACTGAGTTGAGACACGCCGTTTTTAACCCGCAATTGACGCCGTAAATCAGTTTCGCTTCCGGAGGCCTCGATAAAGACCGTTGCTGGCGCAGCTTTCTGCACCGGGAACACCTCCGTCTTGCCTCCTTGTGCCCCAGCGAGTGAGGCTGGGATGAGGCTCATGAGAGTCAGGACCAACAGGGAACCGGCGATGAGGTCCGGGACAGGCCGGGGTCGAGTCCATTGTGTGACGCAGGCAGGCATGAAGTGAGTCCTCCTAGTACGGCAAAAAAGAATGAGTCTCTCAGACAAGGGATATCACTTCGAAATACGCTTCATGGTTGCCGGAAACCCTGCTGGCAGGGCTTTTCAGCATCCTGCGAAACCTGCTAGATGCTTTTCCACCAACCGACGCCTCGAGGGAATTTCCGAGAGCTGCCACCCGCCGGAACCGGAAAAGGTCACTCCAAGCGGTATAGGACATCAGCTCTGGACACCCGCTACTTCCTTCACATCCTTCGCGCAGCGGAACCCCATCCAATTCATCTTGGTGTTTGGATCGGTTCCATTACGTTGCGCGGTTCGCACACTCGGCGTGCTGTCAATCCAGCCACCGCCACGGAAGCTTCGCTGGGTCCCTTGCTCCGGTCCCTTGGGATTCTTTTCCGGCGCAGCCGCGTAATATTTTTGGTCATACCAATCGGCCACCCACTCAGCCACATTACCGGCCATCTGGAACAAGCCGTAAGGACTCACCGCATTATCGTACTTATCCACGGAAATGATGGGTGGATAGAGCAGGAGCCGTTCAGGACGATCGCGTACCGGGCCGGACAAACCGGTACGGCCGAAGTTCGAACGAGACAGGCCGGCCGGCTGATTGCCCCAGGGATAGATCCGCCCGTCCTCTCCGCGTGCCGCCTTTTCCCATTCGGCTTCGGTCGGAAGGCGCTTGCCCGCCCACGTGCAGTAGGCATCGGCATCAGCCCACGACACGTGCATGACAGGATGATTAACCATAGTCTCCTGAAAGTTACCACCGTCATATTGCCAATCGATCAGTGGCGGAAGATCCTTGGCGAGGACAAACTTCAGGAATTGCACGGTGGTCACTTCGAACTTGTCGATCTCGTAGGCGTCCAGATAAACCTTTCGTTGGGGGAACTCCGCCGGATAGGCGTTGCGGTCCATCTTCCTGTCACTCCCCATGATGAATGAACCGGCCGGAATCAGGACCATCTCGTCGTGAGCCGACAGCTTCACCCGCTGGGCGGCGAGTTTCTTTCCTTCAGGAGTCCATTCTCGAATGACATCGGCTACGTCCAGTGCATAAACGAATCCGCCCATGGCCATCAGTCCTGTTACCACTACGCCCGCGATGATTCCGAATACTCGCACGTCACGTCCTCCTTGTTGTGCTGCATGCTCGGCCCGACAGGGTCCGGCGTTTCTTATTTCTAGAAATCTTCCAATGGCTGAAAGTTAACCGGCAGGTTGAAGAGGTAGTCTGAGACCGACCGCAGCTTCACATGCTGGTACTCCACGATCCAGCTCCCATCTTTCCTCGCCAACTTCATCGGAAAGTGAATATCCGTGGCCACCCACTGATAGTACACCTCGACCTGCTCCCCTTGCTTCGTCGTGACTTCGTAGAGGATCGTCGGATGCCCCTCGCGCACTTCCGTGCCGATCTCCTGCCGCGACACTTCTCCGTCCAGCTTTTCCTTCACTTGGAGATCCTGCTCCGGACCATAGGGCATCGTTTTGAAGTGTTTCATCCGCGAGAGCAGTAACCAGACAACCTGCTTGTCCTTGCGCACGATACTCACGTTGACCGGCCCCGTCGTCTGGTGCTCGATGCGCCACATCGTATCGCGGTAATAGATGTTGGCCTTGTGCGTTCGGCCATCGATCTTCGTCACTTGATCGGCGGTAAACTCCAATGCCCAGACCTGCAAGCCAACGAGCAGCAGAGCGCACCCAATCAAGAACACGAGACCGATCCGGCGCATGGTGGGAAATCCTACCATAGCCCCATGCTCACTTTCTTCTGGTAATGACGACCCAAATCCAGAGATAGAAATTCCGCCATGTTCGTTGGGTAAGTCGAGAATGCGGGAGTCCTGTATGCCCCTCTTCGGTTGTCGAATGCCCGTACAAAGATAGGGCCTATTTTTTCTGTTGAAGAAGATGAAGCAACGCCCCTGCCGCGGTGGCCCGCACAGCCTCATTCGTGTCGCGAAGCGCCTCCTTCATGAGAGGGACAAGCTCACGGTCCCCCAGATGCCCGAGGGATCGAAGCGCCACAATCTTCGGACCGGGGAGAGGATCAGCCGTCAAGCTCGTTAATAGGGAGATCGCACCGGGAGCATTAGGCTTGGGTCGCCTTCCCAAGGGCATAGGCCACGGAAGCACGCATGGCCATATCGTTCTGTTGGGCCAGCGATTGTGCGGTGGCGGCCACCGTCGCGTAGGGCTGGCCGAGCTGGAGCAACGCAGCAATCGCTGAGGCACGCACGGTAAAGTGGCCATCTCTGAGCGCCTGATTGAGCGCTGGCACCGATTCCGTTCCTCCCAATTCTGCCAGACCCGTAGCTGCAGATTCACGGACGGCGGGCACGGGATCTTTCAGTAACTGCTCAATTTGTCCTCGCGCTTCTTTGTGCCCGAGATGCCCGAGGCCCCTGGCTGCAGTCCCACGAACTGAGGGCTGCTTGTACGTCAAGGATTCCATCATGACAGAAACGCCGCGCAGGTCTTTCAATTCCACTATCGTACGAATCGCATCGGCTCGATCTTCCGGGTTCGGTGACGCTGCAGCCCGCTGCAATTCGGCCCACACCTCTTTCTTGCCAAGCCTGATCAATGCGCCATAGGCCGCAATACGAACCGTGGTGAGCTCGTCCTTTGCGGCTGATTCGACTAACGACATGACTCCTGGATCTCCCGTTCGGCCAAGCGCTTTCACCACGCGCGCCTTCACCAATCCTGCTTGATCTTCGATCGCCGCACGTAATTTCGCTGATTTCCGCCCCGCCTCGGATCGGCCGAGCCCTTCGACAGCAAGGACTCGAACTGGTCCAGACCCATCACTCAGGCCATCCTCAAAATAGGGAATAACGTCGTCCGAGTCCACCTCTTTGAGCGCCGTGTAGGCGGCCCCGCGCATTTGCTCACGCATGTCCTTCAGCATGACGACGATGAACCCCAGTGCCACCTCTCGGAGGAGAGGCTCCTCATCTTGCTTCAGCACCGATTCCAATTTGTCATACTCGTCGAGTGCATCCTTGGGGTTACCGAGCTTGAGAAAAGAACGGATCTTCAGACGGCGAACGTCTGGAGCGGCACCCTGTTCCTTCTCCAGCTTGGCCAATTGCTCAAGCACCTGTTCGTACTGTTGCTTGTCGAACGCCTCTTGCGTTTCTTTCTGGACAGATAGGGTCCCTGCAGCCAGCAGCAACTGATCTGTTCCACTCCACAGAGAGAACCAGACCACCGCAACTGCGGCCAGCAGATTCCAACGATACGAACGGCTGCGCATGACCATTTCCCTCATCGTCTTTCTACCCTCGTCCTTGCGGCACAGGCACCGACAAGCGTTTTTTGTATCCTGGTGGCTCTTCAAAATAATAGGCCGGCTGAGGCGACAGTCTGAACCGTTCATACTCAAACGCCCATTCCCGGTCCCGGCTGACGAGTTTCAAGACCACTCCTGTGTCCAGATCTACCCATTCGTAAAATCGCTCGACTCGACCATGATGGTCCGTCTGAACTTCGAAGAGTTGGGTTGTACGACCAGCCGTCGTCGCATCCCCGATCAGAATTCGATCTCGCTCCCCCGGCAACGGGGGGCGGATCGGGAGCAGATCATCCGGATCCAGCCCTGTCACCAAGAGTTCTTTCTGTTGCGCCAGCAGATACCAGGTCTCGGATTTATCCAAGCGGATGATTTCGATTGCCGCATACCCGCGCTCGGTTCGAATGGCATACGTGTACTCCAACCGCAAACGGTCTCCCTTCGCAAACACATGCGCATGGTATTGTCGCCCCTTGACGGTCTTCACCAGCGAACCGGAGAACTCGACTGACGGAATGGCTCCGCTCATCAGTCGCCGCATAGCACGGCAAATCTTCCTCCCCCACCCACAAAACGAGCCCGAGGTAGAGCCCCCATCTGGAGGCCGTCTCACCTGCAAAAAATGACATGGACGTTCAGTGCTGATGCTCGACGATTGGCTGGATATCGACTGAATATCCCAACGTGTCTGGACCGAAGCGGGGATTATCCATCACCTTGAAGGCGGAACGGTTCCCTTTTGGAGCAGGGAGAGAGAGATGTTCGAGCAGCTTACCGTCCGGCTGAATCGTGACCATCTTGGTGACGCCAGGGCCGGTCTGAGGGTGCCAGACCACCAACTGATAGGTGCCGGGCGGAACATTCTCGATAGAGAATGTTCCGTTCTCATTGGTTAGCGCGTAGTAAGGATTGTTGACGGCCATCGCCCAACTTTCCATGTAGGCGTGAAAGCCGCATTGCATATAGAACGTTCGCCGTCCTTTGTTCAAATAGAGTGGCCCGACCAATGACTTACCCGGTGCATGATTGTGTATCGCATGGAGGTCGCCGCGGTGGTGCTGATGATTCATCACCAAGGGCGTATTGAATAACACGCGCGCGCCGGCTTCGATCGAGGTCTCGTAACCTTGGATATCGTGCATGACCGGATCCATGTTGATGACTTCCACCGCATGACCGTTCCGAACGACGGTCATGAAGGGGGCGAACTGGCAATCCCTCGCTTCAATCAGGGGAACGGATAGTTCGAATGGTTTGCCCGCATCAACGCCTTCCAGCAGGACAAGAGCATCCTTTAACCCACCATGCTGATTCACCACGAAATCACGAAGGAGTCGCCAACCTCGCCCATTGGAAATACGTCCACAGTAGGCTGGATCGGGAAACGTGATCAGGTTGAAGCCTTTGGGCTCCGGCACTGCGCCATCCAGCCTAATCGTCCCTTCAACTGTCCCTCCGTGCTGCACCTCAATGACGTCGTAAGCGAACGACGATTCCGCAACGACCGTTATGGCCCCGATCATACCTGCGGCCATTATGAAGTCTCTGAGCCACGTTTTCATGGATTTGCCTTTCCCGGTTGACGCCTCACGGCTTCTGCAATTCCAGAGTTGGTCTGATATCGACGGATTTTCCCAGTGAACCCAGTCCAAAGTGCGGATTCTCCTCGATCTCATGGGCGGAACGCCGTCCCTTTGGAGACTCAATGACAAAGTCAGCTCTTGACCATCTGCTTCGCCGGAACCGTCACTTTCTTTTCCGTCATCCTGCCCACCCCTGGATGCCACGCCATCAAGGTGTAGTCCCCTGGAGGCACGTCACGAAGCGAGAAGGTTCCATCGGCCTTCGTGATGGCGAAATATGGGTTATCGACGGCCATCCCCCAGCTTTCCATATAGGCATGGAAGCCGCATTGCATGACAAAAATCCGACGGTCTTTCGTCATACGAATGACTTCCTTCATCGGCTGGCCCGCCAGGTGTTCGTGACTATCGGACCCGACATTGCGCTTGTGGTGCGGGTTCATGGGCAACGGTGTATTGAACAGTACTCGGGGGCCGAGATGCGACGTTTCGTAGGCCTGGATATCGTGAAACACTGGGTCCAGATTCACGACTTTCACCTCCGAGCGATCCTTGACCACATTGACAAACGGAAGAAACCGGCAGTCCCTCGCTTCAATCGTCGGCGGCTCGAATGTAAAGGGCTTCCCCTTCTTCGCATCCACCAACAGGACGACCGTGTCCTTCAGCCCTCCGTCTGCTGCGACAGAAAACTCTTGAAGAATGCGCCAACCTGTTCCAGTGGAAATCCGACCGCAATAGACCGGATCGGGAAACGTGATCAGGTTGAACCCTTTGGGAATCGGTGTCCCCTCCGTGATGGTCACCTTACCGGCGATGGTTCCTCCGTCTACGACCTGAATTTCTTCATAGGCCCAGGCAACAGAAAGGCCCAGCATCATCCATCCGAAGAAAACGAACAACGGCACCTTCGTGAATTCTCCGCGATTCCTTTTTCTAAACAAGCCGGACATTTAGCATCCTATCAAAAGGCTGTACCAAAGAAAAAGGGGGAAGCCATGGCGCCCCCCCCTTCTCCTGATTCGCTACATCCTGCGCGCGGCAGGAGGATCAATCTTACTTCGCTGCGACCGGGATGACCTGCACCGGTTGCTCGACCGATGCGCTCTTCATGCCAGCACCGGCGCCGGTGAGAGGCAGCAAGCGCGTATCGCCTGCCGGCAACACACGCACATAACCCCACTGGCCGGACTGGGAATAGGGCAACCGCTGGTTGCTATATACATAGTCGCCAGGCAGACGGTACGGTCCTCCAGCTGAGGGCAGGAACGCATCGAGTACTTCCGACCCAGCGAATTCGACTACGCTGATCAGGTCCGCACCGCGCATGAAGGGCTCGATCGGCCACTCGTGCTTTTCGACGCTGAACATTCCGTTCTGCTCATTGCTCGCCCCAATCACATGAATACGCACCGGATCGCCTGTATGCGCCTCGATGAGCGGTGTGGCTGGGTCTTCCGGCTTGTCAGCCTTACAAGGCTGGAACATCTTGCCCAGAGAGCAACCCTGTTCCTCACGATACTTGTACGGCTCCGACCGATAGTTAACGCCGGTCAGACCCGCCACGTTTTGCACATAGGGCATAAAGCTAGTGCCGATGATGTTGTCTTCGTCTTGAAAGAATAGAGCCACGTCACGATAATTGGCCCGCGTCTCGTTGCCGGGGACCGAACGATCGATAATCACGTCGGCGGCCCAGGCGTTTTTGTGGGTCAGATCGGCGCCGGTCTTCGGGTCCCGATACTTGGATCCCTTTGGACCGACCACGACGGCTCCAAACAAACCATTGCGTGGATTCGTCATTACATTGCCCCAATCCCACACCAGCGACGTGGTTTCACCATTGAACGGATCCGCGTAGTAGGTATAGGTCCGCTCTGCGCCAGGAGCGATCGTCTGATCGCCGGGGTTGTTACCGATATTGGCGCCCATCGAATCCTTGGGATCGAAAGCCAGCCCAATCGCGGAGAAGGAGGCCTTTCCCTCCTTCATCTTGTTCTTCAGATTGACCTTGACGCAATCGCCGATATTCACACGAAGCGTAAGGGGCATCGGATGCGCACCGCTAGCCACCTTCGCCGTGTCCTCCTCTAAGGCATAGATCTTCGCTTCAGGATTACTGATTTGGATCGTCCGCTCGAAATCCACCTCGATGGCGTCTGGGGCCTTCGCGTTGAACTTCATGGACGGATAATCCAGAGCATTGACATTGAAGCTCTTCACTGGCGCGTCAGCCGGACAGACCGGGACTGGCGTGGGAATATCGCCCTTAATGGAGAAACCGGCCGGGAGCTTCTTCAAATCAGCCTGCTCCTTGTCATAGACGCGGAGAATACCCCAGGCCCCTTCAGAAAACTTCGAGGATCGCCCGTTGAAGTGGATATAGTCACCTGCTTGCAACCGTGGTCCGCCAGCTTGAGGCACTACAAGGTCGTAGCGCTCCGCAATCCCGACGTGCATTGAATTTTTCCGGTTCGCATCGCCTGCATAACGCTCGCTCAGGAAGGTATGACCGGCAAGGGTCCAGGTCATCGTTTCGTTCATCAACGTATGCAACAACCGGAACACCATTGTATCTCCGACATATGCCCTCAGGAGCGGTGTGTAGGGATCACCATGGATCTGGCTGTTGAACGCCTGGGATACGTCAGGGTTGGTGGCCAACCGCTGAGCGATAGGACCGGCACGGAAATTTAACCCACTCCCGGTCGTATGGGTTCCACCGTTCAGGAACGGCATCGGCGTCATATAGAGCTTCTCCGGCATCATGAACGACACGGTTTTCCCTGCCTCAAGCGCCACTTCGATCGGCTGCCCAGGGGGATTGCCGGCCGTTACAATGTTGACGGTGTGCGGCACAGTATCGTGCACTTGCACCATCAATTCACGGAAGCTGTTGTTCACCCCAAAGCCGACCGGCTCAACCGTACGAATGTCCGCGACCGGACCACTCCGGATCGCCTTCCCGGTCTTCGGATCGTGATACGTGGATCCTACTGGTTCGGCGATAAAGGTTCCGAAGCCGCCATGCGGCCAAGTGGTCGCGCCGAATGCGTGGTCATGCCAGAACACGGTGCCCACGTCCGCATCGACCCAGAATCGCTGCCGTACAAACTCCACCGTCACGATATCATTCGCCGGGTGATCGTTCTTCAATCCCTTGGTCAAGGTGATCGTGTTACCGTTGATCCCCTTGATACGGGAAATTTCGTTACCCTTCACGTTATCAGCGCCGACGAGTATCAACGTGCCGACGTGGTACTGGCCTGCATTCTTTACGGTGATCGAGGTTGCCCCCCTTTTCATCTGCGAGGTCAAGACCGTATTCATCGGGAGAGGCAACCCTTTTTTGTTCTTCTTCTCCAGCATCGTGAAGGGGCGGACCGACTGTTCATAGGAGAAACCGGTGATCACTCCGTCCGATGCTTGGTTATCGAACTGGAGGAAATGCCAGTGGGTATTGATCTTCGACGACTGGAAGTTCGTATAGTCGTCGTCGTCCCATTCGCTGGTCAGCGTCCAGTCCACACAATCGTAGATGTTACCGCGGACGACTAAGGGATATTTCAAATCGTCGTTCGCACGGATGGCTGCCTCTTCTTCATGGAGCACATAGATCAACCCGTTTGGGTCAATCACCGGCGGCTCTTTACCCTGGGCCTTGGCGATCTTGATCGGCACCTTGATGAAGTGGACATTGAATTCCTTCCGTCCGGCGTTCTCCGGACAGAGACTCCAGATGCCATTCTCTCCCGGCTTCGCCTGGTCATTGCTCTCATCTCCATTCGTCTCTCGGCGGATCATCTCCAGCCACGGTGCACCGGAGTGATTCGGAGAAAACATCACTCGCTTGCCGAAGTGCGGCGTCAGGTGAGGCCAGGCCACCTTGCCGGTCAACGGCTCAAACATGATCGGATGCCGCTTGCCGGGATGGGTCGACTTGTATTTGGGATTGTCCGTCGTGCTCTCCTTCTCGCTCATCGCACGATTCCCCTCCCATGCCCAATCCAACACCGTAGCATCGTAGGACACAAGCTGGCCCTTCTCATCATCCTTGTGGCCAGGCTTGCCCATCGTGGGCAACTGCATCTCTACCCAATCCTTTAACGTGATGACGGCAGGGTTGGTGGTCCAGTTGGTCTTGCCTTTGCCGATGATCATAAATGCTTTGCCGAACCAATCGACTGTCTGGCCGACGAGCTTGTCCGACGAGATTGGAACCCTGATCCGGCCCTTGCGGTCCGGCAGCTCGCGCAGATCCGGCATTACGTCGTTCCGCAAATCTCCCTGCTGGATCGTGTTATACACACGCCAGTAACCCCACATACCAGACACATAATGATGCGCGACATGGCAATGGAAGAGGAAGTCACCAGCCAACTGCTGGCAGAGGCCGGAACCGCACTCCGTCTCAAGGTCGAGGGCTTCGGAAGGGCCGATGACTTCGACGTCAACCCGGTCTGACTTCATGCGAATCACGGGATACTTTACCGGACCATTCCCTGCTGTCGCCCACAGATTCATATCGTCGATCGCCCGGGGGCTGCGTGGCCACCGAATGGTTCCACCATGCGGATGGTGCGAGTGGAAGACTTCCGACCCACCATGCACCAGGCGGAACTTGGCCGGATCTCCGATGTAGGAACGAGGAATTGTCGGCGAAGGATCGCCGAACGTATAGGAGCTATAGCCCATCGACTCGTCTTCGAACCCAAAGTACTCGTGCTGCAAATGCATATTGTTGATGCCGAACGGTTCGCTGCGATAGTTGATTGCACGGCCGCCTGGACGATAGGTATCGGTCAATGGATCACGCTGCGGTAGAAAGTCGCCCTTCTTATTGAGCGGGCGGAAGGCCTCATCGCCGATTTCATGATAGATCAGCACAAACTCGCGGAAGTCCGGGCCGGTCCCGTTTTTAATGATGGTCTGCCAACCGCTGGAGGCCGGCGTGGGATCGCCTGCGCCAAGCGGCTCGAGATAGCTCGATCCACGCGGCTCGACGACAAACGCGCCAAACAAGCCCATCACCGTCAACTCACGATCTTGGGCATAGGTATGGAATTGACGGACACCTTCCTGAATGTTCGGATGGAGATACCATTCGAACTCGCCGATTTTCTTCTCTTCAACGACAGAGTCGGAGTTGGTCGTCGTTGCTGCAGCGCCGGTGGCACTGACCACCATGCTCGACCCGTGAATATGCAGGCTGACTGGTCCGCCACCTTCTTCCAGCTTGTTTGAGAGCTTGATCTTGATACAGTCGCCCTGGTTTCCGCGGAAGACGAGGGGCTGAATCCACTGGGCCTGCACGCCTGGAATCACAGCGCCTGGATCGAACCCTTCCTTGTCGCGCGCTTCCTTGTTCTTGGCTTCTTCGGCGCGCACCTTATCCACATTCTCATCCAGCACGTACATGTAGCCGGGATAGAAATCGAGCCACTGGTTGAGGGTGATCTCGACGTTGATCGTGGAGATATTGTACTGCTTCACCGGAGCGGTAGCAGGACACTTTCCTCCGCCGGTCATCGCCACCGGTTCCACTCGGGGATCGGACACAAGGAGCAGGTCCTGACCGCCTGCTCCATACTGGTGCATCATGGAGGAGGTGTTGTACATCCCAGTGTTAACACCCTGCATCTGAGGATCCTGGGCCATATGCTCCATGATCCGCTGATGCTGTTGTTCAACCATCGCAGAACGTTCTGGCCTGCCGCTCATCGCATCCTCGACGATTGTCTGGCCTTTGAGTTTCTCAGCCCAACCAGGCAGCTGATGGTTCATCCCGACGTGCTGCGACGGCGTCTGTCCAGGCTTTGAGGGATTCTCTGCAGATGCGAGCGGTACCCCGATGAGGGCTATCGCCGCTATCGCGCCGAGCATGCGGGTAAGCACGCAACCCCGTAGCTTGTGTATGAACATGGACCGGCCTCCTTAAAATGGTGGTAAAAAAGCCACTAGCCTATCTAAATCAATACGAAAATCTCAGGTTTAGAAATGATTTGCTGTTATACCAAACCTCCCCGATAAATCTGAGAGAGGGGGGCATCTTCAATAAGTAGGCGAAAGATACTGAACTTCACATATGCTGTCAACCCCCCTCGATAACCTCTTGCTGTTGCTGATACAGCCCGCCTGTCCGCTCGCGCTAAGTCCCGCACCGCATAGACGAGCATGCAGCGTGCGGCCTCTGACACCTGAGAACTTCTTCTTCGATGCGCGCGACTCCACTTATATGCGATAATGAGGTCTATGCTTCTGAAGCGTTGGCTGGTTGGCGATCCACTCAAAAGCGCTCAGGCAGCACACGAACGGCTGTCGAAAACCCTCGCTCTCGCGGTCTTTTCCTCAAACGCGATTTCTTCTGTGGCCTATGCCACGGAAGAAATCTTGCTCGTACTGATCCTTGCGGGAACTGCCGCCGTTGCCTGGTCCATTCCCATCAGCCTTGCGATTCTGTTTCTCATCGTCGTCCTGACCATTTCCTATCGCCAGATCGTCTTCGAATACCCGGAAGGAGGCGGAGCCTACATTGTCGCCCGCACCAACTTGGGGGAACGGCCAGCACTGATCGCCGCGGCGGCATTGATCATCGACTATGTTCTCACTGTGGCCGTCAGCGTGGCAGCAGGAATCGCAGCCCTGACTTCAGCTGTGCCAGGTTTGTTCGCATACCGTGAAGCCCTTGGGCTCGCCGCGAGTGTCTTCATTATCGTCATGAATCTTCGCGGTATGCGGGAGTCGGGAAAATTCTTCGCTATCCCCGTCTACTTTGCCATCGGCGCCCTCGGGGTTATGGTGGTGATCGGAAGTATCCATGCCTTGTTTGGACAAGGTACCTCGGTGTCGCCGGACCACCAGACGGCGGTTGAAGATCTGACGCTGTTCTTGATCCTTCGCTCATTTGCCGCCGGCTGTTCAGCCGTAACCGGAATGGAAGTGATCTCGAACGGCGTAAAAACCTTTCGTCGACCGGAGTCCGAGAATGCCTCGACCACCATGATTTACATGTCCATGATTCTGGCAGGATTATTCATGGGTATCAGCTTCCTGGCCTCGCACCATGGCATCCTGCCCAAAATAGATGAGACAGTCGTATCTCAATTAGCCCGTCTCACCTTTGGCACCGGGACTCTGTACTACGCGCTCCAGATTGGGACGATGCTGCTGTTAGTCCTTGCCGCCAACAGCGCCTTTGCCGGCTTCCCCCATCTCGCTTCGATCCTGGCGCGCGACGGTTATATGCCCCGTCAGATGGCGACATTCGGCGACCGCCTGGTGTTCTCGAACGGAATCATTATTTTAGGAGTCTTCGCCTGTTTCCTCCTGATCCTCTTTCACGGCGACCCGCATGCCTTAATCCCGCTGTACGCCGTCGGCGTGTTCATCTCTTTCACCTTATCCCAAGCCGGCATGGTGCGCCGATGGCTGACCAAGAAGGGGCCTCATTGGCAAACGAAACTGATTGTGAACGGCGTAGGCGCTGTCACGACCGGCATTGCCACCATTATCCTGGCCAGCACCAAGTTTACGCAGGGTGCCTGGATTGTCTTTCTTCTCATTATCCTATTGGTCTGGCTATTTCTCTCAATCCGCTCTCACTACAAGGCCGTCTCGGAACAGATCGCGCTCACGCGCGATCACCGGCCACCACCTCCACGGCGCAATATCGTCGTCATCCCCATCAATGGCGTCAATCAAGCGGTCATACGAGCCGTCGACTATGCACGGAGTCGGACGGGCGAGATTCAGGCCGTGATGGTGGATGTGGATGCCGAGTCCACGGCGCGCAACCAAATCCAGTGGGCGCAGTGGGGCTGTGGAGTCCGGCTGACAGTATTACCCTGTCCGTACCGTTCTGTCCTAAGTTCCTTCCTTGAATACGTCGAGGGTCTCTTGGAAAAGGAACCAGATACCTGGGTTACCGTCGTGATTCCGGAAATTCTTCCGGCCCACTGGTGGCACGGGGTCCTGCACAATCAGCGGGCCCTCCTCATGAAAGCCTCGCTCTTGTTCAAAGATCGCGTCATCCTGATCGACGTGCCATTCCATCTCAAGAGGTAACCGTGACGCGTGGAACGTCAAACGTAAAACGTGAGGCGTGGGCTCGCAACATTTGTCTTTTCA
>CAWAIH010000019.1:182500-184947 GCA_963781915.1 uncultured Nitrospiraceae bacterium | reverse complement strand
ACCCGGCAGCGTCCTACTTTCCCACTGCCTCACAGCAGCAGTATCATCGGCCTTGGAGGGCTTAACTTCCGTGTTCGGTATGGGAACGGGTGTGGCCCCTCCGGTAATGCCACCGGGAACTTCCTTCGAGTTCTGAGTTGGAAGTTCTGGGTTGTGAGTTATTGTAGAAATAACCCGCACTCAAAACTCTCAACTCAACACTCGCGTGTTCTTACGCGCGTGAGACCATGTCTATCAGGAGCAAAGATGATGATGTTAAACCGCACGACCGATTAGTACTGGTCAGCTACAGCCATCACTGGCCTTCCACACCCAGCCTATCAAACTCGTAGTCTACAAGTGGTCTTTAGGGGGCATACACCCCGGGAGAGCTTATCTTGAGGCACGCTTCTCGCTTAGATGCTTTCAGCGATTATCGCTACCGGACATAGCTACCCGGCACTGCCGCTGGCGCGACAACCGGCAAACCAGAGGTCCGTCCTTCACAGTCCTCTCGTACTAGTGAAAGCCCCTCTCAACTCTCCTCCGCCCACAACAGATAGGGACCGAACTGTCTCACGACGTTCTGAACCCAACTCTCGTACCGCTTTAATAGGCGAACAGCCTAACCCTTGGGACCAGCTTCAGCCCCAGGATGCGATGAGTCGACATCGAGGTGCCAAACCTCCCCGTCGATGTGAACTCTTGGGGGAGATCAGCCTGTTATCCCCGGCGTACCTTTTATCCGTTGAGCGATGGCCCTTCCACACAGAACCACCGGATCACTAAGCCCGACTTTCGTCCCTGCTTGAGCTGTCACTCTCGCAGTCAAGCTCCCTTTTGCCTTTACACTCGACGGCTGATTACCGACCAGCCTGAGGGAACCTTTGGGCGCCTCCGTTACTTTTTAGGAGGCGACCGCCCCAGTCAAACTACCCACCAGACACTGTCTTCGCCCTGGATGACAGGACCGAGTTAGAATGTCAGAACAATCAGGGTGGTATTTCAACGTTGCCTCCGCCCGACCTAGCGGCCAGGTTTCATAGGCTCCCACCTATCCTACACAGCTTCTTCCAACATCCAATGTCAAGTTGTAGTAAAGGTGCACAGGGTCTTTCCGTCTAGTTGCGGGCACCCGGCTTCTTCACCGGAACAACAAATTCGCTGAGTCACTCCCTGAGACAGCGCTCCAGTCGTTACGCCATTCATGCAGGTCGGAACTTACCCGACAAGGAATTTCGCTCAGTCGTGTTACATCCTTTGGAAAGGATGGGTGAGTCGTTTCTAGTTCCGCTCACCTCTGCAGGTCGCCCTGCAGCTCGGACCATATCATCCTCCGGTCGCTTCAACCGGAGTTCTGGCGTATGGCCTCTGGGGATTCTGTGCGCCGCGATTCATTCGGCTGATGATCTGCCGAATTCTGGTTAACCCTTCCTCTGTGAGATGATCACCATGTTGCATGAGTTCGATCACCTCGGCAAAGCATTCAAAGCTTGATCGCTTTACCGTCCGCAGTGGGTGCTGCTTGAAGAACCTGACGACTTCGGTGAGCTGCTGGAGTCCTCGGATTCGCAGTTCCTTTCGATCACCATGATTCACGGTGACCTGACCACTTCCGAAAAACTCTTGCAGCCGCTCTAGAATCGCCACGTCCCGTTCGTGCTGCACCACACGGAACTCGGGAAGAACTTGCCAGCCGATCTTCATACTCGGTTGCCGGTTGATGCCAACGAAGAAACAACCTTCTCCATCGACAAATCCAACAACCCAGTCGGCACTCAGTCTTTCCTGCTGATTGTCTGCACCGGATGGATTGTCACTCGAATTGAGTACCACCGGATTCTCCAGATATTCCAGCATATAGCCAGATGCACTTCCTATCATTACTGACAGGAGGGGCTCGCGATGAACCTTAGGACCGTTATAGTTACGGCCGCCGTTTACTGGGGCTTCCCTTCAAAGCTTTGCCTTGCGGCTAACTCCTCCGGTTAACCTTCCAGCACCGGGCAGGCGTCAGACCCTATACGTCCACTTGCGTGTTCGCAGAGTCCTGTGTTTTTGGTAAACAGTCGCTAGAGCCACTTTATTGCAACCTCGTTCGGCTTGGATTGTACACCCTTACCTACGCGAGGCACCCCTTCTCCCGAAGTTACGGGGCTAGATTGCAAAGTTCCTTAGGGAGTGTTCTCTCACGCCCCTTGGTATATTCTACCGGCCTACCTGTGTCGGTTTGCGGTACGGACACTATTATGACTCGCTACGAGGCTTTTCTCGGCAGCATGGGATCAGTCCGTTTATGGCCTTGCGGCCTCCCCATCACATCTCGGCGTTAACGGCCTCGCGGATTTGCCTACGAGACCCGCCTACCTGCTTGGACCGGGCATTCCAGCGACCCGGCGGTGCCTACCCTTCTGCGTCCCCCCTTCGCTGATAACGTCATAACAGTGGTACAGGAATGTTGACCTGTT
>CAWAIH010000019.1:0-177500 GCA_963781915.1 uncultured Nitrospiraceae bacterium | reverse complement strand
ACCGTCGAGATGGGGAATACCGTCTTGGTCACGAATCATGGACGCCCCACAGCCATGCTTGTCCCAGTCACGGAAGATGAAATCGAGGACGCGTTGCTGGCGTACAGCCCGCAACTCCGCAAGAAAATCGAGGCTGGATTGAAAGACATTCGAGCAGGGCGCACAATGCCATTGGCAGAATACATGAACCGGCGTGCGAAGCGGAAAGCAAAGAAAGCGTGACTCCTCAGGTCTTCCTCTCTGAGAAGGCGCAAGACGACCTCGACGAGTTCCCAAGGAAGATCGCCGCCCAAATCGTCGCTGACTGCTCCCGACTCGCAAACAATCCAGTCCCGGATGGAAAGCGAATCAAGAAATTGCAAGGCTATAAGGAACGTCTTTATCGTCTGCGAGCGGGAGACTATCGCATCGTCTTTAGACGGTCTGGCACTCGAATCGACATCGTCCGCATATTGAGCAAACCAGACTTTCAGCGACTGTATTGATCGTGCGAGATCCAACTATTGAGGAAACGCTCTGGCATGAAGAACCACCGTACCAAGAAGCGATCGCGAACGAACTGGGGAAGATTGATTCGCTCAAGAACAGGGAGATAGATATCTCCGATATCCCAGAACAAGGCAAGGCCTTCTTCAAGTGTGCCACACTGAGACTTCCTGAACCAAAGACCGCCGTCACCATTCGATTGGATCGTCAGGTCCTGAATTGGTTCAAGACCAAGGGGCCTGGCTATCAGACACGGATTAATGCTCTCCTCCGGGCCTACATGGAGGCGCACAAAGGATAGAGAGGGAGTGGCTAGGTGCCCTTCTTGCTCGCAGAACGCGCACGATAAAGCTGTGCTCGTTCGATGCGCGCAGTAAAGGGCAGCCTCGGCCACTCCCTCTGGGAAAGTTGAGGAATCAGAAGGCCCTCGTTGGACGTGCGTATATTATTGTGAAGGGCTACGCCGAGCCTGAAATGTAGAATGTCTCGGTTTCTTCATCTCAGCAGGTGTTCTTGAATATTCGACCGGCGACGGTCAATGGAGCAAAGACGGAACCATCGTTGACCAAGCCGCCGAGTTAACCGCTCGCGCATTTGCACGCGAGCCCTGACCATGATGCGCGCACAGTAGGATGCCCATGACTGTGACGAATCCAGATCTTTCTCGTACGGTGTCTGCCCAGCTGCGCCCGCTCCAGGTGAGTGTCTATGCCCATGTAATACTCTGGTACAGCCTGTACGTGGTCGCGCTCTTGCAGACCACACCGCCCCTGTGGGCGCTGAACTTTATTGAGCAGCTCAAGCCCACCCTCGGTGCGCTCGACACCGCTGCGCGGCTCAGCGAGCGTCCGTTTCCCGCACAAGTGATGATCCTGTACGCAATCCCCAGTACTCTTCTGCTGGGGATGTACTGGGCCTCCTACATGTTCTTGGTGAAACACAATCGTCAGGAGTTCGTACCGCGGCTTGTGTGAACGATTTGGGGAGACTGGACCCTCAGTCAAGCAACGACTGGGGTTCGGAGCCTTCGGAGCAGTGTTACTGTTTTTGTTTGGGTACGAACTCCCGATCCACTCCTTCGTGAATGGGGGGGATTGGTATCAGGGGGCACCTCAACGATTGGCTGACTCCGGCACTGTTCTCCTCGTCGATCCTGTCGACCACCTGTTTGTTGCTCGTGTCGATGGTGACGGGTATAGCATTCGTGTTTTGTCCTATGGGCCTCTACGCGTCAATCTATCGTGTTCAATCCCCCATATCTCCCCCACATCAATAAGGAAATAACCATGGCCACAATAGAAATCACCCTTGGGTTACTAGACCAATATGTTGGTAAAGTCCCATTGGCAAACGCACAATCCATAGCCCTGGCTGAATTCAAGGCAGCGGGGAACGATCTGGCGGCGTTGGCGACAAAGGCCGGCGCGTCCATTGCGTTTCTGGGGAGAAAAGAGATGTGTAAAGAGATGGGGTCGTTGCTTGACCTTGTACTTGGCCATCCCAATAGCAGCCTGAGCCAGCAAGGTCTGTGCTGGTAACCCACCAATCCTTTCCCGCCCTAAGCCACCTACACGAAACAATCCCGGTGACCGTGTCATAAGCAGTTCCTTTCCGACGCGAGGGGGGAGCGGGTCGGCACCCGTCGTCGGAGAGGCGGGGACCCACCGAGGCGTGACCGAAGTGGAAAGCCGGAACTGACTGCCCCGCGTTCTTCACAGACGTAACTCGGTGGTCTTCGTGAATAATGGTAGCGGGCTAAGGCACCGCATGATCGTGGCCGCGGGAATTCCGGAAGGATTCCACGAGGTCACGCCCGGAATGGTCGCCACGGGAGACACGAGGGCCAACCCGCTCCCCCCTCGTGTTGTGTCAGGTCTTGCAATCCAACATTCGCAGCCACAGCTCCAGCCTCACAGGAAAAGGTTCAGTTTGCCTCTCTCGCCTTGATTTCGCCTGTGCCTCCGTCTACAGTCCCTTCGCCGCACAGAGCAGATTTACGGAGTAATACATGGGCGAGACCCGCGTCGATCTTGAACATCTGTTGGAAGACTTGCGGGATGCCTATCCCTACAGCATCGCGGAAACGATTCTCACCGAAATCATTGCCAACTCTCTGGACTCAGGAGCCAGCCGAATCACCATGACGGCTGACCCAGCGCAGTCCACGCTGACCGTCGTAGACAACGGGTCCGGCATGCAGCGGAAGGCGATGCGACAGTATCACGACATTGCCGCCAGCACGAAAGTACGAGGCCAAGGCATCGGGTTTGCTGGAGTCGGCATCAAGCTGGGGTTGTTGGTATGCGAAGAGGTGATTCACGGAAACCAGAGCGCGGCAGCACACACGTGGCTACGCGATGGCACTTGGCCTCGCGCCATCGCGCGCCCTGGCAATGGGTGCCCCCGCTCGGACTGGTCGGTGAGCAGGGCACTGCGGTGCGGCTGAAGTTGCAGACCCCACTTTCTCCTCTTATAGACCCTGGGTTTGTCGAAGGTGTGATGCGTCGACATTTCCAGCCGTTACTGGAATCCCCCTTCGATTCCTTTCTGACCGGCCATTACCCAGCCGGGATTACGTTCGACGTCAATGGGCGATCGTTGGAACGGCATCCCCTCTCGGCGCCTGAACAAGCCCCGTTAACCATTCGATTGGCCCGGCGGCGCAAACCTTCGGCCTTGGGGTATCTGTCCCGCCATCCCGCGCCTCTACCGGAAGATCAACGCGGCGTTGCGATCAGCACTCTGGGCAAAGTCATCAAACGCGGATGGGACTGGTTGGGCGTGACGTCGTTACAATCGGATCGGATCAACGGCTTGATCGAAGTCCCCGACCTGGCCGCCTCGCTCACGCTCAACAAAGGGGACTTCATCCGCACTGGCGCCAGAGGGGCCGCCTATCTTGCTTACCGTAAAGCGATCCAGGAAGCCGTCTCCCGACAACTGGAAGCCTGGGGCGATACGCGTACAGGAACTCCAGACGCCTCATCACGGGTGATGCGCCCACTGGAACGAGATCTGGATCGAGTGCTGGAAGAATTATCCGACGATTTTCCATTACTCGGCTCACTCGTCGAGCGCCGGGCCGGCGGCCAAAAGCGACTGCCGATCGATGGCAAGACAATGATCAATCAACGGGAACAGAAGCCCTTACAGTTCTGGCTATGCCATCGACGGACGAATTGCCGCCTCCGAATCAGACTGAACCAGCTCAGCCACAAACACCCCCTCGACCTACCGACCAGGATGCTCGGCAACGACCGAGCCCGCGACACCTACGATTCCTGATTCAACATCTACCATGCTCCCTGGTCATGGACGTCCCGTGCTCCGATGAGATATGGACTGGGGATTCAGTTCGAGGACCGACCCGATGATTCGGAACTGGGCCGGCTCGTGGAATCCACCGTCTGGATCAACCAAGCCCATCCCGCCTATCGGCGCGCGCTGGCCTCACGCTCCGTGGGCTATCACATTTCGCTCGCCGTCGCCCTTGCACTGGCCCCGTTGGCCGTGGAGCCGGATCATGAACATACCTTCATCACCAAGTTTCTCTCCCACTGGGGCCAAGCGCTCGATCAGCCCCAAAGACGCCGTCGTCGCCCGCGAAAATGAGCGCGTAGGCGACCCCGCCCTACCACAGCCGCTGAACGGTGGTGCCACGTTTCGGCAAGCAGGATTCCAGCTCGGGCTTTGAGGCTCTGGTGACGACAAACGCTGCCGGTACATACTCCCAATGCCGCAGGTCAGGCTGTAGCGCACCTTCCATCACCGCCGGCGCGGTGCGCATCATGGCCGCTCCTCCAATTATGGACAACTGACAGAGCGCTCCATTACCTTTGCCTACCGCATCGAGCATGCAACCTCCGACCATGACTCCGGCTCCTGCAGCCAACGGAACCAGACTGTAGGTCAGACCGATCGGCAATCGAATCCATGCCTGTACGTTCAAGAGCGGGTGATACCCATGGCTATGGCGAATCGCCACCTTCTCGAACCAACTTTTGGTAGACAACCTCACACCAGTGTCGGATCGGCAGGCGGAAAGAAATTCCTCGTTCGCCTTCACGGAAAAATATCCGCTCGCGGATCCAAAAAACTGCAGATCCCACGTCAGTCCAGGAAATCGGCCGATCCCATAGACGCGCCACGGCTCGCTGCCCCCCTGTCCCTCATCGATCCAAGCCACCTGCCGTGCTGCAAATATACGAACTGCATCCTGCTTGCCCTTCCACATTACGTCGAGGTCTCTCAATCGAAGCCAATCGACGCGCGCCTCGTTTACCTCCCCCACTCGCTCCCATAACACAGCGGATAGCAACAGATTGACCGGGTCTTCGCCGTAGTTGTAGAGCGGCGTAAATAGCTCATGGTCCAGCTGCCTGAGTTCGACCTTTGCCTCCTCCAGTTTCTGCACATTCGCGTAGCTCGCCGCCAGTAAAAGGCTCAGGTAGCCGCGCTCATAACTTTCCAAAACGTAATCGATGAAAGAACCCTCCGGAATGAAGACATTGGTCGTCTCCTTTAGAAGGGAGAACGTCTTGTGCCGGAACTCTGACCTGGCCTTCTCGCCATGCACAATCACGGTCTCATAGCACCGCCGCTCAAACGCATCGGCCAATCGGTTGAGCGTATCGATCCTCTCTGAAAGGTCGATCTGCCGTTCAATCTCCGAACAGGATGCCCCGTACAGGGTCCGCCCACCTCCGGTCTGACAGCCAACAAGACCAATTAACAGCCCAATGGCGAATACGATTACCCATCGAGAGTCAGGTTGGATCATCGGACCTCACACTCCATTATATCTATGACGATTCGTCACGAAATCGCTGTACGGGCGTTCCTCGTAAACCGTATCTGATTATTCTCGCGAGACTCGCATGAAAAGTGGGGCAGGTCGGATGTTTCCTCTTCGCGAGTCGCGCCTGTCGCGCTCATAATTGACGAACAGCAGAATAGATCTGCTCGATCTCGCTACTAGTCAACTCCCGCCATTCGCCTGGCTGGAGCCCCCCCAGCACAACCGGCCCGACCGCCACCCTCACAAGCCGCAAGGCCGGATGCCCCACAGAGGCGGTCATGCGCCGGACCTGTCGGTTCATCCCCTCGCGCAACGTGATCTCCACCCAGGCAGTCAGCACGGTTTTGCGAAAACGGATGGGCACGGAGCGGTCAGGCAACTGCGGATGGTTCGCCAGTAGGCGTACTTCAGCAGGTCTGGTCTTCTTACCACTCAGGACGACGCCCGTTCTCAGCTGCTCCAACGCCTCCTCGTTCGGGATGCGTTCGATCTGCACGAGATAGATTTTCGCCAGCTTATGCTGCGGGTCTGTGATGTGAGAGGCCAACCGTCCGTCCGACGTCAGAAGCAGGAGCCCTTCACTATCCAAATCGAGACGACCGGCTGCATAGACGCCAGGCAAATCGATATAGTCCGCCAAGGTCTTCCGCCCATCTGGGTCGGTAAAACAGGGCAAGACCCCATAGGGTTTGTTAAAAGCAATCGTACGAAGTATCGGCATTACCTAGAAACCATATCATCTAACTTCTTCGGAACTGGTTCACCCAGCCCATCTGGCTCATGACCGTTCGTGACCAAATCGCGCCGTTCGCCAAGCGATCGGCCACTATATCCAACCTCCATTAACAGAACAACGCAGGACAACTCCGTCCTGCGCCGGTCCTATACCAAGACCAGCCTTGCTGAATGTATAGATGCAGGCATTTCCCTTCAGATGACACTTCCTACTTATAGATACAGTTTCATCGACTCTTCACTTCTGCGCTGTAGGATAGACCCTACAGTGCCTGTGGCAGCATGCTCCAGTTCTCCTGCTGACCATGAGCGCCAAGCAACAATTACCTTTCAATGCAATGAGAAATAAGCAATTATTTTCATGCACGTTTCCTGTTCATTGGGCATTGCGCTTGCTTCTCTGCCCAATGTTCCGTTCACCATCATCGATAGGAGGCGATTATGAGGCAAATTTCGATTGATCGAATCAAGCCACTTCGGGCCCCCGCATTGGCGATATTGTGTGCCGTGGCGGTGGTGGGATGCGTGAGCACGGAAACCCACACGAAAACGCTTGCTGAGCTTGATGCCGCGAAGAAAGCGACCGCACAACTGCAACAGAAACTGGACCAGGAAGCGACTCAGAGAAAAGTAGCCGAACAGCAGGCGGTCTCATTGACCAAAGAGCGTGAAGCGCTCGCCGCGCGATCGAGCGAGTTGCAATCTCGCCTGGACGGTCTAGAGAAGGAGAAAGGGCAGCTGAATAGCGAGCTGGGCAATGTGCGCGGTCAAATCACCGATCTTGAACAAAAGCTCACGAGCGGGAATGCCTCATCGCAGGAAGAAATCGCCAGGCTCCAAAAACAGGCTGCTGAACTGGCGGACAACGCCTCTCGTATCGCGAAAGAACGTGAGCAGCTACAGCAGGAGCAATCACAACTTGCCGCAACATTAGAGCAGGAACGGCTGGCAAAACTGGCAAAAGAAGAAGAGATCAACCGCCTGACTCGCACACAGGAAGAACTGTCCAAGTCGCTGCAAGACGAGATTTCCAAGGGCAATATTACCATACAGCAAGTACGCGATCGCCTGACGATCAACATGGTGGACCGGGTCTTGTTCGATTCCGGGCAGGCCCAGGTAAAACCGGCCGGCGTGAAAGTCTTGAAACCGGTCAGTGACGTGCTCAACAAGATCTCAGACAAACAAATTCGGATCGAAGGCCACACCGACAACTTGAACATCAGCCCGAAGTTGCAAGATCGCTTCAAGACAAACTGGGAACTCTCAACGGCGCGAGCCACGACCGTGGTGCGCTACCTGATCGATCAGGGCGGTGTAGATCGCCAGCACCTCTCCGCAGTCGGCTACGCCGATACCCACCCCCTCGCCTCGAACGAGACGGAACAGGGCAGGGCTTCAAATCGGCGGATCGAGATCGTGCTGTACCCCAAAGACCTCAAACGCATTGCCGGCCAACTGGAGATGACAACCCCAGAGACGAAATAGTCGTCTGCCTCCGGAGGTGCTCACATGAGGTGGGCACCTCCGTCTTCAATCTAGCTTTTCAACCTGGCCCTTTCCCCTCTTCCCTGCTTCGGTTATGATGCATCACGTGATCAGTCTTCAAGATCACTGCGCAGAAGCCGAGAAACTCATTCAGACCATGGAGAAAAAGCCGGCCTGGTTCGCCCACTTGAGATACCACGTCCTATCAGGAGATCCTCATGCGCTGGGAAGGACAACGAGAAAGCGACAACATTGAAGATCGTCGAGGCATGGGACCAGCCAGAGTGGGAGGCGTCGGAGGCCTGGGACTCGGCGGCATCGTGCTGGTGCTCGCCGTCAGCTATTTCACCGGCATCAATCCCGTGACCCTCCTCAACATGCTCAACGGCGTGCAGGAAATGACCGACTCATCCACACCCTCCGAATCTGCCGAACCCGCACCGACCGGAGCCCCCGGCGACCAACTCGGCAAATTCGCCTCCGTCGTCCTCGCCGATACAGAAACCACCTGGAGGCAACTCCTTGGGCCGCGCTATGAAGATCCTCGACTCGTACTCTTCACCGGCGCAGTCCAGTCTGCTTGCGGGACCACATCGTCCGCAGTCGGCCCCTTCTACTGCCCCAGGGATCACAAAGTGTATTTGGATCTCTCCTTCTTCAACGAAATGTCCCAGCGCTTGGGTGCGCCAGGCGACTTCGCCCAGGCCTATGTGATCGCCCACGAGGTGGGCCATCACGTGCAAAATCTGATGGGCATTGCAGAGAAGGTGACGCGCCTCCAGCGCCAGGCCTCTGAACGAGAAGGAAATGCCTTGTCGGTAAGAATGGAACTGCAGGCCGATTGTTTCGCCGGCGTCTGGGGCCACCACGCCAAGCGTGAGCGGAACCTGATCGAGCCGGGCGATTTTGAAGAAGGGCTTCGAGCGGCTTCAGCCATCGGGGACGACCGGCTCCAGAAAATGTCTCGCGGCTCTGTTCAGCCGGAGAGCTGGACGCACGGCTCCTCCGAACAGCGCATGACGTGGCTCCGAAAAGGATTGGAAACGGGCGACCCTAAGGTCTGTGATACCTTCGCGGACAACCGGCTGTAGCCCAACCTATTCCACAGTACCTCTCTACGATCGCCAACCCGCTGTTACGCCAAACCTTCAGCTGGCAAGCTCGCCCTCAGACCTTTACCGAATCGTTGGGGACGGACACCCTTCCCTCTGAGTGCCTGCCCTTGGGCTTTACGTGCCGGCTTGCAGAGAAACTTCACCGATTTTTCGGCGAACTCTCGTGAGTCATGTGGGCAAGGGCGTTTTGAATATGCGGAACGTTACAGATCACACTGGGAAAAGCTTTAGCCGAGGAAACTGGAGCTTGGTTACCTTAAGTTTATGTGAGACGCTATCGCTCGACTTGATGTTCGCTTGAGATGGTTTGGCATTGCACCTTGAGGAGTGCCAGAGCTTCGTGCGCTCGTTCCAGCTCTAACTCAAGCGCCGGAGACAGGTCTGCTGCCTGACCCAGCAAGCCTTCTAGTCCGCACCGTTCAATGGTCCGACAGAGGCTGACAATGGATGGAGCCCGGAACATGGCTGCGGTGCCCTTCAAGGTATGCGCTGCGTGACAGAGCCCGTCAGTATCGCAGGCTTCCAGCGCATCATGAATGCGGAGAAGCATGCCAGGACTATCGCGCAGGAATAATTCAATCCCTGAGGCAAGGCTGCGCTCCATGCCGGCAAACTCCTTAAGCAGCACCGCAACTTCGATCGGACCGCCGTTCACTGCCTCCGCCGACCGGCGGTCGGCCCGGTCGCGAGCAGGCTCCCCCCTCCCTCTGTCGCCTCCCCACTTGACCAGCGCTTGTTGAAGCATAATGATATCGACCGGCTTAGCCAGCACATCGTCCATCCCGACTGCCAGACATTTCGCATAGTCGTCCTCGAATGCGCTCGCAGTCAGCGCAATAATCGCTGGCCGGTGTGCGCCGATCGGCGTTTGGCGAATGCGCTTGGTCGCTTCAAATCCATCCATGACCGGCATACGGCAGTCCATAAAGATCAGATCGTACTGACGCCGTTCGATCATCTCCAGCGCTTTCTGGCCGTTAGCAGCCACATCTGCCCCGTATCCGAACTTGGCCAAAAACTCCACCGTGACAAACTGGTTTGTCGGGTTATCTTCTACCAGCAGAATCTGTAGTGGAAGTCGCTCTCCGAGATCTTCCTCGATCTGGGCCACGCGTTCCGGAGAGACAATTGATACGCCTTCAACTCCTTCAGCCTGAAATCGTACGCGAAACGTTGTCCCCCTCCCGATCTCGCTCTGTACCTGGATGCTGCCTCCCATGGCCGTACAAATCGCCTTGCAGATTGCCAACCCCAGACCGGTTCCTCCCATCGAAGCTGCGGCCCGTTCGTCCCTGACCTGGTAGAACGCCTGAAACAACTTACCCTGCACCTCCGGAGCAATACCGATTCCCGAGTCCGTGACGGCCAGACGCACGTCATACCGATTCCCTTCAACCAAAGTCGCCGATCCATCTACGATGACACTGCCCCGATCCGTAAACTTGATCGCGTTGCTCACGAGATTGGTCAGTACTTGGCGAAACCGCATGTCGTCGCCCATCAGACAAGGTGGCAGGCTCTCGTCCAAACGAGAAGACAGAGCCAAACCCTTTTCCTTTGCCGCCACAGACAAGAGCTCCAGAACATCTTTGACCGCTCTCCGCACATCAAACGGCCGGACATCAAGACTGACCCGTTCGGATTCCATTTTCGAAAACAGGAGTACGTCGTTGATCAATGCGAGCAGGGTGTTACCGCATGTCTTAATCGTCTGGACATAATGCGCAGCTTCCCGCGTGAGCCCCGCATCGGACAGAAGCCTGGTCATACCCATGATGCCGTTCATGGGTGTGCGAATTTCATGGCTGATATTGGCGATGAACCGCGCTTTCACCTGGCTGGCACGAACGGCTTCATTCCGGGCTTCGGTGAGCTCACGTTCCGATTCCCGCAAACGGTGGAAAATCCGGTAGCCGGAGATGATCAGGCCGAGGATGAACAGGAGATTCACCGCCATGACAAGAGCATTTACATTCTTCAAGGAGCCAATGATCGCCATTTGCTGATCGGCATACCCTCGCTTCACATCGGTCCATTTCAGCTCAATCTGCTGTAACTGCGTCCGCAGATCCGCATAGTGTTTATCCATCTCCGCCATGGTCCTTGCTCCGCCCGCCAGATCGCCTGACTCGAGTCGCTCAAAGATCATCTCGGTCGATCGAGCCATGCGCCCCTCGATCTCTTCTACGGCCTTGAGGCTCTCCTGGTCTGCGACCATGTCTCTATTAGGCATCACTACCGCAATAGCTTCTTGCAGCCTATCCAGATCAAGATCGAACTGGGCCTGCAGATTACGGAAGCGAGTCCGTTCCAGGAACACGTCCCGGCTGTCAAACACATCGTTCCCCGGCGCATTGACATTTCCCGCACGCACCTCCAGTTTGGACAACAAGTCCAGGTAGTCACCCCAGACCCGATTTGAATTTGCGATTTCCACCATAGTTTCAGTCGTGCGTTGATGAGAGATTGCCGTAGAGACCAAGGCGACGATGGTGAGAACGATCATCGCGTAAAAGATGACCTGTTCCCGGCCCGAGAGGCGGAATGTTAATCGGAGAAATCTGGACATGAAAATGCTCCGTAACGAGCGATCAGTGATCGTAGTAATCAACTGCCGGCCTGACTCGTATACAACAATCTACAAACGATACGTGCGTCAGTATGCTCTGCGGCCTTCGAACTTCTCAAGAACCGGCATGAAGAAAAACACCTATTCCCACCCCCTCTTTCGTAGGGGATCCACCAGGACATTTCCTCCTTCCTGTATCGTCGATTCCGATTCAAGTAAGAGGAGCAAAACTGGCGGAACAGGTTCAGCTGCTTCAGCTGTCAGTTCTGTTCAACCAAATAGACAAAATAAACAAGAGAAACCTGCCCGTTCCCCGCTCTTGCCTCGCGCACTCCGCCATATCACCACAAACCGTCATGTAGAATGCTGGTAAACGACTTGCACTGCACAGGAGGATATGGTTCCATCCCTTAGATGTCTTTATCAAAAACAATAGCGCGCCTATATGGATGAGTACCAAGAGCCGTCTCATGAATCATCCTCACAAGGAATCTTTGCGGCCTTTATCGCCGACGCGCCCTGGAATGCCAAATCCGTCATCGCCGCGGGCATCGCAACTGCCGGAGGTCTCACCTCATGGGCAGCTAACTTCTCATCGCCTGCTGTAGCAGGCATCGGCGGCAGCTATCTGGCAGGATTTTTCATCGGCTGGGCATCCCGGCGATTTCTGAGAATGGCTGCCCTGATCACAGGCGGACTGCTGGCAGGCATCGCCGTATTGGAAGAGACAGGCTGGATCGATCTCGATTGGACGTCAGTGGAAGCACAGATCAGACACGCCATCGCGGCGACACAACAGGGTGCTCAAGGACTCAAACACATCCTCTCCGGATACCTTCCGTCAACCGGAGCAGCAGCGGTCGGAATGTTCTTCGGATTTCTGAAAAAATAGCGCGGCCCCAATCCGCTATGTATTGCAAACTGTGAGAATGTACGTCACCCAGGCAAGGCTTGATACCAGCCATTGGCTTGGGCCAACGCTACCGGACAATCGAACAGATGGCTGAGGTTGGCTTCTGTGAGGACAGCGCGTTTGTCCCCATCCTGTAGAATTTTCCCTTGCTTCAAGAGCACGACCCGCTCTACTTCCGGCGGGATCTCGTGGATGTGGTGCGTCACCAGCAGAACTGTCTTTCCCTTTTCCATATACGCGCGCACCAAGTCCAGGTAGTGAAACGTCGCGGTGAGATCGAGTCCGCTGGTGGGTTCGTCGAGCACCAATACTGTCGGGTCATGCGCAAGCGCACGGGCCAGTAGACAGCGCCGTTGTTCTCCCGTCGACATCTCGCCATATCTCCTGTCCGTCAAGAAGCCGATACCGAGCTCTTCCATCAAAATATGGGCGCAAGCAATCTCCGCATAGGTAAAGTCTTGGTGCCCATAGGTTCCTATGCTCGCAAAGTATCCGGACAGCACGACTTTCAGCCCAGTCACATTCTCCATGTACTGATGCTGAAGATCGTGCGACACCATGCCCAACCGCTTGCGAACATCCCAGACATTCCACCGTTCTTCGCCGAAGAGCCGGATATGAGTCTCATCATGCGGGACCGGGTGGACCTCGCCAGCCAGTAATTTCAGGAAAGTCGATTTCCCTGCGCCATTGGGACCGAGGATGGCGACATGTTCACCCGCTTGGAAAGACAATGAGAAATCGGATAAGACACAGGTATCCCCCCGATAGACCGTAGCCTTCTTGATTTCGAGGATGGGACCTTCGTAGGAGAGGGAAGGCATGAGTTGGAGAAGCGCTACGCTTCGTCGGGGTCGAGATTGACCCTTGCCGTAGTTTTTTTCTTGTTTGAAGACGTGTGCTTATTCAGCGCACCTGGAATCTTCGGTGTGGGTGTTTTCACATCAGCGTTCTGTGCGCGATGGAGTAAGGCATGGTCCATCAACACCAGCGCCATCATCGCTTCGGCAATCGGCGTCGCTCTGATGCCGACACAGGGATCATGGCGACCATTCGTTTCAACCGTCACTTGCTTGCCCTGCTTATCGATAGACCGGCGGGCCACACGGATACTCGACGTCGGCTTAATCCCGATCGTGACCACGATATCCTGTCCCGTGGAAATACCGCCGAGAATACCGCCTGCATGATTCGTGACAAAGCCTTCCGGAGTCAGTTCGTCGCCATGCTCTGACCCCCGTTGCGTGACAGAATCAAAGCCTGATCCGATCTCAACGGCTTTGACCGCATTGATGCTCATCATAGCCGCGGCCAAATCAGAGTCCAGCTTGGCATAGACCGGAGCGCCCCAGCCGACGGGCACATGCTCGGCGACCGTCGTGATCCTGGCGCCAACGGAGTCGCCGGCCTTGCGCAGGTCGTCCATAAACGATTCCAGCTTCGGCACTGCGGCGGGATCGGCCACGAAAAATGGATTGCCACCCACGCCGTCCCAGGACTTGAACGGCACTTCATGCGGCCCGAGCTGGCTGAGGTAGCCACGGATCACAACACCATATTTTTCGTTGAGCCATTTCTTCGCGATCGCCGCTGCTGCCACTCGCACCGCCGTCTCACGCGCAGAGGCGCGCCCACCACCGCGATGATCGCGAATGCCATACTTCTGCCAATAGGTATAGTCCGCATGACCGGGACGAAAGGTGTCGATCAGATTGCCGTAGTCCTTACTGCGGGCGTCTTCGTTTCGAATAAGGAGCGCGATGGGCGTACCGGTCGTTCTGCCTTCAAAGACACCCGAGAGGATTTCGACGGTATCGGATTCCTGCCGTTGTGTGACGTGGCGGGAAGTGCCAGGTTTGCGCCGATCGAGGTCGTGCTGGATGTCATCGACAGAAAGGGCCAGACCGGGCGGACAGCCATCCACGACACAGCCGATCGCAGGCCCGTGGCTCTCGCCGAATGACGTAATAGTGAAGATGTGCCCGAACGAATTGCCTGCCATGGGACGGATGATTCCTCCCTACTCGACGAGATCGAGCTTAATTCGCAATTCCTTCAACTGATCGGCGCCGACGGCCGATGGCGCATCGGTCAGCGGACATTGTGCCCGTTGCGTTTTGGGGAACGCGATCACGTCGCGGATCGAGTCAGCGCCGCCCAGCAACATGATGAGACGGTCGAGCCCGAAAGCGATACCCCCATGAGGCGGGGCGCCATAATCCAGCGCGTCGAGCAAGAACCCGAACTTGGCCTGAGCTTGTTCCTTCTCGATGCCGAGCAGGTCGAGAATGCGGAACTGAATGTCGCTCCGGTGGTTCCGAATGCTTCCGCCCCCGATTTCACTGCCGTTTAACACCATATCGTACGCCTTCGCCCGTACTTTGAGCGGCTCAGAACCCAGGAACGAAACATCCTCATCCATCGGCGCGGCGAAGGGATTGTGCATGAAGATATACCGCTTCTCTTCGGGCGAATAATCCAGCAAGGGAAACTCGACGACCCACAGAGGCTTCCAGGCTGCGGTATCGATCAGCTTCAACTCTTCACCCAGCAAGAGCCGGATGCGGCCCAACACATCGTGAACAATAGCGGCTTTGTCGGCGCCGAAGAGGACGAGATCTCCCGGCATGGCCTCGGGAAGGGCAGCCGCAAAAGCCTTGGCATCCAGAAACTTGGCGATCACGGACTCAAGCTGTCCCTCCGCCGTGATCTTGAGCCAGGCGAGCCCCTTCGCGCCAAAACTCTTGGCCATCTCACCGAGCCCGTCGATCCTGCTTCGCGGGGTGGCCGCTCCCCCCTTCACGATCAGCGCCTTTACGATCCCGCCCTTAGTCACTGCCTCCTTGAACACCTTGAACTCGCTGGCCGCTGCAAAGGCTGTAACATCGTGCAGCGGCATGTCGAAGCGCAGATCCGGTTTGTCCGACCCATAGCGGCCCATAGCCTCGGCATAGGTCATGCGCGGAAAGGGAGCCGGCAATTGAACGCCGCCCGCCTCGCGAAATACCGTGACGATCATCTGCTCCATCAAGCTCATGACGTCCAACCGATCGGCGAACGACATTTCGATATCGATCTGTGTAAATTCCGGCTGCCGATCATTGCGCAGATCCTCGTCGCGGAAGCAGCGCGCGATCTGATAGTAGCGATCGACCCCGCTGACCATGAGCACCTGCTTGAAGAGCTGCGGTGACTGAGGCAACGCGTAAAACTGGCCGGGATTCACCCGGCTCGGCACCAAATAATCGCGCGCGCCTTCCGGCGTGCTCTTGGTCAAAATCGGCGTTTCCACTTCGAGGAAACGTTCCGCGTTCAGAAAACTACGGACGGCCTGCATGATGTCGTGCCGGATCGTTAACAGCCGCTGCATTTTCGGGCGTCGAAGATCCAGATAGCGATATTTCAGCCGGATCGACTCCGTCACTTCGGCATCGTCTTCGATCACGAAAGGCGGCGTCTTCGACTCGTTCAGAATCTCGACGGCATCCACGAAAACTTCGATCTCGCCCGTCGGAAGATTGGGATTCTTCGACTCGTCTGGGCGGGCCATCACTTGGCCTGTCACCGACACGACCGACTCGCTCCGCAAGGCATGGGAGACTTGATGTACCGCAGCATTCCGTTCGGCGTTAAACACCACCTGCGTGATCCCTGTGCGATCCCGCAGATCGATGAACATGACCATGCCATGGTCGCGCCGCTTCTGGACCCAGCCGTTTAAGACGACGGTCTGCCCGACGGCTGCCTTTGTGAGTTCCCCGCATCGATGAGTTCTAACCTTCATACCACCTTCACTTTCTTGGAACGAGCCCATCCAGCCCGGCTGACCCGCTTTTTCGGCCTGGAAACCTGCTGCTCCTTATCCTCTGCTGCGACAAGCTTTAGCTCTGCAAGCTCGCGCAACGCGTTCGCTTCACGGTCGGTCAGATACCTGAACTCACCGGGACCCAGATCGCCCAACGAAAGCGGCCCCATCTTGATTCTCGTCAGCTTCAAGACCGGATGCCCCACCGCCTCCATCATACGTTTGACTTGGTGCTGGCGCCCTTCACGGATCGTAATCTCCAGCCAAGAGTTCAGCTTGGCCTTCTTCACCTTCTTTACGATAGCCGGACTTGTCATGCCGTCTTCCAGTTGCACGCCCTGTTCCAACTGCCGGATATGGTCGTCCGTCACCACCTGCTTCACCTTGATGAGATAGGTCTTTGGCACATGGTAACGGGGGTGGAGCAGGGTCTGAGCCAAGTCACCGTGATTGGTCAGGAGCATCAACCCTTCGCTGTCGAAGTCTAATCGACCGACGGGAAACACCCGTACCGATATCCCACGGAGAAAATCCTTCACCGTCGGCCTGCCTCCAGGATCGTTCAATGTCGACATCACGTTCTTCGGCTTATTCAGCAACAGATACACATACGGCTGTGCGGAACTGATGTGCTTACCATCCACCTTGATGTGGACACGATCCGGATCGACCTTGGTGCCGAGCTCCGTCACCACTTTGCCATTCACCGTCACGCGCCCAGCCGCGATCCACTCCTCGGCCTTTCGCCGCGAAGCCAGCCCGGTCCCGGCAATGACTTTTTGAAGTCTAATTTCCATCGCGTTAATCGTTAATCGTTAATCGTTAATCGCAAGAATTCTTATCCCACGTTTAACGAATAACGGTTAACGTCTTACTCCCACTCTATCGTCGAAGGAGGCTTCGAACTGATGTCGTAGACTACCCGATTGACGCCCTTCACTTCATTGATGATCCGATTCGACAGCTTGCCCAACACATCATTTGGAATCTTGGCCCAATCGGCTGTCATCCCGTCCAGACTCGTCACGGCACGAAGCGCAATGACATGTTCATAGGTCCGTTGATCGCCCATGACGCCCACGGTCCTGATCGGCAACAGCACGGCAAGCGACTGCCAAATCTCCCGATACAAACCGGCCGCGCGAATCTCCTTATCGAGAATGGACTCGGCCGCTCGCAGGATAACCAGTCGCTCCTTCGTAACCGCTCCCAGCACCCGGATGGCAAGACCAGGCCCCGGGAATGGCTGCCGCCACACAATCTCGTCCGGCAAACCCAATTCCTTCCCCAGCACTCGCACTTCATCCTTAAACAGTTCCCGCAAGGGCTCAATCAACTTGAGCTTCATCCGAGCCGGCAACCCGCCCACATTGTGATGCGTCTTGATCGTAGCGGATGGGCCCTTAAAGCTCACACTCTCAATCACATCCGGGTAGAGCGTGCCCTGAACCAGAAACTTCGCGCCGCCGGATTTCTTCTTCGCTTCGGCCTCGAACTGTTCGATAAACTGCTTCCCGATAATTTTCCGTTTACGCTCCGGATCGATCACCCCTTTGAGCTTGGCAAGAAACGACTCGGACGCATCGAGGATTCGCAAATTCAGATGAAGCTGTTGCGCGAAGGTCTGTTTGACCTGTTCTTTCTCTCCTGCCCGAAGCAGCCCGTTATCGACAAAGATACAGGTCAACTGGTCGCCAATGGCGCGATGGGTGAGGGCCGCTGCCACAGATGAATCCACCCCGCCACTCAAGGCACAGATCACTCGCTCCTTGCCGACTTGCTCGCGAATCTGCTGCACCGCCGTCTCCACATAGGACTGCATCGTCCAGGTCGGCTGACAGCCGCAAATATCATAGACGAAATTCCGAAGGATCTGGGTTCCCTCCGGCGTATGCACGACTTCCGGATGAAACTGAAGACAATAGATTCGACGCTTGTGATCGTCGCGCTTCATCGCAGCGATCGGTGAATTCGCTGTATGCGCGATCGACCGGAAGCCCGACGGCATTCGCTCGATACGGTCTCCGTGCGACATCCAGACGACAGTCGATCCGCCTTCACCGATTCCCTTGAAGAGGTTGCTCTTGTCGTCGATCGTGAGATCGGCCCGGCCATACTCCCGATGCTTGGATTTCGCCACTTCACCGCCCGACAGATGTGTCACCAGCTGCATGCCGTAGCAAATACCGAGAATGGGAATGCCCAGATCGAAGAGTTCCTTTGGCACCGTCGGCGCCTTCTTCTCATACACGCTGGAGGGGCCGCCAGACAGCACGATGCCTTGCGGGCGGTAGGCGAGAATGGTCGCCAAGGGAACGGTGCAGGGCAGAATTTGCGAGTAGACGTGGGCTTCGCGAATACGGCGTGCAATCAGCTGGGTATATTGCGATCCAAAATCGAGAACCAGGATTCTATTGTGCCAGAGTTCCATGTTGATGCGGTTAGGGGTCAGGGGTGAGGCGTAAGGGGTACTAGAAACTATTCCCAGTCCATCCGGTAATTCGGCGCTTCCTTCGTGATAATCACATCGTGCACGTGGCTTTCGCGAAGCCCGGCGACCGTCTGCCTGATAAACGTGGCCTTCTGCTGTAAGTCAGAGATCGTCTTGCATCCGCAATAGCCCATGCCGGACTTCACGCCGCCAATCAATTGGTAGATGACGGCTGAAAGTTTTCCCTTATAGGGGACGCGACCTTCGATGCCTTCAGGAACCAATTTCTGCGCCGGTCGTCCTGCTTGCCCATAGCGATCTCCGCCACCACGCTCCATTGCGCCGATCGAGCCCATGCCGCGGTACACCTTATAGGTTCTGGCTTGGTACAATTCCGTGTCACCCGGCGATTCTTCCGTGCCTGCCAAGAGTCCGCCCAGCATGACCGAAGAAGCACCCGCTGCCAAGGCCTTCGTGATATCGCCAGAATACTTGATCCCGCCGTCTGCAATGATCGGGATACCGCTGCCTGCAAGGACTTTTGCGCAATCGGCAATCGCCGTCAGCTGCGGCATCCCGGCCCCCGACACAATACGGGTCGTACAAATCGAGCCGGGCCCCACACCTACCTTTACGGCATCGACACCAGCCTTGAGGAGATCCTTTGCCGCCTCGGCAGTGCCGATATTCCCTGCGATCAGTTCGAGTTCCGGATAACGTTTCTTGATCATCTTGACCGTATCCAACACCGCTTGAGAATGTCCGTGAGCGGTATCGACCACGATAAGGTCCACCCCGGCCTTCTTAAGCTGCGCCACGCGATCTTCCGTCTCGGGCCCCACCCCAACCGCCGCACCGACACAGAGCCGGCCATGACCGTCCTTGCAAGCGTTGGGATACATGATGCGTTTTTCAATATCCTTGATGGTAATGAGGCCCTTCAGCTCGAAATCTTTATTGACGACCGGCAGCTTCTCGATCCGGTGCTCGTGCAACACCTCTCGGGCCTTTTCCAAGCTGGTCCCTTCGGGCGCCGTGATCAGCTTGTCGCGCTTCATGATTTGCGAGACCTTCAAATCCATCCGGGTTTCAAACCGCAGATCGCGATTCGTGATAATACCGACCAGTTTCTTGTCTTTTGTCACAGGAATCCCTGAAATCCGGTATTTCGCCATCAAGGCATGGGCATCGCGAATCGTTTGATCTGGCGAAATCGTGATCGGGTCGAGAATCATGCCGCTTTCCGATTTCTTCACCCGGTCTACTTCTGTCGCCTGATCCACCGGCGACAACACGCGATGAATAATCCCGATGCCACCTTCGCGGGCAATGGCGATGGCCAACCGAGACTCGGTGACGGTATCCATGGCCGAGCTGATGATGGGAATGTTGATCTTGATATGGCGAGTCAGCCTCGTACGCATATCGACGTCACTCGGCAAGATCTGAGATTTTGCCGGAACCAACACGACATCGTCGTAGGTCAGTCCTAGGCGCGGTTCTTTATCTAACATTTTTTCTCCGTCATCATGTCTTAATGTCTGAAAGTCATAAAGTCGAGGTCGATACCACCTGAAAGTTTTCAGACCCTACAGACTTGACGACGTTATGACTTGAGACCTTCAGATTCTGGTGGCAGCTCTTCCAAGGTCTCCGCAACTTCCTGGAGCCGTTCGCTCCCTTCGTCCGCCGGCATGAACTGCTCAACCCTGGTGTTTCCACTATCGACGACAAAGACGCTTCCTTTGACATCGACGGCAATCCCATAGGGGAAGTTGAACTGCCCTTTACCGTTCCCAAACCCACCCCATTGGGTGATGAAATTACCTTCTCTGTCGAACTTCTCGATGCGATGATTGCCGGTGTCTGAGACGTAGACATCGCCGGCTCCATCGACCGTCACGCCCCAGGGAGACCGCAACTGACCTGCCTCCTGTGCAAGCGGGCTGCTGGCGTGGCCCGGTTCGGAACTGCCCCCCCACTTGGTCAGCAACTGCGGAAGCACGTTGGTACTGGTATCGAACTTCTGTATCCGGTGATTCCCCATGTCGACGACATACACAAATCCATCCGTCTGGTCCACCGCCACGCCACGCGGAAAGTAGAACTGGCCGTCTCCGTTTCCGAAGCTGCCCCAGGACATGATGAATTCCCCGTTCATATCGAATTTCTGCACACGGAAGTTGGCGCTGTCGACCACATAGACATACCCGCGCACCCGATCGACCGCGATGCCCCAAGGTGAGTTGAACTGCCCTTCACCGTTTCCACGCGATCCGAACTTCATGAGATAACCGCCGAGTTTCCCGTCGAATTTCTGGACACGATGATTGTTCGTGTCGACCACCCAGACATCGCCCTTGCCGTCGCAGGCAACGCCGGTGGGGTTATGAAAGTTCGAATTGGCCGTACCAAAGTTACCCCAGAGGATGATGAAGTTACCGGTATTATCGAACTTCTGAACCCGGTTGTTGCCGTTGTCGACCACGAACAGCGACCCCTGGTGATCGACACAGAGCCCGTAGATCGGAGCCATAAACTCGCCGCCATGCAGCAACGATGCGCCACGGCCTGTCCGGCCCCATTCGGATACGCAGAGATACCCAGACGTGTTGACCAAAATCGTGGCGCTCGCAGGGGTAGAGACGTTGCCGCCCACATCCTTAAACCAGACGTAGATCGACTTCTGCCCGTCTCCTGGCGACACAATATACGGAATCGTCGCGCCGAACTTGGTCGTCGGTATTACATCAACCCATCCCGGCGTCCCCGCCGTGGGAGTCATCGGCGCCTCGGAAACAAAGTAGGCCGCCACTCCGGTATCGACATCGTTTGCTGAAATCGTGGCGATAACTTCCGGCGTATTCGTCATGAACGCGCCATGATTGATCACAGCATAGGGATTTTGTGGCGCGGTAATATCGATGAGCACCGGCGTCACCATCACTTCATTCGACAACTCGCTTTCGGCGCCGGACTCGAACACCGCTGACAGGGCATAGTAATAGGGGGTATCGTTCGAGAGACCGGCATGAGCATAGGGATTTGTCACCCCTTCAATTTTCGTCGCCGTCTGGATCGTCAGCTTCGGAGTGGTATTGAAATAGAGGTTGTAGGACTGCGCGTTGGGAACCGTCATCCAACTCAGGAAGGCTTCCGTATCACCGGCTTTGACCGCCACGCTGCGGGGCGCCGGAGTCTCACTCGGCGCCTGATTGGGTGACGCCTCATCCTTTCCGCGATTGAGTTCTTCCTCCGTCGGCACATACTTCAGAATGCGGCCATTGCCGCTATCGACCACGTACACCGCGCCTTCTTTGTCGACGGCAATCCCATAGGGAAAGTTGAGCTGCCCTTCCGACTTGCCACGGTTTCCCCAGGCACAGAGGAATGTCCCGTTGCCGTCGAACTTTTGAATACGGTGGTTGCCGGTATCGACCACATAGACGTTGCCGAGCGCATCGCAGGCAATCCCCCAGGGGGACTTGAATTGGCCTGGTCCTGCTCCGTCGCGGCCCCACTTGGTAAGAAAGCTCCCGCGGGCATCGAACTTTTGAATACGATTATTGCTTTCATCGGCGACGAAGATATTGCCGACAAAATCGACCGCCACGCCGCGGGGAAAAAAGAAGGCGCCGTCGAAGCTCCCGTCACGGCCCCACTTGAGGAGCGACTGCCCGTCCGAGGTGAATTTCTGGATACGCGCATTGCTCGTGTCGGACACGTACAGATTTCCCTCTGCGTCCGTCGCCAACCCCCAGGGCACATCGAACTTGCCCAGATCCGCCCCGCGCCAGGCAAATCCAAACTTGCCCCAGGCCTGCATGACATTGCCATTGAGATCGAATTTCTGAATGCGGTTATTGCCGCTGTCGGCAATGTACAGCACGTCGTTCGGCCCGACGGCCAATCCGCGCGGATAGTAGAAGCTCCCTTCCTGCGCAGAGGGATCGCCGCCCCATCGTGCGAGAAACTTTCCGGACTTGTCGAGCTTCTGAATCGAATGGTTATCGGTATCGGCAATGTAGATATTGCCGTCCTTGTCGAGCGTGATCCCCGTGGGCGAGCTGAACTCCCCGTCGTCCACACCTTCTCCGCCGATGATCATGGCCAACAGATAGGGCGAGGGAATCGCCATGACCTCTTGGGACTCGAGACTCTCCCCCTTCTGCGTCACCACCGTGATGACGTAATGGTAGCAAGTCCCGTTGGCCAGATCGTCATGGACAAAGGGACTCTGCACGCCTTCCACACAGGTGGCTTTATCTTTCTTCACTCCAATGACGGCTTTAAAATCGTCGGCGGAGGCAATCGGACGCGTGAGATCGGAGGGCTTGATCATCACGCCCTTGGTGGTCTGGAAGTAGAGATTGTAGTACATGGCATCCGGAACCGGATCCCACGTGATCGTGACACGCCCATTACTCGACTTCGCTCGTACGTTTTGAGGCGCAAGCGGGAGTTCATCCTCCTCTGCCACCGAATCGCCGGCCCCCCATTCTCCCACAGTCCCATCGACGGTCAGATGCATTCGATCACACCGAAACATCTCGTCCAGCAGCCAAGCTTTAATCATGTGATGGTACATCCTGTTATGTAAGCCGCCAAGTTAGAAAAATAAGGGGTCTTTCAAGGACTTGGAATTGGAAGAGAAGTCTAACAAAGCGGCGGAAAGAGAGTCAACGGGGCCCCTCGCGCGCTTCTTGCTCGAGCAACGCAGGCCCTCAGAATGGTGCGAAGGAGCAGGCAGACCGTTCTCCTTGCTCGCAGAGCCCGCACGATAAAACGGTGGTCGCTCGATGCGCGCAGTGAAGAACAATCTGCCTACCCCTTCTGGGGAAATCGAGGGACCAGAAAATCCACGCTGGACGGCGCAGTGAAGAGCAGCGAGGGGCCTCGCTTCTGGGAGGGTGTGGGAGAAAGAAGACGAGATGAACTCACCCTCCTGCTCGCGGAACGCGCACGATAAGAATGTGCTCGTTCGACGCGCGCAATCGAGGATCGACCAGGCTACCTTTGAAACTGAAACGGGAAATTAGAAGACCCGCACAGTGGAAGATCAATCAACCCCCATCCCCACCCTGCTTTTACTCCCCCGCTCCTTGCACCATAGGTGCACAAGCCAACCATACAGCCGAGATCGCACGAACAATCGTCTTATCGCGTGTCGTGGGGCAGGTGTCATAAGGAAACAAACAGCCGACCCGAAACTCCAGATTGGATTGTCGATGGGCAAGCGCATCGTAGACTGCTTTGACCCACTGCGGTTGACTCTTCACTCGGCCTCGGTGTCGGCTCGACTTCGGAAGAGCGGTCCGGCCATCGAACCTCAACTCACAATCGACCACACCAGGAGAGCGTTGGCTCCGGAAATGGCGCTGGACAACTACGACCTCAAGCGCAAATCCTTCCACACCTTTCAGCAATTTGACCATATCAATCGTCACCATTTGAATTAACGATTCAAACCCTTCCAGGCTTGAACCGAGCAACTTCGAACGAAGCTTGGACTTGATCCCATTCGGGATCGTGACATATGCGGCTACACAATCCTCGCGGATAGCGAGAGTGAGGTGTAGATACTGCGTGTGGTTCTTTGCATGATGAGCATGTGTGATCGGGATGAAATCCCACACGCTAGACCGCTCCCGTCCAGTGATCGCTGAACGTCCTGGCGCAGCCAAATCTGCCCCGAGCCGCTTTGATAATCGTTTATCCTGACAAAGCTCCTCGCGCAACAGCTTAAGAAGCCTTTTTGCTTGTCCATAGCTGTAGCGTTCATCACGCCCAAATGGAATTCCTGCAAACACGGTCAGCCTTCCTTCCTGTAAGTACCCCGCGTCTGCTTCTTTCGTTTCGGCCACCTGCATATACTCTAGACAGCGGCGTGCCCAGGATGAAGAAGCAGCCGCCTTGCACAACCAAGCGTAAACCTCCCACCACTGCTTTACGATAACTTTATCAGGCAAGCGACCAGAAACGGTATGGACCGTGATGAGCAAGAGGCTGACATCCTCGATTCCACGTCGTCGTGCCGTCCATATGTGCCGGCGCAACTGATCCGCGCTCGGCCTTTCCGCAAACTTGCTCTCGATCAGAAGGCCCCAATTGTCTCCGTCCGTAATACAACCATCTGGCAACCCACGCCCCCTGGCCTCCTCCTCCGATAGATCCTCGTCATCACCAGACAGAGATTGTTCGCGAACTTCCAGCTTCTGTTTCCCTACGCTTTTGCCAGTGGCCCAGCTAACGAACCTGTTGAGAAGCCATCGATCCGAATCAAGTGACACCATCAACGCATGAGTCAACTTATTCTCAGGTTGCGAGTACTGATCGAAAATATTTCTCACAGGCAGGTCCTAAGGCATATAGGCATATATGGAAAAGACAGAATCATTACTTGACCTTGTCCTACTCTACCTATTTAGACATTGAAGTCGAGGCAAAGTTGATTTGCACTGATCGCGAAAGACTGGTACTTGTCTAGGTGCAGTGGCGAGACGTGGTCAAAGTGTGAGGTAGCACTCGTTTGCGTGCACAGGATGCTCAAAAAGGCCATCCAACGAGGCCGCAGGCGAGTCATAACCGGAGGCGTACCCTCAGAGGTACGTTGAGGATTATGACGAACCGAGAACGAAGTTGGGGGTCTTTTTCAACATCCTGATTAGGACTGTTCGACCGGTTCTTCTAACAGCGCCCGTTGGTCTCCTGCATCGAAGGCTGCTACGGCCTCGCCTTCTGCAAGATCGCTCGCAATACGGATGTCTTCTGAATAGAAAGTCTCGGAGGTCTCGACCACCTCCAGTGACTCATTTTCGATAGGCAGGAGGGCCTGCTCGGACTCGCCGAGTTCTTTGAATTCACGCAACGGCGGGAGCTGGCTTAAATCTTGTAACCCGAAATGCTCGAGGAAAAACTTGGTCGTTCCATACATGATCGGCCGGCCCGGCACGTCTTTTCGCCCGACGATCCGCACCAGCTTGCGCTCGCACAACGTGCGCAGAACACCGGAGGTTTCTACGCCACGGATTTCTTCGATCTCAGCCCGCACAAGTGGCTGTTTGTAGGCGATAATGGCGAGGGATTCGAGCGCGGAGCGAGAAAGCTTTTGCGCCGCTTTGGCTTTATCCATCCGTTTCAGCCAGGGCCCATACTCCTGCTTCGTGACCAGCCGATATCCGCCTGCAACCTGCACAAGCTGTATGCCGCGCCCATCCTGATTTAAGTCGTGCGCGAGAATTCCCAGCGCCTGAACCACTTCGGCTTTTGGGACCGTCCCCACGATGGACACCAGTCGAGCGACCGGCACCGGTTCGGACGACACGAACAAGACTGCTTCGAGAATGGCTTTGAGTTCCCGCGCGTCGATGGCCTCTGCCTGGCTGCCCACCGCCTCGACGGCGGCTTCCTCTGTCACGTCGTCCAGAGCCCCATTGCTCTCAATCATCGACGCTGTTTCGGCCGGAGCCATGCTATCTGTTTCTTGCTCTATGGTTGAATTCATACTCCCCTCCATTCCGCATCATCCAACTCTGCCGGGTCTGGTACGAGTGAGAACCGGCGCGATACGAGGATCGGCCCAAAGTGTTCTGCCTGGAAGACCCGGGCCGTTCGCAGCCTCATCAGTTCCAGCAAGGCCAAAAATGTGACAATGACGACAAGACGATGGCAGGACGGCTCGAACAGTTCGACGAAACTCACCGACTCCTGCCCCTCCAACTTTTCTAAGATCGCGTTCATCCGCTCCCTGACCGTCACGTTGTCCGGCAAAATCTCCATGAGCCTCTTGCCGGGATTGCGATCCAGAATTCCCTGCAAGACATCCACTAATTCGAACAGGCTGACATTGTCCAGCAAGGTCTCATCCGATTCCAATTCGACCGCCTGGCTCTGCTCACGACTGTAAATCTCCCGCCACAACTGCTCATGTTCATCCAACTGACGGGCGGCGTCTTTGAACTGCTTGTACTCGAGCAGTCGCCGAACCAGTTCTTCACGGGGATCCGGCCCATCCTCGTCATCGACAACCGTCTCATCGGCAGGAAGCAGCATCTTGGACTTGATCTGAAGCAAGGTGGCCGCCATCACGAGAAATTCGCCCGCGACAGTCAGATTGAGGCCTTCCATTGCCTCAATATAGGTGAGGTATTGCTGAGCAATCAGGTGGATGGGAATGTCATAGATATTGATCTCGCTCTTCTTAATGAGATGGAGCAAAAGATCGAGCGGCCCCTCAAAGTTCTCAATGCGAACCTGATAAGGCAATTCGGTTTGTTCTGTTACTTCGAATTGGTCTTCCACAAACCGACTTATACCAGACTTGGGGGAGATGGGGCAAGCCTCTATCTATTAGTAGTGGTGAGCAAAGAAAGGGCCTATGCTTTACCGCGACGAACCCGGTAGATAATCAGCAATGCGCCGAACGCCAGAAGAATGGAGATGACTGCGTACTGGATGATCTCATTGTCAGGCTCTGAGGGTGCCTGTACAGTCGCCGATCTGGTAGCGTTGGTGAACTGTGAGCCCTGTGCGAACGAGGCTTTGGAAAAGTCGTCTTTACCCTTGAACGATGCATTGGAAAAATCCGCCGTCGAACGAAACCTAGCCCGGCGAAAGTCTGCCTCCCCATCGAACTGGGTAAAGGTAAAAAATGCCTGACCGTCGAACGAGGCGTCAGAGAAATTTGCCAACCCCTGAAAACGGCTCCCGGAAAAACCGGTGCCCAATTTAAAATACGCGCGCGACAGATCGACATCCTTCTCGAAAACCACCTCCAAGAACTCCGCCAATCCATTGAACCGCGCCTGCTGGAATGTGACCGGCCCCTGGAAGAGAGACCGGTGGAATCTCGTATGCGGACCGAACGATGTCTTATCAGCGGCCAGGCCGCGCAGAAACCGGCCCTGCACAAAATAGCTTTCTTGCAAAAATACCGCGCCTGAAAATGTCACCGGCTGCATGAACACAGACCGCGAAAGATCCACCAGCTGTTCAAACCTGGTCCCACTGAACGTCGTAGGCCCCTTCACCACCAGTAGCCCCTGTGCCGATCGGTGCGTGATCGCACCGCGCACCACTGAATCGACAATCGTCAGGGAGCCGGGAATCATCCGTATTTCACGACCCTGCAGCTCTTTGACCTCCTCAAGCTCTGACGGCAACGGACCCATGGACAACATATCCAGAGACAGGTCGCCGCGAACAACCACGCCTAAGAGATCGATCCCCTTCCCTTCCTTGAACGCCTGCAGCAGCTGCGCAGCATCCACCGCTCGCGCCTCTCGCTCTTGCTCCGTGCAGCCGGCGCCCAAATGAAGCGTCAATGCCGCTCCCTGCCCTGAAGCAGGCGTTTCCATCTGACAGTTCGACGCCGCGGCGCCAAGTGGAAGCCAGAGAAGAGCCAGTCCACTCACCACAATCCATGCAAATACTCGATTCATATTGCATGCCCTTATACGGAATGCCATGGCTCCAACGCAAGACACGAACCACTCACTCGCTTTACTACCCACCTGGATTTGCTACACTTTCTCGGGCGAGACTGAGGTCGAGGTCAAGGTTGAGCAAAGACCAGATTTTCTTTATCTCGACCTTAGCCTGAGCCTTAACCTTACTTCAGCATCCTGCTTAGGAGCCCCACGATGCCGCGCCACCTCGCTATTTATATATTGGTTGCCAGCCTTCTTTGTGGAATCCCCGTCTCAGTCTCGGCGAACACGGTGATCGAACTCCCGGTCCTGGCGGCTATTCGTCAAAATAACCTCGGTGTGTTTGAAATCCTGATGATGTGGTGGGACAAGAAACCGGAACCGAATCCCGTTCAACTACAATGGCTCCTCGCCGGCGTTCGGCTAGGGGACGATCATCTTGGCGCCATGTCTCAGGCTTTTGCCTATGCGGTTGAACGTACACCCTCGATCCAGCATAGCGGAACCGTCTCTGTGCAAGGGGTGGCGTATCGACCCGTAAGCAGCGATGGGCCAAGCGCCGGTGCCGCCATGGCCGTGGGGTTCATCGCCCTGTTCAAAGGAGAACCTATTCAGCGGGGTATAGCCCTGACCGGAACCATTGAACCGGGAGGACAGATCGGCCCAGTGGGCAGTATCCCCGATAAGATTCGCGCCGCCGCACGAGAAGGGTATCGCACGATACTGATTCCACGCGGGCAGATCCATGACTCGCGGTGGAACCTGAACGAATTGGGATTTCAGCTCAATGTGACAGTGAAAGAAGTCGCTACGATCGATGAGGCGTATCTGCTCATGACAGGCCAAAGGATATAGACAAGAGGTCTATCTAGTCTATCTAGTCTGTCTGGTCTATTTGGTTCGCACGAGACGGACCTTTCGGACCAGATAGACAAGACAGACCTCTTCAACCAGATAGACCAGATGGCCCCTGGACCCCCTGCATGATTGCGTCATACTCTACTTGCGTCAGCCGGTGCATGCCTAGTTTCAATCGCCGAGTGAGTTCGGCCTGATCGGCAATCTGCAATACGTTGAGCAACAGCGCCTGACTCGTAGCGGATGAACAGGCCAACCGGCGCACCCCTCCGATTCGCACAAAGCCAAATCGAGCCTCTGTTCTCAACTCGTCATTGAGGAATGCGTCCAGCGAGGAGAAGTCCGACACAGGTAACATGATTTGAAACTCGGCACAGATCCCGGTCTTCAGCACATACAGAAGCCCACGGGACTCGGCATCAAGATATGTTTGCAAATTCGTCCGGATCAGCCCGGTACAAAGTCCCCAGAGTCCATGCCCGAGTTGCAACTCGGCGCTTTCCTCCGAGGTGCGCTCACGCAAGGCTCCTGCCACGAACAAAAAATGACTCATGGGAAATTCATCGCAGAGTGTTCAGAAGGAGGGCAAGACCGATAGCAAACCGACACCATGATGCTTAGGATAATCCCACAGCATCATCTGCCGGACGACTCGGTCGAGTCGTCCAGAGTCGGCATCCCATGCGGGTCTCAGTGCGTGTGGTAATCGTCTGTGTCGTCTAGCAGGCCTTCTCGCTTTTCAGGAAAGTCGCTGTCTTCATCTTCCCCGTCCAGGGTAAGCTCTTCTTCCACATCTTCATCTGCCTCGACTGCAATGTCCACATCATCCTCGCCAAGCTCTTCGTCGAGATCAGCCTCTTTCAGCACCGGCTGCGACGACAAGGATTTCTGTGGGCCCTCATCCATGAACGGCTTCACGGACTTTTTGTCGGGGGCTGGAGCCGTCATCGCCACCTGTTTCTTCTGAGCCACCTTGGGTGCCACGGCAGGGCGCTGTTTGGCAGTCTTTTGAGTAGTTTTCTTGGCAGCTTTCTTGACAGTTTTCTTGGCAACCGGTTTCTTGGCAACCTTCTGGGCAGTTTTTCTTGTCGCTGGTCTCTTGGCAGCCTTCTTCGCCGCGGGTTTGGCTTTGGCTTTGACTTTCGCCTTAGCCTTCACAGGGGTCTTCTTCGCCGGCTTCTTCTTGTTCTTTGCCATCGATTTTCTCCTCTCTCATCCGTTGGATGTTGACGCCGCCTCCAAATAGCATAACCTTAAGGATCTTGCAACTCACACCTCAACAGGATGCTAAAAAATCCCGCCAGCGTATGAAAACCGTTATTGGGCTGGGTTTGTTTTGTTTGTTTGAACGAAACTTACCAGATAAACCAAATCAACCAGATAAACAAAACAAACCGATCAACCCGACGAGCCATGCTCGACGAGGACGGCCTTTTTGAGCATCCTGCATTGCAGAACTAGCACATTGACTCCCGGAGGATGGGAGAATCCTACAAACAAACCGCGGCGTCAAGGGGAAGAATCAAGAATCGTCCAAAATTTACAGTACATTCCTCATGAATCGACATGGTAAAATTGAAGGAACATACGAGAATGATCATGAGACTACGGATCATCATCGCCGTCTTATCGCTGGGACTCTTCACTGCCTGGCCAACCACCGCCACGCCTCCGTACACCGCCATCATCATCGATAGCGGGTCACCCTATTTCGTCCCAAAGTCAGCCACCGTACCCAGCGGAGCCCCCATCAGATGGGATAACTCCACAGCCACCGAACACACCATCACCCACGTAGGCTGCTTAGAAGATGGGAACACCTGCGCTTTCGATTCCGGAATCGTCCGGCCAAACGACAGCTTTACACTTCCAGGGTTGGTTCCCGGTCGCTACCCCTACCTCTGCCGCCTCCATCCCATCATGCACGGAATCATTACCGTAACCGATACGGCTACGTTCCCCTCCCAGCTCTAGCAGGATGCTGAAAATGCCCCCCAGCGTCGTTCTCAGTCGCCCGTCTCCCTACAACGTACCTCAAGGGTACGCTTCGGTCGCCGAGCTCCCTGCGGCCTTGCTGGGATGCCATTTTGAGCATCCTGCGAGAGGGCTTTCCTATGCTCCTAGACGTACGGACCATTGAATTTTCACCATGTACAATAGTTATTCTGCAGCCTGCTAGAGCCAGTCGTTCATCTATCTGATCTATTTCCTCTATCTCGTCAGACATCAGACAGACCTGAAAGACCGGGCGACAACGAGACAGACCAAAGTTTCTTGCGGGTCTTGCGAGAATCCCAGTCCGCCGTGTAGGCTGCGACGCTTAAATATGCCATTCCAATCATGAAACCAGCTGTCGCTGCTCACGAACCACTCAACCTCACCGGAGAAACGCTCAGCCTCCTGGCCTGGCACATCCCCGACCTCGTCGCCTACCAGCACAACGAAGACGAATGGTGGTTCGCCCCCCTCGATGACAACCTGCCGATTATTCGACTGAATCGAACAGGCCTGGAAATGTTACAGGCAATGAACGGCCACACCACGGTCAGGGCACTGGTAGAGAAGTACGGGCAACAGGTCTGCGGACCGGACGGACAGCCAGGACAGTGGCACCTGGAACATTGGGCCCTGCCCACGTTCTCCCTCTGTTACTACGGCACAGAGCCCCCGGGTGGCCATCGTCATAAGGCCAAATGGGATCTACTCCTCCAGCAGATTCGTGAAGGCTGGTCAGGGCGGGAAGGGTTCGAGGGAGAGGAGCATCTGGAAGACTTTCACCACCACGAACTGACCGACAGCGGCGAAGACGACGGCCACTTCGATCTGATCGAAACCACCGTCTCGCATCTCTTCCGGGAGCCAAGCGACACACTCAACGGCCTGACCTATGGCCGGCTCCTGATGAAGCAATTGCGAAAACTTGGCTGGTTCACACCCAAACCTCGTGTCATCGTCGAAGTAGGCGGCGGACTCGGATACCTCGCCCGTGAGTTGGGCAAGGATCTCCTGCCGTTTGAAAAGCAGACCATCCGGTACATCTCCCTCGACATCACCGAGCCCTTCCTCAGGCTACAAGTTACCCGCGCCAAGGCCGGAGGCTGGAGTGGTATCGGCACCCGCGCTAATGGCGAATGGCTTCCCTTCAAAGACCACTCTGTAGACCTCGTCATCGACAACGAAAATATGGCCGACATGACGCCGGTGAAATTGACCCGGCAGGAACTCCTCGATGGAACAGGCGTTACGCCACAGCATCAGGAAGCGTTGGATTGGATCAGACGTGTGCGACTGCCGGTGGGCCGGGACCTGCCCGAGGATGTGATCTTTAACCTGGGCCCCTTTCGATTCGTGGCAGAACTATGGCGGGTACTGAAACCGGGCGGGAGAGCCTTTCTCACTGAGTTCGGAATCGAAGAAGGTTGGCCGGCGCCGGTCAAGCTGCCGGGCCACACGGAATACGAAGTCCAGTACAGCCACTTGCGCCACGCCATCCGCTGGCTAGGTTTTCAAGAACGTTATCTCACGCTACCCCAGTTCCTCGCGATCAAACCGGACAGCAAAGTGCTCTGCACCGGTGCGGCCTATACCATTCAGCGGTTCTGCCAGGCCATGAATAAGCCTTTCGTCGTGCGGGCCTACCAGGAGAATGAGTTGCAGCATGCCCTGGGCGACATGCTCTCAAAACTCCACGGCTGTCACTACCACGACGTGGCGGATCCTGCCTGGTTCGGCCTCCTCGACTTCAAAGTCTTGTTACTCGAAAAACCAGGCGGAGCGCCGAAAACCAGCTTCGCAGAGAACAAAGGCTATCGGTGGTATTCTCAGAAGTGAGGGGCATAGGGATGAAGGGGTAAAGGGATACAGGGGGTAAGGGGTACAGTGCGCTTGCGGAACAGAAACCGGAAAAAATCGACGCCCTACGCGGCAAACTTATACCGACGAACATCCCGAATCATCGGACAAGGAGTCAACCCCCAAGAGTCTAAGAACTACGGATTCTTTGCGCAACGGAACCCTGTGCCGAGGCCACGGAACGACGGCAAATGGGTCTCCCTATCCGCAGAACGCAGGGCACCCGCACCGCTCCCCCAGGAGCCGCCACGAACCACTTTGGAATCGCCATTTCGCGGTCCTGACGGGTTCTGTAACGGACCGGTTTTGTAATAGTCCTGGTCATACCAATCACTGACCCATTCCCAGACATTACCGGCCATGTCATAGATGCCATAGGGACTCTTGCCTGCTTCAAATGTCCCCACCGGCGTTAATGTCCCGTGGTTGCTAAAGACCTCTTTCCCCGAGTTCGCGTGAAACTTCGTCGGAGGCACATTCCCCCAGGGATAGACCCGGCCATCTGTCCCCCGCGCCGCCTTTTCCCACTCCGCCTCGGCCGGCAGGCGCTTGCCGGCCCATTTGCAATATGCAGCCGCATCCGCCCAATCCACATTGGTGACGGGGCGATTCCGGCTCGTCGGTTTGTTCATGAGAGTCCATTCCGGCGGGCTGTCATGGTGTGTGGCTTCCAAGAACCTCGCATATTCCGACACCGCCACTTGGTGCTTATCCATGAAAAAGGCACCTACATAGACCTGGCGCACTGGTTGTTCGTCTGGATCTCCCCCCAAACTCCCCATCGTGAACTCCCCAGCCGGCACCAGTGCCATCGACCGGTCTGGAAGATGAGCCGCCGCCATCATCCCGTTACTCTGTTTATGCCTCTGCTCAATTTTCTCTCGCAACTGCCGATAGCGGGCCTGTTGTTCGTCGTCGAGACCCAGCTTGTTCACAATGTCCAAGGTGTCCTCGGCCTGAGCGAGCACATCGGGTGAGACATTCGACGCGTTGATGGCCTGCTTCTCCTCGTCCAATAAGCGCCAGATTTTGGCCTTGCGCGCCCGTTGTTTGGCCAAATCGGCCACCGAGGATTTCGCATCCAGCTCCAGGGAGGTCTCGTACTGTTCTTCCGCACAGGCCCAGGCTTTCAGGCCCCGGCAGGCATCGCCGAGATAGAAGTGCGCCATGGCATTGGCAGGCTGTTGTTGTAGTCCGGCCTCATAGGCCGTGCGCGCCTCCTGGTATTTTTGTTGTTTCAGGAAATCGTACCCGGCGGCAAACTTCTTCGCAGTCTCATTAACTGGTTCCGCAGCCATCGTGTGGTGTGCATCAAGCCAGAGCAATGCGGTGAGTGCAAGAATCGTCCTCATGAACCCTCCCCTCTGGCAGAAGAACCGATTAATACCTATCCTCATAATAGTGTGATAGTGAGGAACTATATCCTTCTCGCATCAGAAACACAAACGCACAGAGGGGAGTACGGGGGCAGGCAACCATCCTTTGTGCTCGCAGAGCGCGCAATAAAAACGTGCTCGCTCGATGCGCGCAGTGAAGGACGGTTTGCCTGCCCCCTATGGAGAAGGTGAAGAGTCAGAGGGCCCTCGCCTGGGCTACTGGCACGTCTCGGCGTGCCAGTGGGTGGGCGGGTGAGAAAGATGCGCGCAGTGGAAGATCAATCAGCCCCCATCCCTGAAGAGAGAACGAGCGAGCTTGGAGGGAGTATGAGAGGGCAGACTAGATGATCTCCTGTGCTCGTGCAACGCGCGGTCTCAGAAGACCCTCGTTGGACACGCGCAGTGGGAGACCAATCTAGTCCGCCCTCAAAGGAGAGATTGAAGAATAGTGGTCGCTCGATGCCCGGCCACCGTCACGCCCACTCATCGCGCAAGCGACGTTGGTAGGCTACTGGGTCTTCTGACAAGCGGATCATGCCCTCATGGCGCCGAAGCTGCGCTATCCCATTGGCTGCAGCTATGCCCCTCAACTGTTGTTCGATGCGCAGCCACTCCTCGTAGGGAATTAAGACCCCGACTGGGCGTCCCTCTTCGTCAGTCACAAGCTGTTTGTGAATCATGCTCATCAAAACACCATTCCAGACGCTCCATTATAGTATAGTCAACGGCGAGCAAAAGGGAGCGCTGAATTGGGAGAACAGGGTGACATGGCCAGTCCCTGTGCTCCCGGAACAGAGGAAGGGATGGAGCGACTACAGGCGAAGAATGCGCGCGCCGTGGATGAGCGTCACGATGGTGACGGTATCCTCGTCCACTCGATAGACAACCCGGTAATTCCCCACAATGAGTTCCCGGTACGTACCGCTTTTATCTTCAGGAACCTTCCGGCCCGATTCGGGGACGCGGTGTAATTGCTCGACTCGCTGTTGAATGTGCAATCCAAAGGTCTGGGCATAGCCGGGGGAATCCGCTTTAATAAAGGACACCAGCGACTTGAGATCGTCGCGCGCAACAGACGACCAGACTATGCGAGCCATCCCGCCAACTCACGCATGACATCCTCGTGTGGGATCACATGTCCGTTATCGACGGCATTTTGACCCGCTCTGATTTTCTGAAGCACGTACAGATGATACTGGATTTCTTCCAGCGTAGTCTCCTCCGGCAACTGCTCAAGCAGTTTGAGAACGGTCGCTTTTTCCCCCATGCGTCACCTCCTGCAAGTCCATCGTGCTTGGATGATGCTGCGCATTATACGTGGATGACGCCCCGCTTGCACGTCGAACAGTGTTGCAGGAACGGTGATTTAGGAATGGGAGGGTGCGAGGGCTGTACAGCTGAGGCATGAAGCGTACGGATGAAAGAGATGGGGTTATTGGAAAAATCAGGCGGTGCTCCGAAAGCACGAGGAAAGCAGGTCGACCAAACCGCCCTTTATGCTTGCGCAACGCGCGGCCTCAGAAGGATGAGGAGGGAGCGGCCAGGTGCCCTCCTTGCTCGCAGAACGCGCACGATAAAGCGGTGCTCGTCCGATGCGCGCAGTCGAGGGCAGCCTTGGCCACTCCCTGAGAGAGAGGTAGCGAGACCCTCGTTGGACGCGCGCAGTGAAGGGCAATCTGGTCACCCTGCCTAGAGAATAACGGGGAGAGCACGGAAAGGATTCGTTCGCGTGGAAGACAAGATGTACGATTGAATACCCACCTCTGCGCAGGCTCGCATGCTGCAATCAAATTATCGGGGGATTCTTTAGCCAATTACGCAGAGCGATTTGCGTCAAACTCCAAAGCTCCCGATGAAGTTCGCTCTCGTTCTGCGAAGGGGGCTCCCACCCGAAATCAAGGTCTTGATCGAGTTGCATCAACTCGCTTCCATGAGAGATGTCTGACCGAAGCTTGTACATATCGTCGCGTCGTTTTGCCAGGCCAGCACCCGGAGCATAGGTGTCAAAGAAATCCTTAAACCGTCGAATTACACCCGGCACTTCATGCTCAGCAAGGTTGCCGCAAGTTTGGCAATTGAATGGATGTCGATCTCCGCGTTCTGTCAGTGACTCGATTGCCGAGACCAGCGCCGCGAAGGATACGGACACAGAAGTGTTCCATTGGCGCGACGCCATACCCATCCAGAAGGTAGCCCTGTCGAACTTTGCCCGATTCCCCCTCGATAAGGCCATGTAGCAACAAATCGACTGGTCGAGGTTGGCAGGAACACGCAAACCCTTTCTATCATGGCCGACCTTCGAGTAGTATTCTTCCGGGGCCACCTCTTCAAGCTGTTCGTCGGTAGGTGGTGATAGCTCTGAGGTCACAGCTTCCCATCCCTCCACAATAAAAAATTGTTTAACCCATTTGATTTCATGGCGGCCATCGTCAAGAGGTACGCTTGCCCAGAAGTGTGCGGATCGGCTCGACTGAAGGCTTGTATGCCCCGCAAGCAGAACGTTGAGAAGAAGGGTCAGATTGCGGTGCTCCCTCATTCTTCGGTGATTGGTAACCGGCCAACAATCGGTTACCTTTATTGGAAACTCAAGAATGAACGGATGATCAGCCATTTCGACATTGGCTCGTGGCGCATGCTCAGGCGGCGGAAGTATCTGTACCCCTGAACGATCCCCTCTCCACGAACCCAGCACGCGGAAGTTGCTAAAGCTGTAATCACGTCCTACCTTCAGTGGCCCTGCAAGAATCGACTCCTCGATCTCTTTGCTAATCTTCATCCATTCGGCAGCATCGAACGCTTCGCCTGTTTCTATTGCGACAATCTTTTTCTCGCTAAAGGTGAGCGTAACTCGGCAAGAAGAACCTGCAGACGGAAGATAAAATTTCTTGAGGTTACTCGAACTATCATCATCTTGGCCGGGTCTTCCAATTCGCTCGTACAGAAGGAGCATCAATTCGCTCGAGTCGAGATCCTTCCACTCATCTCTAAGAAGGTTATCAGTCATACCGCTATTTTCCGTAAACGCCGAACCGTCGGCATGTATGTGGCGGACGGGCTACGTGACCTACCCCACATGGAGACCAAGATTGATCAACAGCCCTTCCCTCAATCCCAGATCACTCACCAACACGCTCGACATCCCCAATGTCTCCATAACAGTTCGGATGATGATTGCGCCGGCGGCTATGACTTCTTCGCGGCCTTTTTCTAGGCCTGGCAGGCCGGCTCGGTCGGTTTTCTTGCGGCTCAGTAGCGTGTGTTCGAGTTCTTGAATGATGTCGAGCTGTAATCTGTAGTTGTGGATTCTGGCTGGCTCGTAGGTGGGAAGTTTCTGGGCCATGGCGGCTAGGCTGGTGACGGTTCCCGCTGTGCCGACAAAGGTGGCTGTTTGAGAGTTGCCCATGCCAGCGACTGCTGCGTCCGTTTCTCGCGCAATCCATTCGCGCGCTTGACGCACTTCTTCTTCGGTCGGAGGGTCGTGGTGTAAGAGTCGTTCGCAGAGACGCACGACCCCAATATCGATTGATCTGACGATTGACGGCTGTCCTGGTCGATCCAGGATGAACTCGGTGCTACCGCCGCCGATGTCTAGAGCCAGCACGTCGGTGACGCCGTGGGGCAAGCCGGAGCGGATGCCCAGCATGGTCCGCCTGGCTTCTTCTTCTCCTGAGATCAGTTCGACCTCGAAGCCTGCTTCACGCTTCACACGATCGAGAAACTCATCCCGGTTCCCTGCATCACGTACGGCACTCGTCGCAACGACCGCTGTAGCGTCGACATGAGCGGCATCGATCAGCTCTCGCCACTCCTTAAGGCAGCACAGCACACGATCCATCGCTGCAACAGACAATTGCTTGGTCCGATCGACGCCTTCACCTAGCCGAAGGATTCGCCGCTCAGATCGTACTTCTATCAGCCGCCCGCTAGGCGGCAGATCGGCTATCAGCAACCGGCAGGTGAGCGTGCCGATATCCACGCCGGCAAGCCGCATCGTGCATGGCGAATCCTTCATGCGTCGCTCCGAATCTCCGCTATCTCCGATTCAAGCTTGTCGCGAGTACTTTTGAGCTCCTGGATTTCTTTGACCAGTCGACCGACTTCAGTGTCGAACAGCACCCGCTCAACGGCTTCACCTCCCTCGCGAAGATGCACCCCCCGCTCGCCGACATCCCGGTACAACTCATCCAATTGCTGATCGAGCTTGCGGATTTCGAGCCGGATCCGCAGCATCTCCGTTTCTTCCAGCGCACGGATCGCCGCCTGCGCCGTCCCATGGCGCAACGTCGCCAACCCCGCCATCAAATCATGTTTCAACCGTTGCAGTAAGCCCATCTTCTCCTAGCTGCCCCTCTCTCCACCACGCCCGGCGGGGGATGCGTGGGCCATGCGGCTCCTTTGCTGAAAGAGCGGGGCCCCACCGAGAGTCGACCGGGAAGGAAAGCGGAAACTGACCGAGTCTGCGAGGGAATTTCCGAAGGCTTCCACCCGGTCGACTCCGGAAGGGTCGCTCTGAGAAGCAGAGAGACGCATGGTCCACGCATCCCCCGCTTCAACTCACCGACCCCAACTCTAATTTCTTTTCCCACTTTCGCAACATGGCTTCTCGCAAGGCGCAGTGCACCGGCGCCTTCAGCTGTGGATCCTGCTTCAATAGTGCACCGGCCTCCTGCCGCGCCTGCTGGAGTAAGTCGGCATCCCGCACCAAATTTGCGACACGAAATTCCGGCATGCCCCACTGCCGGAGCCCAAAAAACTCGCCAGGACCTCTGATGCGCAAATCTTCTTCAGCGATCACAAACCCGTCGGTCGATCGCACGAGCGCCTCCAACCGCTCCCTGGCGGCGGATGGGGTGGTAGGGGTAGCGGGGTAGGGGGATAGAGGGGTACCGTTACCCCCTTGCCCCCTTACCCCCTTACCCCCTGATACCCAAGAAGCCATCAGCAGACAATAGGACTGGTGGCCGCTTCTCCCAACGCGCCCACGCAGTTGGTGCAACTGCGCCAGACCGAACCGCTCGGCATGCTCGATCATCATTACCGTAGCATTGGGCACATCGACCCCGACCTCCACCACCGTTGTCGCGACCAGAACCTGAATCTCGCCCTTCTTATACGCTGCCATGACCTGTTCTTTTTCTTCCGACTTCATCCGGCCATGTACAAGTCCGACACGAAACTCGGCCAACTCCTCAGCTTGCAACTGTTCAGCGCCTTGCATAGCCGCCTGCAGATCGGTCTTTTCCGATTCCTCGACGAGCGGATATACGACATAGGCCTGCCTGCCACTTCGCAGTTCATCGCGCAAAATCTGATAGGCCCGCCCGCGCTGGCCGTCGGTCAGGAGAAATGTCCGCACCGGCTTTCGCCCTGGCGGCATCTGATCGATCACTGAAACATCCAAGTCCCCGTAAACGGTCATGGCCAGCGTGCGTGGAATCGGCGTTGCGGTCAACACCAGCACATCGGGCTTATACCCCTTCTCGATGAGCGTCTTCCGTTGAAGGACGCCGAATCGGTGCTGCTCATCGACCACTACAAGTCCAAGCTTCGCGAAGGTGACGCCTTGCTGGATAACTGCGTGAGTTCCGATCACGACCTGCGCAGCCCCCGAGGCCACCTGCTCGCGAATCGTTTTACGCGCTGCCGCACGTCCACCACCTCGCACAAGCGCCACGGAAAGTCCGAGCGGCTCCAAGATCCCCTTCATCGTCCGATAATGTTGCTCGGCGAGAATTTCCGTCGGCGCCATCAGTGCCGCCTGATAGCCCGATCCACAGGCCAGCACCATCGCTTGCACCGCCACAATAGTTTTGCCGGATCCGACATCGCCCTGGACTAGGCGATTCATCGGTTTGCGCGACGTCATGTCCGATAGAATCTCGCGATTCACACGCTCTTGCGCTGCAGTCAACTGAAAGGACAACGATCGATTCAGCTTGCCGAGGAGCGGCGTCTTCGGATTGAACGACACCTCCTTGACCTCTTCCTTCATCACTCGTTGCCGCGAGGCCAATGCGAGCTGAAGCACGAACAGCTCTTCAAACGCCAAGCGCCGATGCGCAGGCGTGAGGCCTCGATCGAGCTGTCCTCCATCCGTCCCAGCTTGAGGAAAATGCACGTCCTGAATGGCTTGTTGAATAGGCAGCAATCGACAGCGGGCACGCAGTGGAACCGGCAACACCTCTTTCGCTTCGGCGGCATGCACATCCAGCAAGCCTTTCATCAGCGCGCGCATCTGCCGGGACGTCCACCCCTTGGTTTCGTGGTACACAGGAACGATACGCCCCACATGCAGCGGCGCTTCGGCTTCCACACCTACCACTTCGTATTGCGCGACCTCCATCTTCATCGCCACCCACCCCTGTGCGCCTGCCACCATCCTCCCGGTCAGCATGATGTTCGTCCCAACGGTAAAAAGGGACTCGAGAAACGGCTGGTTAAAGAACACCGCCTGGAGACGCCCTGTCGAGTCCTCCACCACAATGTCGAGGATGGTGAGGCGGCGACGGCGGGCGCGCTTCGCCTCGCTGCGGACAATCGTGCCGCAGATCGAGGCCTGCACCCCAGGCACTAGCTGTCCGATCGGGGTCATGATCGAGCGGTCTTCATAGCGCCACGGCACAGTCCATAGGGCATCCTCCACCGTCTCGATCCCGAACCGTTGGAGCAAGGCTGTACGCTTCGGGCCGACTCCCTTCGCGAAACGGATAGGCTGTTCCCACCATGCGCGCGATGGGGTTTCATTGATGACAGGCTCACGCACGACAATAGGCTCCGGCTCCTGCCAGGCCAGGACCGGATCGTGAACGGCCTTGCGCAAGACTCCAAGAATGACCATGGCTTCCTGTAGCCGACGCTGTTGATCCTTGGCCGGAAGACGCTGCTGGTCAACGAGAAACAACTCACGTAACTGGAGTAATGCCGCTTCAACCGCCCGTGGATAGACGCGATCGGACAGGGCCTGCATCACCTGTGAGGAGACAAAGCGATTCAGGTTCTTCACAGTGGGCAGATGTGCGAATGCATCGCGTGTCGCGAATTCGATCGGACGCGCAACACGATCCAGCCATTGCTGAAACTGTTCAGAGAGGTTGGGCTCGGAAGAGCGCCGTATCACAGGGCGGATGGTATCATAGCCTCCGCCCCTCCTCAACGAGCAGGACTGGTTGAACTGGTTTGTTTAGTTTATTTGGTTGATTTGGTTCGTCTGGTTAGTTTCGTTCAACCAAACAAACGAAATAAACCAAATCAACCAATCCTTTGCCCCTCCTGCCCAGGGTGATACAGTGGATTTCATCCGAATAGGGCCCCTATGTACCGTTACAATATTTTTCACATTTTGGTCCCCGTCGCCTGCCTCATCGGGCTGTTCGTCGGCTATCAAGCCTGGCTCAAACCGACCTACTTCCCCACCCCGCCGCCAGGTCAGCTCGATACCGTCGTAAATGGCTCACAGGACGCGCCGCCAGAACCGCGTCGTGAGGGTCCACAGGAGCTGGAGCTTAAACAGACACGTCTGATCGATCCCAGCGTGGTCCCCAAAACAACACATCACGAACTATTGGAGACGATCCGCGACGAGATCGAAAAAGGGAATATCAAGACCGCAGAAACGAAACTGGCCGACCTGCCGTCATCCATCGCAGACGACAACATCACGCGCCCCTATCTGTCCATCCTCTGGAACAATCTCGGCATTCAACAGGAAAAGCATGGCGGAACTGTCGTCTCGATCAAGGCGTTCAAAAAAGCCGCGTCGCTCGATGCGAAAAACCCCGTCATCCTACTGAATCTCGCCCATGCCTACTGGGAACTGCGCGACCCGGCTATGACCCAGGAGTTTCTGGAACAGCTGGTCAGCCTGGCTCCGAACGAACCCTTCCCCCATCTGGCGCTGGCCGATCTCTTTCAGGGACGGGATCAGCTCGGCGAAGCGGCTCAACATCTCGATCACGCCACCGCCCGTATGGGTAAAGACCAGGCGATGCAATCGTATCTGCGAACCGTCACAGCCAAAGTCCGCGGAACCGAGAAAAGCGAAGCCCGACTGACCAGCCGAGACAGCGAGCACTTCACCGTGAAATTCGACGGAGAAGCCGATCAGACCACCTGGACCGCTGTGTTGGAGATTCTTGAAGAGGCCTACCGAGAGATCGGTCAAAAGTTCGGGCACTTTCCATCGAAGACCATCGTCGTTGTCCTGCATGCCAAATCCACATTCCAAAGCGCAACCGGCAGCCCTCTGTGGGCCGACGGCCTCTTCGATCCCGTGCTCGGGCGTATCCAGGTTCCTGCACAGGGCGCCTTGACAGACCGTGTCTGGCTCACACGCGTCCTGCGGCATGAGTTCGTCCATGCCCTCCTGCACGACCAACTCGGCCAAGCCAGCAGCGCCGTTCCAACCTGGCTCAATGAAGGCTTAGCCATGGAATTGTCCGGAGATCGCTGGTCGGATCTCGACCAGATTATGAAGCAGGAGTTCACACTGATCCCTCTGCCTGCCTTAGAGGGGGCATGGGGAGGATTGTCCGGCGATGCCGCGACCGTGGCCTACCTGGAGGCAAATTCGGCCACGCACTATCTGATCGACCGCTTCGGCATGCATCGGGTGCAAGATCTTCTTGCACACCTCAAAGCAAAGCAGGGGCTCTCTGCCGCCATGCAATCGCAGCTCTCGCTGTCGTACGAGCAGTTCCAGTCCAGGTGGGTGGATCAATTACAGCAGCACGGAAAGAAAGGTTAGTTAGATCGCTTCTTTTCTCATCGCCTCAGGCCCCTCGCCACGCCAAACCGGCAGGTTCTCGGCTGCATCATCATACCCGGCTGCCATGTCTCCCCCCTCTACGCTCGGCTCCATCGTGTCTTCCCAGAGCATCTGCCGGCCCCGATCGTCCATCATTCGGATACGAAACTCGATCTGCTGCGATGGGCCCATCAATCCCTCTGTCTGGCCAACGACGGCTCTGCTGATTCGTTCTGCACGAGCAAGCGGGCCGGCTCCGGCTGCGAAATGATCGGTCCACACAAGCTGTCCGGTTGCCGAATCGACAGCACGAAGGAAAAATTGGGGTTGACCACCGTTGGCGCCCCGGCTGCGGACCTGGGTTACGGTTGCCTGTGGCGGAGCAAGATGGGCCACCGCTCGGTGGCTGGAACCGGATTCTTGATTGCCGACGCCGAGGTTCAGAATGCCTTCCCAGAGAAACTGGCCTGTGGCCGAGTCATAGACCCGAAGCTTGAAGGCTGAAAGTCCGTCGGCCCCCGGACCGACCCCACCCGCAAAAATCCGTTCACGCGGTTGATCTCCCGCAGACGCTGCATCCTCTCTTACATTCAAGTCATACGTTTCATTGGAAAGAATCAAGCCGGTCTCAGCATCGTAGGTTTTTACAGTAATCGTTGCCGTCTCAGCATTCTCGTACCCGACACCAGCTGCCACGACCATCCTGGGTTTCGCGGGCGCGAGAGACGATATATCCGCACTCCACGCTATCGACGGAAAGCCGGAGCCGACCATGGCACAAGCGATCAATGCGCCGTAACAAGCTTTCCTTGTCCGTCCATCGATCGGACTGAACCACTCTCTCGCTTCACCTATCGTCCCAGACAGCCGCTGGATAATCGTCATATGCGAGTTCTCCTTCGCTTGTGCTGGAGTCTCTCATTGACGCCCTACAGCGTAAATTCCCCACTGTGGGGAGAAAACCCATCGAAAGAGGGGGGTGCGAGCGAGTAGCCAAGCGAGAATAGCGGGACGAGCGAGAAAGGCGAGACGGGTGGATTCAGGACATGCACATCGCGCCTGTCGCGCTAGGCGTGCCAGTCGCGCAGTTATTTGTGCGGTGTTTTTCGACCTGGTTTCACTGTGTTCTCGGAGGCTTCCGCAAGCGGAACCTGGCCAAAGATCGAATAGCGGTACCGAGCCACAAACCAATACAACAGATAGCCGAATGGCTTAACTAGCGGAAAACTCAGGAGGACAGAGAGTGCCCTCCCACCCTTGATGCCAGGCAAGAGGGCGAGGAAGGCATCGAGTCCACGTACAATCTCTCCGTTGGGGCGAACCAGGAAGGCAACCTTGGGACGACCTGGCAGATAGCTCCTCCCCAAAGCCTGCTTGGCCTCTTCGCTCTGATACGGAACCATCCGTACCGGGGTGGCATCCGTATGAGTTTCTAGTCGCTCAAGACCCTTCTTGGCTGTGACACAGAGGCGACATTGGCCGTCGTAGACCAGAAGACAGGTCTGAGACGTGCGGGACGGGTTGATCTGGTTTGTGTTGTTTATTTTGTTCATTTTGTTAGCTTCGTTCAAGCCAAAAACCAAACAAACGAGACAAACCAAATAAACCAAACAACGGTCTTCTTACGCTGGCGGGATTTTTCAGCATCCTATTAGTCCTATTGCTGTGCGCAACAGAACAACGGTATCATTCCGTCCATGCGACACACCTGGGTACTAATCGGCCTGCTCGCGGGGCTCTGCCTCATCGGAGCCAATACCACCCAGCTGATACCGGCTACGACAGAGACCGTCCGAGTCGGATGGATGCTGTATCTTCTCGCATTTCCTATCGGCCTCGCGGGCCTCGTGTGGATGGGATGGAGCTGGACGGCCATGGCCTGCGTCATCTATGGAACGATAGGATTGGCCTTAGACCTTGCCACAGTCACGAGCATCCTGGGAGGAAAAGGCGAAACCGGCACCTTGTTCCTCTTCAGTGCGATGAGCGGGATCGTGAACTTTTTACTACTCCTGTTCGGCGGGCGGGCTTTTTTTCATTCGCTCCAGGGGACCGCGCTTCCAGTATCCCGTCCTCCCAGTCCTCCGTCCCCTTCTTCATCCGCAAGACCTTGATCCGTTCGAATCCGGCCTCTGTCAACCAGGCCCTCGTCTCGGCTGCCGAATAGGTATTGCCCCTCTCGGTGAACAACAACATCGAAACGGCAAAGAGACTCGCCTCTTCGGGGAACAGACCTTTTCGGTCATGGAGAAAGGCATCTTGTATCAGCAGGCGGCCTCCGGGATTCAATGCAGCCAGCGCGCGCCGAAACAGCGCCTGATTGTCTTTCGGCGCATAGATGTGGAGCACGTTTGAATACCAGATGACATCGTAGGAGCCGGGAATAGCTTCTGTCAGCAAATCCAGCGGCAGATAGGAAAGTCTCGCGCCAGCCTTATGAGTCGACGCAATCTCCTTCGCCACGTCGAGGGCCGCGGGGCGGTCGCACACCGTGGCATGAAGCCCCCGATTCTTTGCAAGAAAGGCCATCGCATAGGTGCCGGGACCGCCCCCAAGATCGAGCAGGGTTCGCACCCCACGGAGGTCGATCTGGGCCGCGATCTTCGGAGCCGTCTCCAAGGTTCGGTGATGCATCGCCCAGGTAAACCGGCGACGATAATCCGGCTCGTCCGGCTCGTCGTGATCCAACGGCAATCCTGTCTTCACCGATTCCGGCAATCGTCCCCAATCGGTCCAATGGCTCGTGATCAGCCGGAGATAGTCTCCCCGATAGGCAGGATGTTGTGCGTTCAACGCTGTGGCGCCCAACCGGCTGTTCCGATAGATCTCGCCCTGTTTCTTCAACAAACCGGCCATCGCGAGATTTCGGCAGAGAATGGCCAGCCCCCGCTCACTCATCTTTATCTCACGAGCCAGATCAGGAATGGTCCGTGGATCCGTCCCGATGGCCGTGAAAAGGTCCAGTTCAATGGCGGCAATCAGAACCCGCGGCAACCGGTATGCCGTAATCGCACTGCGAAATTCGTCGAATGTGACGATCTGCTTGCTCACCGGGAGACGCCGATCGTCTTCACACACCAGCGCATCAAGTCCTGAACGGCTATAGGATTTGTCAGGTCTACGTTCCGTTCGAAGCGAGCGGCCACATAGTCATCGTTCATCTCGGTCTGTTCCGAAAAACCGGATTTCAACAGAATCGCACGGTATTTTGAGACCGCTGGTTGGATGTAGTATTTAGCCTGCTTCGCGATCTCGTCGGTGCCAAGATCCTCCGGCGTCCCATCGGACAGCAGCGTCATCACATCGTCCAGCGCCATACCATACTGACAGAGCAGCAGCCCGTCCGCCGTCAGTTCCAACAGCCAGCCATCGGGGCCAAGATCCATCGTCAACGCACCGCCGGCTTCCAATTCCTGCAATTGAGGGAATGTAGGGACCAGCAAGTCCTTGAGAGATGTCCAGGTCGGCGAGGCTTCGTCACTCATACATGTGTCCTTTCCTGCGATGCAGCCCCATCCTGACCCAAAAGCCTGGCACGCAGCGCCGCCAACCGCTGAATATTCTCTTCAAGTTTCGGCAACTGATATTTACGATCCATATCGACCACCAGTTCAAGGAGACCCACTGCCTCATGCAGCTTGCCGGTCTCCTCATAACATTGAACTAGTACGTAACGAGCGCCGCCTGTCCTCAGCTCATCGCGCGCTCGTTCGGCAATGGATTGGCTGGTTTGGCAACAGGCAATGGCATCGCCATAACGCTGCTGGAGTAAAAACGTCCGGCCGATCATGCGCCAGGCATCGGCGACGCCGCCATCATTTCCCAATCGCCGCATCAAGGCCAGCGACTGTTCATAGTATCCGATCGCCTGCTCGAACTCTTTCGTCTCCCGCGCGACCAACCCAAGATCAGAAAACAGCACCGCCTTGCCTGCCTCGTCGTGGGTCTTGCACATGAGGTCCAACGCTTCGAGATAATAGGCCTTGGCGCGATCCCATTCGCCCGCATCGGCTCTGAGATTCCCTAAGTTACCCAACGTCGTCCCGATTCCCTTTTCATCCCCAAGAATCTTTTGGAGTTCCAACACCTCTTGATAGTAGGTCTGAGCCGACTCCCGGCGCCCGCTGACCGCACTAATGTTTCCGAGATTTCCCAGCGTAGACGCCAGCGCCCGTTGATCACCGGTCAACCGGTCGCATTCCAATGCCTTGGAATAACAAACATAGGCGTCGGTATAGAGCCCGCGTGAAAAATGCACATTGCCCTGGCGATTGAGTTCTTCGGAAAGTCCGTATCGTAGAGTCATGATGAGGCCTGGAGCAATCGTTCGACGGCCTGTTTGGCGCCGGTGAGGATCGAGGCGCCGTCGCCGACCAACAGACTATCGAAATTGTACTTGAGAAGGCGGCACAATCCCTCTTGAGCCTTTCCCACATCGACATACTTTTCAGCGGGCAACAGACTGACGGAACCGGCAGGCTTCCCGATCAAGGCATCGCCAACAATCAGCACCCCTTTCCCCTGCTGAATGAATAAGGCCGACTCACCGGCAGACTTCTGGTCTTTCAACTGAATCACCCAGATCCCACCCGTAAGCAATTCTCCATCTTTGAACGTTTTGGTCGGCTTGAGATCCATCTGCGCTGCATCCGCCTCTGGTACTTGTAGTTGGCAGCGAAACTCTCCTTGGTACCTCGCCGCTTCACGCGCATGGTCGCGATTCGTCACGATAATGTAATCGACGGGACCATTGCGAAGAATCACAGAACTCGCATCGCCTGTCATCGGCGGAGGGTCAATCAGAATCTTGTGTTCCCCGACCGTCAAGAAGAGCCCGTTGAAATCGAGCTGCTTCTCCTCAGAGAACCAGGACCATTGCCAGATGCCGGGAAGAATGTTTTTCATAGTACACGGGCGCGAAGCGCGAGAATGGCGAGACAAGCGAGACGCGCCGGAACAATCGTTATCATTTTATACTTGTTCTCACTTCGCGCCTTTCGCGCTCTTCCCGCCCGTCGCGCTGTCTCAGAGAGCGGCAATGGCATCTTTGACGGTTTTCGTCACCTTAGCCAGGATGCTGGCTTCGTTGGGTAGATCGATGATGTCGTCTTCCGAGACCGTCATGAATTTTCGATTCGGCCCCTTCGTGAGAGAAATCAGAAACATGCTGTTAGACGGCGTCACAGGAATCACCACCTGCACAGCGGCATCAGCCCCCTTCACCACCTCCAAAAACTTCTGCTTGCCCTCTTCCATCTCATCCATTCGCGTATGTCCTTCCACGCCCATCCATTGGAGCGAATATCACCGCGGGTGTCGCCGACCTGGGAGTCCAGCCGCCCGCAGCGGGGTCCCTACACCGGGCGGGGTGCGAGGACGGCTGGGCTCCCAGGTCGGCGACAGGACCCGCTACATCTTATTATTCGCTCCAGCCAACAACTTTTCGACTTCCGCCACAATCGCTTCTGCACCGGCCAAGTCCATATTGCCGACACGCTGCCATCGAATCACACCCTGCTGATCGATCACATACACATTCGGAATAAACTTCCCTCCACCGTACAATTTGTCCGTCACCTTGTTCGGATCCAGCAGATAGGGATACGTAACTTTCACGGGAAAGGCGGATAAGAACTCGCCGACATTCTTCTTGGAGTCACCGGAAGAATTGACGCCGAACACCGCCACGTCTTTTCCCTTCGTCATCTCAGATACTTTTTGGAGCGCCGATCCCTGCACCATACAGGGCTCGCAGATATGAAACAGTCCGAGCACCACGACCTTCCCCTTATAGGTATCCAACCCCAAGGTCTCGCCGGTGATGGCCGTCAGCGCAAAGGAAGGCGCCTTCTCACCCACCTTGAACAGTCCCTCGGCAAAGACCTGATGGGTCGCAAGGATGAAAGCCAGCAATGCAAAGGGTGCAATCCATATCTTTTTCATGACGCCCTTCTCTCCTCAATGTTCAATGCGAAATGTTGAAGATTCGATTTCCGACCGGCCTGAACATTCACCATTATTAATTCATCATTTAACATTCGCAGCTTCCCGCTGCGTTGCTATCCTACCATGCAGATTTTTTCATGGGCAATGGCACAGTGCGTAACGCAGGCTGAGGTTGAGGTTAAGGTCGAGTGACGATCAGATTTTCTCAGCCTTGCCCTTAGCCTCTACCTTCCAGAATGCTGGCGGACTTTTTCTAAGTATCCTGTTAGGTGGAGGAAAGGACTGCAGGCTGCTCAAAAAGTTCGTCCAGCAAGGCCGCAGGCGGAGCAAGAACCGGAGGCGTACCCTCTGGGGTACGTTGAGGATTCTTGCGAGCTGAGAACGCCGCTGGCGAGCTTTTGGGGCAGCCTGCTAAACGGATGGTTCGAAGAGGCCTAACTGCCATTCTTCGGCGCGAGTCAGCGGAATGGGGTAGCGTTCGGTAAAACAGGCGTTACAGTATTGGCCCGGTGTGCCGGGGGCGGCGTTCAGCATGCCATCGAGACTCAAGTAGGCAAGACTATCGGCTGTGATGTACTTCCGAATTTCTTCGGTGGAATGGCTGGAAGCGATGAGTTCCTTCCTGGTCGGCGTGTCGATACCATAGAAGCAGGGCGAGACGATCGGCGGCGAGCTGATGCGCATATGCACTTCTTTGGCCCCGGCATTGCGAAGCATCTTTACAATTTTACGGCTTGTCGTACCCCGCACCAACGAATCATCGACGACAACAACACGTTTCCCCTCCAGCACCTCCGGCACGGCATTGAGCTTGACCTTCACGCCGAAGTGACGGATCGATTGCTCCGGCTCAATGAACGTGCGCCCAACATAGTGATTTCGAATCAACCCAAACTCAAATGGAATCCCCGCCCCCTCGGCATAGCCGAGCGAAGCAGGCACTCCGGAGTCCGGTACTGGAATGACGATATCCGCAGGTACCGGCGATTCCTTCGCCAATTGCCTGCCCAAGGCCTTACGTGTGCCATATACCGCATTCGCGCCAAAGATTTTGCTGTCCGGTCTGGCAAAGTAGACATATTCGAAGACGCACATGGCAGGACTGACCGGAGCGAAGGGCTTATAACTCGTCAGGCCCTTGTCGTTCAGCAGGACCAATTCGCCTGGCTCGACCTCGCGGACAACTTCGGCTCCGAGCAGATCGAACGCGCAGGTTTCCGACGCCACAAGATAGGTATCGCCCAGCCTGCCAAGGCAGAGCGGCCTAAACCCATGGGGATCCCGTACCGCGATGACCCCGTCATCCGTCTGCAACACGATCGAAAATGCCCCGCGCACCTGGCTCAAGGCATCGATAATGCGGGCCAGCAACGTATCGGCCCGCGAATGGGCGATCAGATGGATAATGACTTCGCTGTCTGAGGTGGATTGAAAGATCGCGCCATACGCTTCAAGCTCATGACGCAGCACCTGGGCATTGATGAGATTGCCGTTATGGGCGAGCGCGAGATTTCCAAAGGCAAAATTGACTGAGAAGGGCTGCACGTTCTTGAGATCGTTCCCCCCAGCCGTGGAGTAACGATTGTGACCGATCGCCATTGTACCGATTAACTGATCGAGCGCCTGTGGATTATAGATATCCGCGACAAGCCCTTTCCCCTTATGGACATAAAACTGCTCGCCATCGCCCGAGACGATACCGGAGGCTTCCTGCCCGCGATGCTGCAGAGCATATAACCCAAGATACGTGAGGTTGGCTGCTTCCTTGTGGCCGTATATGCCAAAGACGGCACATTCGTCGTGGAACTTGTCCGGGGTAATGAGGGGTAAGGGGTGAGGGGTAAGGGGTAAGGCGATCGGAAGAAATTCGTGGTTCTGACTCATAATCCCCTTACCCTTCACCCCTAACACCTTACCCCCGCTACTAACCCTTCACGCCTGACTCAGCGTGCGTTCAATCGTGAAGGCCCATCGGTCGTACAGTTGATCGACAGGAAGGTCGATACGGCACCCTTCGCTCCATCGCCCCTTCTCCACATCGATGACGAACCGATCGCCGCCCACCGTTCCGATCTTCATCGCTGGAATACCGGAATCCCAGGCGCGATTCAAGAGCTGACCCGCCATCTCAGGCTTCACGGAAAGGATCACCCGTGATTGACTCTCACCAAACAAGAGGGCATCCAACCGCAAATCATCGAGGGGTAACTGTACCACAGCACCACGCCTGCTGTCCGGGGCAGAGATACAACATTCAGCCAATGCGACAGACAACCCGCCATCTGAGCAATCATGCGCAGACTGTACCGTTCCTTCTCGGATTATCTTCAATAGGAAGTCATGGAGGGCCTTCTCCGTTTCAAGACTTAAGAGAGGCGGCGATCCCTGCTCCCGGTGATGGAGCACTTTCAGATATTCACTGCCTCCCAGATCCTCTCGCGCCTTACCCAGGAGGAGAATGTCGTCACCGTCCTGCTTGAACCACTGCGTCATCGTCTTATCGGCTGAATCGATCAAACCCACCATCCCCAACATCGGCGTGGGATATATCGAGAGACCGTTAGTCTCATTGTAAAAACTCACATTGCCGCTGACGATGGGGATTGCGAAATGTTCGCAGGCATCCTTCAATCCTTCGATCGCCAACACAAACTGCCACATGATCTCAGGCCGCTCAGGGTTACCGAAGTTCAAACAGTCCGTCAGCCCGATCGGCTCGGCACCGGAGCAGACCAGGTTCCTCGCCGCCTCGGCCACCGCAAGGCGAGCCCCTTCATAGGGATGCAGCAAGCAATAGCGGCTATTACAATCCACCGTCATCGCGAGGGCTTTATTCGTCCCCTTGATCCGAACCACTGCAGCGTCAGAACCAGGCCGGACCATCGTGTTGGTCCTCACCATATGGTCATACTGTTCATAGACCCAGCGTTTGCTCGCAATCGTCGGCGACTCCAGCAAAGACAACAGCGCCGCATTCGCATCCTTCACATCGGGCAACGCATCGTAGTTCAAGTTGGTCAGCATATCCTGGTAGCCCGGCGGCGAATAGGGACGCTCGTAACGTGGCCCGTCGTCGGCCAGCGACTTCGCGGGAATCTCTGCCACCACCTTGCCCTGATCCCTCACGCGCAATATCCCATCGCCCGTCACCCGCCCCACCACCGCCACATCGAGATCCCACTTCTTACAGATCCGGATGCATTCCTCTTCCTTGCCCGCCTGCGCCACCATCAGCATGCGTTCTTGCGATTCCGACAACATTATTTCATACGCCGTCATGCCTGGCTCACGACGTGGCACATCGGTCAAGTCCAGATCGATTCCGTTGCCCGCACGCGATGCCATTTCACAGGACGAACTGGTCAGCCCAGCCGCCCCCATATCCTGAATACCAACCAGTAGATCGCCCGACATTAGTTCGAGACAGGCTTCCAGCAAGAGCTTCTCGGTAAAGGGATCGCCCACCTGCACCGTGGGGCGCTTCTGCTCCGACTGGTCGTCGAAGGAATCGGAGGCCATCGTCGCGCCGTGAATCCCGTCACGGCCCGTCTTCGAGCCGAAATAAATAACCGGATTGCCGACCCCTGCCGCCGTTCCAAGAAAGATCTTGTCCTTATGCGCAATACCAAGGCAAAACACATTCACCAGCGGATTTTGCGAGTAGATATCGTTGAAGACGATTTCGCCTCCGACCGTCGGCACACCCATACAGTTGCCGTAAGCCGCAATACCCGACACGACACCCTTCATAAGATGGCGGTTCTTGGCTGTGTCGAGCCCGCCGAACCGCAGCGCATCGAGCAAGGCAATCGGGCGCGCCCCCATCGTAAAAATGTCGCGCAGAATCCCGCCCACCCCTGTCGCGGCGCCTTGATAGGGCTCGATGAACGAAGGATGGTTGTGCGACTCCATCTTGAACACCGCGCAGAGCCCATCGCCAATATCCACAGCGCCGGCATTTTCCCCCGGCCCCTGAACCACTCGCGGCCCCGTCGTCGGCAATTTCTTCAAATGCACGCGCGAACTCTTATAGGAGCAGTGCTCCGACCACATCACCGAGAACATGCCCAACTCAGTGATGTTCGGCTCCCGCCCCAAAATCCCGACGATCTTCTGGTACTCGTCGTCCGTCAGATTATGCTGCGCAATGAGGTCTTTGGTAATCAAGGGTGATACAGACGCCATACCACTACACTTTCTTCTTCGGTCGTTTATTCTTTGCCAACATGACTGTTACATGACTCTTGAGAATAGGGAGACGTTGTACCACCACTTTCCAGACGATATCGAGATCCACACCGAAGTACTCATGAATCAGCACGTTGCGCATCCCGGTTATGCTTCGCCAAGGAACCTCTGGGTACGACTTTCTCAGATCAACAGGAAGATTCTGCGCTGCTTCCCCGATGATCTCCAGATTACGGATCACTGAATCCTGAATCATCGTGTCTTCTAAAAACGTCTTCCGGCCACCCTTTGTGTACTTCTCGATTTTAACGATGGATTCGCGGATATGCTTCAGGTAGGCAGACACATCTTTCATAGAAGCTTCGCCGTTCGCAGAATGGTTCGCCGCAAGTACGGACTCAACCCGTTCTCTGTCACAACGTCCACATCACAACCTAGTAAGTCTTGGATATCCAGTTTGAACTCCACCAGGTCCAAGAGATCCCGATCGGATTGCAGCGTGATCAGCAAATCCACATCGCTAGTCCGCCTCGCACGCCCCGCCGCATGAGACCCAAACACCCGCACCCGCGACACCCCATGCGAACGGGCAATACGACTGATATCACTAGCCTTGCTCTTCAAAGCGCGTGTGGTCATAAGTCCATTCCGATGCAAATCAGCTCACGCACAAGAATCTCAACAATCTTCCTGTACTCGTCGTCCGTTAAATTATGCTGCGCAATGAGGTCTCTGGTAATTTTTGATATTACCCGTGCTGATCTATTTTCTCGATGAGCAGAAATACTACGTTGTTACTCCCGCTGTCTCTTTCGCCTTTGTATAAGCATTAATCCAAACAGCGAAGGACTTGGTAGGCAACCGGTACATACCCTTGGTCCCAGGCTTAGGGATAATAATACTGCGCTTCTTCAGAGCAGATATCGCATTGTTCAAAGTGGACTCCTTGATACCGGAAGTCTGTCGAATATCCTCTTTACTGACCCAACCATCGAGCTTCTCAGACATTACTCGCAACACTTGCCTGTACTCGTCTGAACCAATTTGGTCGAAGTATAGTTCTTCGTAGTACTTCAAGCCCAGTTGCTGGAATGCCCCATTAGGCCTTATTGCCCCCAGTAGCACATCTTTGTCATCTATAACCTCATCCGTGTTTGCCTCAAATGCTGAATGGGCAAACTGTTGAATGAAGTGGGGATACCCTTCTGAGAACTCTGAGATTAGGCCTTCGCCCTTCGAGGAAATCGAGATATCAATGGTGTTAACTACTTTCGCCTCTGCGAGCCCCTTCTGAATTACCTCGATACGCTCTTCGGGTTTGAGTGGATCCAATGTAAGCACCTCAAAGATTCTAGGCGCTGACTCATGGCTGAGCCGTAGCTTTTGAATAATTCCTGAAAGCCCCGCCAATCCAAGAGCAACCCGACCGCAACCTCGCTTTGTAAGACGTTCCGAGAATACCTTTACGAATTCGCCAAGGTTCGCCTTTGCTGGTGGTTTATCAGCCTCATCAATCAGGACAAGTATCCCACCAAATTCCCCTCCCAAACTCTGAAGGGTTCTCTCAAACGTATAAGTGAGACTTTCCAGAAGTTCATGTGGTTCTACTGAGTTCTCTTGCTTGGCCTGGTACTTGACTCCCATTACTTCCCAGCACTTGATAAAGTCCCAGGCCGACTTAGCAAGCTCCATGGCCCTTTGCTGGGAGGCAATCGTTCTCTGCAGTTCTGCTCCAACTTTTCTTATTATATCGACGTACGTATTTGAAAGTTCCAGCTCAATACTGACAGTTAGAAATTTGAACCACCCCGAATCTAGCGATTCAATTTTCCCACGCGCCACTAACTGCAAATAGTAGAGAAGGGACGACTTCCCAATCCCTCGCTCGCCATGAAGCAAAAAATGATACGGGTTGTCATTTTTCGCTTGAAACAGCACCTTGCCGAAAGTGCGTAGCTGTTCCACTCTGCCAGAAAACATTCCTGGAGTAACAATGTTTCCCGGCCTAAACGGATTGTATCGGGGGGGGCATACTTCTCCAGGACCGATTTCAGGTCATCAGGCTGTGGAACAAAACTCGTTACGAAGCCATGCCGCTGCGAGCTGAATTGGGCAGATGAGCTAGGAACCATCATTGCTCACACCTTCCTTCAACGGATGACGGCCAGGGCCTGCGTCGCGCATTACACGGAGGCTCGGGTCACCGCACTTGCCGAACAGATGCGGCCGCAACGCGGCGGCGAGGACTGTTCGAAGTTCCGTTCGAGCACAGCTCGGAACGGAACGAGTTCCGCAGCCGAGTAGATGAGAGGCTTAGTGCGGTCGAGCCGGAGTGTTTGCGCAGCGCAGGCCCTGGCCGTCACGCCCCCACCATCTTCAGCTGCTTCCCCTTCCCCTTTAGCCCCTCCAGCATCGACAGAAAAATCCGCTTCCCGTCGTCATTGCCTAAGACCGCTTCCGCACAGCGTTCCGGATGCGGCATCATGCCGAGCACATTGCCTTCCGCATTGATGATCCCGGCAATGTTATCCAGTGAGCCGTTCGGATTCGCCTCCGGCGTCACCTTACCCTCCGGCGTACAATAGCGGAGCACAATCTGCGCGTTCGCCTGCATCGCCGCGAGCGTGACCGGATCCGTGTAGTAGTTCCCATCTGCATGGGCAATCGGAATCTTGAGCACCTGACCGGACTCATAGGCGCTAGTAAAGGCCGTGGCCGCATTTTCAACCTTCACCGACACATCCTTGCAGATAAAATGCAGCGACCTGTTCCGGAGCATGGCGCCTGGCAACAACCCTGCTTCGAGCAGAATCTGAAACCCGTTGCAGATGCCGAGCACCAGCCCACCCTTCTTCGCAAACTCCTTCACTGCCCCCATCACAGGCGAGAACCGCGCAATGGCGCCAGTCCTCAAATAATCGCCGTAGGAAAACCCGCCAGGCAGGACGATCGCATCCAGCCCAGCCAGCAATGTCTCCTTGTGCCAGATCATCTCCACATATTGCCCCAGCACATCCTTGAAGATATGCTGACAGTCGTGATCGCAATTCGAACCGGGAAAAACCACCACTCCGATTTTCATTTATTGCACCCCACTGTTGCTGAGAGATGTGCAGGATTCGGATCTGCGCGCATCCAAATGGTCTCCGCGACCGCCGTTGCGCAGCACACCAAGTCCGCCACTCGCACTCTCACTGCTAGTTCGTATCTGTATTCTTCCACGATCGTGTTCGCCAACAACTTTTCGCACATAGCCTTGACCTGAGCCTCAGCCTTCACCTTATCCTTCTCATCCAGATCCACTTCCATGTACTTCCCGACCCGCACATTGCTCGTATTCTTGAACCCCAGCGAATCGAGCGCATGCTCGATGGCCTTCCCCTGCGGATCAAGGATCCCCTGCTTCAATGTCACATGAATCTTGGCTTTCACTTCTCCCCCCTTAGTTCTTCTCACCCGACGAAGGATCGCATGAATGCTCTCAGTGCGCGCATCGGACGACACCTTTCATCGTGCCCGTTCTGCGAGCCCGAGAGCGTTCATGCCGCCTTACTTTTCACTCCCCTGGTCAGGCGCTTTGGGCTGCCTATCGATATATCTTCTGAGCCATAAAATCCCCACGGCCGTCCCGATCCCAGCCAAAGCAAGCGCCACCATCGGCCAGCGCCAGCGCGACCCGTCCAGCCGATAGGCCAGCACCGCCACCAGCGCCGTGGAGACCAAAATGGACGCCACCAGCCCATAATCCATGAACCACTGCCTAAACGCCCTCACGATACCCTCTCATCAATTTCTCAGTGAGCGAAAAATCCGGCCACCAGTGTGCGGTGATCAGTTTTCAGTGCGCGCGTCGAGCGACCACTGCTTCATCGTGGGGGCTCCGCGAGCACTAAACCCGGCACCGCAGCCTTCTCCCTCTCCCCACTCTCTCCCCTCCACCCGAGGATTTGGCTCAGCCTTCGCGGGGGATGGTGGGGTTGTCCTCAACTGCGCGACCTTCTCACCCGCCCGCCCTGGACGCGCCAAGACGCGTCCTTGCCCAAGCGAGGGCCTTCCCAGGCCGCGCGTTGCGCGAGCAAAGAGGACGGCCCCACGGTTCTCCGCGTCCCCTCCGCCTCCTCATCCACAGACCCGCTTCAATACCTCTTGATACGCCTCTTCAATCTTCCCCAAATCCTTCCGAAACCGATCCTTATCCATCGACTCCTTCGTCGTCTGGTCCCAAAAACGGCAGGTGTCCGGCGAAATCTCATCAGCCAGAATCAGTTTGCCGTTGTGCAGCCCGAACTCCAATTTGAAATCGACAAGAATCATTTGTCGTTCATGGAAGAACGGCTGCAAGAGGCTGTTCACTTTCAACGCGAGTCTCTTGATCTCCGTCATTTGTTCCGGTGTCGCCAGCCCCATCAATCGAATATGCTCATCGGCAATCAAAGGATCGCCCAGCGCATCGTTCTTGTAATACCACTCCACGATGGCCGGCTCGATCAGATCACCCTCCTTCAACCCCAACCGCTTCGCCAAACTGCCTGCGACGACATTGCGGACCACCACTTCGACCGGCACGATGGTCACTTTCTTTGTCAGCAGTTCCCTGTCGCTGAGGCGTTCGACAAAATGCGTCGGCACACCGGCCTGTTCCAGCAACCGAAAGAGGCGCTCAGACACTTTGTTATTGATGACGCCTTTCTCGACGATGGTTCCGCGCTTCTGGGCGTTGAACGCCGTCGCATCGTCCTTGAAATACTGGACGACCTGATCCGGCTTGTCGGTCGCAAAGACCTTCTTGGCCTTACCTTCGTAGAGTAATTCGCCGGTCGCCATCGTTACTCCTTCACATGCATTCGAGGCGGAGGACGGTTCGAGGTCCGAAGTTCGAAGTTTTCTGAACTTCGAACCCGGAACTTCGTACTTCGAATCACACGTCACGCCCGCTCGCTTGTCGCGCGCTATTGCGCCAAGATCTCGATAATTTCGTCCAGCGACTTCACGGTGCCGATAAGCGTCGGATGCCCGAATCGCCGGTTATACGGAAACTCTTTCACTTTCTCCAACGCCAAAATCAGGCTGTGGAAATCCTCCAGCTTGGACGTTTCAAAGTAGGTGATGAAATCCAGATCATCGAGTCCGCTGGAGTGATAGAGCTTCCGTTTGACCGTCTTAATATAGGGCGCCGAGGCTTCCGTATGTTCCTGCATCATCGCCGCGCGTTTGTCCTGATCCAGCCCCCACCAGTCTGCACTCTTACGAATCGGAATCACGATGACATAAGGCTTGGCACCAGGCTCACTGGGGGTCTTCAGCTCTGCCTTGAGGTTGTCCGGCATGCCCGGCACATAGGTGGCCTTCTTGGTCAGGCCATGCATAATGGCGGCCGTCGTCAGATGCTTGCCAAACAGACTGCTTTGAAGATCCAACAGAAACTGTTGGGTCTCACGCAACTCGATCGCGTGAATACGAAAGAGCAGGTCCGCATGATCGGATAGTCCACGGAGGAGATAGACATCAATCGCCATTTTCTCTCGATGCTGCTCGACCACTCCTTTCAGAACAGTCAATTGCGCGATTCTGATCGGTAGATCCTGCTTCCCCCAGTCTGCATCGAGGCTAAAGGCAGCAAAGGTGCCATAGACGCCAGGCTCACTGAGAAGCTTATCGCGATCGGCTGCTTCAACATCCGGCGCCATGGCAAAACCGACCAGCACCAGCACCACAAACCGCGCGAGCGTAGAAATAAATAATCTCATCGTTTCCTCCCCTTCCCCGGTTTACGCGTCCCCGATCCAAAGACTCGCTGGAAAATCGTATCGAGGTGGCGCAGATAGTACTTTGGATCGAAACAGGATTTGATCTCCGCTGCCGTCAGATGCTTCGACACAAAGGGGTCCCTACCGACCAAGTCTTGCAGACCCCCCTCTCCCTTCCAAGAGGCCATCGCATTGCGCTGGACGGCCTCGTACGATTCCTTCCGCTGCGCGCCCTTCTCGATCAGCCGCAACAGCAATCGCTGCGAATAGACCAATCCTCCGGTGCGATCGAGGTTGCGTTTCATATTGCCAGGATAGACCACCAGATGTTCGATGACGTCGGTGATCCGCGCCAGCATGTAGTCGATCAGGATCGTGCTGTCCGGCATGATGACGCGCTCGACGGACGAATGGCTGATGTCGCGCTCATGCCATAGCGCGACATTCTCCATCGCCGCGAGGCTATTGCTCCGCACGACACGCGCCAGCCCGCAGAGATTCTCCGAGGCGATAGGGTTCCGCTTGTGCGGCATTGCCGAGGATCCCTTCTGCCCTTCCGAAAAATACTCCTCCGCTTCGAGCACTTCGGTCCGTTGCAGATGGCGAATCTCGGTCGCAAACTTTTCGATGCTGGCAGCCAATAGCGCCAAGGCCGAGGCATAGGCCGCATGGCGATCGCGCTGCACGATTTGATTGGAGACAGGGTCCGGTGTGAGCCCCAGCTTGGCGCAAACGTACTCTTCCACTTCAGGCCCTTGATGCGCGAACGTGCCCATCGCACCGGAAAGCTTACCGACGGCGATTTCCTGCCGCACATGCGTCAGCCGCTCTCGGTGCCGGCAGGCTTCTTCATGCCAAATGGCCAGCTTGAAACCGAACGAGATCGGTTCGCCATGAATCCCGTGCGACCGGCCGACCATCACGGTATTCTTGTACTTGAACGCCTGCCGCTTCAAGACAGTGATCAGTTCTTCAAGATCGTCGAGGATGAGATCAAGCGCCTCGGTCATCTGTACGGCCAAGGAGGTGTCCACGATATCCGACGAGGTCAACCCCATATGAAGGAACCGATGCTCAGGGCCGACCGATTCGACAAGCGACTCAAGAAAGGCGATGACGTCGTGTTTCGTCACCTTCTCGATCCTGGCGATGCGCTTCACATCGATCGTGGCTTTCTTTCCGATACGAGCTGCGGTGCCGCGCGGAACCTGTCCGGCTCGTTCGAACGCCGCGCAGGCAGCCAATTCGACCGCAAGCCAGATCTCATACTTGCGTTTCAATTCCCAGATGGCTTTCATCCTGGGACGGGTGTATCTATCGATCATCTCTTCACCAGCCCCTCACTCCTTACCCCTTACCCCTTACCCCTTACCCCTAACGCATCTTGACGCTTGGCTTCCAAGCAAGACTCCTTCGTCAAGACCTGATCCAGAATGCCGTTCACGAACTTCGAGGCTTCATCGTCGCCGAAGCTTTTCGCCAGCTCAATGGCTTCGTTGACCGTCACCTTGGCTGGCACATCATCCATCCACAGCAGTTCATAGACGCCGGCACGCAGAATATTGCGGTCCACAATCGGCATACGGCTGACTTTCCAATTGGTGGCATATTTCCCGATGAGGGCATCCAGGTCTTTCTTCTTCTCCAACACTCCGGCCACGAGCTGTTCAGCAAAATCCTTCACCTCATCCGTGGCCTCATTCTCCAGCCAGAACACTTCCAGCCACAGGCCAGGCTTGCCGTGAATGTCATACTGAAATAGAATCTGGAGTGCGCGCTCCCGTGCTTGATGGCGTGATCCCATGGCTAGCCCTTACGCTTTCGCGCCGCCCGTGTTTTATCTGACGTTTCACGTTTCACGTTTAACCTTTCACGCTTCACACTCACCAAAGCTTCCTCACCTGCCCGTAAGCGACGCATGACCGTCGCCATTTCAATCGCGGATTTGGCCGCCTCCCCGCCGCGGTTGAACTTGGCCGGATCAGAACGCTCGATCGCCTGCGCGATCGTATGAGTCGTCAGTACCCCGAAGATGATCGGCACATCGGCATCCAATGCCGCCTGCCCGATGCCACGGCTCGCTTCGGCGCTGATGTAATCGAAATGCGGCGTGTCGCCGCGAATGATCGCCCCGAGACATATCACCGCATCGAACCGCTTCGTCCGCGCCATCGTCCGCGCCACCAAGGGAATCTCGAACGCCCCCGGCACCCGCACAACTTCGATGTCGTCCGGCTTCACTCCCTGTTTAGTCAGCCCATCCACACAGGAACTCAGCAGTTTGCTCGTGACGAACTTATTAAACTTCGCGACAACAATCCCGAACCGCAACCCCGTCGCATCGTGAGAGCCTTTACGCAGCTTCATCCCCGTCTTACCCTCTCTTCCCCCAGGCACATCTCATTCGCAAGGCAGGCGGCTAGGGTTGATCTCGACTGCGGCCGTCGAACGAGCACCTTCTGAGCGTGCGCGTTCCGGGAGCAAAGAGATCACCCTGCCGCCTGCCTTCTCACACCTTTTTTAAAATATGCCCCATCTTATTTTTTTTCGTTCGTAAGTACTTCACGTTCGCCGCACGAGGCTGAATTTCGATCGACACACGCTCCACCACTTTCAATCCATACCCCTCAATGCCGACGATCTTGCGCGGATTGTTCGTGATCAGCCTGATCTGGTGCAGGCCGAGATTGACGAGAATCTGCGCCCCTACCCCGTAATCGCGCAGGTCTGCCTTAAACCCCAGCTGCAAATTCGCCTCAACCGTATCGCTCCCCTGATCTTGCAACCCATAGGCCCTGATCTTATTGAGCAGGCCAATGCCGCGCCCTTCTTGATTGAGGTAGAGCAGGACCCCGCGCCCTTCTTTCTGAATTACCTCCATCGCCTTATGAAGCTGGTCTCGACAGTCGCACCGCAACGACCCCAGGGCATCGGCGGTCAAACAGCCCGAGTGCACCCGCACCAGCGTGGGATCGCCCCCCTCGACGCGCCCTTTCACCAGAGCGATGTGCGTGATACCGTCCAATTCGTTTTCGAAGGCCACCGCCTCGAAATCGCCGAACATCGTCGGCAGCCGCGCACTGGCCATCCGCCGCACAAAGGGCTCGCGCTGCATACGGTATTCGATGAGCGCCTTGATCGTCACCATCGTCAGCTTGTGCGCTTTGGCAAACTTCGTCAGCTCCGGCACGCGCGCCATGGTGCCGTCCTCGTTCATGATTTCGCAGATCACCCCGGCGGGCGTAAGCCCGGCCAAACGTGCCAGATCGACGGAGCCTTCGGTCTGCCCCGCACGTTTCAAGACGCCGCCTTGCTGCGCCTTCAAGGGGAAAATATGGCCGGGCCGCGCCAGGTCGCCGGGCTTAGACTTGGGGTCGATCGCCACATGAATCGTCGTGGCCCGGTCCGCAGCAGAGATGCCGGTTGTAATGTCTTTGCGCGCATCGATGGACACGGTGAAGGCCGTTCCGAAGGTGGCAGTATTCTCCACCGCCTGCTGCGGAAGATGGAGTTCTTCAACTCGTTGAGGCGTCAGGGCGAGACAGATCAACCCGCGGGCATGCCGGGCCATGAAGTTGACGGCCGATGGTGTGACATGCTGAGCGGCCATGACGAGATCGCCTTCATTCTCACGATCTTCGTCATCGACAAGAATGATGAACTTCCCGCCCTTGATATCCCGAATCGCGTCTTCGATGCTGTGAAAAGGAGTGGCCATAATTTCAATACTAATGGTGAATGGTCAATGGTCGACGAACGATCAATTTATCATTTACCATCGACCATATAACATTGTTTTTTTGAGCCAGCCTATTCCCGGAATACCGTTTAATCGGAGGGCCCTGCCACAGAGACTGCCCGAGTCCGCAACGCGACGATCACCGTTCCCCAGGCGCAGACCCCAAATCCTGCGAAGAGCCAGAGACCCAAGTCATAGCTCCCGGTGAACCCCTTCATGGTGACAACACCGACGGGCAGGAGAAACCCCCCGAAACCGCCGGCCGCACCCACAACACCCGATGCGAGGCCGATATCTTTCGGAAACCGTTCAGCAACCAGTTGGAACACCACACCGTTCCCGAACCCCATCGCACCGGTCGCAATCACCATCATGGCCACGGCCATGGAAAGCGAGGGACTCGTCACCGCGACGACCGAACCGACGATGACCGGCAACACATAATAGAGGCTGCGGAGGCCGCCCTGCCGATCCGCAATGTAGCCCCCCGCAGGACGAATCAGACTGCCGAAGAGTCCGCATAACGCGGCGACGGTCCCGGCCATAACCGCATCCAGCTGATAGAGGTCGTGCAACAGCAGCGGCAGCAAGCTGCAGAATCCGACGAAACCACCGAATGTGACGGCATACAAGAAACAGAGCCAATAGGCAGAGCGGCGGCGGATCAGTTCCGCCACATTGTGCCACCACTCGACGCGGCGGGGCGCCAGGCTCGCTTGTTCCCGCGGGACGAGAAGAGTGAAGAAGACCAGCGTGACGCCGACGATGCAGGCCATCAATGCACAGACGTGATGCCAATCCATCACGGCAGCCCAGCGCGGCGCGAGAAATAGGATCAGCACGGTGCCTACATTCCCTGTTGCAGCCAGGCCCAACACGAACCCCTGCGCAGCCGGCGGATAAGCTCGCCCGGCAATCGGCAACGACACGGCGAAACTCGCGCCGGCAACGCCAAGGAACAGCGCAAAGACCAACGCCTCGTGATATCCGGATACGCCCAGCCATCCCCATAGTAAAACAGCCAACTCCGCAAGGAGAATCGCCAGCGCGGTAGACCGTGCACCCAGCCAGTCGGCGCTCCATCCCGCCAATATTCTGAGCCCTGCACCACCGAGCAGAGGCAATGCTACCAGCCACGCCACTTGCTGATCGCTCAGCTGCAGGTCGAGGGCAAGCGCAATGCTCATGGCGCCGATCAGCAGCCAGACCATGAAGCTGACAGTCAAATGCAACCAGGCCCCGGCCAAGGACGGCCAATACCCGCTCCGTAGTACTGTCAGAACCGCCATGCTGGTCTTCCTAGCCTATACCGAGAGACGCCATCATAGGGGACGCCGTTTCGTCTGCGCAAGGGAACAAGGAAGCAGGCTGAGGTTTTCGGATTTTTTCAGCATCCAGGCCAGAGTCTCTTATGATATTCTCGACCCCTATGAGTCCGCGCAAGAAGGATCTCGACGAAGAACCGATCGAACCGGAGGTCTTGGGCCCATCCGAGCAAGAGATCGCCGAGGTCAGTCCGCCTTCCGAAGCGTCTCACCGCGCAGCCCCGGAAGATCATCACCCCGCTGGTACCACGGCCGTGGTACCAGTCACTGCGCTCCAGCAATATCTGGCCGAAGTCCGTCTCCATCCCTATCTCTCCAAAGAAGAAGAACTGCGCCTGTTCCATGAATATAAAGTCCAGGGCAACCGCGATGCCGCCGTGAAACTCATCATGGCCAACCTGCGCGTGTCCATTTCGATTGCCGCCGAATATCTCCACACCGGCGCCGACCACATGGACCTCATTCAAGAAGGCAACGTCGGATTGATGCATGCCATCAAGAAATTCGACCCGTCGAAGAACGTGCGTTTTTACGCCTATGCCGCCTGGTGGTCGCGGGCCTATATCCTTCGTTATTTGCTGAACAACTACCGCCTCGTCAAAATTGGGACCACCCAAGATCAGCGGAAGCTGTTCTACAACCTCAAAAAAGAGAAGGCCAAGCTCGAACGGGAAGGGTTCGCTCCGGACACGAAGCTGCTCGCCGACCGCTTGAACGTGCGGGAACGAGACGTCATCGAGATGGGGCAGCGGCTGGGCAACTGGGAACTCTCACTGGACCAGCCGATCGGCGAAGACCAGGAAGGCAGCCTGTTGGATGTACTCCCCTCCCAGCAGATTCCAGCTGACGAGCAACTGGGACAAACCCAATTGCAGACACTCTTCCGTGCCAAGCTCGCCGAATTCGTCAAAACACTCGACGAACGGGACGAAGACATTCTCCGGAACCGGATTCTTTCAGAAACACCTTTAACCCTGGACGACCTGGGCGCGAAATACTCCATTTCCAAAGAACGAACCAGACAACTCGAAGCCCGCATCATCAAACGCTTGCGCGATTATATTAAGAAGGACATCAAAGATTTCAACCACTTGCGGATATGACGTTGCTAATTCACGTTAAAAAAAACCTGGCATATCAAATTCTCAATAGGTTATGATCCCTCGGTCCCTGTTCCGATAGTGCGTAGAAGAATTTCGTTGTTGCCCCCCTTGACTTGGTCAAACACGAGGCTATCTCCACTTCCGTGTCCAGGGATCAGGACTTCTGCTCGTTCGGGAGTACCACTGTCAGGCCATCGAGTTCGAACCTGTTCTACATCGTCGCTATTCACTGGGTTAACTTCACGAGGAGGGTATCGTTATGAGCACTGCAGCCAAGGAGAAGACAGAGAAGAAGAACTTAGCCAAGGGGTTTCAGCCTCTGGGTGACCGAGTATTCGTCACCTACACCGAGGAACTGGACCGGACCTCGGGCGGGATTTACGTCCCAGACAGCGCAAAAGAGAAGCCGCAACGAGGCATCGTTCAAGCCATCGGCAAGAAGGTTGAGCATGTGAAAGTCGGCGACCAGGTTCTGTTCGACAAGTATTCCGGCAGCAAGCTCCGGATCGAAGACGAGGAATGTTTGATCCTGAAGGAAGAAGACATCCTCGGCGTCTTCACCAGCTAATCATCACACCTACACACTACGACGACGATAATAATTAATAAGGGGGAACGACTATGGCAAAGCAACTTATGTACGGTGACGCAGCGCGCGCGTCCATCCTCAGAGGGGTGAACCAGCTCGCCGACGCCGTGAAGGCAACACTCGGTCCGAAGGGCCGCAACGCGATTCTCGACAAGAAGTTCGGCGCCCCGACGATCACCAAGGACGGCGTGACCGTCGCCAAGGAAGTCGAGCTCAAGAACCCGTACGAGAACATGGGCGCCCAGCTCGTGCGCGAAGTCGCCAGCAAGACCAGCGACACGGCAGGCGACGGCACCACAACCGCTACCGTGTTGGCCCAGGCGATCTATCGTGAAGGCGTAAAGAACATCACCGCCGGCGCGAACCCGATGGAAATCCAGCGCGGGATCAACAAGGCCGTCGAAGTCGTCATCACCGAGCTCAAGAAGCTCAGTAAGCCCTGCCAGAACAAGACCGAGATATCCCAAGTCGGGACCATTTCAGCCAACAACGATAAGACCATCGGCGACCTCATCGCGGAAGCGATGGAGAAGGTCGGCAAAGACGGCGTGATCACGGTCGAAGAAGCCAAGTCCATGACCACCTCGCTGGACGTAGTCGAAGGCATGCAGTTCGACCGCGGCTACATCTCCCCCTACTTCGTGACCAACGCCGAGCGGATGGAAGCGGTCATGGAAGATCCGCTCATCCTCATTTCCGAGAAGAAGATCAGCAGCATGAAGGACTTGCTGCCGGTTCTCGAGCAGGTTGCCAAGATGGGCAAGCCCCTCGTGATCCTCGCGGAAGACGTGGAAGGCGAAGCCTTGGCCACCCTCGTGGTGAACAAGCTCCGCGGCACGCTCAACGTGACGGCCATCAAGGCCCCTGGGTTCGGCGATCGCCGCAAGGCCATGCTGGAGGATATCTCGATCCTCACCGGCGGCCAGGTGATCTCGGAAGACATCGGCATCAAGCTGGAAAACGTGAAACTCACGGACCTCGGCCGCGCCAAGCGCATCACGGTCGACAAGGACAACACCACGATCGTGGAAGGCTTTGGCGATCCGAAGAAGATCGAAGGCCGCGTGAAGCAGATCAAGGCACAGATCGACGAGACGACCTCCGACTACGATCGGGAGAAACTCCAAGAGCGCCTCGCGAAACTCGTCGGCGGTGTGGCCGTCATCAACGTCGGCGCTGCGACCGAAACTGAAATGAAGGAAAAGAAGGCGCGCGTCGAAGACGCGTTGCACGCGACCAAGGCAGCCGTCGAAGAAGGAATCGTCCCCGGCGGCGGAACGGCCTATCTCCGATGCATCGGCGCGTTGGATTCGCTCAAGCTGAACGCTGAGCAGCAGGTGGGTGTCAACATCATTCGCCGTGCGCTCGAAGAGCCGATTCGTCAAATTGCGTTCAATGCTGGGATGGAAGGCTCGGTCATCGTTGAGAAAGTGCGCAATGACAAGAACGCCAGCGGCGGCTACAATGCCGCGACTGAGGAATACGTGGACATGATCAAGGCCGGTATCATCGATCCGACCAAGGTGTCTCGTTGCGCGTTGCAGAACGCCGCGAGCGTGGCGGGATTGATGCTCACGACCGAGGTGATGATCACTGAACTGCCGGAAGAGAAGAAAGAACAAGCCGGCGGTGGCGGTGGTGGACACAACCACGGCATGGAAGGCATGTACTAAAAAGCAACGCTAGGAAGCAATCAGCTTTCAGCAACGAAGGGCCCGGTGGTGATCCCACCGGGCCCTTCGTATTTCTTGCCTCCTCACTGCGCTACAATGCGCGTCAATTTGAATGAGCCGGGGAACAGCCCATGATCGTCGAAGTCGAATCAAACGAGAATTGTGAGACCGGTTTTTTCGGTCGGTTTAAAGAAATCAGCCTCGCTCGACCAGTCCTACAGGTAAAGCTCTACGACCGAAACCCTGCGGGAGAATGGTATTGGGTCACAGGCTGGAGCGACAATGCACAGACTCCTACCTGTCAGGCCTATGCGCAACCGGTGGAAGACTCAGGCGCGGGACTGACTCACCTGGTCTATGGAGGGATTTATGGCTTACGGTTCAAGCCGATCAATAGAGAGGAAGCTTGGAGTCTCGAAAGTCCGCATCAGTGGGGAGAAGCGTATCTTTCCCTGGGCAGTGATCGCGACCTACGGCATACCGAATAATCCACCGTCAGGCTTGTTGCAGCGGCGTTTTGGCAACTATCGCTGACGCCTGCGGGAGTGATGCGGGCTGAGACAAGGTAGCCTGATTGTAGACCACCTGATACCCTAGACCAATCCTGCGCAGCGACACCACCCCGGAGCGACTGAGCCGGTCAACGGCTGAGAAGACTCGGACCCAACTCATTCCTGGTATTGAAGACATCTCTTCAATCGTCAGCGGTCCGCTTTTTTTTAATGCTGCGATGATTTTTTCGTCGGTGAGAATTGACGGGCCAGGCGACTCGATAGTGGCATTCACGGTGGCCTCCATTCGGTGCGGTGAGCAGCAGGGTCGTTCTGAGACTGATCTTATTCCCGCACATATAGGAGTCAAGAACTACGTGAATTCACGCAGCAGCACACGAACAATCATGGCGATTCTCTCGGTGATGGGAAAATGGGAACGGGTGAGTTTGTGTGGCGGCTGAAGTATTCCGACCTCCGACCTTCAGCCTTCAGATCGCCGCCTAGCACGCTTCTTGATGGCGCGCAAAACAGCCTTGAACAACTTGGAGGTTTTCGGCGTGTCGAAGAACGACTGGAATATGTCATGCACAATGGTTCTATAGGCAGCATGATCGGCTTGAAATTGCGTGAGGGCGGCAGATCGACTCGCCCCGATGTAGCCCATGCGGATGGCGCAACGTTCGAGTTTATCCTGCCGATCCGGCAGCGCGTGTGTTTGCATATCGTGCACCATCTGCAGTTTATGCTCGACGTCTCGAAGAAACTGATAGGCGCGGGTAAGGCCGCCCTGTTGTTTCACTGAAAGGATGCCCGCCTTGTGAAGCCGCGCTAACGATCCGATGGTCCCTCGATCCAAGATTCCTGACAATCGACGGCCGGCAAGCACTTGAATCGTTTGGACGAAAAACTCGATCTCGCGGATGCCTCCGCCACCCAACTTCACGTTGCGCTGCTCCTGCCCTCGTTCCGCCATCTTCGCGTCGATTCGTTCCTTGACCGATCGGACCTCCTCGACGACTGCGAGCCCCTGTTCGACATCCGAGCGATCCGATGGGGACGCCAGCACAAAGGGCCGCACCTGCTTGACGAACGATCTCCCGACCTCCTGCGACCCGGCAATGGGCCAGGCCTTCAGCAAGGCCAACCGTTCCCACACTTGTCCTCTCGTCCGATAGTACTTATCATACTCATCGAGCGAGCGAGTGAGCTGCCCCACCGAACCTTCTGCCCGCAAACGGAGATCGACGCGATAGAGATACCCCTCATGGGTCTGTTCGGTCAGCGCCTTGGTCAGCTCCCGCGCGAGAATTTCAAAGTATTCTTCATTGGACAGCCCCCGCTGCACAGAGCCCTTTGCCTTCACGCCTCTGGACGCAGCCGGCTTGGTTTCTCCCTCATGGGACTCACAGATATAGAGCACGTCTACGTCGGAGCTGTAATTGAGCTCATGTCCTCCCAGCTTCCCCATCCCGATAACCGTAAAACCGGTCTTCACCCACCGCCCCTGACGATTGCGATGCATGGGAATGCCGTACTGAGATCGCAACCCGGCATCGACAATGCGATAGGCCGCATCGATGAGGACCGAGGCTAGGTCTGAGAGAGAAGCGGTCGTTTCCACCACATCGGCTAACCGGAGGAGATCCCGTACGCCGATGCGCAGCATCTCTCGACGGCGGAATCGTCTGAGTGCATCCAATTTGAGTTCCGTGGCATCGACCGTCTCAAGATTTTGCCGGACTGTACGCTCCATCCCGATCTTGGTCGGCGCAGTGGACAGTACATTTTGTTGGGCCAACCAGTACAGCAGCAGCGGATCGCGGACGAGGGTAGAGGCGAGCGAGTTACTGTTTCCGAATATCGTACAGACCAGGTCCACCATGCGGGGGGCGCCACGCAGGTATTCCAACAGGGCCGAGCGGCTGACTCCGCTCGCAAGCCAACGTTCCCATTGGTTCAAGGCCAGATCCGGATCAGCGGTCTTCCCAATAGCCTCAAGCAACGAGGGTAGAATGCCTGCCAACTGGCGCCGCTGGTGTGGGTCGCCCGCCATCGACTGTAGGTTCGCATCGGCATCCTTAATGCGCTGGAGTCCGTAGGGTTGAAGAATCGCTTCAACCTGGGCCGGTTCCAGCCCGGACACTAATAGGATCGGGGTCGGATCCGGACGAGCAGCCCACTCGAGCGCAGGGGAGGCACAATAACGTGGCAGCGGCTTCTTAGAGCGCGTAGTCATAGGCAGGCATTATACTCATACCTTGGCGCTCGCACAATGAATCCCACTTCGGCTATACTCCGAGCTATGACGGTTGGCCCAGGACCACGCGAATCGATCATCAAAACTCTGGCCTCCCTCTGTCCAGACGTCGCAGATGAGGTACGCAGGGACTTCGTCTCACGGATGGACCCCGAATACTTCGAACGGTTTCAACCTGACACCATCGCACAGCATATTCAGCTTGCCGGCAGGCTCGCGCCAGACCACCCCTGCGAACTATCGGTGCTCGACAAACGAGCAGGCCGATGGGAAATCAGCATCGTCGCCTACGATTACTTCTCGGAATTCGCCGCCATCTGCGGTGTACTCTCGGCCTTCGGACTCAATATCGAAGAGGGACGGATCTATACCTTTATGGGGGCCGCACCCTCACCATCGCCTCGCAGGGAAACCCTCTCACGGAGTGACCGGCCTAAAGGCCGACCCGGTCTCAGCCGCAAGAAAATCGTCGATGTTTTTCTGGTGCATCCCTTAGACCGAACAGGCTTCCCCGCGCCGCAACACAATGCCCTCCGACAGACCGTCATCGAGATCATTCAACTGCTGGATGCCGGCCGGTTCGAAGATGCACGCCAATATGTCAACCGCCGTCTCGTCGAACGATTGGACAAGCAACGGAGCGCCTTCACCGGCCTGCTCGATACGGTGCAGATTACCTTCGACAATAGCCAATCACCGACAGACACGATCATGGACATCCGATCGGACGATACCCCGGCCTTCCTCTATGCGCTGGCGAATGCCTTGGCCATGCGCAACATCTACATTACCAAGGCCCAGATCGAATGCGACGGCGCCAAGCTGCACGATCGTTTTTTTGTCAGAAATCGCGATGGGCAGAAACTGCTCGACCCGGCCGATCAGCAGCAGCTTCGGCTGACCGCCGTGCTCATCAAACAATTCACGCATGCCTTGACATGGGCATCCGACCCGGCCAAGGCTCTGGCATCCTTCGACCACTTCCTGGATCTCATCGTGAAAGACCAGGGCAGGCCCGGTAAGAGCCAAGCGCTCGACTTCATCAGCGATAAAAAGACTTTTCCGCTGCTCGCACGACTGCTCGGCGCCAGCGACTTCTTGTGGGAGGATTTCCTCCGACGCCAGCACGATAACCTCCTTCCGCTGCTCGCGGATTACCAAGATGCGCCCCTGATCAAGCCGCAGGCGACCCTCCGAAAAGAACTCGCGCGCCTGGTCGGGAAGGCTAAAACAGATGCAGCACGAAAAGAAGCCTTGAACCAGTTCAAAGACCGTGAGATGTTCCGAATCGACATCAAACACATCGTCGAGCCCTCCACCAACTTTCCCGACTTTTCACTCGCGCTCACGGAGCTGGCTGAAGTCATCGTGGAGCAGAGCATCAAGGATTGCCGCGCCAAGCTGGAGAAATCGTATGGGCGCCCGACGCTCGCCAACGGGAAACCCTGTTCCTTTGCCGTCCTGGGATTGGGAAAATTCGGAGGGCGCGAGCTTGGCTACGCCTCGGATATCGAAGTCCTGTTCGTCTACGGCGGATCGGGCAGAACAAGCGGGAAAACAAGCCTTGAGAACAGCGAATACTTCGAACGGCTGGCGCAGGAACTCCTGGGATGGATCGAAGCCAAGCAAGAGGGCATCTTCCGCATCGATGTCAGGCTTCGGCCGCACGGGAGCAAGGGCGCGCTGGCCAATGCATTCGAGGAGGTCTGCCGTTACTACAGTCCGACTGGTCTTGCTGCGCCGTTCGAACGGCAGGCCCTGATCAAGTTACGCCATATCGCCGGCGACTCCGCGCTGGGCCATCGATTGGAAGCGCACAGAGACTCCTTTGTCTACGGGGATGCTGCCTGGGACATTCCCACGGCACTGGAACTCCGGAGACAACAGCTCAAACAACTGGTCGCGCCGGGAAAAGTCAACGTGAAGTATAGCGCCGGAGGACTCATCGACATCGAATATGCCGTGCAATATATGCAAGTGCTGCATGGGCACAACCACTTAAGCCTGCATACGCCGAATACCCTTCAGGCTCTCACTGCTCTGATGACAGAGGGACTAATCGAACGAGCCGATGGGGCAGGCCTCAGGAAATCCTACATCTTCACCCGCACATTGGTCGATGGATTACGCATGGTCCGGGGAAACACCAAGGATCTTGTCCTCCCTCCCTACGACTCAGAAGAGTTTGTCAGCCTTGCCCGCCGCGTCGGCTATACGAAAGACGACTGGAAAGCCGGCGCGCGCGATTTGCAGTCGGACATCGAGCAGCACATGACCCTCACCAAGCAGTTCTTCGAGCGGACGTTCGGGGCATTATGAGGGGAGCGGGAGGGTGGCCTGTTTGTTCTCTCACTGCGCGCGTCCAACGAGGGCCTTCTGAGGCCGCGCGTTGCGCGAGCACAAGAGAACAACAGGCTACCCTCCCTTGAGGCGGCGACGAGTAAGCTTGGAGGGGAGCGGCCAGGTGCCCGCTGAACCTCGATCAAGAATCACTTCTATGTAACCATCCCCATGCCATGGCCAAGAGTCCTAGCGAAACGATATACTGCGAACCATTGAACAACACAGCATTTATCATCGTCATGGTGGTTTCTCCTTTCCGGAAACAGTACTCACCTGAAGTGATGAGTTGAATTGTTCATACAGATTCGACTTATTGCACAGGACGTGCCGTCTAACTCATTTCAACCGCTCGGTCACAACTCATTGTAATTATTGGTCTCATTACGGTCCCCTGTAAGACCAAGTGAATAAAGCCGTAGGTGGTGCGCGATGGATCGCGTCCACGCGCGGGCTCAGCGCGCGACCGATCGCGTGCACTCCTTCCGAGATGGTGTAGTGAGATCGTGCGGGACGGATATTCTGGTTCTTCAGCTAGCAGGCGATCGTTTCATCCCAAACTGCTTCATCCGGCTGCGCAACGTGCTGGGAGGGATTCCCAAGCGCACAGCCGCGCCATCAGGACCTGCGATGTGCCAATTTGTCAATGTGAGGGTCTGCAGAATGTGCCGTCGTTCGAGTTCCTTGAGGTCAGCCGGTGGCGAGGCAGTGAAGGAGGTGTCCTGCAACGTCAAAAGATGCTCGTCGATCCGCAACACAGGTTCACGAGAAAGAATCATCGCTCGCTCAATCACATTTTCCAGTTCACGGACATTGCCGGGCCAGGTATAGCGAATCAACCGTTCTAGAGATTCCCGGTCAATATCCTTGCACGAACGGCCGAGTTTCACGCAGTATCGCTTCAGGAAATGTCGCGCTAATATGGGGACATCCTCAGGGCGATTCCTTAGTGGAGGCAGGCCGATCTGAAAGACATTCAGACGATAAAAAAGATCGGCGCGAAATGTGCCGGCTTTGACGGCCGCAGGCAAGTTGCGATTGGTGGCGGCTATCACGCGAACATCAACACGAATTGGCTGCTTCCCACCCAGTCGATCAATCATGCCATCCTGTAAGACTCGTAACAACTTGGCCTGTGTCTCCAAAGGCATTTCACCAATTTCATCCAAAAAGAGGGTTCCCCCATGGGCCAGTTCAAACCGGCCTTCGCGTGCGCGGTCGGCCCCGGTGAATGCGCCTCGTTCATGGCCAAACAATTCGCTTTCGACCAACCCTGCCGGAAAAGCGGCGCAATTGACCCGAACCATGGGTTTCGCATGTCGCGGACTCCAATCATGGATCGCCTGAGCAATCAATTCCTTGCCGGTTCCCGTTTCACCCGTAATGAACACGGTCGTCGGGATGGGCGCCACGTCGCGTGCAAGGCCTACCACATGCCGAAAGGCAAGGCTCTCCCCCATCAATGAGCCTGCATTCTTCATGACCTTCAGTTCTTCGTCGAGGTAGACGTTTTCCTTGGCAAGCTGGTCTCGTAATCGATCGATCTGTTCGTACGCTTGGACATGATCGATCGCATAGGCAATCTGCATGGCCACCTGCGTCAAAAACTCGATGTCCCCTGGATCGGGAGCACCCGACTCTCTACTGCCAATATTGAGAACGCCGAGACACCTGTCTCTTACGAGAAGCGGCAGGTTGATCATTCGTCCAAGGCCTTCTTCGACATACCATTTGTCTTCGAGGAAGACTTGCTCCCGCGTCAGGTCAGCACGGATGTGTACAGTTTTATGATCGTACATCCACCCCATACCGCTTCCAACACGTGGAACAACGGCATCCCGTTGCAACACCACCTGCACCATATCGTCGTGATGAAGACATGAAACCTGAATCCGTCAGCCTCACGATCGTACAAGGTGACAGACGCCCGTGCCCACGGAATGACCTTCGTGATCTCGGCGGTAATCGCTTCCCATAGGCTATGCATATCCCGCTGCGAATTGAGCACAACAGCGACAGCTAAGAGGGCTCGATAATTTATTTCAATCCGGTCCATAGGCTTGTCAACACTGTCTAACCGATCAAATTGAATCATAGAGCCTGCTCTCAAGTCTATGCCGTCACTAGAGAAAACCAGATCGTCCAGGACAGACGCCTGCTGCTCATTCTGATATCTCATTTGGACAATCGAATGAAGGGAGAAACGGGGGTTAACTCTTGCAATCAACTATCAGGGGTTTTCATTGAGGTAAAAAAACGGCGCCCGCCTCCCTGTCTCAGGAATACGGACGCCGTTGTCTTGTTTGCTTATATCGGAAACATTACTGTCCCGCGTGGTGCGCTGGACAGGCGAGATGGGGGAAAAAGTTCGAAGTTCTGAGTTCGAAATTCAGAAACCTCGAACTTCGAACCATCCCTCGCCGCGCCTTTCACGCCCTTCCCGCTAGTCTCGCGGCATCGTTCTACACATCGTAATACAGGACATATTCGTACGGATGCGGGCGCAACCGCATGGGATCGACTTCCCTCTTACGTTTGTAGCTGATCCAGGCCTCGATCAGATCCTTGCTGAAGACCCCGCCCTTGAGCAGAAACTGATGGTCCTGTTCGAGGTTGCGCAAGGCTTCGTCGAGACTGCCTGGCATCGTGCGGATGGCCGCCGCCTCCTCCGGTTCAAGATCGTACAGATCCTTCTCCGCCGGTTCACCCGGATTGATCTTATTCTCGATCCCGTCCAACCCCGCCATGAGCATGGCGGAAAAGGCGAGGTAAGGATTCGCTGTCGGATCAGGAAAACGCACCTCGATCCGCTTGGCTTTCGGGCTCGGTGAGTACATGGGTATCCTGATACCAGCCGATCGATTCCGGCTGGAATAGGCCAGCAGGACCGGCGCCTCGTATCCTGGCGTCAGCCGTTTATAGGAGTTTGTCGTCGGATTCGTAAAAGCCGCCAAGGCCGGCGCATGCTTCAGGATGCCTCCGATATAGTAGAGACAGAGTTGGGAGATGCCGGCATATTCTTTCCCTGCAAACAGCGGCTTTCCATCTTTCCAGATACTCTGGTGCGTATGCATGCCGGTACCGTTGTCCCCGAAGATCGGTTTAGGCATGAACGTGGCTGTTTTGCCATGCCGGCGGGCCACATTCTTGACGATGTACTTGTACATCATCATTTTGTCCGCCGTCCTGACCAGCGAGTCGAAACGGATATCGATTTCCGCCTGGCCTGCCGTCGCCGTCTCGTGGTGGTGTTTCTCGATGGCAATCCCCGCCTTTTGCATCTCCAGGACCATCTCGCTGCGGATATCCTGTTGCGTATCGTGCGGCGGGACAGGGAAATAGCCTTCCTTGTGGCGGATCTTCCCCCCCAAGTTGTGGCCTTCCTGCCCGATATTCCAGGCGCCCTCTTCGGAGTCGATGAAGTAGAAGCCGCTGTGGCCGGTCTGATCGTACCGGACCTGATCGAAGATGAAGAACTCCGCCTCGGGGCCCCAGTAAGAAATATCGCCGATCTTCGTGCTCTGGAGATATTTCTCCGCCTTCTGCGCCACAAACCGAGAATCGCGATCGTAGGGCTCGCGCGTAATCGGATCGACAATGTTGCCGACGAGGCTCAGTGTCGGAACCGCACAGAACGGATCGATACAGACCTCGGACGGATCGGGGATCATCAGCAGATCGCTGTCGTTGATCGCTTTCCAGCCCCGGATCGACGAACCGTCCAACCCGGACCCGTCCTTGAACAGCCCCTCCGTCAATTCTTCTACGGGAATCGAGAAGTGCTGCCAGGTGCCGATCAGGTCCACAAACTTCAAGTCCACCATCTGGACTTTATGCTTCTTTGCAAACTCCAATACCTCACGCGGACTCATTCCAACCCTCCTCTTTACTCACATCCGGCTTATAATGCAGATCCTGAAGACACGCTTTCCGGGGCATCGACTTGTGGGTTCATATATCGATCGATATCCTGTTTCATCTTCGAGCAGATTGCCTCCAGCCGGGCCTGGTCCGCGATCTTCCCTCCCTGCTGATCCGTCACGTAGAACACGTCGACAACCTCATGTCTCCCGCCGGTGCGAAGGGACGGTTGTATGTCGTCATCCAGTCTGGTCGAGATCCTGGCCGATTGGATCGACAGACCGAGCCGGAAGATGGAATCGGTAATGACGTACAACAGTCCCTGCGTATCGTCGGCAAACACATCGATGACCGTGAACCGGTCGCTCGTTCTGTTATCGATCACGACCTCGCTCGAATGACGTTCGGCAGACACCGGGCTCGTGGAGGATAGCCTGATCTTCCTGCTTCTCAACTGTTCGACCGACTCCTCTCCCTTCAACACTCGAACGATCGTCTCAGCCGTGTCGTCCAGGCGCTCAACCGGAGGAGCGCCGGAAAAATCAGGATCGGAGGCCTGGAAGGTGTTGACCACAACCCCGTCGTTTCGAGTGATGATCTGGGCATCGAAAATCTCAAGTCCCTGGGCCGCCATCACGCCGGCAGTCTTTGAGAAGATGCCGGGGGTAAGATTATCGTGGGTGACCACCGTGAATTCGCACGTGCCGAGTTCTTCGTTGAAGTTGCTCTCGACCAGCACATCCCCTGTCTGCAACCTTGCGATCGCTTCCAGATGGGCTGCGATGCGCTTCGGCTGCGTCCCGTGCAGGTAGCGCAAAGGAAACCGGTCCAGTTGCGATTCGATCCAGTCGAGCCCCCCGACAACTAACGTCTTAAACTCTTGCGCTACCTCACGGGTCAGACGCTTGAGACTATTTGGACCGGCCATCTTATCGTCCTGGTCACCGGCTAACGTTCGAAGCGTGCGCTTATAGAGCTCGATGAGCAAAGACTCTTTCCACTTCGTCAACACGCCTGGCCCCACTGCCGCGATATCGGCCGCAGTCAGGATCAACAACATGCGAAGCACCTCGGGCGTGACCACCTCCTGGGCAAAGGGCACGAGCACGTTCTCATCATAGGGGTCACGGCGGAAAGCCGTATGCGACATCAGCAGATGCCGGTGTACGAGAAACATCAGCGTCCTGGTTTCTTGTAGATCGAATCCAAGCCTCGTCGATGTCTCCTCCGCAATCGCCTTGCCCACTTCGCAGTGGTCCTCTTTCCGTCCCTTCCCTAAATCATGCAACAGAATCGCCAGGTGTAAGAGATCCTTCCGCTTGATCTCCTGATAGACTTCCCCCATGGTGCCCGGTTCCATGGCAAGCGCTTCTGCCTTGGCGACAGCCAACAGGGTATGTTCGTCTACCGTGTACTTGTGGTACTGGTTGAACTGCATCAGGCCACGGAGCGTGGCGAAGACAGGGATGAGCTTCTCCAGCAAATGGGCGCGGTGCATCGCCTCAAGCGTGGCGGCTACTGCTCCGGGCCCTGAGAGGATCTTCAGAAAGACCCGGCTGGCCTCCGGGGTCCTGAAGGCCTCGCTCGACACCGTGTCCATGTGGCTGTGGATCTCGTCAACCAGATCGGCCTCTATCTTCAGCCGTCTGGATCCTGCCATCTCGAACAGCCGGAGAAGCAAATCAGGGCTATCCAGCATCCGAGCCCGCAGCTCAGAGGGAACCGTCAGGCGCCGGCCGGTGACTGAGAAATAGCCATCCACAAGATCGGACGGTACAGCGCGAGACGATCGGCGCTTTGCCGTCACGGCTTGGCAACGGTCTATAAACCGGATCAGGGTTTCATGGAGCCCTACCGTGTGCCGGTAATACTGCTGCATGAACTGCTCGACCCCCAGGAGGTTGGGACGATCCTCGAATCCGAACAGGGATGCCAGCCTCACCTGCTCATCGAACGATAAAATTTCCTGCGCCCTCCCGGCTCCGACATGCAAAAACGCCCGGACGCGCCACAGAAAATCACGGGCCTCCGTGACTGAGAGAAAATCCTGTCTGGAGAGGAGGCTGCGATCCGCCAAATCTTGTAGTGTAGAGGCCTGGAACCGGGCCATGCCGGCCCACCGGAGCAGATGGTAGTCTCGCAACCCTCCCTTGCTCTTCTTGACGTTGGGCTCCAGGAGGTAGATCGTCTGCCCAAACTTTGTATATTCACGTTGCCGTTCTTCCTTCTTCTGCTCGATAAAGCGCCCGGCTCCGCGGCCAATCACTTCCTTGGCATAGAGGCGATGGAACTTCTGGAACAGATTCGGGCTTCCGGCCAAAAATCTAGCGGTCATCATCGCGGTACGGATCGATAGATCCTGCCCCGCCAGCTCGACACAATCTTGCGTGGTCCTCATACTGTGGCCGACCTGGAATCCGAGATTCCACAAATGGTGCAGCACCTCGCGGAACAGCGCCGGCGCCGCCTCTCCCGCTTCCTCGCTGTAAAGGAACATGATGTCGATGTCGGAATAGGGGGCTAGCTCACGCTGGCCATAGCCTCCGAGCGCGACGAGGCAGCAATGCTGAGCCCCGGCAACCTGCGCCCCCTCCCCGGCCTGCTTCATGGCACTCCGATACCGGTCTCTCACCAGCCCGTCCACGAACTCGGTCAGGGCCAACATGACCTCAGCAGCTGTGGCTCCGTCCAAGAGCCGCTGCTTGATGGCCTGCCTGTGCCAAGCCAGGGCGGAGACCTGCGTGGTCTCCGCCCCCGGCAAGAGCTCAGCCGGCAACCCATTGTCCGGCGTCAATGTCACAGAGCGCTTTCCCCCATCTCGCCAGTCCTGATCCGCACCACGTTGGCGATATCCGACACGAAGATCTTCCCATCCCCGACCGTGCCGGTCTTCGCAGCGCGCGTAATGGCTTCGATCACACGCGTTGCCTCCTTATCTCCGACATACACTTCGATCTTGATCTTGGGCAGGAAGTCGGTCGTATATTCGGCGCCACGGTAGGTTTCCTTGCTCCCCTTCTGGCGTCCGAATCCCTTGACTTCCGTCACCGTCATTCCCTGCACACCTATTTCCACCAACGCATCCTTGACCTCATCCAACTTGAACGGCTTGATGATCGCCTCAATCATCTTCATGTCGATACCTCCCTCATCGGCTTACCCGCGACGCTGAACCTACAGCGTCGCGGGGACTGCCAGCACGATTATTTCGTCGATTGTAACATGAGCCCTGTATTACATGTGATAGGCCTTCTCACCATGCTGACTGACATCCAAGCCTTCTTGCTCTTCATCTTGCGTCACACGCAGACCGATGATCACATCGATGATCTTAAGAATGATAAACGTGGCGATCGCAGTAAAGGCCCCCACCGCAAGTACCATCACGATCTGAGACCCCATCAGTGCGAAACCTCCTCCATAGAATATCCCATCGGACGGGGAACCCATGGCCTTCGACGCAAACAACCCCCCGAGGAGGCAGCCGGTCGCTCCGCCCACTCCGTGAACCCCCACGACATCGAGCGAATCGTCGAAACCAAAGGCCGGCTTCAAGATGCTGACGGCGAAATAGCAGATACACCCTGCCACGAGACCGACGATGAGCGCCGGACCCAGGGAAACAAACCCCGCGACAGGGGTAATGGTAGCCAACCCGGCGATCGTTCCGCTGGCCGCACCGAGGGCGGTGGGCTTCCCACGATGCGCCCACTCGATCAGCATCCAGACCACCGTCGCGACACTGGCTGCGATATGGGTGGCGACGAAGGCACTCACAGCCTGCCCATTGGCGCCCAACGAGCTGCCGGCGTTGAACCCGAACCAGCCGAACCAGAGCAGGCCCGCCCCCAGCAGGGTGAGGGGAAGGTTATGAGGAGGCATCGGCGTGCCTGGGTAGCCTTTACGTTTTCCGAGCATAATGCAGGCAACCAATGCAGCCATTCCGCATGTGACGTGCACGACCGTGCCTCCGGCAAAGTCTAACGCGCCCATCGCCCCCAACCATCCTCCACCCCAGACCCAATGGGCCACAGGGTAGTACACCACCACGGACCAGATGCCGAGAAACCATAGCATCGAGGAGAATCGAATACGTTCTGCAAGAGCCCCCGTGATCAGCGCCGGGGTAATGGCGGCAAACATGAGTTGGAAGACCATGAATAACATGTGGGGAATCGTCGGGCCATAGGTCGCATGGGGTTCGGCTCCTACCCCCTTCAACATGAACCAATCGAGGTTTCCAATAAACCCTCCCACATCGGGGCCAAAGGCCATACTGTACCCGAACACCGCCCAGGCGATGCTGCCGAGACAGAGGCAGATAAAGCTGTGCAAGATCGTGCTCAGGGGGTTCTTTTGTCTGGTCAGTCCTGCATAGAAGAGGGCCAACCCCGGCAGGGTCATCAACATCACCAGCGCCGAAGAGGCGAGGATCCAGGCTGTGTCCCCCGAATCGGCCTTCGGCGGGGCCGGCGCAGCCGGAGCTGCCTCCGCCGCCGGAGCCTGCGCCGCGACATCTTGCACGAACGGAGCCGCCCCTCCTACCAACATAACAGTCAGGCAAATCAGGAGGACCGGCAGAATCTTTTTTAGACTGATACTGCTATACGATGACATATTTGTATCCTTTCATCCCTTAGTTCAGGACGAGGTTGCCAATACGTTCGTTGAACTATTCTGAGCGGCCCCCCTGGTTGTCTCACGCTCTCTCTTCGTCGAACTAGACTGTGGCGCTCTGCCTGCGCCGGAGTGGCGCGTGCTGGCACGCCCCCTCGTAATCTATTGTGCCTAATAATATTGCTTTCAATTCCTACCACGACCAGCAAACCCCGCACCGGCGTCGGTACGGTCTGGTTCCTTAAAGTGCTCGGTCCCTTCGTGGACTCATCCACGAAGGGACCGGCATGTCGCAATGTAACGAACCTCAGTCTACCCTTATTGGTCTACGTTCGCTTACCACATGTACGCGACTGAGAATCCCAGTGTGTTTTGAATAGTTCGCTGCCTGGGTGCCCTTTAGATAGACATTGTGGTCGGCATGGTCATATCGGTACTCGACCCTTGTCTGCAATGCCGGAGCCGGCTTCCACTGGAGTGTGAAGGTCGTCTCCCAGGCGGTCAGACCGTTCCCTGCCGCGAAAGGGTTGTTAGTGATAGTGGGTAAGGTAGCGGATTGCGGGAGGCTGCCGAAAACCGCAGTCTGACCCGCACTAGTACCGGCACAGGTATTGGTGTTGCCAACTGTGTTAAAAGCTCCAGCGCAGGCACGGGATCCACCGGCATCTTCCCAGATCTCTCCACGAACCCTGAGACTGAATGCATTGGGCTTCGTTTGATCATTGAGGTCATGAATCAAATAGGTGACGAACCCATTCCAGCGGCCGTTTCCGGTACCACTAGTTGTGCTCGCATTGCTCTCATTCCCGTAATAGGGCTCCAGGACGAGGGTGGTACTATCGATGGGCTTGATCGTGATGATCGCGCCCGTCACCACCCGCTTGGCGGTTGAATCGCACCCAGTCCCAGGAACGCCAGCAGAGGGTTGCGTACAGCCTCCAACCTGTGCGATAGTTCCAGCAAAAGCATTTCCATTGGACTGTTCCGGTCCGTAGGACCCGAAGAAGCTGATGCCGAACTTCTCATGCGGCGTAAAGGCCACGAGGTATTCGAACGATTTGCCCCTATTGTTGTCCTCGACATTGTCCCACCCGTTGATCAGTCCGATGGTCGCGGTCGCCCATTTCGCAAAGGGATAGGTGAACCGGATACCGGTGGTCGTGAAGGCTTGGCTCAGACCGAACATCATGGTGCGTGAAAAGTTCGGATTCTCCCAGGCGTTGATCACTTCATACCCGATCAACGTATTGATCTTTCCTGCTTGAATCTTCAGGCCGTTGCCGATCGGGGCGATGTACTCTCCATACATTTCCTGCATATCCAGTTCGGTATTGTCATTACCTGGTTGGAAATTTGTGCGAGCCCGCGAGAACCTGGCATCGGTCCCGAAATTGAGCCGCGCCCTGAAGCCCACCCGATCCATGCCGCTGCCTGAGGCATTGGCCGGTCGTTCAAATACAATCTGCGTCATATTCGCCATGAACGAATTGGCCGCTGTGTCGAAAATACGCAGTTGATTAATGTTGTTGTACGGATTATTGAAATTCTGTGTATAGGATGTCAGCACCGTCCCGGAGATCTGAAAGCCTGCCGCCTTCCACAGAGGACTCAGCATCCTTTACTGCATCCTTGGCGAATACCGCGTTGCTGCCGAGCAGCGAGGCGATCGCACAGATGCCTATTCCTAGCCCGATACGTTTGCGTGCTGACTTCATCTTGTCGTCCTCCTCATCCGATTTGGTGATTCGGTTGCTTCCTTGCTCTCCTACCTCGACGTCATTGTCGCCACGCACGCCATTGTGCGCAACCGCCGGCCCTGAACAGCCCGCTCGTCTCTCACTTCCACTGCGATTCCCACCACACCATATAAGTAGAATATGGTCAATAAAAAACGTCCTCTAGCCAACTGGGGCCGGAGGACGCCATTGTCCATTCCGAACTATCTTGCAGCCGGTGGGAAACGCCATTGTTCCCCTATTTTCCTAGCGGACACCCTCCGCGTGGCCCTTATACTCCGCGCCCTTATACCTGTCCAGCAATAATCTGTCAATGGATATCTCTGCCCAGCGCGACGAGCGGAATGGACGAGAAAGGCGTGACTCGACTGGTTCCTTTTGTTTCTTTCGTTTGTTTGGTTTTTTTGGTTGAGGGCTAGACCAACCAGATGAACAAAACAAACCAGATAAACCAGATCAACCTGTCTTGCTGGCATTGATCAATCGTCTGTGCTAAATTCTTTCACAACTATGACACTTTCACCACAACGTTCGCACTTCCCAGCGGTTGACCTTCGTTTCACGTTTCACGTTTCACGCTTCACGCTTCCTCTGAACAGCATCCTGCTGGCCCTGCTCTGTGTAGTCGTCACCGCCTGTGGCACGACCGCTCCGACCGGCAAAATCCTCTTTGAGGATCCTCGCGGATCCGTGTCCCTCCAGACGATTTCAGACCGGTCGATTCAGGCCAACCATCCGATCAATCTGGAGCCGGCCCTTCTCACCCAGCTTTTGACAGGCATACAGCTTCATGATGAAGGTCTTGGAGAACACCATGTCCGGGGCCTTCAGACGTTAGTTGAAGGAAAGGCCGCTCTTACCTATCCCCTCTTTTCGGAAGATCAGGCCCAGTTCCTCGCCCCACTGCTTGCAGAGGGCTTACGTACGGCAACCGCCAATCAGTCTGTCGAGTTTCGTGTCGTGACGACGATAGAAGGTTCGAATAGATTTCAATCGCCGACCACGGAAACGACTACCGGTTCTCTCTATGCCTATGGGCGGCAGTTGTACGTGATCCTCAAACAATATAACTACAACCCGATGCTGACGAACCTGGCCATGAACGAGGCCAGCCACCGATCGCAGGACCCACTCGATTATTCAGGCCTCAAGCACCGTACGCTGCGGTTCACGCCGAAAGCCGCTCTCCGGACCGATAGTCCGGACCCGCCGACCATGGAAAAGCTGACCGATAGGTTTCTTGCCGTCGATTATCAGCTGCTGCAACAGGCCTGGCGAAATCTCGAAGCCAAAAAGCACGCTGTGCCTCAGGTGGGAGGCGAGGCGCTGGAAGCCGCTCGCGCAGCCGAAACCCAGGCTCGCGCTGCCGAAGCTCAAGCTCGCACGGCCGAAGCCCAGGCTCGTAACATAGCCGAAACCCAGGCTCGCGCAACCGAAGCCCAAGCTCGTAACACAGCGGCCTTGTCTCAGGAGGTAGAAACCCTCAAGAAGCAACTGGAATCCATTCAAAAACAACTCGGCAACCAGAATCCGCAGCAAAAATGAATGAAGGTTGATAGGCTGAAGGGGTTTAGACTGAAGGTAGGAATTCGGAGTCCGACGTTTCAAAACCTTCAGCCTTCAGCCTATCGACCTTCAGCCTGAACCCTGTTACATTCACTCCCACCGATGACTCCTTCACCAACGTATCAGGCTGAACCCCGCTTCACGTTTCACGGTTCACGTTTCACCATTCCTCTGAACAGCATCCTGCTGGCCCTGCTCTGTGTAGCCGGCACCGCCTGTAGCACGACCGCCCCGACCGGAAGAATCCTCTTTGAGGACGCTCGTGGATCCGTGTCTCTGCAGACGATTTCTAACCCATTGATTCAGGCCAGTCATCCGATCAATCTGGAACCAGCCCTTCTCGCCCAGCTATTGATAGGCTTAGAGATTCATGAAAGAGGTATTGGGCCCCATCGTCGTGTCGTTGTAGGCTTTGCAGGACAGCCATCTACCTACCCCCTCTTCTCGGAAGATCAGATCCAGTTCCTCGCTCCACTCCTTGCAGAGGGCTTACGTACGGCAACCGCCAATCAGTCTATCGAGTATCGTGTGGTGACGACGCACGAAGGTTCGAATAGATTTCAATCGGCGACCACGGAAACGACCGCCGGTTCTCTCTACGCCTATGGGCGACAGTTGTATGTGATCCTCTCTCAATATCGCTACAACCCGATGCGCACGAATCTGGACTTCGGCGATATCCCCTACCGGTCACAGGAACCACTCGATTATTCAGGCCTCAGGTACCGTACGCTGCGGTTCACTCCGAAAGCCGCGCTCCGAGCCGATAGCCCTGATCCGCCGACAATGGAAAAGTACCCCAACAGGTTTGTTGCCATCGATTACCAGCTACTGGACCAAGCGTCGCTAGACGCAGCTCGTGCGGCCGAAGCCAGGGCTCGCTCCACAGAAGCCCTGTCTCAGGAGGTGGAGACCCTCAAGAAGCAACTGGAATCCATTCAAAAACAGCTCGGCAGCCAGAATCCGCAGCAAAAATGACGGGGAAGGTTGATAGGCTGAAGGGGTTAAGGCCGAAGGTCAGAGGTCAGAATTCGATATTCCATACATTTCGGCCTTCAGCCTGAATCCCTTCAGCCTTCAGTCTACCGATTTCAGCCTGAACCCCTTCAGCCTTTTCCACCACCTATGAATTCCGATACCCGTTCGTAATCGGCATCCGCCTGTCTTTCCCCAAGGCGCGATGCGTGATCTTGATGCCGATCGGCGCCTGCCGGCGCTTGTACTCGCTGCCGTCCACCATCGTCATCACGCGCACGACCGTGGCACGGTCGTATCCCGCTTCGACGATTTCTTCGAGAGACCGGTCTTCTTCCACATAGGCTTGAAGTATGGGGTCCAGTATCTCGTAGGGCGGCAGTGAGTCTTCATCCTTTTGATTGGGCCTCAGCTCGGCGGTCGGCGGACGATCCAACGTCCGTTTGGGAATCACCGGGGTTGCGCCACGGAGGTTGCGGAGTCGCGCCAGATCATAGACCATCGTCTTGGGCACATCCTTGATCACGGCAAATCCACCCGCCATATCACCATATAATGTGGCATACCCGACACTCATCTCGCTCTTGTTGCCCGTGGTGAGCACCAGATGGCCGAACTTATTGGAGAAGGCCATGAGGAGATTGCCCCGGATGCGGGCTTGGAGGTTCTCTTCCGTCGTATCGGACGCATGCCCCTCGAACGTCTCTGCGAGCGCCTGCCGATAGGTATCGAACAGCGTCGTGATGGGAATCGTCCGGACGGAGATCGCCAGGCGTTCCCCCAATTCGGCGACATCGTCGTAACTGTCTTGCGACGTATAGGGCGACGGCATGAACAGACCCCACACGTTCTCGGCGCCGAGCGCATCGACGGCGATCACGGCGGTCAGCGCCGAGTCCACTCCACCGCTTAGGCCGATCACGACACGGGTAAATCCGTTTTTCCTCACGTAGTCGCGCACCCCTAACGTGAGTGCCCGATAGACTTCCTCCAACGGGTCCAGGACCGATGCGACATCAGGGACCGCACGCACCCGAGTTTTTTGACAGAGCGGGAAGCGGCGCAGCATAGACCTCCACCGTAGAGGCCAAGCGCCGCGGCAGGATTTTTTTCCGGCCGGCACGCCTCGCCCGCGCAACCGCCTCCATATTGAGGTCGGCGACGATCAGATCTTCTTCAAAGGCTTTCCCCCGCGCGATGACCTCACCCTGGTGATCGAGAATGACGCTATTCCCGTCGAACACCAGTTCATCCTGGCCCCCGACCGCATTAGTGTACGTAAGCACCACTCCGTTTTCTCTCGCGCGGGTCGCCAACATCTGCTCGCGTACCAGACTCTTGCCCAGATGAAACGGGCGATGCATTAATATTCACGATAACTTCGGCGCCTGCTGCCGCCTGGAAACCGGTCGGACCGTCCGGCAGCCAGACATCCTCGCAAATGTTGACCCCGACCATCGTGCCGCGCAAGCGAATGAGCGGCAACCTGCGGCCTGGATGAAAATAACGGCTCTCGTCGAACACGCCGTAGTTCGGCAAGTACCACTTGCAATAGGTCGTGATGAGCTTCTGATCTGCGATAACCGCCGCCGCATTGTAGAGTTCGTGCGCGCCGGCCTGCACCACCGATGAGCGAGCCTGCTTCGGATCGAGTCCATCGCTCTGGCTGACGTAGCCCACCACTGCGGCAAGGCCCCGGCAGTGACGGACGACTTCCTGAAGCGCGCGGCGGTTGTCTGCGACAAAACGTGGCTTGAGCAAGAGGTCTTCGGGCGGATAGCCGGTGATCGCCAGCTCCGGGAATGCGACCAAGTCGGCCTTCGCCTTCTTCGCCTCGCGCAGCCAGGCCGTAATCCGGCGGACGTTCCCGGCGATGTCACCGACCGTCGGATTCATCTGGATCATGGCGATTCGAAAGGTGCGCATGCGGCTTTATACCATAAAGCCTAGGCTGAAGGGGTTCAGGGGTTCAGGCTGAAGGTTGATAGGCCGAAGGTGGAAATACAATGCCCAAGAGAGAAGCTTTAGAAGCGTCGGACTCCGAATTCCGACCTTCAGCCTGAACCCCTTCAGCCTTCAGTCTATTCAATACCTCCGCAAATTCGGAACCGGAAGATCCCACAGTTCTTTCCGAACCGCTGCCCAGAGTTCCTCCAATGTCTCGGTAAGGTCTGGCGCCGACCGGGCGACGAATTTGACCACTAGCCCCGGAGCTGCCGGAGTCGAGACAGCCCCCAACACCAGACCTGGACGCTGCTCCAGAATAGTGGCGAGTATCAGGTCTCTAGACGTTTCCAGACATCGGCCTCAACTGCATCGCCGATGACAAAGAGCGACGCGACATAATCCCAGTTCCCGACGAGACCTGCCGATTCAGGCAGTCGGTCAGGGACCACGCAATACCGTTCGACGACCGACCCTCCTCGTGGCGTTGCGATGCAGATCTCGTTTTCGACCGACGCGAAGGCCCAGCGCTCCTGCCTGGCCACCCGGCCAGAAGCCATGGCATCCCACAGGACCACCGTTGCGCCAGGCGCAAGATCCACATGGATCGATTGGCGAAAGCGAGACCCGGCAAAAGGAATCGTGACCTCGGGCAACCATTCCAGCCTGGCGTCAGGACCGACTGAAAGTCGAATTTCTTGTCGCGCCGGCTCAGACAGGCTTCGATAGACACGATTGGCGGAAGGACTGGTCATGAGCACATGCGTCCCGGTAGGGAGCTGCGCCTCCACCGAGACATGATCGCCGCCGACCAAACCGCCGGATGGATTCACCAGCCAGGTATAGGCACAGCCGCTGTCGTCAAGATACGAAGGAGGAAAGTGATGCCAGGGACTGGTGCACGACGAACGCGTGAGGACGGTCCGTGAGCCATCCCGCTCGAATTCGTAGGACAGAGCTCCGCGCCGGCCGACTGTGCCGAGCACAGACTGGTTGATATGGTTTGTTTCGTTTATTTGGTTGATTTGGTTCATCTGGTCAGTTCGGTTTAACCAAATAAACAAGACAAACCAAACAAACCAATTAAACGAGGCAGGAGCTGCTCGACCCACGCGACAACCTGATCAAGCCCTTGCCCAGTCTTCAGATTGGTGAAGAGAAACGGCAAGTCGCCTCGCATGCGCTTGCTGTCCCGATCCATCACGGACAAATCGGCGCCGACGTGCGGCGCGAGATCGATCTTGTTGATCACCAGCAGATCGGACCGCGTGATTCCAGGCCCGCCTTTGCGCGGGATCTTATCGCCGGCTGCCACATCGATGACATAGATGACTTTATCCGCAAGTTCCGGACTGAACGTTGCGGCCAGATTGTCGCCACCACTCTCGACGAACATCAACTCGACATCGGGATGGCGCTTGAGCAAATCGTCCAAGGCCTCCTGATTGTGCGAGGCATCTTCACGGATCGCCGTGTGAGGGCAGCCTCCGGTTTCGACACCCAGAATGCGGTCTTGCGGGAGCGCGCCCCGGCGCGTCAGAAACTCGGCATCCTCTTTTGTAAAGATGTCGTTGGTGACCACCGCCAAACTCACCTGTTCGCGCAGACGGAGGCAGAGCGCTTCGACCAGCGCAGTCTTTCCAGACCCCACCGGCCCGCCGACACCGATCACAGGAATATGACCAGCCCGCGCCGCCGTGACACGGCCGTTGCCTGAGAAATGTTCATCTGAACGATGCATTGTTCCACCCCACAAAGCGGCCTAGCCTATATAGCGCTCTCGGCATGACGACGTCAAACTCGGCAGTGCTGAGTACTGAGTCGGGACGTGAAAGCGAATCCCGACATATCGTCAGTAGACTTCGACGAGGGTGCAGCATGCTGGTACGGCTGAATCCGAGCACATTCGGCACAAATACCATCGGTCAGTACCGATCTCTTGGACACTACGCAAAAGTTACGGCGCCGAACAAATCAGTCTCCATATGATTGCTCGCGCAGCGAGACGGGAGCACCTATCGAGTTGCATGCGAGGCACTCGCGTGGAACATCATGGTTAAGCGAGCATGCCTGCCGTGAGCTCAGCGGCGCTGACCAGGATCACGCAATCGTTGGGCAAACTTTGGGCGCTCCAACACGCCCAAGAGTTCTTGGACCAGCACGGCGAGACACACAATGTCAGGCGAGTCTCTTCAGCCGAGACGGAATGTCGTGAGGGGCGCCTATCCAGAGCAACGCCGACACGATGACATTCGTGTCGGTCACCACTCTCATTTTTGTGAGTCGTTTTGGTACGCCCGCGCCTCGCGTGCTATCGCCCGCAAGGACGAGTGCCCGACCTCGCCTCGCTGGGCGAGTGACGAGCCGCGGACCAACTTTCTTAATGACAACCGTGTCGCCTTCGAACGATGCGAACCGTGTCGTCCGGGCGAAACAGTCGTTTGGGCAGCACGATGTGTCGATCCTGAGCCACCTTCATTACTCGCATCGATATCCCCTTTATGAGGCATACAACACCAGACAACGTGTCACTATAACCAAGAATGTGCGGGTGGTCAATTGCGCTGCTGTCTTCAAGTCTTGTTGTTGGCTGCTCACCGGACGGTCAGACGGGGTAAAGGTCACACCAGGAGGTACAGGCCTTCGGACAGCCTCTCCTCTTCACGACCGGAACAGCCGCGACTCCAGCCGGCTGTGCCTCATGGCGTAAATGTCCTGGATCGGCGACCAAGACTGAAGCACTTGTCGATGCGCCGCGTTGTGACTGACTTGTTCGATCACCTCGATCCAATTGTCCAATAGCCTCTGTCCTTCACGCTGGCCGAGCGGCAACAACTTCATTGCCGCTGCCACAAAACCTGTCGCAGTTTGGTACAGGAACGAAGCGATGGCGTCTTCTTTGGACCAACCGGCTGCTGCCAGCGTGAGTCCGAGACTCACCGCCAGATGCCCAGGACGTATGCCCGGCCTCAACCGCGGCACAGAAAATCTTCGATCAATGGAGGTCTGGGATGCTGTTCCGCGGCCAGTCTAATCACCTGGCGTCCCATCTGCCGGCTGGCGGTCCGTGACTCAAGGCCCAGCTTCATCGCTTCTAATTCTCGATCCGCCTTGAAGGCGATGTCCAATGAGCCAGAAACATAGGCCTCATGCGCCAATCCTACGACCACTGCTTCGCGCTCGCCTATTCCAGTCGTGAACGACTCAACCACATAGTGCGACAGCTCTTCCGCATTCCGAACCGCACCCCCCTGCACCGCCGCCTCCAGCCCCGACGAGAAGGCATAGCCTCCTGATGGAAAGAAACTATCGACGAATCGCAGACCGTTCAGAAGATTCCTTGTATTCATGGACTAACCTGACTACTCATCCGTCAAACAACAACCGCGCAAAGGCTGGTCAAAATGGTCTCCAGCAAGGCCGCAGGGAGTGCGGACCCCGAGGCGTACTGGGCAAGTACGTTGAGGGGTTCGGACGACTGAGAACGAAGCTGGGGGCCATTTTCACCAGCCTGCTAAAACAGGAAGTATCGTTGGGCCATTGGCAGCACCGCCATCGGATCGCAGCTCAAAACCTTCCCGTCGGCCTTAACGACATAGGTTTCCGGATCCACTTCCATATGCGGCAACGCATCGTTTAGCTTCATATCGCGCTTGCCGATGCCTCGGCATTTCTTCACCGCTGCGACACGTTTCTGCAGGCCGAGCGACTTGTGCACCTCTCGATCGATTGCGGCCTTGGAAAGAAAGGTCAGGCTTGTGGAAAACAGGGCGCGGCCAAAGCTCCCGAACATGGGCCTGGTGATGACCGGCTGAGGCGTGGGGATCGACGCATTGGGATCTCCCATGGCGGCGGACATGGGGAACCCACCCTTTAAAACGATTTCAGGCTTCACGCCGAAGAAGGCCGGCTTCCACAGAACCAAATCAGCCAACTTGCCGACTTCGACTGAGCCGACTTCATGCGCGATACCGTGCGCAATCGCGGGATTGATCGTGTACTTTGAGATATAACGCTGCGCACGAAAGTTATCGTTGGAACCGGCCGGCTTATCGGAGCCAGGCTGGGAAAGATGCCCGCGCTGCACTTTCATCTTGTGCGCCGTCTGCCAGGTGCGAATGATGACTTCACCGACGCGCCCCATCGCCTGCGAATCGGACGACATGATGCTGATCGCCCCCATATCGTGCAGGATATCCTCCGCCGCAATGGTCTCGCGGCGAATGCGCGATTCGGCAAAGGCAATGTCCTCCGGGACACGGGGGTTTAAATGGTGACAGACCATGAGCATGTCGAGATGCTCGTCCATCGTGTTCACCGTAAACGGCATCGTGGGGTTCGTCGAGGATGGTAGCACGTTGGCTTCACCACAGACCTTGATGATATCCGGAGCATGCCCGCCACCGGCGCCTTCCGTATGAAAGGAGTGAATCGTCCTCCCTTTGAAAGCCTTGATCGTATCTTCGACAAACCCTGCTTCGTTCAACGTATCGGTATGGATGGCGACTTGGACATCGAATTCTTCTGCGACATCGAGGCAGGTCGAAATCGCCGCCGGCGTCGTGCCCCAGTCTTCGTGTAACTTCAGCCCGATCGCCCCGGCTTCCACCTGCTCGCGGAGTCCATCTGGCAGCGATGAATTGCCTTTCCCGAGAAAGCCAAGATTGACCGGAAACCCCTCCGCTGCTTCCAGCATCCGATGGATATTCCAAGCGCCAGGCGTGCAGGTCGTAGCATTGGTCCCGGTGGCAGGGCCAGTCCCACCGCCGATCAAGGTCGTCAGTCCGTTCGCCAAGGCCTCATTGATGATCTGTGGACAGATGAAATGGATGTGCGTATCGATGCCACCGGCCGTCACGATCTTGCCTTCCGCCGACAGCACTTCGGTGCAGGCCCCGACCTCCATCCCTTTCGTCACGCCTTCCATCATGTCGGGATTGCCGGCCTTGCCGATGCCGACGATGCGGCCATCCCGGATACCGATGTCCGCCTTCACGATCCCCCACCAGTCGATGATGATCGCATTGGTGATCACAAGGTCGAGCGCGCCCTTCGCGCGGGTGGCCGCCGGCGACTGGCCCATGCCGTCGCGGATGACCTTGCCACCGCCGAACTTGGCCTCTTCACCAGGCACAGTCAGATCGCGCGTGATCTCGATCAGCAACTCCGTATCGGCCAGGCGAATGCGATCCCCTGCCGTCGGACCGTAGAGATCGTTGTATTGGCGACGAGGAATCTTCATAACAGCCCTTCCGGAAGGTTGAGGCTAAGGCCGAGGTTGAGCTCGTGATAAGCCTTCTCTATCTACCGACCTCAGTCTAAACGCTTAACCTTCCCGATGAACCCCTGTTCCCGCGCAGCGGCGAGCGCCTTGGCTTTTACGTTTTGATCATCCAGACGGCCGTTCACCAGTCCATTGATCCCATAGGCCACCCGATTGCCGCCTATCGAGACCAGCGTCACCCGCTTGTCTTCACCAGGCTCAAACCGCACCGCGGTTCCGGCTGGAACTTGCAATCGAAATCCATAGGCCTTTTCACGATCGAACCGCAGTGCGCGGTTCGCCTCGAAGAAATGACAATGTGACCCGACCTGAATCGGCCGATCACCGGTATTGGCGACAATCAGCTCAACCGTCTGACGTCCCTTGAACGCAACAATGTCGCCCTCACCGAGGATGACTTCACCAGGAATGACAGCAGCAGGCTGAATCGAAGCCCTCTTGGCATCGCCACTCCCCACCCTTCGCTTCGTCACTTTCTGCTTGGTTTTGGCTTTCTTCTTCATCGATTCACCTATCGAATCGGTTCATGAACCGTGACAAGTTTCGTCCCATCCGGGAACGTCCCCTCGACTTGCAATTCGTGAATCATCTCTGCGACGCCAGACATCACGTCTTTCTTCTTCAGCAGCGTGGCGCCATAACTCATCAGGTCCGACACAGAACGCCCATCGCGGATACCCTCCAGAATGGCCGCAGTGATAAACGCGACCGCTTCAGGATGATTCAGCTTCAACCCGCGCGCCTTCCGTTCCTTGGCCAAATTCGCCGCGACATAGATCAGCAGTTTTTCTTGTTCCCGTGGTGTCAGATGCATATTCAGGCCTCGTCAATGGTCAATGGTCTATGGTCAATGGCGCGGAACATAACCTCGCTCCCTCGACTCAGTGAAGGCCTAGAATAGTACTGGGTGGTCAGGGTGACTTCAACTGCGCGCGACATTCTTACCCGCCCAACCCAGAGCGCGCCGAGACGCGCTCTCGTCCCAGGCGAGCAGGTTTTTATTGCGCGCTCTGGGAGCAGAGAAGTCATCCTGACCACCCTCTCCTCTCTCTCTCTATTCCCTCAATGCGTCGGGAAAGAGACTGCCGGGCCAGGGGGTGGGAGTGTTCTCGATTGCGCGCGTCCAACGAGGGCCTTCAGAGGCCGCGCGTTGCGCGAGCAGGAGAACACTCCCGCCCCCGGCCTCAGATCACACCGTCAAATACTGCTTCACCTGTTCCGCGATCAACTCAGTACTCTTGCCCGATATCACCACCGCCCCTTTGACCATCACCACATACTTGGCGGGCGGCAAAGCTGAATGCCTTCCGTCGGCTCATCGAGAAGGGCATCTTGGCCGCCTGCCCACGGATTTAATTGGTCAGCGTTATCCGGCTGATCGTGTTACTGCCCCCCTTGCCCGCCTACCCTCGTACCACCCGGCATCCTCGTATGAGGTGTGGCGGCTTTCTCCCCTTTCGCTTCCGGCTGATAACCTTGCCCACCTGACCTCTGACCACCCTTCTGCCTCGCGTGAGGTTTGCCAGCTTTCTCCCCCTCTACAACCAGACCCGCATCCGACTGACTACCTTGCCCGCCCACCCTCGGACCATCCGCCTGCCTCGTGTGAGGTTTGCCAGCTTTCTCCCCCTCTACAGCCGGATCCTCGTTCTCTGCCTGCGCCGGATTAGATAGACCAAGACACAGCAGAAACCCACAAGACATGAGACCTATGATTTTGGGAATAGATACCATGAGAGCCTCCTTAGTTAAGTGTTATCCTGCCTCCCTCACTACTTCGCTACACCGTCAAATACTGTTTTACCTGTTCCGCGCTCAACTCACTACTCTTACCCGACACCACCACCGCTCCTTTGGCCATCACCACATATTTCTCCGCCAGGCGAGCGGCAAAGTGGAGCCCCTGCTCGACCAACAAGATGGCAAAGCGGCGCTGATTTTTAAATCCGATGATCACGTCTTCGATTTGGTCCACGATCGAAGGCTGAATGCCTTCGGTCGGCTCATCGAGCAAGAGCAGCTTGGGGTTCGACAAAATCGCGCGGCCGATCGCCAACTGCTGCTGCTCACCGCCGCTCAGGACCCCGCCAGGACGATTGAGAATTTGTGTCAGTTTAGGAAACAAATGATAGACCTCGTCGAAGGCGGTCTTCTCGACCGTCCCGTTCGGCTTGTCCGACCTCGCCCAGAAGCCCAGCAGCAAATTCTCCCGAACCGTCAGGTGAGGCAGAATCTCCCGGCCCTGCGGCACACAAGCCAGCCCGCTACGTGCCCGCTTGTCGGTCGGCGTCTTCGTGACATCAGCCCCATCGAACATCATCTTTCCCGATCTCGCAGGCAAGAGGCCGGTCAGTACTTTGAGCGTGGTCGTCTTGCCGACCCCGTTCCGGCCCATGAGACAGACAACTTCCCCGCGATCGATCGTAAACGACACATCCCTCAGAATGTGGCTTTCACCGTAGTAGGCGTTGATTTTATCGAGTTGCAGCATGGCGTAATTTATACAACCTTAGAATCTGATGATCTGCACGAGTAACTCGCAGGATGCTCAAAAAGGCCGTCAGCAAGGCCGCAGCCGACGAACGCACCGGAGGCGTACCCTCTGGGGCACGTTGAGGATGCGTTCAAGGCGAGAACGAAGCTGGCGGGCTTTTTCAGCATCCTGTTAATGGGCAACTTTTTGGCGGCCAAGATATATCTCTCGCACCCGATCGTCGGCCTGTACCTTTTCGACGGTGCCTTCGCAAATCACGGTGCCTTCGTGCAAGACCGTCACGATGCGGGCGATCTGCCGGACGAACTCCATGTCGTGCTCGATCACGATGATCGCTTGTTTTTCCGCCAACGATTGGAGCAATTGACCTGTCTGTTCCGTTTCTTCGTCGGTCATCCCGGCGACCGGCTCGTCGACGAGGAGCAAGGAGGGGTCTTGCAAAATCACCATGCCGATTTCGAGCCATTGCTTCTGGCCGTGCGACAGGGACCCGGCCCTGGTATGGGCATAATCTTTCAGACCGATCGTTTCAAGGTTCTCCTCGATCCTTACCTGTTCATCCGCTGTCGATCTCCCGAACAGAGTTGCAAAGACACCCTTGCTGCTCCGTTTCAACGACAGGTCGAGATTTTCCCAGACGGTGAGAAATCCATAGATGGATGGAGCCTGGAACTTCCGCCCGATGCCGAGGGCGACGATTTCATCTTCGCGTTTCCCCTTGAGATCGACATCCCTGCCGAACACGACACGGCCGCTAGCCGGCTTGGTCTTCCCGCAGATCACATCGAGCAGGGTCGTCTTCCCCGCTCCGTTCGGCCCGATGACCACGCGCAATTCCTTGTAGTCAACCATGAAGGTCAAGTTGTTCAACGCCTTGAAGCCATCGTAATCGACAGTCACGCCATCGAGATAGATGATGGAATTTTGAAAGGAAGCTTGCTCGGCCATCTCAGTGCTTCCCCTCTAGCACAGCAGCTTTCTCGGCAGGCGCAACCGGCTCTCCCCCATCGGGCTTACGCCGGTTCAGGAGACTCTTTGCTTTTCGCATCATGCCGATCAACCCATCGGGGAACAGCAACACGACCAACACGAAGAGCCCGCCGAGGATGAAGGGCCAGAGTTCGGGGAAATAATTGGTGAGCACGCTACGGCCATAATTCACGCTCACGGCCCCCAATACCGCTCCTGCCAGACTGGCGCGGCCACCCACCGCCACCCAAATGACCATTTCAAGCGACGGCAGCACCCCAATCTGCGCCGGCGTGATGATGCCGACTTGGGGAGCATACAGCAACCCTGCTAATCCCGCCAAGCCCGCAGATACGACAAAGACGAACAATTTGTAGTTGGCCGGTGTGTACCCGGAAAAGACGACGCGCTTTTCGCTATCCCGCACGGCAACCAGTACCCGACCGGCCCGCGAACGAATGATCCACTGGCAGAAGAGGTAGGACGCGCCGAGACAGAGTACGGTGATGACATACAACACCCGCTGCGTGCCGGGCTCGGAGAGCCGATACCCGATCACCTGCTTGAAATCGGTCAAACCGTTCGTGCCGCCGAGATTCGTATCGTTCCGGTTAAAGACCAGCCAGGCGGCGAGCGCCAGCGCCTGCGTAATGATCGCGAAATAGACGCCTTTGATGCGGCTGCGGAAGGCAAAAAATCCGAATATGAGCGCAAACGTCATCGGTACCAGGATCGCTCCAATGACCGCGAGCGGAAAACTGAAAAAGGGCTTCCAGAAGAGCGGCAGCTCTTTGACCTGGTTCCACACCATGAAGTCCGGCATATCGCTGCCATAGACGCTCTCTTTCCCGATCGTCAGCATGAGATGCATGCCCATGCAGTAGGCGCCTAATCCGAAAAATACACCCTGCCCCAAGCTCAGGATGCCGGTGTAGCCCCAGATGAGATCGAGCCCGAGAGCCAGAATCGCAAAAGCAAGAAACTTTCCGAACCGATTCAGGCTGAAGTCGGAGAGGTGGAACCAGGAATCTTCCGGCGGCAAGATATTCAGGAGGGGCATGACCAGGAGCAGAATGGCCCCGACGGCCCAGAAGGCCATACCTCCACTGCGACTCGTGGCTGTTGGATTGTCACTCATCGTCTTCTTTGTTCTCCCTTGGGGACTGGCACCCTTCTTCTTGGTGCCTGTCCCCGTCTGAAGAGCGGGACAGGAACCGCCGCAGACGGCGGAGCCAGTGCCTCATCAATCGGCATTCCGTCCCTTCATCGCAAACAGTCCGGACGGCCGCCACTGCAAGAACAGAATCACCATCACAAGGATGAAAACCTTGCCGTACACGGCGCCGAAGCTTGGCTCGATCAGTTTGTTCAGCCCGCCGATTCCCAGCGAGGCCACGATCGTGCCGGCCAGTTTCCCGACCCCGCCTGTGACCACCACCATAAAGGCATCGACGATGTAGTTTTGACCGAGGCCCGGATCGACGTTGCCGACCATCGTGAGAGCCCAGCCGGCGATGCCCGCCAACCCCGACCCGAAGGCAAAGGTGTAGGAGTCGACTTTTCTGGTTGGGATGCCGAGACAGGCGCTCATATTTCGATTTTGAGTTACCGCCCGCACGCGTAACCCGAGATTCGATTTAAAGAGGGCGAAATAGATCCCCAGTACGCAGAGGATCGACAACGCGATGATAAAGATTCGATTGTACGGCAGGTAGACCCCGACCAACACTTGCACGCCACCTCTGAGCGGCCCTGGCGCAACCACGGCGGTGAGATCGCCGAAGTAGACTCGGGCCGCCTGCATGAGGACCAGGCTCACGCCCCAGGTCGCCAACATCGTTTCGAGTGGACGTCCATAGAGAAACCGGATGACTGTCGCCTCCAGCAGGAGTCCGGACCCGGCGGCCGCAAGGAAGGCAACCGGCAATGCGACGGGAAAGTACCAATCGAACACTTCTGACGGAAACCAGGCGGTGAAAAATTGTTGCGTGACAAACGTCGCGTAGGCTCCGACCATCATCAGCTCGCCATGGGCCATGTTGATGACGCCCATCAAACCGAAGACGATCGCCAAACCCAGCGACATGATCAAGAGGATCGAGCTGAGGCTGATTCCACGGAAGATCGTTTCAATGGCGTTCGACCAGGCGCCCCAGCTTTCGATGCGCACGATCGCGGCGCCGGCGGCCTTCGCCACCGTCTTCTGCTGTTCGGTCGCCTCTGCTACAGCGCCGTCCGCGACCAATTGTTTTAGTGCCGGCACCCCATTCTGACTGCCGAGTTCGCCGAGCTTCTCGGCTGCAGCAGCTATGATCGACGGATCGCCCGACGCAAGCTTGAGCAGCGATACAGACTCCTCCATCGTGTAGCGCACCCACTTGTTCGACTCGTTTACCCTGGCGGCATCCAGCCAGGGAATCACCGTGGGATTACCGGATGAGCCGAGATCCGTCGCAGCCGATCGACGAACGTCGCTATTGGGGCTGGTGAGTTTCGCTCGATTCTTGAGGAGGTCCATGAGTGGCTTGAGAACCTGCCGGATGCTGCGGCTTGCATTGGCGCGAATCTCTTCAAGTCGAGGAACCAGGCGGTCATCGCCCTGCTCGATCAATAGACGAATGGCTGCGTCACGAATGGATTCGTCTTCGCTGGTCACCTGGGTGAGCGCTTGCTCTATAGAAGAAGTCGGAGGAACGGCGACAGGCCCCTCCGCTGCAATCGTCGAGATCGGTCCAGCAAACAGGAACAACCCCACGACCGCTAGCGCTGTAACGATGCGCCCAAGAGAAATGATCATGATGGTGGACTAACCTCCACAAGACACACAAATATCGTAGACCTCTCGTCCCGCCAACTGCAATTCACGCACATGTGAGAGGGAGCAGTTGAACAGCCCCCTCTCACATGACGGACTATTTTTGATAGGTCCCTTGATGAGCGACCCAGTCGCAGCCCTTCTCCGGATTCGTAAATTCACTCCAGGGTTCCGGCTTCACCAGCCCCGGTGAACGGGAGACCACCTTGAACTGGCCGTCTTTCAAAATTTCTCCGATCAGAACCGGCCTATAGGTGTGGTGGTTGGCGGCATCCATCATGATCTCGCCACCCGGCGCCATGAACTTGCTGCCATAGACTGCCTTTCGGACCTTATCGACGTCGGTCGACGCGGCCTTTTCAACTGCTTGCTTCCAGATATAGACCCCGAAGTAGGCGGCTTCTATCGGATCGTCCGTGACCCGCTTGTCGCCGTCCGGCAGGTTGTTCTTCTTGCAGTAGGCCTTGAAATCCGCCACGAACTTCTTGTTCTGCGGCGTATCGACGCTTTGATAATAATTCCACGCGGCCAGGTGACCGACCAGCGCGGACGTGTCCATTCCGCGCAACTCGTCTTCCGCCACGCTGAAAGCCATGATCGGGGCATCTTCGGCCCGCAAACCCTGGTTCGCAAACTCCTTGTAGAACGGCACATTGCTGTCGCCGTTGATCGTGCTGATCACGGCAGCCCCACCGCCGGCGGCGAATTTCTTCAGCTTGCCGCAGATGGTTTGATAATCCTGATGGTGGAACGGCGTATATTCTTCTTCGATGTTGGCCGCCGGCACTTTCTTGGCCAGCAACATGGCGCGCAGGATTTTGTTGGTAGTGCGGGGATACACATAGTCCGTACCGAGCAGGTAGAACTTCTTGAATCCGCCGCCCTCTTTGCTCATCAGATAATCCACCGCCGGCACGGCCTGCTGATTCGGCGCTGCGCCGGTGTAGAACACATTGCGTGAACATTCTTCTCCCTCGTACTGCACGGGATAGAACAGCAGCCCGTTATTCTTCTCAAAGACCGGCAACACCGACTTGCGGCTGACCGAGGTCCAACAGCCAAATGTCACTGCCACCTTGTCTTGCAGCAGGAGTTGCTTGGCCTTTTCGGCAAAGAGATCCCAGTTCGAAGCAGGATCGACGACGACCGGCTTGATCATCCGGCCCATCACCCCGCCCTTGGCGTTGATTTCTTCGACTGCCATCATCACGGTGTCTCGCAACGACACTTCGCTGATCGCCATGGTGCCGCTGAGCGAATGCAGGATACCGATCTTGATCGGTTCCTTGTCCGCCGCATAGGACAAAGCCCAGTTGCCCAAGTTGCCGAGCAGAGAGGCGACCCCTACACCTGCCACTATCTTGCCACCCTTAACTAGAAGCTCACGCCGCGAAGGGCCCTCCTCGCCCGCGGCAACCTTGCCCGGATCGGCCGGGTTTGCCTCTTTAGGCTTTTTCGATTCCATGGTCCGACTCCTTTCACTCACACTGTGATATTGTGTCAGATCGATAGTAAGAACAGGTCGCTAAAGAATTTTTCTAATCCATCCCTCGGTCTTAATACTGGAACTGCAAGGCCACCGTGACAGAATCTTGATGCACACCGGGGCCCCCGGGAGTTTGAGTAAGCATGGTGTTATTCCCCGAAACAATCCCAGCATAAGCGGTATTCCGGTAGTACGCCGAAATGCGGGCATTGTGACCAGCAATGATGTAGTTCACCCCCCCTTCAAATTCATCGACTCCCTGGTTGTACACGCTGTTCACGTAGGTATATCTCCCATAGGGCTGGAATCTCCCGATTCCTATCTCTTGAGGAAACAGATACAAGGCGTATGCGGTGACGGAAGTCCCGTTAAACATGCAGAAGCAGCCTCCGCCTGCCGTCGTTGCCCCTCCCACCTGAGTGGCGGCGAGGTCCTGTGCCCAATACCGTTTGTACTCAGCGTTGAACGTGAACACACCCTGGTTCGAGAGGACCTTCTCAAACAGGAGGTCGCTCGTAAAGTTGCCGTACGCTGCTTGATTTGTGGCTGTACCGGCGCTGGCATTCTGATATTCTCCTCCTACCGCAAGCGCAAGAATATCGCCCAGTGTCCCATAGTAGGTACCGCTGGTATAGTAACCGGGATTCTTTTCTTCGTTCAGCAGGTTCCACGTGAGACGGCCTGCATACTTCAGGCTGTTTCTTTGGTTAGGTCCGCCGGTGGGGCCGCTGCTTGACTGCAGTCCCGTGAATATCCCTCCGGAATATTGCACATGTGTACCGCCCGGATGGAATTTGCCATAGAAGACGGCGCCATTGTCACGGCCATAGAGACCAGCCCCACCAGCGCCAAAGTTCGCGCTGAAGTCGGATTGATTCAGCGGGGTTCTAAAACCATCAAAAACCGCATGGTAGTATGGGCCGTTCAGTTCGCCGCGCTCTGTCGGCACCAACAGGCGCCCGACCCATACGTTCACCAGTTCATTAAACTCGAACTTCCCGATCGCATCGAGCAGGCCCATATTGGAATTACCCCCGAAACTATTTCCTCCTCCGTTAACGGCGCAGTTAAAGCATTCGGTGTTGAACTCGAACCCGACGTACTTGTGGATCTTCCCGTTGATATAAATACGAGCGTTGTTGACCCCAAAGGTGTTGCTCCATTGTCCTCCGCTCGCTGACGCATCTTCTTTTGCAGTGAAATTGGTACGTACGCCCATTCCGAGGCTAATCCACTGGTCGTCGCCGACCTTGATCGTACCGCCGGCGTAGGCGTTGGGGACAGTCGCTACCATCCCTGCCACCAGCGCGATAGCGGCCCCGCCCACCACAAATCCTTTCCACCATCTCTGTTGATTGACCTTCATAAGTAACAGCCTCCCATGCCCTGTTTGGTGATTCCGTTGCTCATTCGTCTTCGGCTCTCTCACCTCGACGGCATCGTCGCGGCGCACGCCATTGTGCGCATCCACAAGCCCCTCGCAGCCGACTCACCTTATCCCTATCCGCCCCTGCTGAATGAGAGTCACGGCAACTGAACCCTGACCGAATCCCATGCGCGCTACCTATAAGCTGACAAGCACGACAAACACACTAGGCATCTCCCTAGGTCTGGAAGGCAATCTCACTAGGTGCATCGGGTGAGGCAGGAGGGAAAAGGGTGACAGGCGCGACCAGAAGGCTGAAGGCTGTTAGGCTGAAGGTAGGAGGTTCGGAGGTCCGGACACTTCAGCCTTCGGCCTGAACCCCTTCAGCCTAATCAGATGTGAGGAGGCCGTGAACGAGGGCGTACTTTGTGAGCTCCGCCGTCGTGTGAAGATCGAGGAGCGCCATGATCTGCGATTTATGAAACTCGACGGTCTTCGGTGAGAGATCAAGAGCCGACGCAACCTCCTTAACCGTCTTCCCTTCTGCCACGAGTTGCAGCACTTCTCGTTGGCGTGCCGTCAAGGACTTGTCCGTCTGAACCGCCGGCATCCTCCCTGAAATGGCCGACTCCACCAGGCCTTTCGCGACCAGGGGCGTGACATAGCACTGCCCATCCATGACCGATTGGATGGCTTGGAGTAGTTCTGAACCGGCGGACCGTTTGAGCAGGTAGCCGGAGGCGCCGGCCTTGAAGGCTTCATTCACATAGGCCTGGTCGGCATGCATCGTCACGAAGATCAGCTTAGTGCGAGGCAGAAGCTTCTTCAGTTTCCGGGCGGCATCGACCCCGTTGAGCTCCGGCATCGAGATATCGAGCGTGACGATGTCGGGCTGAAGTTCCTGGGCCATTCGAAGCAGCGTACGGCCATCCTCCGCCACACCGACGATCTCACACCGATCCTCCAAGAGTTTCCGGAATCCGTCCAACACCAGCGTATGGTCATCGGCCAAGAGAACCCGGGGCCTGTTCATGCCTCTCCCTCCGGAACAAGCACCACCACCTGTACCCTCGTGCCCTTCCCCACAGTAGAACTCACCAGTATTTCCCCGTGAACCAAGGCGACTCGCTCTTTCATGCTGAGCAACCCCAGTCCATACGATCCGTTCCGAGATCGTTCAGAGTCAAATCCCACTCCATTATCTGTAATCGTGACCATCAGCTCAGATTGAGCTCCAGTCAGTTCCACGTCGACTCGAGTGGCCGCCGCATGGCGAGCCACGTTGCTGAGGCTTTCCTGGGCTACGCGATAGAGACAGCTGGCGATCTCCTGGGGAACGACTACGGGGATATCCTTGTGTCCAAAGCTGCCTCGGATATTGCTTCGAGCTGTAAAGTCGTCCACCAACCTCTGCAAGGCGATCGGAAGGCCCAGGTCGTCGAGAATGGAGGGATGCAGCTGATAGGCCAACTGTCGCACCACATCGGACAACTCCACAACCCGGTCTTGTATCTCTTGGACGGCCTGGCCCACGTGATCTGGTGAGGAACTGAGCTGCCGTCCTACCGCTTCAATATCCATGGCAAGGAGCGCGAGCCGTTGATTGATGTCATCATGCAAATCACGCGAGATACGACGCCGCTCTTCTTCCTGGACGCGCAACAACTGGAGCGTCAACTTCTGCAATGCTTGCCGGCTGAATTCGAGCGACCGCTCGGTCTGCACCCGTTCAGCTACTTCATCCCTCAATGATTCGTTGACGGAAGCCAGCTCGCGTGTGCGAGCCTGCACACGCCTATCCAACGCCTCGTTGAGTCGTTGCAGTTCCTCCTGGTGCCTGCGGCCCTGCTGCTCCGTCTGCTTCCGGGCCGAGATATCCCGCACGAACGCGCTGAATGTGTAGTCCCCGCCCTGGCCCAAGGACGGCGAGATCGCCAGCTCTATCGGAATCTCGTGTCCATCTCGATGGCAGCCTGTGATTTCAACCCTGGTATTCAGCATCGGCCCCTCGCCGGTTGCGAGGAAGCGCCGCAATCCTCGTTCATGGGCCTCCCGGTGTTGTGGAGGAACAATGGTGGCGGAGAGGAATCGCCCGACTGCCTCTTGCCGAGGCCAACCGAATATCCGTTCGGCTTGGGCGTTCCAGTCGGTAATGACACCAGCCGCATCCATCCCGATGAAACCATCGAGCGCCATCTCGACGATGCGCCGCGTGTGTGCCTCGCTCTTGCGCAACGACGCTTCGGCGTCTCTGGCGAGCGCATATTCCCTCCGCACGCGTGTCACAGTCCAGACCAAGAGTCCAAACGTTGGAACCACCACGGCTCCGCCTGCCAGGCCAAGGTTCCAGAGGATTTCTCGAATCGGCGCCAGCACGTCGCTCCGATCCATGCGCATCAACACTGTCCAACGCATTCCCTCAAACTTGCCAGGAGCTAGTGTCTTAGCGTAGCCGGTAATGACCGGTACGTGGCGACGCTTATGCTCTTCCTCGACGTAACTGGATAGGGACGATTCGCTTAATAGTGCCGACGGTAGGCCGAGTTGTTTGAGATTGACGTTGCCCTTGTGCTCGAGATCGGAATCGATGAAGGCAATCCCCTTCTCAGTCAGGAACTGGTATTCCAACGCTCCCCAAAATCCTTCCCGCTGCCGGAACGCTAGAAGGGTCCTCGTCATGACATCTTCAAGCCCGGGAATTCCCACCCGAGTCGTCACAACCCCCAGAAATTCCCCGTACGGCCCGGTGATGGGAGCCGTCATGGCTAAGGAGTCAGGACCGCCCATTACTGCGAAGGGCTCCACATCCCCCATATGAACCCCTTGCCCGTTACGCACGGCCTGAAACCAGGGTTCGGCGCTGTAATCCCGACCTACTGTGCTCGAATCAGTGGCAACTACTATCTTTCCCTGCGCATCCGTTGCGCCGATCCATAAGTAATCCGAGTATGCGATCTTGACCCCGGCGATATAGGCTGACTGAAATTCACGATTCTGTGGCTGCACGCTGAACGTCCTTGCCATCATCAGCACATCGCCGTGCCGTTCGATGAGAAATCGGTCCAGTTTGTCCGAGACTTCGGCGGCTGTATGGGCCAGGGTTTCGCCTGCAGTTGCGATCATGCGGTTTTCGACGTAACGGAACGCGATGGCGCCGATGCTCAGCGTGGCGACCGTCAGCACACCGAGAAGGACCGGCAACCAGGAGTAAGGGCGGGGAGCTGTCGCTTCAGCCATGGTCAACTATCCGATATATCCATATTGATTCACCGGGGGGCTGTGTTACGGCAGGAGAAAAAGCCCTTCCGGTCATGCTGTCAGTGCCGACAGGACGTCGTTGTCCAATGCTCAGCCTGTACAGTTTTGGGGGTTCATATTCGGAGTCTATAGCCCTTGTTGTCAAGTCGTTGTATTTTCGTCCGCGCCCCGTTGGAGGTTGCCGGTGTTCGTCCTCTTTCCGTTATGCTAGACTGCCGACGCAAATACACTGTGGGAAATGCTATGTCTTATCATCCGCGATTTGCTCTTACCCTGCTGACCGGAATTATTCTGACCTTGTCTGCCTGCGCGACGGGGCCTGATCTGGACTTAACCATCCATGAATCAGACCGAGGCGCGGTGTATGTGGAACGGATTCCCGATCGTTCGTTCCGAGCCGCCCACCCCATGACGTTGTCGGCAGATACGATGGCACGAGTCCTTCGTGGCGTGGTCGTCAAGGATAGCCGAGGGCCGGTCTTGGGAAACCTGATCCCCGGCAAGTCGGAGTTCGGTCGAGCGTTTGAGGATAAGGACGTTGAGTACCTGGCGCCGCTCCTGGTCGCTGGACTCACCAGAGCTGCATCGGACCAGCAGGTTGGGTTTCGCGTCGTCCAGGTCAGTGCCACGGCCAATTCGCAAATTGGCGGGCTGACCTTCTGCGTGGACTCCGTCCGTTTTCCCGGCACCTGTGAGTCTGAACAGCCATCGGGAACGATATCCGAAGAATCAACAGCGGGTTCGCTCTATGCCTATGGACAGTCGTTGTATCTGACCTTGACCGAGTATCGCTACCGGACCAAACGGGCCGAAACGAGTACCACAGCCAATCGGCGTATTTTCAATCCGGCAGGAATGGCGAACCGCACGGTGCTCTTTGTCCCGGAATCCGCCAAGCGCCCCGACAGCTATCGAACTGCGCTTTCAACCGACACAACTCTGGTGATCGACTACGGCCTGCTTGCCACAATGCCTGTCGCGCCTGAAATGCGATCGACTACCGCTCAATCACCAACGCCTACAAAGGAGGCCCCCGCTCAACGAGATGCCGATATGGACGAACTTCGGAAGGAGATGCAGGAAATTAAGAAGAAAATGGCGGAGCAAGAAGATGAACGCATACGCTCTAGCCCCTCAACTTCCAAGAAACCTGCGCCTCGATTTACTCCGTAACAGGCGGAGCCTATCCACGCTGTCTTTCAGCCCGCTGATCGAGTTCTCCGGCTAACAGCACGGCCTCAGCGATCTCGCGCATCGACTTTCTGAAATCCATACTTTGCCGCTGAATGAGTTTGAAGGCCTCTTCTTCCGTCAGCTTCTTCGAGCGCATCAGGTAGCCCTTGGCCCGCTCCATGATCTTCCGAACCGCCAGCGCTTCCTGCATCTCATGGGACTTCTCGATCAGGGTCGTATGTTCGATGGCGATGGCGGCCTGATTGGCGATGGCTTGGAGCAACTTGACCTCTTCGCTGGTGAACACATGTGGAGCGGACGTATAGCTATTGATCACGCCCAGCGCCTTGTCCCGCACCATCATCGGCACCGAAAGCAATGAGCACAGCCCTTCTCTCTTAGCCATATCCGGATACATATAGTCTCGCTCTGTGGAGACGTCGAGCACGATAATCGGCCGGCGCTCCTTCACGGCACGGCCAATGATACTCTGCCCAACTTTAAGGTTCGGCTTACGGCGATACTGTTCGCTGAGGCTTTGCGTCGCCGCGATCCGCAGTTCCCCGCTGGCTTCTTCCAAAAGCATAATTGAGCAGATCTTGGAGTTCATCATTTGCGCGGTCATCGTCACCAAGAGTTCAAGCACGTCCATGATCAACCGATTGGACGCTACAGTTTCTGAGACCTGTGACAATGTCTCCACTTGCAAGGCTTTGCGTTGCATTTGATCGTACAGCCGCGCATTCTCGATCGCTCCACCGACTTGATTGGCGATCGTCGAGAGTAACACCATCTCATCGGGCTGATAGCGTTTGGGGCGCTTATGTTGGACATTGATCACGCCGACCACTTCTTTTTTGGCCATAATCGGTACGGAGACGAAGGCGTGATAGCGGTCTTCAGGAAGGTTGTGAAAAAACTTGAAACGTGGATCGTCGTTCGCATTACTCTGGATCACGACGCGCGTCCGTTCCTGAGCGACCCACCCGGTGATGCCTTCCCCCAAACCGATCGTGATGCGGCCGATCAATTTCGGATGAGGATTTTTCGAGGCTCGCAAAATGAGTTCGTCTTGGTTATCCGACAAGAGGTAGAGGAGGCAGGCATCCGCCTTGGTGACTTCGACGACGACTTCGACGATATGTTTGAGAATCGCTTCGAGATCCAGTTGGTTGCTGATCGACGCAGAGATCCGATGGAGGACATCGGCTTCGCGTGTTTTTTCACGCAAAGCCTGTTGAAGGTGAGCCACGGACGGTATACGTTTTGTCGTCATTGAGCGTTACCTTCGCGCACGAGCCTTTGGACGGACAGAATGCTTGCCTGGCTGACGGCTGCTCGACGGGCGTCTTCTGCTGCCATGCTTGTTCTGAAACCACGCTGCACAAACCTGCCGCTCGATCGGACGAATGAGCACTTTCCCGATCTGCACTGGCCATATTCCAATGACCCGCCCCCCGACCACCTTCTTGTCATGTTGCATGGCGGCCCACAGGGACGTAAAGGATGCTTCTGAGACCTGTTCGGACAATCCCGCACGCTGCACCAGACTTCTGATCCGTTCGACAACGTCTCGCCCACAGAGGCCCATGTGACTAGCCAAATCCGCTTCTTGCACCAACCCAATCCCCACCGCTTCACCATGGATCAACCCGCGGTAGCCTGAGAGCGACTCCAGTGCATGTCCGATCGTGTGACCATAATTGAGAATGCGCCGACGATCCGATTCCCGTTCGTCCTCGACAACCACCTGCGCCTTGATTTCGCACGATCGCTTAATCGCGTGAATGACCGGCTCCTCCTTGAGTTTCAAGAGCGCAGGCATTTCCTGCTCCAGAAAAGCGAAGAATCCCTCGTCGGCAATAATGCCGTACTTGATCACTTCAGCTAACCCGGCGATCCATTCTCGTCGTGGCAACGTGCGCAGCGTGAGGGTGTCGATCAACACCGCCCGCGGCTGGTAAAACGCCCCGATGAGATTCTTTCCCAGCCGGTGGTCCACGCCGGTCTTGCCCCCGACGCTGGAATCTACTTGCGCCACAAGCGTCGTCGGCACTTGTACGAACGGGATTCCTCGTTGATAGATCGCAGCAGCAAAGCCGGTGATATCACCGATGACTCCACCACCGAGGGCCAGTAACAGGGACTGCCGTTCGAACTTCTGCCTGGCTAGCACATCGAGGATCTTGGCGATTGTACCGAGCGTCTTCGTTCGCTCTCCCGGCGGCAAGATAATCGGCGTCGGATCGTATCCCGCCTTGCACAGCGAGCGGAGAGTCTCTTGAAGATAATGGCTTGCCACATGCTTATCCGTCACAACCCCGATCTTCGGAGAGGTTGTAAAAGCCATGAGCCTGTCCCCCACTGTCCCGATCAATCCTGGATGAAGGGCGATGTTGTAGCTCCGCTCCCCCAACGTTACCGGTATAGTCTGTTCTGCCACGCCGGCCATGCGCAACGACGGTCTCTCCTGAACGAAAAATACCAGTCGCCTATCCGATTCTTCTTGGATAGGAAAGACTGGGTTCACGACCTACTTCACCGGCGATGATATTGAATTGCGACGGCTGACATTGGGAGGGATGGTACCACAACGGTTCGGAAACTAGAAGGTTTCAGGATCTGGTTATGGCGAATGGTCCTCCCTGTTTCCCAGACCATTTTGTCGTACGCAATTGCCGGTCGTCTAGCACACGCATACGACCGTGCACGTCGCACATTTTTTTGCGACGAGCCGGGTCAGCCGTATTTGTGTCAGCAATACGCAGAGAACTAGCGAGTATGCACGGAGGGTCGAGAGGAAACACCGAACGCGAAGGCCCACCACCCGTAACCGGCCCCCGTTAGAAAGGCTCGAACGTTCGCTACATGCTCTTCACAATACTGGGCGTTAAGAAAATCAGCAGCTCTTGTTTCGATACAGCTTCGCTCTTCGACTTGAAGAGCCATCCCAGAACAGGCACGCGAGAGAGATAGGGGATCCCAAGCACGCTGTTGTTCTGCGTATCGATAAAGACCCCGCCGACCACCATCGTCTCGCCATCCCGGATAAGAACCTGGGTATTGGCTTCACGGCGGTCAATACTGGGACCAGCCGGATTGCTTCGCGCACCGACGGCATTTCTGGTTGCGCGAACCTTCATCATAATCTGCTTGCCGACTTCCTTAGGATCTCGCGAGGTAATCTGAGGAGTCACGTTCAATTCCAGGTTCGCATCCACAAAAGTTGTCTGAGTCCCCTGGAGGGAGGTCGTCTGGAACGGGATCGATTCCCCCTGCGAGATCTTGGCCTCCCGCTTATCCAATGTTGTGACCTTTGGCGCGGCAATGACTTTGCTCAGACCGAGCAGCTCACCTGCCGACAGACGCATATCCAACAAGGCTCCATCTGCTTTCCCAATGGTAAACCCGACACCAGGAGTCGACACCAAACCGCCGACTGTGGCAGGAAGATTGACCAGAAAATTCGAGGTTTGACCCCCAAATGCTCCGGTATTGCCGGTCTTGAAGTTCGCCACAGCATTAGACCCGAGCTGGTTCACATTCTGGATGCCCCATTGAACTCCCAGCGAACGGGAATAGGTCGTATCCGCCTGCACGATCCTCGCTTCGATCTGGACTTGAGGCACTTCGAGATCAAGCCCATCGATCAGCTGTTTCATCACCCCTATCTGGTTTTCCGTATCCCTGACGATTATGGCATTGGACCCCAGACTCATTTGCATCAACCCTCGAGGGCTCAAGTACTGCCGAAGAGACGCCATGATTTCTGTCGCTTGCAGATTTCTAATATAGAACACCCGATCGACCAGCTCTTCTGCTTGTACCTTACTGGTCCTCACCTGCGCTTCTTCAGTCTGCTGTTTCGTAATATTCGCCAGCGAATCGACCCAGAGAATATTGCCCTGCCTGATCTTGCCTAACCCATTCATCCTCAAAATCATATCGAGCGCCTGATCCCAGGGCACGCTCACGAGCTTCATCGTGACCTTGCTCTTGACCCCTTCACCGACGACCATGTTAAACCCGCTCACTTCGGCAATGAGGCGCAGCACATTACTGATGTCGGCCTGCTGGAAATCTAGCGAAATACGCCGGCCGATATAATGCGTTTCTCCAACGACTAAATCATCCTTTGGCGTAGCCTTCTCACTACGATCTGTACTGTCAGTCCCGGAAGTCATCTGGGCGTTCTGGACTTGAAATACAGGTGAAGATCGCCGAACTGTGGTCAGTGTCCGCTGGGCCGTCCGAGAAGAAGCATCGACCCAAACCTGCGGCATCGTGGAATTCTCTGGCTGGGTAATTTCGATCGCCCCTCTCGGGTTAGAGTCTGTGCTTGCAGCCACATCAGTACCGGCGTCTTCCCGAAGTGTCACAATAAGATTCGTTCCTTGCGGTTCAACCGAATAAATAGATTTAGCGGAAAGATCCAGTACCACCCGCACTCTATCGACATGATAACCCAGACGCACCTGCTTCAATATCTGGTGATTCACAGCTATGATTGGCTTGTATACGGAAGAAGTCACGTGTGGAATGTCGATCATGAGTCGCCGCGCATCAATACGCGTCACTGTGTGGGCCAGATTACCATCCCCCGAAATAACAACACGGATATCGTTGACGCCGCGCTGAATATCGACCGCGGTCAGGGTCTTCGCCGGACCTCTCTCAATGCTTGACTGCATACCTGAATCAACATTCGGTATGTCGGTTGAAGCTCCCATCGATGGCATGGCCATCGGAGTACTGAGCACTCCCACCGCCGAAAGCACACGGACAAATACTGTCGTTGTCATGGCCAGCTTAGGTTTCATTCTGCGCCCTCTTTCGGGTGAAGGAGCTTGACGTACTCCCGCTCCTGTTTGCTCCCATACACATCTGTAAACCGTTCTTGCACCACAATACCTTTATCCGTCACGGCAGTGACCATGCCATTATTCGGACCAACACGTGTGCCTCGACGCACGGTATATCCATTCCCATCTGGCGTCTGAACCATAGCGGCATTGCCGTAGGCCCCCCATACGACAGCGATCAGATTTATTTCCGTCAGCCCAACACGCTGGAGCGGAGGCAAGGCGGAGTCAATCGGTCCAAGGCCCGCCTGTTGCAACACTGGCACAAACGGATCGCGCCGCCCAGAGGGGTCATAGCTATGTGCCCTCACCGGTTCCACCATTGGATTGAGTGCAGCTGCCTGAGCATTCTCATTGCCAGGTGCCATGGCTAGGGTTGAAGACGATGCGTGCCGCGGCACATCGTTGAGAGGAGGCACTTTTAAGGAGTCCTCCCGCATTGGGTTAATTTGTCTGGCATGAGAACTCATGCCAGGCGCAGCAAATCCCAAGCCGGCTACGGCCAGCAGTCCGGCACATCCAATCAGAACCATGCTTATCGTCTTCATAGTCAATCGCCAGTTTTCACAGTTGACACTCATCGCTCATGATCTCGCACATATCCAAAACTCTGTCCCTATTTCTTTTGAGGCGCTGCAGGAACCATCGCGGCCAACTTGGTTTCCTCTGGCGCCGCATAGGCGATAAGATCAAACACGGTCTGTGTAACAACCCGTCCCTTCTCAAGCTTTGGAGCTCCCATCTTGAGGCCGGATACAGTTACAATTCGAGGCAACGCGTTGATCCGATCGAAAAACAAGGCTGCGGTATGGTAGCCGCCTGAAACCTCTACATTGACCGGCATACGGATAAAGAGTTTAGACGAATCCTCGCTTTTGGGACTCGGTTTCCACAGCTTAATGTCGAGTCCAAGACGAATCCCCAAGTCCGACACCTGCTTGAGTAACATGATTGCCTCCTCTTCAGGCGGCAACCGTTCTTTCTTTTTCGCGAGCTCAATCTCCAGTTGCTTGCTGGCGGCAATGAGCTCATCGAGATGTTTGACTTTGATGGTCAATGTTTGAATCTCGCTATCGAGCGTGCCAATTGCCCCCTGAAGCCCTGCAATCTCTACAGATTTTGGCTCGGCTACATAGTAATAGAAGCCCACGATAATCCCGGCAAGAACCATTACAAGGAGCCCTGCCTTCTGGGCCCATGGGATTGAACGCAATAGGTCAAGATTTATAGAAGGCAGCTTCATAATTCTTACCCTTTGAGACGAAAACCAAGTTTGAACTGGTAGATATTGAGCTGGCTCTCCACCGCGGCTTTACTTTCTTGTAGATTGATATTCGAGAAATAGTCGGTCCGGCGCAGGTTATTCACGAATTCCACCACATCGTCGTTGGTCGCTGCACGACCTTCAAGATCGACCTCTTTCCCGGTGACCGCCATTCTCACTAACCACACCTTCAGCGGATCAAGACTTTGGCTGACATGGTCGAGGGCCTTGACAGGGCCGACACGTGACTGTTCCAATTCCTCGATGATGCGATTTTTGTCTTCCAGCACTTTCTTCCGGTTTTCAAAATCAGAAACCTGCTTCACTTGTTCTTTCAGCTGTGTGACCTGCTTCTCCTTGTCGAGTTTTTCGGACTGCCGCACGGCTATCTCTTCATCGAGTGACGCCGAGTACCACCAGCATCCTGCCAGGGTGACGAGCAACAGCCCCGCACCCAACAACGCCTGTGCTCTGACATCATACTTAGGCTTCGCCTTAAGCCCCTTGGGCCCTGGCAATAAATTAATGCGAATCATCGGTCCCCTACCGATCTAAGCGCCAACCCAACTCCCACTGCGGCCAGCGGAGCCAATTCGGCCAATGTGCTCTGATCGAAATCGCTCCCTGAAGTATCGATTTCGCTGAACGGATTAGCGACCTCGACTACAGCCTGCATTCGATCTCTCAATTGGACGACCAGGCCCTTTACCTGAGCGCCCCCTCCGCACAAAAGAACCTGCTGAACGTCCGCGTCCGCCATGGTTGACTTGAAATAATCAACTGTCCGCGCAATTTCCGACGCAACCTCGGCATTCACACTGTCGACGACTGTGGTCACCGCGTCCTGATTATTCCCGGCCGAACGCTCGCCTTTTTTCGTTTCCTCTGCCTCTTCATAGGACATGCCCACTTCTCGTTGAATAGCTTCCGTATAGCGATTTCCTCCGATTGGAATATCTCGCGTGAACAACGAAGTGCCGTTTCGAACAATATTGATATTCATGACACTGGCGCCAATATTGACGAGCGCGGTCGTCTCATCCTGTGAAACAGGATAATTGATCGCGTGCATGTTTTCGATTGCAAAGGCATCCACATCCATGACGATCGGAAGCAGCCCCGCCCCCTTGACGAGTTCTGTCAGCTCATTAATCTTGTCTTTCTTGGCTGCCACAAGAATGATCGACATCTCTCCCTGTGTATCACCCGCAGCCTCGGTAGAGGGCAACACACTGAAGTCGATGTTCACCTCATTAATGTCGAAGGGGATGTACTGCTCCGCGGCAAGCCTCACCTGCCCCTCCAACTCCTCATCAGGCATCGGCGGCAGGCTGATCTTTTTAATGATGACCGCATGGCCGGAAATCGACACGGCGACCTGCTTCACCTTGATGTTCGTTTCCTCGAACAATTCTTTAATCGCCGATACCACCCGCCCTTCATCCATCACTGTACCGTCAACAATGACTTCCGGCTCAAGTGCTTTGAAACCAAACTTCTGGAGAATGTATCGCCCTCGATTCTCCTTCAACTGAACGAGCTTGATCCCACTCGAACCGATATCCAGCCCGACGAGCTGTCGCTTCGGGGTAAACATCGAAAATAGATCGGTTTCGGCAAGACCTTTGAATGAACTCAGCATACGTGCCCCTGACTGTACATGACTATCCGTACAGAGCAAGTCTTTATGTGATTTTTTCGCGGACTCTTACTCATGGTCATATCCCCATCCCAGAAAACTTCCACGCTCCAAAGAAAGAATCTGTCCCTGAAACATTCTGGCTATTCACCTATGGCCTACCCTCCACTCAACACTCCCCTGCTTGAGCGGCAATTTGGGCCTGAATCACAGCCTGCAGACATCAAACGATACCTCTACACTGAGGAGCGGCTTTGCCTGTCAGCCAAGTATAGTCCAGATGCTCTACCTGTCAAGGAAATCGCTTTCAGCGCACATGCTTAGAAAGAAAGGAGATAGTGGCAGGAGGATTGGCCTAACGGGTCCGTGGATTATTGCCTATTAATATCGCGATGCGCGACAGTCGCTTGATATCCCAGCGCAGAAAAACTTGCTTGAAGTCGTCCAGCAATCGCCACAGATCGATGACGTCCGCCCGTGCAGCCAACCCCGACATTCACATAGCTGCGGCGTTCTCGTTCGAAGAGAGGAATGAGGAATTTAAAGAAACCTTCCAGCTGCCCAATAAATGCAACGGCATCAGGATCAGTCAGCACATAGGTCCGCACACGCGAGTCTTCCCCGGTCAATGGCTTGAGGTCAGAAACGAAAAACGGGTTCCGCAAGAACCTGACATCGAACAGGAGGTCAATATCGTACGGCACACCGAACTTGTAGCCAAATGTTACCAACGAGATGGTTAACCGCTGAGGCGTGCCTTCCTGCCTGAACTGTCTAATCAACAGCTCACGCAATTCATGCACCGTCAAGTCCGAGGTATCCACAATCCGGTCAGCGTTGCGCCGAAGATCAGCAAGACGCTCCTTTTCAAAACGCACTCCTTCCAATACAGGAAGTTGCGGCAGCAGTGGATGGGGTCTCCGAGACTCCGAGAATCGACGAACCAAGACTTCCTCTCGAGCTTCAAAGAATATGAGCTCGACCGTATGACCCAGTGCCTTCACCCGCTCAAGAATCCCCACCAAATCTGAAAAGAACACGCGCTCTCTAACATCGATGCCGAGCGCAACATTCTTAATCTCGCCCCCCTGCTGATGACAGAGCTCGACAAAGGTCGGCAGGAGAGCCGGCGGCAAATTATCGATGCAGAAATACCCGGCGTCTTCAAAACACTTGAGGGCATGCGACTTCCCTGATCCAGAAAGACCGCTGATCACCACCAACTTGAGTCCTGGCATGCCTACCTACCCCTTACGGATCAATCAAGACCACTCGATCACGATCGATACGCTGTAGAATCTGCAGCTTTCCCGAAGACAGTGAAGTAAACACCACCAGCGAACCAGGCAAAGAATCGAGCCGGCGCTTCGCATCCTCCAGAGTCAGAACAGCCCGGACCGGACGAATAACTTCAAGGACTTCCTCTTCCTGACGAAGTGCCTGACGTGGAACCTTACGCACCGACCTTTTCTTCGGTTCTTTATGATCAGTCTGGCGTTCCTTATGTTTTCGTATCTGGACGCCCAAGCGGTCCACGAGCTGGTCGATCGTCGCGTACATTTCCTGGGTCGAAGCTTTTGCCTGAATCCTCCTCCCTTGCATTGTACAAACGACCTCCGCACAATGCTGAAGCTTGCTCACACCCAGAATCACTTCCAGGTGGCTCAACTTCACTTCATACCGCGCGAGCCTCTCAACCCGATTTTCGATATGTTGTCGGAGCGCTGGCGTGATAACCAGGCGTCGTCCTGTAATCTTCATAGGCTTTCGTCCTTTCACGCTGAATAGTCTCGGTCCCTCTGTCAGTCAGCTATGCTGCTCGGTTCTGAGTTTCCATACCGCCAGGAGAGACACCGGATAAGAAGTGCATAGGCATGCGGCTAGACAGAGCGGGTCTAAAAGAATCGCTTACGCTGAGTGGCGGAGGGAATATGTTCTTCCGCCCGGTACTTGGCCACTGTCCGTCGCGCGATCACGACTTGCAGTGTAAGCAGGCGCGCTGCGATCTCTTCATCTTTGAGGGGGCGGCGGGCATCTTCCTCCGCCACCATCTTCCGAATCATCTCCCTCACCGTCACGGACGACATCATGTCGGAGGGCTGATCCGCTCGCTGCAGGCCGGCGTTAAAGAAAAACTTTAAATCCAACAACCCTTGCGGGCAATACATGTACTTGTTGGCCGTCACACGACTGATTGTCGACTCGTGCATCCCAATATCTTCAGCGACCTGTTTGAGCACCAACGGCTTCAGATGCTCCACGCCCTTTTCAAAGAACTGCTCCTGAAACTTCACGATGCTCGACACCACTTTTACGATTGTCTTATTCCGTTGCTCGATACTCCGAATGACCCATTGCGCAGCCCGAAGCTTTTCATCCAGATAGGCCTTTGTCTCCTCCGACCCGTTCTCACCGGCCCCCATCAACTGCTTATAGTACGGGCTGATCCGCATACGGGGGAGCCCGTCGTCGTTCAGTAATACCACCCATTCACCTTCATTCTTGGCGACAAACACGTCAGGGACAATTACATAGTTCTGGGTGTTCGTAAACGGCCTCCCCGGCTTCGGCTCAAGCACTTCGATAACCTTGGTCGCCTGAAAAACCTCTTCTACTGTGACATCGAGAGCTTTTGCAATTCTCGCATACTGTTTCTTCTCCAAGTCTTTGAGATGGTGCTGAACAATGGCTTCAACAATCGACCCCTTCAAGGCGCCGGGTCTGGCCCCTAATGACCCCATCGGACTCTTCCCCAAATGTCCGATCTGTAAAAGTAGGCACTCCGCTAGATCGCGTGCCGCCACTCCCGTCGGATCAAAACTCTGAATATCCTTCAGAACTGACTCCCCTTCAATCTCGGTGAAATCAGTCCCGCTGACCATTTCTGCGAGAGACATGCGCAGATACCCGTCATCGTCAAGATTACCGATGATCAACCGCCCGATCCCCTTTTCACGATCGGACAAACCGGAAAATGATAGTTGCCAGAGAAGGTGGTCTTCTAGGGAGGTTGCCTTCGCCATGGTTTGTTCATAGGAAGGAAACTCATCCTGAGAGGACGACTGAGACTCGGACCCACCAATCCGACGGTCGCTTCCAAAGTACTCTTCCCAACCAGCCGCTGAGACCTCATCCGGTGTATCCCGTTCTTCGGGAGTCGACTCCTCCGCATTCGACGGCTCACTATCCGCTGAAGCCGCCGCATCTTCCGCCTTCTCCTCTGCGCTTGTGGCTTCGCTGTCCTCCGCTTCAGTAGGGAGGTCTTCCAAAAGCGGATTTTCCATCAAATGCTGCGTGAGACTCTGCTGGAGTTCAAGTCGAGACAATTGCAGCAGCTTAATTGCCTGCTGCAATTGGGGAGTCATGATCAGCTTTTGACTCAGTCGAAGATCAAGTCTGAGTTTCATACGCGACGATCCTTACGCATCATAGCTTGAACCGTTCCCCCAGATAGACCGCTCGAGCCGTTTCACTCTTGACGATGGACTCAGGAGACCCGGCCTCCAGAATCAACCCTTCGTTGATGATGTAAGCTCGATCCGTGATTGACAGCGTCTCCTGAACATTGTGATCGGTGATCAGAATGCCGATTCCCTTTTCTTTCAATCGGGTAATAATTTGTTGTATGTCAGCGACGGCAATCGGGTCGATCCCTGCAAAGGGCTCATCCAGCAACATGAATGACGGACTCGTCGCGAGCGCCCTCGTAATTTCCAACCGCCGACGTTCCCCACCAGACAACGCATAGGCCATGCTCCCTCGAATATGGCTCAGGTCCAATTCCTTGAGAAGAGCATCGACCCGGTCTCGACGTTCTGACCGAGAGTAGTCCAGCATTTCAAGAATTGCCAGAATATTGTCTTCAACCGACAAGCGTCGAAACACAGATGATTCTTGCGGCAGATACCCGATTCCTTTCCGCGCCCGTCTGTACATCGGGAGATCTGTGATCACTTCTTCACCGAGCGAGATCGCCCCTTCATCAGGCTGGCACAGACCGACGATCATGTCGAAGATGGTGGTCTTTCCGGCCCCATTGGGTCCCAGCAAACCCACGACCTCTCCGGCGTGGACATCGATCGAGACACCTTTCACGACTTTGCGCGCGCGAAAACTTTTCACCAATCCCGTTGCGCATAAACCAGCCCCTTCGATCCTGTTCACTTCAGTGCCAGACGAGAGTGCATTCCCTTGAGCCGGTACGATCACTTGATCGCCCCCCCATCCGGCTCAATTCGCACATGAGAGCCTCCCTCCACCACACTCCGATCCTCCGCCAAAAACATCGTGATTTGCTTGCCGCTGACCCTTGTTCCCTTATCCCAGGCCACCGGGTCGCCCGTCAGGACGATCTTATCTCCATCATGGTAGTAGATAGCTTTTTCGCAGGTCGCATTCCCCGAGTCCTTCTCAATTTTCACTCGCCCGGTCGCCTCAATCCTGTTGACTGAACGATTGGACACAGCCGGCACGGCATCGGGCCCTTTCGAAGGTACGAGGCTCTTGACGGCCTCAGGCCCTTTCTGGTTATCAGTCGTGGGTGGGTCTTGCACGCGAAACATCACCACCATACGATCGGAATAGACAACCAACGACCCACGAGTCAGCACAACTGCCCCTTCAAATATCGCTTGGCTATCCTGATTTTTTACGGTCATCCGCTTGGCGGTAATGGTCGTGCTCACCGCTCGATCAACCGCACCCTTGGGAAGGGCTGCGTCAGCCGATTCGCTCAATGAAGCTATCCCAAACGGGAATAAATTAAGAAGCAGGAGCCAAATCCACATGTACATCCTCAAGCACTTCAAATTCCTCTCGGTCCAAATGTCCCAGCAACCCGCGCCCCGTCACCTCTAACCCATGCCCAACGATACGAACAGGATCCTGTGTGCGAATCTCTCTTGTCTGATCAGTCCAAGCCAGATGGTTGGTATAAATCACGTATCCACTCTCAGTATGAATCACGAGCGGCTCCAATCGGTTCGCGAGCACAAAATTCTTCGTCTCCGTATCCAATGTCCCTTCATCTCCGGTTAACGTCAAATCTTTTCCCTGCTGGCCAAACAGTGTAATAGCGACGACTTGGAGCATCGCCCGCTTGTCTCGTTCAAAGAGCCGCGCCTCTTGCGCCTGTACTTTCCATTGAACTGTATCGCCCTTGGTCTGGGTGAATGTAAATTGGGAGATCGTCGCATCAGCTGCATCCATGGTGCCTGGCGCCGCCGCCGTCGGGGTGGGAACCATGGTCGAGTTGGTCACGAGCAGATAGGCGAGGAAACAGGCCAACGCCGCACTGAGCGCTAACAAACCTCTCCGTACCCAGCGTTGCCACACGTTGTCCCTGCTTCCTTTTTAGTAGCATGAAGAAGACTGGCACGATAGTAGCATGAGCCCAATATCAAGTAAACTTATGCCTCGACCACAGCATGGTCTACCGAACAGAGATGAGGTGAGGAAGATGGGGGAATCGTCGAAATAGTATTACGGCGCCGCAGCGCCGACTAAATCTCCCGGACAGGAGACCTAGCCGGCGGCAGGAGTCGCAGGAGCTGAGACAGCAGGCACTTGTTTCTTCGCCGATGCAGCATCCGGTCTGGTGACGAGTTCAATCGCGACAAGCTTCGCGGCATCGCCGATTCGCCGCCTCGTCTTCACCATCCTTGTATAGCCACCGGGGCGGTCTTTAAATCGAACTGCGACGTCGCTGAATAATTTCGAGACGACATCTTTGCTACGGATAAATGCCAGGGCTTGCCGCCGAGCCGGCAATGTTCCCTCCTTGCCGAGGGTAATCATCCGATCCGTAAATCCTCGAATTTCTTTCGCCTTGGCTTCCGTCGTCTCGATTCGCTCATGTTCGAGCAGCGACGTTACAAGACTTCGGAACAAAGCCCACCGATGTTTCGTCTTTCGTCCGAGCTGTCTGCCATTTTTTCTATGACGCACTGGTTCCCTCTTGTTTCGTTACTCACTCTTCGGGCTACCGCTATTCTGTTGTACCGTATCCAGCTTCACACCGAGCCCCAACCCCATTTCCGTCAAAATCTCTTTAATTTCGTTGAGCGATTTCTTGCCGAAATTCTTTGTCCGCAGCATCTCCCCTTCGGTCTTCTGGACTAAGTCGGCAATGGTCTTGATGTTCGCATTCTTCAAACAGTTTGCGGCGCGAACCGACAGTTCCAGCTCGTTGACGCTACGGAACAGATGCTTATTAACCTCACGTTGCGCCTCATCACTCCCAAGATCAGCCCGCCCTTCGAGTCGCTCATCGGGATTGATAAAGATATCGATGTGATCGCGCAGGATGCCAGCCGCCGTGGACAAGGCATCACGAGGCGAGATGGTCCCATCCGTTAAGATTTCCAAGGTCAATTTATCGTAATCGGTCATGCGACCGACACGAGCATTCTCAACATGAAAGTTTACTCGTTTGATGGGCGAAAATACCGAATCGATCGCGATCACACCTATCGGCAGCCCCTCTTCCTTATTTCGCTCGGCTGGCACATAGCCCCGCCCATGATTGACCGTCATTTCCATATCGAATGTGGCATCCTTGTCCAATGTCGCAATATGGAGATTCGGAGTCAATATGGTCACATCTGCATCATGAATAATATCAGACCCCTTTGCTTCACCGGGTCCCTTCTTCCTAAGACGTAGCGTCTTTGGCTTATCGGTATGTACCGCAAGCCGCAATCCTTTGACATTCAAAATAATGGAAGTCACATCCTCCGTGATACCAGGAATCGTGGAGAACTCGTGCAGAACTCCTTCGATTTTCACCGTAGTCACTGCCGCACCTGTGAGCGACGACAATAGTACGCGCCGTAATGCGTTGCCGACCGTGGTCCCAAATCCACGTTCATAGGCCTCTGTTGTAAATCTGCCGTAGGTTTGGGAATGCGTATCGTTGTCGACTTCCACCCGCAGCGGGATCTGAAAGTCTTTCATTGCTTTAATCATGACTCCCCCTTGATCTCATCGAGTAGCCAGCCACTGAACGGCATCTGTTCGCCACAGAGACCGGCTCCCTTGCCCAATTACACATCTACCTGGAATACAACTCCACCACCATTTGCTCATTGACCGGCAGCGCAATCTGATCTTTTGACGGCAGTGTTCGTACCACGCCCTTAAACGCCGTCTTGTCCAACTCCAACCACTCCGGAATGCCTCGTCCATCAACAGACTCTAAGGCGGCCTGGATCGAGATCAATGTGCGGCTTCGCTCCCGGACGCTGATGACATCGCCCGCCTTGACCTGCGCGCCAGGCACATTGATTTTTCGGCCATTCATGGTCAGGTGCCCGTGGCTGACCAGCTGCCTGGCCTCCTTTCGAGAAGCGCCAAATCCCAATCGATAGGCCACGTTATCCAGCCGGCACTCCAACAACCGCAACAGTGCCTCACCGGTAATACCAGACTGCCGCTCCGCACGTTCAAACACACCACGGAACTGGCATTCCATCAAGCCGTAGATTCTGCGCAGCTTCTGCTTTTCTCTGAGCTGCGTGCTGTACTCTGAATTCCTCGGACGCTTTTGCCCATGTTGTCCAGGAGGATAGCTCCGCCGCTCGATAGCACACTTCTCTGTCATGCAGCGCAAGCCTTTCAGAAACAACTTCTCACCCTCTCGCCGACACAACCGACAGACGGGACCGCGATACTTTGCCACTGCTCTACCTCCGGTTACCGGACATCACCACGTAGGTGCGCCCAACAATTCTCGTGTATCCGACTCTCTCGACATGCGCCGCTAAACGCGCCGCCGCTTAGGTGGACGGCATCCATTGTGCGGAATCGGGGTCACATCACGGATCATATGGATCCGCAATCCTGCAGCCTGAAGAGATCGGATCGCCGATTCACGACCGGACCCAGGCCCATTCACATAGACATCCACTTGGCGCATTCCGCTCTCCATCGCCTTGCGCGCAGCAGCCTCGCCGGCCCGCTGAGCCGCAAAAGGCGTGCTCTTGCGAGACCCCTTAAAGCCTTGGTTTCCTGAGCTCGCCCACACAATCGTATTGCCGCTCAGGTCGGTGATGGTGACGATCGTGTTATTGAAGGAAGCCTGGACATGGGCCACCCCGGTCTGCACAATCCGACGCTCTTTCTTCTTCCCTTTTTTGATGCTCATACAGACTCCCTACTCAAGTAACGGTCACGCACTACGCCGAACGCGCAGGCGGTTTCGGTTTGCTTCCCACACCGGAACGACGGCCTTTTCTCGTCCGCGCATTCGTCTTTGTCCGCTGACCGCGGACCGGCAACCCTTTCCGATGGCGCAGCCCGCGGTACGTACCACTATCGATCAATCGCTTGACGTTCATCGAGAAGGTCTTTCTCAGATCGCCTTCGACCTGGAAGCCTTCCTGAATAATTTCTCTGATCTTGACAATATGTTCTTCGCTCAAATCCTTCACGCGAATCGCTCCGTCGATTCCAGCCTTGCTCAAGATAGAGAGTGCAGATGCCCGACCAATCCCATAGACATAGGTCAAGCCGATGTCCGCCCGCTTCTCTCTCGGTAAATCCACTCCAGAAATACGAGCCATAATTCCCCCTTACTCTTCCCAGATTCGTCGCAGAATGACCTGATTGGGCTCTAGTGCGCTCGTCCAACGAGGGCCTTCTGAGGCCGCGCGCTGCGCGAGCAGGAGACCGATCAGGTCGTCCTGCGACCTCTCACCCTTGGCGCTGCTTGTGGCGCGGATTCTCGCAGAGGATTCGCACCACGCCCTTGCGCCGAACCACCTTACATTTGGCACAAATCGGCTTCACGGATGATCTGACTTTCATGTCTATTTCACGCTCCTACTTAAACCGATAGGTAATCCGCCCGCGTGTCAGATCATACGGCGACAATTCCACGGTCACCTTATCGCCGGGAAGAATACGAATAAAGTGCATCCGCATCTTTCCGGAAATGTGTGCAAGAATCTTATGGCCATTGTCCAGCGATACCCGAAACATCGCGTTCGGTAACGTCTCGTTCACTGTGCCTTGAATTTCGATGATATCTTCTTTCGGCACTATATCCCTTCTCTCCAGACTTCATGACCGCGTCTTCGGTTTCTCAGAGCTGACTCAGAATCTTCGGCGGCCCACTCGGCTCAATCACAATCGTATGCTCAAAATGCGCAGAGAGACTCCCGTCTACCGTTACCGCCGTCCATCGATCCTCAAGAACCTTGACTGCAGCGCCACCCATGTTGACCATCGGTTCGATCGCGAGAACCATTCCAGCCTGCAACCGTGGTCCCTGCCCTGGCTTCCCATAATTCGGCACCTGCGGTTCTTCGTGCAGCTGCCGGCCAATTCCATGGCCTACGAACTCCGTCACGACCGAATAACCAGCAGCCTCCACATGCCGCTGAACCGCATGCGAAATGTCCGACAGCCGATGGCCCACCACCGCTTGCTGAATTCCGAGATACATGGCCTCCTTGGTAACTTGAACCAATTGGGCATTTCGTTCGGTCATCTTCCCCACCGCGACTGTAATGGCCGAATCTCCGTAAAACCCGTCGACAATGGCCCCTAGGTCAAGCCCGATGATATCCCCATCCTTCAATATTCGCTTGGAGGGGATTCCGTGGACAACCTGCTCATTCACCGATGCGCAGAGCGTCTTAGGATAACTCCGATACCCCTTAAATGCCGGCTTTGCCCCACGGGACCGAATCTCATCCTCGGCTAAGCGGTCCAGTTCATCGGTCGTAATACCGGGCCTAACAGCTTTCTGCAAAATCTGTAACGTCTCTGCCACCACTCTTGACGCCTGAGCCATCACCGCAATCTCATCCGGCGTCTTGAGAATGATCATGCCGCCCGGTACGGTTCTAGTGCCTGCGAGAGATGCTGAAAAACGACATCCACTGCGCCTGAACCATCCAGCTGAAATAACAAACTTCGCTCTTGGTAATACGCCACAAGCGGAGCGGTCTGCTCGTCATATACTTTCAGGCGCATCTCGATCGCATCGCGCCGGTCATCGCTGCGCTGCACGAGCGGTTCTCCGCATCGGTCGCAAACCTCACCCAACTTGGGGGGCGCAAAGTCTACATGGAACGTCGCTTGGCATTTCGGGCAACTTCGGCGTCCGCTCAAACGGCTGACGATATCTTCACGCGAAACCTGAAAGTTCACCACCCGATCCAGCGCGATCCCTTTGGATATCAAAACCGCTCCCAATGCTTCCGCCTGTGGAACAGTCCTGGGGAATCCATCCAGAACGAATCCATTCGCACATCTGGGATCAGCTAACTTCTCCCTGACCAGCCCAATCACCACGGCATCCGGAACCAGGCTCCCCTGATCCATGTAGCGCTTCGCTTCAAGGCCCAGCGCAGTCTGATTGCGGACCGCCTCGCGAAGAAGATCCCCTGTCGATATCTTCGCTATCTGATACTGCGCCGCAATACGGTCAGCCTGAGTCCCCTTACCAACCCCTGGTGCGCCGAGAAACACCACCTGCATGAATTTGCCTCACCCACTCCTGCCGCGGAGGGGAGCCATGCCCTTACCAAGAAACCCATCGTAATTCCGCATCAACATGTGGGACTCAATCTGCTGGGCCGTATCAAGACCGACGCCGATCACGATCAGCAACGAGGTGCCGCCGAAATAGAACGGCACACCTAGCTTATAGATCAACAACTCCGGAATCACGCAAACGATCGCGAGATAAATCGATCCGGCAAACGTAATTCGCGTGAGTACCTTATAGATGTAGTCGGAAGTCCGTATACCAGGGCGAATCCCGGGAATGAATCCACCGTACTTCTTCATATTGTCCGCCATGTCCACCGGATTCAAGACCACGGCAGTATAGAAGAAACAGAAAAATAAAATGAGGCCGACATACATCAGCGTATACAATATCGATCCAGGCGCAAGTTGCGCACCGATATCCTTAATCCAGGGTGTCTCAAAAAACCCGGTAATCGTCGCGGGAAATGCAATAATCGACGATGCGAAAATAGGCGGAATCACCCCCGCGGTATTGATTTTCAGTGGAATATGCGTACTCTGCCCGCCAAACACTCTGCGTCCGATAACTCGTTTTGCATACTGAACCGGCACCTTTCGTCGCCCGCTTTCCAGAAAGACAATGGCGGTGACCACCACTACCATCAGCGCCGCAAGGGCGACCAACAAGATAATGCTGAGCTGCCCAACCTTGTACAATTCAAAGGTCTGGGCCACAGCGGACGGCAGCCGTGCGACGATCCCCGCAAAAATGATCAAGGAAATGCCGTTCCCGATGCCTCGCTCGGTAATCTGTTCACCAAGCCACATCAGGAAACCCGTACCCGCCGTCAAGGTGATGACCGTCATCAGACGGAATCCCCACCCGCCGGTCATCACGAATGCGCCGTTATTCATTTGTTCGAGACCTACTGCGATCCCGAATCCCTGAATCAGCGCAATACCGATCGTCCCGAACCGAGTGTACTGAATAATCTTTTTTCGCCCGCGCTCCCCCTCTTTGGCCAATTTCGTCAGGTGCGGGACAACGACGGTCAACAGCTGAAGAATGATCGAGGCGCTGATATAGGGCATAATGCCCAGCGCTAAGATGGTCAACCGCGAGAGTGACCCGCCTGAAAAAATATCCAAAAACCCGAGTAGTGCGCCACCTTCCTTTTGCAGGAACTCTGAAAGGGCCTCGCCATTGATTCCAGGCGTAGGAATATGCGCCCCGATCCGATACACCACCAACATCCCTATGGTAAAGAGGATACGGGTACGCAGCTCGGGTATTTTTAAAATATTCTGAAAACTGGTCAGGAGTCGTTCAAACACCGGGGATGACCTCGACTCTCCCTCCAGCTGCTAGAATTTTCGCCTCTGCTGACTTACTGAACTTGTGCGCCTGCACAACAATCGCCCTCGTAAGGTCTCCATTTCCAAGAACCTTGATCGGCAATGACTTGCGCTTAACCAAGCCGACATCGACCAGGGTCTGCGGTGTGATGGTACCGGACACGATCATGTCACCCAAACTCTTCAGGTTGACAATCGAGTACTCCTTACGAAAGATGTTCGTAAAGCCATGCTTCGGCACTCGACGGATCAGAGACATCTGGCCGCCTTCAAAGCCGCCGGCCTGTCGACTCCGACCCCCTGACCTGGCTAACAGACCCTTATGGCCCTTTCCCGACGTTTTCCCATGACCAGAGCCTGGGCCACGACCGATACGTTTGCGCCGTTTTCTGGATCCTTTCGCAGGACCGATTTCATGTAAATTCATTGTGGCTGCACTTCCAATAGATAGCCGACTTTTCCGATCATCCCTCTGACTTGGGGAGTATTGGGACGAGTCACCGTCTGTCTGATTTTTCTCAGACCCAAGCCGCACAAAACACGTCGATGCTTTTGCGGTGTACCAATGGGACTTCGTCGTAAGGTGATCACAAACCCCTTTGAGACAGCCTGAGTGGTCTTCACTGTAGGCATTAGACACTCACCCTATTCTGTGCGTCGCCCACTACATTACGGCGTAGCTTAAGTACGTCCCCAACGTTGCGGAGCTGACAGAGCCCATTGAGGGTGGCCCGAACCGTATTAAATGGATTTCCACGACCCAGCGTCTTCGCAATGACGTTATGGACGCCGGCGACCTCGACCACCGCCCGGACGGCGCCGCCGGCAATAATCCCGGCCCCCTTCTTGGCGGGCTTCAGAAGGACATGCTCGGCCCCGAACAGCCCATGCACCTCATGTGCAATCGTCCCGGATGTGAGGGCGACATGCACCAAGTTTTTCTTAGCCTGTTCAACCGCCTTCGAGATTGCGACGGGCACTTCAGCAGCCTTCCCTTTTCCGATGCCAACCCACCCCTGGCCATCCCCCACGACAACCAATGCGCAAAAGTTGAATCGCTTTCCGCCCTTCACAACTTTCGCCACACGGTTGATAAAGACAACCTTGTCCTTCAGGCTTAGTTCATCTGGATTAACTCGCACCTAGCATTTCTCCTCTTTGTTCCTCTCGCTCCGTACTGTAACGGCAGCAAGGCACGACCTAGAACTGCAGACCGCCTTCACGAGATGCTTCGGCCAACGCTTTGACCCGTCCGTGGTACATCCTGCCGCCACGATCGAACACCACAGCCTGTACCTTAGCGGCCTTAGCCCGTTCGGCTAACAACTTTCCAACAGCCTTGGCGCCATTGATGCTGCCAGTAGACTTCACCGATGTGCGCAGAGACTTATCCAGAGAAGACGCGGCAGCCAACGTGGCCCCCTTGAGATCGTCGACGATCTGGGCGTAGATATGAGAGCGACTGCGAAACACATTGAGACGTGGACGCTCAGCTGTTCCAAAGACTCTCTTCCGCACCCGCTGTTTTCGCCTGGTTAACTGGCTGGCTTTATCTGCAGCATTCATAAAACACCCTACTTTCCTGTCTTCCCGGCCTTCTTACGCAGCACTTCCCCGGCATAGCGAACGCCCTTTTGCTTATAGACATCAGGGGGCTTGAGGGCTCGCAAGTCGGCCGCAACCTGTCCCACCAACCGCTTGTCTGGCCCCTTTACGTTGATCAGCGTTTGCTTGTCTACCTTCACGTCGATTCCAGCTGGAATCGGATAGGTGACTGGGTTGATATAGCCCAAACTGAAGCTCATTGTCCGCCCCTGCACGGCAACCTTATACCCTACCCCAGTAATTTCTAAATTACGTTCATAGCCCTTCGTCACACCCTGGACAAGGTTGCTCAGCTCTGCACGAGTCAACCCGTGCAATGCGCGGACTTGGCGATCTTCATTTGACCGGTTCACCAAGAGCTGTCCATTCGCAATCGAGACCCCAAGGCCTGACGACAACGACCAATCGAGCTTCCCTAGCGGGCCCTTCACGGACACAATAGACCCGGCGACTTTCACATCCACTCCTGCCGGAATCTGGATTGGCTTCTTTCCTATACGTGACATCGATGCCTCGTTCCTCTAGCCCACCGCTGCAATGACAATCTGGTCGCAGTACCCATTACCACACCGAGCACAGAACTTCTCCACCCAGCCCGGCACGGCGAGAATCCTGATCCGTCATCAACCCTTTCGATGTAGACAAGATCGCCACGCCGATGCCGTTTTTGACTCGTGGAATATCCTTGATCCCTACATAGACACGGCGGCCTGGCTTGCTCACCCGCTGCATACCGGTAACCATGGGTTGCCCTTCCGCAACATACCGTAACTGCACTTTCAACACAGGATGCCCATCCGCGACATCCGCCTCAACGCCTTGAATATATCCCTCGTTCTGGAGAATCCGAAGAACCTCGCGCTTGAGACGGGAGGCTGGGATGCTCACGACATCGTGGCGTCGCCGAAACCCGTTTTGCAACCGTACTAATAAATCGCTAATGGGATCTGTAACCATACAAGCCTTTCACTCACATTCTTCGTGTGACCAGATGCGATCACCAGCCGAGCGACATAGAAACCGGATATGCTACCAACTCGACTTCCGAACCCCAGGTATCTCACCCTTCAGGCTCAGCAATCGAAAGCAAATTCTGCACATGCGAAATCGGCGCAAGAATCCTCGCACACGCCCGCATATCTCGCACCGGTGATAGTCCCTGACAGGAAACTTCGCCTTGATGGCCGATTTATTTCTGAGAGCTAATCTCGACACCTGCAACTCCTTCGCTAGACATTACGCCCGGAACGGCATTCCCAAATGCTTCAATAGTGCCCGGCCCTCATCGTTGGTCTTGGCGGTCGTGACAATCGTGATATCCATGCCATGGATGGATGCCACCTCGTCGTACTTGATCTCGGGAAATATGAGCTGTTCTTTGAGTCCCAGCGTATAATTGCCTCGGCCATCGAACGACTTTGGCGAGACACCTCGGAAATCACGAATCCGTGGCAACGACAACGTCACAAGACGATCGAAGAACTCCCACATTCTGCGACTCCGCAACGTGACCTTTGTGCCGATCGGCATACCTTGGCGCAATTTGAAAGTGGCAATGGCCTTCTTCGCCTTTGTAATCAGAGGCTTTTGCCCGGTAATCGCACCCAATTCACCAGCGGCGCTCTCCAGCAGCTTCACGTTCTGAATGGCTTCCCCCATTCCCACGTTTAACACAATCCGTTCAAGCTTCGGAACCTGCATGATGTTCTTATAGCCGAACTCTTTCATGAGTGCCGGCACAACCTTCTGCAAGTAGGTCTCGCGCATCCGGGGCTTGAACTTGGACTCTTCGCTGCCCTGGTCCATCGCCTGCGGCGCCGCCGACCCTTCTTTCTTCTTGGGTGGCTTCCGCTCCGATGTCTTACTGCCTTTTCCTGATTCAACCTTCGCCATCCGGCGTCCTCACTCCTACTCGACTGAGTCGTTCGATTTTTTACTGAACCGGACCCGCCGGCCATCATCAAGCGTTCGCACACCAAGCCGGGTCGGCTTCCGCGTCACAGGACATAGATACATCACGTTTGAGACTGCAAGAGGCGCTTCCCGTTCGAGAATGCCGCCTTGTTTGACTTTTTGATTGGGCTTGGTATGGCGCTTGATCATGTTCAACTTTTCGACCACAACTTTTCCCACCCCAAGATCAACCGAAAGCACTTTACCGGACTTGCCGCGATCACGCCCGGCGATCACGACCACCACATCGCCCTTACGAATCAGACTTTTCTTCAATGCCTGCTTATTCATCCCGCCGTCCCCACCTTCGCTAAAGCACTTCCGGAGCTAGAGAAATAATCTTCATGAATTTTTTCCAGCGCAGCTCGCGCGCAATCGGCCCAAAGATACGAGTCCCAACGGGATCACCGTCCTTATTGATCAATACACAGGCATTCCGATCGAACTTGATGTAGGAACCATCTTCGCGACGCACTTCCTTCGTCGTCCTCACGACCACGGCACGGCTCACATCACCCTTCTTAACCGTTGCCGCAGGAATGGCCTCCTTGACTGCCACAACGACAATATCTCCAAGAGAAGCATACCGGCGCCTGGTTCCACCAAGAACATGAAAACACATGGCCTGTTTGGCGCCGGAGTTATCGGCCACGTCCATGTATGTATAGCTTTGAATCATAGTCCCGGTATTTCCTCTACTCTCCGCACGGTCTTGACCTACTCACCACGCCGTCCCTTTTCCACAACCTCGACGACCCGCATATGCTTATCTTTACTGATGGGCCGCGTCTCGACCATGCGCACGCGGTCGCCGATCTTGCAGGTATTCTCTTCATCGTGGGCCTTGAATTTCGTGACCCGTCGAAGCACCTTCCGATAGAGCGGGTGAATAACCGACCGCTCAATCTCGACGACGACCGTCTTATTCATCTTATTGCTCACCACACGTCCGACCCATTCACGCCGCTTGTTCACTGACTCTCCCATCCTCAAGCCCCTTTCGCCGCGGTAGAGATTGGATCGGCCTGCGCGAGCTCGCGCTGAATCGTTTTTACCCTGGCGATGGATCGTTTCGTCTTCCGCAGCTGCATCGGATTTTCCAACCGTCCAGTTCCCAACTGAAAACGAAGATTGAAGAGCTCTTGCGTGAGCTGCTGTGTTTTCTCAGCCAGTTCAGGCGCCGTAAGTTGCCGTAATTCCTTCAGATCCATGAACGCGTTCCCCTTACTCTTCCGTACCGTTCGATCAGCGCTAAAACTCGCCGCGGATGACACACTTCGTAGCAATAGGCAGCTTATGTGAGGCCAAGCGGAAGGCCTCCTTGGCGACATCCGGCGTCACACCATCCATCTCATAGAGGATACGACCAGGCTTGACGACGGCAACCCAGTATTCCGGATTGCCCTTGCCCTTACCCATTCGAGTCTCAGCCGGCTTCTTGGTGATCGGCTTATCAGGGAAAATTCTCGTCCACACCTGGCCACCACGTTTCACACACCGAGTGATCGCGATGCGCGCTGCCTCAATCTGCCGGCTGGTGATCCAGCCCGGCTCAAGCGCCTTGAGCCCAAACTCTCCGAGGGTAATCTGGCTGCCACGATAGGCCTTGCCAGTCATACGCCCCTTCATCATTTTACGGAACTTAACTTTCTTTGGTGCTAACACGATATCCCCTTCACTTACCCAAGCCTACGGTCAAATACCGACTCTTTGTTGAGCGGCTGCAAGGGAAGAACTTCGCCCTTATAGATCCAGGTCTTGATCCCGATCTGCCCCATCGTCGTGTGGGCTTCTGCAAACCCGTAGTCGATATCCGCCCGGAGCGTATGAAGGGGGACACGACCTTCACGGTACCACTCTGATCGCGCGATCTCCGCCCCGCCAAGACGCCCCCCAACCATAATCTTGATGCCCTGGGCTCCAAGACGGAGTGCGGATTGCACACTTCGCTTCATGGCCCGGCGGAAAGCCACTCGCTTCTCCAGCTGAGTTGCGACATTTTCGCAGACCAACTGGGCATCCAGTTCCGGTTTCTTGATTTCCTTCACCGTAATGTAGACCTGGCCGCCGTAGCTCTTCCCCAGCTCCGCCTTGAGCTTATCGACCTCAGCCCCTTTACGGCCGATGATGATACCGGGGCGCGCAGTATGGATAATCACCCGCGTCTGATCTCCAGATCGCTCTATTTCAACCTTGGCGACACCGGCATGAAAGAGACGCTGCTTGACCATCTTGCGGATCTTGATATCCTGATGGAGCAACTTCGCATAATCTTTGCTGGCATACCACCGAGATGACCAATTGACGTTGTATCCTAGCCGGTACCCGATCGGATGTGTCTTATGCCCCATAACTCGCTGTGCCTCACTCAAACAGAAAATGAACCAGTTCCATTAGCCGCATCTATCATTTCTTTTCCTTCATGCTCGCAGCTGACACGACGACAGTAATGTGACTCATCCGCTTTTGAATGGCATTCGCACGCCCCTGAGACCGAGACCGAAAGCGTTTTAAGGTCGGCCCACAATCGACAAATGCCTTTGACACCACCATCGAGTCACTGTCGCCCATCTCTTTTTGCTCCGCATTGGCTACGGCAGACCTCAAGAGCTTTTCCACCACCTTCGACGCCTGGCGAGGCAAGTTTCGAAGCAACGCCAAGGCCATTGGAACTTGCTGCCCCCGGATCAAATCGATCACAGGGCGGGCCTTCCTCGGAGAGATACGTACAAAACGCAAAACTGCTTGTGCTTCAGCCATAAACGTCCTATCAAAATCGAATGTACCGAGACCTAAGCCTTCCGCCTACTTGAGGGCGACCGACTTTTCTGTCCTGGCATGCCCATGCCCCTTAAAGAACCTGGTTGGAGCAAACTCTCCCAACTTGTGCCCGACCATATTTTCCGTCACGAAGACTGGAATAAATTTCTTCCCGTTATGTACTGCGAACGTATGTCCGATCATATCGGGGATGACCGTAGACCGCCGCGACCAGGTCTTGATGATCTTACGATCCTTATTCTGATTCATCCGCTCCACTTTCTGGAGCAAATGGTCGTCAACAAATGCGCCCTTACTGACTGACCTCGGCATCGCGTACTCCTACTTACGGCGGGAAATAATGAACTTGTCCGTCGCCTTATTGTTCCGGGTCTTATAACCCTTTGTCGGAAGACCCCACGGGGAGACCGGATGGGGATTGCCCTGTCCGGACTTTCCTTCACCGCCACCATGTGGATGGTCGACCGGATTCATCACGACACCGCGTACATTAGGACGCCGGCCCAGCCATCGATTGCGGCCCGCCTTCCCGACATTAATATTCTCGTGATCCGTATTCCCGACCTGTCCAACGGTTGCCAGGCAGGTTGAAAGAACTTTGCGCATTTCACCGGATCTTAGCCGCACCTGCACATATTCACCATCACGCCCCATCACCTGCGCCGCGCCGCCCGCGCTACGAATCAGCTGGCCACCTTTTCCTGGTTTCAACTCGATATTGTGAATCGTAGTTCCTAGCGGCATACTGGACAAGGGCAGCGCATTCCCGGTACGAACTTCCGATCCAGCACCGGACTGGACCACATCACCGACTTTTAAGCCAACCGGCGCCAGGATATATCGTTTCTCGCCGTCCTTATAATGCACCAACGCAATTCTGGCTGACCGATTAGGATCGTATTCAAGCGCGGCAATGGTTCCCGGAATCCCAGTCTTGTCGCGACGAAAATCGATTTTCCGATAGAGGCGCTTATGCCCGCCCCCGCGGAACCGTACAGTTGTTCGGCCATCGTTGTTCCTCGCGCCGGTACTGCGGCGGAATGAGGTGAGCGATTTCTCAGGCCTCTTCTTCGACAGTTCTTCGGTGGTCACCGCGGTCATTCCGCGACGTCCCGGCGTTCTTGGCTTGTATACCCTGATTCCCATAACTACAGTCGTCCTTCCAGCGCCCCGGGATCAACCCGGAGTAAAACCCAACTATGCGCTTTCGTAGAGCTCCAACTTTTCGCCCTGTTTGAGCTTCACGAAAGCTTTTTTCCAGTCCGATCGCTTACCGGAGAAACGCCCCAAACGCTTGACCTTCCCGAGAACATTTATCACGTTCACCCGCTCGACCTTGACTTTCAAGAGCGTTTCGACCGCTTGCTTGATCTGGAGACGATTTGCATCTGGGTGAACCAGAAAACCCACCGTATTGTTGTTTTCCCGCATCGCGGTGATCTTTTCGGTCAGCAACGGCTGCAACAGAATGCTATGGAGACCTGCCTTCATGACCAGACCTCCTTCACCCGCAGCAACTCACGTTCGGGAATCAGAATCAGTTCAGCTCGAACAATATCGTAAACGTTCAACCCTTCAGGCCCCACCACACACACGTTAGGGAGGTTACCTGCAGCTTGAGCCAATCCGGCATGCCCCGCGCCTGCCACAATCAAGGCATAGGCTCCGGCACCAAAATTGGTCAGCACCTGAGCCAACAGTTTGGTCTTCGGCTGATCCAATGACAGATTCGACACAATCACCACTTGTCCGTCGGCTAACTTTGCCGACAACGCGCTTTGAAGCGCTGCACGGTACTTCTTTTTCGGCATGCTGTAGGAGTAATCACGTGGCTTCGGCCCAAAGACCGATCCGCCATGACGCCATACAGGAGAACGGATTGACCCGGCCCGCGCGCGCCCGGTATGCTTTTGCTTCCATGGCTTCTTCCCGGACCCGGCCACTTCTCCTCGCCGCAACGTCGACGCCGTCCCCTGACGCTCGCAGGCACGCTGCATCACCACCGCTTCATGGACTAGCGCGGTGTGCGGCTTACAGCCGAACACTCCCTCTGGAAGATCGACGGACCCGACTTTCTGCTTCTTCAAATCAACGACATCAACCGTGGGCATGCCTACCCCTTCTTCGACTTTCTTACCATGATCAGTCCGTTTGCCGCGCCAGGGATGGCCCCTCGAACAAACAGCAAATTCTCATCAGGCCTTGATTCAATGACTTTCAATCGCTGTGCCGTAATCCGTTTCGCTCCCATGTGCCCGGGCAACGTCTTCCCTTTCCAGACACGAGAAGGATACGAGCTTGCGCCCATCGAACCGGGATGACGATGGAACATGGACCCGTGAGACTCAGGGCCGCCGGCATAATGATGCCGCTTCACTACCCCCTGAAATCCCTTTCCCTTCGAAATCCCGATGACATCCACCCAGTCGCCCTTTTTGAAAATATCGACTTTAATGGATTGCCCTACCGCCACCTCTCCAACCTTTTGAAATTCTCTGAGTACACGGGTGGCTGGAGCCTCCGTTTTCTTCAAATGACCCAGCTCGGCTTTGGACAACTTGCGCTCTTTCACTTCGCCAAAAGATAATTGGACGGCTTCATACCCATCGCGTTCTTTTGTCTTGATCGTGACCACGCGGCAAGGGCCTGCCTCGATGACAGTCACAGGCGTAAACCGCGTCTCGTCAAATATCTGGGTCATCCCCAGCTTTTTACCCAATAACCCGTTCGTCATTTCAATTCGTGAGGCCTGAAACGTAAGACGTAAGGCGCTCGCTGTTCGATATCACCTTACCCCTCACCCCTTACCCCTTACGCTCCTATAACTTTATCTCGACATCCACCCCGGCAGCGAGATTCAGCTTCATCAACGCATCCATAGTTTCAGGAGTGGCATCCATGATGTCCATCAAACGCTTGTGCGTCCTGATCTCGAACTGCTCGCGAGCCTTTTTATCGGCATGAGTGGCACTCTGCACTGTAAACTTCTCAATACGTGTCGGAAGCGGAATTGGCCCGACAATCTTCGCTCCGCTCCGACGGACAGTCTCAACGATTTCCGCCACAGACTGGTCCAACACACGGTAATCGAACCCGCGTAACCGAATTCTGATTCTTTGTTCAACCTTAACCATTCATTCCTCTATCCATCCGGCCAATCGTTACGCCAGAATTTCGGTGACGACCCCGGAGCCGACGGTCTTGCCGCCCTCGCGCACCGCGAACCGCAACCCCTGATCCATCGCGATCGGGCTAATCAGCTCCCCCGTCACACTCACATTGTCCCCCGGCATCACCATCTCCACCCCTGGATTCAACGTCATAATCCCCGTGACGTCCGTCGTCCGGAAGTAGAACTGCGGCCGGTAGCCATTGAAGAACGGCGTATGCCGCCCGCCTTCCTCTTTCGCCAACACATAGATCTCGGCCTTGAACTTCGTATGCGGCGTAATGCTCTTCGGCTTCGACAGCACCATCCCCCGCTCCACATCTTCCTTCTTCGTGCCCCGGAGCAAGACGCCGACGTTATCGCCCGCCTGCCCCTCATCGAGCACCTTCCGGAACATTTCCACCCCGGTCACAATCGTAACCTGATTGGGCCGGAGCCCCACGATCTCGATTTCATCCCCCACCTTGACGATCCCGCGTTCGACCCGGCCCGTCACGACGGTCCCGCGTCCGCTGATCGTGAACACGTCTTCAATCGGCATCAGGAACGGCTTATCGATCGGGCGTTGCGGCGTCGGAATGTAGGTATCCACCGCCTCCAAGAGCTTCAGAATGGACGGCACGCCGAGCGGGCCCTGATCCCCTTCCATCGCCTTCAAGGCCGAGCCATGAATGATGGGGGTCTTCTCGCCCGGGAACCCGTACTTCGTGAGCAGCTCGCGCACTTCGAGCTCAACCAGCTCCAAGAGCTCCTTGTCGTCGATCTTATCGGCCTTGTTCAGGAACACCACGATGTAGGGCACGCCGACCTGCCGGGCCAAGAGGATATGCTCGCGCGTCTGGGGCATGGGGCCGTCCGCGGCACTCACCACCAGGATGGCGCCGTCCATCTGCGCGGCCCCGGTGATCATGTTCTTCACGTAATCGGCGTGGCCCGGGCAATCCACATGGGCATAGTGCCGGTTGGCGGTTTCGTATTCCACGTGACTGATGGCAATCGTCATAATCTTGGTGGCATCGCGGCGGCCCTGGCTTTCGCTCGCCTTCGCCACTTCGTCATAGGAGATGAACTTCGCCATGCCCTGATCGGCGCTGACCTTGGTCAAGGCCGCGGTCAACGTCGTCTTGCCATGGTCCACGTGCCCGATCGTCCCGACATTCACGTGCGGCTTCCGCCGCTCATATTTCGCCTTCGCCATGCCTTACTCCCTTCCGTCCTCACTCAAGAATCGATTCGACTACTCACCCCGATACTTGGCAATGATAGTCTCTGAAATTTGCCTGGGCACCGGATCATACCGGTCAAATTCCATACTATAGGTGGCACGGCCCTGTGTTCGAGACCGAAGATCGGTCGCATATCCGAACATTTCACTGAGCGGCACCGACGCATCGATGATCTGCGCAGCTGCCCGCGCCTTCATGCCCTGAATCTTGCCACGGCGACCGTTTAAATTACCGATCACATCACCCATAAAGTCCTGAGGCACCACGACCTCCACCTTCATGATCGGCTCAAGCAACACAGGATCGGCTCGCTTACAGGCATCGATAAATGCCATTGAGCCGGCGATTTTAAATGCCATTTCATTGGAATCGACATCGTGAAACGACCCATCAATGACCGTGACCTTCACATCACGAAGCGGATACCCAGCGATCACACCGGAATCAAGCCGCTCCTTCACACCCTTTTCAATCGCCGGAATGAATTCTCTTGGGATAGAGCCGCCAACGGTTTTATTGATGAAGTCCAATCCCTTGCCCGGCTCAGCAGGCTCGACCGTCAACACAACATGTCCATATTGGCCACGGCCACCGGTCTGCTTAATATACTTCGCCTCAGCTTCAGCTTTCTTACGGATCGTTTCCCGAAAGGCCACCTCCGGCTTTCCGACATTGGCCTCCACCTTGAATTCACGCAGCATGCGATCGACGATGATTTCCAGATGCAACTCCCCCATCCCGGCGATGATGGTCTGCGCGGTCTCTTCATCTGTCTTCACCCTGAACGATGGATCTTCTTGCGCCAGCTTCTGGAGCGCGAAGCCCATCTTTTCTTGATCTTGCTTGGTTTTTGGCTCAATCGCCATGGCAATGACCGGCTCAGGAAACTTCATCACTTCAAGCAGGACCGGCTGCTTTTCATCCGCCAGCGTATCTCCCGTCGTCGCTCCCTTTAGTCCGACGGCCGCAACGATATCGCCCGCATAGGCCACATCAATGTCTTCCCGCTTATTGGCATGCATCTTCAGCAGACGCCCGACGCGGTCCCTCGTCCCCTTCGTCACATTCGCAACAGACGTTCCGGTTTTCAACGTGCCAGAGTACACCCGTAGAAAGGTGAGCTGACCGGCAAACGGATCCGTCATGATCTTAAAGGCTAAGGCCGCGAATGGCTCGCTATCCGATGGACGCCGCTTCACTTCCTGCCCACTGTTTGGATCGACCCCGGTTACTGATTCGACATCGAGCGGGGACGGGAGAAAATCCACAACCCCATCCAACAGCTGCTGGACACCCTTGTTCTTGAAAGCCGATCCACAGAGAATAGGCGTCATCTTCATCGAAATCACGCCAGCTCGAATAGCGCGCCGGATCTCTTCTTCAGTTAAAGCCTGACCATTGACATACTTGTCCATTGTCTGCTCGTCGAACTCAGCGACCGCATCCAGCATTTTCCCTCGGTATTCATTAGCTCGGTCCACTAGATCCTCAGGAATTTCTCGAACAATGTACTTGGCGCCAAGCGTCTCGTCGTCATACACATAGGCCTTCATGGTCACAAGATCGATCGACCCCTTGAATTCTGACTCTCGGCCGATAGGAATCTGAATTGGAACGGGGTTCGCTCCCAGCCGATCGATCATCGTCTGGACGCTCGCATAAAAATCCGCCCCGATTCGGTCCATCTTGTTCATGAACGCGATCCTCGGCACACTATACTTATCCGCCTGCCGCCACACCGTTTCAGATTGCGGCTCAACCCCCTGCACGGAGTCAAACACTGCCACCGCTCCATCGAGCACCCGAAGCGAGCGTTCGACCTCAATCGTAAAATCGACATGCCCCGGAGTATCGATGATATTGACGCGATGGTCTCGCCAGAAACAGGTCGTCGCAGCAGCCGTAATCGTGATGCCACGCTCCCGTTCCTGCTCCATCCAATCCATCGTCGCCGCGCCTTCGTGAACCTCACCCATCTTGTGTGAAATTCCCGTGTAGAAGAGGATGCGCTCAGTCGTCGTCGTCTTACCGGCATCGATGTGAGCCATGATGCCGATATTCCGAGTTTGTTCTAACGGTGATTGACGCGCCACGTACTTCCCCTAAAAAATATATATGCCGCAACCCGAGCCGGCGAAACGCTGCGATTCACAAACACCCGCATGAGCGGATCGCAGCACGGCTCAGCTGCAGCACAGAACGACGCTACCAGCGATAGTGCGCGAACGCCTTATTGGCCTCCGCCATCCGATGCACGTCTTCCCGCTTCTTAACCGCCGCCCCCGTATTGTTCGATGCGTCCAACAATTCAGCCGCGAGCTTCTCTCGCATGCTCTTGCCGCCGCGGGTCCGCGAATACTCCGCTAACCATCGAAGCGCCAGCGACATCCGGCGAGCCGGACGAATTTCTACCGGCACTTGGTAAGAAGCGCCACCAACTCGCCGAGACTTCACCTCAACGACCGGTTTCACATTATCAAGCGCCGCCCGAAACACTTTGAGCGGATCGTTGCCGGTCTTCTCCTGAATGACATCGAAAGCCCCGTAGCAAATGCGCTCTGCGGTACTCTTCTTCCCACCCGACATCAGGATATTCAAAAATTTCCCGACGAGCTTGTCCCGATACCGCACATCAGGAAGAGGATCGCGGTGGTCTAAAAACCTAGTCCTTGGCATAAGTCATTCACTCTCTTGTTACCGACCGTGATACTCGTCTTACTTGGGACGCTTCGCTCCATACTTCGAGCGACTCTGCTTTCTATCCGCCACACCGACGGCGTCAAGGGCGCCTCTGACGATATGGTAACGCACGCCCGGCAAGTCCTTCACACGACCACCGCGCACAAGCACGATGGAATGCTCTTGAAGGTTGTGTCCGACACCAGGGATGTATGTCGTGACCTCCATCCCGTTCGTCAAGCGGACACGCGCAACTTTACGCAACGCCGAGTTCGGTTTCTTCGGCGTTGAGGTATAGACACGAAGACACACACCGCGCTTCTGCGGACAGGACTTGAGTGCAGGACTCTTAGTCTTCGCATGCGCCAGCTGGCGGCCTTTTCTGACTAACTGATTGATCGTCGGCATTAGTACATCACTCTCATCTTCAGAATAGTTTGACCATTTTCCATCTCAACCCTTCAAGGGCAGAGCCGGTGGATTGTAGTGACCATTGCTCGCCGTGTCAAGCCTCTTCAAGACCGTATACCATCATGATCGAGCAGGCTCTACCGATGCTGTCGCTACGCCTTCCTGCACAAGCGCCGCAGCATCTCCCTGACCGACAATCACTGGTTCAGGCTTGGGACTAATGACAAAGGTATCCCGATATTCTTCGAAGCCGGTTCCGGCTGGAATCAAACGACCGACAATGACGTTTTCTTTCAGGCCCAACAAATTATCAACACGCCCATTGATGGCGGCTTCCGTCAAAACGCGCGTGGTCTCCTGGAATGAGGCTGCCGAGATGAAGCTATCGGTGGTCAACGCCGCCTTGGTAATACCCAGCAATACCGGCTTCCCAAGACCCGGCTGTCCACCCCTCGCCAACACTCGCTCATTCTCTTCGTCGAACAACATCTTGCTGACCTGACTGCCCGGCAAGAACTCCGTATCGCCGGGGTCTTCGATTCTGACCTTGCGCAACATCTGCCGCACAATGATCTCGATATGCTTATCGTTGATCGTCACACCTTGCAACCGATACACATCCTGCACTTCGTCGACAAGATACTTTTGCAACTCATTCGGCCCCAGCACATCGAGAATGTCGTGCGGGTTAGCCGATCCATCCATCAACGGCTCACCGGCCCTGACCCAATCACCTTCATGCACGTTGACGTGTTTACCCTTGGGTATGAAGTATTCCTTCACATCACCCATCTTATTATTGACCAACACTTTACGCATACCCTTCACAAAACCATCGTACGACACTTCGCCATCGATCTCGCTGATAACCGCCGTCTCCTTCGGCTTTCTGGCTTCAAACAACTCTGCCACGCGAGGCAGACCGCCGGTGATATCTTTTGTCTTGGTCGTCTCCCGCGGAATCTTGGCTAACACATCGCCGGGAGTGACCAGCGCCCCTTTTTCGACAAAGATATGCGCCCCGACCGGGAGCAGATAGCGCGCAACGTTTGCTGCCGCTGCAACCTTGGCGGTCTTCCCACCCTCATCCTTGATCGACACACGCGGACGCAACGTCGCGCCACTATGCTCAACGATCACCTTACGGGAAAGGCCGGTGACTTCATCGAACTCTTCCTTCATGGAAACGCCTTCGATGATGTCTCCATAGGCCACCTTACCGCCGACTTCCGTGAGGATGGTCAGTGAGTACGGATCCCACTCGACCAATTTCTGGCCCACCGCAACGCGGCCGCCATTTTCGATCTTGATCTTGGCGCCGTAGACGACCCCGTACTTCTCGCGCTCACGCCCCGTCTCATCGACAATGGAAATCTTGGCGTTCCGATTCATGACGACCCATTCACCGTCTTTATTCCTCACTGCAATTCCCGGATTAGGGAAGTCCGCATTTTTCTTGGCATCGAAGCTCATGAACTTGATGGTCCCGGCATGCTTGGATTCAGTCACCGTCTGCTCGACCACCTTGCTCGCCGTTCCACCGATGTGGAAGGTCCGCATGGTCAGCTGTGTTCCCGGCTCTCCGATCGACTGCGCCGCAATGACACCAACGGGCTCGCCTTTTTCGACCAACCGTCCGCGGGCCAAGTCACGCCCGTAACAAGATCGGCAGACTCCACGGCGCGACTGACAGGTCAGCACAGAGCGAATCTTGACATGGTCGACCGCCGCTTCCACGATCGCCTTGGTTCGCTCCTCGTCGATCTCCTCATTGAACGACACAATGATCTCGCCCGTGACCGGATCGCGAATATCTTCCGCCGCCAACCGTCCTAATACCCGCTCTTCGATCGGCTGAATGATTTCTCCCCCTTCGACCAATGCACTCACAGTAATGCCATCAGTGGTCCCGCAATCGATTTCGTTGATAATCACATCCTGCGCGATATCCACCAGACGGCGCGTGAGATAGCCGGAATTTGCCGTCTTCAACGCCGTATCGGCCAACCCCTTGCGGGCGCCGTGTGTCGAAATGAAATACTGCAATACGGTTAGCCCTTCGCGGAAGTTGGCGGTAATCGGCGTCTCGATGATTTCTCCGGACGGCTTCGCCATCAAACCACGCATACCGCCCAATTGGCGGATCTGCTGGGAACTTCCTCGAGCACCGGAATCCGCCATCATAAAGATTGGATTGAAGGCCTCCGCCTTGTTTGGATCGCCACCCGCACCCAACTCCTTCATCATTTCATTGGCAATCTGTTCAGTCACATGAGCCCAGATGTCGATTACCTTGTTATAACGTTCGCCGTTGGTGATCAACCCCTCGGCATACTGCCGTTCAATCTCCGTGACCTCATGCTGAGCCTTCCCCAGCAATTCTTGCTTCTTGGTCGGAATATGCATGTTGTCGATGCAGATCGAGATGCCTGCACGCGTGGCATACTCGAACCCCGTATCCTTGACCTTGTCGAGGAACGTCACGGTCTCACGGTGACCGCACTGGCGATAGACGGTATCGATGAGCTTGGTCATCTCCTTCTTCGTCATAAGCTTATTGGCGTTGGCAAATGGCAAGCCCGGAGGGAGCACGTCGGACAGGATGACTCGCCCGACGGTGGTCTGAACGAGACTCCCCTCGATTCGTAGCTTGATCCGCGCATGCACGTCCAACGCTTGAGAATCATACGCAATACGCACTTCGTCCGGCGAGCCGAACACTTTCCCTTCCCCCTTGCATCCGGCGCGCTCTTTAGTCAGCCAATAGCAGCCGAGCACCATGTCTTGCGACGGCACAGCAATCGGCTTGCCGTTGGCGGGCGAGAGAATGTTATTGATCGACATCAGCAACACGCGCGCCTCGACCTGCGCCTCGACCGACAGCGGAACGTGGACCGCCATCTGGTCGCCGTCGAAGTCAGCGTTGAACGCGGCGCAGACCAGCGGATGCAGCCGGATGGCCTTGCCTTCGACCAGCACCGGATCGAATGCCTGGATACCGAGACGGTGCAACGTCGGCGCACGGTTCAATAGCACGGGATGTTCGCGAATCACCTCGTCAAGCACGTCCCACACTTCCGGACGTTCTTTTTCAACCAATCGTTTGGCGCTCTTGATGGTGGTCGCCGCGCCGCGCTCTTCCAACTTGTGGAAGATAAAGGGCTTAAAGAGTTCAAGCGCCATCTTCTTGGGTAGCCCGCATTGGTGCAGCCGAAGTTCCGGCCCCACGACAATGACGGTTCGGCCCGAGTAATCGACCCGTTTACCGAGCAGGTTTTGGCGAAAGCGCCCTTGCTTCCCCTTCAGCATATCGCTCAGCGATTTGAGCGGCCGCTTGTTGGGTCCGCGAATCGCGCGACCTCGACGCCCGTTATCGAAAAGCGCATCGACCGCTTCCTGCAACATACGCATTTCGTTTCGGATAATCACACCTGGTGCCTTCAGTTCAATCAGCCGTTTCAGCCGATTGTTCCGATTGATGACACGGCGGTACAGGTCGTTCAAGTCCGATGTCGCAAACCGTCCGCCGTCCAGCGGCACAAGCGGGCGCAACTCCGGTGGCAACACCGGAATCACATCCATAATCATCCACTCAGGCATGTTGCCAGACTTGCGGAAGGCTTCGATGACTTTCAGTTGTTTTGCGTACTTCTTCTTCAGCGCTGCGGATGCCGACGTCTTTGCCTTCGCCTTGATCTCATCCCACTTGGCATTGATGTCGATCTTACGGAGCAACTCCCGAATAGCATCGGCGCCGATACCAACCTTGTAGGAGCCAGGGTTGTATGCGGATTGGAGCTCACGAAGCTTTTCCTCCGAGACCAGCTCCTTCTCCGTCAAATCTGTCGATCCTGGATCGACACAGACATAGCTCTCGAAATAGAGAATCCGCTCCAGCCCCTTGAGACTCATGTCGAGCAAGGTTCCGATCCGGCTCGGTACACCCTTAAGAAACCAAATATGCGCAACCGGCGCCGCGAGCTCAATATGACCCATGCGCTCTCGGCGGACTTTGGACTGAATGACCTCGACACCGCACTTGTCACAGACAATACCGCGGTGCTTCATGCGCTTGTACTTGCCGCAATTGCACTCCCAATCCTTGATCGGACCGAAAATTTTCGCGCAAAATAGTCCGTCTTTTTCCGGCTTGAACGACCGGTAATTGATGGTTTCCGGTTTCTTCACTTCGCCATAGGACCAGGACCGAATTTTTTCGGGTGATGCGATCCGGATCCGCATCGAATCGAACGACACCGCATCGCGCGGTTTCTCAAACAATGTATAGACGCCTTCCACGGTAGTGACCTCCTCTGATGCCGGCCGTCATGGCCGGCACACAAATGGGTTAGTCTTGCGACTTAACCAGTTCGACGTCGAGTCCCAAACTCTGCAACTCTTTGACCAAGACGTTAAATGACTCAGGTAATCCAGGCTCCAGAAACGGCTCACCCTTGACGATCGCTTCATACATACGGGAGCGGCCAGGCACATCGTCAGATTTCACCGTCAAGAACTCTTGCAGCGTGGAAGCAGCGCCATAGGCCTGCAATGCCCACACTTCCATTTCTCCCAACCGCTGGCCGCCGAATTGAGCCTTGCCGCCGAGCGGCTGCTGCGTGACGAGCGAATAGGGACCGATCGACCGCGCGTGAATCTTGTCATCCACCAAGTGGTGGAGCTTTAAGACATACATATAGCCGACCGTGACGGGGCTGCCGAACATTTCTCCGGTTCGGCCATCCATCAACATCGTTTGCCCGCTGGTCGGCAAGCCCGCCTTCTTGAGCAGTTCCTTGATCTCCGTTTCCGACGCTCCATCGAACACCGGGCTCGCCACCTTGATTCCCAATGCCTTAGCCGCCCAACCCAGGTGAGTTTCTAAGATTTGACCGACATTCATACGTGACGGCACACCGAGCGGATTCAGTACAATTTCTACAGGTGTCCCATCCGGCAAGCAGGGCATATCTTCCTCGGGCAAGACCCGGGAAACTACGCCCTTGTTTCCATGCCGCCCGGCCATCTTGTCGCCGACCTGAATCTTGCGCTTCATTGACACATAAACCTTAACCAGCTTGATCACGCCTGGCGGAAGTTCATCGCCCCGCTTCAGGCGCCCAACCTTTTCGTCGTACAAGGTCTGTAAAATCTCGATCTGCTCCTTCGCCCGCCGCTCGACGTCTTCCAGCTCTTTTTGCTCGTCCGGATCGCTCAGAATGATGTAGCGGACGGTTTCATCCGGTAATCGTCTGAGAACCTCTACCGTCAGCTTGCCCTTCTTCTTCAGAATGACATCGCCGCTCTCAGGATCCATCAAGTCGCGGCCGACCACCTTCCCCAGCAGCAGCTTTCTGATTTTTTTCGTTTTTTCTTCGTCGATGATACGGAGCTCCTCGTGATGGTCGCGCTGGAGCTTCATCACATCGTCGCTTTCGATACTCCTGGACCGTTCGTCCTTATCGAGACCTTTGCGCGAGAAGATCTTCACATCGACGACGATGCCTTCGACGCCCGGCGGCACCGTAAGAGATGTGTCCTTCACGTCACCCGCCTTCTCACCGAAGATGGCCCGCAACAGTTTTTCTTCCGGCGTCAGCTGCGTTTCGCCTTTCGGCGTCACCTTCCCGACCAGAATATTTCCAGGCTTTACTTCAGCCCCGATACGGATAATCCCGCTCTCATCGAGATCGCGAAGCGCTTCTTCTCCGACGTTCGGGATGTCGCGCGTAATGTCCTCTTTCCCCAACTTCGTATCCCGGGCCTCCACCTCAAACTCCTCAATGTGAATCGAGGTAAACGCATCCTCCCGTACCAATTTTTCACTCAAGAGAATGGCGTCTTCGAAGTTGTAACCGCCCCAGGGCATGAAGGCGACGAGAATATTCTTCCCTAATGCCAATTCACCGTGATCGATGGCGGGACCATCGGCCAAGACCTGTCCCACTTTCACCGGCTGCCCAAGCCGCACCACCGGTGTCTGCGTAATGGTCGTGCTCTGGTTCGACCGTTGGAACTTAATCAAATCGTACGCGTCCAAGCCTGCATCGTTCCGCTTCCGGCCTTCTCTCAAATCGGCGCGCACGACGATCCTTCTGGCATCCACGCTTTCCACGACACCGGCACGCTTGGCCTGCACGACATAGCCCGAGTCACGCGCGACTACAGTTTCCATTCCCGTACCGACCAGCGGAGCCTCCGACGTGAGCAGCGGCACAGCTTGACGCTGCATGTTCGACCCCATCAAGGCACGGTTAGCATCGTCGTGTTCCAAAAACGGCACCAATGCCGTGGCCACGCTCACCACCTGCTTCGGCGATACGTCCATGTATTCGATCTTGTCCGAGGTAGCTGTCACGAAATCTCCGGCAGCTCGCGCCGAAATGTTTTCGGACGACAAGCGGCCGGACGCATCCACTTTGGAGTTCGCCTGAGCAATGATGTATTTGTCCCCTTCGATCGCCGATAGAAACTCGATCTCGTCTGTGACACGCCCCTTCACCACTTTGCGATAAGGCGCTTCGATAAACCCGAACTTATTGATGCGCGCATAGGTCGCCAGCGACGTGATCAAGCCGATGTTCGGGCCTTCCGGCGTTTCAATCGGACAAATACGGCTGTAATGCGAAGGATGGACGTCGCGAACTTCGAACCCCGCCCGCTCCCTGGTCAACCCGCCGGGGCCGAGCGCGGAGAGACGCCGTTTGTGCGTAATCTCTGCCAGTGGATTCGTTTGGTCCATGAACTGCGACAATTGGCTGCTGCTGAAGAATTCTTTCACTGCGGCGACGACGGGCTTCGCATTGATCAAATCATGCGGCAACACCGTCTCCATATCCAGCAGGTTCATCCGCTCCTTGATGCTGCGCTCCATACGGACCAGACCAAGCCGGAATTGATTTTCCAGCAACTCGCCGACCGAGCGGACGCGACGATTGCCCAGGTGATCGATGTCGTCGATTTCGCCCTTGCCCAGCTTCAAGTTCACGAGATAGCGGATGACCTCGACCATATCCTGCGCCGTCAACGTCCGCTGTTCCAACGGCAGATCCAAGCCCAACTTCTTGTTCAACTTCAGGCGTCCGACCGGCGAAAGATCGTACCGCTTGGAGTTCGTGAATAAATTGTCGAAGAGCGCCCGCGCCGTATCGACTGAGGGCGTTTCTCCCGGCCGTAAGCGGCGATAGATCTCGACCATCGCTTCCTCTTTTGAGGTGGTCTTGTCCATCTCAAGCGTATCCAGGATTACCGGCGTCGACGTGACCGTATCGAAATAGATCGCTTTGAATTCTTCAATGTCGCTCTCAAGCAGCGCCTCGATGATCTCAGCGGTGAGCCGCTGATTTCTTTCGGCAATCTTGTTTTTCTTTGAATCCACCAGTTCAGTCAGAGACGCACGCCCGACCAACTCGCTCGGCGAAAGCGGGATTTCCTTCACGCCGGCGGCCTTGAGCTTCGCGATGAGCCCCTTCGTGAGCTTGGCGCCTTCCTTGACCAACGGTTCCTTCCCACCCTTTTCAAACACTTCCGCCGAGCAGCGCAGACCCTGATGAATCTCCGGGTCGAGCTTTCGGAGCATCTTGCCCTTGACGACCCGAATCTCTTCGACCGGGTAATACATCTTGAGCAAGTCGTCGCCTGTAAATCCGAACGCCTTCAAGAGAATGGTCGTCGGCATTTTCCGGCGGCGGTCGATGCGCACATAGAGAATGTCGCGGGCGTCGAACTCGAAGTCCAGCCACGATCCGCGATAGGGGATGATCCTGGCGGAATACAGCACCTTGCCGCTGGAATGCGTCCGGCCCTTATCGTGCGTGAAGGATGCGCCCGGAGAACGATGCAACTGGCTCACCACCACACGCTCCGTGCCGTTGACAATGAAGGTTCCCCGCTCCGTCATAAGGGGCAGTTCGCCGACATAGACTTCCTGCTCACGGACATCGAGTACCTTCTTTTTGGAACCCTTATCTTCCTTGTCGAACACGACCAAGCGCACCCGAAGTTTCAGCGGAACGGCAAAGGTCATCCCCTGTTCAAGGCATTCCCGCTCATCGTACTTGGGAGTGCCGAGCGTATAACTCGTAAACTCCAAGACGGCCGTATTGTTGTAATCCGGAATCGGGAACACACTCGCGAGTGCCGCCTGGAGCCCATGATCTTTGCGACGTTCCGGCTCGACCTCCCGCTGAAGGAACTCTTCATAGGAGCGCTTTTGAATCTCGATAAGATCAGGAATCTCGATGCTGCTAAGAATGCGCCCGTAATCTTTCCGTTCGATAAACTCTTGCAGAGTCGTTTCGGACATTCGCCGGTCCTCCACTACAATGGTCAAACTGTGGGCGTCCGCATGGAGCGGCACCCACAGATACTAGAAACTGGTCAAATCGAAGCTACTTGATCTCGACCTTGGCGCCGCTTTCTTCGAGCTTCTTCTTCATGGTGTCGCATTCTTCCTTCGTGACACCGGTCTTCACGGGCTTTGGGGCGCCTTCGACCAAATCCTTCGCTTCCTTCAAACCGAGGCTGGTGAGTTCGCGAACGACCTTGATGACTTGGATTTTCTTGTCCGCAGGAGCAGACACGAGCACGACGTCGAACGCTGTCTTCTCTTCGACTGCAGCGGCTGCACCCCCACCACCAGCAGGAGCGGCGGCAGCGACCGGAGCGGCGGCAGTGACCCCGAATCGGGTCTCCAGCCCCTTCACGAGTTCCGCCAAATCGAGCACACTCATCGTCTCGATGGCCTTGATCAATTCTTCCTGTGATAATTTTGCTGTTGTCGTTGACATATCCCCTTCTCCTTTTCGTTTATCCCCAATGGCTGCAATGACTCTCACGAATTTTGACAAGACCGCACTGAGCGTATACACGAGTCCACGCGCCGGCCCCTGCATGGCCGACAACAACATGGCAATGAGCACTTCCTTCTTCGGCAATTTAGCAACAGCCGCCAATTCAGCCGGCTGCACCACTTTGCCCTCCAACACACCGATGGTGATCTTAATCTTCTGTTCGCGCTTCTCTGCCAGAATAAAATCCCGAAGGATCTTAGCCGGGAGCACCGGATCGTCATACCCGATGACCAGCCCCGTTGGGCCCTTCAGATACGTCTTCAACCCGGAAAGGATCGTACCCTCCGAGGCACGGACGGCCAACGTATTCTTGACGACCATATATTCGGCTTTGGCCCCTCGCAATTGCTTACGCAGCTCCGTGACCTGGTTGACGGATAGCCCCGCACTTTCGGTGACAATGGCGAGCCGTGCACGTCCGAATGTCTCCGTCAATTCCACGACCGCTGTCGCTTTTTCGTCCTTATTCATAATCGAACCCTTCCCCTTCCGCGCGGCAACAACCCGACTAACTCCATTCTTTGGCTAACGCAATGGCGTCAAGCTTCACGCCAGGCCCCATCGTGCTCGAGAGAGTCGCACTCATCAGATAGCGGCCCTTGCATGAGGCAGGCTTTGCCTTGATCACCGCCTCAATCACTGCCGAAGCGTTGGCATAGAGCTGCTCAGGCTGAAACGACACTTTGCCGACAGGCACTTGAACGATTCCGGCTTTTTCAACTTTGTACTCCACACGGCCCTTCCGAATCTCCGACACAGCCTTACCGACATCGAAGGTGACAGTCCCGGTCTTCGGATTCGGCATGAGGCCGCGAGGCCCTAGCGCCTTTCCGAGCTTCCCGACGGCCGCCATGAGATCCGGCGTCGAGATGGCGCAATCAAAGTCCAGCCATCCGCCCTTGATCTTCTCCATCAGGTCATCGGACCCTACATAATCGGCGCCGGCTTGCCGCGCCTCCTGCTCCTTCTCCCCCTTGGCAAAGACCAACACGCGAATCTTCTTCCCTGTGCCATGTGGTAGCGAGGTCGTCCCGCGCACCATTTGATCCGCCCGTTTTGGATCGACGCCTAACCGAAGCGCCAAATCGACGGACTCATCGAACTTCGTGAAGGCCGACCGCTTCACCGCGTCGACCGCGTCGCGCAACGCGTAGACCCGAGGCTCAAGCTTTTCTACCGCCGCTCTCATCTTCTTTCCCATTTCCGTTCCCCTTCTACACCATCGCAAGTTCTGGATTAGGCAGGACTGCCAGGACTACCGCCTCACCCTTGAACCACCACTCCCATACTACGCGCCGTCCCTTCAATGATCTTGATCGCCCCTTCAAGATCGACGGCATTGAGATCCGTCATTTTCTTTTGCGCGATCTCACGCAACTGGACCTTCGTAATTTTCCCAACCTTGTCTTTCTGGGGAACGCCTGATCCCTTTATGATCCCCGCCGCCTTCTTCAAGAGATCGGACGCCGGCGGAGTTTTCATCACGAAGGTAAACGACCGGTCCTTATAGACCGTAATGACGACAGGAATGATGCTATCGCCCTCTTTCTGTGTTTTTGCGTTAAACTGCTTGCAAAACTCCATGATGTTGACGCCGTGCTGTCCCAGCGACGGCCCGACCGGGGGCGCAGGATTGGCTTTCCCAGCCGGAATTTGCAACTTGATCTGTGCCGATACTTCCTTCGCCATGTCCTACACTCCTACGCGCGTTCGACCATTTCGGAAGTTAAATCCGTTCCACTTGCAAAAACCCAAGCTCCACAGGAGTGGAACGGCCAAAAATACTGACCAGAACTTTAAGCCGGCTGTGGTCCTGAGCCACCTCGTCCACCACGCCGTTAAAGCCAAGAAACGGACCATCGATAATCCGCACATTATCCGTCTTGATGAATTTGACCTGTTCGCGCGGCCCGGATGCTCCCGCATCGACTTGCTTCAGTAGCGACTCGACTTCCTCCATCGATAGGGGTGTGGGCTGCGCGCCACCACCGACAAATCCCGTGACCTTCGGCGTCTCCTTGATCATCTGCAAGGTCTCATCGATAAGCGGGGACTCTAACTCCACAATCACATATCCGGGAAAAAACTTCCGTCGAGACGTTCGGCGCTTGCCGTCCTTGATCTCAATCACATCCTCCGTCGGCACGAGTACCTGTCCCAACTTCTCGACCAATCCCATTTGATTGGCCCGTTCGAGCAAGCTGGTCTTCACCCGCCCCTCAAAGCCTGCGTAGGTATGAATGACGTACCAATTTTTTGCCATGCCCTACCCTCGGATCATCGGTTGATATGCGCCGTGCAGCGGCTCTCACTTCCAGATATCTGACTCACAGAATCTTGCTCACTACCCATACGAGAACCGAATCGACAGCCGACAGATACAGGGACATGATGATGCAAAAGACAATGACCACCGTCGTGGACCCGATTGTTTCGGCCCGGGTCGGAAACGAGACTTTCTTCAACTCCCCGCTTACATCGCTGAAGAACTCTCGAATGGAATTGGTAAACCTTGTAAACATACTCACCCCCTCAGCTCACCCAACTTCCCCGCCTCTGCTACCGGCCTACTCTCGATCTAGCCACCAATATCGAGCCTGACCCATCCGCTACACAGCGCTTGGCAGGGGCACTAGGATTTGAACCTAGACTCTCGGTTTTGGAGACCGATGTGCTAGCCATTGACACCATGCCCCTACGACGGCTGGCAGCCCAGCCATTGTGCCGGCAGCCCAGCCTATTTCACTTCCTTATGGGCATTGTGTTTCCGGCAGAACTTGCAGAACTTATTCCGCTCCAGCCGATCCGGGTCGTTCTTCTTATTCTTCATGGTGGAATAGTTCCGCTGCTTGCAGATCGTGCATGCCAAATCGATGATCTCTCGCATCTTCTTATTCGTCAGGCGTAAGGTGTGAAGCGTGAAGCGATGGCCGACACCCTGCCATCATCCCCTTACCCCTTACCCCTTACCCCTCACGCTCCCTTATGAATTACGCCAGAATTTCGGTGACGACCCCGGAGCCGACGGTCTTGCCGCCCTCGCGCACCGCGAACCGCAACCCCTGATCCATCGCGATCGGGCTAATCAGCTCCCCCGTCACACTCACATTGTCCCCCGGCATCACCATCTCCACCCCTGGATTCAACGTCATAATCCCCGTGACGTCCGTCGTCCGGAAGTAGAACTGCGGCCGGTAGCCATTGAAGAACGGCGTATGCCGCCCGCCTTCCTCTTTCGCCAACACATAGATCTCGGCCTTGAACTTCGTATGCGGCGTAATGCTCTTCGGCTTCGACAGCACCATCCCCCGCTCCACATCTTCCTTCTTCGTGCCCCGGAGCAAGACGCCGACGTTATCGCCCGCCTGCCCCTCATCGAGCACCTTCCGGAACATTTCCACCCCGGTCACAATCGTAACCTGATTGGGCCGGAGCCCCACGATCTCGATTTCATCCCCCACCTTGACGATCCCGCGTTCGACCCGGCCCGTCACGACGGTCCCGCGTCCGCTGATCGTGAACACGTCTTCAATCGGCATCAGGAACGGCTTATCGATCGGGCGTTGCGGCGTCGGAATGTAGGTATCCACCGCCTCCAAGAGCTTCAGAATGGACGGCACGCCGAGCGGGCCCTGATCCCCTTCCATCGCCTTCAAGGCCGAGCCATGAATGATGGGGGTCTTCTCGCCCGGGAACCCGTACTTCGTGAGCAGCTCGCGCACTTCGAGCTCAACCAGCTCCAAGAGCTCCTTGTCGTCGATCTTATCGGCCTTGTTCAGGAACACCACGATGTAGGGCACGCCGACCTGCCGGGCCAAGAGGATATGCTCGCGCGTCTGGGGCATGGGGCCGTCCGCGGCACTCACCACCAGGATGGCGCCGTCCATCTGCGCGGCCCCGGTGATCATGTTCTTCACGTAATCGGCGTGGCCCGGGCAATCCACATGGGCATAGTGCCGGTTGGCGGTTTCGTATTCCACGTGACTGATGGCAATCGTCATAATCTTGGTGGCATCGCGGCGGCCCTGGCTTTCGCTCGCCTTCGCCACTTCGTCATAGGAGATGAACTTCGCCATGCCCTGATCGGCGCTGACCTTGGTCAAGGCCGCGGTCAACGTCGTCTTGCCATGGTCCACGTGCCCGATCGTCCCGACATTCACGTGCGGCTTCCGCCGCTCATATTTCGCCTTCGCCATGCCTGCCTCCGTTGCTTACTAAGGTTAAGGTTCAGGCTAAGGTTGAGGCGCCGTCTCGCCTTCCACTCAACCTTAACCTCAGCCTCAACCTTCCCCCCTGGTTGGAGCCCACGACGCGGATCGAACGCGTGACCTCGTCCTTACCAAGGACGTGCTCTACCAACTGAGCTACGTGGGCCTTTTCTTCGTGAAACGTCAAACGTGAAACGTGAAGCGATGGAAGCCGCCTCGCTATTTTCGTTTCACCCCTCACGTTTCACGTCCCACGTCTTCCTGTTGGAGCGGGCGGTGGGATTTGAACCGCACTCCGTCGTCAGCTCAGCCCTGAAACCTGCTTCGCTGACTCCCGCAGATGGGGACTGCCCCCTCGCGCGCTCCCCACGAAAGGGGCTCACCCCTTTCGGAATCCCCGCTGTCGTGGATTCAATCTCTATTTCCGCATGCCACACATTTCGCGAATAACGTTTCACTTTTCACGTCCGCTGGAGCGGGCGGTGGGATTTGAACCCACGACAGCCAGCTTGGAAGGCTGGAACTCTACCACTGAGCTACGCCCGCCCATCATTAGAGTGCACAGTTGAGTTCAACGCCTGGTTTCTCATCAGCTCAATGCTCAGCATTCGTCACGTGCCTGCGTCTATTCTTTGTGGTGGGCAGGCAAGGATTCGAACCTTGGAAGCCGATGGCAACAGATTTACAGTCTGCCCCCTTTGGCCACTTGGGTACCTGCCCAAAAATCCCTGCACACAACACAATAAATAAATCTAAACGTTCAACTTATAATTATCTTTTTCATCCAAATGATGAAAAAGATAATGCACGCCGGTCCACACACAGCTTCCCCTTCCTTACTGAATAAGGATGCAGGCGGTGAGGCCGTGGACCAGCCTTGCTCATGAAACGCTGGATTCTATTGATGAAGTCTGGTGAAGTCAATACCCTAAAGCATAATTATCTTGCTTTTTGTCAAAATATTGCTGCCGACCGAGATTTTCTTCGCGCTAGCGTTCCGTCTCCCTTTCATTTCACCATTCCCTACTCCAACAACGAAGCAAATAGCCCGGCCACGCCCGCCTTTTTCAAGCATCTCACAACCATTTCATAAACTTATAGAAAGGCGTCTCTGCTATCCACACTGACCATGCCGGTCAACCCCTTGGCCGAGACCGGAAAATACCTCCCTCGCACGGGCCAGTAGACCGGGAGAAAGTTCAATGACTTCCTTCAAAATGACCGAGGCTTCTGATTCCAACAACCGCGATGCAGGGGCCAAATACCGCTTTCGAACAACCGCCCGCTCGACAGAATCCTCCGGCTCATAATACCCACGGAATATTCCTTCTCGATCGGCAATCCTGAGACGGCTCACCCATTCATCCTGACTCTTCCCCGGTTTCTGAATCGACCGCCCTGTGCCGCTGCTCAACTCCAACTGGCTCCACACGATCCACCCGACAAATACCGCCCACGTTTCGTTGAGCGCTTCCCAGGACTCGCGTTCAGTTAGAAACCTTTCCTCAGTTTCACCCTTTCGCTGCACAACCGGCGAGATCAGCACCGATCCATAGTGGCAATCCTGCTGTGCTCTCGCAAAAGTGAGCACAGGATTCGGCGCTGCGCCGGGCGATGTCTCAACTTCCGTCACCAGGTAATCGATATAGGCATGGAACAATTCGTGGAAGAGTGTTTCGATCTGGGCATGGGTGAGTTGCCCGAGCGGACGTAACGTAGCCCCGGCTCCATTAAAAGACAGCGCACGATTCAGCACTAGCCGATGCTCCCCGGGATGATATTCAGCGGCATAACTGTGTAAATCGTCGAATTCAAACCGCACGAAGCTCGCTGGAACTGCCTTGAGGAACTTTGTTGGAAGGCCTAGCGCATGAGCCTCACGAAGCAACTGTCCCCACATCCGGTCGGCTGACGACAGCCGCTCCTCCGACATCCCCTCATTCGGCGCGAGGAGAAGTCCTCCTATGAGGAGGCTCGCCGCAACCACTCTGCAGAACGCACGCACCATCGATCTTAGTCCACATTATTCATGGTAATGCAGGATGCTCAAACTGGTTTGTTTTGTTTATCTGGTTCATCTGGTCTGTCTGGTTTAACCAAACAAACGAGACAAACCAAAAAAACCAAATAACGGTCTTCTTACGCTGGCGGACTTTTTCAGCATCCTGTTAATGATCGTCGCGAGAATACCAGTCAGGCCGCCCACCACCTTCCTCCACCAGAACCAACTGATCCAGCAGCCTAGGCGCAACTGGGTCCAGGAACCGGGACGGCTTCGACAGCACCATACCGCTGCCCCTGTCAAACACATTGATCGGGTAGGTCAAGTACAGATGCCGCTTGGCTCTCGTCACGGAAACATAGAACAACCGGCGCTCCTCCTCCAGCCCCTCATCTTCACTGAACGAGTAGACCGATGGGAATCTTCCATCCACGATCCAGATGACGAAGACACATTGCCACTCCAGCCCCTTGGCAGAATGGATCGTGGACAACACCAATCGTTCGTCGTCACGATCGGGTGCCTCAGCGCGGGCGGCATTTCCGTCCGGTGGCTCCAGCGCGAGATCGGATAGAAATGATTCGACCCCCTGATACCCCTCCGCGATCGTCTGCAAATGATCCAGATCCCGCGTGCGCTTGGGATAGTCGTCGTAATGTTCCTTCAGAATCGGCAGGTAGTACTCATAAATATGGCCCACTTGCTCAGCCGGACGAAGGTCTCCTGATCCAGCCAGGCTCTCGAGTGTCAGGGCCAAATCTCTAAGCCCTTTCCCGGATCGCCCCGGCATTGCACGAAGAGCGATATAGGGATTGTCCGATTTCACGAGCGCAGCCATGACATCCTGCGCCTTCTTCGGTCCCACCCCTTCGACGAGCATGAGCACGCGATGCCAACTCACGGCATCCAAAGGATTGGCCACGACACGCATATGGGCCAGCAAATCCTTCACATGGGCGGTCTCGATAAACTTCACCCCGCCGCGCTTCACGAACGGCAGTCCGTGACGAGAGAGTTCGATTTCAAGGTCGAACGAGTGAAAGCTCGACCGGAACAACACCGCCATTTCGCCGAGTGGAACCCCTTCCTCCCGCAGTTCTAATATCTTCTGCGAGATAAAACGCGATTGGGCATTCTCCCCCGCCGCCTCCACCAGAACCGGCAGGGGCCCATCGAGCTTCCTCGTGAAGAGATGTTTGCTGTATTTTTCCTTCGCCTCTTCGATTACGGCGTTCGCGAGATTCAAGATCGGTTGGGTACTGCGGTAATTCTCTTCCAGCTTATAGATGGTGGTGCCGGGAAAGAGAGTCGGGAACTCCATGATGTTTTTGAAGGTCGCGCCACGGAACGCATAAATCGACTGCGCGTCGTCACCGACCACCATCACGTTCTGGTGGGTGGATGCGAGATGCCGAACGACATCCGCCTGCAAACGATTGGTGTCCTGATACTCATCCACCAGGATATATCGATACAGGGACGAAATCGTCCGCCTGATTCCTTCATCCTCCATCACAAGCCGCCGCAGCAACACCAACAGATCGTCATAATCCACCAGTTGTCGCTGGCGCTTCGACGCCTGATAGCCCCGCTGCAACTGCTCCAATGCATCCAGATGGTCGGAAAAATGATCGAACTCTTCGACCACGATCTCAGCGAGCGGGCGCAGGGTATTCTCGGACTTGCTGAACATCTCCGCAATCGTCCCCTTGCGGGGAAACCGCTTGTCTTTTTCGTTCAGCCCCAGCTGTGCGCGAACCAAGGCGATCAGGTCTTCGGCATCACCCCGATCGAGAATCGTGAAGCCCGGCTCAAGGCCGATGGACCTTCCATAACGCCGGAGCAACATATTGGCCACTGAGTGGAACGTGCCGCCGCGGACACGCTCGCTGCGTACTCCGATCAATTCACCGGCCCGTTCAAGCATTTCCTGCGATGATTTTCGCGTAAAGGTCAGGAGCAGAATGTGGGAGGGATCGATCCCTGAATCGATCAAGTAAGCCACGCGGTAGACCAAGGTTCTCGTCTTGCCGCTGCCTGCGCCGGCGATGACCAGCGATGGCCCCTCACCCGCAGTCACCGCCGCAAGCTGCTGGCTATTCAACGCCGCCGCATAGTCGATGGAGAGCTTCCGCGAAACGACTTCATCAACCGGACGCTTCAGCACATACGTTTTGGTTTCTTGTTCCATAGAGATGAGCGAAGGAATTGTTGCGCAGTCCGGTCATTCAGGGGAAGGGCTGTATAACATACTCCTCGCAGCCCTTTCAAAGCGCGATGAGGCATAATAGGATGCTGAAAAAGCCCGCCAGCTTCGTTCTCGTCTCATCGAAATCCTCAACGTACCCCCGAGGGTACGCCTCCGGCTTCGATTCGCCTGCGGCCTTGCTGACAGTCTTTTTGAGCATCCTGAAGTTGGTTTGACAGCTGCACCATTGCCGACGAGACGAATGATGGAGGGCCGTCGAGGTGAGGGCAGGAGCTATGGGCCTGGATTCTAGCAGTTCGAAGAATCGTTTCAAAGCAAGGTGAGGTGTCAAATCAAGCAACGATTCCTTCCGAGGCTACCCCACTTCATCATTTTGCTCTCAATCACTTACAGAAGAATCAGAGGCAGATGAAACACCAATCAAAACCGATGGGGCACGATAGTTCTGCCACAGTTAAGCCACGGTGTGACCAAGCAACTGATGATCTTCAAATGATATGATTCGCCATCAGTCTAGCGACTACGAGGACGGGAAGGATTGTATGCCTGATCTCTGGGATGGCGTCACATTCAAGCTCGGTATGGCTCACTTCTATCTTGACGAAATGAGGAAAGACTTAATCCCTGCTACTGTGGAACTAGAGTTCAGTTACAATCAACAACGCCGCACTTCTCCACCTATGAATCGATGGGCCCCGAAGTTCTACTACCACTTGGATGCCTTCCTTGCGGCGACACGTAGCGTGGACCTTGTCATCACGACGACCTTCGGCATAGATATGCTTCTGAAGAAAAAATGGACCGCTACCCTTCCAACTCCCGAACAGACGAAACGGGAGTCCTTTCAAAATGCGTATGATCTCATCGCTGATTCTTTTCGCACCCACCTTCTGACCCATATTCGAAATGTCTCGATTCATCGATCCGGCACACCTCTCGTTGAAGTTGCCGTTCTTGGACGATACGGCACCCACTATAGCGGAGGACCAACCCAAGTCCTTCCTACTTTTGAGCAACCGCAGCAACTGACCGCTGCTGATCCGAATCATCCACCACCTAAATGGATGAATCCGATGATAATTGCGATTGAGCCTGGATCCGATGATTTTGTTGTTCAAGAAGCATTGCCAGATGGCAGTTTTCGCGATCATCCGTTGTTTGCGAGTTGTGAAAATTATCTTCAGTCTGCCTGCCAGTTAGTAGAAAAGGCCAAAAGCCTGGCAGTGCAAGTGCACACCCACCCCGTGACGCTTCCGCCACTGTATGACATTTGAGCTGAGACAGCGAATTGCATATTCGCAGCCGCTCCCAAACTTCCTGTTTTCATTCTGGAAGTCTTCACCCTGCGGCTGAAGTGTGGCTGAAATGAACGTGGGTGGAGCGCTCACGAGTTTCATTGCTTGACCTGAGAGAGAAAGGTGTCAAGAACCATTCTTAGCCCAAACTGGTTAAGAGCCAGGCAGAATGACTAACAATACTCGCCCTGAATCGCTCGCAACAAAGACCCAACCATCACCATTTTTCTTCGTGCCACCTGGAGGCACCAGATGTTCATAGCGTACCGCCCAGTATTCATGCCCTTTCAGCTTTTTTTCTTGATGCTTAAAAAATTGCTTGTTCTCGGGGGAGGAACTGTCGAGGCGACGAGCGTTTGCTTTCTTCCACGCAGTGTTGTTCTCATCAGCCTGCGCCTTCCATTCAGACCGCTTATAGCCGATCATGTCCATTTCACGATCCGCAATTTTCATTGCTTCTGCTTTTGACACAGTTGGCCCTGTTGCCAAAGCAGGGACAGGACTGATCATGAACAGGCTAACAAGGATGCAGGCACTCCAGAAGCCCATGAGGTATTTCATGATTCAAACTCCGTCAAATGTTAATTGGCTCGCACTGTTCTCTCTTTGCGGCAGGAACCAATATTCGACCAGAACTCACAGCCGTCGCTTCAATCAATGTTTCTGCCACGTTTCCCCAATTCTCTCTGCATTTTTCAGGAAAAAGGCCAAGGCTACCCTTCGCTGGGCGCATCGAGCGATAGACATGCTCCCTCCAAGCTTGCTCGTTCTCTCTCCAGGGATGGGGGCTGATTGATCTTCCACTGCGCGCGTCCAACGAAGGCTGGTTCATCTGGTCTATCTGGTCTATTTCGTCTATCTGGTTGGTCGGACCGGAAATTCATCCGGAAGAACCAGACAGACCAGAAAGACCAGTCAACCAGACAGACGAACCCGGGCGCATTGCGCAAGCACCTTTCGTACTCAATGGTCCTTCCAAGCTTGCTTGCTTCTCCTCTCTGGGAAGGGCACCCATGTTGGTCTACGTGCGGCCGTCGAACGAGGCCCTTCTCAGGGCGCGCGTTCCGGGAGCACAGGACCAACGTGGGTGCCCTTCCCATCTTTTAGTCGTGGGGGTTCCGTGAGCACGGGGGACCAACCAGGCCACCCCTCTCCCCTTCTACTGCGTCGATTCCTTGATCTTAGCGAACGTCTGCTCAGCCGACTGTCTCTAATGTACTTTCCACCTGACGGGCCTTATCCATCGGAGTCTTTATCGCATCCACTGCGGCCTGCCCCGCGGCCTGCGTCGCCGCACTACCGGACGCAGCCGCAGCCTTCGTCTTCTCCACAGACGGTTCCTGACTACAGCCTGATAGCCCCACCACTAACAACCCCACAACGAATGAAAAACTGCATCTGGATTTTTGCATCGCCATCTCCTTAACTACCCAACAATTGTTAGACTAGTTGCAGGATGCTCAAAAAGGCTGTCCAGCAAGGCCGCAGCGAGTGAAGACCGGAGGCGTACCCTCTGGGGTACGTTGAGGATCTGAACGATGCGAGAACGATGCTGGCGGACTTTTTCAGCATCCTGCTCAATGTAATCGTACTCGCGAGGCACCGAACAGCCAAGCGATTGCGAAAACAAGTGCTTTGATCGCCGAACGCAGTCTCCGTTATAATCGCGCCACTGAACAGGAGACCCTATGGCTACCGCGAACCAAGAACAGCAATCGCAGCTTCGCCAACTCGCCGAACTCATACTCGCCGTAGCAGGTGAGTCCGTAACCGTCATGAAACGGACGGCACCGGAGCGGGCCTTAAAATTGAAACGCCAGGATGAGTGGGGTATCTACCTTGAGTTCCTCAAGGTCATGTTTAATCTCACCGATCGGCTCTCTGCCCTGTACCTGCCGATCAAAGACCAGCCTCAGTTCATGGACAGCCTTGAAGATGCCGTCACCCTGCAATTGAAGAATGTGTTGGAGCCGGCATTCGGTTCCGGCGCCGATCAAATGGAAATCATGCTCACAGTCGGTGCGGCTGTGTCGGAGAGTCGGCAGACCTATGAGCGGTTTCGGTTCCTCGCTACTGATGACAGTCCTGTAAAAGACGAGATGTTGAAAGCCTTTGGCGGGCGAGTCGCCGACGCGATGGGAATTGCAGAAAACGCTCAGGTATCCTCCGCCGCAACGCTCTGCGCGAGCGCCGTGATTCCAGCCATCAAAGCCATCTTGGCCGGAGATCTCCCTCCAGCCGCCACAGTCGGTGCGGAGGTCCCCGTGGCGACCCATACCCCGTCCGCCTCACCATTCCTCACCGCAACGCCTGGCCCCCAAGGTCCGACAGGAAGCGAAATTAAACTGGTGAGCGTCATTTCGACCGTTGCCGGAGAAGAAGTGGAAACTCGGTGGGGGCTCCATCCCCGATTTCGCCAAGATCTTCCCCAGGAGGATATGCAACAAATCGCCAAGCTGATGAACCGAGTTGCTAAAATACTTGGCGAACGGTACGCCTCCGTGGCATTCTCAGATGAATGGACATCTTGGCATAAGGCTGGTCACGCGTGAGCTTAGCAGGATGCTGAAAAAGTCCGCCAGCGTCGTTCTCGCATCGTTCAGATCCTCAACGTACCCCAGAGGGTACGCCTCCGGTCTTTACTCGCTGCGGCCTTGCTGGACAGCCTTTTTGAGCATCCTGCAAGAGCGTTTTCTCGTTTTCCAAGACGTGCAGACTAATGAATTTCCGGCATACACACAGGGATTTTCCGCAGCCTGTTAGACCGTTCTCACACGACAACGCCGACTTCGATATCAGCAATGAGGAGGTTCAGTGGATAACTCGCGGACAGCAGCCGACTTACCAAACAGCATTCCAACCAGTCTCTCCCGTCTCGAAGAATTAGCGTCGAATCTTTGGTGGAGTTGGACTCCGGAGGCCCGTCGGCTGTTTGAGCACATCGATCCAACCCTCTGGGTGCTGACCCACCACAACCCCGTCGAACTACTGGCCAAAGTCAGGCCAGACCGACTCATGCACCTCACCCAAGATCCCTCGTATATGCGGATGTACTCTGCCGTCCTCAAGTTATTCGACGAATACCTTCAGAACAAACACAGTTGGTTTAAAACACAGCATGGCGATTTGAACGCCCCCTCCATCGCCTATTTCTCTGCGGAATTTGGTCTGCATAGATCCATCCCCATCTACAGTGGTGGTCTGGGCATTCTTGCCGGGGACCATTGTAAGGAAGCCAGCGATCTGGGTGTGCCCCTGGTAGGAATCGGATTCATGTATCCACAAGGATATTTTCGGCAGCGGATCACGCCGGAGGGATGGCAGGAAGCGGCTTACGCTCCATTCAAACAAGCAGAATCGCCTATTCATCCCGCCCTCACTCCATCAGGAAACGCGTGCAGGATTACGATCGAGATCGGTAGCCGGGTCGTGGCGGCATCCGTCTGGAAAGTGCTCGTTGGTCGGGTACCTCTCTACCTCATCGACACAGACGTCCCGGAGAACAGCCCTGAAAACCGAGCCCTCTCAGCTCGCTTATATGGAGGCGATCAGGAGATGCGCCTTTGTCAGGAGTTTCTGTTGGGTATCGGCGGTGTCCGTATGCTTCGTTCATTGGGCATCGCACCGACGGTCTGGCATGCCAATGAGGGTCACTCCGCCTTCCTCACGTTGGAGCGCATTCGCGAATTGATCCAGAAGGGATCGACACACGCGGACGCCTGCGAGACCATCCGCCAGAGCACGGTGTTTACCACCCATACACCGGTGCCGGCAGGTCACGACGTATTTCCTCATCACCTCATGGACCGGTACTTCGCCGGCTACTGGGAACAGTTAGGTCTCTCGCGAGAAGATTTCCTTCGCCTGGGAGACACCCCTGAATCCCAAGGGCAGGGATTCAACATGACCGCGCTCGCCATCCGGCTGGCCGCCCATGTGAACGGAGTCAGTCGTGAGCACGGTCGAGTCTCGCGAGAAATGTGGCGGCATATGTGGCCCGGACTACCGACCGAACAAATCCCAATCCGCAGCGTGACCAATGGCATCCATGCGCCGACCTGGATCGCGCCGGAACTCAACCAACTCTACGGCAAACATCTCGGCCCGGATTGGGCGGAGAAATGCGATGAAAAAGCGATGTGGCAACGGGTCCTGGATATCCCGGACCAGGAACTCTGGGCCGTACGCCAAACCATGAAACGCAAACTCATGAGTTTCATCCGGGAACGGGCCAGGAGCGGCTGGATGCAAGGCCAGCTCCAGCCCTCGCAGGTTCTGACGCGAGGCACGCTGCTCGACCCTGAAGCGCTCACCATCGGCTTCGCCAGGCGCTTTGCCACCTACAAGCGGGCGACTCTGTTGTTCCGCGATCTCGAACGACTGAAACGATTACTTCATAACCAGTGGCGCCCGGTCCAACTGATTTTTGCCGGCAAGGCCCACCCGGCCGATGAGCCTGGCCGCTATTTCATTCATGAAGTCTTGCGCTTTTGCGACGACCACCAATTGGGTGGACACGTGGCGTTCGTAGAGAACTACGATATGCATCTGGCGAAGTTCCTCGTCCAAGGGGTCGACATTTGGCTCAATACTCCTCGCTTTCCCTTGGAGGCAAGCGGAACGAGCGGGCAAAAGGCCGCACTCAACGGTGTCATCAACCTCAGTGTCCTTGATGGCTGGTGGCCTGAAGGGTTTAACGGAGCCAACGGATGGGGCATTGAGCCCTTGATCGGGAACCAGGACATTCAAGCCCAGGACGAACATGACGCGCAACAGCTCTACCGCATACTGGAACAAGAGGCCAGTCCCCTCTACTATCAACGAGACCTGGATGGGATACCCCGCGGCTGGTTGCAGCTCATGAAGGAAAGCCTTCGAACCAATGCTCCCCGTTTCTGCACCAAACGGATGGTCAAGGAGTACGTCGATACGATGTATGCGCCCGCGATGGTGCTCGCGCCTTCGGCATGGTAATGGGCTGCCCGGCGATTCGTGAAACGTGAAACGATAGACGTGAACGGTTTCGAAGAAAGAGCACTCGGCAGTTCTACGTTTCACCTTTCACGTTTCACCTTTCACATGTTTGAGAAAGCCCGTTGCTACATTGCCACCGCACAGCTACAAGGGCTCCTGCGACTCACACTTGTCTCAATTCTCGTAAGCCCGCTCCTTGCCGACGCAGGCACGCTAACGGCGCAGACCGGCTCAGCCCTCGAACGTGAGGCCACAGAATTCTTCAACCGTGCCGAATACGGCCAGGTCCTGAAGCTCTGGCAGTCACTTCCGCCTGAGACCGCCACATCGAAACCGTTTATCCGCTTGGCCTTCCATAGCTCCCTCAAACTAGGGCGACCGGAAGAAGCCCTCACGCTCTATCAACGGCTCGTCCCTGCAGATCAACCTGATGATCCGGCCCTGCTACGGCCCATGGCGCTCAGTTTTCTGACGAGCCATGTCCGCGACTCACAGGAATATGTGCGGATCGCGGCCTACACAATCCTGGCTGAACTCGGCCTCCCGGAAACACAAGCCGTCCTGGAAGATGGGCTGCTCGACACATCGGTCCTGGTACGGGCTCGTGCCGCAGACGCTATCGGCAAAGCAGGACTCGCAGGGAAGTCCGGCCCCTTGCGACGGGCCCTGAACGACGCGATGCCAGCCGTGCGAATTGCTGCCATGAACGCGCTCAGTGAAGCCCATATCACCGACATCATGCCCTACCTCATCGAGGTAGCAAGAGTCGACGACGGGCCTGAAGCCGTGTTCGCCTATGCCGCATTGTATCGGCTCGGCAAACAGGACATGCTGACCGATATCACCGGAGCGGTAACGCTTCCGGACCCCGAAGTCCGCATGGCAGCCTTAGGAGCATTGGGGCGGCTGAAACGCCCATCGAGCCTATCGGTTCTGAGCCAAGGCGTATACGACCCTGAGCCATCGGTTCGCGCATTTGCCGCCGGCGCATTGGGAGACTATGGACAAGCCGGGGGCGTTGCGCCACTCACCCATGCCCTAGGGGACGAAAGCGCGCACGTGCGCGCGGTGGCAGCGACGAGTCTTGGGCGGCTGGGAATTCGCGATAATCACCTGCTGCTGCGGGTTCTCACGCGCGATGCCAATATGCAGGTACGGGCCAGCGCGGTAGAGGGATTGCTGAGGTTGGGCGATACATCGGCCATTTCACTCGCCGCAGACTTGGCGAAACACGCGGACCCTTCCATCCGGGCAGCGGCAGCCCATACGCTGGCGGCCACCTCCGACAAGCAAGCGGTGGCCATCCTACAGACGCTCCTGCAAGACCAACAGCCACAACCACGTCTCCTGGCTGCAAAAGCGCTCGGCAAGATCGGCGCACCGGTGATGCCGCTGCTCAAAAAGACCCTGCAAGACCCGGATCTCTCCATTCGCCTTAGCTGCCGCAGGCAGTCTGCTCCAACAACTACGCCGTTCCAGCACCGCCCCCAAGGGTCGTTAGCAGGACGCTGAAACAAGATGGTGGCCTGTCTGGTCTGTTTCGTCTGTCCGGTGTGCTTGATTAAATCAGACTAAGCGGATACACCAGGGAGACAAAACAGACGAGACCGGCCAGCGAGACCTCATGAATTACTTCGCAGCCTGTTAGCTGAAAGGATCGTGTGATGTGGAAATTCCTCGCCGTTCTTACCCTGATCGCCGCCTCGTTTGGTCTCGGATTCTACTTCGGCCAACGTCCAGCCGGCACGCTGCAAGAAACGGCCTCCGATCTCCAACATTCGCTCAAAGACACATCGCGCAATATCATCGACACCACAATGGGCATCGAGCGGGACTTGCGGAGGCGGCAGGGACTGATCGACACCAAGTCTCGGGTGGTGCAGGCGAAATCAGAACTGTTCGATAAAAACTTCGGGGAAGCCGCCAAGCAATTAGGCGAGGCGGCCGACACGCTGGAGAATGCCACGAAAGGCGTGAAGCAAGACGAATCGACCCTTGCCCTGCGGACGTTGACCGGAACGCTTCGTGAAGTGCGACTGGAATTGTCGATGGGGAAACCGGTATCGCTCAAGAAACTCGACGAGATTCAGCGGGAAGTCGACCGTCAACTAAATAGGTAGGGCCTAGCAGGACGCTCAAAAAGGCCGTCAGCAAGGCCGCAGGCGAATCGAAACCGGAGGCGTACCCTCGGGGGTACGTTGAGGATTTCGATGAGTCGAGAACGAAGCTGGCGGGCTTTTTCAGCGTCCTGCCGGCTGTTTCTTCCACTTCGCGAGAATCCGCTCCACCCGCATCCGGACTACCATATCCGGATCCTTCATCAACGGCTTGATTGCTTCTCGGCCCCGGTCATCGCCAATCGCTTCGAGCGCCGCCGCAGATGTCAAGCGGGTAAACCAATCGCTGTCAGCAAGCATGTCGATCAGAGGGTCGATCGCCTTGGCATCTTTGATTCGCCCCAAGGCCAGCACCGCTTGCTTTCGGACCATTTCGTCTTTGTCTTTCAGCGCTGTGACCAATCGCGGCAACGCCGGTTCACCCAGCTCGACCAACGCGTTGAGCGCATCGTCTTTGAACTCGTCATTTTTCAGCTGAAGCATCAGCGGATCGAGCACCCGCTCGTCGCGAATCTTCCCTAATGCGGCAAGCGCATACTTCCGGACGTCCCAATCGCGGAGCAACTTGATCAGCAATTCAACGGCGGGAGAACCAATCTGCCCCAACCCCTCGATCGCCACTTCCCGAACTTGCCAGTCACCGTCGCGCAATGCATGACACAGCGGTTCCACGCAACGCTCATCACCCATTTCTCCAAGAGTGATGGCAGCCTCGCGACGGACTACCCAATCAGGATCCTTAAGCAGGTCGATCTGGATCTCGATCTCATCCTTGACCTGCTCTTCTTCAAGGACGACCTGCTCGGTCGGTTCCGCCGGCAGCTCTGCCGATACCTGCGGCTCCCCTGTAAACTCCGCCGCCACCTGATCGGTCAATGCATCGGTCACCGTCTCTGAATCGGTGGGAATCGCGCTTGCTTCTGTCGGTCGTGATGGTTCCATGCCTATTACTACCTTAACAATTCATTAACCCGTCGACTGCCAAGACAGAAAGACTACTTTGCAGCGGGAGCAGCCGTTTTCTTGCTCGCAGAATTTTTCTTGCGCAGCGCTAATGTACGCCGTTTCCGTTGTGTCCGCTTCAGCCGTTTCTTCAGCGAACGAAGGGCCTCGTCCACTTTGGCATCCTTGTGGCCGGTCAATTTTGCCGCCACCTTCTTTTTCAGTCTGGTTTCGTCCGATTCACTCGTCGTTTTCTTTGCCATCCGGATTCGGGCCTCCCTGTATTCCTCATGATCAAGATTGTCTCCCAGCTCCCAGCGGGATTTTGCAGTCTAGTAGAGAGATTCACACCCTGTCAACCGGGGCCGCATGCGGCCCGTTCGTTAAACGTTAATCGTTCAATGGTAAACGTGAGAGTCCTGACGATTAACGAAGTGGAGCCCGGTCATTGCGAATTGACACCCTCGCCCCCTCGTCTCTAGAATGCCGAAATGATCAACGAACGCTTCCTGAAAGCTTGCCGGCGTGAGCCGGTCGATTGTACGCCGGTCTGGTTCATGCGCCAGGCAGGCCGGTATATGGCAGAGTATCGCGCCCTCCGCGCAAAACATTCGATCCTTGAGCTATGCAAAACGCCCGAGTTGGCGGCGCAAGTCACACTCCAGCCGATCGATCGCTTTCCGCTCGATGCCGCCATTATTTTTGCCGACATCCTATTACCGCTCGAACCGATGGGGCTCAGCCTGGAATTCGCAGCAGGCGAGGGACCGGTTATCCACAATCCGGTGCGAAACCAAGCAGACGTTGAACGGCTCAACATCATCGACGGCGGTGAACTCGACTACGTGGCCGAAGCTATTCGCCAGGCTCGGCACGCCCTGATTGGGAGAGTGCCGCTGATTGGATTTGCCGGGGCGCCGTTTACACTCGCCAGTTATGCGATCGAAGGAGGAAGCTCGCGGAACTATCTCCTCACCAAGCAATTGATGTATGGCGAACCGAAGGCGTGGCACCAGCTCATGGACAAGTTTGCGCGGGTCATCACAGGCTATCTGAGACGGCAGATCAAAGCCGGCGCGCAGGCGATTCAACTGTTCGACAGTTGGGTGGGTTGCCTTTCGGTCGGCGACTATGTCGAGTATGTGATGCCGCATGTCCAATTGATTTTTGAGGGACTGAAACGGGAAGGCGTGCCGATGATTCATTTCGGCACCGGCACTTCGGCCATGCTGCCTCAGATGCGAGAAGCGGGCGGCGATGTCATCGGAGTCGACTGGCGCATCCATCTCGATGAGGCCTGGGCGACCGTGGGACATGACGTGGCCGTGCAGGGGAACCTCGACCCCCTCGCGTTGTTTGCCCCGTTGCATGAAATCGAACGGCGCGTGGCAGATATTCTTCGCCGGGCCGGCGGTCGCCCTGGGCATATCTTTAATTTGGGTCATGGAATCCTACCCACAACACCAATCGAACATGTGGCCGCGACCATCGACATGGTGCATAAGCTGAGTCAACGCTATGAAAATGTGAAGCGTGAAGCGTGAAGCGTCGTTCGTTTGGGAGTGGAGTTTCTCGTTTCAGGTTTCATGTTGCTAGGAAACACGCTCCGAAAACGTGAAACTAGAAACTTGCAACTTGAAACCCTTGAACGAGATACGCTTCACGCTTCACGAACTACGAGGAACGATGTCGGAATCGCAACGTCCAATCGCCGTTCTCCTGATGGCCATGGGTGGGCCGGATAGCCTGGAGAATGTGGAGCCGTTTCTCCTGGATGTGCGGGGTGGCCGTCCCACGCCGCCTGAACTGGTCGAAGAGATTCGGGAACGGTATCGGGCAACGGGCGGGAAGTCCCCGGCAGTCGAGATCACCAAGGATCTAGCGAAGAAGCTCGAGCACCGATTGAATGAATCCGGTGACGGGCAATATCGAGTCTATGTTGGGTTACGGCATTGGCATCCCTTTATCAAGGAGACCTATGCCGAATTGCTCGCCGACGATCCAGCACAGATCATCGGCCTCTGCCTGGCCCCCCAACAGTCCTCTCTGAGCACCGGCGCCTATCGAAAGAAAGTGGAAGAGGCACGGTCTGCGCTCCAGAGTACCTGCCCTGTGAGTTACGTCGGCAGTTGGCACCAACATCCAGGACTGATTGCGGGGATTGTCGAGAACATCCACCAATCGTTACTGAAATTCCCTGCCGACGTGCGAGCGACCGTGCCGGTACTCTTTACAGCCCATAGCCTGCCGGAGCGTATCGTGGCAATGAAGGATCCATATCCCGACGAGGTGAAAGGCACGGTTGAAGCGGTGACTGCGCTACTGGGCGGCAGGCCTACGCTCTTTGCCTACCAAAGCCAGGGCCGATCGGGAGAAACGTGGCTGGGGCCGACCGTGGAGTCGGTCGTGAACGAGCTGGCGCGCAATGGGCGGCAAGAAGTATTGGTCGCGCCGATCGGTTTTCTTTGCGACCATGTGGAAACGCTCTACGATATCGATATCGAATTGAAACGGTTCGCCGCTGGTCGAGGCCTCCAACTCGAACGAATCGCGATGCTGAACGATTCGGCTGCGCTCATCGACACTTTGGCCTCTGTGCTTACGGCACACGAATCCTCCCTCTGTCTTAGCCCGCATTATTCATGAACACTTCTCCTGCAATCGCGGAGCGAGAAGACAACACCCACTATGGAAGTTTTCTTCGCGCCAAGATCATGTCAATGGCGCTCGACCTCGCAAGCGCGGTGACGACGTACCTTCGGCGGGCAGGCTCGCCGCTCGGCCCCTCAACGTACTGTTGGGGACTGGCGCCCTTCTTACTTTGGCGCCTGTCCCCGTTCAGAGGAACGATGGGACAGGCACCGCCGCAGACGTCGGAGCCAGTCCCCTATGCTCCGCATGCCCGTCTCACAACGCGACTGCGCGATTTCGCCACGAACTGTCATGAATAATGCGGGCTAGATTGTGAGCAACCTCCGCACCGTCGCCGTCATCGGTGGAGGGATTTCAGGTCTCTCGACTGCCTTTTCCCTTCAGGAACGAGCTGCTGCTGCCGGTATCCCGATCCGCTGCACCGTAGTCGATAGCGCTCCCGTCTGGGGAGGCAAGATCGTCACCCATCGGGTCGGCGATCTCGTGACGGAGGCAGGACCCGATTCCTTTCTGTCTCAGAAACCAGCCGGACTCGAGCTCTGCGGCAAATTGGGGTTGACCGATCAACTCATCAACACCAACGAGACAGGCAAGAGAGCCTCTGTCTACTCACGTGGCCGCCTGCATGAACTCCCTGAAGGATTGGTGATGATTGCCCCCAGTCAGCTGGGGCCGTTTCTCCGAAGTGGACTCTTGAGTTGGGCAGGGCTCGCACGGATGGGACTGGATCTGGCAATGCCGGTGAAGCGGTCACCGGAAGATGAGTCCTTGGCCAGCTTCTTCCGGCGGCGGATTGGTCGGCAGGCGTTCGAGCGGATGATCGAGCCCCTGATGGCCGGTATCTACGCGGGAGACGCGGAACAGATGAGCCTGCAGGCCACCTTCCCACGATTTGTCGATTTGGAACAACAGTACGGGAGTGTGATTCGCGGAATGATGGCGTCTCGGAAAGACGGCCCACCTGCCACGCGCTCCGGTCCGAAGCGGACGATGTTCATCAGCCTGAAAAACGGGTTGTCCGATCTAGTCGCTGCCCTTGTCCACCGATTGACAGACCAAGGCGTCACGCTCAGGGGACATTACGTCGTCGATGCATTGCGGGTACGTTCCCATCAACCAGGCCGCTGGATGTACGACGTCATCCTCAATGACGGCTCGGCCCTGTCCGTGGACAGTCTCGTGCTGGCAACCCCGGCCTATGTGTCGGCAGAATTGGTTCGTCCCCTCACCCCCATTGCCGGCGGATTGCTGGAGATGATTCCCTATTCTTCTACAGCGACGATTGCAATGGCCTATCCCCGTGCATCGGTGTCCGGCACGGCTGAAGGCTTTGGGTTTGTCGTCCCGAGGGTAGAAGGGCGCGACCTTATTGCAGCGACTTGGACATCGCTCAAGTGGCCACACCGCGCTCCGCCGGATCAACTCCTGGTTCGTTGTTATGTCGGAGGAGTCGGGCGAGAGGCTATCCTACAATTGGATGACCAAGCCTTAGTAAAGCGGGTCAGGGCAGAGTTGGCCACTATGTGCGGCGTAACCGCGGAGCCGGGGTTTGTCGAAGTCAATCGCTGGATGAGAGCCATGCCGCAGTATACGCTGGGACATCTCGAACGGCTGAACCAGATTGAAGCAGCACTCAGTCGCTATGGAGGACTGGTCCTCACCGGCGCCGGCTATCGAGGCGTCGGGATACCGGATTGTATCCGCGACGGAGCGGTCGCCGCCGAGCGGGTATTGCGCTATCTGTCTGGAGAACGATCGTAATTCGACACGTAACGACTCAGGTAGATAGGCTGAAGGGGCTCAGGCTGAAGGCTTCTAGGCCGAAGACTGCAGGTCGGATTTCCGAGCACTTCAGCCTGAACCCCTTCGGCCTGTACCCCTACCTCTAGACAAGGAATTGCCATGGATACTCGAATAAAAATCATCGATGTGACCGGACCCGTTCGCGAACCTCACGAGCAGGCGTTTTCCTATGACTACTCGATCCAACGGGCCTCCTGGGCAACTGCCCAGGCTGTGCGCGTGAAGGTGTCCATTCCGGATGAATTGGATGTGCTTCGTGGCAAGATTTTTGGAGCCGTCGCAGGAACGCCGGGGCAGCAACTCATGATTTCGAAATGCTTGTCGCGGCATATCGCAGACGAAAAACTCCGCATCGCCGAAGCCGACAGCATGTTGTCGGAGCGCCGCGACATAGTCGTCGCCCCCTACACAGGGCCACTGGTTCATCTGTTCCCACGACTCGATCACCTGGGCGACTGAACAGCGAGAGACCTTGCGGGCAGAGATTAAGACGTTGGTTGGACTGTAGTTAGGCAGCGGCGTTCCGGAAGGTTAAGGTCGAGGTTAAGACTGAGCGTGGAAACGGTGGCGGGTCTAACCCGGATGCCCTACTGGATAGGTGGACGGGACACCGCTGGGTCAGAGTGCGACCCGCCCAGCTCCCGCACCCCGATCGACCCGATAGGTGTCGTTGCCCACCCCACCACTCATACTGTCATTGCCCGAGCCCCCATCGAGGCTGTCGTCGCCCAGCCCGCCATTCAGCGTATCATCGCCCGTGCCGCCGAGAAGCCGGTCGTCGCCCGCGTTGCCCTCCAGGATGTCGTCGCCTTTCCCTCCCGACAAGTCGTTGTTGCCGGCGTTGCCTCGCATGTGGTTATTGAACAGATTGCCGGTGCCGCGCAGGGCCCCGCCGGTCAGATCCAGATCCTCCACATAGTTGCCCAGCGTGTAATCGACGGACGAGATCACCCGGTCCGTCCCCCCTGCGCTGAGGGAGGAGTCGATGACCACATCGCTCGCACTGTCCACCCGATAGGTGTCGTTGCCCACCCCACCACTCATACTGTCATTGCCCGAGCCCCCATCGAGGCTGTCGTCGCCCAGCCCGCCATTCAGCGAGTCATCGCCCGTGCCGCCGAGAAGCCGGTCGTCGCCCGCGTTGCCCTCCAGGATGTCGTCGCCTTTCCCTCCCGACAAGTCGTTGTTGCCGGCGTTGCCTCGCATGTGGTTATTGAACAGATTGCCGGTGCCGCGCAGGGCCCCGCCGGTCAGATCCAGATCCTCCACATAGTTGCCCAGCGTGTAATCGACGGACGAGATCACCCGGTCCGTCCCCCCTGCGCTGAGGGAGGAGTCGATGACCACATCGCTCGCACTGTCCACCCCGACGGACGAGATCACCCGGTCCGTCCCCCTGCGCTGAGGGAGGAGTCGATGACCACATCGCTCGCACTGTCCACCCGATAGGTATCGTTGCCCACCCCACCACTCATACTGTCATTGCCCGAGCCCCCATCGAGGCTGTCGTCGCCCAGCCCGCCATTCAGCGTATCATCGCCCGTGCCGCCGAGAAGCCGGTCGTCGCCCGCGTTGCCCTCCAGGATGTCGTCGCCTTTCCCTCCCGACAAGTCGTTGTTGCCGGCGTTGCCTCGCATGTGGTTATTGAACAGATTGCCGGTGCCGCGCAGGGCCCCGCCGGTCAGATCCAGATCCTCCACATAGTTGCCCAGCGTGTAATCGACGGACGAGATCACCCGGTCCGTCCCCCCTGCGCTGAGGGAGGAGTCGATGACCACATCGCTCGCACTGTCCACCCGATAGGTGTCGTTGCCCACCCCACCACTCATACTGTCATTGCCCGAGCCCCCATCGAGGCTGTCGTCGCCCAGCCCGCCATTCAGCGAGTCATCGCCCGTGCCGCCGAGAAGCCGGTCGTCGCCCGCGTTGCCCTCCAGGATGTCGTCGCCTTTCCCTCCCGACAAGTCGTTGTTGCCGGCGTTGCCTCGCATGTGGTTATTGAACAGATTGCCGGTGCCGCGCAGGGCCCCGCCGGTCAGATCCAGATCCTCCACATAGTTGCCCAGCGTGTAATCGACGGACGAGATCACCCGGTCCGTCCCCCCTGCGCTGAGGGAGGAGTCGATGACCACATCGCTCGCACTGTCCACCCGATAGGTGTCGTTGCCCACCCCACCACTCATACTGTCATTGCCCGAGCCCCCATCGAGGCTGTCGTCGCCCAGCCCGCCATTCAGCGAGTCATCGCCCGTGCCGCCGAGAAGCCGGTCGTCGCCCGCGTCGCCCTCCAGGCTATCGTTGCCCGAGCCGCCATCCAGTGCATCATCGCCGACGCCGCCAATGAGCCCGTCGTCCCCCGCGCCGCCCTCGAGGATGTCGTTCCCCGCAGTACCCTCCATCACGTCATTGCCATTGCTACCGTGTGCCATAACTTCCTCCTTTGTGAAACCAGGTTATGAAAATGTTTAATCCGGGCTCCGTCCTGCTTCCGAAATGGAAGTGTAGAGCCCCCTCCGCAACTCACTCCGTGAATGAAGTCTGCTGCATTGTCTGCACAGTAAGACGTGACATCTTCAGAAAGGTAAATACATGATCCCGCTCCTTCCGGTTGTGCAGTTACTCGCTTCTGCCGGCTCAGAAGCATGGGAAACACGATACTGTGACTGCTGTCCCGCACGCGCCGACGCTGTATCGGTCGGTTGCGCGGACACGTATTACTTACAGAGCCTCCGCGCATGCTCCCAGCCACAAAAGGCTGGTTTATGTGAACGATTCTGGTGAAATCGACTTAGACGGAAACAGCTGGGGGAGCGCGATCTGGAAGAGAGGTTGCAAGGAGCGCCATTACGGGCGGAGGGGAAATATCCTGACGTATGAAACGGCAAGGAATGGTCAGCAGATTGACATTGAAGTACTCAGCGAGAACGAGATTGACCATGGCCTGCTTGGCCAATGGGCTGTCTGGAGAGGAGTGGAGAAACGAGAACCCAAGTTCGGGGTGGCCCAAGAGACCTGAGAATGCGTTGAGGAATGGGAAACCCAGCGGCTGAATCATCGGAGCATCATGCGCATGAACAGGATGCCCATATTCGCCATCCAGGGCTGGTGTGAAGATGGTGTGGAACGCTCCAACTTGCTTTCCGTCCCGTTGATCCGCATCAGTGTGGACGTGGAACAGCGGGATGACAAGCATCCAGAAGATCAGCCACAGAGCACTAAGAGCGCGAAACCGGCGCACGGTACTACCTCATTACCTCGGTAAAACATTCGATAACCAACGTAAACGGTGGACGAGTCATGCTGCGGGAACGGGGACGGTACACGGTCAACCACCATCACCGCATCAACAGCCGAACCAACGGCACAGCTACGGCACCACCATCCGCTCTCCCCAGGACTGACTCTCACACGCTCGGCTGTTGAGCATGCTTGGCCTGATGAGTCCTCACGCTAAAGGTCGTGGAGATCACACTACACTCTCGGTGGCCACACCCGCGCTGCTACGCAACAGGGACAAGCACTCGTCGGAATTCAAAAAGCCAAACACATCACTGGGTCTATAAAATGGCGGGTTGAATGTCGCATGACCTGGCGCTCGATACTATTCCCCATTCGGGGCACAGCGTACCCACAAAGGGTTACGAAATTTCCCTAGGTGTGGCTGACAACTTCTCTGGGCCCAGCAGGCTCAAGAGGAGATCAAGGTACGTGGCGGGTTGGGATTCAGATAGGGCGGAAACGAGATCGTGTGATACGGGTGCTACGCCTTCTGCACAGGCACCGCGATCGCTCGTGAGGCAGAGAGGATTGTGATAGACATGGATGTGGGAGTCGACCGTGTTGATGGTATCGGCCTCTCGATTGGGCTGAGTCGAGGCGCCTCTGGCAGCGTATCGTCGACCGGGCGTGCGTGTACGTTGCGAGAAAGAAACGGGGACAACAACTATTCTCTCGCTACCCGGCTGCAGTTTGGCGTTCGTGCTCCTATCCATGCCTCGCATTCCAGTCGAACACGTCGCCGGACACGCCTACCATGTGCTCAACCGCGAGAACGGCGGCACGATAATTTTCTGCGCTTGTCGAACAGTGAAGCATGAATACTGCCAGAAAGGCACGATTCGAAGTTCCGAAAATTTTGGGCCTCGAACTATTTTCCTAGTTACTCGTCCTACTTGTCTCGCGCGGTTGTCCTGCTGCAGGCTGCTCAAAAAGGGCAGCCTTCCACCCGCCCACCCCGGCGCGCCAAGACGCGCCTTTCCGCAGGCAAGGCCGCAGGTGACCATCACTTCATAAGGGATGGCTGGGATAATCCCAACTGCGCGCGCTTTCCTGATCCCCTATTTCACTTTCAAGGGTAGCCTGGTCGATCCTCGATTGCGCGCGTCGAACGAGCACATTCTTATCGTGCGCGTTCCGCGAGCAGGAGGACGGCCAGGCTACCCCGTCCCCTTTTTCAGCAGCTTGCTAAAAGATTTTTCGATACTGACGCGAATGCACCCCCGACTCATCGGCAAAGCCGAGGGAGGCGCTGTCGGGATTCCCGGTGTCGTTGAGATCGATGCGATAGTGCCCGCGGATGGCTTCCATCGCCGTCTCAAAGGGAACGGCTTGGGGATAGAGGTTGCCAGGCGCATGCGCGCCGCGGGTCAGGGTGCGGATCACGTCGGGCTGTGCATATTGCGCATCGGACACAATGTAGATATCGGCGATGGCATGGTTCCCCAGTTTGTGGCCTGGCGTTGTGGCGGGCAAGAGCTCGGTCAAGGTGCCTGCAAGCCGATCATTTTTAAACCGCTTCAAGAGCCCGGCAATTTGGCTGTCGGTTGCTTCCGGAGGGACAGTAAGACTGATGGCATTCATTTCCAAAATGGTGGTCTGAACTTTGAAGAGCACCGGCGCCGCCTCGGGATCTTCGATGGTCGGTCCGGTTGGTCCTTCCGTTCCGGCAGCTTGCTTGTTCTTCGAGCCGGGCACGATGAGGAACACAAACAGCCAGAGTCCTAACAACACGCCGAAGATGACGATCAAGGGGTGAATTCCGGCACGCTTGCCTTCTTGGTAGGGATTCTTCGACTCCTCACTCATAACGACGTTCCTCGGTGACGGTGACAGAACTCTGCTTCTTGGCTTCGTCCCACAATCGATCCATTTCTGCGAACGAAAGGTCTCCAACCGTACGGCCTGACGCGGTCGCCTGGGCTTCGATGAACTGAAATCGTTCGACAAACCGGTTGGCGGCTTGACGCAGGGCGTCTTCCGGATTCACTTTAATGAAACGGGCGAGATTCACAAGTGAAAACACCACATCGCCGAACTCTGCAACGATCTGCGCTTGTCGAGCTGTTGCGGCGCCGCCGTCAAACTCTGTCTGGTTCGACATGGGGGCCCGAATCGCCAGACGAAGCTCCTGGATCTCTTCCTCGATCTTGCCGAGGACCTGATCGAAGCCCTTCGCGTCATGGGTCCAATCGAAGCCGACACGTGATGCCCGGGCTTGAAGTTGATAGGCTCTCAGGAGGGCCGGCAAGGTCGGTGGCACTCCGTCGAGTACCGAGTCCGGTCGACCGGACGCCTGGCGTTCCGTCCGTTTGATGTCCTCCCATCGTGCGACCACTTGATCGGCATTCGTTGGAGTCGGGTCTCCCACTCCATTCCCAAACACGTGGGGATGCCGTCGAATCAGTTTGTCGGCCAATTGATCGAGCACGTCCTCGATGGTAAAGCTGCCTGCCTCTGCCGCGATCTGACTATGAAAGAGCACTTGCAGCAACACATCGCCCAGTTCCTCCGGAAGTTTGGTCTGGTCCTGCCGGTCGAGAATTTCTAACACTTCGTAAGTTTCTTCGAGCAGATAGGGTTTCAGCGATTCATGTGTTTGCTTGCGGTCCCAGGGGCATCCCTCCGGCGCGCGCAATGCGGCCATCAATTTGACGAGTGCATGAAATCGTTCCGACATGGTTGCCCTCATGGTCAGATACAGTTGGGCGCTCATTATACCCGGTTCTCGACAGGCTTCGTAACTACTGTCAGGTGTTCAGGCTGAATGCTAGGGGCACAGGCCGAAGGGGTTCAGGCTATCTACCTGAATCGTTACCAGGTTTCAACCAGCCACACAGCTTGCGCATCCGTCCACGCGGCTTGCGCCACTCTAGGGCCTATGGTAGGGTACGGTCGCTGCATCTGGAGCGGGGGACAGGCCTGTGGCCGCAGAACAAGAAGAAGGATTTGTCGTTCGGGATCGGCGGGGCGGGAGTGGACCCGATCGCCCCTCTGCCGCTTCGCCTGCTACGTCGGGTGTACAGCCCCACGAGGAAGCGGCGCCCTCCGATCCTCACCAAGGTTCAGGCATTCCCGTCACCTTTTCATCCTTCGTCATTTCACTGGGCAGCTCTTCGATGATGTTGATGGGGGAACAGCTGGATCCCCAGCAGCCCCCGTTGCCGCCGAACCTGCCGCAAGCGAAAGACATTATCGACTTGCTCTCAGTCTTGGAAGAGAAGACCAAGGGCAATCTCACGACGGAAGAACAAGCGGTGCTGCGGGATATGCTCTACGCCCTTCGCATGAAGTACGTGAGTTTGGCTGCCAAGTAGTGACGCTCCCCGCGATCCCGCGAGGGGTCATCCTACTAGGAATGCGGAACTCTCCGTAGCCCTCCTACGCTAAGGCTTCGGAGGGCTCTCCTTGCCATTCATGCCCCCCTCTTCCAAGCGGGGTCATGCTGGCGAAGGAGAGTAATACCCCCTGCCGCCTGTCGACTCCAGACGTGCCTGTGAATATTCTTTTTCCCATACGTCGTGATACCGATAATCGGGAATGCCGGATGTGAATGATATCGATAAAGACATAGCCTCTCTTCCCGGAACAAACCCGAACCGTGATTCCATGACCAGAGTCGCGCCAGCTCTTGCTGGAGGCAGCCAATCTTCACGGCTATCCATATCTGCCCCGGAGCCGGAACCTGGAAAGATGCATTTGCGCCCTGTCTGGATCGTCCTGATTCTGCTGCTCCCCTGTCTGGCTTTGACCTTTTACTACTCCCAGGTCGTGGCTCCCGGTGGCGAGGAAACAGATTCCTTTCTGCCGACGACCAGCTACGCATTCGTGCTCCTGCTTCTCAACCTCGATCTGATCGGGTTTGTCGTCCTGCTGCTGCTGCTCTCCCGCAACCTCATCAAGGCCTATTTCGAGCGGCGGCATCGGCTATTTGGGTCGGGATTTCGAACAAAGTTGGTGGCGGCCTTCATCGGCTTTTCGCTCATTCCGACGGTGCTCCTTGCACTGGTCGCAAGCGGGCTTGTAAATAAGGCCGTGGATGTCTGGTTCAGCGATGAGATTGAGCAGGTCATGCGGGATTCCTATGACGTGGCGCGGATGCAGCATGCCGGTCACATTACTTTGGCCGTAAACAGTGCCAGAGCCATCAGCCACGAAATCTATCGGGAAGATATGTTGCTGACGGAACAGCGGGATCTCCTGG
>CAWAIH010000018.1:0-24219 GCA_963781915.1 uncultured Nitrospiraceae bacterium | reverse complement strand
ACCAACTCATGATCTCCGCTCCTATCAAGGCGTTTCGCCGTCTCCTCACTCTCATTTCGCACACCGACGAACACCTCTTCGGGTGTCTGCTTAGGCTGAATTGTCAAGTAATTGTCAAGTGACTTGTCCGAATGGGGGTCCAACACCCGAACCGCTGAAGTCAGGTGTTTGGGGGAAAGATGGGCATAGCGGAGGGTCATCGTGGGCGAGGTATGCCCCAGGAGGTTGCTCACCGTGGCGAGGGGAACCCCCCGCATCATGAGCCAGGAGGCGAAGGTATGCCGGAGGTCGTGAAAGTGGAAGTCCGTCAAGCCAGCGCCCTCACAGGCCGCGTCAAAGGGATGCCGGATATCATTCCACCGATTCCCCGCTGCATCATGGAACACCCAGGACACGTCTTGCCTGGTTCGTAGCCCGCTGAACAGGCTCCACAGCGTTTCATTGAAGGGCAGCGCCCGCGCCTTCCCATTCTTCGTCTGTTTGAGGCGGATAAAGCCATGCGTCATATCGACACAATCCCAGGTGAGGCCCAGGAGTTCCCCTTTCCGCATACCGGTATGAATGGCTGTGAGAACAAGAGGCTTCAGCCAGGGCTCACAGGCTTGCAGCAACCGTTCTGCTTCGGCTTCACCGGAGAGATACCGCAACCGTCCATCCGGTTCCTGATATTTCTTAATGGCGGTCAGTTCTTCCCGTGAGGTCTTGCGGAGGAGCTTCCATTCCACCGCTTTGCTTAAGGCATGTTTCAACGTCGCCATTTCACGGTTGATCGTGGCAGGCCCCACCTTCTCCCCCAAGCGCAAGGCGCGGTACTGGTCCAACACTTCCACCGTGAGGCTATGAATCGGGGGATTGCCCCAGACTCGCTTGAAGTGGGCGAAGTGATATGCTTGGTCGCTACTCCTCGCTGGTGCCCCACAAAGGAGAGATACCGCTCCTGAAGATCCTCCAAGGCGAGGGGCTTAATAGGTGCCGCTGGTGCAAGGCCTTCCTGTGCTTCCTTCCGTCGATCAATCAGGCGTTGCTCTGCGTCTTTCTTGTTCGAGGTCTTGCAGGACTCAAAGCGTTGCGTCCCAATGGCATCCCGATACGTCATCCACCATTTATCGCCCCGTTTATAGAGGCCTCTCGTTGATCGTGCCATCTTTCACTTCCCTTTCTTTGCCGTTGTTGGGGTCGCTTGGTCGATCCCACGTACAAGTTTCTGGGCTTCGCCGGAGGAGACTTGCCCGCTGAGAGTTTCAACGATGATCCGGTTATAGAGTCCAACCTTTTCCGAATCGTGCACTGGCCCCGTGGAAATCCGTTCCAAGAGCGCCTGTAAAGACTGACGGCGCTGAAGCTTCTGGAGTCGTCGATTAAGTGCTCCAATGTCCCTCATCGTTCACCGTCCTTTCTTCAAATCACGTTCGATGAGCGAACGGATATAGCCGTTGATTGTGTAGCCCTGGCTGCGCAAGGCATCGAGTTGCTGCTTCACCGTGGCGGGGATCTGGATCAACACCTTGACTGACTTCATGGTTCCTCCTGTATGCTAGCATGATAGTAATATATAGAACTATATATATATCAAGCTAGTGTATTGACAAGCTAGCAGGTTGTCTTGTACCCTTCAGCGCATGGCGCGGGATAAGGCAGCGACAAAGAAGAACTACGGTCTCCGACTCGACCAAGGGCTGATGAAGGAACTGGCCCACCTCGCCGTGGACGAGGACCGGTGGCTAAATGAACTGGTTGAGAAAGCCATACGGGATCTGCTGAAGAAGTACCGAGAGAAGCGCGAGTAACGCCTACAGTTCATCCCCCGCTTCCGTTCCATCCGTCAACGCGGGCTGCACGTCTACCGCATGGCCCCCACGATTAACGATCACAGTCAGGGACTGGTCGCCCTTCACGGAAATTTCATGCCGGGGCCTGCCGTGGAGAAGTTCTGCCACGTATCGTTCCATGTGGTCGGCCTTTCCATCGAGCATCCGGCGCTTGAGACTGTCGCGGTACTCAGTGGACGATAAGAACTGTTGCCAGAAGCCCTTAAATTCAGCCGTGGCTCGATTCGGCGTCCCTTCTCTGCGTCCACCGGTTTTGGGTTGCCCTGGTTCAAATAACATGCTGTTTTCCCTCTTTTTTAGAATCCATCCTTGGGAATAGGCTCCACCACCTGGACTTCGGCTTGTTGCTCGAACGCCTTCTTGCTCCGCAACACGATCGAGTTGATCCAGACGGGCATCCCTTGAAATTGAGCGACCACCCAGTACGTTGCTCGTGGTCCCTCACCGACCTTCGCCAGGAACTCAGGCCGTCCAGGTCCGACAATCGAGAGGTCAGCCCGTTCCTAATAAACCGGGCGTGGATTCTCGGCAGCGGGTCCGATCACGATGTTCTCGGCAGCTTGCAGGGGTGGAGAGTTCTCGTCATAAGGTGTTATTTGGGCTGAAACCTCTCTCTCACGAACTGACATTCCCGACATTGTGCCCATCTTTCCCACAGTGTCGGCTTTGGCAGTTCGTGAAACTGGTATATCGGAGGAAAATTTTGCCAGCCACTTTCCCATCAGGCCTTCACCTTCGGGTTAAGGAGATACGCCGTTTTCCTCTTTTGACCCTGTGCAGGAGGGTTGACGTGTTCCCGCAACCATCCGAAACTCACGAGTTCCTCACAGGCATTTCTCGCCGCCTCTTCGTCACCCAAGAGGCTCCATCCTTTCCGGTACACCTCACGGGCCGTAAAGAGATGGGGAAGTTCGCCCTTTGTGAGCCGCTTGGCGAGTTGTGCCGCCGCCTGCGCGGTGACGTTCGTGACGAGGCCATAAACCCGTCGAGCATGGCTTTCGAGGTACTCACACCAGGCTGCCGCTTGCTCAGCACATTCCTTTGTGATCTGGCCTGCGTTCACGCCGTGGGCATGGGCGAGGGTTAGCAGATGAAAGATAAGCGCCAGCGAGGGCATGAGGGAACGGTATTTCCCAAAATGCTCTTGCAGCACAGGTTCTTCGTCTGTCCGAAGTTTCGCCTCAAGCTCGGTTAGCCATTGGTTAAAGAGAGCCTGTGCCTCATCGTGAAACCTGAAATAGGGGGTCTGGCCTTCTTCTGCGTAGGCTCCGAACTGTCGGAAATCCATCGTGGCGAGGCGTTCCACCGCCTGAAACGCGGCCTGTCTTGCCTGGGCGTTTACCGGGCGGTCGATCAGCGTCCAGGTTGTCGGTTCATCGGGATAGACCAGTACTTGTAGCCGCTGCACGAGTCCGTCGTTACTTAATCCCCGTATGGCCGCATAAAGATAGCGAGTCAATTTTGCGGGCTGAATCCCACCGAACAGTGAGACACACAAGTTTTGAACGTGCGTGGTCCCTCGCCCGATCCGGTCCGAAGTATGAGATCGGTCCCCATTCCACCCTTCCATATAGAAGGTCCGGTCTGCTTCGTGTCCGTCTTTATCCCATGTCGCAAACAGTCCAACGAGTTCGTCTCGAAACAACAAGAGTCCGCGTGGATTGCTGGCCTGAAGCTCAGCCATCTTTTCAATTGTCGCATCGTTCGTGATGTACCGCCGCCAGACCGGGGATTTCGGCTCTTCAAGGTTGGCGAAGTCCTCCTTCAGACGATCCATTGAGGGAGTCTCCGCCGTCTTACTCTTTGCGGCCTGTCGCATCATCCCCTGAATGGTCTCACGCTGTGCTTTGAAGGCTTCCTGTTCAGCGAGGTGTTCCTTAATCATCGAATCGTATTCTTGCTTTGCCGCCGCGCTCAGCGCGTCCATCGGCTTCATCGCTTCGCCAATCGCGGGCGTTTTCTTCATGGCGGGTCGGCCCACCACACCACCCCAGAGATTTGGGATCACCAGCCAATCATCTTCTTTCTTCGGGCGAATCCCACACCCGGCTCCAATGATTGAGCTGGTCATCACCAGCATTGCTGCGGCCACGAAGTCGGGAGGGCATTGCATGCGGTCTGAGACATCTGTGATCCAGAGGCGAAACGGGGCCGGGATGATGCGGGGGGGGCAATGGTTCAACCGGCAATAGCTCAGTCTTGATCGGTGCCGGTTCCGGCCATTCCCCTAGATCAGGCACCGACAAAGCCGACATTGTGCCGGTCGGAGCCTCGTGCAGTGCTGGTACCGCGCGCCGACTGACATCGGGATATAGGAGTTGCAGCACGTCATTTTCAGTTGGCATTTTCTAGCCCCCTCGATAGCCGCTCTATCCGTTGGATGAGCCACGGATGAGGCCTGTTTTCCAATATCAACCGCGTTCGTGCCTTCTCAAATTCACGTCGTCGGACGGCACTGCTCATCGCGTTGAGGTCGGCGTGAAAATATCGTTCATCCGCCGGACCCTCGACCGGCACGGGGTAAATGTGGTCCAGGAACTTACGTGAACTTTCATCCTTGACCAGTTGACGCCTGCATCGCCCTCCACTCACGACTTCACCGCTTGTTGGGCTAGGGCCTTCAGCTCTGCTCGAACCTCTGCAAGATCAAACCGGCGTCCACGGAGGCGAGGCCCCGCCGCGTATGAAGTTATGGTTTTGTTTTGGCAAAGTCTGTAAATACTGGACTTGGCCATCCCTAGGTACGCCGCCACGGTTGCCGCATCGACAAGATTTGTTGATTCCATAAAATCCCCCCCTGTTCCGTCGCCTACAATCGAGCGTGCTGTGTCCTGGTGTTGTTAGACCACAGCCAGACACGCAGCACTAAGACCGAATAGACGGAGGCTCTATTTGTCCCTGAAACATTTACGAGGGGTTACAAGAAAGAAAATGAGGCGTGTTACTGACGAGGGTACGGGTTCCTGTTGATCATGCCTTGTGCGGTTTTTAGCTTGCGCTGCACGGCTTTATATTCCATTGTGTCGGTGTTAAAGCCTGCTACGTTCCCTGTTCTCTTCCGATAGATTTCCCTAGCTATCTTATACGGCGTCACGCCGTTGCTGCGTTGATCGTAGACATCCCACATATCAATATCGCCCGTGGTCTTATGGCGTTTGTCTTGGCGTTTACTCCGAACCTGTTCCGGCTGAAAGGCACTAAGGTATTCGCCCACCTCCTGCAACAGATCCGCTTTATGCGCGGCGGTCAGATCGATCTCCAATGTTAAGAACCGTCCATCTCGTAAAGGAAGAATGACCCCTGGCACGACACGGGACCCGCGAGTCGTTTTATCAGGAAGAACCTTCACGGCATGCGTCAACGCACCCTTCCGGCGCGTTCCAGCTTTTAATTGCTTCAACAGCGTGCGGATGCTCTCAGGTGTGAAGCGGGAATGTCCTAAGGCTTGAGCGACCCTCGCACGAAGCATGGCGACTCGGCCTCGATTCTCTGGCGAGAAGATACGCTGAAGATTGAGAGGCTCGCTCAGTTCCTCCACATCGGCCATGAACTGGGGGGAACGGCTATAGAGTTGCAGTCGGTTGAGTTCGCTCAGTGTCGGCATGTCCCCTCCTGTGGGGTTCCTGATTGTGGGGGAGGGCGACACCAGCCTCAGGAGTGCTGGCCGGTCCGGTGATCAAGCCCGACCGTTGCCGCCAATGAAGTTGCGCCATAATACCACCATTTCCCCACGCCCTGCCTTGCGGTTTCTTCAGCCCCCTCTTACAATACGCCACCCCGCGAGGCCCCCATGCCCTTCTTGATTCACCCCTCCTGTCGCGTTCCGGTGCACTGACCATGCGGGTGTCACGCACAATGGCCATGAGAAGCTGACGCTGCTGGAACTGGTGTTGCGGTTGGAAGGCGAGTTCAGAAAAAGTCTTGAGCCGATCGGCGTGACACCGCTCCAAGCAGGCGTGCTCCTCTATCTGCAACGGCACATGGATGCCAAACTGACGGATGCCGCAGCTTCACTAGGCGTCAGATTGCCGACATTGAGTGGGGTGCTGAAAGACCTTGTGCGGAAGCGATGGGTCACTAAGCGGCGTTCAGTCACGGATACCCGTGCCGTGTGTTTGTCGCTGAGTCGTCGGGGTGAGGCGCTTGCGCAGAAGATCGAAGAACGGGTTCGAGACGTGAGTACGCAGATGAACTACAAGATTGTGGCGAAGCAGAAGTAACCCGTGAAAACGCGCCGCCTCATTCTTCTTGTACTTCTGGTCACCCTCTCTGGCTGTATCGTGACCTACCGGGACTTTCCCAACGCAACGAGAGACTCTCTTTCCATGGATCACCTAACCCAGCCTCTTTTCTATCATGTTGAACCAGTTGACGAGGCACAAAAGGAATATGGGAATCGCTGGATTAGCGCATTGTCCATGGTCTTTGCACCTGGTTACTATCCCGTTCAGTCTCGTGATCCATTTGGACAGCCTGGATATCATGCGGTAGGACAGACCCTCATGGCCAGTGGAATGTTTTCCGACTTAAATGAGGTGCAGCGCCCGCCAAAAGCGGGGGTTTTTTGCAAAGTGCAATTTGAACCTACTCCGCCATCGACGGTGGTGCAAAACTTCCTTGAGTCACAATTACAGTTCATCAACCTAGGGATCCTTGCCTTAATCCCAGCGTTGACTCTGCTCCCGTACTACACCGATGAGGGGGGCACAACCGCTATCTATAGCCTGTACCAGGATAGCCGATTGCTCAAAGCCTATCGGTACCCCATTCACAAAAAGGGAGCAGGCTGGATTGGGTTGCTGCCGTTTGCCTGGATTAACTATTTCACAACAGATTTGGCGGACGCTGTCGAGGGAGCCACACTCCAATTCCTCATCGACGCGCAACGTGATGGCAATCTGTAGCCACCCTGCGACGACCCTGGTTCCACACAGGACACCATTCCTGCTGTTGGCAGCCTTGCTCATCCCACGATTGTCTGTGCCGCCGACTACACCGGAAGAGTTGTGGGAGTGATCGACGGCGACACCATCGAAGTCCTATACAACCAACACCCTAAACGTATCCGCCAGAATATCGGGGATCCTTGCGGCGGAGAGCGACTAGGCGGTTGTCTTCCGCTCACTCACGCAGGAAGTCGTATAAGCAATGGAAGGGCTGGAGGGTGGATCCGGAGCTTGATTATCGAAGCAATATGGCAAGCAGGGTGCCGATTGCGGCCATGCTACTAAGGAGGAGAATGGCATCGAAGAGTGATCGAAATTCGCTCATTAAATGTAGTCACCTCCTGTATACGAACCGTACCGCTGAAAGTGCGTTTCGTCAAACTAGGATCTCCTCCAGAGCTGGTGCTGGTGGTATCGGAAATATGCGCCGGGGGAGATGGTAGTGGAAGGGCTAGAGACAGAAGCGCGAGAGGCGAGGTGCGGTTTATGGGTAGAACCGAACCCTATTCCACCGTGGGGCTCTCGAAAGGCGAAGCGGGACGCAAGGGTACACCTGGCGGAAACGTCGAATCCTCTACCTGCGGGTAGAAAGTTCTGGCTGGGACTTCTCGGATGACCCGCCCACGAAGTGGAGAGGCTTCTCGCCGGTGAGGTTCTGCGGCTGCACGATGTAATCACCGGTCATAGAAGAAATCCAGACCGCCTTGGCAGCTGCCATGTCTCCTCCACTCATCGCCCAGGTGAGACCACCCACGATGCCCCCGCCGAGAGCGTATGCGACCTTCACGGCCCCATACGGAATGGTAGCGAGCCAGCTAGCAGCTTGTAGCCCCGCCGCCCCTTCCGGGTTGGTTCCCGACTGTTCCGCAGCGTTCGCCGGGTTTCCTGTCCATGCAATCAGCAGTCCGACGGCTGCCCCAATGACGAGATTCCGCTTGCTACCCATCAATCCACGGATACTGGTTGTCATATGCCCTCCTCCCCGCTAGGGTTCAACGGGACGTTTCGGCGAGCATCATACCTGGAATCTGTCATGGGTTTAGCTACTCATTTATTTTTCAGAATGGCATGTCCCTATCCGCAGCCAGTGCCGCCGTGGGAGTGGCGGAAGCCGAGACGTCTATAACACGAGTCCTTTTACGAACCACAAAATTTTGTGGAGCACAAGTTGCGCGTGGGACCTAACGTAGACATTTGTCCTCAATTTCCCCCCATACCCGCCTCGATCTGAAACGGAAAAGGGGACCCGTTGCGCTGTCATGTAATTGTCAAGTAACTGTCAAGTGGCTGCGCTATCTCACTGTTTCCCACTGTATCGCGCTGTATCAGTGATATGAGGAAACACAAGAGGTTATGCGACGGCGCGACACAGTGAAACACGGGACACCATGCCCTGCGCTCCCTTCAGGGTCTAGCGCCCGCAAGGGTGTGCGGGTTCAAATCCCGCCTTCGGCACCAACTCCTCCCATTCCAGACCTCTAGCCATAAGCAACTGCTCGGCCAGGATGGTGTTCACCACCATTCTCAGTCTACGCCCTTTCCTGGAGAGACAGCACGTATAATGCGGCTGCGCGCGCTCTTTATCGGGAACGAGCGGCGAGCATGCGAGTTGTAAGAAGAATCGTCAGGCGGCTGTGGAGTGCGCTGAGATCATCGAGCAGCTCGATCTTGGTACCACGAAGGCGATCTCCAATGGCGAGGGCACCCTGGCCACCCACACCAACAGACCAACGGGTGGCAAGCTTCTCAAGTTCCTTGATTTGTTGGAGCGCATCGGCCTCCGCCTTTATCTCCGTAAGAGAGAGAAGCACGAGGTCGGGCTTGATCTTCTCGCAGAAGGTCGCGAGGTCGGAGCTGGGAAGGTCGGAGCCGAGGTAATACACGTGGCAACCTTTGGTCGCTGCCATGTAGGCCACGGCTTGGGCCCCAATCTCATGTGTTTCTCCTTCCGGGCAGGCGATCAGAATTCGTGGGCCGAATTCATTCACCGGAAGTTGATTCATGACCGAAAACAACTTCTGTTGAATGATCTTCGTCACATAATGTTCGACGGCGACATTCAATCGACCTTGATGCCACAATTCACCGACTCGTCGTTGCAGTGGGAGCAGAATCCGCTGGACGGCTTCTTCAAACGGAATGACGGCCACTGCGCCGTTGAGTCTGCGTTCGAATCCTGCCTTATCAATCGGGTCAAGCGATCCCATCAAATCGTCTAACAATCGCTCATGAGGTTTCTGTTCCTCTACAGAAGCCGGAGTCGCGACATGCATCCGTGCGACAAGCTGATCGCGTCCCTCCGTTGCGAGTGAACCGATCGTTGCGCCTTGTTCCATCTGGGCCTTCACAAAACGGAGAAGTGCCACCTCTTCATCACTATATTCGCGATAGCGATTGGAGCTTCGTGAAGGTTTGACAAGCCCATATCGCCTCTCCCAGACGCGAATGACATCCTTTGAAAGGCCTGTTAGCTTAGCAACTCTATGAATTCTATGAGTATTCATGGTTGTTATTTGATTGTATTACCATGTCCAATGTTTGTCAAATATTTATTACTATAACACTTGACACATTAGACAACATGGTTTATACATTAGACATACATGATACAAACATTAAACACTAAACCTATGGAGGAAATCATGGCAAGCGCATTGGCGGAGAAAACGAGAGCTGAGCAGATCGGGAGTCATGCCGTCTCTTCTGCAATTACGCATGAATCGACGTGCACCAGATGCGGCGGAATCATGGTGACCGACTTCTACCTGGATTTACTCTTCTGCATCGGCGAGACGGAATTTGCCGCTCAACGCTGTGTGCAATGCGGCGAGATCGTCGATCCTGTGATTCTGCGAAATCGGCAGCTTCGGCAAAACTCAATGGCGGTTCAGCTTGCAGGAAAGATGTTGCCACACAATTGTGTGGCAAAAAGTCAATAGAGGTGTGTTCAACAAACCAGGGTCATCCTGGTGTTACTAAACCAAGGGGGTGTCCAATGTGGAGTCAAACAGTGCTTCAGGTCGGATTGGGGGTAGCCTTGATGGCAGGAGCCATCTCCAGCGCAACAGCGGCGGACATGGTGCTGATCCCAAAGGGTGAGTTCACCATGGGGAGCAACGAACATTCAGATGAAGCCAAACACCAGGTCGTGCTCGATGCCTATCTGATCGATAAGTTTGAAGCGTCGAATGCACGGTACAAAGAGTTTATGAAAGCCACTGGTCACCCGGCGCCAGCCTATTGGGACGACCCTCGACTCAGCAAGGCCAATCATCCGGTAGTCGGCGTGAGTTGGACTGACGCGAGCGCGTTCTGCAAGTGGGAAAGCAAGCGGCTTCCGACGGAAGCGGAATGGGAACGAGCGGCCAAGGGTCCGCAAGGCGACAACCATTATCCTTGGGGCCATACTCTCGATCAGAAGAAAGCCAACTATGGCCAGAACGTTGGCCGTACGACCCCCGTCGATTCCTATCCCGAAGGTGTGAGTGGCTACGGACTCTATAACATGGCAGGGAACGTCTTCGAATGGGTCGAAGATTGGTATGACCTGAAATATTATAAGACGAGCCCTGCCTTGAATCCGACTGGCGCCGAGAAGGGCTACAACTTTGCCAATCAAGGCCCGGTCAGGGTGCTGCGCGGCGGTTCCTGGCTCGCGCCTGAAACTTCCCTCCATACGAGTCATCGGTTCTGGAATCAGCCGGAGAATAACTCCTATGGGGTCGGCCTGGGGTTCCGTTGCGCGAAGTCGGCGCAGCAGGTGTCCGAAGAGGCCATGCAAGCAGGCCGTGATGCATTCATTCAGGCATTAATCGCGATGGGTGTTGAGAAGAATGCCGATGCGATGGCCGCCATCGAGAAGGCGTTGGCTGAGGATCCTGGGAACAAGGAATACCTGGCAACCCGTGATCTGATCCAGAAGAGCATGAAGAAGAACTAGTTGACGGACTGTCAGGGGGGCGGCATCGCGCCCCCCCTCTGGGGGCCCAAGTCGTGACGGGAGGTCTGACATGAATGAGTCTGAAACCATGGTGGCGGGCAAATCGACAGCGAACCCGGCGGCAATTCCGGAGAAGTCCCTCATTCTTCTCACAGGTGCCAGCGGCTATGTCGGCGGGCGCCTCCTGCGTTCGTTGGAGAATCAGGGGTACCGCGTGCGCTGCCTGGCCAGGCGTCCAGAAATTCTCAAGCCAAAGGTCCATCCATCGACGGAAGTGGTCGCGGGTGACGTTCTTGATCGGGCGAGTCTCGACTCCGCATTGCGCGGAGTTGACGTGGCCTACTACATGGTTCACTCCATGAGTTCGGCTGGCTCGTTTGAAGAGACGGACCGGCTGGCGGCGCGGAACTTTAGCGAAGCGGCGAAGGCAGAGGGTGTCAAGGGCCTCATCTATCTGGGAGGCTTGGGCAGCGACGAAGAGGAGCTCTCCGCACATCTGCGCAGTCGGCACGAGGTCGGAGAGATCTTGCGCCAGTCGGGCCTGCCCCTGTGTGAGTTTCGCGCGGCGGCCGTGATTGGGTCCGGCAGCGCCTCGTTTGAGCTGATTCGCGCATTGGTGGAGCACCTGCCGATCATGGTCACACCAAAATGGTGCAAGGGGAAAACGCAGCCAATCGCGATCGACGACTTGCTGGACTACCTGATAGAAGCGCTTCGGATTCCCACCTCCAAATACCGCATATACGAGGTCGGTGGTGCGGACCAAGTATCCTATGCAGACATGATGTGTGCATACGGACGTCAACGCGGGCTAACGCCTCTGATCATCCCCGTGCCGGTCCTCACCCCCTGGTTGTCTGCTCTGTGGCTGGGATTGATCACGCCAATATACGCTCGCATCGGGCGGGCGATTATTGAGAGCATCGTCCATGTCACGGTGGTGCGGGACAATGCCGCGCTCACAACCTTCTCGGTACGTCCGATGGGAATCGATGAAGCCATTCACCGGGCTTTAGCCCATGAAGAGACGCATTTCGCGGCAACGCGCTGGTCCGATGCGCTCTCCTCATCGGGCAAGTTGTCGTCGTGGGGGGGGGTGCAGTTTGGCACACGCCTGGTCGATTCGCGGACGTTGACCGTCGAAGCGCCGTCTGACGTCGTCTTCAAATGCATTGAGAGAATCGGCGGTGACAATGGTTGGTACGCATGGAACTGGTTGTGGCGGCTGCGCGGTTTCATCGACCTGCTCGAAGGGGGTGTGGGCTTGAGACGAGGGCGGCCTTCTGCCACGACCCTTCACGTCGGTGATACGGTCGACTCGTTTCGCGTTGAGTCGATTGAGCCGAACCGCCGCCTGCGGCTCAAGTCCGAGATGCATTTGTACGGGCGGGCGTGGCTGGAGTTCGAGGTGACGGGCACAGGTTCTTCAACAACGATCCGGCAGACCGCGATCTTTGATCCGGTGGGACTGATCGGGCAGATTTATTGGTATACGCTCTACATCCCGCACCAGTTTGTATTTAGTGGGATGTTGCGGGGAATCGCAGAAGCCGCGTTGCGTGAGATGAGAGACCTTAATGAGGGTACATTGCCTAACGAGCGGTTTAGCGGCGGTGCGACGGGGTCATCCGGTAAGCCTGGCGTTAGGCCGCCCAACGGACAGACTTATGACCTGCATCCCGCGGTCCAAACAAATTCTCGGCTTCCTGGGAGTATGTCGACATGGGCCATCGACCCCAAGAACATCGAACGGTTGAACCCCCGCTCTTTTATTGAAGAGTCGATGAAGCGGCCGTGAGGGAATATTGAAACGGTTTTTGTAATGAGTTGATCGTGACGGAGGTGCATCCATGATACACGACAAAATTTTTCTTCCAGGGATTGTCCTCATCGCACTACTCGGAGCCTCACCCCTCCAAGCTGATCCCATCGATACGGCCCGGCATCCGCAGCCGGATAAGGTCCAGACGGTCCATCAGGCTAATCATGAGGTGGACCAGGCTTGGGAGGTCTATCATCGCGCGGCGTTAGGCGGAACGGTCGCTTCCCCTGCCCTGCAGGCGGACATCGAGCAGCACCTGCATGAAGCCAGAACTCTCATTATTCAGGCGCAAGAGGCAGCCGAGCAGGGAGACGAGCGTCAGGTGCAACGTCTCGTAAACCAAGTGAAGGTCCATACCACCATGGCCATCGAGGGGAGCAAGGAGCAGAAGAAATGACACAAGGCCTGAGGAGAAGAGGGACTCGCTGGAGCGCTATTGTTGCGATGATGGCTATAGCCTGTGCCGTTGCCATCGCGCCTGTTGTCGCCGCGCCGCCGGTCTCCAAAGAGCTCGACCCCGTCCCTATGGTGACGATTCCGGCCGGAGAATTCTTGATGGGAAATCCGCAAGGAAAAGGTCGGGCAGATGAGTGGCCGCAGCGATCTGTGTACCTCGACGAGTTTGCGATCGATCAAGTTGAAGTCACGAATGTACGGTATCTGGCATTCGTTGCGACATCGGGCCATCGAAGCCCTCCGAATCCCTATGGCACCGACCCCCTCGCGTCCGTCAACGGAATCGAACTGCTTCCGGTCGTGCAGACGACCTGGTACGACGCCAAGGCCTATTGTAGTTGGGCCAAGAAACGGCTTCCGACGGAAGCGGAATGGGAGAAGGCCGCTCGTGGTACCGACGGTCGTCTTTTCCCCTGGGGCAATGAACCAGCGACATCGAAGCGGGCGAACTTTGACCGTGAGTGGGTGGAGGAGCAGACATTACATCAGGTCGGATCCTTGCCTGCTGGCGACTCACCGTACGGGGTGAAGGATCTGTCGGGCAATGCTCGAGAGTGGGTGCAGGATTGGTATGACGCTGAGTACTACCAGCATGGACCGGATCGGAATCCGCAGGGTCCTGATAAAAAAGGCGTGGTCCGATCAATTCGCGGTGGGTCTTGGCATAGCCCGATCTCGGACATCGCGACGACGGCTCGCGGGCGCGGTGGATTCGCGCTGCAGACCCATGGGACAGGCTTTCGCTGTGCGCGGAGTCTTGAAGGCCAGACCCAGCAGAAGTAGACGGTCGACATGGTGAGGTGATGAGACCAGATGACCACAGTAGATATACGGAGGCCGGTTTCATTTCCGCATCGAGGTGGGCGCCGCGAATCCTCGCTGCGTCACCCGCTGAGGTAGCCAGGCCCCTCTCTACACCCCGGAGGGGCCTGTCTGCTCGGTGAGCCATGAAAACGGATGACAAGATGAAGGAGCGGGACTGTCGGCAGTGATGGGTGAGGGGTGGATCTCAATAAGCAGTGGTGTTCAATTCCGTAACAAGGAGGTCAGTACCATGGCTAACACAACAACATTTGGGGGGAGCGACAGTGGCTATGACATGTCGCTCTGGTACGATTCCAAACCGCTCAAGATCGGCTGGTTTGCCATGTTGGCGGCAGTGGGATCTGAGGTCGTGTTTCAACGCGTCTTTGGGTATTCCCACGGCTTGGACTCCATGACCCCGGAGTTCGAGAATGTCTGGATGGGCCTGTGGCGCTTTAACGTGATCTCCAACATCATCTTCTCGGCGGCGACGCTGGGCTGGATTTGGAGCACGCGCGATCGCAACGTGGCCAACGTGGATCCCAAGACGGAACTCAAGCGGTACTTCTATTGGATGATGTGGCTCGCCATTTACGTGTTCGGCGTCTATTGGGCCGGCTCGTATACCCTGGAGCAGGATGCCTCGTGGCATCAGGTGATCATCCGCGACACCAGCTTCACCGCCAGCCATATCATTGCCTTCTACTTCACGTTCCCGCTCTACATTACGTGCGGCGTCGCGAGCTACCTCTACGCCATGACCCGGTTGCCGCAGTTCAGCAAGGCGGTCTCCTTCCCGTTGGTGGGCGCCATCGTGGGGCCGATGATGATTCTCCCGAACGTGGGCCTCAACGAGTGGGGCCATGCCTTCTGGTTCGTCGATGAACTGTTTGCGGCGCCGTTGCACTGGGGCTTTGTGACCCTGGGCTGGTGCGGATTGTTCGGCGGCACGGGCGGCGTGGCGGCGCAGATCGTGGCGCGCATGTCCAACCTGTGCGATGTGGTCTGGAACAACGAGAGCAAGGATTGTTTGCATGTGATTCCGTACTAAGGCCTGTGGCTGGTTGGCCCTGCGCTCCGGATCCCGAAGTACAGGGCCGGCCAAAGGATCAGCGAGAGTAAGAGGGAGGACGGTATGGACCTGATCATCTTGGTGATAATGGCACTCGTGACGCTACTCTGGTGGGCGAACGCCGCACGATGGAGAACGGCTGTGGCAGTGCGACGGAAAGTCGAATTGGGTCGGCCTCGTGTCAGGTGATGAGCACTCCTTTGAGCATTGTGATCGCCATCGGAGGTTCAAGTGGAATCGGATGGGAGACTAGGCAATCGTCTACCCCCCCCCAATTCACAGGCCGGCGATAGGTCTCTCTGGCAGCGCGGACAACAGTTCATTGCACAGGTTCAGACAAGGAGGGCTCAGCCATGATGATACACATGAGAAAGACCGGCGCCACTGGGCTCCTGCTTCTTGCTGTCCTGTCCCTCCCTGGCGTTGCCACAGCCCATGGCCCAGTGAGTGGAGAAGATGACCCCTGCCTGCGCCGGATCGGGGAGCAGGTGGTGCATTTCAACGCCTATCAGCCGCAATACGAGCTGAAAGGTCAGTACTGTACAGATATTCCCCAGGCCGGCGACACCTTTCTGGTCGTGGACCTTGTGGATCCGGCCTGGCGCACAGAGCGGGTCGGGATGCGGATCGTGAAGGGTGCCACAGGGACAGACGGGGAGGTCGTGGCGGATATTCGCCCCAGCACGCATCCAGACGGTGTGCTCCGGGGTGAAGTCCGGCTGGACGAGGGCCTGTATACCGTGTCGATTGCGACAGAGAAGCAGAATCTGCTGAAGCGCCCGCAGTATCTGTTACGGGTGCACATGACCGACTATCAGCAGTTGATGCGTACCGTGGCGGTCCCCCTGTTCGGTGTCCTGCTCGCGGCCTGGCTCGGGTACAAGCTGCTCCGATCGGCATGGCTGCGGAAGTGGTGGGCCCTCCGCCATTCCTAGAAAACCGGGTGTTCCGGCCCGCGCTCAGATGCGTGAGAAATGGGAGAAGGCTGAATGTCAACGACAGTAAATAGTTTCTTCGCGGCATAAAGAACATCTCTCGCGTGACGCAAGATTGCACCATGCACCTTGTCTTGGAGACGATCGACGGGTACGTACGATCTGCCAAGGAGTGTGTAGCCCATGGAACCGAATGGGAGGCCAGATAAACCTCCGTTCCCCACTCAGCAAACCGGCGAGGGCAGTTGCACGCGTTGTGGAGGGTTGATGATCACGGAGTATTACCTGGACCTAGAAGACGATTCCGGTGAAATCGGCATCACGGGCTTGCGTTGCACTAGTTGCGGCGATGTCATCGACTCGGTCATTCTTCGGAATAGATTGAACCCAACTCCAGATCTGTTGCACGGCGTAAAGCGGAGAAAATTCGCTCAACGGATCGATCACGTGAGGCAGATTATAAGGGTCGGAATGCCCATAGGGATAATAGACCGACCGCGACCACTCGTAGGTTCCGCGTGGTAGCCCTGGTCAATGGATAAGGCCATGCGAATTGTTGTGACAGGCGGAACGGGATTCATCGGTCGGCCCTTATGTGCCGCTCTCTGTCAGGAAGGGAATCAGGTCACGCTCCTCACAAGAAGGGTTGAAGCGGAGCGGCTCTGCGGTTCAACCGTTACGGTCGTCGAGTGGAATGGCTGGGATGGGGGAGCCTGGGAGCATTGTCTCGACGGTGCCGATGCCATAATCCATCTCGCGGGTGCACCGATTGCCGATGAACGCTGGACCGATGCCTACAAGCGACTCCTCACTGAAAGTCGGATTCTCACCACTCGTCTGCTTGTAGAAGCCCTGTCCCGCCGATCATTGAAACCGCGCGTGCTGATTAGCGCCTCCGGCATCGGCTACTACGGGGCCGGCGATGATCGTCTGCTGGATGAGGGAGCCGCACGCGGTCAAGGTTTTCTGGCCGATCTCTGTCTTGCGTGGGAAGCGGAGGCGCTGCGGGCCACGGAGTTCGGTGTGCGAGTCGTCATCTTACGGACCGGGATGGTGCTCGAACAGGACGGCGGCGCCTTGCCGAAGATGCTGTTACCGTTCCGCCTCTTTGTGGGCGGTCCCATCATGCCGGGAACTCAATGGGTATCGTGGATCCACCGGCGTGATCATATCGGATTGATACAGTGGGCACTCACGACGCAAAGCCTGTCTGGTCCCCTCAATGCCGTGGCGCCCGAGGCTGTCACGATGAAGCAGTTCTGCGGCTTGATCGGACGGGTTCTCCACCGGCCATCCTGGCTTCCCGTACCAGGCTTCGCGCTGCAAGCAGCATTGGGCGAACTAGGGACACTCATGACCACGGGCCAACGGGTGACTCCGAGCAAGGCGCTTTCCGGAGGATACAGCTTTCACTATCCGACATTGGAACCGGCCTTGCGGACGATTTTGGCCCGATAACAGAGGAGGGGATCGGAGAGCGTTGGGTACTCGAACGTACCCATCGAATGAGCTTCACAAGGAGGTATTCACATGATGAGCAAGAAGACGCGCATGACAACCACCTTACTGATGAGCGTGCTCACAGTCGTACTCTGTCACTTCTCAGGGACGACGAATGAGGCCAGGGCTGTTGATGGGAAGGACAAGCCAGAGAGTCAGGCCCAGCGACCGCATGGAGATGATGCCAACATGCCAAAGGGCGTGATCGGCTTGTCGCTGCATGTTGGATCGGAACGGATCGGCGATCCGGCTTCGCTGTACGTGGCGCATGTGTATCCGGTGGGTCCTGCACAACAAGCAGGTCTACAGCACGGAGATGAAATCGTGACGGTAAACGGTGAGGCAGTCACCGGCAAGACCTATGAGCAGGTGATACAGATGGTACGCGGGGAAGCAGGTGCCGCGGTGAAACTGGGCATCAAGGGCGAGGGTGGCACCCGTGAACTCTCCATCATCCGTATCGCAAGCGAGACCCTCTATAAGGACCAACCGGGCATGATGGCGCCACATGGCAATCCAGCTCGATAGGAGGCAGCATGAAGCAGGCCGGAACTGGTCGAGATATTCAACTGATCGGTGGATTATTCCTGATCGTCGGCACGGTAGATCTCGTCATCATCGCGCTGTTCCCCGCCTACGCGCTCAAAGTATTCGGGGCGGCGGTGACGGGGCCGGCCTCGTATCTCGTAAAACTCCACACCCCTGTCGCCCATCTGTTGATCGGCTACGGGTTTCTCTGGCTGCGACCTTGGGCCTGGGGGCTCGCGCTGACCTACGCGGGGTTCGGCCTGGTCAGTGAAGCCATGAACCAACTGACGTTTGGGTTCAGCCAGATCCGGTCCGGTTTCATGGTGACGACGCTCCTGTTCGCTTCTTACCTCATCTGGCGGCGCGCAGTCTTCATCGATGAGTCCATGTCCGAGAACAGGCCGAAGCCGAAACCACTGGAATTACTCTGATGCGAGGAATCGTCTGGCTCAGACGGGATCTGCGGCTCAACGACCAGCCCGCGCTGACAGCAGCGTGCGAAGCCTGCAGCGAAGTGATTCCGTTCTTTGTGTTCGATGAGCCCCTGTTGCATTCCCAGGTATTTGGCTCTGCCTGCGTGAATTTTATGCTGGGATGTCTCCAAGATCTGGCATCGTCGTTGAGTAAGCGAGGGCTGGCGCTGCAGTGGCGTCGCGGCAATCCAGTGGAAGAAGTGGTACAAGCCGCGCGCGAATGGGAGGCAGATGTCGTCTATTGGAATCGCGACTATGAACCAGGAACCATCGAACGAGACCGTGCCATCCAACAACGATTGGCGCAGATCGGTGTCATCGTGCGGACGTTCAAAGACCATGTCGTCTTCGAGGCCGAAGAAGTTCGCAGCGCCACCGGAGAGCCGATGCAGCGGTACAGCGCCTACCGCACACGCTGGTGGACGAAGTGGCAGGGGGTGAGACCGACTCCACTCACAGTTCCTCGGTTCTTGACGGCAGAGAAGGCTGCTTCGTTGCCCACTCCGTCTCCGTTGCCCTCGGCAGACGACTTGGGGTATGAGCCCGTGACACTCTGGATCGAACCGGGGGAGCGAAGCGCTCAGAAACGATTGCGTCGGTTTGTCGAAGGCCCCATTCATGCCTACATCACGGGACGAAATCTTCCCGCCGTCGACGGCAGTTCGATCCTTTCGCCCCACTTTCGGTTCGGGACCCTGTCGGCCCGTACAGCAGTGCATGCGGCCCTGGCATCGCTTGCACAGGGCAGACACGTCTCGCGTCCCGATGTCTTTACCTGGATCGACGAAGTGGTCTGGCGGGAATTTTTTCACCAGGTTCTCGCCGCCTTCCCTCACGTCGTCGACGGGCCATTTCGCCAGGTGCCGGCCCCAGCTCCACGTGCGCCTGGCGGCGAACGCGATCGAATGTATCAAGCCTGGTGTGAAGGAAAAACCGGCTTTCCGATCGTAGACGCAGGAATGCGGCAACTGAATCAAACAGGCTGGATGCATAATCGTGTGCGCATGCTCGTTGCCTCATTCCTGATCAAAGATCTCCGCATCGACTGGCAGAGCGGGGAACGGTACTTTATGCAACACCTGATAGATGCCGACGTCGCGGCAAACAACGGCAACTGGCAATGGTGTGCCTCGACCGGCACGGATGCGATGCGGGGCTATCGAATTTTCAATCCTCTCCTGCAGAGTAAGAAATTCGATCCCAAGGGAGAATACATCCGGCGATATGTACGAGAGTTGGCCAAGGCCCCGCTGGCTGCTATTCATGAACCCCATACGATGACCGTCGATGATCAGAAACGGTCAGGCTGCCGGATCGGTCTGGACTATCCCGCGCCGATCGTCGATCATCAGAGGGCTCGACAGGAATATCTCGACCTAGGGAAATCCGCGAAGGTGGGCCGATCATGAAAAAGTCGACCGCAGGTCCATTGCGAATAGCCTTGCCGACCCGCATCGGAGTGAGTCGATGCTTGTTAGGCGAGGAAGTCCGATACGACGGCGGGCACAAGCGCGACCAGTTTTTGACCGATGTGCTCGGCCGCTACGTTGAATGGGTCCCGATCTGTCCAGAAGTCGAGGCGGGATTAGGGGCGCCGCGCGAGGCGATGCGGCTGGTTGGTACCCCCCAACACCCCAGACTCGTGACGATCAAGAGCGGGACCGATCACACGTCTGTACTGGAGACGATGGCCACGAATCGCATTAAAGAACTCAAGGAGCTTGATTTGTCAGGGTACGTCTTTAAGAAGGGTTCGCCGAGCTGCGGGATCGAGCGAGTTCGGATCTACAATGAGGAGGGGATGCCCAGCCGGAACGGAGTCGGACTCTTTGCGCGGGCTTTTATCGAGCAATTCCCGCTGATTCCCGTCGAGGAAGAAGGGCGGCTCTGCGATTCTACGCTCAGGGAGAATTTTATCGAACGGGTCTTCTGTTACCGCCGCTGGCAGGATCTCATTCAAAAGGGAGTCACGAGGCAAGCCCTGATTCAATTCCACACGATCCACAAATACATACTGCTGGCCCATCATCCTCAGCAATACAAGGTGCTTGGACAGCTGATCGGCCAGGCCCATCAGTACCGCCCAAAGGAACTCGCCCATCGGTACGGGGAGCTATTTATGAAAACACTCGCCGTGAGGACAACGGTGCGCAAGCACGTGAACGTGCTCCAACATATTCTTGGACATTTCAAGGCACGCCTGGGCACTCGCGAAAAATCCGAGCTGCTAGGCGTGATCAATGACTATCATCGCGAGCTCACGCCCCTGATTGTTCCTCTCACGCTGATCAAGCACTACGTTCAGATCTTCGATGTGAGCTACATTCGGGACCAGGTCTATCTTCATCCACATCCGAAGGAACTCATGTTGCGTAATCATGTGTAGCAGGCTGTTGAAAAAGTCCGCCCGCATCCTATGTTCTCCTGAGTCCCTGAATTGTTTTTCAACAACTTGGTAGTGTCTGTGTGTAAAGAAAGGAGTCGGTAATGGCGACTGTTGTACGGGGAGTGATTCTAGTTGGTCACGGGGGCATTCCCAAGGGTTGCCCGCAGGAATTGGTCACGAAACTGAAACGGTTGGAGGCTCAGCGGCGTGCTGCGAAGATGCCGCCCTCGCCGGAAGAACTTGAGCTGGATGCCAAGATTCGCCAGTGGCCGAGGACGCCGGAAACGGACCCCTATCAATCAGGACTTGAAGCCGTGGCGGCTCAATTGCAGGCCAATCTGGGCGACGTCCTCTTTGCCGTCGCCTACAATGAATTCTGTGCGCCGACATTGGAAGAGTCGGTGGAGGAGCTGGTCAAGAAGGGCGCGACCCACATTACTGTCACCACGACGATGTTTACGCCGGGTGGGTCTCACTCGGAGGTTGAGATTCCGGAAATCCTCGATCATCTGCGGCCCCAGTATCCCGGAGTCGAACTCCGTTACGCCTGGCCCTTCGATCTGAAGCTTGTCGCAAACACGTTGACGGAGCAGGTGAAACGCTTTTCTTGAACAGAACAGGATCGTGGTGAAGCAGCGACAGCAAGCAAGCCTACAATGGGTTGCCTGGTGGCTAGGCGGCAAGGAGGAGAGACATGGAGTTGAGGGAAAGGGGGCAGGTGCGGTTGTACGTTCTCGGTTTGCTGATGGCCATAACGTTCGTCGCTTGGGTCGCAGGCCCGGCACAGGCAACTCAGCAGAACATCACCGGTAAAGATGGAGGACCGATGGTGCTCGTGCCGGCTGGGGAATTTACCATGGGGAGCACCGACGGTGGTGACGATGAAAAGCCGGTACATCGGGTCTCTCTCGATGCCTATTACCTCGACAAGTATGAAGTGACGGTCGGGCAGTATGCAAAGTTTCTGGAGGCCAGGGGCGTGAACGGGCCGCCGATGTGGACGACCATGGACCAGCCGCCCCATCAGAAGCGCCCGGTCGTGAATGTCGACTGGTCGGATGCGAACACCTATTGTGAGTGGGCCGGCAAACGGTTGCCGACGGAAGCGGAATGGGAGAAGGCGGCCCGGGGAACGGATGGGCGTATCTATCCCTGGGGCAATGAACCCCCCGATCCGCTTCGGGCGAACTATGGGCAGGAGAAGTGGAACAACCATACCGCGCTGGTGCCGGTGGGGCAATTGAAAGATGGCAAGAGCCCCTATGGGATCTATGATCTGGCGGGGAATGTCTGGGAATGGGTGAGCGACTGGTATGACCCGGACTATTACGCGACCAGCCCGTCGCAGAACCCGAAGGGACCGGAACATGGTAAATACAGGGTGTTGCGGGGCGGCTCGTGGGACCTCGCTTCGGAGAACCTGCGATCCGCGCGCCGTGACTTCAACCTACCGTTATCCCCCAGCTACGAGTCACCCTCGTACCGGAACTTCAACAGCGGGTTCCGCTGTGCGAAGAATCCTGTCCTGACTCCTTCAGGAGGGATGGCTACCCCTGGGGAACTAATGCCACTGTCTCCAGTTCCGGCCGAATATGCCGACAAACATATGCCGGCTGGCTGGTGGACGGACCCGAATGTCATCGAGGAGGGAAGGCAGATTTACTCCGGGGAGGGCTGCCGCAGTTGCCATAAGGACGGTCAACCGGTAAAAAGTGGGGGAGGGCTTGGTGACCAGAAAAACACCCGCCGTTTCTCAGACAGCTACTGGTTCTGGCGAGTGGCGGAAGGGGTCTCAAAGACGACAATGAAGGCCTGGAAGTCGTACCTCTCAGAAGAGCAGATCTGGCAGGTGATCGCGTTCGTGCATCAGTTCTCACATGGGGGTAAACCTTCCGAACACACGGATTACAAGCCCTGAGGTCGTTCGTTCAATCAGGATCGCGTGATGGATTTGCGCGGCTACGGAGTGGAATTAATTTATGGCAGGATTCTCTTTAGGCCATCAGCGAGTGTATTATGGGCGACTGAATAATTGAGTTAGTAGGATGCTGCCCCTTAAAATTGAGTTAGCGAAAGCTTTTCATGAGACCCGATCGTTCAAGTGGGACCCCACTAAAGGGTTCATACTTGCTTCCGGATTGAAGAGTCCTTTCTACGTCGATTGCCGGTCTCTGATGGCCCATCCCGGATCGCGCCGCCTTGTTGCCCAATTGGCGTACGAATCGTTGCGGCTGGTCGAACTCGACTGTCTTGGCGGATTGGAAATCGGAGCGATTTCCATTGCCACGAGCATCTCGGATTTTGCGTTTGTGGCCCAGCCGCCACGAACCTGGCGGACCTTCGTGGTGCGGAAGCAGGCGAAGGATCATGGGCTCGGAAAACTGATCGAAGGATCGTTTCAGCCAGGGGACCGCGCTGTAATCGTGGACGATGTGCTCACAAGCGGGGGCTCGCTTCTCAAGGCTGTTGCAGCTGCCAGGGGCGCCGGCCTCACTGTAACGCATGCCCTGGTGATCGTAGATCGGAAGGAGCAGGATGGGCGACGCAAGGTTGAAGCTGAGGGGCTCACGCTCGTCAGCCTGCTGACCATCGACGATTTAACTAACGCGCAACCAACCCCCTCCTCGTAGCAGAACCTCCCTTACTTACACTGAAACTGAATGCCCCATCGGCGCTCCTGTACAATTTCCTGCGCACCTTCTATTGGGCTGACCGTGCGGCTTCTCCCTCTGGTCTCCCCTTCCTGCACGATAGTATAGAGCCCCCCGCATTTCTCCTTCATGAGAGCGATGGCGTCTGTGCGAAAGGCGGAGAGCATCGGTCCCTGCTCACCTATGAAGGGATAGGCGACAACCCCTCCGTCTTCTCTTTCCTGAAGTAGTTTTGCCCCCTCGCCACAACCAGCCAAAAAGATGACAAAGAGAATGGCAAGGCTTGACCAGATCTTCATGCGTTCCCTATCATACTTGTGAAGGTGATCCTGATCGGACGATTGACCGCTCTATATATTGAAAGGAGACCAACGTGATCATACGCATCGTCATCACCATTGTCAGCCTGTTGTTGCTGTCTTCGATCTCGACCAGTGATATCTCAGCCCATCATTCCTATCTGCTCTCGGTCCAGCAGTTGCGTGCTGGATTGACCAAGGCGCCTTCGATGCCTCAGAAGGGTTTCATCCTGATCGATGTCCGATCTGCGGAAGAACATGCGACAGGATTTATTCCTGGAACCGATCTGAACATTGAGTTCAGGGAAATTCAAGCTCGGCATCGGGAGATCGGAGCCCAACTGGAAGACCATTTGGTGGTCTATTGCCAATCCGGCCATCGCAGCAACATTGCGGCAGAAACGCTGGCCGATTTGGGCTACCGTCATGTCTACAACGTCACCGGCAGTATGAATGCCTGGCTTGCGGCAGGTTTTCCGGTTGAATCTGGGCGCCGCTGAAAGAGTCTGATCTTGACTCAGCCTACACCGCCTCGGCAAGCTCATTTATCTACGGTCTTGGCTCCGGCTTGTTTTTGA
>CAWAIH010000017.1:0-32046 GCA_963781915.1 uncultured Nitrospiraceae bacterium | reverse complement strand
GCATGACGAAGGAAACGATCGAGAACTTTCCTGTCATGCTCCCACCCCGTCCTCTGCTCGGTAAATATGGAAAGTGGGCAGGTTCTCTGCATGCTCAAAGAGAAACGCTACAGCACCAAACCGAAAAACTCCGACGAACCCGTGACCTACTGCTCCCGCGACTGCTGTCGGGACAGGTACGACTTGCATCATGAGTTGGGACACAAGCCTTACCGGGAACCCACCTTCAAATAGCACAAGCGACTTCTCCCCGGCCTCGAGTGATGGCAGGTCCTGGAACTGGAAAGAGCTTTGCGATGAAGCGACGGATCGCACGGCTGATCGAGGTCGATCATGTAGCTCCCGATCGAATTCTGGCTGTCACATTTACTCGTACACCGCAGCAGATCTGAAACGAGAGCTGCACGAAATGGACATCCTCGCGTGTGAGAACATCAGGGCTGGAACTGTGCACGCGTTTTGTTTCCACCTCCTGTTAAGCAATGAGGTATTCGGATTTCTTGGGCGAGTGCCTAGAGGGCTCTTGTCCTTCAGTAAATCGAAAATCTATCGTTTTGAAGCGGAGCCTTTGATTGAGGACGTAGGTGCACTTGGAAACTTCGGCACAAAACGAGAGATAACCAAGCGTATACGAGCATTTGAAGCAGACTGGGCTCGCCTCCAGCACGAACAACCTGGATGGCCAGTGATCCAACAGATCAAGCGTTTCACGCTGTACTGTCTGACTGGTTACGTTTTCACCGTGGCATTTTGATTGGGGAGCTAGTTCCCGAGGCCCTCCGGTATTTGCGCAACAATCCCGCTAGCCCCGCCTTCGAGGACTACGACCATATCGTTGTGGACGAATATCAAGATCTTAACCGCGCCGAGCAGGAGTTGATTGACATTCTAGCGGCCGGACGGCATCTGTCGATTGTCGGAGACGTTGACCAGTCAATTTATCGATTCCGCTATGCACACCCGGAAGGAATCTACGATTTCAGCAACCGGCACCACAACGTTGATGACAAAACCCTCGGTGAGTGTCGAAGGTGCGGTGCGACAATCGTTACGGTCGCAGATAATGTAATCCTTCAAAATTATCCCCCCGCAACACCCCACCGTCTTTTGCCGATCCACCCTCAATCCGTACCTTCGACGGTTCGTGTCGTTCAGTGGCGGACATTGGAGGGCGAGGCCAAAGGAGTGTCAGGGTTCATTCAGCACTTAGTCACTCAACGTGGTATCGCTGCGGGGAACATTCTAGTTCTGTCGCCCCGGCGGCTTATCGCTAATGAAATCAAGAAGCACCTAGCTGCGCCGGAGATTAGAATTGCTGCTCATAGTTTCTACAACGACAAACTCCTTGAACCAGACGAAGCCCAGCTTGCGATGACCAAGTTACAACTATTGAATGACCCACAGGATAGGATATCGTTGCGCTTTTGGCTTGGATCGGGCAGTCCTTCATGGCTACGAGGACAGTACGCCCCTTTACGAGCCTATTGTGAACAACAAGGTGAAGCACCGTCCGGTGTTCTCGACAGGGTCAGTTGCGGACAGCTTCAGCTAGCAGGAGTTAATAAACTGACAGACCGCTATCAAGCTCTTCTAGCCGAGGTTACACGTCTGGGACAACTGAATGTCTCTGACCTCTTCGACGATCTTTTCCCGACTGGAGCAGAATGGGCAGATCCGATTCGCGAGCTAGTGACCGGGAAATTAGATGGCATTCAGGGTCCCGAGGGCTTGCTTGATTTGCTGAGAACTGAAATCACACAGCCTGAGATGCCTGCCGAAGGGGACTTCGTGCGCCTGATGAGCCTTCACAAATCGAAGGGGCTTACTAGCCGTGTCACGATAATTGTCGGATGCATTCGCGGCCTGATTCCCTTTGTGGACGATGAACTAACAGCGCCAGAAGCGTTGGCACATATCCAGGAACAGCGGCGCCTCTTTTATGTGGCGTTAACTCGGGCGAAAGAAATTCTCGTGTTGTCTTCAGCGGCAAGTGTTCCTCGACAGTTGGCTCACAAAATCGGTGCAATTGTGCGGGGTGGAAACTCCCAAACCGGAAAAACAATCGCCTGTGAGTTCCTTCAAGAACTAGGGCCGCAAGCACTGCCAGCGCATCTCGGAACTACTTGGGCTGCTGGAGGTTTTCAGTAGAACGAGTCGGTCTTGACCATGACCCCACACGCCTATTCCGAAGATTCCCTCGTCGAACAGCCCGCGATCCAACTCTTCGCTGAGATGGGCTGGCAGACGGTATCGGCTCTGGAGGAAGTCTTTGGTGTTGAAGGCACACTCGGACGGGAAACAAAAGCCGAAGTGGTCTTGGTTCCTCGTCTTCGTACCGCTCTTGAGCGTCTGAACCCATCTCTCCCACCGGAAGCCATTTCGGGAGCTATTGATCAACTGATCCGCGACCGCTCGGCGATGAGCCTCGAGGCGGCGAATCGAGACGTGTATGGTTTTCTGAAGGACGGCATTCCGGTTTCCGTTCCAGATCCCAAAGGTGGCGGGCAGAAGACCGAGCGGGTGCGGGTCATCGATTGGGAGAATCCGGCGCAAACGACTTCCTGCTGGTCAGCCAGTTCAGCGTCACGGGAGCGCTCTACACCTGCCGGCCTGATCTCGTCGGCTTCGTCAACGGCCTGCCGTTGGTGGTGATCGAGCTGAAGAAGCCCGGCGTGCCGGCGCAGCAGCGTTCGACGAGAACCTCACCCGCTACAAGTCCGACATTCCCGCAGCTCTTCTGGTTCAACGCGCTGCTCATCGCCTCCAACGGCACGGACAGCCGCGTCGGCTCGCTCACGGCCGATTGGGAGCGGTTCTTCGAGTGGAAGCGCATCGAGCGCGAGGACGAGCCGCGCCGCGTGTCGCTGGAGGTGATGCTGCGCGGCACCTGCGAGCCGGCGCGCCTGCTCGACCTTGTCGAGAACTTCACGCTGTTCTCCGAGCACAAGGCCGGGCTGGTCAAGATCCTCGGGCAGAACCACCAGTTCCTCGGCGTGAACAACGCCATCGCGGCGATGCTCGCGGCGCGGAAGCAGGGCCATGGGCGCGGCGGCGTGTTCTGGCAGACGCAGGGCAGCGGCAAGAGTCTCGATGGTGTTCTTCGCGCAGAAGATCCTGCGCAAGGTTCCGGGCAACTGGACCTTCGTGGTCGTGACCGACCGCGTGGAGCTGGACGACCAGATCGCCAAGACGTTCAAGGCCTGTGGCGCGGTGAGCGAGGCCGAGGGCGACCAGTGCCATGCACAGAGCGGCGCGCACCTGCGGCAGCTGCTCGGCGAGAACCACCGCTACGTCTTCACGCTGATCCACAAGTTCCAGACGCCCGAGATGCTCTGCGACCGGCCCGACGTGATCGTGCTGACCGACGAGGCGCACCGCAGCCAGTACGACACGCTGGCGCTGAACATGCGGGCGGCGCTGCCGAAGGCGCTCTTCCTCGCCTTCACCGGCACGCCGCTGATCGCCGGCGAGGAACGGACGCGCGAGGTCTTCGGCGACTACGTCTCCATCTACGACTTCCAGCAGTCCGTCGAGGACGGCGCGACCGTGCCGCTCTTCTACGAGAACCGCACGCCGGAACTGCAGCTGGTGAACCCGGACCTCAACGACGACATCTACCACCTGATCGAGGCGGCGGAACTCGACGAGGAGCAAGAGGCGCGGCTGGAGCGGGAGCTGGGCCGGCAATACCACCTCATCACCCGCGACGACCGGCTGGAGACGGTCGCGAAGGACATCGTGCGGCACTTCCTCGGGCGCGGCTTCGTGGGCAAGGCGATGGTGGTGTCCATCGACAAGGCCACCGCGCTCCGGATGCACGACAAGGTGCGGAAGCACTGGGAGGCGGAACGGAGCGGGTGGAGCAGGAGTTGGCGAAGCTCACGACCTATGGGGCGAAGTCCGACCCGGACCGCATGCGGGAACTCCGTGAGCGCCTGGATGTGATCCAGACCACCGACATGGCGCTGATCGTGTCGCCGGCCAGAACGAGATCGAGCAGATGAAGAAGCTGGGGCTCGACATCGTGCCGCACCGCAAGCGGATGAACGACGAGCCGCTCGACGAGAAGTTCAAGGACGCCGACGACCCGCTGCGCCTGGTCTTCGTCTGCGCCATGTGGCTGACCGGCTTCGACGCGCCGAGCTGCTCGACGGTGTATCTCGACAAGCCGATGCGGAACCACACGCTGATGCAGACCATCGCGCGGGCGAACCGCGTCTTCCCTGGCAAGCACAGCGGCGTGATCGTGGACTACGCCAACGTCTTCGCCTCGCTGGAGAAGGCGCTGGCCATCTATGCCATCGGTCAGAGCGGCGCGCATCCCGTGCGCGACAAACAGCAGTTGGTGGAGGCCCTGCGGCAGGCGATAACGGATGCCGTGGCGTTCTGTCGTCAGCATGGCGTCAGCCTCGAAGAGGTCGAACGGACGACGGTCGGGAGTCTGGAGCGACTGACGAAGATTGTCGATGCCGTTGAATGCCTGATTTCCCCAGACCCGCTCCGCAAAGACTTCCTCGCCCAGGAGCGATGGGTACGGACGCTCTTTCAAGCCGTGAAGCCCGATCCGTCTGTCCTGGAGTTTTCCTCGCGCGTCGCCTGCCTCACGACGATTGCCGAGACGATTCGAGAGCGTACGGGTGAAGGTCCGGCGGACATCTCCGCCGTGATGACCGATCTGAACAAGATTCTTGATGCCTCCGTGGCCGCCGATGGCTTTCACATCCCTGAGGGCAAGAAAGGCCACGGCGTCATCGACCTGACGAAGATTGATTTTGAAGCGCTCGCGAAGCGCTTTGGGAAGTCGAAGACCAAGAACATCGACCTTGAGCAACTGAAGGCTGCCATCCGTGCCCACCTCGACAAGCTGATTCGCCTCAACCGGACTCGTGCCGACTACCTCACGAAGTTTGAGGAGCTCATCGAGTCCTACAACGCGGGCAGCCGGAACATCGAGGACCTCTTCGCCGAACTCCTGGCCCTCAGCCGCACCCTCAACGACGAGCAACAGCGCCATGTACGGGAACGTCTGTCCGAAGAAGAGCTGGTGGTGTTCGACATTCTGACCGGCCTGCACCGGAGCTGGGCCAGGAAGAGCGTGCCGAGGTGAAGAAGGTGGCGAAAGAGTTGCTGGAGAAACTCAAGCAGCTCTTGGTGCTCGAATGGCGACAAAAGGCAAGTGCGCGGTCGCAAGTGAAACTGGCCATCGAAGAGGTGCTGGATCAGGGACTCCCGCGCGCCTACTCCCCTGACCTCTACCAGCAGAAATGCTCCGCCGTGTTCGAGCACTTCTACGAAACCTATGGAGATCGAGGAGCGAGTCTCTATCGATAGATCCATTTTATGGTCTTCGAGTTGTGATTCTCCATTGCACTCAGAAGTTGGCCACGCGGATCCCTCCTACTGCCGATCTGTCTGATCCAGAGGCTAAGCGTGATAGCCAGTCTGGTCCTCTGAGTAGCTGGCACGCCCATCTTCTCACCCTGGACCGTCGGCAGTGCGCGTTATTCTGCCACGACGCCACCCGCTCCGTGCTGTTTCTGCCGGGTCTACGCGCACCGCAACTTGTCGAACTGGGGCGCTGGCACCGGGAGCTGTTCCTGGCTGTGTTGCAGGCGCAAGGGCTGGCACACCATCACATTGCCCGTGTTGGTCTTATGCTTGGTTCGCTGCAGATGGATCGGAATACCGATCGATCGGTGCTGGCATCCATGAACAGGGTTGCGGGGGATCTTCAATTCGGTCTTTTACGGGAAACAGCTAATGTGATGGAGTTAGACCCCATTAAGACGTCCCTATGGCTCAATGATCGGCCCTGCACCGTCCACAAAAGGTGGATCTGGCCAGACAAAGCTATGCGTGAGATCGTTGAGGCATTATAGGTGCCTTCATTTGCTGCTCACTTTCTCTCGCCTCATGATGAAAGAACGGCAGCCTGGATGGTCTTCAATTGGGTGCACTCTTTCTTCTCCCTTGAGGGCGGACTAGGGGAAAGAAAATGTACCGGGAGTCTTTTCTACAGGTCTGAAACATCAACTAACGGAAGTGGCCAAGGCTGCCCTTTACTGCGCGCATCGAGCGACCACCGCCTTTTTATAGATCCTTCCAAGCTCGCTTACTTTCCCTCCTCTGGGAAGGGCACCCATGTTGGTCTACGTGCGGCCGTCGAACGAGGCCCTTCGCAGGGCGCGCGTTCCGGGAGCACAGGACCAACGTGGGCGCCCTTCCCATCCTTCCAAGCTCGCTCGTTCTCTCTTCAGGGATGGGAGCTGATTGATCTTCCACTGCGCGCGTCCAACGAGGGCCTTCGGAGGCCGCGCGTTGCGCGAGCACAGAAGATCATCAGGCTCCATCCCCTCCTCTGTTCTGCGAGCAAGAAGGGCACCTGGTCGCTCCCTTCCCATCCTTTTTATCGTGCGGTTCCCCTCTCGAACATCCCATAATTTGTCTTGCTGAACCCTTTTCATCTCCCCTGCCCGCGTAAGAATCACGATAAGTCACTCCAGTAAGTCATTGATTCTATTGAAATGTATTTCATAATTTCGCGGGAGTGTTCATGCTAAGATTCACACGCTGATTTCTTCACGCTATGGGCTCTCCCCTGGCGCAGAAGAAATGGGGAGGCGATGTGGCCATCGCCTCCCCATTTTTTTGCCTCTCTAGCTTTTTGTTTTGCTGACATCCACCCGCCGAGCGTTTTTTACTCCGGTTGCATTCGGACAGAGTCGCCTCCCCACACCTATGAAGGTCTGGTCAGGAATACAACCTCTACCACGCAATATTTTTTATCGGGTGACTGAGCCTGCAGGAAATCCTGCGTGGGAATACTTTGGTGGTGAGCCACCGGTGAAATGCGGTTTGGGTCTGAGAGAGATTGAGGAAGAGGGAAGGTGAGGAGGCGACGTGACCGTCGCCTCCTCATAGTACATGACTACTTCTTCTTCGCCGCCTTCTTTGCGGGCTTCTTTGCTGCTGGTTTCTTCGCTGCCATGAGATCTCCACCCCCCTTCGATGTCAAAATGTTAGTCGGTGTGTGTGTGGTATAGCAGAGTTTGTGCTGCGAGTAAAATTTTCTTTTCTGGATTTCTCCGGTAGGACTGAACGAGAACTCCATTCCCGCAAACTTGCACCCGCTCAGCTTTCATCTCTTTGATTCAATGAACGACACAAACCAGATGAACCAAAGAAACCAGACAGACGAGCGACGCGTTAGGAGAGTCGGAGTGCCTTCCTCACATCCTCAATCGGGATCTCGCGCCATGCGCCCGACGGAAGATCTTCTAGTTTGAAGGGACCGTATTGAATGCGCCTGAGTCTGGTGACTTCATGCCCCAATGACTTGAACAGCCTTCGGATTTCACGGTTTTTCCCCTGGATCAAGACCACTTCCAGATGTGATTCACGTCCGGAACTCTTCTGAATCTTCACGGTGTGGCACTGAAGACGCTCGCCCCCCTCAATCACCCCGGCTACGGCCTCTAAGACCTGGGCCTCCGCAATCTCTCCCCGCACTGAGACCAGATAAGTCCTCATCACTTTATGCGCCGGATCGGTGAGATAGCTCGACAAGGCCGAATCGTTGGTGAGCAGAAGCAACCCGCTGGTTGCCTGATCGAGTCTGCCTACGGCATGCAGATACCCCAGATCGGACGGCAGCACATCGAAAATTGTCTTACGGCCCTTATCATCGCTATGTGTGGTGATGACCCCTTTGGGTTTATGGAAGAGGATAAATCGTTTGACCGAGTCTTGAATCGGTTGGCCATCAATCGAAATAGAATCCTTCGGCCATAAAACCCACGTAGCCGGATCTCGTACGACTCGACCATTGATACCGACTCGTCCTGCGCGGACCCATTCCTGACTTGTGCCACGAGAGGCAATGCCCAAGCTTCGAGAGCAGTCGATCCACCGTGAGACGTTTGGGCGCGAGGACTTTATGTGCCATCCTGAACCATTAGCTCAGCAGAATTTCGTTGGCGTGGATTTCTGAAACAAGCACGGTCTGTCTCGTCTGTTCAGTCTGTCTCGTTTGTGTGCTTGAACCAGATAGACCAGACAGACCGAACAGACCAGATGAACCAGACAGGCTGGCGGGCTTTTTCAGCATCCTGCTAATCGAGAATCAGAAAAGCGCTCTCTGGATCGGAAGAGAATGCCGCAACCTCTACGACACGTCGACGGAGCAACGCTTCAATCATGGCCGTCGACCCATTACCAATCCGAACCCAAATCACTTTTGGCGGATGGCCATAGAGAAAGCTGCGCTGATGGAAGTCGGCGTCCTTCGTCACAATAGCAAAGCGATGTTGAGCTGCATACTGCCAGACTACAGCGTCGGCGGCATCCCGTAAACCCACATCCCGAACATGTCGAGAGTCAGGATATTCCTGTTGTAAAGCTCGAATGAGTCGATTGGAAAGATTCTGATCGAAGAGCAGCTTCACGACGGTGGGATCGACACGAGTTTCCGTTCCCGATCGGCGGCAAAGGCAAGACAGGCTCGAATGTCTTCACCAGTGAGGTCGGGGAAATCTCTGAGAATCTCTTCTTCGCTCATGCCGGAGGCGAGATACTCCAGTACGTCGTAGACAGTCATGCGGAAACCGCGAATACATGGCTTACCGCCACGCTTCTCCGGATCAATGGTAATACGGTCCTTCCAGTTCATACGTTGAAGAGTAGCGCGGGCATGAGGAAAGATCAAGGCCGCTATCAAATGCTCTACAAACCGTGTGGCGCGGGACCAGCGGGTCTCTCTTGTTACCTGGTCTGTCTCGTTTGTTTGCTTGAACCAAATAAACCAGATAGACCGAACAGACCAAATGAACCAGACAGGCTGGCGGACTTTTTCAGCATCCTGTTAGAGGAGGCCGCGTTTTTGGAGATACTCTTTGTCTATGACAGGGGTCGGTTTGGCAGGAAGCTGTCCCCTTTCGTATAACAGACGTTCGACATATTTCCCGATGAGGTCTGATTCAAGATTGACCTGATCGCCGGCCTGCTTGAGCCCCAGGGTTGTAACCTTCGCCGTGTGCGGAATAATCGAGACTGAAAAGCCACGATCGGTCACCTGATTGAGCGTCAGGCTGATGCCGTCGACGGTGACGGACCCTTTCACGATACAGTGGCGAAGAATTTCCGGCGGGGCTTCGATCATGAAGAGAATGGCGTTTCCATCCTGTTGGCGGCTGCGAACTGTACCGATGCCGTCTACATGGCCTGCCACAAGATGCCCGCCGAGCCGTTCATTGAGTTTCATTGCCCGTTCCAAATTCAGCGGCGCTCCTGCTGTGAGCTGTCCGAGGGTGGTCACGGAGAGGGTTTCGGGAGAGACCTCCACGGAGAAATTATGCTCGCTCTTGTTCACCACGGTCAGACAGGCGCCGTTGACGCTGATGCTGTCCCCGATCTTGAGGTCGCCCATCACAGCTGAAGCTAGAATCAGCATCCTCGTTCCGGCGAGGGTCTTGTCAATTGAGATGATCGCGCCTAGTTCTTCAACAATGCCTGTAAACATAGCAGGATAATGAAAATGGCCCCTTCTCACCCGCCCAACCCCTGCGCGCCAAGACGCGCCTTGCCACGGGCTTCGTTCTCGCTTCTCGCCCAGCCTCAACGTACTTAACGACAGTACGCCTCGGCTCGCCGCTCGCTGCGGCCTTGCCGGAAGCCATTTTGAATATCCTGGAGAAGCTCAAACACGGAGCCTATTCCCCCTTCTGGCTAAACATTTGCCGAACCACATAGACAACCATCACGAGCAGCACGACCACGCCGATGCTGGCCAATACGCCAATGACGATATTCTCTGTCCCGATCGCGTTCATCACCGGCCCAGTATATCCCACCGAAGCTACGCCCGTCTCATCGCCATCCAGAATACCGCCGCCGCGATGAGTTGCAGACCGGCGATAATGGCAAAGGCGTTGGCATAATTCAGGCGCGAGATCAGAATCCCGGCCAGAAGCGGGCCACCGGCATGGCCGATGTCTCCGATCGTTCCTTGCATGCCCATTCCAGCCCCAATGCCCTTGAACTCTGAACTGTCCGCGACCAGCGCAGAGGAGGAGGAGGAGACGACAGCTTCGCCGAATCCGAAGCCCGCCGAAAGCGCCAATAACAGCCAGAATATCGAGACCTGTGGGATACAGGCAAAGGTTGCCGCACAGATCACGAGACCGATGATAATGAGTGGCTGACGCCCGACGCGATCGGATACTCGACCCATAATCGGCTTGGAGACGAGCGACGTGAGGGCCTGGACCGTAAACAGCAGACCGACTTCTCCCGGATTCAATCCCACTGAGACCCCATAGAGCGGGAGGAAAGCCATCAAGGCCCCGTTCGCAATCATCTTGGCTGCGTCGGTCGAGCTGGTAATCAGGACCTTACGATTCTTGGCAACCACTCTAAAGCCCTTCCACATCTCTGCCAGCAACGGGGCCATCCCCCTCTCCTGAATACGGGGGGGAGGCGCGGTGAGATTCAGGCTATAGAAGATGGCGATGGCGATGCAGCCGAATAGACCGGCCATGACAAAGGCGGAGGAGAATCCCGATACGTAGATCAGATAGCCGCCGATAAACGGCCCAAGCAACGCACCGGATTGCGTCGATGCTGTGTAGGTGCCGAGTGCGGCGCCTCGCCGTTCGCGATAGAGATCGGCCACAGTCGCCAACGCGCTCGGTGCAAAGATGGCAGTGGCCAACCCGTGGAAAAACCGCAAGGCAGTCAGCGTATCGAGATCTGTTATCCAAGGGTAGAGAAAGGGCGGAAGTCCGAACGCCACCACGCCGATCCGTAAGAGGAACCGCCGGCCGTAGATATCAGATAGCGCGCCGGACGGCAGCTTGAGGAATACCCCCGTAAGCGTGGAGACCGACACGATGAGCCCGATGCGCTCGGGACTGGCCCCCAGCGATTCTGCAAACAGCGCCAACACCGGCATCCGAACCATGTTGTAACTGATAAAGCAAAAGACGCCGACGGTGCAGAGCAACGTGAAGCTGCGCGACGTTGTCATGGTGAAGTCGTTCTGGACGAGGTCGCGCCGCTGAGATGGCGTACAGTCACCAGCATGTGTTTTAAGAAATCCATCTCGTCGGAGGGCAACGCGGGTGGTTTCACCGCCTCGGACAACACTCGATCGGGTTGTTGCAATATCATCGGACTCAACCGGTTGACAGAATCGACCCCCCGCGTCAACTTCCGCGTCACCATGCTGCTAACAAGCGAGCGAAACAGCGAGACAAATCCGGACAACAGGTGATTATTCAATCTGGTGTAGGTGACTAACGTGCTCTCCACAGCTTCAGTTCCGTCAGAGTCTGTGAGCGGATTTATCCTGAGCAGCACCACGGCCTTGCCGGTGACATCGGGAAGGAACCGGCTGTTGTGCGAACCTTCCAGATAATAGATCCGGCTTGTGCGATCCTGATAGACGAGTTGGACGATCCCTCCTGTCCCTTCGCCATCGGTAGCCCAATAGCGGCCAGGCCCTCGCATCTCTGCTTGATAGGGCGCGATGCCAAGACGATTGACCAAGGTCGCGGTCATAGGCGGACGATCTAATAGATACACATAAACCGCTTCAGCTAAGGGCGTTCGTAACGGCCCAAGCTTGTTCGTTGTGGTGTAGTTGCCAATGATCTCGTGCAACAGACAGGCCCAGTTAGAATCGACCTTCTCAAGCGGAAACGTCAGCCCGGCATGGTCCGGTGACAACGCGCATGTTTCTGATTGCCCAGGACTGGCATACAGGGACGTGGCCAACCAGCTCACGGCGATGAACGCCACCAAAGTTGTTCCAAGCTGGATCCGCCACCCCGCTCTCCTGTCCCCTGCTTCTGCACAACCAGCGTCAGAAAGAAGCCTGTGCGTCACAGATCCCCTTCCACGACCATATCATTCCCGAGGCGGCGAACTCTGACGTGGCGCAATGTCAGTGCTTGTGCCAGGCGTTCAGGGCTACGGTCGCCGATCACCGCCTTGGCATCCTGACCTCCGAGCAAAATGGGAGCCAGATAGAACAGGACGTGATTGACGAGTTTTTCGCGTAACACTGCGGCATTGATGATGCTGCCTCCCTCGATGAGCACAGAGGTAATTCCGCGCTTGCCCAGCACGGTCATAAGCGCCGGAAGTGAGACCCGCCCCTTCTTATTCGAGAGGGACAGGATCTCGACCCCTGCCCGTTCAAATGGGCGGCGGCGTACCTGGGATGCACGACTGGTGGTTACGATCACTGTCTTCGCCTGATCCTGCCTGGCACAGATACGCGCCGTCGGTGATGTCCTGAGTCGGCTATCGAGCACGACACGCAACGGTTGCTTCGGTGCCAGCTTGAGTGGACGATCGGACAATCGCGCCGTCAGCGCAGGATCATCGTGAATGACGGTGCCCACCCCGACGACCACTGCATCCACCTGGCTCCGGAATCGATGCGCATCTTGCCGCGCTCGCGGGCCGGTAATCCATTGCGACTCCCCCTTCGCCGTGGCTACCTTTCCATCCAATGTCATTCCGGCTTTCAGGATCACATACGGACGGCCAGTCCTTACCCAGTGGAGATAGGCGCGATTCAACTGAACCGCTTCCTCTTGTGCCGTACCCGTCGTCACCGTGATTCCGGCCCGACGTAAGGCGGCAATGCCTCGTCCTTTGACTGAGGGATTGGGATCAACCATCGCAACCACCACTTGCCGCACGCCCGATTGAATCACTGCCGGCACACAAGGTGGGGTTCGTTTGAGGAGATGGCAGCAGGGCTCGAGCGTGACGTACAACGTCGCACCGTTAGCGCGTGGCCCCGCTTGGTTGAGCGCAAGAATTTCTGCGTGAGGTTGCCCTGGACCGTGATGGTATCCGCGGCCCACGATGCGGCCGCGCTTCACTACGAGGGCGCCGACCATGGGATTGGGACTGGTCTTGCCCAGGCCCTTCGCCGCGAGACGGAGCGCCAGGGTCATAAAGTGTCGGTGCAGTATGGTGTCGATCACCGTGTCTTGCGCGTGCCGCGCGATCGGCTGCGAGGCCGCTGAGCCGACTTCGTCTTCGTGGTTTTTATCGACGCCTTTTTCGCCTTCGTGTTGGCCCCTGGTACCTTGCGCGCGGGGAGCGAACCGCTCGACCCGGCTTCGGCCAAGGCTCCATGAGCTGCCGCAAGCCGCGCAATGGGGACACGGTAGGGCGAGCAGCTCACGTAGTCCAATCCAAGTTCATGACAGAACTCAACGGAACTGGGATCACCGCCATGCTCACCGCAGATGCCGAGCTTAATCCCGGGACGGGTTTTCCGGCCTCCGGCGATAGCCTGCTTCATCATGGCCCCCACCCCTTCTCGGTCGAGCACCGCGAAGGGATCGGATTCCAGAATGTTCGCAGTCCGATAAAAATCGATGAACTTTGCGGCATCGTCACGGGAGAAACCGAACGTGGTCTGGGTCAGGTCGTTCGTCCCGAACGAAAAGAACTCCGCCTCTGTCGCAATACGGTCCGCCGTCACGGCGGCACGGGGCAGTTCGATCATCGTGCCCACGAGATAGGAGAGCTTCACGTTGTACCGCTTCATCGTCTCCTGCGCCACCTCGCGGATCAAATCTTTCTGCGCCTTCATTTCTGAGACCATTCCCACCAGCGGAATCATGATCTCCGGAACGATCTTCTTCCCTTCCTTGGCCAACTCACAGGCGGCTTCCATGATGGCCCGAGCCTGCATACGAGTAATCTCCGGCATCGTAATGCCGAGCCGACAGCCACGTAACCCGAGCATAGGATTGAACTCATGGAGCTCCTCGACGCGGGCCAGCAACCGGCGCTTCTCCTCGAGCCTGGCTCCGTCGCGCCCGGTCAGCTCCAACTGCGCGATCTCCACCATCAACTCTTCACGCTTCGGCAGAAATTCGTGCAACGGCGGATCGAGTAGACGAATGGTGACCGGATAGCCCGCCATCTCGCGATAGAGCCCAATGAAATCCTGTTTTTGCAGCGGCAAGAGCTGATCGAGAAACTTTTCCCGCTCTTCTTTCGTCCGAGCTAAGATCATCTTCTGCATGATCGGGATGCGATCCTCGGCAAAGAACATATGCTCCGTCCGGCAGAGGCCGATCCCTTCCGCCCCGAAGCCACGCGCGATTTTCGCCTGATCCGGCACGTCGGCGTTGGCACGCACGCGAAGCTTTCTGACACTGTCGGCCCATGACAGAATCAATGCAAAGCGCTGGTATTTGTCCGACTGCTTCGCATCCAACTGGCCCTGGATGACTTGAATAATTTCAGATTCGACGACAGGGAGATCCCCCTCGTACACATTTCCGGTCGAACCGTTGATCGAAAGATAGTCCCCCTCGCGAAACACTTTGGCTCCGATACGAACGGATTGGCCGTCCAACACTTCCACCGCATCGCAGCCGGCCACACAGACCTTGCCCATTTGCCTGGCAACCACCGCAGCATGGGATGTCATTCCGCCTCGTGCCGTCAAAAATCCCGCCGCAGCGTTCATCCCATGTATATCGTCCGGGCTCGTTTCCTGGCGAACCAACACCACGCGGGTACCGGCTGCTTTCATCGTCACGGCCCGATCGGGGGTGAGGGCAATCTTCCCGGCTGCTGCGCCAGGACCGGCTGGGAGCCCTTTGCCAAGCGGATTAGATTTCGACTCTTCTTTCGTGTCAAAAATCGGGTAGAGATATTGCGCCAATTGTTCCGGCCCGATCCGCTGCACCGCTTCCTGCTTCGAAATGAGGCCTTCTCGCACCATATCAACCGCAATCTTTACAGCGGAAATACCCGTCCGCTTGCCGACCCGGGTCTGCAGCATGTAGAGCTTGCCCTCTTGGATCGTAAACTCCAAATCGAGCATATCCCGGTAATGTTTTTCGAGCTTCTTGTATGTATGCTCCAATTCCTTGTAGGCCGCAGGTACATTCTTCGCCAGCGCATTCACCGGAAGCGGAGTCCTGATACCGGCCACGACATCTTCCCCTTGAGCATTCATCAAACACTCACCGAAAAAATTCTTGTCGCCGGAGGCCGGGTCGCGCGTGAACGCCACACCGGTACCACTCGTTTCTCCCATATTGCCGAATACCATCGCCACCACGTTGATGGCCGTACCCCATGAGTCGGGAATCCCGTAGAGACGCCGATAGGTGACGGACCGCGCGCCAAACCAGGACGAAAAGACGGCGTTGATGGCCAAGCGAAGCTGCTCCAGCGGCTCATCGGGAAACTCTTTCTTCGTCTCTTCCTTGATAAGCGCCTTGAAGCTGGATACCAATTCCCGGAGGTGTCGCGCATCGAGATGAGTCTCATGCGCCACGCCTACCTCAGCCTTCTTGTGCTTGAGGATCGCTTCGAAATGTTCGCGCGGCACGCCCATGACGATGCTGCCGTACATGGACACAAAGCGACGATAGCTATCCTGGGCAAACCGATCGTTGCGTGTTTTTACCGCCAGTCCTTCGACCGTCTTGGTGGTCAGACCGACATTCAGCACCGTGTCCATCATGCCAGGCATTGAAGCCCTGGCGCCGGACCTGACGGAGACCAGCAAAGGCCGCTCAGGGTCGCCGAACCCCATGCCCATCGACCGCTCAACCCGCTTAAGCGATTTCAACGCGGCATCCCACATGCCAGGAGGATATTGTTTCCCGTTTTTGTAATACTCAACACACGCCTCGGTGGAAATCGTGAAGCCGGGCGGAACGGAGATGCCGAGATTCGTCATTTCTGCGAGTCCGGCTCCCTTCCCGCCGAGGAGCTCCTTCATGTTGGATGTGCCTTCGGCTTTGCCGTCACCAAAGTAGTACACGTATTTCTTTGCCACGCTGCCCTCTCCTTCGCGTTGAGTTCAGTTCAATGGACGAGTGCTGCCCCATGGCCGGCGGTGGATTCAAGACGCTGTCGATACCGGCTGACCAAATACCATTTCGCCGCTAGCCCGAATGCAATGACTGCCACCACGAACAGCATCAATATGAGCAACCGATAGTCGGCGTGAATCCCCCGATCCGCATAATACTGCCCGTCCGGCCCTTGCCGAAGCTTTATCTCCCGTTGAATCTGATGGGTCTTGCCGGACGGATCGGATAGATTGATCCACTCCGAGCAGAGACGTACCGGTTCCGGCGCTCCTGTGACAGGCTGCCAACCGAGTCGTAGACAAATATCCTGTTTGGAGTTGAATACATCAGGGGTTGCTGCCAGTTCATCGAGGTTCATCCCGCTGGCCCATAACCCAACCAAAACAATCGCGTTGCAGAGAACGATCATGGCGAGAGACACGCCGATGGTGAACCGACGGACTTTCCTCGCCCGACGCTGATCGTCTGACAATGATTGATCCATGGCTTTCACCCAACTCGTCTCTTTACCGAACAGGTGGTCAGGATGAGTCCCCAACTGCGCGCGTCGAAGGACGCTTACAACTCTCTGGGTCTCCTCTTTGCCCCCTATTCATCTCCCCAGAGCGGCACCTATTCCCGGTCTCACTGCGGCTGTCGAGCGAGGCTACAAATGATCATTCAAAGCTCGCTCGTTTTCTCTCAGGGATGGGGGCTGATTGATCTTCCACTGCGCGCAACTTTCTCACCCGCCCACCCACTGGCACGCCGAGACGTGCCATTAGCCCGGGCGAGGGCCTTCGATTTTCCCCACTTTGCCCTAGGGGGAGCAGCCAGACTGTCCTTCACTGCGCGCATCGGACGAGCACCGTTTTATCGTGCGCGTTCTGCGAGCACAAAGGATGGTCTGGTTGCTCCCCTCCCATCCTTTCTGAGGCCGCGCGTTGCGCGAGCACAGAAGATCATCAGGCTCCATCCATGCCTATCCTCCTTGTACCACAATCTGTGAAAAGTCTGCGAATGAGTTGAAGAAGTCATCCACTTCCTGGAGCAACGACAACCGGTTGCTCCGGATGGCGGGATCCTCTGCATTCACCATGACCGCTGTGAAAAATGCATCGATGGCAGGCTTCAGACGTACCAACGCATCCAGGGCTCGGCCATACTCGCCTCGGGTCATTGCGGACAGCATCTTCTCCCGTTCTTCCGCAATGGCCTGGTAGAGCGCCGACTCCGTGGGATGCTCGAACCGCGCCTTGTCGACCGGCCTGCGATCCCACTTCTCTTTCTCGACGAGCCGGTGTGCACGCTTGAAGCCGACGATCAACGGATCGAATTCCGGTTTCGTGGTCACGGACTCCAGGGCCTTCATTCTCAGAACAAGATCAACGAGGTCCAACGTCTTGTCGTGAGCCGGCTTGAGTACCGCTTCGATGACATCATCTCGTAGCGCGTGGACGACCTTGCCGTAGTGTCGAACCCGCTCAAAAATGAATTCCGTCATACGTCGCCGGCCCTCCGGCCCGGAATCTTGCCCGCCCTTGAAACCCTCGGCAATGACAATCTGTCTCGCGGCATCGACGAAGATCCCCACATCGATGCGCAGATTACTCTCAAGAATAATCCGGACGATGGCCGTGGCATTCCTGCGCAGGGCAAAAGGATCTTCCGATCCGGTCGGCACGAGACCCACATAGAAAAAAGCCGCCACCGAATCCAGCCGGTCGGCCAACGAGAGCACCTGACCAGCGATGGTCTTGGGCAACTCACCTTCTATCGATCGCGGCAGATATTGCTCTCTGATGGCCTGACTGACCGCCGCAGACTCACCATCATGTTTCGCATACTCGCCCCCCATGATGCCCTGCAGTTCCGGGAATTCACCCACCACACCGGTGAGAAGGTCAGCCTTGCAAAGATCCGAAGCCCTCTCGCAGGTCTGTTTCAATTCGTAATCCTGAGGTCGCACACTCGTCGCGATCATGCTGGCCAGCTTCCTGATCCGTTGCTGTTTCTTCTCCATCGTACCGAGCTTCTGTTGAAACGTGACGCCGGCCAGCTTCGGAACCCGTTCCTCGAGCCTGACCTTTCGATCTTCATCGAAAAAGAACTTCGCATCGGCCAAACGCGCCGCCAGGACCCGCTCGTTGCCTTCACGAATCAATCCCATATCTTTGGCTCGATTGTTCGTCACCGCGATGAAATGAGGAACGAGCTTCCCGGTCTCTTTGTGCATCAAGGAGAAAAACCCCTGATGTTCTTTCATGGAGGTGATTAAGATCTCTTGCGGCACCTCCAGGTAGGCAGGCTTAAAGGAACCGATAATGGCATTGGGACATTCGGTCGTATAGACCGCCTGATCCAGCAAGTCTCCGTCGACATTCAATGTGAAACCGGTTTTCTTGCACAAGGTCGCGATTTGTTCTTCGATCATGCGGCGGCGACGCTGCGGATCCGGCATGACTCCCTGACGCTCAAGTCCCTTCAGATAGGACTCGGAGTCTCGAACCACAATCCCCTTCGCACTTCCTAACACGCGATGGCCTTCTGTCCGGTTACCGGCGGTAATCCCAGCGGCTTCGATCGGAAGCGTGGCCCCTCCGTATAGCGCCACCAGCCACCGTACGGGCCGAGCAAACTTCGCGCCGGTGCTGTTCCACTTCATTGCTTTCGGAAAAGAGAGTTTCGAGATCAACTGAGGGAGAAGCTCTTTCAGAACCACGTTGGTGGGCCGCCCCTGTTCCTGTTTCACTACAAAAAGATACTCCCCCTTCGGAGTCTGGCGAATCTGCAGGTCTTGGGCGGAGACTCCTTGCCCTGCGGCAAATCCCATCGCCGCTCTAGTCGGCTGGCCGGCAGGATCGAATGCCACCGCTTTGGAAGGCCCCATCGTCTCCTTGACCATAGAGGTTTGCTGGGTCGCAAGGCCTTCTACCACAAGGGTCAAGCGCCGGGGAGTTCCCAGCGTGCGGGCCGATTGGAATGCAAGACGTTGGTCTTTCAAGAGCTGCTCAGCCGAATCTTTGAGGGCAGACAGGGCGGGAGCGATGAACTGATAGGGAAGTTCTTCAACACCGATCTCGATCAACAGCTCGGCAGAGGTCACTGAGGAAGGGCGCTTCCCCGTCTTTGCAGAAGGAGCGGGACGACGAGGTTTCTGATTCTTTGTCATGAATCTTTTTGCTGTTCTATGAGCGGCGAGCCATGGCTTTGGAACGAGAACCCGACACCTTTGTTCCACTATGCCCTGGCCTGCGATTGAGCAGCGGATGCCCCATCGCCGCCCGTTCTTCGATATAGCGCTCGGCACATTGACGGGCAAGGGCACGAACTCTGGCGATATAGCCCGTGCGCTCCGCCACGCTGATCGCCCCGCGGGCATCGAGCAGGTTGAAAAGATGCGATGATTTGATACAGAACTCGTAGGCCGGCAGCATCAACCGCTTGTCGCGATTCGCCAGCAGCCGCTTGCATTCTCCTTCGAACGATTGAAACGTGGCCATCAGCATCGCCACATCGCCTTCTTCGAAATTGTAGGTAGAAAATTGAACTTCAGTTTCGTGATGGATCTCTCCATAGGTGACGGAATCGTTCCAGGCGAGGTCAAACACATTATTCACTTGTTGCAGATACATGGCGATACGTTCAGTCCCATAGGTGATTTCGACGGTAATGGGGTTTAGCTCGATCCCGCCGATTTCCTGGAAATAGGTGAACTGCGTGATCTCCATCCCATCGAGTCGCACCTCCCAGCCCAGTCCCCAGGCACCCAGCGTGGGAGACTCCCAGTCGTCTTGAATGAACCGGATGTCGTGCTGCTTCGGGTTAATCCCCAATTGAGCCAGACTTTCCAAGTACAACGATTGAATATTGTCAGGCGCCGGCTTCAGCACGACCTGATACTGGTAGTAATGCTGCATCCGATTTGGATTCTCGCCGTATCGTCCATCCGTAGGACGCCGGCATGGCTGAGGATAGGCCGCTCTCCATGGCTCAGGACCAAGGGACCGGAGAAACGTGGCCGGATGAAAGGTGCCCGCTCCCATCTCCAAATCATAGGGTTGATGAATGACGCAACCCTGGTCGGCCCAGTAGTGATGCAACGTGAGAATGAGATCCTGGAAGGTCACGAACAGTCCAGTCGTTGTTGAGGAAGTCTGAATTCTCGCGCTAGGCGCGGTGAAATGAGAAAATAACGTAGCAGGAATATGCAGGGCCTGTCAAGGAACAACCCCTCTAGGATCAATGAGTTGCATCAGGTTTCCATTTTAGAATGAAGGAGGGGTTACGCGACAGCCCTCCAGCTATCCCGCTCATTTTTTCTGAGCACCACTTGACGGGAGCAACGTGGTGCTCTATTGCTGTATATCTTGACTAACTCACTCGTGATTAGGCTGCGACTCTCATGAAGCTTTCGAAGAAAAGTGAATACGGACTCCGTGCACTGCTTGAGCTCACCCTCGCACATGGCAAGCTGACGTTACAGCGTCACCAGATCGCAGCGCGCCAACATATCCCGATTGAATTTCTTGAGCAGATCCTCCTGGCACTGAAGCGAGCCGGCCTCCTCTCAAGCCGTCGAGGAGTGAAGGGCGGGTACGAGCTGATCAAGTCTCCGGGTGAGATTACGCTCGGCCAAGTGATTCGCATTTTGGATGGCCCCCTCGCTCCCATCGGATGCGTGAGCAAAACTGCCTACCAGAAATGTGGAGATTGCCCCTATGCCGAACATGCCCAATGTCCGGTGCAGCATGTGATGGGTTCAGTGCGCGATGCCATTGCCGGCATCCTGGACCACTACACACTCGACGACTTTGTCTCCGGGCATCGCAAAGGATAGACATGGATCTTGTCGTACTCGCCATTATCACGCTCGTGGCTTCCACCGTTAATGGCGCCTTGGGGTATGGCTTTTCTTCGATTACAGTTCCCGTTGCGCTACTGTTTTATACCAATCGCATTCTGAACCCCGCCCTAGTGCTCGTGGAGTTGGTAATCAATGGCTATGTCCTCTTTATCAACCGCAAGAGCATTCCGACCATTTGGTGGCGCGTGGCACCCATCCTGATCGGCCTCGTAGTCGGTGTGGCAATCGGCAGCTACATTCTCTCTCTCGTTCATCCAGCCTGGGTCAAATTTGTGACCTACATCATGCTGTTGCCGTTAATTCTACTCCAGGCTGCCGGTATCAGAAAGCCCATCCAAGCTGAAAAAGCCATCGCGATACCGTTCGGAGTGGGCATTGGAACCCTATACTCCGTCACGACCATCTCAGGCCCTCCCCTTGCGGTACTTTTCAACAATCAGGGATATGCCAAACAGGATTTCCGCGCCGCGCTGGGCGTCATTCGAGTGGCCGAAGGGGTATTCACGGGAATTGCCTACTACTTTATTGGACTCTTTAGCTACGAAAGCATGGCGATTATTCCCTATATCATTCCCAGCGTCCTGGTGGGCATTCCTCTTGGGAGCTATCTTATCCGTTTGATGGACCATGAAACGTTCAGACGGATCTGCATGGCCTTCGATGCCTTGATCGTCACATTCGGACTGTCTCGAGTTCTGACCGAATTAAATCTGACTACCACATTCACCACCTACAGCATCTTCGCAATTGTAATGATGCTCAATGCCTATTTACTGTATCGATTTTTTCGAGACAGAACCGTCCCCTGAGGGAGCCCTATAGGTTCCTCACATCCGCTCCCTGTAACTCACCCCTGATCGTTCCATCTTTTCTTGCCTGAACCTACCCCAGCCACGACCTGACTCTCCTATTTATTCCTATGTGCTCACAGCTGGATAAGAGGGTGGAATAGATCGCTGCTCTGCCATCAGGGCGGTAACCTGTATGGCTTCTCCTTCAAATTCTACAAACCTGATATTTCCACACAATCTCGCCAGCATAAAACCATCTAATAAAATAACTAGTTATGGCGTAGCCCGATGGCACACACCTTGCTCAACCTTCAATCGTGTCGATCTTGTGCCCTGCATCGCGCAGGAAGTAGACCACGGCTAAATTGGAGCAGCACATGAACGATCTGAGCACACAACAAAACCTCTTACTGCGGACCAGAATGATAGAGAATGTTCGTAAGCCGTTACACCTAACTGCCCTTGTTACCGGACTCCTTCTTTCGCTCATGCCATTTTTTACTGGATGCAGCGGAGAAACCGGCAACCCATCCGTCGGCACAGGAGTTCCCAGTAGTGGCGCAAGTGCCACTGCGTCTCTCACATGGGATCCGGTCACAGACCCCTCAGTCTCTGCCTATTTCGTCCATTACGGCCGGCAATCACCGGGCCAAGCGGGTAGCTGCACATACGAAAACTCCATATCTGTTGACTCTTCTTCAGCCACGGTCACAAGCCTGGACCCTAACACTCTCTACTACTTTACGGTCAGCGCCTATAATGGGCTAGAGAGCGCCTGCTCAAATGAAGTATCGATCATCACAGCTCCAGCTCCTACAGGGAATGAGACCAGCCCCGCAACATTTTCCTGACTGGGCCAAGCAAGTTGGCAGGACAGCACAGTAGGGGCCTAGACAGCGCCCCTCTCGTCTCGATCTCCCGACAAGCAATTCAGAAACTGCCGCCGATGCACTCAGGCCTTTCACCTTGCCTTGTTGCTTAATCTGGACTAGGCTTTTCATACAGCGGCGCCTTTCAGTTGATGTGCGGTAACGTATCTGCGCTTGATCACCGCACCACACCGAGGTCGCCTCGTCAATTTTCCACTAAGCCTGTCATACCGAGGTACCCGATGAAAATCGTCATAGGTCTACTTATTGCCGTAGTCCTGATGGTTGGAATAATCCTGACGCTACCCTTCCTGGTTGACCTCAACAAGTATCAAGACCAATACAAGCCACTCCTCGAGGGCGCGCTCAATCGCAAGATTCAGTTGAAGGACATCCGCCTGACTATCTGGCCACGGATCGGCGCCAGAGTGGCTGATTTAGTCGTCCTGGACGATCCAGCGTTCGACTCAAGCCCCTTTACTTCTCTCACATCACTGGACATCGGGGTCAAACTCATGCCGTTACTCAGCGGCACTGTCGAGGTAGAAGAAATCACGCTCCGTAATCCTGTTATTACAGTCATCAAGAACAAGCGCGGCGTCCTGAACGTTTCGACCATCGGCCGTACAGGCGTTGAGCTGCCTAAAACTCCATCGCGCGCGCCCATTCCATCGACCGAAGGTCCACTCAAAATCCTGGCACTGTTGGCCGTAGACCGAGTCTCCATCGCAGGGGGGAAACTCACCTATCGGGATCAGTCGGCTCCCAAGCCGACTGAGTATATCTTGCAGGATATGGAGATCCTCCTCCAATCCGTTCGGCTCGGCCAATCCCCAAGCCTCCATGTTGGAATGCTTGTCCAACCGCTGAACTTACCGGTGAGGCTCGATGGCACATTTGGCCCGTTGAAAGAATCTACAGACATCGATGCCATCAATCTCCAACTTGCGTTGGGGAAAACTGACTTTACCATCACCGGAAAAACGGCAGGACACAACGCCGACCTGAACATCAGTGCGCCAGTCATTCATACAGCGAATCTGCCAATCGACCTGCCATTTCAAAAACCCGTCGATATAAAGGATCTCCACATTACAGCGCAAATACACGGCCAGGATCTGCTATTACAAAACCTCTCCTTTCAGCTCTTCGATGGACAGGTGGCGGCAGAGGGAAGAGTCACGTCCGGTTCCGAGACACCACCGTTCACCGGAAAAATCAGGCTTCAAGGGATGCAACTCGGTCCGACGCTCAACGCCATGGCCACCACCCAGGTGTCGATCAGCGGAACGGCAGGAGCCGACCTCGGCATGCAAGGCCGCGGATGGTCCATGCCGGACCTCACAAAATCCCTGGAAGGCACGGGGCACGTTGCGGTGAAAGACGGCAAGATCGAAGGTGTAAATTTGCTTCAGGAGGCTATCTCCATCCTCAAAGTTGCCGGCATCTCGCTTGATAACACGAAGGTAACAGCGTTTTCCGCAATTGAAACCGATCTCGCCATAAAGCAAGGGACCGTCCACGTCCAACGGCTCTTAATGGATAGCCACGACTTTCAGGCCACGGGAGGAGGCACCATCGGATTCGATCAGACGCTGAACCTCACTGTGAACCTCAATCTGTCGCAGGATTTAAGCCGGAAGATCGCAGGTTCATCGCCTGCTGCCAATTTTGCGATGAAAGAGGGCCGCTTGAGTCTTCCGTTAGTGATTACCGGAACAGCCCAGGCACCATCGTATGGGTTAGACATGAAGGGCCTAACCGGGAGAATTCAGGAACAGGCACAGAAGAAAATTGAGGAAGCGGTTGGTGGGTTGCTGAAAGGAACGACAAAACCAGAAGACTTAAAGCAACAGGGCCGCGACCTGCTCAAAGGACTATTGGGACGCTAGCCGGATTATTATCGACGGCCGACCATATAGTATTGAAGTGACCTAGAATCAGGTTTTATCGAGGGGTTCAACGGCAAGATCAGGATTCTTCAATGACGTGTTTATGGCCTGCGAGGTACGGCGTATCTGCACTTGAAGATCTTCACGGACATGGCCTCTTAACCCTAACAATCCTGAGAGCTTCCCCCTTCGTTCAGGGAAATAGCCTCTAGACTGCAACCACCCACTCCCATTCATCAGGCCGCGCGATAAAAGAGGCCCTCCGGTGAGGGCCACCGCATCGACGAGGCAATACCAGACAGCAACCCCACTTGGCGGGTTTCCCTGGGCCAACCCAAACACCGGGTCTACGAGTGCCCACTTCCAGGCTCCCGCTGCGGTGCCGAGTATCTCCAGCCACGTCGTAATAAAGAAGGCCGCGAGGTACACCAACGGCGAGCGACCTCTCAGCAGACAGATCACAAACACCGAGAACAGTACCGCCCCCCCTATATCCCCCTGGTCCGGAATCCCACTGATCCCCCAAAGCGACCAGGCTCCGCACACCACAATCACGGTGGTGGCAATTACTCTGGCATATTTAATAAACAGCCCGGAGCGCGCCAACGCAATCGAGGTCAAATACACCATGCCGTGACCGAGCGGCACATAGGCCGGGACATTATCGAAACGATAGGTATAGCCGCCCATACAGACCGACGCCACATATTCACCGATGGTCGTAAAGGCGACCGCCACAGCCACCTGCAATCGTACGTCTCTCGTCTCACCGCGTAAGAACCCAATCAGACATCCCAACGCAATACACCCAAGGGCATATTGTTTCCCCACACTCCCGCTGACTTCAAACGCCATACAGATCGCAACAGAGGCAAACGTGACCGCCGCGATGGTGTAATCCCGTTGCCTATGGGCATAGGCGGCATCAATCTCAGGAAAATGGCGTAGCAACCTCGCCCTCATTGAATTTCAACCCCGCATGAATCTGTGACGTACGCTCAATTGATGGACCACTTAAAAACGCGATGGGACTCAGGGCGCCCCGTAGAATACGTCCGAGGCCACAGGGATTGGCTGCAGCTTCTCCCGTGGTCAAAATCTAACCTGTGACCGGTCTCACGTCAACGCAACTTGGATCAGTCACAACCACGAGTCACTCGACTACGCTGGTGTGATGCGCACAAGGATACCCCTGCACGCTCAGACGAGCAAGATCGAGCCACAGGAAGCTTTTTGTGTCTTGACAATGGAGTACACGTAAGGCATTGTGTGGCGGATTTGGCTAGGGGAGGGCTCGTATCTGCCTTCATGGTTGCCCTCTTTTCACTGGTAGTCTTGTCAGGTATTATATTTGTCAGGTAGTATATTGTACGTGTATGCGTGTGACACGAATCATGCCCAACATCCATGACACAATCGAGATCACGCTATCAGGGACTTGGCCGCAAGCATGAATGATGCGAATAATTATCTATACTGAGATTGACGAGGCAAGACCTCATTGAGAAACGACAATCACCATTCACGAAAGGATGTGCGAATGACGACGAGGAAGGTTGGAATATCGGTCGTAATAATGGCATCAGTCTTGGTTCTTGTAGGAGGAAAGGCGTACGCTGAGGATCCAGTGCCATTGCCTGAAGTTCCAGCCGAATATGCCGACAAAAAAATGCCGGCTGGCTGGTTGACTGATCCTAAAGTCATTGAGGCAGGAGAGGTGATTTATTTGGGTGACGCGAACCCGACTGTTAACTGCGCCAGTTGTCATGGCAAGGATGGTAAACCAGTAAAAAAAGGCGCGCGGGATTTTCGTGACAAGGCTCAAATGGGCCGTATGTCTGACGCCTTCTGGTTCTGGCGAGTGTCTGAAGGGGTCCCGAAAACGAAGATGAAAGCCTGGAAGTCCGCCCTGTCAGAGGAGCAGATCTGGCAGGTTATTGCGTTTGAGCGTCAGTTTTCGAAGTAGTTGACCAAGAAACCGTCAGAGCAATCGACCATCAGAAGGAGGCGTCATGTCCAAAAGTTTTTCGCGTAGCGTGCGTCATGCCGGATTGATCAGCGCATTGGTCATGGCTCCGTGCCTAGCCATCAATGCAGGCGTGGTGTCGGCGGAGACCATCAAAGCCCAACTGGGGACCGCCCCCAATGTTCCCCCTCCCATCACACGAACCCAGCCCGCCACCGTCGTGGTCAACCTGGAAGCGAACGAGTGGGTTGGTCCGCTGAGCGACGATAACAACTATGAGTTCTGGGGTTTTAATAAAACTGTGCCAGGGCCCATGATCCGCGTCATGGTGGGCGATACGGTTGAAATCCATTTGAAGAATCATAAGGACAGCAAGGAAGCTCACAATATTGACTTCCATGCAATCACGGGACCAGGCGGCGGGGCTAGCCTGCTCAATAGCGAGCCAGGGCAGGAGAGCGGGGGACGGTTTAAGATGATCATTCCTGGCATCTTTTTGTATCACTGCGCCACCGCATCGCCATCCATTCCCGAGCACATTGCGAATGGCATGTACGGCACGATCGTAGTTGAGCCAGTGGGTGGGCTGAAGCCTGTCGACAAAGAATTCCAGATCATGCAAAGCGAGTTTTACACGAAAGATGGCGACAAGGGCGAGACCTTGGAGTTTTCATTCGAAAATGGGTTAGATGAGCGCCCCTCCCATGTTGTATATAACGGCAATGCGAGCTCGCTGGTCAAAAAACCTCTTCGAGCCAAGGCCGGAGACACAGTTCGGATTTTCTTAACCAACGCAGGACCCAACTTTGTCGACTCTTTCCAGATCCTCGAACAGACGTTCGACAGGGTGTACCACGAGGGTTCTTTGACCACACCACCTCTGGAGAATATCAAGGTTACCAAGGTTCCTGCAGGTGGCGCTGTCATGGCAGAGTTTAAAGTCAAGGCGGGCACCTATACGTTCGTTGACCCAGTGAAGGATCGAAAGGACAAAGGCGCCCTTGGCCTGCTGAAGGTAGACTGAAGGTGGCCTAGAGGATCCGCCAACTAGGCCATCTACAAAGGCCTTAAGTACTCTGCAGGCAGGTGATCAGGATGATGGCCGTCACAGAGTAATCCAAAATTAAAGGAGGCGTCATGTCCAAGAGTTTTTTGCGTAGCGTGCGTCATGCCGGATTGATCAGCGCATTGGTCATGGCTCCGTGTCTTGCCATCAATGCAGGCCTGGTGTCGGCGGAGACCATCCAAGCCCAACTGGCGACCGCACCCAAGGTTCCCCCTCCCATCACACGAACCCAGCCCGCCACCGTCGTGGTCAACCTGGAAGCGTCCGAGTGGGTCGGTCCGATTAGCGACGATAACAATTATGAGTTCTGGGGTGTTAATGGAACCGTGCCAGGACCCATGATCCGTGTCATGGTGGGCGATACGATTGAAGTTCATCTGAAGAACAAGAGCGGCAGCAAGCGCGCTCACAATCTTGACTTCCAAGCGGCCAGTGGCGGAGCCGCCCTGGTCAATGCGGAGCCCGGGAAGGAAGCCCAGATACAGTTTAAGGCCACCAAGCAAGGCCTCTTTGTCTATCGCTCCTCCACTGCAGCGCCAGCCGATATCCAACACATTGCGAGTGGCATGTACGGCTTGATCTTAGTTGAGCCGGTTGGTGGGCTTAAGCCTGTCGAAAAAGAATTCCAGGTCGTGCAGAGCGAATTTTACATGAAAGATGGCAAGAAGAATGATACCCTGGTTTTTTCGAATCAAAAGGTGGTAGACGCGGACGCTTCCTATGTCGTGCATAACGGCCATATGACCGCGCTGGTCAAAGTTCCACTACGATCTAAAGTGGGAGAGACCGATCGATGGTTCTTTGGCAATGCAGGAATCAACTTTGACTCTTCGTGGCATGTCATCGGCGAGATGTTAGACCGGGTGTGGCCAGCCGGTGACGTGTCAAAAGCGCCAATTGAGAGTATCCAAAGCACCCTGGTGCCGCCAGGTGAAGCTACCATAGGAGAATTTAAAGGCGAAATGCCCGGCACGTTTGTTTCGGTTGACCACTCGATCTTCCGCATCGAGAAAGGCGCCCTTGGCCTCCTCAAGATAGATGGTCCAACCAATCCTGCCCTCTTCAAAGGGCTGTAGTAATCTGCAGGGAAATGATTGGGATGATAGCAAGACACAGCGGCCTCAATAGCAGTGGTGCTCATGGCATCACGGTCGTAATGGTCGCACCAGAGTAACATTAGACGGGGAGGGTCAATATGATGAAAATAAAAAGAAGCAACTGGGTGAGCCGCATCGGGGCTGTGGGGCTGGCTGTCGGATGCCTGGCGCTGGCTGGTTTGGGCTCAGGAGCCACGCCTGCCGAAGCGGCTGACTCACCGGCGGCGGCGCGGTTTGTCGTGCTGGAAGCCTTTAATAATGAGGCGGTACTGGACAATGAGACGGGGCTGGTGTGGGAAACCATACCGGCGAGAGCGAGGACGGTTTGGAAAAATGCCGCCGGTATCTGTGCGAAAAAGACCGTCGGTGGCAAAAAGGGCTGGCGCTTGCCCGCAGTCAAAGAGTTGGCGACCCTGGCGGATCACACGATATATCCTCCCCCCGCCCTCCCGACTGGCCATCCTTTTTCCAACATCGAGTTTTTTGGCTATTGGACGTCGACGGAGCACGAAGACTATACGATGAGCGCGTGGGACGTAAACTTCGACTATGGCATCGTGGGCAACGATTTTAAGATCAACACGAACTTCGTCTGGTGTGTGCGCGATAACGCAAAGTAGAATCAAAGCGAGTCTTAGGTCATTGGGTGATTAAGGGGGGGGCGAAAGCGCCCCCCTGCTCGTTCCACGGTGATTCATAGATTAGCTTCACGCTGACGGCTGAACACTTTCTACATCCTAGCCATATCGATACTACTGAAAATCCTGTTTTGAATGGGCCTCTCGCACAGGTCACCCCAGCGGTGCTCGACTGGGTTGAGCCCCGGCGAGTAGGGCGGAGTTTGAACAAACGGAGTGTATCGGCCAGCACTCTTGAGCGCCATCACGATGTAGTCCTGTGATCGGAGAATTGGGATGAGCCTCGTCCAGGTGGGGCGTGGAATCAGGTTTTATCGAGTGGTTCGACGGTAAGATCAGGATTCTTCAATGACGTGCTGATGGCCTGCGAGGTACGGCGTATCTGCACTTGAAGATCTTCACGGACATGGCCTCTTAACCCTAACAATCCTGAGAGCTTCCCCCTTCGTTCAGGGAAATAGCCTCTAGACTGCAACCACCCACTCCCATTCATCAGGCCGCGCGATAAAAGAGGCCCTCCGGTGAGGGCCACCGCATCGACGAGGCAATACCAGACAGCAACCCCACTTGGCGGGTTTCCCTGGGCCAACCCAAACACCGGGTCTACGAGTGCCCACTTCCAGGCTCCCGCTGCGGTGCCGAGTATCTCCAGCCACGTCGTAATAAAGAAGGCCGCGAGGTACACCAACGGCGAGCGACCTCTCAGCAGACAGATCACAAACACCGAGAACAGTACCGCCCCCCCTATATCCCCCTGGTCCGGAATCCCACTGATCCCCCAAAGCGACCAGGCTCCGCACACCACAATCACGGTGGTGGCAATTACTCTGGCATATTTAATAAACAGCCCGGAGCGCGCCAACGCAATCGAGGTCAAATACACCATGCCGTGACCGAGCGGCACATAGGCCGGGACATTATCGAAACGATAGGTGTAGCCGCCCATACAGACCGACGCCACATATTCACCGATGGTCGTAAAGGCGACCGCCACAGCCACCTGCAATCGTACGTCTCTCGTCTCACCGCGTAAGAACCCAATCAGACATCCCAGCGCAATACACCCAAGGGCATATTGTTTCCCCACACTCCCGCTGACTTCAAACGCCATACAGATCGCAACAGAGGCAAACGTGACCGCCGCGATGGTGTAATCCCGTTGCCTATGGGCATAGGCGGCATCAATCTCAGGAAAATGGCGTAGCAACCTCGCCCTCATTGAATTTCAACCCCGCATGAATCTGTGACGTACGCTCAATTGATGGACCACTTAAAAACGCGATGGGACTCAGGGCGCCCCGTAGAATACGTCCGAGGCCACAGGGATTGGCTGCAGCTTCTCCCGTGGTCAAAATCTAACCTGTGACCGGTCTCACGTCAACGCAACTTGGATCAGTCACAACCACGAGTCACTCAACTACGCTGGTGTGACGCGCACAAGAATGCCCCCGCACGATCAGACGAGCATGATCGAGCCCAATGTACGACAGAAAATACTGGATTGTTGGGGAATAAGAGATTGGCGGGAGAACTGCTGTTGTAAGCAGTCTCCCGCCAAGGGTAACGAAGTAGGATAACTGTTCGGAAAAACCGCGTTAATCAGTCTTTCTCTTTCTTCTCTTCCTTCAACACCATCTTGCCTTGCGCCAGACTGGCATTGAGGTCATGCTCGGGAACTTTCTTATGCACCAGGTTCTGATGGCAATCGATACAGGTTGCGCCCTCCGTTTCCATCTTCTTATGCGCCGCCTTAGCCGACGCCCCCGGAGGCTTGGTATTCTTGTGGCAGGCCCGGCAGGTCATGCTGTCCCAGCCCTTCAATTTCATACGCGCCCTGTAGGCTGCCTCCGGCCGTCGCTCATTGAACTTTTCAATCGTAGAATAGTCGACGGTGAACTCTTCGATCAGGAACGGCACTCCATCTACCACGTGCGTCCACACGGCCAGAGGAAAGTTTGCCAAGCCTTGGGGCACATGGCAATCTTTGCAGCCAGGATCTGAACCAAGCGCTCCCCAGTGCGAGGATTTTTTCAGCTCCTCATAGGGGTAGGTCTCGGAATGGCAGCTCACGCAGAACTCTGTCCTTGATATAGCAGCCTCGCCGCCGAATACCACGACGATCGATCCGACCGCAAGAACTGCGCCGAGAAGCAAGGCGCCACCAGACACACTTAGGTAATTCCTTAGCCCCCCCGCCATTACTCCTCCTTGCCTATCTCGGCCGGTTTGGCATCCTTTTGGAACTCTTCATGGAACTTTGGGGTAGGCGGACCTTCAAACGTGCCCGCTAGCTTGAAGTGTTCATGCATAGCCTTGTTGTTACGCACCATCTTCTCAAAGTCGAACGTATACTTCTTGTCTACAGTGGGGGTGAAAGGCGTGTAGGGTTTCTTAGTCCCTTTCCACCCAGAGCCCTCGTAGTTCAGGTGGCATGAGCTGCACTTATCAATGAACTCAAACTCTTGTCCGGCTTCCGCGAGGGACTCGCGCGGCGTAACCTTTTTCGACTTTTCAAAGGCCTCGCCTGCCTTGCGGTGAACCTTGCGATAGTCCGGACCGGCCCCATGGCAGGACTCGCAGCCGACACCAATCAAGAACTTGTCCGGCTCTGAAATTTCATACCCGCCTTCTACTCCGAACCCGGTCACATGGCAGCCGATGCAATCCTTGTCCTTGCTAAAGTCCTTCTTAGGGTCAAGTTTTGCTTTGACCATTGCCGCATTCTTTTCCTTATTCCTGTCGGCTTTGAGCGAGTCGACCGCTTTGGCATGGGCGGTCTTGAGCCATGAGTCGGCTTCGCTCTTGTGGCAATTACTGCATTTCTTTCGCCCCTCGAATGGCGTCTCAGCGGAAGCGCTTCCGGCCATAGTTGCGAATACGACTACAGCTGCTAGTGCAAATACCATCGGATACTTCACGGGGCCTCCTTTCATCAGAAAAAAATAAACGTGGTCGTGATTGAAAAATCAATTATGCGTTACTCTATCGAGAGTGTGCAAGATTTACAATAGCGGT
>CAWAIH010000016.1:0-78977 GCA_963781915.1 uncultured Nitrospiraceae bacterium | reverse complement strand
CCGTTGCCATCGAACCAGGTGATTAACTGGTTGCCGTGCATGCACCCCGGGGACCCGAGGAGTTAGACGACACGGGAGCCACACTCATCGGATTCCAACTATCCGTGATCGGATTATAGCGGGAACCAGTGGCGGTGCTGGAGATATCACATGCGAGACCGGGGTTCGTCTGTCCGCCAAACACGATCATTTCAGTGCCAGTCCACACCGCGCTATGGCACCTGGTTGGCAGAGAGGCACCGGCAAGATTGGTGGGGGCCCACCCATCCGTCGCTGGGCTGAGCATGCCGCCGGAGGCAAACAACGCAGCAGCCGCATCATCGTATCCACCCCACACAATCATCTTCGAGCCAGTCCAAACGGCGGTGTGGTTCGCACGCGCCGGAGGAGCGCCCGCAAGAGCTGTCGGTGTCCAGGTATCGGTGCCGGGGTTATATCGAGCCCCAGTTTGCAGCTGAGAGCCGAAACAGGCCACGCATGAGAATCCTCCCCACACAATCATGTCTGTGCCAGTCCAGACTGCAGTGTGGCTCAGGCGTGCCGATGGCTGGGCCACAGCTGTAATGGGTGCCCAGGTATTCGTTTGCGGATTGTATTTCGCCCCATCACTGAGCGCCACAGACGACCCCCCCGCGCTGAATCCTCCCCAAATCACCATTTCTGTCCCGGTCCAAATCGCTGTATGAAGCCACCGAGGAGATGGCGCTCCTGCAGTTGCAATCGGAGTCCAGGTATTGGTCACTGGATCAAAGCGCGCCCCTGTATTCTTAGGGAATGCATCATGGCCACCCCACACAATCATTTCAGACCCGGTCCACACGGCCGTGTGCTCGGTTCTTGCTTCTGGCGCCCCAGTAGGTGATGTTGGAAACCATATGGCAGGGGTGAAAGAAGTCGTCAGCGTATAGGCGCCTGTGACTGCGGTTGGCAATGCCGAAGTGGCCGAGGGTGATGTAGGTGCCAGCGTTAAGATCCGTGCTAATTAATGCATTAAGGCCTCCACCACCGTCGTCGTCAAAAGCGATTTCCGGTAGCTGCAGCGGGGACTTTAACAACACCAATAAGGAATCGAACTGGACTGAATTCATCCGGATGCTGAGCTTGCCTCTAGAAGGTAACGCGATTCGGTATTGGTCGACAAAGTTCATGACGCCAGCACCAGGAAGGAGTGCCTCTACGTGCAATCGCCAGATGTGAGGGCGCCATTCGTCGTGCTGGCGGGAGCGATATCGATAACAGACGCACAAGGGGCCGCTAGAGGGGGACTGGTTGTACCATCGCCCCCGCCTCCGCCGCAAGAAACAAGCGCGAAACTGACCACCAGGCTGAGGAGTACTTTTAAGCGGGACATGATTCCACCTCCGTTTCAATCAGAAGATACTTTACTGGGCGGAGGAGGCGTGTCCTGCTCCGCTTGAGCATCAAGTACTGACCGCGTGCAGGGGATTGCGTGTGGCGTAGCCCCCCCCCCGCGTCGTCATATCGATTCCCCGCCCATTGGTGAGTCCCGCCTTGTCTGCGACCATCATGCGGAGAGTAATGCTTTCGCACAGACCGTTGTGGTATCCCCTTCGCTGTTCTTGGTGATCCTGTTCGGAATAGACGGGCAACGTGAACTCCCTGGCGAATTTCTGCTTCAAGCTCGGCCTCCAAGGATGCACGAGTGGATGAGCAACTCTGATAATCGCAGGGACATCGCCCAATATGCATCGCATTATCGTGACTATTTATTGGGGACGGTCCTTGGGAGCAGAATGTGTGGATCGGAACCGATTCAGAGGAGAACGAAACGATACAGCCAGAGAGTGTGACCAGCAGTACAAGAAGAATAGGGCTACAGGCACTGCCCATGATCGCCTTCTGAGACTGCTTGTTCTCGAAGTTTCGCCCACGTCTGCGCATGGGGCGCCTCCGGGTCGGGCTTTGTTGCTGGCTGCGAAGGAGGAGTCGGCATTGACAAAGTCTCTACTAATTCATTGATGCTCAAGTGATTGAGCAAGATGTGGGCCGGGTCGTTGATGGGGAAAAGAGTTTGCCCGCTAAGCCGGCAGGACTATTTCAATGGCAAGATTGGTTTCTACTGAATCTATTTGAATGCTGGTGTGAATCAAATCTGATCCAACGAGACCAAGCAGATAAGAAGGCCAGGAGATTGTTCTAGGTGCCGCGCAGAGAAATTTGACAAGCACATGCTCCTAGTCTGTGAATGGTCGTTCACAATCCATGAACGATCGTTCATAAGATCCTCGTGCACAATGCGCGCATTTGCTTTTTGGAGGCTCAGTGCGGTTACGATTTGTCTGAGGGGTTGTGTCCTGGAGATTGTGGTCCGGTCATCTCGCTTTCGAGTTTTCGCAACCAGCGATAGGTGCGGCCCAGCACCTTCGCGGCGCGGCTCTTATTTCCGCCATACTCGGCAACGGCGCGGCGCGTGATGGTCCATTCAAGATAGTTCAAGAGCCCGGTGAGCGACCCTCGCGTCTCCAGGGTTTTCAGCAGCGCACTCCAGTCAACACGGTCCACCAACTCGGCCAGATCGAGCGAGGGTGCCGATTCCGTCGTCGAACGTAGATTGTTCGGGAGCAGGTCAGGAGCGATCCATTTCTTGCCTTCCGGCGCCAAGGTCACGGCGCGCTCCATGACATTCTCCAGCTCGCGGATGTTACCAGGCCATTTGTAGGCCAGGCAGAGCTTCAATGCATCCGGCGTCAAGCCTGCGATGGATTTTCCGGTTTTCTCGGCGAATCGCTGGACGAAATGCTGGGCGAGTTCAGCAATATCCTCCGGACGTTCCCGCAAGGCCGGGACATAGAGCTGAATGACGTTCAAACGATAGAACAGGTCTTGTCGAAATTGATTCTGCTCCATCATCGCCAGGAGGTCTCGATTCGTGGCAGCGATCAGCCGGATATTCGCTTTAAGATCACTCGTTCCTCCGACGCGCTGAAACTCTCGTTCTTGAAGCACTCGGAGCAATTTCACCTGCACCGCGGGCGAAATGTCCCCGATCTCGTCGAGGAACAATGTGCCCCCCTCGGCGAGCTCGAATTTCCCTTTCTTCTGGGCTATCGCACCGGTGAACGACCCTTTCTCGTGACCGAACAACTCGCTTTCCAAGAGCGTTTCAGGCAGTGCTCCACAATTCACGGCGACAAAGCGTCGGTCCTTGCGTCGGCTCAGTTGGTGGATCAACCGGGCGGCGAGTTCTTTCCCCGTTCCTGTTTCTCCAGTCACCAACACGGTGGTGTCCGAAGGAGCGATGGTTCTGATCAGTGAAAGAAGATCGAGAAGCAGCGCGCTCTTGCCGATAATGCCGCCGGTTTCTTGCTGCGCGGACAGCTCCTGCTTCAGTTGGATATTCTCCTGCGCCAGCTCCACATTGCGGAGGAACATGGTGAGCATGTGTCGATGCGTCGCCTGTAGGTTCTTCAAATGGGTAAAGAGCTGGTATGCGAAGGCGCGCCGGTCCGTCAAGTGTTGCGACGCCGGCCAGCGGCGTTGTTCGCCTGTGGAGGGCGATTCGTCCAACGCAGGCGATAATGTGTATACGGCGCGTTGTATATCGAGCCGGCCTTGATCGTGGTGCTGAGTGAGCCAGCCGAGAGGGTACCGCCATGTTCGATGCGGATAGCGGTGCAGTGATCGTCCGGCTTGGGGAAGTGTGTCTTGGAGCTTCGGACCGGCTCTTCAGCTGTCCAGACCGAGAGATGGTCCTTCCCCTCAAGCGTGGCGACAAGTTGTTCGTCGGAACCATGCGGAGCGGGAATACGATCGGTTTTGATGGGGATCAGCGTATGAATGAGACGAATCGATCGTCCCGTGATCGCGACTTCGCCCGTCGATCGGCGGGCCACAGTGCACCGATCGTTCTTCGTGGTCATCTCGTAGGCGTCGCCGAACTCATTGACCAGGGTTTCTAAACGGAGTTGAGAGTAGGCCTCTTCGCAGGTGGCAGTTTCGACGGAGGGATCCAGTTTTGCCGTGCCTTCGAGATTGCCCTGCACCAGACGCATATTCCCAAGCCCAGGATCGACCGGCGGTAAGTATCGGGACAGAATGTGCAAGGTCTGTGGTTCATCCGGGCAGACGAACGACTGGAGTTGGAGATAATTCGTATAGGCTGAGGCCCAGTCGCCGACAGAACGAAAGACCGATTCTACGTCGTTGAGAAGGATCGCAATCGTTTCAATAAGTGTCGGGGTCTGCGTCTTGACGGTTTCGTAGTAGGCCATGGCTGCCTGATAGGTAAAGTCTTTCTCGCCGGATGCCAGTTCACAGGCCTTGATCAATTCACGAAAGACCGAATGGGGAATCCAATTGCTTGTATCGGTCAGGAACGCACGGGCATCCTGAATTTCCTGGAACGATTCGGCTGCCCCCATAACCCGTTGGAGATCGACTCTCGATGCCTGTTCGGGGTAGCGAGCTTCGAGATGGTGGATGAGTATTCCGCTTTGCAGGCAGGTGATCCAAGGCTGGATGGTCATGGCGCTCCTCAAACCGGTGAATGCGCCCGAATCGTGCGCAGAGTCTTAGCACAGCAGGAGCGGAATGAAAAGATCGTAAAGGTCAGGCCTGAGGTGGGGGAACCGGTAATCCTTCCAATCCCATAATCCGCAGGGCGTTGGTCGTGGGGCAGGGACCGAATGCCAGGGACTTTTGACAGTCACTGTCTCCTCTGTCATCATATAGGCCATCCTATAGGTTGATGGAGGGATGCCATGGCGAGCATAGCGAAACAAGCAAACTTTACATTGCCGGAAGACCTTCTTGACGAATTAAAACGCACCGTGCCGAAGGGTGAACAAAGCAAGGTTGTGGGGCAGGCGTTGCGCAACGAGCTGAAGCGGATCAAGTTCAAGAAGGCGTTAGAGAAAAGCTTCGGCGCATGGAAAGCCGGTAAACATCCCGAGCTCGCTCAAGGCTCTCGTCGGCTCATCCGTTCGTTACGGAGATCGACCCGGCCCAAACAGACGGCTACTCGGTGAGCAAGGTCCTTCTCGACACGGATATCCTTATCGATATTTTGAGAGGCCGTGAAGCCATTCGAACCTATCTCCTCGATCTTACCGTTCGCTCTGTTCCCTGCTGTTCGGTGATTTCGGTGGCGGAACTCTATGCGGGGATGCGCCCAGAGGAAAAACATGCGACCGATGCTCTTCTCGATGCGCTCGTGATCGTTCCTGTCACACAGGAGATTGCCGAGGTTGCCGGCCGTTTCAAACGTCGGGTGAAAAGTCGGCGGCTGGAATTGGCTGATTGTCTGATTGCTGCTACGGCACTCGTTGAGGGCATCACGCTAGCGACCGGCAACACGAAAGATTATCCAATGCCGGAGATCACTGTGCTTAATCCGAGAATCTAGCCCCCGGCTTGCCTACAGTTCCGTGCGTTTTCCCGTTCTTGCCTCTTCCGCACTCCCTTTTGGATATTGAAATTTGTTGTTAGCCGAGCTGGTCGGCATTCAAATTTCGCGGCACCGGCAATCCTTCCAACTCCATAATCCGCAACGCGTTAGTCGTGGGGCAGGGACCGGGTCTGAGCTTATAGTCGAATTGCAATGCGCCGGCTGCTACCGTTTCTTGAAAGTGGGCGTTCCGCAATCCGGGCACCGTCTTGTCGAGGTCGGTCAATTCCAAATCGTGGGTGGTGACCAAGCCGAAGCCATTGCCTTGCGAGAGGGCGGTAATGAAGGCCCGGCTCCCGATCAATCGTTCACGATTGTTGGTGCCCTTGAAGATTTCATCGATCAGGAAGACGACCGGTGCGTTGGATCGATCCGCCGTCTCATCGAGCAGGCTTTTGAGGCGTTTCACCTCGGCATAGAAAAAGGACAGGCCTGCTTCGAGCGAGTCGTCTACGCGGATGCAGGTGGCGAGGCGCAGCCATGTCCATTCGAAAAGGCCGGCGCAGACTGGGGCGCCTGCCTGGGCAAGGCACAGATTGATGCCCAGTGTTCGCAGGAAGGTACTTTTCCCTGACATATTTGATCCAGTCACCAGGAGTACGGTTCCCAGGGTTTCAAGGGCGAGATCGTTCGAGACCCGGTGTGTCTCAGGAATCAGCGGGTGGCCGAGTTCCTTGACCGTGAGCTTCGCAGAGGTTCCATTACGCTGTGGATCGGCGGTGAGTGGATCTGGCCATCGATAGGATGGATGGAGTGCCGCAAACGTGGCGAGCGCCGAGGCTGCCTCGACCTCGGCCAGTCGGTCCAGCCAGGTCGGCAGATGGGCGGTCACCTGAGCCTGAATCTGTTGGAGCCGATAGGTGAACCACAAGTCCCAGGGGCAGAATGCGTTGACGGCCAAATGAATCAGCGGATGGGCTTTGACGCTGATCGCATGCAGTGCACGGGCCGCTTGCCGGACGAGTTGGGGCGGATTGATGCCTGGCGCAAGCAGCGGTTCCCACAGTGCGGCGAGCGCGGAGCGGCGAGGCCGGGCGTGCCGTTCGACAAACCCCAGTACGGCTCCCAGTTTTTCCAGTTCGAAGTGCACGCCCACCGCATGCTCCAATAATTCTTCGCCCTGATCGGTCCAGAAGTAGAGTAAGGCATAGGGTGCGAAGGACCACATCCAATAATTCGGTAGCCAGTCGAGCAGCGCGCTCAAGCCGAGTCCGATGGTGGCGGCAGCCAGCAGTGCTTGAATCGCTAAGACGGTCGTGAGGTGAGGGAATCCGACTGTATGTTGCAAGACGGCTTCGAGTCGTCGGCCGTTGATCTCTTGTTCGCCGATGAGCTGAGCTTCGAGCCCCAGCCGATCGCGAAACAACGATTTCGGAATGAGTTCTTGCACGAGGCGGCGGCGCAAGAGCCACTGGTCCGGTTTCGGTGGCTGTTCAAGCAGCCAGGACCCTAATCTCGCCTGCCCGTAGGAAGAGACAGTGGTGTCGAGCAGATGAAGCAGCGAGTGGGGGCCGACGAGATCCAAGTCTTTGGCATAGGGGTGGTGGTCGGGAACGTTCGACGAGCGAGCAGGGATCTGAGCCCAATCCAGCCGGAGTCGTGCCAGGTGCACGAGCTTGATCTGCTTCCAGAGACGAAGCCGGTGCAAGCGACTTTCGAGCCTGTTATGATAGACGGCCACAGCCAAAAACAGGGCGACAAAGGCGATGAGCGCCCCATTGCCGGCTTGATACCATCCCGTTTTGTAGAGGGCGACCGTGCAGATCGTTCCAACGATGAACAGGATCAGACGCCAGCGGGTGATGGTGGAACTAGCGGCGGTAGCCAGGGCGATCATGCGGTCGAGTTTCGCCACCAGGCCGGTCAGCGCATGGGCTTTCGATACAGGCGTCACGGGCTGGTGTTGGAGCATAGCGCTGACCTTACTGGATGGGGCTGTTCTCGTCAATTGTCTGGTGTTGTGATGCCGGATGAGTGGACCGATGTGAGTTTTCGGAGTGACGTGGATGCGGCTGAGTTGCTAGAGCTCCTGGCAGATCCCTTCGTCCAGGGCAGCTGGCAAGACGCAGGCACGATTCACATCTATTGGCCCAGCCAACGCTGGTCCCAGGATCATTTCGTACGGCTTCGGCAAGTGCTTCAACAGATGGAGGGAAAGGAGCAGCCGGAGGCCGACATCCTGGTGCAGTCCCTTCCGCACCAGGATTGGAACCGGCAGTGGGCTCAGTCGGTCAGGCCGATCAGGATCGGCAGGCGGATAGTCATCAGGCCGAGTTGGGAGCCGGTGGCGCTGCAGGCACAGGATATTGAGATCGTGCTCGATCCGAAGCAGGCATTCGGCACGGGGCATCACGCGACGACCAGGATGTTGTTGGAGTGGCTTGAAGACTTCATCCACGGTGGCGAGTCTGTGCTGGATGTGGGGGCGGGGAGCGGGATTCTAGCGATGGTTGCGTTGAAGCTTGGGGCGGCCTCGGCCTTGGGCGTGGAATGCGACCCTGTCGCGGTGGATTGTGCGCGAGACTATGCCACAGAGAACGGGTTTGGAAACCATCTCGAATTTCGGTGTGGAACGCTCGAAGCAGTCGACCGGCAAGGAGCGCAACGGCCTGATCTGGTGCTGGCCAATCTCGACCGTCAGACGTTGTTGCTGTTGTGCGATGCATTGGCGAGATACGTGAGCCACGGTGCGAGACTCCTGCTGTCCGGCATTCTGCTCGATCAAGAGCAAGAGATTATCGAAGCGTTTTCCAAGGTCGGCGCCATGTTATGTCAGCGGCGTGAACAAGAGGGTTGGGTGGCGTTGGAATTGCTGATGGCTGAATCTTGCGAAGGAGTGAGTTGATGACTGAAAATGGACGCCCGCCCTATCCCCACCTGTGCCAGATTAATGTGTCAGATGGAGGTGTCCCGAAACGTCCTGTGCTGGAGGCTGTCATCAACAAGGCCGGAGTCGAGGGCGACCGGCAACAGAATCTTAAATTCCATGGCGGACCCGATCGCGCGGTCTGTCTCTATTCCCAAGAGCTGATCGAGCGGTTGCAGGACGAGGGCCATTCGATCGAGGCTGGTTCATCCGGAGAGAACCTGACCCTCGCCGGACTTGAGTGGGAGAAGTTGAAGCCGGGAGACCGACTTCAGGTCGGGCCAGAGGTTCAGCTAGAGATCATGAGCTATACGTCTCCCTGCGATAAGAATGCTCAGTGGTTCCTGGACAGAGACTACAAACGCGTGTCCCAGAAACTGAACCCAGGCTGGAGCCGGCTCTACGCGAAAGTCCTGCGTGAGGGCCTGGTGAGGCCGGGGGACGAAGTCACGATACAAGAAGGCTAAGGTCAAGGCTGAGGTCAAGGTTGATTGAACGTAACCTTAACCTCAGCCTGTGAGGGGAAAGCCATGGAGCGCATACTCGAACCTGAGCTCATGGACGATCCAGAGCAGGCGCTTGTCTATGCTCGGGCAGATTTTGAACAGGAGAACCAAGGCTTCGTCGATCGTTTCCGCGAATATTTTCCAGAGTTCACTGAGGGCCACATTCTCGACCTGGGTTGTGGGCCAGGCGACATCCCCGTCCGCTTCGCGAGAGCGCTGCCTTCTTGTCGTATCACCGCGGTCGATGCGTCGGAGCCGATGATACGGTTGGCTGAGGAATCCGTACGGGAAGCAGGGTTGTCCAGCCGTATTACTTTCCGTTGTGAACGATTTCAGGATCTCGCCGGAGTGAGTATCGTAGATGCAGCCATCTCCAATAGCCTGCTGCATCATGTGCCGAACCCGTTACAGTTTTGGCACAAGCTACGGTTGGCAGTGAAGCCCGGTTCGCCTGTGCTGGTGATGGATTTATTGAGGCCTGAATCGCCGGAGGAGGCGCAGGCCATAGTCGATCGGTATGCCTCCGGGGCTCCGGACATGTTGAGAAGAGACTTCTATAATTCGCTGCTCGCAGCCTTCACGGAGGACGAGATCGGCGCGCAGTTGGCTCGGATGAATCTGACCCGCCTATTGATCGATGTCGTGGATGATCGGCATTGGGTGGTCAGCGGAATCATCCACTGAAAATGGCAGGATGGTGAAAACGATCCCCAACGGCGTTCTCACCTCGGCCACATCCTCAACGTACCCCACCGGTGAAAGAGCTGTCTTGGCAGCTCGGGGTGGGCGGGTGATAAACATGCGCCTGCGGTGTGGCCATCGGCTGCGGCCTTGTTGGATGACCGTTTTGACCATCCTGCCTGTCCTACGGCAGGTCCTCTTCGTTCGTCAACAGCGAATGCGGAGGATTCTCGCAGGATGGCGTTTGCTTGTGTATGCTACTGCACCATGCGATTTTTGCTCGGAGTCTCTTTTCTGGCCTCGTTCTTGATCGGCATGTTCGCAACCACTGATATTGCCCAGGCCCAGCTAGAACGTCTCCGGAAAAGTGGACCAGTCGAACAGGCGGCATCAGCAGATACTCCTTTGGTCGAGATTCCTGCCGGTGAGTTCGCCATGGGATTGGACGGGATGCAGGCGTTGGAGGATGAACGCCCCAAGCATCAAATTTGGTTGCCCGCTTTCTTGATAGATCTCCACGAAGTGACGGCAGGGCAGTACGCATCGTTCCTTACTGCCACGAACCGGCCCGCACCCTGGGAATGGGACAAGGTCAACCTGTCTCAGCATAGTAACCGTCCGGTGATCGGCGTGGACTGGCCGGACGCCGATGCCTATTGCCAATGGCAGGGGAAGCGGCTTCCCACCGAAGCGGAATGGGAGAAGTCGGCCAGAGGAACGGATGGAAGGTTATATCCCTGGGGCAACCAGTCTCCCACCAAGGATCTGGCGAATTTCGCATTGGGCGCGCGGTTCAGCTATGGCCAGGTCTTGATGCCCGCGCTGTCCTATGAGCGGGGCAAGAGTCCGTATGGACTCTTGCAAATGGCTGGGAATGTGTGGGAGTGGGTGCAGGATTGGTACGGTGCGGACTACTATAAAACCTCGCCGGAACAGAATCCACAAGGCCCTGAACAGGGAAAGTTTAAAGTCTTACGCGGTGGATCGTGGTCCGACCTGCCGAAATATCTTCTCACCTATGGCCGCTTTAAGCTCTCACCGGAGGCGCGCAACAGCTATACCGGTTTCCGCTGCGCCAAATCCTAACAGGCTGATGAAAACGATCCCCAACGGCGTTCTCACCTCGGCCCCATCCTCAACGTACCCCAGAGGGTACGCCTGCGGTGTGGCCATCGGCTGCGGCCTTGTTGGATGACCGTTTTGATCAGCCTGCAGGATATACATGTGTTGGATAGGATCTGGGGGCCATTCTAGATCTCCGTCTAAAGATAGGTAACAATCCAATCGCTGATCGATGCAGTCATCTGGCGAAAGTCGTCGCTTCTCGTGAATTGGTGGTCGGCGCTTGGTAGGAGATCTAGTCTCTTCAGACCTCTCAGTGCGTCATACAGCTGCTGGCTTTGATGGAGAGGGACACACTCATCCTTTTCACCCTGGACAATGAGTGTGGGTACGGTGATTCGTTCAGCCGGCCCATAGGCGATCTGTCTGAGGCAGTCTTCGTAAAAATCATACCGCAAACGGATTCGATCAGGCCCTCCCATGATATTCGGAACCGTGTCGGTGGATTGCCACTGTGCCAACTCTTCCGGTCCGAACGTTATGCGAAGTTCTTCTGCAAAGTCCACCACAGGACATTTGAGGGCCAAACAGGCGATATCGCTGCGCTGGGCTGCCGTGAGGATGGCGACGAGTCCTCCGAAACTTGAACCGACGAGTCCGATTCTGTCGTAGCCCCGGGCGATGACCAGATCCAACGCGGTTTCGGCTTGATGTATGGCCAGGGTTGTCGTGATCTTTTCGAACGGTCCGTCACTCTCTCCTTGGCCGAAAAAGTCGAACCGAAAAGTCGCCAGGCCCTGTCCATTGAGGAGCCTGGTCAAGGTCTTGTTCGTTGTGCTGTTCTTGCCGGAGAGAAATCCATGGCACAGCAAGGCGAGACGCGTCGTTGGTTCGTCGGGCGTGCTCAAGATGGCAGCAATGCCATGGCCGAGGCGATCGTGAAATGTCAGGGATTCTTCCAAGAAGTGGTCTTTCAATCGAGCATGAATGTAACAGCTGGAACGTCAATAACCGCGCCTGCCGCGCAACAGAAAAAGCCACTATATGATATCCGAGCGCGACTGGCGGGGACAAGCTAGACGGGGGAGGTTTCGAGGTCCGAAGTTTGAGGTTTTCGGAACTTCGAACCCCGTACTTCGGATCGCTCCTATCTCGCGTCTCACGCGGCAGGATCTATGGCGCTGGTGGATTCTTTCAGTATCTTGTTAGGGAGAGAAACGACGACTCCTGAGGGGAAAACCCCGAAAGCCCAGGCGAGCTTGGCGGTAAAAATGGTCAAGCTGCCAAGGAGCAGGCCGACAGTAACCCAGGACGCAATCTGAATGGAGGGCGCACTGAGTGGGAAGTTCCAGGTCATCGCAGCGAGCAAGCCGAATCCCATTGTCCCCAAGCTCAATCCAACCAGCTGAACGGCTCGCCACCGATCCATAATGGCTGCGAGTTGATCTCGATAAGGCCCCTGCTTTTTCCGGTTCGCAATCCGGCTGGCCGCCAGTATCTCAGGGATGCCATACGACAAGGCTCCAATGACTGTCTGCAGCATAAATCCGATCAAGGCCATATGGGTGTAGGCTGCGAGGTGCAACGATCCAAACGGCAGTACAGGCGGTTGTGGGAGGAAATTCGCTCCGGCAATCACGCCCATGATCATCATGAGGACCAGGAAAAACGTCGCGATCAGGAGGTGATCGGAAGCGGCATTTCCCGGATGGCCTGAGCCTATCCATGTGCGCAGAAGATTGTATGCGTAGAGACCGATGCTGAGGATGAGCAACCCTCCGACCGCGAGTTCGAGGTGGAGGGATGAGGTGATAAATCCACCGATCAAAATGGCAAAGCCGGCGGGAAGCGCGACCATCACGAAGCGGGCGAGTCTCAGGCTGTAGAGTTCGGCGTTCAAGACAATCGGTAAGAGGCGATGGGTGGCGCCGATCATGGCCATTGTGACAAAACCCAACAGAATCAGATGTAGATGAAGAAGCCGCGCGTGGGCGTAGTATTGCTGGACAAACTGGAATGCCATTGCGACGCTGATGACTAATCCAACGAGTAGAGAAATGAGTGAAAACCGATACAGCCAGGAGGAACCGGTTGATTGAGCCTGGCTTTGCCGCGCGTACTGCCAGGCGACCGGAGCGATGGAGGCGACGGCTCCAATCACGACAATTCCAGCCCCGCCGACGATCATCATGTTTCCGAGCCCGAATCCAATGAGTAACAAGAATGTGGCGGCGTTCAGGGTGGCGAACAGCCATGGACGGGATGTTGCACCGGTAAGGCCGCTCTGGGAATCACTGGGTAGGGAAGTCAGTAGCCCGCCGATCATGAGTTGCAGGATGCCACCGATGAGGATGGCATGCACATGGACCAACCTCAACCAAGAAGGCAGCGGCGTGCCATGGACCAATCCAATCATGACGGCCAGTCCCACCAGCGAGGAAAGTAAGAGCCAGCCAAATCCTGTGATCAGAAAAGTTAGTGGACGGAAGCTAAAACGACTCATGGCATCCTCTTTTTAACAGGATGCTGGAACTCATGCCGAAGCGCAAGAATTTCGATGGTCTGTGCGTGTGACGCAATGGGAGAATACTTCCGCAGGATGCTCAAACTGGTTTGTTTTGTTTGCCTGGTTCATCTGGTTTGTCTGGTTTAACCAAACAAACGAGACAAACCAAACAACGGTCTTCCTAGACGGGCGGGATTTTTCAGCATCCTGCGGCTATGTCTGGAGAAAATAGAAATGATTCGTAGGACCAGTTCCATGACCGATTGCCAGGCTATGGCGAAGGGCTTCGGTGAGGTAGGTTTTGGCCGTCTGTACGGCGTCGTTCATGGATTTGCCTCGTGCGAGATGCGCCGCGATGGCTGAGGCGAAGGTGCAGCCGGTGCCATGCGTATGGGGCGTATCGATGAACTCTCCTTTGAATACATTGAAGAACCGACCGTCATAGAGCAGGTCGGTGGCTCGTTCTGCCGGCAAATGACCGCCCTTGATCAATACATGTTTGCAGCCAAACCCATGAATGACTTTGGCGGCGCGGCGTGCGTCCGCGAGTGTCTTGATCTCAATGCCGGAGAGTTGCTGGGCCTCATGGATATTCGGTGTGACGAGCAGCGCCAGGGGGAAGAGCTGCGTTTTCATGGCATCGATGGCTTCCGGCTTGAGCAGGGCATGGCCGGTCTTCGAGATCATGACCGGATCCACCACGAGATTCGCGATCTTTTGCGGCTTCAAGAGTTTTGCCACGACCTCGACGATCGCCGTCGAGGACAGCATCCCGGTTTTCACCGCCGCAACATCGAAGTCGTCGAATACGGCGTCGATCTGCGAGGCGATGATAGAGATCGGCAACTCAAAGACCTCGGTGACCTCTTCCGTATTCTGCGCCGTGACGGCAGTAATCACCGACATGGCAAACACGCCGTTGGCCGACATGGCTTTAATATCGGCTTGAATCCCCGCGCCTCCGCCGGAATCCGAGCCGGCGATCGTCAAGACCTGTTTGATCGGTTGTGTGCTCATGTGCGTATCAATTAGAAGATGGTGGTATCGCGTCGGTTGTTGCTGGAGGGGCTCCAGCCGGCTCGACCTTGAGACCTTCAATGGAGAACAGGGCATCCAGCCGTGGGGCCTTCTCGTGATAACGAAAGATAAATTGGTTCCTGGTCGCGTCGGTCGGCGCCGAGAAGGTCAACACAGCTCGGCCTTTTCTTCGTGGAGAGAGCTCGATGCCGCGCATGCAGAGACCTTCGCGGTTGTTTTCCGATTCCAATTTCCATCGGGCGCCATGGTCATCTTCGAGCATGGTGTCCTGCAGCAGGCACAGGACTTTGACGTCGCGCGATGACTTATTCTCAATCGTGAGATCGGCGATGATCTGATTGTCCCGCCTATGCAGGGCTGTCACGACCAGTTGATACTGTTCATTGCTATGGAGCCCAAGCCCAGGTGGTGGCGCCGGCTTGGCGGAGGTATCAACTTTTACAACAGGCGGCTTGTTTGCTTCTTTGATGAGTTCCGCCAGCAGGCCTGTTTTCGGTAAAGCGCTGCGCGTAGCACCCAATGACTGCATGGTGCTGGGACTGAGCAGTTTCACCGTCACTCGAAAGCCGTCCGGTGAATCACTATAGGAACCAGTCAGAAATGCATCGGCTTGCAACGCCTTGGCCGCCTGCTTGACTTCGTTAGCTTGAGCCGGTTCGAGCTGTGTGACATGGAATTTCTTCAAGGTCGAGTCCACCACGGTGTGATCGGCGACTTTGAGTTCGCCTGCGACCAGAATCTGTGTGCTCAACTCCTCTGCCAAAAACTGCCCAATCGGTGTGACCGCACCCTTGCTGTCCGTAAAGTCCAACACCGCGACCCGGTTTCTTTTCGCTTTCACAGCATCGGCGATCACTCCCTCCGCCAGTTGCTTCAGACTTTCCTCATACGACGATGCCGCATGAGCCGGCAGTGCCCAGAGAGTAACGAAGGCAAGTAGGACTGTGAGCAGGAGACGATTCATTCCTGGAGAACTATCCATTGAGACGGGAAACACGTTCAACAATAGTGCACATTATACTCAGCGAGCGTGGCCTGTCCAGCGAGAGCCCATTACCCCCGGCACAGTCCGTGACCCAGTGCGCTGCAAATAAATAGTCCGATCAGGGCGATCAGCTTTTCTAGCCCCCCGAGGTCGAGCCAGATCTGTCGAATTGCCATGGGAGCAGGGCTGATGCCAAGGGGTGGAGGAACAGCGCACTCTCCAACAAGCATGTAAGAGGGAACGTAGATTCAGCCAAACGAAGCGACAGCGACTGGACGTTGATGGGCGACACGCTTGCGTTGAAGCTTGATGCGTTCAATCTCATGCAATGAGTCTGCGGTTAGGTAGCTTTCCCCGCAGCTTGAGCATGTCACAACCGGCACGTTTTCGATCACCAAGAGTTTCCGGCCCTTGCCGTAGCTCCGAGTGACTCTCCGAACCAACGCATCCTTGCCTCCACAGATATCGCAGATCATGTGTGCTCTATTTTATCGGGCAGGTGTGGCCATGGTTTCAAAGCTGACGAGCGGCATTTCCGTTCCCAAGGGGACGAAGTTCAACTTCTCGAACCCGATGACCTGGCCCTTGCGATCCTTCATGAGGATGACGTCATCGCCGGTTTCTTCGCACAGGTGCTCCTGATCGGGGTCTCCGAACCATACCGTCAACGTGTTGCCGACAGGGTCGAAGAACAGTTTTATTTTCGTTTCCATATTCATCAGCCGTCCGAACAGCAAAGCCAAGTGGGGTCTGAATCTCAAACCGGACGGTAGCCACGCTCTTTTATAGCATCCACACAGCTTCTAGTCACGCGATCCTTATCCGGTATGCTGCCAATACAGGAGCTTCAAGAGGGCAATCAACACCCCCAGCTCACCGAGGTTGGGCCATATCTGCGTGTGTGTCACTTGGCGAGCTTCTAACGGAGAAATCAACTATCTGAAAGTTGACGCCTCAGAAAAAGTGCCTTAGAGTGCTTTATCATGCGAGGTGATTGTCATGGCCACTGAAACGGTGAAACAGAAGATCCTTCAAGTTGTCGAGCGGCTTCCCGATACGGCCACCCTTGAAGATGCCATCGAACGTCTCTGTTTCCTGGCAAAAGTCGAGGAAGGCCTTCGCCAATCCGATGCGGGCGAAACGGTTCCCCACGCCGAGGCTGTTCGTCAGATCCGTAGATGACCACGCTGATCTGGACTCGCCGAGCGATCGAGGATGTCCAGTCAATTAAGCAGTTCATTGCGCAGGATTCCCCCCACTACGCCGAGCTTGTCACCCAACGATTGATCGCGTCCGTTGAACGTCTGCCTGCGTTGCCCCAGTCTGGCCGTGTTGTCCCTGAGATCAATGATCCCACCGTGCGGGAAGTGATCCAAGGCTCCTATCGAATCGTATACCGACTCGTTCGTGAAGAGATCCATATTGTCACAGTTCATCACGCCGCCCGCCTCCTTATTCTTGAGCCCTGATCTGACAATCCCGGCACCGCCCGCGCACCAGTATTCAACCAATAGGCAAGCTTCAGCAGGGCAATTGGCGCCCACAACTCACTTAGATTCAGCCATATTTGACGCAGGCTCACGCAGCAGCTTTATCAGAATCATTCACACGGAGCATGGTTGATTTTCCCCATCCTTCGGCGTACTTCTAGCTCATGGGGACCCCTATGAAACAATTCACGACTATGGTCTCTGATCCTTTATTTCCCTCGCGTCAGAGAAAACTGTGAAGACGAAAAGTTTACAAGCGCCTCCCTTCCCCGCGTTCATATGATAATTGCTCGATCGGCAACGACGGTCAGATGTTATCGATGCACTTCATGGTTTAAGAAGGCGGCAGATTGCATCAAGAGCGATCCCAATGATCTAGACGCAGTTTTTGTCTTTTGTTGGATCGCCTTCAATGCTCTTTATGGACAGCCTATATATCTCAAGAAACAAGATGAGAGGCAGGGACAGGGGGATTGGAACGACATTTTAAAGTTTTTGGATCTTATGACGAAGTACGGAAGAGTTTCCGTGGAAGCGGCTATGCGTAAGGCAGAGGAAGATATCCAAAAGATTCAGGGCAATCAGTTTCTGTGCAAACAGTGCTGGGTACGATGGAATGAGAACAAACTGTTCTCAAAGGAACAACGGTTGAGCGAGTTGTGTCGAGAAAGATCACGAGATGATCTTCGCGACTTGTTTCATCGGCTCTATGTGCTGCGGAATCAGATTTTTCACGGGTGCTCTTCAGACCGCAGTGCAAGGAATCGTGAATCGATTGCTCCGGCAGTGACTGTTATGCGGGCTCTTGTGCCAGTGTTTCGTGAGACTGTTAGGCACCACGGTTATCGTGAGGACTTCTTGAAAACTCTGTCCTATCCACCTTCTGTCACGATGAGTTCCAATCAAGAAGGGGCATGATTACTCTTTTCGTGGAGTTGAGGGAGAAGAACTAGAAAAGGTAGGAAGTCGTGACTCTCTTTTTCGCTTTTGGGGTAGACATGGGGAATCTGCGAAAGGGCGTGATGCCTCGTGTAAGGATGCAGGGGCTAATCAGAAGTTGGAATAAGCAATTGGTGTCTGCTGAAAGAACTTCTCTAGCGTTTCTCGAATTTTACAGGCACACAGGAAACTTTCTTTTTGAGGCTCATGGCAACGATCAGTTAGAAAAAGTTATCAAGGCCCTTGCTCAAACAGAGGCATTGCCCGTTTTTGCGGTATTCCCTAAGGACGAGTTTCTTTCTTGCCTTGGATTACTGCGCAGAGCTTTGTTGCAAACGCCTGAGACCCAACCAGACCGAAGGTGGACACCGGGGCTTGTAATGAATGTAAGCCCGAAAGGAGGTATACCGCCCACACCTTTCTCCGATGAGAAAGCGGTTTTTGGTGCGTTTGGTTTGCCGAGAATTCGGGTGGCCTGGAAAGGTGACATGTTGGCCAAGAATGGCCAGACTCTGAATAAGACTAAGAGGGAGGGTGGATGGGGCGCATTATCCGATCGCATGAAACAGGCTGCTGGTGGAACGTGGACTGCTCGATCTATAAGTTCGATTGAGGGTCTTGTAGCGTCAAGTATGCCTAAAGCGCTGCTCCGCAGGTAGCAGAGTTAGGTCAAACTGCGCGCGTCCAACGAGGGCCTTCCCGTCTTCTCTCCATCCTTGTGGCCGTGGACATCCACCCACAGCCCCTGCATTTTTTCTCTTTCCAATCTGGCACGTCGTGACTCGACGGGTGGCGCGAACCTGGCGCTCGTCCGCTCATAGCGACCTTTTTTCACTTTCTCTCTCTTTGGGCCGGTGTTCTATTTTAGGGTCAGGGCTGGGAGGCTCTCGGAGCGTGATCAGAGCGCCGTTGATCTTGGCCTTTGCCCTTGGACGGGTGGCGCTGACCTGGAGTCTCTCCGCCCGCAGCGGGGTCCCTACACCGGGCGGGGTGCGAGGACGGAGGGACTCCAGGTCAGTGACAGGACCCGTCGCTGTGGGCGTGCGCTCTGTGGCTGCGAGCGGAGAGAGCCTCCCAGCCCTGGCCCACCCTCTTAGACCGGCCACTTCTCCTCGTTCCACGCCATCTCCCAAAACATCCACTCATAGCGCGAACTGATGACGAACGATTCTTCCATCCGGCGTTTCTCTTCTTTTCCAGCCGTCTTGGCCCACTGGTCCACTTTCTTGCGCATCCATTGCTGGACCTCGGCGAATTCCGGCGAGGCATAGAGCATGAGCCAGTCCCGATAGGGATGTTCCTTTTTCGGCAGGCCATGCTTTAGGAGATGTTGTCCGACGACGCAGTAGATCCAGGCGCAGGGGAGGGCCACAACGGTGATTTCCGCTACCGAGCTTGTATGGGCGACGGTGAGCATGTGCCTGGTGTAGGCGTAGTTTGTCGGCGCCATGGGCACGGCAGTCATTTCCTTTGCGGTCATGTTCCACCGTGATCCGTATCCCTCGTGGAGGCTCCGTTCGACGACAATGGTGTCTTCGGCGAGTTTCGTCAGACGCAGGGCCGATTCTGAATCCGGCGCTCTTAGCGCTCCGGCAGAAAACACACGGGCGAGGTCACTGAGAAACCTGGCGTCCTGCAGGATGTAGTACTTGAATTTTTTCTCCGGCAAGGTTCCCTTGCCTAACGCCACGACGAACGGATGGGTCAGTTGGGCATCCCAGATAGGTGTGGCGAGTTGTCTTAAGCGATCTGTAAATGACATGGGGCTCCTCCCCGTTAGGCGTAAAAGGTGAAACGTGAAACGTAAGACGAGAGATGAAACTTCTCAGAAGATTGGAGGTGACGATTACCCCAACCTCGCCATTTTCATGTGTGGGTCCGCCCTCTAACGTTTCACGTTTCACCTTTCACGTCTAACGTCCGTCTGGGCCAGGGTCTCGGCAAACGATTGATACCGTCGTGTGCGGCGACTTTATAACATTCGGCCAGGGTCGGGTAGTTGAAGACCGTGTCGATGAAGTAATCGATCTTTCCCTTGTAAGCCATGACGGCTTGGCCAATGTGAATGAGTTCTGTAGCGCCTTCACCGATGGCATGGACGCCCAGGAGTGTACGGGTCTGGCGATGAAACAGCAGCTTCAGCATACCGGTGTCATCGCCGATCAGCTGTCCACGGGCAATTTCCCGATAGTGGGCGATGCCGACCCCATAGGGAACCCTTTCCTTATTCAACTCTTCCTCATTCCGCCCCACCAAAGAGATTTCCGGAATGGCGTAGATGCCGAATGGGAGGAGGTCCGTATCTGTATGGTCAGGATGGCCAAAGGCATGGCAGGCAGCATGGCGTCCTTGCTGCATGGAGGTAGAGGCCAAAGCGGGAAAACCGATGACGTCGCCGGCGGCGTAGATATGGGGGACTGCTGTTTGGAAATGGTCGTTCACGGCCACGCGGCCTCGCGTATCCGGCTTGATGCCGACGGCCTCGAGGTTCAGGCGCTTCGTGGAGCCGATGCGGCCGATGGCATACATGAGCGTCGTGGTAATAATCGGTGGCCGGTGTGCCAGCGAGACTGTGACCTGTCCGTCGGACTCTTTTCGGATCGCGACGGCTTCTTCTTCATGGTAGATCGTGACGCCGATATCTGTCATCTGCCGTTGGAGGGCTTCGATGATCTGAGCATCGACAAATTCGAGCAAGCGTGGTCGCTTGTCGATCAGAATGACCGACACACCGATCATGGCCAAGATCGATGCGTACTCTGTGCCGATTACGCCTCCGCCGACAATGACCATCGAGGCTGGAAGGTGTTTCAGCGTAACGAGGCCATCGGTGTCGATAATCGTTTGCCCATCGAATGGAATGTCGTTCGGCCTGGTCGGCTCAGTCCCCACCGCGATGATGATGACGTGGGCTCCATGTTCAACCAACGTGCCGGCCTGTTGAATGAGGATCTGGTGAGGATCGATGAAGCTGGCTTCTCCATAGATCAGGTCGATGCGATTACGCGCCATCTGGTCTTCCACGATCTCGATTTCGTTCTTGATGATGTGGTTGGCGCGAAAGGCGAGATCTTCGATGGTGACCGTCTCTTTCAGACGATAACCGGCTCCGTACAGGTTGCGTTGACGGAATCCCGAGAGATAGAGGACAGCTTCGCGGAGGGCTTTGCTGGGGATGGTGCCGGTGTTGGTGGAGACGCCGCCGACGACTGCTCTGCGCTCGACGATGCCGACTTTCTTGCCGAGCTTAGCGGCCTGGACCGCGGCCTTCTGGCCGGCTGGTCCACTTCCTATGACGAGAAGATCGTATTGGGCCATCGCTTCATTCTAAAGGAAGACTGAGGGTAAGGCTAAGGTTAAGGAGAAGTATGCGTCTCCCTCTCCTTAGCCTCAATCCCGAACTCAGCTTTTTTCTTTGGTCTAGCTTGCAGTGATCAATGACTTGGCCACGGCGAAGGCCTTATCCAGGTCCGGCAGCTGGGCCAGTTCAGGCGTGACCTGCAGATACCGCACGATATTGTTGGCATCGACCACCATGATTGTGCGAGCCAGGATGTGGGGGCCCTTGAGATATAGTCCGTAGGCTTTGCCGAACTCAGCATCCTTATAGTCAGAGAGGAAGGTGACATTGTCGATACGGGCTTCCTGTGCGAACCGTTTTTGCGCGAAGGGGGTGTCGACGCTCACGGTCACCAATTCCACCATCCTGTCGAGGCCCTTATTTTTTTCGCTCAGATAGTGGGTCTGCTCTTCGCACACTGGAGTGTCGAGCGACGGCACGACGCTGATGATCCTGACCTTACCCTTGCCCTTTGTGTCGGTGAGGGCGATCGGTGAGAGGTCCGTCTGTGTCAGCGTCACCTCCCTGAGGGAATCGCCGACTTTAATGCCGGTTCCCGATAATACGAGGGGACTCCCTTTGAAGAGGACGGTACGGCCTTCACCAGCCACGGCACTGCCGTCAGCGACGGTGTAGTTCTTGTAGTGAAAACTGGAGTTGCCGCTGCTTGCGCATCCGGTTAACCCGATCGCCATGCAGAGTGAAGCCCCGACGATCATGCGATAGACTGCCCTCATAGTGCCCTCCTCGGTGAAGCGATGATGACCATTCTCGCAGGATGCTGAAAAAGTCCGTCAGCGAGGAGAAGGTTGAAGTTCAGGAACCTCGGCCTACCTGCTCGCTGCGGCACGAAAGAATAACATTTATGCTAGGGGCGAATAAAGGTGATGAGTTCCTGGTTTACCAGGTCCGGTCGTTCCCACTGTGGAATGTGTCCTGCCTTGGGGACTCGGATGAATCGTGACCCCTTGATAGTCTGGTGGAGTCCTTCGCCTACGGCGAGAGGGAATACCCGATCTTCTTCTCCCCAAAGCACCAGCGTTGGGTGGGTGATTTCACCGATGCGTGTGGCAAATCCGGACTCCCATAATGGAAGGTTTTCTTTGACGGCTAATATAGGCTTGATAAGTCCGGGGCGCTGACGGTTGCGATTGGACCGCTCGATGACGGCCGGTGTTAGGAGTGCCGGATCATGCACAATTTCCTGTAAGACGGACTCAACCATCAGTCCGCCGAATAGCCTGTTGCCGAATGAGACGAGCCAGGCAGGCGCAGTGGTTTCTAGGGCGCGTCTGACCGAGGGGCTGGTGAGTTTTTCCATGACATGTTGCGGCAGCCCGTCGATAAGGACGAGCCTGGAAACGTATGTTGGGTGCGTCAATGCCATGCCGATGGCCAAGCCGGCGCCCATGGAATTCCCGACTAATACGGCCTGCGGGATTTTCACAGCGTCCATGAATCCGACAAAGAAGTCCAGCATCTGATCCGTTCGGTAGTCGATATCGGGTTTATCGGATAGTCCTGCGCCGGGCAAGTCGAGCGTGAGAACGCGGAAGTGTTGCGAGAGTGTGTGTTGCTGATGCTCCCATTGCCACATCGATCCCCCGAAGCCGTGGATCAGGATGACCGGTGGGCCTGTTCCCACATCCAGATAGGCGATTTGCTGGCCATGGACGAGGACCGTGTGAATGGGTATGCGTTCAATGGCATCGAACTGTGCCGGAATCGACGAGGGAGACGAGCAGGCAACCATGATGTGACAGAACAGGATGAAGGTGAGCAGCGCAATATAGCGCTGCCTGCATGCATGAACGGGAGCACGTGGGGCTCGCGGGCTACTCCAGCTGGATGACCGTTTCATCCGTTTTCACATTGTCGCCCTCGGCGACCAGAATCGCGGCAACTTTCCCGTCGATCGGCGCCGGAACTTGGCTTTCCATCTTCATGGCTTCGATGATCAGGAGGGGAGTGCCGGCCTTGACTATGGCATCTATTGAGACGAGTACTTTGACGACGCGGCCTGGCATTGGGGGAGCCACGTCTCCAGGCTTGGACGGCCTGGGCCTCTTGCGTTTCGCGCTTGCGCCAGTGTCTGGAGCCTCCGGCACGCCAGCTAGGATCTCCTGGATCGGCTCCAAGGAGACTTCTTCGAGTTTATCGTTGACCCGGATGTAATAGGGTTTGCGGCCGTCAACCTTCCGTCCAGAACCGGATACCTGTACATGGTAGGTTTCGCCGTGAACCGTGACGTTGAATTCGGCCGGGGCCAAATGGAGTTCTGTGGCCGCAGCCGGTCCGCTGGGCAGGAAGCTTTCGAGAGGCTCCAGCGTCAGGTCCCCCTTCTCGCGCGCTTCAAAGAAGTCTCGTGCGATCGTGGGGAACAGAGTGAACGACAGCTGATCTTCCATCGTAGCGGCTAAGGCGGGCAAATCTTTTTTGGTGGCTTCAAGTTCAGGCTCCAACCGGTCGGCGGGCCTTGTTTTGATCGGATGGTCGTCCCCGATTGCTCGGGCCATGATGTCGCGATCGAGGGGGCCCGGCGCCCGCCCGTAGAGTCCGAGGAAGTAGTTCTTGGTTTCCGTGGTAATGACTTTATACCGTTCGCCCGTCAGGACGTTGAGTGTGGCTTGGGTGCCCACGATTTGACTGGTCGGGGTGACGAGCGGAGGGTAGCCCATTTCCTTTCGGACACGCGGCACTTCATCCAGGACTTCTTTGATTCGATCGAGGGCATTCTGTTCGGTCAGTTGCGCAGCAAGATTCGAGAGCATGCCTCCGGGAATTTGGGAGGTGAGGATCTCGGCATCGACTCCGGTAAACTCGCTCTCGAACTGTCGATACTTCCGCCGAACGGAACGGAAGTGTTCGGTGATCGGGAGGAACGAGGCGAGATCCAGTCCGGTGTCGTACGGGGTATTGCGCAACGAGGCCACCATCGTTTCCGTCGGCGGATGCGAGGTGCCTCCGGCCAACGGGGAGATGGAGGTATCCAGCATATCCAGACCGCCCAGGATCGCCATGAGGGAGGTCATCGAGGCCATCCCTGAGGTGTAGTGTGAATGCAAATGGATCGGAACCTTCACCGCTGCTTTGATCCGGCGTATGAGGTGATAGGCGTCGAGCGGCGTCAAAAGGCCAGCCATGTCTTTGATACAGAGCGTGTCGGTTCCCAAGTCCTCCAACTGCTTCGCCATGTTGACGAAACGCTCCACGCTGTGGACAGGACTTACGGTGTAGCTGATGGCGGCTTCGACATGTTTGCCGCAGGCTTTGACTTCCCGCATGGCCCGTTCGACGTTGCGGATATCGTTCAGCGCGTCGAAGATGCGAAAGACGTCGATGCCATTGGCGGCGGATCGTTCAATGAACCGTTCCAGCACATCGTCGGCGTAGTGCCGATATCCGACCAGGTTTTGCCCGCGGAGCAGCATTTGGAGCTTGGTGTTGGGCATGGCGGCGCGCAGGGCACGAAGCCGTTCCCATGGATCCTCTTTGAGGAATCGCAGGCAGGTATCGAACGTGGCGCCGCCCCAGACTTCGAGTGACCAATAGCCGACGGCGTCGAGCTTTTGGGCGATGGGCAGCATGTCCTCCGTCCGCATGCGCGTGGCCAAGAGCGACTGATGCCCGTCGCGCAAGGCGACATCGGTAATCAGGATAGGCTTGCCTGCCGCCGGCTTGATTTCCAGAGACGGCTTTTTCTTGCCAGGCTGTTTCTTTGGTTTCGCAGTCATGGGTTTTCGTTAGCAGGTTGTGGGAAACTCAGTTTCTGCTCAAAACTCACTGCGATATTGCGAATAGTCATGTTGTAAGAATGGCTCGCAGGATGCTCAAAAAGGCCGTCCAGCGCGGCCGCAGCGAGCGAAGAGGCGAGGCGTACGCTTCGGTACGTTGAGCCTCTGAGCGATGCGAGAACAAAGCTGGCGGACTTTTTCAGCATCCTGCTTACAGCCCTTCGTAGGCCGCAATAGCGGCGGACAGCGCCAGAACCAGATCCTCCGGCTGCTCGAAGTCGTGATAGTTGAACAGCTCAGGATGCGTCTCCAGGTAAGAGGTATCGAAACGACCTGCCATGAAGTCAGGATCCTGCATGATTTCCATCATAAAGGGGATGGTCGTCTTCACCCCGCGCAAGACGTATTCTTCGAGCGACCGTCTCATGCGGCTGACGGTTTCTTCCCAGGTCCGGCCGCGCACAGTGAGTTTGGCCAAGAGGGCGTCGTAGTAGGGCGGCACGGTGTAGTCTTTGTAGACGGCTCCGTCAATGCGTACCCCGATCCCGCCAGGGGAGAGATAGGCCGTGATGGTGCCGGTGCAAGGCCGGAAGTTGTTCTTTGGGTCTTCCGCATTGATGCGGCACTGGATGGCATGGCCTTGAAGCGTAACCTCCTGCTGCGTGATCTCAAGAGGCAGGCCGGCTGCAATGGCAATCTGATTGCGCACGATGTCGATCGCCGTGATCTGCTCGGTCACCGTATGCTCGACTTGGAGGCGTGGATTCATCTCCATAAAGTAATAGCGGCTGTTCTGATCCAGGAGAAACTCGACGGTGCCGGCATTGTCATAGTCGATTGCCTTGGCGATGGCGATGGCCGCTTCACCCATCTCGGCGCGCAACGGCGGCGTGAGAATTAAGGAGGGAGCGATCTCAATGAGTTTCTGATGCCGGCGTTGAACCGAGCAATCGCGCTCGCCCAAGTGAATGATGTTGCCATGGCGGTCGGCCAGGATCTGGAATTCGATATGGTGCGGCCGTTCGAGATACTTTTCGAGAAAGATACTGCCGTCGCCGAACGAAGCCTGGGCCTCACGTGACGCGACTGCCATGTTCTCACGGAGTTCGGCATCCGACCGCACCACTCGGAGACCGCGTCCTCCCCCGCCGGCGCTGGCTTTAATGATGACAGGGTACCCGGTGTTTTTTGCAAAGGACAAGGCTTCGTTCACGTCGGTGACACCGCCTTCGGTCCCAGGGACGATTGGAATGCCAATGCGTTTGGCCAGATCGCGAGCTTTGACCTTGCTCCCCATCAAGTCGATGGCTTGTGGCGATGGGCCGATGAAGGTAATGCCGGAAGTGTGGCACAGCTGAGCAAACTGCGAGTTTTCTGAAAGAAAACCATAGCCTGGATGAATGGCATCGGCGCCGATCCTCTGTGCCAGGCTGACGATCTGTTGGCTGTCCAGGAAGCCTTTGACCGGTCCCGGGCCGACCAGGTAGGACTCATCCGCTTTCTTGACGTAGATTCCGGTCGAATCGGCTTCGGAGTAAATGGCGGCGGTCGCGATGTTCAATTCACGGCAGGCGCGGATAATCCGCATGGCGATTTCGCCGCGGTTGGCCACCAGAATTTTCTTGAACATACCGGTCCCAGCCCTCTCAGATCGTTCGCGAATCTGCGAGATTTATCGGGCAAAAATGAGCGCGTAAGCTAGCATAGGATCAGGAGTCCTGTCGAGGGAATCAAGGGGGGAACAGGCCGGCTTTCTCGGGGAAGCGAGCCTACTTAGACTTAATCAAGACGGGTTTTGACTGGGCACTTCCGCCGCCCGCGACGATGATAACGAAGGACATCCCTGCTTTGGCCTCCGGCACGGTCGCTTCGATCGTCGAATCGTTTATGAATTTGAACGCGACGGGGATATGTGAGGCCGCGCTGAACGTGACAGTATGGAAGCACTCCTTCGTGCCGAAATTCTCACCGGTGATAACAACTTTGACGCCCGGTTTGGCTTCGTCTGGCTCAATCTTGGCGATCCGTGGGCGCTTGCTTTGGTCGCAGACAGGGTCTCGTTCGACTTTTGCGGCATCAAACCCCTTGATCGACTCTAGGCCATAGAGGGTGAACCCTGCGCCATCAACGATCGCGCCTGGCTCCTCCGCGTGGGATAGCGCCATGGGTGCCATGGACCCTATGAGTCCCAGTAACATGACCCTCAACGATCGCCATATCAGCATAGCTGCCTCCTTTAATCACAACGCGCACGATTATTTCTCTTTGATTGGAGTATACATCTCGGCAATGAGTTGTTGACCGGTCGGAGACAGGGCGAACTGGATGAACGCCTCAGTCAGAGGATGCGGCTCCTTCTTCGACAAAAGAAGAATGGGTCGTCGGAGCGGATAGCGGCCGTCTTTGACCGTAGGGCCCTCGGGTTCGACTTTGTCGATAGGCAAGAGTTTGACCGGGACACCGCCTGAGACGACGGATAATCCCTGGCTTAGAGACAGGTAGGCGACCGCAGACAGAGGGGGAAGCGTTCCCACGACAGTTTTTATAACCTGTTCATCGGAGCCTATCACCTTGGCGGCATCGGTGATTTTCCCGGTAATGCCAAGTTGCGATTCAAACGTATCGCGAATATTCTGATTGTGAGGCCGGTCAATGACCAAGATTTTCGTCTCGAGACCGCCGAGTTCTGACCACAGAGTGACCTTGCCGGAGAATATGTCGGTGACTTGTTGCTTCGTGATTTCTTTCATGAAATTGGAGAGGTGCACGAGGATGCCGATCCCATCCCATGCGATGGGCGTTGCCGAAAGACCTGCCGTTTCCGTTCCGGTCACGGCGATGTGGGCCTGGCCTGATTTGACCATCTCAACGGGCTTCGAATTGCCGTCCCAGACGATGTCGAGATAGGCTTTGGGATTGGCTTTTTCAAATGCGTGGGCGAGGGGCTCAATGATTGTCAGCTCTGGTCCGTTTCCGGCGATGGTCAGGCTTCCCGCGACATCCGCATGGACGACGAGGGCATTTGTGCCGCTGAGCAGAAGACTGAGGCCTAGCGAGAGTAAGAATCTCGCGGTCATAGGATCTCCATCGGTAGGTGTGGATGTTGGGGAGAGACAACGTATCGTTCCCTGTCGTTCACGATCTTGCCTGGCAGGCTGCGGGAAAACTCAGTTTATACACAATACACCGTTGGAGTCTTACATAATGGTGCAGATGCCAACATAACTTCAGGATGCTCAAAAAGGCCGTTCAGCAAGGCCGCAGCGAGCGAAGAGGCGAGGCGTACGCTTCGGTACGTTGAGCCTCTGAGCGATGCGAGAACGATGCTGGCGGACTTTTTCAGCATCCTGCTAGTTTTCCGTGATGCCGCCGGTTGAAGGATCGGAAGGTTGTGCCATATCAGAGGCGGCGCGTTTACCCATCAGCGGCGGGAGTTTGGCGAACTTGTCCATCCGCTCGTCTAACATATTGTAGGCCTTCATTTCGGCGAAGCCGGTTTTGTGGGTTCCTTTCACTTGTGTCGTGCAGGCAGACAGTAACCGCGTGGCGCTCTGGGCATGGCAGTAAGGACATTCGGTGTCTTCCGCTCTGGCATGGACGGATTGGGTCGCGTCAAAGTGTTTCTCGCATTGCCCGCAACGATACTCATAGATCGGCATGGTTCGTATCCTTCTCGCTAGAGACACACCGGACAGAGAAAAAAACGCACTCTTGACCGGCCGTTGAACTTTGCCTTATTCTACACATCTCGTTGATATGACTTCTAGTGGTCTGGCAGGATGTTGAAAAGTTCTGCCAGCGGCCTTGCGGAACGGCCTTTTTGGCATCCTGTGCGCGGTTCTGCTGCTGTCCCAGACGTGTGAACTAGTGAAGCTCTGGCGTGCCCACATTGTTTTTTTCAGCATCCTGTTAGAGGAGGAATTCGATGTCCCTGTTGATTCGTAAGTACAAGGCTGTCGGTGGAATGATGCAGGAAGAGCGGATCGACGATCCGGATCGGATCGAGCGATACATGCGGCTCTTTGAGAAAGACGATATTAAGAAGCTCGAGACGGGTGTCAAAGTTTTCATTGAGAAGGATGAGTGGCAACTCCTGCCCTAAACCAGTGAGGGGTAAAGGGTGAGGAGTGAAAAGTTGCGGAGCCTTTGTTTTCATACCCCTCACCCCTAACACTTCACCCCTAACTGCTCCCACTATGAGCTATTGGATTCACGTCGCGCGTTCGATTGATCGGGTCACGCTCCACAGGGATCGCTGTTCTGAGGTGCCGTCTACGTCGATCGGCTCCTCAAGCGACTTCTGGGAAGGCGGGTGGTTCGATTATCCGGACAAGGAACGGGCGTTAGCGGCGATGGAGCAGGCCGGCACGACCGAACAGCGCCGTTGTCAGCTATGCAAAGCCTGAAAAGGCGAAGTTCTGAGTGCTGATTTCTGAGTAGAGCGAAAGGGATCTCGTTACTCAGCACTCAGTTCTCAGCACTTTTCTGACCTGATGCCACGACTTGCACTTCTGCTGACAACGCTCATCTGGGGCGCAACGTTTCCTGCTACCAAAGCGGTGCTGGAACAAATTCCACCATTCTCGTTTTTGTTTCTCCGATTTCTCCTGGGAGCCTTGCTGGTCGGGGGAGGGTTTCTGCTCTGGAGACTTCGCTTGCATCGCGAGTCGAAAGTTTTACGGGCAAGTGCGATTGCCACCTGCTGGCTCTTTCTCGGTTATGTCCTCCAAACGGTTGGACTCCACTATAGTACCGCATCGAATTCTGCCTTCATTACGGCGTTGTATGTCGTCATCGTACCATTGATCCTGCGACGATTCGATCGGCGCGTGTGGTTGGCCACGGGAATCGCCACGGTGGGGCTCTGGTTATTGGTGAAGCCTAGTGCATCCGGAAATCTTGGCGATCTCTTGACGCTCGGCTGTGCGGTTGCATTCGCCGCGCATATTGCTTGTCTTGAACGGTTTACCCGGGAGGTCGATGCGCCGTCTTTGTTTGCCTGGCAAATGATGGCGTCGGTCGTCTTATTGTTTCCTACCATGCTGATTGAGCAGGCACCGGTTCAAGCCTTTGCGCCGACGGCGTTGTTGCTCGTCGGGCTTGGGGTTACAGGAGGACTTGCGACTGGGGCCTTTGCCGTTCAAATGTGGGTGCAACGCATTGTGCCGGCGCAACAGGTGGCATTGATCTTTGCATCGGAGCCGGCCTACGCGGCCTGGCTTTCCTGGTATTTCCTGGGGGAAACATTGGATACTCAGGGGTGGGTTGGAAGCGGGCTCATTTTGCTGGCGGTGGTGGTGGGCGCCTATGGGAGCGGTCCTCGGTCGCCATTGCCTACGGCTGGTACGGTCCAGCCGGTCTAATCTGTGGAGCTGACTAACTCGTTACAGGGGATAACATGGCACAAAAGTTTGGCAATGGGCGCTGGGTGCGGGAAGGGTTTCTGGATAATCGTGTTGATGGAACGATTGTGGGACAGATCGTGTTTGCGGTGGTCGGTCCTGTCGATCTGTATTTACGGGGAAACTTCAAGCCCGATATCGCGGGGCAGGTGATTCAGTTTCGGAATCGACGGTTTGAGGACGAGGATATCGCCGGGCAGGTGATTGGCGACATGGAAAACCCACAGATCGGAGATGTAAACCTGATCTCATTCGACCCCCATCCAAACCTCGCGCCTCATCCCTATATCGAATGGTTCTCGGCAAGGAAGAACCATTATCGAATTGAACTGGAACCGGCCGACGCCTGGATTGTTCCCTCATCGGAGATGGTGGAGATCGATCAGGTGAGTCAAACGATCCGCACAGCGCTTGCTGGGCTGGTGGGCAAACGACCCACCCAGGAACCCACAGAATGGGTGTGATGGAATTTGAAAGGCCTGCAGGCTGTTCAGAAAGGCCGTCCAGCAAGGCCGCAGGCGAGTCGAACCCGGAGGCGTAGCATTTCCACCCACCCAGCCCCGAGCTGTCGTAACAGCTCTTTTCCCGGAAGGGGTACGTTGAGGATTTCGATGAGCCGAGAACGAAGCTTGGTGAAAGGCGCGTCTCGGCGCGCCAGGGTTGGGCGGGTGAGAACAGAGACTTTATCAACAGCCTGCTAGGTAATGACGACGGTTGCAATCTCTGTATGGTCGGTATGATCTGCTGACTGCATCCCCGTCAAGCGTCGTGTGCGTAACTGGACCCAGATATCGCCAGGAGGCAGTCGAAGAGGATGGACCATCAGAGGATCCAACTTCCCCCATGTTGAGGGGAGGGGCTCAGTGGCCTTTGTGGGAGGGTGCTCTTGCCCGAGAATGAGGGCGACCGATGCGGTCTCCATAGCCTCAGAAGAGAGAAGAGCGGCGGGTCGGCGTTCCCCAACTAACTGAACCCGTACATGGGATAGGCCTCCGTCCATCATACCTAACCGAGCCGCTGCGCCACGGGAAAGATCGAGGATTCGGCTGTTGATATAGGGACCCCGGTCGGTGATCCGTACGTGGAGATGTTTCCCGTTCGCCAAATTTACGACCCGAACCACGCTGCCGAGTGGGAGGGTCCGATGGGCAGCAGTCAAGGCCTCCATGTTGAACAGTTCGCCGTTGGCTGCCTGTTTGCCATGAAATGACTGGCCATACCAGGAAGCCACCCCGCGATCCTCAATCCCTACGTCCAGTTGAGACTCCCCCTTGGGAACCCAGGAACAGGCGCTGAGGAGCATCCCAAGACTGCCTACTGCCCATAACAATCGCCGACTGCTTTCACGAGCCCGGATGATCATCTAATACCTCTTGTTCTCGGTTGAACCAGCGGTCATATAGGATTCTGGCTTGTGTACCTTCACAGTACGGTCCAACCGATAGCCCCACAATACCGAAACCGTAGCCCTGTCCCCCTACGTTGGGGTGAAGGGAAAAGGAGAGACAAGAAAGAGCTGTAGCCCATCGACCGAAGCTCTTGGCGTACAGCCTAATAGCGCCCATTGAGTATTCAAAAATGTACCCTTTTCAGGGTTACCGGAGTCGCTCACTGGTGCACCGATGACCTTGGTCAAATGTCCATGTAGAAGTTTTACGAAATTGAATGTTGAGACAGGACTTTGGTGGCACACTTATAGAAGAAAGTGCTCGTGCCAGTCAACTGATAGATGGCCTAACGCGAACATCCTAAGATCACCTGTCTGAAACCGGTACATAGCCTCCCCGAGTTCGAAGATAAGTACGTAATCTATAACTCACTGATATTATGTGGACTATTTGCAGACTTCACAGTGCTACTGAACCTGTATGGTCTGGGCGAATACCCCATCTCTCTGTTTGACGTAGGTTAGCCACACCGCCTCATCTACTCTGATGGTCTGAAGTGCGATCCTCTTCCCCTTTCGGACAATCTTTGTTTGGGACGTCACCCTGGCCCCTACGGTCATATCATCATGCTTGCTCAAGGGTGTTTTGACGACAATCATATGGGGGGATTGGACCATGTTCACTGCCACTACCTGGCCGTGGACCCGATAGGTTCGCCCGGTGGCTCCCCAGCTGTAGGATGGAATGCAGAACAGCGCCATCAACGCAGCGATTGTAACTAATACTACCCTCGCTTGAGGCACCCTCGTCACTGATCGATCTCCTTGGTCAGGCCTCTCCGCGCGCGGACTCTAGCAGGATGGAGAAAAGGTGTAAAGTTGCAGGTGCCTGAACACGATATTGACTGCCTCAACCCGACTGAGTAAGATGCGCTGCGCTATCGGTGAGAGTGTGACAACCGGCCCACCGGCAGTACTTTCCGATTCAACCGACCCAATTCACCACATATGATTGAAGTCCAGCAGATCACGAAGCGGTATGGACAACATACCGCCCTCGATCGCATCAGTTTCTCCGTTGCCAAAGGTGAGGTATTGGCGTTCCTGGGGCCGAATGGAGCTGGGAAAACCACCACCATGCGTATTCTGACCTGTTTTATGCCGGCCACCGAAGGCATCGCACGGGTGGCGGGATTCGATTGTGCAGACCAGCCGATGGAGGTGAAACGTCGAATTGGCTATTTGCCTGAAACTCCACCGGTTTACCAGGAGTTAACAGTTACAGAGTATCTTCAGTTCGTGGGCCGTCTCCGTGGTCTGAGTGGGAAAATACTCACTGCGTCCATACAGCGTGAAATCGAACGGCTCGGACTTGGCACGGTGCAACGCCGGTTGATTGGGAACCTGTCGCGCGGATATCGCCAACGTGTCGGTTTGGCCCAAGCGCTGTTGCACGACCCTCCGATCTTAATTCTGGATGAACCGACCGTCGGTCTCGATCCCAAGCAGATTATCGAGATCCGAGAGTTGATCAAGAACCTGGCCGGATCCCATTCCGTCATCTTGAGCACCCACATCCTTCCTGAAGCCACCGCCGTCTGCCAGCGCGTCGTGATTATCAGCGGCGGGCGCATCGTGGCCGAAGATACGCCCGAACAACTCTCTGCGCGCTTGCGCCAGTCCGAAAAGATCTCGCTCACCCTCAAATCTCCCACCGTAGATACCGGCAGTCGTTTACAGGGAGTGCAGGGGGTTCAGAACGTCTTCACCAGCGGCGCCCCAGGCGTCTTTCTCCTGGAATGTGAACTTGGCCGGGACGTGCGGGAAGAGGTGGCCCGTGTGGCGGTCACCAGTGGGTGGGGACTGCTCGAACTCAAAGCCATTTCCATGACCTTGGAAGACGTATTCCTCCAGCTGACCAGGCATGAGGAAGGCCTCGGGTCGGACACCGTCGCTGCTTCAGTAGAATCTGCAGGACAGCCGGTATGACGCCAGTCCAAGCCATCATCGCAAAGGAATTGCGCTCGTATTTTGTCTCGCCCGTGGTCTATGTCGTGGGGGCGGTGTTTCTGTTGATCGTGGGACTGCTGGCCTATCTCTACCTGGTCTTTGCCGGAGCCCAGGCGATTCAGCTGATGCAGGTGCAGGGAAGCGCCCAGCTCAATCTGAACGATTTGGTTTTCCGGAATCTGTTTGCCAGCATGCGGTTTATTCTTCTGATTATCCTGCCGATCCTGACGATGAGGCTCTTCGCCGAAGAGCGTAAACTCCGCACCTTCGAATTCTTGCTGACCTCTCCGATCGGCATCAACGAAATCGTGGCAGGCAAGTTCATGAGCGTATTTCTTGTGTTTTTGAGCTTGCTCGGGCTGACCGGCCTCATGCCGCTGATGCTCGCGCTCTTCAGCGATTTCGATTGGTATCCCGTGCTGACCGGTTATCTTGGACTAGTCTTACTCGGCGCCCTCTTTCTCTCCGTCGGTGTACTGGCCTCGGCATTGACCGAAAATCAGATCGTTGCCGCTTTTGTGAGTATCGGCCTGCTATTAGTCCTATGGCTTCTTTCTGGCTTGGGCGCCCTGTTAGGGGATACGGTCATCGGGCAGGCCGTCTCGTACCTGTCTTTTATGGAGCACTATGATCACTTGGTGCGAGGGCTGGTCGATACGAAAGACCTCGTGTACTTTCTCAGCAGCCTGGCCCTGATGCTCTTTTTGTCTCACCGAGTTGTGGACTCGGCACGGTGGAAATGAACCTCAAGACGATTCCGCTTGGTGTAATTGGAGTAGCTCTGGCTGTGGCCGGAGCGATTGGCTATAGCCTTGTTCCGGAGAAGCTCTGGATCGCCACCCTCCTGGAAGTATCGGCCCTCCTCTGCCTCATTACCTTTGTTGTCGTTCATTTCAGCGGGTTGAAAGCCTTTTCTGCCCGCCGCTCTACTCGTATAGGCGCGAACAGCATCTTGATGATCTTTCTCTTTGTCGCAATTCTCATGATCGTCAATTTTCTGGCTGCCCGCCACTCCATTCGTTGGGACCTATCCGAGAACCAAAACTTCTCCCTCTCCCCGCAAACGCATCGCGTGCTCCGGAGTCTACCGCGTGCGGTGACGGTCACGGTTTTCACCAGAGAAAAGGACCCAGGCTACCAACCCTATAAAGAACGGCTCGATAGTTATCGGCAAGCCAGCTCGAAGATTTCCGTGGAGTTTGTCGACCCGGAACGGCAGCCGAAAATCGCTCAACAATATGGCATTTCAAGAACCGACACGGCCATTTTTGAAAGTGCCGGACAAACTGTTCGGGTCACCGCTCCATCGGAAGTGGAACTGACAGGGGCACTGATTCGTGTGTCCCAAGACAGCAAGAAACGCGTGCTCTTTCTCGAAGGGCATGGGGAACCGAGCCTCGACGATCGGGAGCGGACCGGACTCTTTGCCGCCAGAGAGATCTTGATCAAGCAGGGCTACGATGTCGGCACGCTCAGCTTGCTGAAAGAAACGACTGTGCCGGATCACACCGCTATCCTCATCGTGGCCGGCCCTCGCAGACCGGTGATCACTGAGGAGCAGGAACGGATTCATACTTATGTGGAAAAGGGCGGCCATCTTCTGCTGCTTATCGACCCGGATACACAGGCCGATCTGAATCCTTTGCTCAAGCGGTGGGGCTTAGGGGTCGGTCCCGGGGCCTTGGTCGATCTCCAAGATCGATTAGCGCAAGGCGACTTGACGTCTCTGCTTGTCCGCACGTTTACCGAACACGAAATTACGCAAGATCTCTCCGCCGCCGTGCTGTTTCCCCTCGCGCGCCATATCACCTTCGATGAACAGGCCGGTAGCGCATGGGACTATGTGCCGCTCGCCCGTACGTCGCCGAACAGCTGGGCAGAAACCGACCTGAAGGGCCGCGTCGTCAACCTCGATGAAAAGGAAGACGTCAAAGGCCCTTTACCAATGGCGGCGGCCCTTGCGCCAAAGGTCGCACCGGAGGAAGGCAAGCCTCGCCCGGCGATCGTCGTCATTGGCAATTCCACGTTTGCAACCAATGCCTTTGTAAACTTTCCCGGCAATAGTGACTTCTTCCTCCATACGACCGGGTGGCTGGCTGAAGAACGGAACATGATGGCAATTGCCCCGAAGGATTCCGCGCTACGGCCGTTTATACCCAACCCGTTAGAGGAGCGAACACTGCTCTATCTGCAAGTCGTCCTCCTGCCTGCCGCTATGCTTTTCTCTGGCATCATGGTATGGCGCAAACGCCGGCGCCTCTAGCCCCATGCGATATTGGCCGACAATCGTCATGGTGTTTCTATTGGCCGGACTCGGCCTGTACCTCTATGCAGTCGAATTTCCGAAGAAGGAGTCGCAAGAGCGGCAAGACACCACCGAAAAGAAGGTATTGGTTTTTGACCAGGAAGCCCTCTCCGGGCTCACCATCAAATCTGATCGGCAGGAACTCGTCTTTGCTCGGACTTCTGAGAAGGGATGGGTCTTGACCGCGCCTCTCAAAACAGACGCCGATCAACGGGAGGTACAGAATCTCATCCGGGCCTTGGTCACAGGCACTGTGGCCCGAGTCGTCGAGGACCGTCCGACCAATCTTGCTCCCTTTGGACTCGACAACCCGGTGACAACCATCACCGTCGAAGCTGGCGCCGCGCGGGAGACCTTCTCTGTCGGGGATACAGGCCCCCTCTCCTCCACCCTCTATGTCCTTCGTGGGTCGGACGGGAAAATCTTACTGACCAATCTGGCACCCAAAGATTTCGTGAATAAGACCTTGATGACCTTTCGACGCAAGGATCTCTTACATATGTCACAGGGCGATGTCGAACGAATCCGTCTGACCTATCCAACCACCGAAATTGTCCTCTATCAGGGACAGGAGAAGCCGAAGAGTAAATGGAAGCTCCGTTACCCGATTGAGGGAGAAGCCGATCAAACAGAAGTGCGAGCCTTGCTGTTCAGGCTTGAAGACCTCAAAGCGATGGGCATCGTCGATCCAGGGCCGGAACGGGATGCCGTAGCCCAAACACTCACCGTGCCGAAAGTGAAAGTCGTCATCCATACGGCCGATGGCGACCAGACAGTCAGGCTGTACCAGCCTGATCCGGCCAGTGGCGAAGCCATTGCGGAAACAAGTCCCAATGGGCCGCTCTATCGCATCAATCCCATCGCGATCAGAGACCTGACCAAGGAATTGTTTAACTTTCAAGACAAGCGGCTGCTCGGCATCGACTACACCGACATCGCTATGCTCTCCATTAAGACGCCGACTGAACAATATGTCCTGATCAACCAACAGAACGAGTGGGTTTTGGAAGATCAGCCGGCTGAGAAATTGGACCAACAGGCCACCGACTTGTTTGTCAGCCGCGTCGCCAATGTTCCCGCCGAGGAGCGCGTGACCAAACAGGCTGGGCCACTGGCTCCCTACGGCCTCGTGGAGCCGGCAGCGGAATTTATCGCCACGGGAAGGGATGGGAAGATTACAGGAAAACTCTCGGTAGGGAGTCATGCCAACGGGTTAGCCTACGCCATGGGTCAGCGGATCTCAGGCGTTTTTCATATTCGGGCCGATCTGCTCACGCAGATCCCTCCAAAGAAAGACCTGCTCGCTGCCTCATCGGAAAGAACTGCTGCTCCTCGTTAGCTCGTACGAGTCAGGAGTATTTCTGCGACAATCGCCGATCTGCTCTTATGACGAGCCTTCTGACGGCAGGCTTGCCCCCCGGCTCCTCACCGTGCGGTCCGAGTACGAATCGGATACTCGATGCCCATCCTTTCCTAGTTCGTCTCTTGCGCCGAGTAGAATGCCATCTTAGAATAAGCTTCCCTACGATATGTCCATGCCAGCAAGAACTCCATATGTAAACGTAGGAGTTCGGGACTTGAGTAAGCGATATCAAAAATGAATGAGAGGACATCGGTGAAACACAGGATGACGGCATTCGGGGTCGGGCTATGCCTTGCTCTATCGGCACCAACCACACTGACGATGGCGGCGGAGGCAATATTACATATTCCTCCGGTGTATCAGGAGCGTCCTAGCTGGAGTTGGGCAGTCATTGGAGAAATGGTTTTCAAATACTATGACGTACCAGCCGCCCATCGGACTGACTATCAGTGTGGGATTGTGCAGGGACAAAAGCTTTGCTCGGGGACGCCGGACTGTTTGGAATGTGATCTTCCATCCGGCAATGAAGCCTCCATGGTTCGTATGCTTGAACAGTATCCTGTAATGGCCAGGCTGGGTGGTACGGCCGGAGATATCGCCCTGACAGTTCAAGCGAAGGCCGGCAGCCTTTCAGAGCTGGAAGTGAAAAAGGAGATCGATGAGGGCCGTCCTATTATTGCTGAAGTGTCCCCGTCCGGGTTCAAGATAGATGGAACCTCTCGACATATGGCCCTCATCGTTGGCTATGACGATAGCTCCGGCGCCCTGATGCTGACCGTGAACGATCCGTTCCCTTTCGAAGACGACCGTTTCCTCTGGATCGCGAACCCCTATCAACCAAACATGGATATGTCAGGGGAAAACACCGGCCAATATGAGATCGGCTTCGAACGGTTTCGCTCAAAGCTAAAGTGGAACCAGACGATGTACCGGATCACTTGCACCGGGAAGGGTTGTCCGCCTGACAACCCTCAGGTTGCAGTTGAGCCGGTCGAGAAAGACGACCGCAAAGTGATTCAAGCCGTTCTTAAGGCATCCTCTGGAGACTTCGAGACGTTACGCACAGGGCATAAAGCTGTCGATAGTACCGGGACAACATGGCGGTCAACAGCTTCCTTCGCCGGTGCTAAGCAATGCCTGGTGAGGGACAAAGACGGTTCCGATGGGGCGAGGTGGAGTTGCACCTACAAGTTTTCAGACAGGGCAGAAGCGGAAAAATCGGCAGAGGATATCGTCACACGATTGCGCAACAGCTTACCGAATGGTTGGACTGGAACGAATCTCGATGAGGACTCTGACACAGAGCTGTATGTCAAGACCGACAAGTTTTTCGCGAGTAACCCAGGCGGGAATTCGTCGATCCGGCTGTACTTCATTGACGTCAAAAGGAGTGGGCGGGTCACAATGTATCTTTCCGTTCAATCTCCGCTTCCAATCCACCCATAAGTAAGCTAAATTCAAGCCACGCCCCCGTAGCTCAGTTGGATAGAGCAGCGGTTTCCTAAACCGTTTGTCGCTGGTTCAATTCCGGTCGGGGGCACCAATTCACACCGCTCATCCTCATACCCGCTTCTATTATCGACAATACGAACTACAATTCTTCTTCAGTTGGCATTAACCGGCCCTGTCTGTTTTCTTATGTTTTCTTGTCACGTTGTGGAGGCTAGGCTAAACTTTCCTCACATCTATGGCACGAGCAAAACCATCAGAGCAGTTCCGTTCGCGTTCCAAAGCCGCCACGATTGAAGAGCTCACTCGTGGCGCCGGGAATCTCCAGGAGCTCCTTGCGCAGGTGGAGGACCTTGGCCGGGAAGGTTTCCCGTATGTCGACGCAGCAATAGCCAGAACAGAGTTGCAATTCCGTGAGTGCATCCGCCGTACATTTGGCGAAAAGTCCCCTGAATACCAAGAGCATCGGCAGCATAGACTTCTCATGGATAGCCCTAAGAACGCGCGGGAGAGCATCGCTCTGATCAAAACGATTATTGCCATGATTGAGCAGAAGAAACGAGACTTGCAAGAACCTCCTCCCCAACAAAACACAGCCACGAAACCAGCTCCATCGATACCGACACGTCCACAGATGACCTTAGTACCTGCATCGATCTCGACGGTTCAGATGGCTATAAGGGAAACAGGACCGATCACGCCGCCGCCGGTGGTCTCAGTCACGGACCTCGGCGTAGCTCCGGAGACCGCCGTACCGAGCCCACCTCCGTTTCCTCCGGCCTCACAGATTTTTTCAGACCCTTGGCAAATGCCAGAATCTCTGAGACCCTCCAGATCTCTACCTGCAGCAGTTCCGACTCCAGCAGTCGTGCCTGCACCAACGATCCCGCCTATGCCTCCGCATCCGGTCGTTCACGTTGCCCAGGAGCCTCAGCCGCCGCCATTGCCAGCGGCGCAGACCGCGCCGGAAGATCTGTCTTCTATCGGCACACCGTTGCAGCCGCTGCGAGGCGCAGCAATGCCTATCGCGCATCCGATTCCCGCCGCCAGCCTGCAGCCTCAGATACAGGAAGCGCCTCCCGTCCCTACGCAACTGCAGTCGTACCCAGCGGCGCCGGCTGGTTCCTTCTCGGACCAGAAGCCTGTACCGCAGTCTTCCCAGGCTGGATCGGACCCTGTCGAACGCGTGAAGACACTCTGTTATCGGTTCCACTCCGTCGCTCGGCAGTTGCGGCTTCGTGGGGAATATCGAGCCACGTTAGCTGTGGAAGACGAGTTCGATGCGCAAGACTTGCTGCATGCACTCTTACGGATACAATTCGACAACATCGAGACTGATGAATGGACGCCGAGTTATTCAAGCGGAACTCCTCGCACGACGCTCTTGCTAAACGACGGTCGACTTGCGGTGATCGTGAAGAAGACACGTCCCGGTCTCAACGCTAAAGACCTCACCGATCAGCTTCGGATTGACGCCGAACGGTATCGTTCCTACGGTTGTTGCAGGACGCTGTTGTGCTTTATGTACGACCCCGAAGGCCGAATCGGGAACCCGCGAGGCCTCGAAGCTAGTCTCACGAGCGTGACCGATTCATTTGTTATCGACGTACTTGTTGCCCCGAAATGAGGTTATGAATGAAGAAGCCTAAATCCGACACTACCACAGGCACCGCACCGACTGCGGGTGCTTCTTCGGTGAAAGAGGCGGTAGGTGCCCGCCAGGTTGGCCAACGTCCCGCTATTTCTGCGGTGCCGAACACGATCCACACCCCGATCGATGGAGGGAGAGTCGTGTCGGATCGGGCCTACGTGTTTATCAATGTACATCCGGGACGGACGAGCGACGTGACGCGGGCTCTGTGCGGGATCAAGCAGATCAAGACTATCGACCCTTGCTGGGGCAAGCCGGATATTATTGTGGTGGTGGAAGTGTCGGACCAGGATGCCATGACCCAGTTGGTGCTGAGCCGGATTCACGAGATCGACGGCGTCTCGCAGACTGAAACCCATCTCGTCTATAGATTGAAGACCAGTAACGCCGCGTAACCCCGCTCTTCGCGAACTCAGCCGCGTCTCCTACCAGACTGCTAAAAAAGTCAGCCAGCCAGTCTGTCTAGTCTGTTCGGTCTATCTGGTTCTTTTGATTAGTTTCGTTAGACCAAACCCACGAGATAGACCAAATAGACCAGAGAAACCAGACAGACCGGGCTCGTTTCTTACTCGGTCTCTCCGCTGTCGGCATCATCGCCGAGATCTAACCCGAACCGCTCAGCCATCCGATAGAGCGTGCGCCGGTCGATGCCGAGGATTTTAGAGGCTTTGACTTTATTCCCCTTGGTTTCTTTCAGCACGCGGATGAGGTGGCGTTTCTCGATCTCCTCAAGTGTCAGGCCCCCCTCATCGCTGTGATCAATTGTCCCGGCGGTGTCCTTCGACGGCAACTCTGTCCGGTGCAGCGACGCAGGTAGATCGTCCGGTGTGAGGAGGGGACCGTGACTCAACGAGACAGCCCGCTCAATGGCATTTTCCAACTCGCGCACATTGCCGGGCCACCGGTACTGCATCAACAATGTCATCGTCTCCGGTAGCACCCCGCGCACCGCATGCGTCGCCCCCGCCGCGCATTTCTGCAAAAAGTGATGCACCAACATCGGAATGTCCTCCCGCCGCTCCACCAGCGACGGCAAGGTGATACGCACGACATTGAGTCGATAAAATAAGTCATCCCGAAACTTCCCTTCTTTCACGAGCTGTTCGAGGTCCCGATTGGTCGCAGCGATGATCCGGACATCGACCTTCGTCGATGTCGTGCTGCCGACGCGGCGGACTTCATGATCTTGCATCACCCGTAATAGCTTGACTTGCAAAGCCTGGCCGGTCTCACCGATTTCGTCGAGAAACAGCGTGCCTCCGTTGGCGGATTCAAAGAGGCCGATTTTGTTTCCCGTTGCGCCGGTAAAGGCTCCTTTCTCATACCCGAACATTTCCGATTCCAGAAGGGTGTCCGGCAACGCTCCGCAATTCACCGGAATGAATGGTTTGTCCCGACGAGGCCCATTCGCATGGATCGCCCGCGCAATCAGCTCCTTGCCGGTCCCGCTTTCGCCTTGCAGGAGCACCGTGCTCTTGCTTTCGGTCACCCGAGCTACCAGCTTATACACTTCCAGCATGGCAGGGCTGCTTCCCACCAGCGGGGACCATTCATCTTTGCTCTTCAATTCTTCACGGAATCGCGCATTTTCTCGGATGAGCCGGCAGTGATCGAGACTCCGCTTGACCACCAGCTTGATATCCTCTTTCTTAAACGGCTTGGCGAGATAGTCGTAGGCTCCTTGCTTGATCGCTTCGATCGCACCTTCAAGAGAGCCGAACGAGGTCAGCACCACAACCGCAGTATCAGGGCTCATGCGTTTGAATTCGCGCAAGACCGTCAGCCCATCGACTGCGCCCATACGAATATCCGTCAGTACCAGATCCACTTTGTCCTGGCGCCCGCGAGCGATCACTTCTTCTCCGCTGGCGAAGGCTTCTACGGCATAGCCTTCCTTCCTTAAGGCCTCAGCCAAGAGGTCGCGTGCGACCGCATCGTCATCGGCAACAAGAATATTTGATGGTTGCATCAGGTCTTCTCCGTCATGTGCGTCGGCTTGGTTTGTAATCCAGGCAAGGTTACCGTGACGGTTGTGCCACGGCCTGTCTCGCTCTCGATCGAAAGGCTGCCTCCATGGGCCAGAACCGTTTCGCGGCTTAAGAATAACCCTAACCCGGTGCCCGTGCCAATCGCTTTGGTCGTGAAAAATGGTTCAAAGGCTTTCTGTATATCGGCCTCCGGCATGCCGCAGCCTGTATCCTGGACCGTGATGGCGATGACCAGCGGTGACATTGCATCGGCCACCCGTCGGCCACGGTCGAGTTCATCGGGCAAGGTCGCACGGGCTCCTGCTGATATGCTTACCGCTCCATGCGGTGGGGTGGCGGCTAAGGCATTGGCTAATATGTTCACCAATACTTGATGCATCTTTTCTGCATCGGCCCATACGAGCGGGAGATCTCCGTGAATCTCGACCGTCAGGGTAATCTCTTTCGCATGGAAGGCCGGTTCCATAAGTACAGCGGCAGGGCTGATGATCTGATCCACGGGCGACCATGCCGGTTCGGGTTGGCGCTGTCTGGTCGAGGAGAGCAAATCCTGAATGATTCGAACCACTCGTGTGAGCTGTTCATCGATCACGGTCACTCGCTTTTTCATTTCAGGCGTGACGCCAGGCTCCTCAGCCAGCGCTTGCACGTGCCAGGCAATCGAGTGGAGCGGGGTTCCGATCTCATGCGCGACGGAAGCCACCAGTTGTCCCACTGCCGCTAAGCGTTCCGAGCGATTCAGCCGGTCTTTCGCATCGACCAGCTGCGTATTGGCTTTCAGGAGACTTTCCGTCTCGCGGGCGAGCGCGGCACGCGCCTCCGCCTCTCTCGTCTTGCGCTCTTCCCATGTCATCCCGATATAGGCCACGATCAGAAGCACTCCTGCAACCACACTGCGATTGATCACCGCCGATTGCAACCGCCCAGGCTTAGTCGGTTGCAGCAATCCCATATAGGTCGCCACGATACAGGCCAGCACCGTTACAATCATCAGGCTGCGACTGCGCAATGTTGCCACCAACAGGATCGGCAGCACAAAGCCGTAGGCGCCGACCACGTTGGCCGGGACGGCCATTTCAAGCGCGACGATCGCCAGAAATACTGCCCCTGCGACCGCCAGCACAATGCGATTCTGCTTCAACATAGGAGCGGGAGATACGTAAACTGCCGATGAACCATTGTCAGAGCTCTAGTAGGCTGAGAGGAAAACTATTTCAACGCAATAGACATTCGAGGGACCTGCTCCTCAGGGATAAGAAAGGAACATCGCCGAAGGATGCTCAAAAAGGCCATCCAGCAATGCCCTTTCAATTCTCTTTATCCCTTTTTAGGGGAGTGGTCGAGGTTGTCCTTTACTGCGCGAACGTTATTCATGCTCCTTCCAAGCGTGCTCGTTTCTCTCTAAGGATGGGGGCTGATTGATCTTCCACTGCGCGCGTCCAACGAGGGCCTTCTGAGGCCGCGCGTTGCGCGAGCACAGAAGATCATCAGACTCCATCCGCTCCTCCCTGCTGGCGGACTTTTTCAGCATCCTGAGTGAGGGTCTTATCCTAGCGGACGGGTGGAACGCAAGGTAGCTCCAAGCTGCCGCAAGCGCTCATCGCATACAATGTCATCCACACGAACCGAGTATTTGCGAGTCCAGTTAGGGTGACTATCGACCGTCCCAGGAAGATTGGTTTGTGACAGTTCGCCTAAGCCGTCTTCGAGGTTCGCCAACACGATGCAGGACGCCGTGCGGGCCAGGTAGAGATGAATCGCTTGGCAGAGTTCAGCCGTCATGGCAGGCGCGGTAGCCAGATCCTCAGTCACGCCATTTGAGAGGAGGTTCTCCCGTTTAAGCGCACTGAGAATGCGTGTCTTGTCGCGCTGGCGTTCCTCCCAGGTCTGACGGCGCGCTGCGTCATCTGGAAACGCACCCAATCCCGCTCGCACCGCTAAGTCCTCGCCGGACCAAAACCCGGTAAGCGTCGGCAAGTCGTGCGTCGTCGCAACAGCCAACGATTGTGCGGGATAGTCGCCAGGCGGTTTCATTGTGCCGTCTGCACCACGCTCGAAGTAGAACACTCGATATGACAGCACTCTCGCCTTCGCCAACTGCTCTCTGAGCCAATCGGGGACCGTGCCGAGGTCTTCTCCGATCACCAAGGTTTTAGATCGAACGCTCTCCAATGCCACGATCGCCAATAAGTCTTCAAAGGGGTAATGTACATAGGTGCCTTCGGACGCAGGCTTTCCGTGCGGAATCCAGAAGAGGCGGAAAAGTGCCATCACATGATCCAACCGGATGGCACCGCCGGATCGAAAATTATTACGCAGCAACTGGATCATCAGCTCATAGCCGCTGGCACGTAACGCATGAGGGTTGATCGGCGGGAGACCCCAATTCTGCCCCTCCGGTGCAAATGCGTCAGGAGGGGCGCCGCAGTCGGCTCCGAGCGCCAGCACCGATTGATAGATCCAGGCCTCGGCCCCATTCCGATCGGCGCCAAGAGCTAGATCATGATACAGCCCGATCGGCATCGCCAGTTGCTCAGTCGCCCTTCGGATCTCGTTCAGCTGTTCACTTGCCACCCACTGGATGTATTGAAAGAAGCGAATGCGCGTTGGGTGCCGTTTCGCATAATCATGAACTGGTTGGCCAGGCATCAAGAATTGTTTGGGCCAATCGTACCAGGTGGCCGACTTGGATTGAATCAGCCGGCGCTCTTCCTCCAATGTTTGGAAGGTGGCATATAACTCGAGTGATGTGCCTTCGGACTGGATAAACTGCTCCAAGAGCCTGGCGCGCGCCGTTTCCGGTTGGAGATTCGGTTCCTCTCCGCTATAGGCATCTGTGAGGAATTTGCGGTAGGCCAATTCGAGCATGGTGCGCTTGGCGGCCGCTATGGAGTCGTAATCCACCTGCTGACTTTCTCGTAACGCCTGAAGCGTGGCTTGAAACTCGGGAGCATGGAAGCGTCGCTGTGCCTCCTCCGACCCGCAAAATTCCGGCAGCCGCTCGATATCGATATAGAGTTCATTGAGATACAATCGGCTGTTTGGGGCATAGGGACTGATGTGATACGGCGTAGTATTCCGCAGTGCGTGCAGCGGATTGAGTCCGATGACCCCGGCGCCGAGCTCTTTGCCTGCCCACTCCACAATCCGTCCGAGATCGGTGAAGTCGCCGCTCCCCCAATTGCGATCAGAAGACAACGAATAGAGCTGCAAGGCCAGTCCCCACAGCCGTTGGTTCCTCTCGATAAACGGCGGGACATAACACTGGCGCGGCGCCACGATGACACGCATCGTCCCCACATCCCCTCCAACCAAGCTATCGGCCCGTATCGTCAAACTGTAGTATCCGAGGGAGAGACCCTGCGGAGCCGGTATCTCGATACGCACATGCCGTTGACCCTTGAGAACACGGACCTCCACAGCGGAAAGCCCAGGCCCTACTTGCCCTTCTTGCACCACGGTGTAGGCTTCGTCGCAGATTTGCCACTCCACTACGGCGAACCCTTCTTTCCCGTCCTCGAGGGCCAGATAACAGGAGACCGTAGAACCCGATTCACCGTCACGCAGAATCTGCACTGAGTTGCAGGGGCGTTGCCACGGCGCCTCATCCCATTCCTGCAGTGCCTCTGTCAGCGACTCAGTTGAATCGACCGAGAAACCCATGGCAGTCAGTATGGCGCGTCTGGTGTCATCTGAGGTGAAGTGAAGATGACCTGCGATATCGTAATAGTCAGTCGCGATACCGGCGCGTTCAGCGAGTTTGGCAAGAAGGGTCTGCCAGGTCTGGTCCTGCATGTACGGGAGTCTGCGCGAAGACCTCTGGCATGTCAAGCTATCCTGTTGTTCTTGAAGACAAATTTCGCATGGACACGTCTTGGGTCCGGCGCCCTCAGCCACTTGCGCTCGGTACGATTTCTAAGATCCCGTTCTTTGTGGTTCATCCTGCCGACTAAATAACGATCGGCCGTAGCGTGGGAGAGAACAGTTGTGCTAGGGTGCCGCCCATTGTTTCCATCAAAGCGGTGGACGGCGCCGGCTATCTTCCGATCATTCTTGGAGTTTTTTGGATATGAATACACAGATGATATTTCGCCATTCGATTATACGACCGGTTAGAAGGCTCCTCCCGGCCCTGTATCTAGTCATCGCGATTCTCGCCTGTTCCCTGATGCCGTTCACTTCGTCGGCTGCCTGGGCGGAGATTCAGAGTGATACCGGGGTATGGGGAGTTGCGATGGCACGAGGAAATTTCGCGTACCTTAATTCTGACCTCAGCAAACGCTGGCTCTGGTGGGTGGAAGGTCAGGCTAGATTTCGAGAATGTTGTAATGATAATTTCGCACTGAACCAATCGTTGCTTCGTCCCGGCCTCGGCTATGCGCTTACGGACCAATCCACTGTGTGGGTGGGGTATGCTCGTGTAGAGAACTACCTGCCCGACCACACAGATATTCCGGAAAACAGAATATGGGAGCAATATATGTGGTCAGGGAAGACGCCTCTCGGCGCCTTTACCTTCCGACCACGGCTTGAACAGCGCTTTCAAGCAAACGGTGGTGATATGGGCTCGCGTTTCCGTCAATTTCTCAAGTTCTCCTGGCCGATCTCTTTCCTTCCGGAGGGTACAGATTTCGTGGTGTGGGATGAGGTGTTCGTGAATCTGTATCAGACGGACTGGGCGCCACAAGTCAGTTCGCACCAAGGACTTGATCAAAACCGCGCCTTTGTCGGGATCGGATATCGGTTCACTCCAGAGATCAAGACGGAAATCGGGTATTTGAACCAATATATTGCGACGCAGGAGAGCGCTAAGGATCGTATGAATAACATTTTCTCGGTGTGGCTGTTTTTCGACCTTTATAAAAAATAGACCCAAAAAAATCATGTGGCTGGTAAATCTGTTCAAGGTCAATTGAACGGGTGAAGCGTCCATCATTTGCGCGTTTCCGGTTGCGAGCTTCAGATAATTGGAAGCTCGCCCGGACAAGTCCTAGAATGGTTTGTGACTATTCTGCAAGAGGACTGAGTGGGATCACCCGCCAGTCTCTCGGTCCTGAAGGCCCGAACCTTTCATCCTGCCCCTGACAACAATCCTGAAGTCACTCTGCTGTATCTTAAATCGGCCTACGATTTGCAGACGCCGGCATTCGCGCTCCAATGCAATGCGGCAGGCGACCGCGCGGTCTCCTGCACCGTGATCTCTATGGCGGAGCGCGAGGTGCAGTTCCGAACCCGCTGCAAACCATACTGCAAGGGGTCTAGGCATCTTGTTCTACGACTTTCTTCTTCTTTGCCGAATACTCCATAGCGTTATTTGGTTGGGTTTATTTATGAATGAATGACGCGGGCACATAGGAGTATGATTGAGGCGTAGTAGTAGGCGGTCGTCCTGCCTCACACAGAAGGGAGCGCCCATGACTGTACAATCAGGAGGCAGGGTCGGGGATCTCATGCATCGAGACTTGGAGGTTGTCCCGCCTGAGACCACGGTCATAAAAGCCGCCGAGCGTATGAGGGAGAAATGTATTGGTTCATTGTTGGTACAGCCAACCGATCCGGAGGGTCGGGTATTCCGCAGGTCGGGGATCGTGACTGAGACAGACCTGATGGGGAAGGTACTCGCTAGAGGAATGGATACTTCTCTTACCAGGGTGGATCAGGCCATGACCAGTCCGCTGCTGATGATCACGCCGGATTGCCCCATGCTGGATGCGAGTCATCTCATGGAGACGAACCATGTCCGCCATCTCTGTGTCTCCGATGAGGACAAAATCGTTGGGATGGTTTCAGTCCGAGATCTCGTGCGATATTTCATCGATTCAGGAGGAGGCCCCCTCCGTGATCTGGACAACGTATTCCGGCCCCTCAGCGTGCTCAGGGTGCTCATGCAAACGGCAATGGCGATCATTGCGAGTGAAGCGATGGTACTGGAGGCAGCGCAGACAATGGCGGGGAAGCGGATCGGTTCGCTCCTCGTGCTGGATGCTGGAGCGATAGTCGGCATCGTGACCGAGACCGATGTGGTGAGGAAGGTGATTGCGGCCGGTCTCCCTGCGAGCAGTACCCCCGTCGGCGCCGTGATGAATGCTCCCCTGGTTCAGATCGACATCGATGACAGCGCTCGCGATGCCAGTCGGCTCATGGCTGAGAAACGGATTCGCCACCTCGCAGTGACAGAGGACAACAAGATCGTGGGCCTCTTGTCTTTACGTGACCTGGTCAAGGCGGTGTCCATCAGAGATGAATCCCGGTTCCTTCACAGTACTTAATGCAACGCTTCGCTCTCACCGATACATAATGTGCTTGATGGTCCTCTTCCAAGGAGAGCCCATGTGACATCCCGTCTCGATGCAGTGCTTCATCCCGTGCTTGCCCTTTACCAGCGCCCACTGCCATTGTCCCGCACATATCATAATCTCATGAAACCACTTCCATTAGCCGCCTACTTGGTATCGACATCTGGCTCCCCATCTTCCCTGTATTGTTTAGGTTGATTGACTCTCCCCATTTCATTTTGCTAGCCTCAAGCTCCGTCCTGTTGCTGCCGATAGAGAAGACAAGAAGAGTCAGGCAGTATCCTTGGCATCCAATCCCGAAAGGAGTTCCGATGGCTAGCTCAACCGCTTCACCAGAATTGCTTACTGAACTGCAGAACAAGGCCACACAGCTCCGGATCGAGAGCGTTCGTGCAACGAGCGAAGCGGGGAGCGGACATCCATCCAGTTGCTGTTCCGCTGCGGACATTGTCGCAGCCCTCTTCTTCTCCGTGATGCGATACGACCCTAAAAATCCCAAAGCGTACAATAGCGATCGGTTCGTGCTGTCAAAAGGCCATGCTGCCCCACTGCTGTATGCCGCTTGGGCGGAAGCAGGTCTCTTTCCCAAGAGCGAACTTCTCAAACTTCGAACATTGACGTCCGATCTTGAAGGCCACCCGACGCCTCGTTTGTCGTTTGTCGATATGGCAACGGGTTCGTTGGGGCAAGGGTTGCCAGTGGGTATTGGAATCGCCCTCAATGCGAAATATGTCGACAAGCTCGATCACAGAACCTACGTCTTGATGGGCGATGGAGAATCCGTTGAGGGATCCGTATGGGAAGCGGCTGAAGTCGCGCGCCATCATGGGTTGGATAACCTCTGTGCCATTGTCGATGTCAATCGACTCGGTCAAAGCGATCCGACCATGCTGCAACATGACATGGAGGCCTATCGTTCCCGATGGGCCGGCTTTGGCTGGCAGGCGCTAGTGGTTGATGGGCATAATCTTTCAGCTTTGCTCGCGGCATTCGATACCGCTGCCGGCACCAAAGGCAAGCCGACGGTGTTACTCGCTAAAACGTTCAAGGGCAAGGGCATCTCCTTCATGGAGAATCATCCTGCCTGGCATGGAAAGCCGGCCGCCAAAGGCGAAGAAACGCAGAAGGCGATCGATGAGTTGACCAAGCAGCTGAAACCCAGCAGTGCAACCATTTCAGTGAAGAAACCATCGACGCCGGTTCAGGGGCCGTCGTCTACCAGTCCTCTCCCGCCTTCGCCCTATAAAATAGGCGACACTGCCGCCACGCGCGAAGCATTCGGTAACGCATTTGAGGCGTTGGGTGCGGTGAATCCGCTGGTCGTGGGACTCGATGCCGACGTAAAGAACTCGACCTATACCGATAAGTTCGGCAAGAGATTTCCCAATCGATTCTTTGAAAATTTTATCGCGGAACAAAATATGCTCGGGGCCGCAGCCGGTTTAGCTGCCTGCGGGAAGATTCCGTTTGTTGCCACGTTTGCCGCATTCTTTACGCGAGCCTACGATTTCATCCGTATGGCTGCCATCAGCGGCTCGAACATCAAGCTTGTCGGTACACATGTCGGCGTGAGCATCGGGGAAGACGGCCCCTCACAAATGGGTCTGGAAGATATCGCAATGATGGCTGCGCAGCCGGGCGTCACCGTGTTGTATCCGTCCGATGCGACCTGCACGTACCGGCTCGTCGAAATGGCTGCCGCACATAAAGGAATGGTCTACATTCGGGCCGGGCGTCCGAAGTGTCCGGTTCTCTATGGGCCCGATGAAAGGTTCCAGATCGGCGGGTCGAAGGTAATTCGCCAAAGTGCAGCGGATGTCCTCACGATCGTCGCAGCCGGCGTCACGCTCTTCGAAGCCCTGAAGGCATACGACACATTGAAAGCCGCCGGCATCTGCCGTGCGGATCGTCGATCTCTATAGTGTCGTCCCTATCGATCACACGACGTTGATTGACAGCGCGAGGGCTACGCAGGGGCGTATTCTCACCGTTGAAGATCATTATGCGCACGGTGGCCTTGGAGATGCGGTGCTCAGCGCAGTTGGACCAGAAGGTATTAAAGTACATAAGCTTGCGGTTCGCACGATCCCCCACAGCGGGAAGCCGGACGAACTCATCGACCACTTCGGCATCGGGGCGCGATCGATTGTCGAAGCTGCGAAACACATCACAAAATAAACTCTCCCACGCCGCCCACGCCTCATGAGCTTGGGCGGCGTACACTTCTTGAACATTTTGGATAAATGGTCCGCCAACGTCTGCTTCAGGAACTGACCGAGGCCCGCTACGCCAGTGGCTGTTCGTGGAGAAACATCAGTCCGGCGATGATCCTGCATCGCGTGCGAAACTGGTCGGATTTCAATCGCACACTTATGGTGCGTCTTTTCGAGTCTGGGGGACAGGGGCTGCCGTGATGCAGGACTGCATAATTTCAGCGCGGCATTGCCATGACGTGGCCGCCGTATTGAGATGACGAACCAGTTCTTCCGGCACGATCATGCCGACGGTGATATCCACCAAGACGTGATCGGGTATGCGATGAAAATGCGCGGCGTTCACACCCTGCAAGGTGAGCAACGCCCTGCTTAGCTCGTTCTCATGGCTGTCGCAACCAGATCCTGTCAGCGCGACGGGAACTCTCTCCATGGCAGCCTGGCTGGCTCTGGCCGGCTGAAATACTCCAAGACCCACGGTGAGCGCCATCGCAAGCATCAGACAGTTGTGCCTGAGCTTGGCCTTGCTGTCTCCATGAGGCTGTGGGCCGGTTACGGGTACGCTTTTCGCACAGGGCGTCTGCGTCCGGTTTGCATATCTGCGATGAGCTGTTCGCGTCATCGGAATACCTGTCTGCAGGGATGCGATCTGAAGCCCTTGGGTAGGTTCATCGATTTGTCGGACTATGCGAAGCTTCGGTTCGGCTGGGGTGCAGTGTTCTTCTCTTGGATGCGTTCATGGGCAGGCGGCGAGGATCTCACCGCCTGCCCGTTGCCCTTTACGGCACTTCGACGATGTCGGACTTCATAGGACCCAGCACGGAAAGGAGTTCGTTCTTTTCTCTGGCTGGCACGTTGAACGTATCCAATGCCTTGACGAGGTCTTCAACCAGGGCATTGAAGGCAGCCGTCGTGATTTTCATGCCGGCATGTGTTTTTTTCATGTCTGGCCCATCATAGGTGCAGGGGCCGCCGCTGGCTTGGCAGACCTGGTCGACCAGCTGTTTCTTCAGTTTCGGCAGATCGGCTTTGGCAAACCACCCGTTGATGCGCTTGTCTTGGCCCACGATGCTGACGAACTTGCCGACGACGGCCGTGATAGGGCCTGTTCCGCCGAGCCGTTCATAGAGTGAGGGCAACGGAGCATCGGCTGCCCACACCGGCGCTGAGATCAACAGTACGGCGACGGTCAGCATAGTCTTGATGGCGCGAGAAAGTTGTTTCATGAAAGGCGCTCCTTTTTTGAGAGGTAAATGAGGGCTTCCTTCGAATGCACAGTTCTATCATATTTCTGGTCGTTTAGGGATTCCAGGGCGTCAGTGGCATCAGCGGAGCATTCTTGGCTACCGGTGTAATCGTCAGCGCGGCAATGGCTCCACGAAGGGCTCCAGTGAGCGAATGCGTCACAATCGGATAGACCCCGGGTGATTCGGAGACCAAGTCGAATGTGGCGGCGCTTCCTGGTCCCACGACATAGGTTTGCACCCCTGTGAGTTTGTTGGCAGGGTTCCCGCTCTCGTAGACGTTATCCCAAATCTCGCCGATCGGGTGGAGCGAGGAAAACTCGTTGGGGCCCGCGTTCACAAAATAGATCCGGACCCGCTCATTCGGTTTCGCCTCCAGCGCTTCCGAGCCGATGAAGAAGGGATGATACTTGAAGATCCCTCCGTTGAAGACCGTATAGTCGAACTTCCGGGCGAACATGGCCTCGACATCGTCGGGGTTTTTCCAGAGCTCAGATTGGACTAACAAAAACTCCCGGTCCGCTTTCGGCCAGACCTTCGGATTCTTGGGATCGACGATAATCGCGCCGAACATGCCGCGCGCGACGTGCTGGATCATGGGCGCTGCGCCGCAATGATAGAAAAACACGCCGGGCTTCTTCGCCACAAAGGTGAAGGAAATGGTTTCTCCCGGATTGATGGCCCGGTAGTTCTTCAGGAAATCGATTTCCGCCGCATGGAAGTCCATGGCATGTGGATAAACATTGGTCTTGGGATTCTCCAGCGTGAAGTTGACAGTGTCGCCTTCCGTGACCCGCACGGCCGGCCCCGGCATCTGGCCGTTGAACGTCCAGGCCTTATATTTCGTTCCCGTTCCTTCAATCACGATTTCCGTTTCGAGCGCCGTCATCTTGACGTCATGGGTCTTCGCGGATGCCTCGCAGGGCAATCCCATCAATCCGGCCATCGCAAGGACCATGGCCCCTGCGATGGCTATCAGTTGAGGTGATTGTCTTTTCATCATGGTTGAACTCCTCTCTGAAATGGTTGGGCGAACTTCTCCAGGCAAATGTGCAACTGGTCTTTTCTATGTGAAGGTCTCACTGGCACTTCGTCTGTGTGTGAGGAAAAGAATAACACAGCCAAATTCGCTGGTGTGATATCGTAGTGTCCGGTTAAGAGTCAAGCCCTTTGTTAGTCCCAAATGAGCCTGTGACCCAAAACCCGGAAAGTAGGTCAGCGGGAGCTTAGTTGAGCCGGTCGGCTGGCTTCCTAACGTAGAGAAAGAGTACTCTGTCGTGCAGAGCGAGTTTTACACCAAGCCTGGGAAGAAGGGCGATACGTTGGAGTTTTCATTCGAGAATGGGTTAGCGGAGCAGGGCCTGAAGTAGTCCGTAGCCGACGATACGCTTTATTCTCAGAGCACAGCGGTTCAAAAGTCTGTAGCGGTCAGGCGTCACGGCTCTGAAGAGTGTGACGAACTGATGCAGTCTAGGATAGGGAGAGACATTGCCTCTCCCTCTTTTATTTTGACAAGCAGCGAGCTCCTGATTGTCTTCCATCTTGACGCTTGACTCCGGTCAATAGAGTTCTGTAACATCACGCATTTTAAAGCATTTTCCAATCAACGCCTATTCATTGTGTGCGCCTAGCGCGAGGCCCTCAACTGACACTGAGTCTGCGTAGAACCATTGGGACTTCCAGCAGGAGCGGAACTATGAAGCACCGTCTAAGTCGTGAAAATACAAGCGCGTATAGCTTTACAGCATAACAGGGCAACCTGAAATTCAGGAGGACCAGCATGTCATCGCATGGAGCGGCAACAGCAACAGAAGACGATATTCCGGCAGGAGAAAAACCGGAAAATGGGATAAAGGGTCTGAAGCATTGGCAATACGACCTGATGGCGGGACTGCAAGTCGCCATGATGGGGATCCCGCTCTCGCTCGGGATCGCGATTGCCTCCGGTGCGCCTCCGGTCTGCGGTATCATCTCGGCGATCATCGCGGGATTTGTCTTTCCCTTTCTCGGTGGCGCCTATATCACGATCAGCGGCCCGGCCGCCGGTCTGGCGCCGGCGCTGTTGGCCGGTACGCTCGCATTGGGTCATGGAGACTTGGAGGCGGGTTATCCGCTCTTACTGGTGGCCATTGCGATAGTCGGTGTTGTGCAGGTGATTCTCAGCGTCTTCAATGCCGGGCGGTTCGCGCTATTTTTCCCCATCTCGGTAGTCGAAGGCATGTTGATGGCGATCGGCATGCTGATCATCGTCAAACAAGTCCCGGCATTTCTCGGGTACATCACGCCACCCATCAAATCCATTCCCAAAGCCATCATGCTGATTCCCGAACAGATCATGGGCATGAATCCGTTGATCTGCGTCATTGGAGCCGCCACCCTCTTCCTCCTCTTTTTTATTAGCGGCATCCTTGCCCGTATCAAAGGCACGTGGCCGAAGCTCGTCCCTGTGCCCCTCGTCGTGATCGTTCTAGCCGGTCTGGCCTCTTGGATCCTGGGTCTTGAGGAAAAATAGCTCATTCATGTACCCCTCGATATTTTTGAACATGGCATCGTATTTCCCCATTTCGTTGAAGCCTTTTCCAGACCGGAACTATACGGGTCTCTCATACTCATCATTATCACCCTGACCCTCATCGACGGCACCGAGTCGCTCGCGACGATCGCCGCCATCGATAAGATCGACCCGTTTAAACGAAAGTCGAATCCCAATGTCACCTTGCGAGCCATGGGGGTCTCCAACACCGCATCCAGTCTACTGGGTGGATTGACGATCATTCCCGGTGGGCTGAAAAGTACGGTCAACATGCTTGCAGGGGGCCGTACCCTCTGGGCCAACTTCTACTATGCCTGCTTTCAATTGATCATCCTGTTGTTCGCCGCAGCCCTCATCAATCAAATCCCAAAATCGGCCCTGGCAGGGTTGCTCATGTGGATCGGATGGAAGCTCTGCTCGAACAAAGTCTTCAAGCGGATCTTTTCGGTCGGCAAGGAACAGATATTTGTCGCCATGGTCAATGTCGTGGTCACGTTGGCCACCTCAGACATACTGGACGGCATGATTGTCGGCACACTGACGAAGATCGCCTTGCTTGTGAAGGATGTCGTCAAGGCTTCAGCCAAGGATCCCGAGGGTAGGGGGATAGGGGCCGCATTCAAAGAACTGTTCCGCAATCCCGTCATCCGCATTGGAGACACCGGCAGCGGCTCTCGCAGTGTGATGACCGTCTCGGCAAACGCGGTGCTCCGTGGCACCGTCGGAGCGATGAAGAATCCCTACAAGATCTACCTGTCTTCGGCCACCTGCATGAACCTGGTGAAACTCGACGCGGCGCTCAAAGCCATCGTGATTCCCGAAGGCATGAAAGCCAACTATATGCTCATTTTGGCGGGAAAGATCGTGGACCATACCACCATGGAATACTTGCACGGGTTCCAAGATCGAGCCATTGAAGCCGGGCATACCTGTGTCCTCGTCGGGATGGAGCATTTCCGCGGGCTATCAGATCACGCGCTAGCCTATCGTATCAGTCAAACTCCCGGTAACCTCACGGCCTTTGCATGAAGACGCGCAGTTTGCGCGGAAGCATACGCAGTTACTATACCGAACTCGATAGAAAGGAATGACCAAATGCCAGCTAGGATCTATGTTGCAGACGATGAACCAGTACTTCTCAACGCACTTGTAAAGCGGCTGTCTCAGAGCCAGCACCAAGTTCAGCCTTTCAAGTCCGGAGATGAACTGTTGGCCGCGGTTGAAAAAGGCCTTCCCGACCTTCCCGATCTGATTCTCCTGGACCTCAAGATGCCTGGGAGAACGGGGCTGGAAACCCTGGAGGCACTTCGCGCGAAAGCGCGAGATGCGGTGGTGATCATTCTCACTTCATATGGCACAGTCGAAGAAGCGGTTGAGGCCATGAAGCTAGGAGCGTACGATTTCATCATTAAGACCGTGGATCTCCAGCTGGTAGAACCGGTCGTGAACCGGGCATTAGAGTATGTCGCGCTACGCCGTCAGGTGGGGAAGTAGCCAAGGCTAAATCCGATCACTAGGGATTGGTCGGCCGTCGTGCAAGTTCCCGGCATTTCTCGCAAAGCTATAGCATGGTCATGTCTGGTATGAACGCGGAGCCATACTGGCACCTCCGCAGTATATTGCCCATTTTAGGGATGCCTCCGTGTGGCTTTCTATCACTGAACAGTCAGACTTTCGCTTTCCCATGACTTTCGCCCTGACACGATAATTCTCATGGTGAGGATGTCACGGTATAGCGGAGAGATGTTTGACAATGGGTGGATCTAAATCCTAGGCACTCACAAGAGTGCGACGGAGACTCCATGTACAAGCATATTGCCAGCCTGTTCAATAATGTTCCAATTCATCACAAGTTACTGTTCATCTCCACGATCCCTCTCGCCTCCCTCATCCTCGTCAGCATCGTGACCTACATCAATCTGCAAACCTTTTCGCAGGATGAAGAGCGGTTGAACAATCTCTATCTTGCCGAAAAGGCTGCAGCCCAATACATGCGGCTGGCGGTCGATTTGGAGACCGGTTTTCGAGGGTATGTGTTGACCGAAGATGTTCGCGATCTCAAACCCTATCAAGAGGCGCTCGAAAACATTCGCGGGGTCGGGAAGGATCTAAACGCGAGACTTTCAGAAGACCATCAGCAGCATTTTAAGGACGCTGAAGCCCTCGTGAACCGAATCATCGAAGAGAAGGAAGGCCTCATCAAAGATATTCAATCGGGCCGAAAATCGGTCGCGCTTCAGTATATCAGGGAAGGGCGAGGAAGGGCGCTGATGTCTGATCTTCGGACTTGGATGGAAAAACTCGATACATTCGAGGAGAAAAGCGCGCTGGATGAGTTCGCGCAAATGAACCTAGACCGCACGTCGACACTTCTTGCCATTTTAGGCGGGGGGCTATTCACGTTTGGGCTTATCGTCTCTGCGCTCTATCTGATTGCCCGATCGATTGCGGTCCCTCTTGTCAACCTGTCAAAGGCTGTTGCCGAGTCATCCGGCGGGCTTTGTCCTACCATCCTTGTGTTGGATCGGAAAGATGAGATCGGAGGCCTCACCAGGGTGATGCAAGAGATGAGTCGGCAGGTTCAGGAACAGTTCGATCAAGTGGTAAAGTCTGAGGCCTCGCTCCGGACACTCAACCAGCATTTATCAGAGTCTGAATCGAAGTACCGCGGTCTGGTGGATAACGCTCCGATCGGCATCTTTATGACGAAGGGGATGCAGGTCACGTTCAGCAACCGACATAATCAAGTCTTGGCCGGGCTCGATCCTGACGAACAGGGTGATCCCGCCGCCTTCCGTGCTCGAATTCATCCTGAAGATCTTGATCGTGTTTTGTCGGAATTTTCACAGGCCGTCGCAGCGGGCCGCCAGTGCGAACTGATCTTCCGGTTTGTTCATGCCGACGGCGGCGTGTTGACGATTTTGAGCCGTCGCGTGCCGATATCGGGGTTCGACAGCCCCGATCCGATCTATGTGGCATTCAATATCGACATTACGGCACTCAATACTCTGCAATCACGATTAAGCCGAACCGAGAAGCTGGCGACATTGGGACAGATGGCGGCCGGCATTGCCCATGAGCTCAGGAATCCCTTGGTCGGGATCGGCTCGACGGCATCGCTGTTATTGGATGAGTTCGAACGGTCCGATCCAAGGCGTGAGGAGATCGACATGATTCTCCACGAGGCCAAACGAATGGATCGGATCGTGAATCAGATTGTGGAATATGCGAGGACTCGCGAGCTTACACTGGTTCAATTTGTGTTGTCCGACCTCATCAACCGTGTCCTCAAGTTGCTGACCGGGCCTCTGGAGGCTAAACATCTCAAAGTCCGAACTTCCATATCTCAGGCAGCGGACCATCTTTATGCCGATCGAGACCAACTCGAACAAGTGCTCTTGAACGTTATCGACAACGCGATAGATGCCTCTCCTAAGTACGGTTTGTCCATGGAAATCGCGGCGTATAAGTTACTCCACCAGGAACAAACCGGTATCATGATACAAGTCCGAGATGCCGGTAAAGGCATCCCGCCAGAGGCGCTGTCTCGCGTATTCGAGCCATTTTTTACGTCTGGGAAACGTAACGGAACCGGATTAGGGATGGCGATCTGCAAGAACATTATCGACCGGCATCATGGATATATCCATGTGACGAGCGCGGTCGGAGAAGGCACTGTCGTGAGCATTTGGTTGCCGTCATCTCCAGATGTTCAGTTGGTAAAGGGCTAACCCTACAGGTTTCATCTTTGTAGCTGACGATGAGCCGGCGAGTGGTTCTGCCAACAGCAAACGGCTGACTCACTAAGGCTTCCACGTCGTTGGGCATGAATCAGGCGAAACGCTGCTGGAGTGGCTCCGGCACAAACTTCCAGATCTTGTATTGCTACGACGTGAAGGTTGCCGGGACCAAGCCGCCTTGCGGTGTTGAACACGTGCGCCAGCGGATTCTGCTACCACCTACCACGTCCTTATGTTGTTTGCATTTGGAAGGGCGCAGGGAAGCGATGTAAACGATAAAACCGAGGTCGAACTCGTTTCTCCCTCGATCGACGACGAAAAAAGATTGCAGATGCTGCATCAATTCGTTCGTCGGTGGATTGTAGAACTATCCAAGCGGTGAGTTATCGTCGCCGTTGCCGTTCTTCTTATTCCATAAAAAAGCCGATCCGCCATCCCGTCTTATGACGGGGGCGGATCGGCCTTACTCACTGACCTGTAAAACGACTAGCTCAGCCAGCAGCCCTTGTAAAGACCGGGATGATGGCGCCAGCGATGCTGTTGATGTGACGATTGCCTGATTCGTCCCAAGACATCACCAAGCCACCGAAGCGTTGCTCCGGATCGTTGACCATGTCCATCAACCGCTGGACTTCCCAGAGCGAGTCTCTGGAGTCAAGCTTCACTTCTTTGGTTTCCCCTGGCATGATCGGTGACTCATCTTCCATATGCAAACCATCTTGAGCCATGATCTCTGCCGGATAGGTTGGATCCAGGTTGTTGGCCACACCTACCTTGTTGAGGAACCGGATGCCTGCTGTCGTGAACTCACCGATTCTGAGAGGCGTCTCACCGCTGTTCGTGACCTGGAGCGTCATACGCAGGGCACGACCAGGAACATCGTAGTCAGCTGCGAGTACCTTCATTGTGAGGTCAGACTTCAAATGCGTTGCCTTGATCTTTGGTTCACCGGCCTGGAGAGGTACGGTGTAAGGGTACGAGTGGTCCGTAGAGTAGAAACCAATCGCGATCAAAGTAAAGGTCACTCCTAAAACTCCCCATGCCACCACTCGGTCGACCGGGTCGTTCAGCAGTGCGTCGCCACCCTCTTGAGCCAACACTCTGGCGCGAATCAAGAACATCGGTCTGATCATGAACCAGCCGATCCATGCGAAGCCGAGACCACCCCAGAGGACATGCCAGAAGATTCCGGCTGCCATGCCTGCAGTCTCCGTATCGATAGTCCCACCAACCAACAGCTTTGCAGGGTTGGTGAAGTCTTTATAGTTGCCCGTGATATCCATCCATCCCCCTGGTCCTGCAACAGGGCCGGCCCCGTTGACGGCCAACATTGGGTGGATGTGGTGATGGCCAGGCAACCGGCCTCTCAACTTGATCACGTACTCGTAGTCCCCACCGAGCTCCATCGGGCCCGATGTGAACATTGGAGTTCCGTTGACTTTTGAACTGAGACGCGTGAACACCGAACTCGGGCTGCCCACGTTGATGAAGGTACGGTTCGGCTTGACCACGGCTCGTGGCCAGTCTTCCGCGATATGAATCTTGCCGGACAGCATTGCTTCATCGTTAACTGCGGTCTTCTGAGGATTCCACTTTGTGTCATACCACTGCGCGGTACGCATCCGCAGGAACGGTTCTTGAGAACGCTCACCGTGGGCGGCTGCGGGAGTGGCATTGAACACCAGGGTGAGCCCCAGCGTTGCCATCCCAAGGGAACCGATCACGCACAATTTAAATATGTTTTTTGCGTTCATGATTTCCCTTCCGCAAGTGTGGCTGCCGCTGTCAGTCTTGGTGCAACCCCATCCGGTGTGCCAAGTCTCGCGGCATACTCATCCGTGCCGACGATCATGATATCATTTTTCCGTGACATCACTCCACGTTTGCCCTTGACCCAAAAGAATGATTGGCCGACGAAGTGCCCGATTTGCCACCAAATGGTGTAGACCAACATGGAGACAAACGCTGAGAAAAATGCGGAGATCCACACGGTGTGTCCGCCGAATGTACGCAACGAACCGACTTCGATGATGCGGATATACTCAGGCGTTCCCGTCCGGACATAGGTGAAGCCCATGTAGTCGGCCAAGGAAAGCAGCTGACCATCCACGACCATCGGTTGCTTGCTGTATCCGAACAGGGCGTATTGCGTAGGATAGAACATCATCGCAAATGCCCATACGCCGAATATCGCTGTCAACATCCAACTCCTGGTCAGCAACAGGGTGCAGTCCAGGATTAATGCGCTGGAGACCATGGTGGCAGGCATGACGAAGTTTACCGGGAAATTTGCCCACCAGTACCACGCCAACACGACCGTAATCCACTTTCCAACAAGGAGCCCCGTGATGCTTAACGTTGCACCAAAGGGTTGCCGGTAGAACGTCCAGAAGTAGTACATGATCGCCCCTGGATACATAACCTCCACAATAGGAGTTACCGTTACCCAGAACTGCCGATCCTTCCAATCGATCCAGAAATCCCAGTCTCCTGCAAGCAGGTCGAAGTGCATATGAAAGGTCGCGAATACTCCTAGATATGCAATCGGAAGGAAGTACACCGCGTCGATCATCCGTGACAGTTTGACGCCTTCCGGCGGCAGCTTGCTGGCTTTTATAATCTCTGCTGTTCTAAACAGTGCCATTTGTCTCCTCCTCACTCATTCGAAACATCTGTTCTCTCCCTTGTTCCAGCTAGTCTATGGGCAACCTCGCTCTTCGGAATCCGGAGCGCGCGGTCAGCCCAGTAACACCACCAGTACGATTTAGTACGGGATCACATGCAAACAAGCCTTGCTCTCGTTGTTCCAAACCACATCGCACAGGTTGGACATGCGCGCGACGATCTGCGCCGCCACGCCGCCCGTGCCGCCGAACAATCCGCACCAGCCCAGGGTCACAAAGCCCCAGTGCAACGGCGCCGCGAACAGTTCATCGACAAACCAGAAGGCATGGCCCCACTCGTTGAGGCCCACGTTCGGGAGAATCATCATCGGCCCCACGATGGCGCCCACCAACGGGAAGGAGACCGCCTTGCTGAACTGCGGCAACCGGGTCATGGCGTAGAGGTAGCTCGCGACGCCGCACGTAATGTAGAGCGGGAACGTGAAGTAGAAGGCAATGATATGGCTGGCGGTGAAGCTGGTGTCGCGGATGATCACCTGATGCCACGAGGCATCCTGCTCCAGGGTATACGAGCCGGCCCAATAGACGCCGAACACGTAAATGGCGAGCCACATCATCCAATAGAAGTACCGCTTGAGTTCCGTCTTGGGATCCACGTTGGCCACGTTGCGATCGCGCGTGCTCCAAATCCAGCCCAGCGTCGCCGCCGAGAAGATGATGTTGGAGATCACGTTAAAGCGCCACAGGCCCATCCAGACATTCTCGAACTCCGGGGTCATGGAGTCCAAGCCGTGGGAATACCCAAAGACGCGTTGAAACACGACCTCAGATCCCACCGCCGCCAGCATGGCAAACCAGCCAATCTTGAGCGGTTTGGAATCGTACCAGAGCGACATGTCGTACCCTCTGTCGCTCCCTCCGAACGTTGTACTCGCCATACCCTGACCTCCTTGTTTAAGTATTGAGACCCAGTGAAACTGAATGAGACCCACCGCTTATTCCGGAGAAAAAACTCCGGTGAAACATTGGTCGCCGCTTACCAGCGTGGCGGGGAGATTAGCGGATACAGTTTCTCGATGTCAAGCATAATATCTAGAAGAGAAACCTGTTCCCGCGTGCAAAATGCGTGCAAAGATTTATGCACTTAGCTCCAGTTATCCTGCCGTGTTTAGCCGATATCTGTGGCCAGCCTGGAGAAGGGGGCTGGCTCAGCCGAGACAGCTTGCGCCACAAGTCTGGAGAACAGCTTCCAGCGATATCTCGATGTTCGATGGTTGAAGCGAGAGGTGAACTCGCCGAGATAGAAGTCCAGTTGCTCGCGGGACAAGGTACCCTGGTGGGTACCTAATAGCCAGCGCGTGAACATGGAGGCCACTCGATGCACACGGGGCAACAAGACCGGCGCTGTTTTATTGCTGGCGTTAATCACGTATGGTCGGTGTTTGAAGCCCTCCTGTGTCAACCCGGCATAGGCTTCCCATCCGTCCGTGATGATCACGGACCCAGGCTTAACTGCTTGTTTTACAAAGGCCATAAGCGGACTTGCGGCATCAGCTGGAATTCGACGCAGATGGACGCGTCCGATCCCTTTCCCATCAACCTGTGCAGCGATCGCCACCACGATCTTATTTCCCAGGTGTCGACGGCCTCCTCCCGATTCGCCGCCCCCTATATATGTTTTGTTTACTTCCACCTGGCCCCCCAGCAGGTCCCAGCCAGGCCGCACCATTGCGCGTCGCAGCTTTTGCAGCCACAGCCACGCTGTCCTGTAACTGCCAAGGCCCAGTAGGCGCTGTAGCCCCAAGGCGCTGATCTTATGCTTCTGATCGGTCATCCACCATATCGCTCGAAACAAGTCTTGCAAAGGGAGGCGGGTTCGATGGAAGATTGTCCCCGCCGTGACCGAGGCTTGGTATCCACATCGGCGGCACATCATGAGACATCGTGTGGTTGTCCAGCTGCCGCTGGTTTTACACTGGGGGCAACAGAATCCGGTCGGCCACCGCAGCCGAGCCAGATAGGCGCGGCATGCACCTTCTGTGGCGAACCGTTGTTCGAACTCGGCAAGGGTCCGCATGATCTATGCCCTCCAACAGTTTGACTAGGCTATGCCTCAAGCGTACTGGAGTCAAGTGCATAGCGTATTAGGGGAAGGAATATACGAGAAAGTATTGGATGTCAAGTTCACAGGCGTTTCTCTGCTTATAGGCGACATCTATACTGATACCTGGCGTTTGCCGCGAAGGAACAGGCTCAGTGCACATGGTCGTCTGGTGGCGGACGGAGTTCTTTTTCCCGGTTGAGTTGTTCGACTTGCCGCATCAGTTCCCCGATGTCTGTCCACCCAGTCCCATCCACCGCAGGAATCCATCGCGCCCGCAAATAGCCATAACGGTCAATCAGGAACTCCATGTGTTTCGGCATTGTTCCCTCGCCGGCCAAATCAGGGTTGCTGAGGGTTCTACGGAACAGGGCGTAGCTGCGCGTGATCTCCGATGCCCCCTGCGTCGCAACAGGGAAAGTCATGCCTGCCGTGATCGCCGCCAGATCTTCCGGGTTGAGATCATTCACTGATGCTGCCAATATCAATGTATTGGCGGCGCTTAGTGTGGCATAAGCCGACCGCAACTGATCCAGCCTTGCGCGCGACTCCGGCCAGGAAAATAGAACCAGCAGAACTGCTTTCTGTCGACGAAAGTCTTTCAAGGTGCCGCTCGAATCGTCATGCGCGGAATAAGAGAAATTCTGCGGGGCCATATAGGGTTGATTGGGGGCGACATAGGGGTTGATGAGGCGCGCCTGATAGCCGCGGGATGTGGCATGGAGAAAGTTTACGACATCCCAGCGATCCTCTTCCGAGAGTTTGTCGGCAAACGCCGGCATGCCAGTACCGGGTATACCGTGGGTCAGCCAGTGGAAAAAGTCCCCTGCCGTATGCTTGGCGGTGTGCGGTTCCGTAAGTAGATCCACCGGTGGTATAGGAAAGGTCTTGGCTAGAACTCCATTGCCCTTGGCTTGAGGTCCGTGGCAGAGTACGCAATTCGCGGCAAATATGGTCGCACCGTTGGCAACGGAAATGGCATCGAACGGGACCGGCGTCTTGCGGTAGGTTTCCGGAAAAGCCTGAGTGGCAAGGGGAGGCAGCGCCGCAACCAGCGCACAGACCGCCAGTACAGTCGGGATGGCAATGCGCCACTTCGTCTCCCAGCGCTTGGACCGACCGAGGGCAATCGCTCCAACTGCCAGGATAAGCAACGCGACTCCTATCCCCGCGCCGATCATCATGCCCAGCCCGCCCCAGGTGGCGTCGATGGAGAAGCGGAATGGATAGGGCCAGTCCTCAATGACGGCATGTTTCGCCGGAACGGCGTTAGCCAGCATTGTCGCGACCAGCACCATCGCCAACGCGATCACGAATTCGACGGTGACCCACTTTCGAAGTCCACGTCCGCCGGCTGCAGCTACTTCCGCGTTCTTGTCGAGTGACGGAATCCAGATATGGCGCGCGCACGCGGCAAGCACGAGAATCACTCCAAGCAGTGCAATCTTTGTATCGAGAAACCAGCCCCAGCTCGTTGCGACCAATGCGGCATAGCTCGTGTCCACCATGTCATACGCAACGATGGTGCCGGTTGCCACGACAGCGACCATCACGGGAAGTGCTAGTGCAGAGAAGCGCTTTAGGGTCTGGATGTCGAACCGATCCACTTCCTCGTGTGATCGTTTCCCGGTGGTGGCGAACATTATTGAGAGAACGGCCGGCAGCCCTCCGAGCCAGACGCTCGCCAAAACGATATGCAGCGCATATGGCAGCACCGATATCACGGACAGCTCTCCGGCTGCAGAGTGGCTAGCGAGTGACCCCATAGCCAGCGTGAGCGCGGCAACGGTAGCGCACAGCATATACCGCCAGCGCGCCCAAGGGGAGAAGCGAATGTAGAGAGCTATTCCGAACACGAGAAACGCAAGGGCCGCACGCACTGTCCAGATGAGTCCTATGCGGGTTTTTTGTAAAAGTTCTAGCCAGGCTCCCGGGCGCCAAGCATTTTCAGCCATGCCCGTGGCCTGCGCGGTAGTCGTGGCCAGCAAGCCCAGCAATCCCAGCAGAAGCGTGATAGAAATCCACGGTAGAACCCGCGCCAGACGGGCTAGCCAAGGGGCGTCGAGTGCCGTTTTTGAGCGCACGGCAATCGCAAGAAAAATGCAGCTGCCAATCAGGATCATGTTGGACGCAAGCTGCAGCCAGCGGAGCAGCGCGCCGATGATCTCGATCATTTCTTTTGTACTTTGCCCTTTACAGTGAAGTCGAAAGACGACTCCACCACATGACCGTCTACCGACAGGACTCGAAACTTCACTGAATACTTTCCGGGCGTCAACTCCGGCAACGGCAGGACGATAGACTTTGGGTCATTCGGAGCAAGCTGTGGCTTGATCTCGGTAACGGGATGCTTCTCAGCGTCGAGCACAATAAGCGACGCGTACTCGCCTTCGAGTTCTTCGTTGAACCAGAGTCGCACCTGTGCCGGTGTCTTGGCGAGGACAGCCCGGCGCGGTGGCTCTGCCTTGACCAGCATCGAATGCGCCAGCGCCGGGTCGACATGCAGGTACGTCATCGTCGCCATTACCACGACTGCCATGACGAGCTTGAGTACATAAGCTACCCGTGATTCCATCGGACCTCCTTTTAGTCCCGGGCTGCTGTGTTCAGGCGCTGCAGCCTCGGTTACCTACGAAACGGTGCTAAGCGAGGATTTTCGACGTCCGCGCAGAAAAAAGAAGATCGCTGCTCCAACGGCAATCACTGCGAGTGGGACTATGACCATGATGTAGTGCATGAAGTGTGAAGCTACTCCCGATTCTCCTACTGAAATCGGGAATCGCGCGACATGTTCTTCCTTGCCGCCAACGGTGATGATACCGATGAATTTGCCGGGCTGGTTGAAGCTATGTTCGAAATTGATGAACCCCCCCGTGTAGATTTTGGCCGGCAGGTGAACGATTGTGAGGGCCTGAAGATCCTGCTCCGAACCCGTATCCTTGATGACCCTGACCTCGACGGGTAACGAGCGGAGTTCTCCTTCGATAAAATCGAGCACCACTACCGTGCGTCCGGTCGACGGAATATCCCCGCAGAGCTCCTGCCGATCTGAGATGTCGGGCTGATATTCGGTAAGGTGCATGCCGTAGGGTCCGAATTTAAGTATGCAAAAGTTTTTATCCAATTCGTGAAAGTGCTGGGCCTGAGCGGAGAGTGGGCCTCCGAGCGCCAGCATCAAGAAACACATGACCACCGGTTTCAGAAATTGCAAAGACATCGTCAGTATCCTCATTATTCTATCCATATCTATTTTAGACAGCTCAATTTCCTCGTTGAGCCAGAGTCGCGCCCGCGCTTTGGACGGAAGGCTGTCCGCCTACGAAACGGAACTGTTTGATGCTCTGCCACGCCCGCGCATGGCAAAGACGATCACTCCGATAACAGCAACCCCTGCGAGCGCAATTAACATATAGGAGGGGGGTAACCAAATTTTCGTTTCCCCTACCGAGAACGGGAATCGCGATACATGCTTATCACCCACGGTAACCAGACCAACGAATTTGCCGGGTCGATCGAAGTTATATTCGAAATTAACCGAGCCGGCGGGGTAGACCTTGGGCGGCAGGTGCAGGACTGTGATGGCCTGAATGTCTTGCTCCGAGCCTGTATCCTTGATGATCCGAACTTCGGTAGGCAACGGACGGAGCGCATCTTCCATATAATCAAGCACGACAACCGTGCGACCGGTCGCCGGAATATCTTCGCAGAACTCCTTATTGCGTGTGTTGTCGGGCTGATAGCCGGTAAAGTGCATGTTGTACGGGCCGATCGTGAGCCTGCACATGTCTTCTGCCAGTGCCAGTCCTCCATGAGCCTGGGCCTGTGTGGAGAAGAATGGCATTCCGATTGCCAGCATCAAGACGCACAAGCCGATAGGCCTCAACCATTGCACAACCATTGTCAGTATCCTCCCTCTCGAATGTTGAATATATGCTCGCTTGCCGGAGCGCCCGGTTTTCTACGAACGGCGGACTGCCCACCAATTTCGCAGCCACTTCGATCGTATGAGTATGTATCCAATCAATGCAACGATCAGAACTGCTATCGCCGGTACGGTCATGGTACGCACAAGTTTCTGGTAATCGATCATGTGTACCCGCAATAGATATTGGGGGCGCCGCATCAGATTCTGTTTCTCCGCCGCTATGGTGACCGTATAGAGACCCTCGGCAAGACGGACCTCGCCCCGGAGCACTCCATCCGGGTGGGTGCTAGGCCGAATATCTGCTACGAGCTGATCTTCTGACTCATTGGAGCCGTTCCCCCTCATGATCCGCATTCCGACCGGCTCGTTGCGCAAGGCCGGATCTACGAGGTCTACAACGAGGAAGGTGTCGCCTTCCTTGGGAATGTCCGTGCAGTATTGATCTCTCAGCTCATATTGCGGCTGATAGGCGCTGAAATGTATCACGCGCTCACCTACCCGCCGTAAGCAGGGATCGTCTTCCCCGCTCACTGAGCCATGTGCCGCGGCGTCGCCGGGGTGGTACAGTGCGACAACAAGAAGGAGCACTGTAGCCGCTGCCCGTGTCACTTGCCTTATCATAATTATGCCGGACCCTCCTGTTATGGATCTTACAACGCTCTGCTATTTCGTGCGGCCATGCGATTTCACTGTACTAATAATGATGTGAATTAGTGACATGGCATATCAGATACTTCACCATGATGCCACTAAGATGGGGCAAGATTCTAGCCCCCTCCCCTCCGTGCAAGGCAAGCGACAAAACTGAATGCATTTTCTGTCTCCAGTCTCTTTGACTTGCCACTATCGGATGGGCGACAATCGGGGAGCCAGCCTGTGGCCCTTTCACGAGTCCCCTAAGGTGATACAGTGACATCGACCTTGATCGACCGTGCTATTGGAGTAGTGCCTCAGCGGCAGTTGCAACTGTGGGGACGTCAGACGGTGCCGGTAACAGGCTCACGAACAGCACGATTCAAGAAGGCTCGACGCTGCCGTACTACTTTCTCTTCGTTCTCCGTGGGGTTTTTCCTAATATGTTCCAAACCGTTGCACTGAGCGGTAGCCGCGGGGACCGACAGTTGTTCTCCGACGTCAGCGTGACGGTCAAGCCTGGAACTCTGCTGGCTGTGGTTGGTGAGAACGGCAGTGGAAAAACCAGCTTTCTCCGTATGCTCTGTGGTCTGTTGTCTCCTGATGAAGGCGCAATCCTCTGGCAGGGGAAAGACATCCGCCGGCTCAAGGAGCTCTATAGCGCACAGCTGACCTATGTCGGGCATCTCAACGGAATCAAGGATGAGCTAACCCCAGTCGAAAACCTTACGGTCTCGGCCTGTCTGGCCGGCGATGAAAGTTCCGGCGCAATCGTGCAAAAAGCATTGGAGGCAGTTGGCCTCGTACGACCGGTTCATCGCTTGCCGACGAGGGTGCTATCGCAAGGACAAAAGCGTCGTGTGTCGCTGGCGCGTCTCTGGCTTTCTACTCGTCCGTTATGGCTCTTGGATGAGCCTTTCGCGTCACTCGATGCTGCAGCCACAAGTTATTTGACCCAGCGCCTGCATGCGCATTTGAATAATGGCGGCATGGTGGTCGTCGCCACGCACCAGGAGATTGCTATCCCGGCTGATTCTATCCAGCATTTGAGGCTGACTCGATGAGCCAGCCCAGCATGAGTGAGGCATTGCGCGGGGTCATTCGGCGGGATCTTCTGCTGGCCATGCGGCATCGTTCGGATGTGGCGATGTCGGTTTTCTTCGTCGTTATCGTCGCGAGCCTCTTTCCATTGGGGGTCGGGCCGGAGCCGGCGGTTCTGAGGGTGATCGCCTCCGGCGTGCTCTGGGTCACGGCCCTGCTAGCCTGCCTGTTATCACTTGGGCGTCTCTTTACAGCCGATTATCTTGATGGTGTATTGGAACAGACGTTGTTGATCCCTCAGCCTTTGGCGGTGCTGGTTGTTGGTAAGGTGTTCTCTCACTGGGTGATCTCGGGTCTGCCGGTGGTCCTGCTCTCGCCCCTGCTCGGTTTGCAATTCGGCTTGAGTGGTCCCCCGTTGTGGGCATTGACGTTATCGCTCTTGCTTGGCACGCCGACGTTGAGTATGATTGGAGCGGTGGGTGCTGCGTTAACTCTTGGGTTGCGCGGGAGTGGCTTGCTGGTTGCCCTGCTCGTGCTTCCCCTTTTTATTCCGGTGCTGATTTTCGGAGCCGGCGCCGTCACGAGTAGTTTGGCCGGAATCGGCAGCGAAGCAAATCTGTCGTTACTCGGAGCCTGCTTCCTGTTCTCATTTGCATTTGCGCCATGGGCTACTGCTGTTGCATTACGCATTGCATTGGAATAAGAGATCATTATGAGCGCCACAGGCATTAACTGGTTTAAGTATTCCTCGCCGCAGGCCTTGTACCCCTTAGCCGGGCGGATGATCCCGTGGTTTGCTGCCTTGGCGCTGGGGTTGATCGGGGTCGGCCTGTACGTTGGATTTTTCGTGGCACCGACCGATGTGACGCAAGGTGATGCGTACCGCATTATTTTCGTTCATGTGCCGGCAGCCTGGATGTCCATGTTTCTCTACGTCATCATGGCGATCTGGGCCGGTCTCGGATTGGGGCTCAATGCGCGCCCCTCGTTCATGATGGCGCAGGCCATCGCTCCTACCGGGGCGATGTTTACGTTCCTCGCGCTGTTTACGGGGTCGATGTGGGGAAAACCCACTTGGGGAGCCTGGTGGGTGTGGGATGCTCGGTTGACGTCGGAGTTGATTTTGCTGTTTCAATATATCGGGATCATCTTGCTGCGCTCATCGATCGACGACCTGCGCCGCGCGGATCGCGCGAGCGCCGTCTTGGCGCTGGTGGGGGTGATCAATGTCCCGATCATCTATTTTTCTGTGCGTTGGTGGAACACGTTGCATCAAGGAGCCTCGGTCAGCATCACAGCGGCGCCGACGATGGCGGGGACGATGGTGACGGCGATGTTAGTGATGATGTTCGGCTTCTGGATGTACAGTATCGCGGTGACCTTGGCCCGTATGCGTTGCGTGATTGCCGAACGGGAGCGACAACCGTCGTGGGGCAAGCAGGCGTCGATGCCGGATGTCGTGGAGGCGCGCTGATGCAGTGGGGGAGCCTGGCAGAGTTTTTTGCGATGGGCGGGTACGGCCTCTACGTGTGGCCCTCGTTTGGCGTCACGGCCCTGTGTATGGGAGGGGAAGTGCTCGCGGTGTGGCGGCGGCATGCGGCTGCGGCAGGGAGCCGTGATGAGTCGTAGGAGGAATCGAAGACGATGACACCTCGAAAGAAGCGGTTTGTCCTGATCGGCTTGGGGTTAAGTGCGTTGGCTGTGGCGGCATTCTTGGTGTTGAATGCGTTCCAGAGCAATCTCGTGTTCTTTTATACGCCGACGCAGGCGGCCAATGGGGACGTGCCCCAGGGGCGCAGCTTCCGCATCGGCGGAATGGTCGAAGCCGGAAGTCTCACCCGCGAAGGCGATGGACTGACTGTGCATTTTATCGTGACCGACATGGCGAAACGAGTGCCGGTGACCTTTAAAGGGATACTCCCTGACCTTTTCAAGGAAGGGAAGGGTGTCGTGGCCCAGGGTCAACTCGCTGCCAATGGAGCATTCCTGGCGAGTGAGGTGCTGGCGAAGCACGATGAAAACTATATGCCGCCGGAAGCGGCGGACGCGCTCGCCAAGGCCAAGACCGCAGGGGCCCAGAGCAGCGGCACGTTAGTCGTCAATCCACGCTAGGAGCCTACATGATTCCAGAAATTGGTCATTATGCCTTGATTCTCGCGCTCTGCGTGGCGGTGGTGCAGGGATGCCTGCCCATCTATGGCGCCGCGGTGGGGAACTCCTCGCTGATGGCTGTTGCGAAGCCGGCGGCGCGAGGGCAATTCCTCCTGGTCCTGCTGGCTTTTTGTTGCCTGGGGTATGCCTTTGCAGACAAAGACTTCTCCGTGCTCTACGTCGCAGCCACGTCGAACTCCCAGCTCCCGCTGCATTATCGCCTCGCAGCCATCTGGGGCGCGCACGAGGGCTCGTTGCTTCTCTGGATGTTCATCCTCAGCATCTGGATGGTCGCTGTGTCTTTCTTCTCCACCCATCTGCCAGAGGCGATGCGTGCGCGCATCCTGGGCGTCATGGGCCTCGTCAGTGTGGGATTTCTTTTATTCATGTTGACCGTCTCCAATCCGTTCGAGCGGTTGATACCTGCCGCACTCGATGGGCGCGATCTGAATCCCCTGCTGCAAGATCCTGGCATGGTGATCCATCCGCCGATGCTGTACATGGGGTACGTGGGGTTCTCCGTGGCGTTTTCTTTTGCGATCGCCGCGCTCTTGGGGGGCACGCTGGATGCGGCTTGGGCCCGCTGGTCTCGCCCCTGGACCACAGTCGCCTGGTGTTTTATGACCGTGGGAGTTGCGATGGGGAGTGGGTGGGCCTATTACGAGCTGGGATGGGGTGGCTGGTGGTTCTGGGATCCGGTCGAAAACGCCTCTTTCATGCCCTGGCTGGCCGGCACCGCCTTGATGCACTCGCTGGCGGTGACTGATAAGCGGGGTGGTTTCAAAGCCTGGAGCGTGCTGCTCGCTATTATGGCATTTTCGCTCAGTTTGCTCGGAACCTTCTTAGTTCGCTCCGGCGTCTTGACATCAGTGCATGCGTTCGCAACCGACCCGAAGCGCGGCTTGTTCATTCTCATATTTTTGGCCGTGGTGATCGGCGGCTCTCTGGTCCTGTACGCCTGGCGGGCGCCTCGAGTCGGACTGGGTGGGAGCTTCGCCCTGATCTCACGCGAAGGGATGTTGCTGGCGAACAATGTGTTGTTGGTGGCGGCCTTGGGCTCAGTGCTCCTGGGAACGCTGTATCCCTTGTTCTTGGATGCGCTGGACCTTGGCAAAATCTCGGTCGGCCCTCCGTACTTCGACACCGTCTTTCTCCCCCTGATGACCCCCGCCATATTTCTGATGGGGATCGGGCCGCTGGCCCAATGGAAACAGGCGAGCCTGCCGGCCTTGGCCATCCGCCTGCGCTGGGCCTTCGGCGTCAGCCTGGCGACTGCCGTGGCGGTGCCATGGCTTATGGGCCAATGGACACCGCTGATCAGTCTGGGGCTCTTGTTGGCCTTCTGGATTCTGGCGACGATCTTGGTGGATTTGAGGGAGCGGTTGCTCCAGGCCGAGAGCGGCAGCGTCGGGGGCCGCCTGGCTACGCTGCCCCGCGCCTATTGGGGCATGGTACTGGCCCACTGCGGAGTGGCCCTGTTCATCGTCGGCGTGACCATGGTGAAGGGCTTTGAAGTGGAGCAGGACGTGCGGATGAACGTTGGTGAGACGGCCACGCTCGGTGGCTATACGTTCCGTTTTGACGGGACGGAACAGGTCAATGGCCCAAACTATGTGGCGGCGCGGGGGACGTTTCATGTGAGCCAGGATGGCCGTGAGGTGACAGTGATGTATCCCGAAAAGCGCCGCTACTTCGTCCAGAACCAGACGATGACCGAAGCCGCGATCTCGCCGGGGTTGCTGCGCGATCTATACGTGTCGTTGGGCGAGCCGCTTGAGGGCGGCGCCTGGAGCGTGCGGCTCTACCATAAGCCCTTCATCGATTGGATCTGGGGAGGCTGTCTCGTCATGGCCTCGGGTGGCGTCCTGGCCGTCAGCGATCGGCGCTATCGGCTGGCCTGGCGGCGGAAAGAGGCTGCGGTGCCGGCCACGGCCCAGATGGCACGCCCGACTGTCTCATGAACCGGTTTCTCATCCCCTTTGGGCTCTTCATCGTCGTGGTCGGTTTTCTTGCAGTCGGGCTGACCCTCAACCCGCGCGAATTGCCGTCTCCTTTGGTCGGAAAGGCGGCGCCTGAGTTTTCGCTGCCGCAGCTCCATGATCCAGGAAAAGTGATTTCATCGAATGATCTTAAGGGCAAGGTGTGGCTGCTCAATTTCTGGGCGTCTTGGTGCGGAGGCTGTAAGGAAGAGCACCCGGTGCTCATCCGTATCGCACAATCCGGGGAAGTGCCCATCTATGGCATGGACTATAAGGATCAACGGAGTGAGGCCTTGGCGTGGTTGAGGGAGTGGGGCAATCCCTATCCTGTCGTCGCCGTGGATGAGTCGGGACGCGTTGGCATTAATTTCGGAGTCTATGGAGTGCCGGAAACCTATGTGATCGATAAGGCGGGGGTCATCCGCTACAAGCAGATTGGCCCGATACGTGAAGATATTTTGGAGAAAAAGATTTTACCCCTGGTCAGGGAGTTGCAGAAGCAATGAGATGGCTCTGGATGTTCATTCTGCTCCTTCCTGGCTTCGCCTTGGCGTACGAGGCCCAGCCCCTCGCGACGAACCCGCAGGCTGAAGCGCGTTTGAAAGCCCTCGCCGTCGAGCTGCGCTGCCTGGTCTGTCAGAACCAGACGCTGGCCGACTCGAATGCCCCGTTGGCCGAGGACTTGCGCCGAGAAGTGAGGGACATGATCGCAAAAGATATGAGCGACAAGGAGATCATCGATTTTCTCGTCACTCGATACGGAGACTTCGTCTTATACCGACCGCCGTGGAAGCTCACGACTACGTTGCTCTGGCTGGGGCCGTTCCTATTATTGGGAGTTGGCGCAACGGGATTAGTGTTTGCTTTACGCAGGAGACAGAAAAAGGTTATCGACGTGACATTATCGGAAGCTGAGCATAACCGTGTCGAAAAAATGTTATCCGAAGGAGTTCATCGTCCTTGACCATCATATTTTGGCTGATCGCATCGAGCATGACCCTTCTCATTCTCGTTCTCCTGTTGTGGCCATTGCTGAAACGCACAGTCGCCGTAACGGGAGAGCAGGAAAAGACGTTGTCTATTTTCCGGCAGCAGTTCGCTGAATTAGGGCAAGATCGCGCCAACGGTGTGCTCACCGACGAATTGTATGAGCAGGCGCGGCGTGAGCTTGAACGTCGTCTGCTGGAGGAAACAGGCACCACGGAGACGGCGCCCGCAAGGGCAGTACGCCAGGCAAGCAGCCGGCCGGTTGCGATTGCACTGGCCATCATTGTTCCGGTTGTCAGTGGGTTGCTCTATTGGGAACTGGGGAATCCACTTGCCATGATGCAGCCAACCGCGGCCTCGTTGTCTGCGCAAGGGGGGCCAGAAGGCGCGCATGCGTCCGATGACGCACTTGAAGGATTGGTCGAGCGACTCAAGCAGAAAATGGAGCAGAATCCGAATGATGGTGTGGGATGGGGGTTGCTCGCGCGTTCATACGTAGGACTGGGGCGCCATGCCGAAGCCGTGTCGATCTATGAGAAAGCGGTAGGACTGATTCCCGATGATGCCCAGTTACTCGCCGACTATGCCGATACCTTGGGTGTCGTCCATGGTCGCAAGTTGGAGGGGAAACCCGAAGTCCTTATTCAGCAGGCGCTGAAGATCGATCCACGCAATGTGAAGGCACTGATGCTGGCAGGGACTGTGGCGTTCCATCGGAAAAACTTTGCGCGTGCGGCGAAGGACTGGGAGCAAGCTCGTGCAAACCTTCCTGCGGACGTAGATCCGGAAATGACACAGCAACTGACGGCCGCTATCGAAGAGGCCCGGAGCCAACTCGGTGGTGGCCAAAGCATGATGTCTGGGCTTACGGAACCTGCGGCGCCGGCTCAGCCAGCCGGGCAGCCGCGCGTAATCAAGGGCACGGTGGCGATGGCGCCCAGCTTGGCCGGCAAGGGATCACCGACAGATACATTGTTTGTCTTTGCCCGCGAGATGAATGGCCCTCCCATGCCAGTGTCGATCGTACGAGCGACGAAAAAGGATCTGCCCTTTACGTTCCAGCTCGATGACTCAACCAGCCCGATGCCGTCCAGAAAACTCTCCAGCGCAGGACCGGTCGTTGTTGTCGCTCGTCTGTCAAAGTCGGGCCAGGCCATGCCGCAAAGCGGAGACCTGGAGGGGACGAGCCAGCCGATACAATCAGGGGTGGATGGGATCACCGTCGTCATCGATCATGAGAGAATGGATAAAGAATCGGCAGCGCCGGCTCCGCTAGCCAGCCAGACGGGACAACCGCGTGCGATCAGAGGTACGGTGACTGTGGCGCCGAGTTTAGCCGGCAAAGCATCCGCGACAGATACATTGTTTGTCTTTGCCCGCGAGATGAGTGGGCCACCGATGCCTGTGGCGATCGTGCGTGCAACGAAAAAAGATTTGCCCTTTACGTTCCAACTCGATGACTCGACTAGCCCGATGCCCTCCAGAAAACTTTCCAGCGCAGGCCCTGTGGTGATTGTCGCCCGTCTCTCGAAGTCTGGCCAGGCCATGCCCCAGAGTGGAGATCTGGAGGGGACGAGTCAGCCGATACAATCAGGGGTGGATGGGATCACCGTCGTCATCGATCGTGAAAGACCGTAACGCCGAGAAGCCCACATGCCGCTCTCTTCCATTGCCTCGCATGCTGCAATAACTCCTGCCGCTGATCCGTCACGTATCGTTAGGGCGCTCTGTTTATTGCAGTAAGCCACCCGATTTATTGCACAAGCCCACTTGACATATTCCGATGTATGCTGAGATATATGCGCGCTGTTCGCTAAGCGATAAGTTTACTCAAGAGCGTAGGGATGTGTTTTTACAAACGGGGAGTATGCACATGGTCAACAAATTTTGGCTGAGGTGTAGTCTGCTGGTCTGCGGCGTGCTGCTTATTTCAATGGGAACTGGATATGCGGAACCGGCAGCGCCGGCCAAGTCGTCTGGACAGTCGCTTGCGATCAGCGGCAAGGTCAGTATTGCGCCGAGCCTTGCCGGCAAGGGGTCCGCAACGGACACGTTATTTGTGTTTGCCCGTGAGACGAATGGCCCACCGATGCCGGTGGCGATCATGCGGGCGACGAAGAAAGACTTGCCCTTTACGTTCCGGCTCGATGACTCGAACAGCATGATGCCGTCCAGAACACTCTCCGACGTCGCAATGGTGGTGATTGTGGCTCGTCTGTCGAAGTCCGGCCAGGCTATGCCGCAAAGTGGAGACTTAGAGGGGATGAGTCAACCAGTGAAGCCTGGAGTAGATGGGGTCACCGTCGTCATCGATCGCGAAAGACCGTAGTCTCAAGAACCAAGAGAGTTCTCTCTCATTACTATAACGCGTAATAGTTTGCATCTGGCCATACACGAATACTGATGGCGCTAGACTTGCCCAATTCAGAAATATGAGACTTTTTTTACACCAAACTCACTTAATATATTGACATCGAATATTATGCTGCGATATACATGCGCAGCACGCTAATTATAACCGCTAATATGAACAATAGTGGATGCGATACCGGCACATACACACGTACGATCATTAGAGTGGCTTGACTTATAAATAGGGCAATTATTATCTGTGGGAGGGTTAAGAATGACCAACAAATTCTGGTTGAGATGTGGCCTGGTAGTTTGCGGGGTGTTGCTTGCGGCAACAGCTCAGGCGGACTTCCCCAGCGTCCCCAAGGAAACCTACGAGGCGCTGAACCTTGATCGGTCCGCCAGCCCCAAGGAGTTGCATGAGGCGTTGACGAAGCGCTTCGTGGATCCAGGCAGAGGCGCGGGGAAAGGGCAGTACGGCCAGTATTGGGAGCCGATCCCAATGAGCAAGTATTTCGACCCAATGTCGTTCTACAAGCCCCCGACATCAGTCAAGGATATTGCGACGCGCGAGCAGTGCGTGAAATGCCACACCGATGAGTCGCCTGGGTGGGTGGTACTTTGGAAAAAGAGTGTCCACGCCAATCTTGACAAGATTCGCAAGCTGACCCCCAAGGATGACACCTACTATAAGAAGGCGAAGCTGGAGGACGTCGAGAAGAACCTCCGCTCCCTGGGCAAACTCGGTGCCACCGAATCGCTGAAGGAAGTTGGCTGCATCGATTGCCACGTGGACATCAACACGAAGAAGAAGGCCGATCACCGGGTCGACCTGAAGATGCCCACTGCCGATGTGTGCGGCAACTGCCATCTACAAGAATATGCCGAGCGCGAGTCCGAGCGCGACACGATCTTGTGGCCGAAAAACCAGTGGCCGAGGGGCCGCCCGTCGCACGCGCTGGATTACAGGGCCAACGTCGAGACGGATATCTACGCCGGAATGTCGCAGCGTGAGATCGCTGACGGCTGCACAATGTGCCACACCAACCAGAACAAGTGCGACAACTGCCATACCAGGCACGAATTCTCGGTGGCCAACTCCCGCAAGCCTGAAGCCTGCGGCACCTGTCACAGCGGCGCCGACCACAACAACTGGGAGGCCTACAACGGGTCGCAGCATGGGCTGGGGTACCAGGCCTCTAAAGATCAAACGAATTGGAATATACAGCTCAAGGATGCAATTGCCAAGGGCGGGCAGCGCTTCCCTACCTGCCAGAGCTGTCATATGGAGTACCAGGGCAAATTCAGCCACAACACGGTGCGTAAGGTTCGCTGGGCGAACTATCCCTTCGTGCCTGGCATTAGAGAACCTGTATTTGGCGAATGGGGCCAGAAGCGCCTGGATGCGTGGGTCAAGACCTGCACAACGTGCCACTCCGAGAGCTTCGCGCGCGCATGGTTGGAGTTTATGGACAACGGCACCTCTGAAGGACTCGATAAATACGATGAGGCGCACAACGTCGTCCGTAAGCAGTATGACGCTAGACTCCTCACCGGTCAGAGGAACAACCGGCCTGCCCCTCCAGCGCCGGCTAAGGCCCAGTTCGACCAGTTTTGGCAGATCTACTGGTCGAAGGGCAACAGCCCTACAGCCATCGAGCTCAAGCTCTTCGAAATGGCTGAGGACCATCTGGTGCAACTGCACGTCAGTCTCGCGCACCAATATCCAGGGTTCACCTACACTGTCGGCTGGGCAGCGATGAACCGGGCTTATGTCGAAATCATGGACGAGGACACCAAGCTTAAGGATAGGCTGATGCTGATGGAACGTGTGGCCAAACTCGAGCAGAGCAAGACGGGTAGCCTGCTGGATTTTGATAGCACGGACGGGAAGCTTACGCTCGGCAGCGTGGGCGGCGGATTGTTGCTGACCGGCACGCTCGCGCTCGCCGGATGGAGCAGACGCAAGAAGAACCAGCGGTGACAACTAGCGCAGCGCAGACGATGGAAGCAGCGCTGACGCGACCAAGTAGTAGAGTCCTCCCGTCACTAGGAATAGTCCTAGTGGCGGGAGGACTTCTTATGCTAGGTTGGTTTGCATTTATGTGGTTCAGTCCAGGCCCAGCGCCGTATCACTACCGCTTAGTGGAAGAGGGCGGTATTGATAAGTTCAGCAAGCTTGGACTAGATGCTTGGCCTGACCTTGTCATCAGCAAGCAAGAGATTCGAGTAGAGGGTGTGGACGAACCGGTAGCTGTAGCCTATCTTGCCCGCCGCGGAAATTCAAAGCCCGTTATGCTCGCCTGGGAAAATTACACCGGCGATCCATTGATTTTCGTCGACAGTAAGCTCTCCGAGCTGACCCTGTTGGCGCCAGTGATTGCTAAGCATGTGCCGAAAGGCGCTGCCATTCTTGCCTGGTGGGACACCTCGCGTCAGATTCAGCTCTTGACCGGGTTAGAGACGGTGTTCACCTCCCATCTCAGTGGACCTCTTATCACGCCGTCGCTCTGGCGACCGCGAATCGAGGCGATCGAGAAATACGAACGCGAGTTCTGGGGCTCTACAGTAAGCGCAGAAGAGAAGGGGAAATTCCAACGCTTTGCTGACGCCCTATCAGCAGAGTCAACAGAGGGTGCAGCGATGCTGCGTGAGCTGACTGGCGGGCGCGAAACCTATGTCGTGGTTCACGTCTCGGACATCTACAAACTTGGGCAGATGCGCCCCGATCGCATCGGTGTCGCCTACAAGGACTTCCCCTTGAAGGGTGGGGATGTGCATGGTCTAAGCGCGATGGTGAAGCGTTGGCAAATGGACAACAACTACACCTCCCAAGCGGTGTATGGACTCTCGGAGAGTTTAGTGCGCGCCTACTTCCTCACCGATGCTAAGAGCGATAATACGCTGCTCGCACAGATGCTGCCCATGACGACCTCGCAGCCGCTCGAATTTAAAGCCGTCCAGTTGGTCCATAAACAGGGAGCCTATTGGGTGTATAAGATTCCGTCTGCGCAGCCATCGAATAACTAATTCTTTGAGTGGCCCAAGC
>CAWAIH010000015.1:0-253874 GCA_963781915.1 uncultured Nitrospiraceae bacterium | reverse complement strand
CGAGGCGGAGAAGGCGTGCCTCCGGCTGGAGGCCGAGCTGGAAGCGGGGCGCAACAAGCTGGGAGAGACGAACGAGAAGTACCGAGGGGCCGGCGAACAGATCACGGTGCTCAAGCAGCAACTGCGCCCAGGCGACGGCTGAGGGACAGGCGAAGGCGGGCGAGGCGGAGAAGGCGCGCCTCCGGCTGGAGGCCGAGCTGGAAGCGGGGCGCAACAAGCTGGGAGAAACGAACGAGAAGTACCGAGGGGCCGGCGAACAGATCACGGTGCTCAAGCAGCAACTGGCTCAGGCGACGGCTGAGGGACAGGCCAAGGCGGTTGCGAGGCGGAGACGGCACAAAGAATCTCCTTCGCTTGGAGGCCGAACTGGAGGCGGGCGCACAACAAGCTGGGAGGAGGCGAACCAGAAGTACCGAGGGGCCGGCGAACAGATCACGGCGCTCAAACAGCAACTCGCCCAGGTGACGGCTGAGGGGCAGGCGAAGGCGGGCGAGGCGGAGAAGGCGCGCCTCCGGCTGGAGGCCGAGCTGGAAGCGGGGCGCAACAAGCTGGGAGAAACGAACGAGAAGTACCGAGGGGCCGGCGAACAGATCACGGCGCTCAAGCAGCAACTGGCTCAGGCGACGGCTGAGGGACAGGCGAAGGCGGTCGACGGCGGAAGACGGCACAAGAATCTCCGTCGCTTGGAAGCCGAGTTGGAAGCGGGCGCACAACAAGCTGGGAGGCGGCGAATCAGAAATACCGGGGGGCCGGCGAACAGATCACGGCGCTCAAGCAGCAACTCGCCCAGGTGACGGCTGAGGGGCAGGCGAAGGCGGGTCGCGGCGGAGGAAGTCACGAAGAACCTCCTCCGTGTGGAAGCGGAGCTGGAGACGCTGTCGCAGCCAGCTGGAGGAAGCGAACCAGCAGTATCGCGGTGCGGGTGAACAGATCGTCGCTCTGCAGCAGCGGGTGACGCAGGAGGAGATGGCTCGCCACGCAGCCGAGCAGGCGTTAGCCCAGGCTACCATCCTGCAGGAAGAGACTCAGAGCTATCTCCAGGAGGAACGTGCCGCGCTGCAGCAGCAATTGGCCCAGGTGACAGCTGAGGGGCAGGCGAAGCGGGTCGCAGTGCAGGAGGCGGAGGGAAAACTCCTTCGGCTGGAAACTGAGCTAGAGACGAGTCGGAGCTGGCTGGAGGAGGCGAATCAGAAATACTGGGGAGCTACCGAACAGGTCACGGCGCTGCAGCAGCAATTGGCCCAGGTGACAGCTGAGGGGCAGGCGAAGCGGGTCGCAGTGCAGGAGGCGGAGGGAAAACTCCTTCGGCTGGAAACTGAGCTAGAGACGAGTCGGAGCTGGCTGGAGGCGGCGAATCAGAAATACTGGGGAGCTACCGAACAGGTCACGGCGCTGCAGCAGCAATTGGCCCAGGTGACAGCTGAGGGGCAGGCGAAGCGGGTCGCAGTGCAGGAGGCGGAGGGAAAACTCCTTCGGCTGGAAACTGAGCTAGAGACGAGTCGGAGCTGGCTGGAGGAGGCGAATCAGAAATACTGGGGAGCTACCGAACAGGTCACGGCGCTGCAGCAGCGGGTGACGCAGGAAGAGACGGCCCGTCAAGCAGCCGAGCAGCAATTGGCCCAGGTGACGACCGAGGGGCAGGCGAAACAGGTTGCGGCAGAGGAAGCCACGAAGAGTCTCCTCCGCCTGGAAGCCGAGCTGGAGGGGGCGCGCAGCAATTTGGGGGAATCGAACCAGACGTACCAGGGCGCCAGCGAACAGGTCAACGAGCTGAAGCAACTGGTGACACAGGCAGAGACGGCCCGCCAAGTGACAGAAGAGGCACTGACCAAGACCACCACCTGGCTGGAACAGGCTAAATCTAGAAATCGGCAGCTGACGACGGAGACGATTCCTGAATTAAAGAACAAACTTGAGACGCAGTATTCGACAGTTCGTGATGGGCGGCATGCTCTTGAACAGGTCCGTATTGAATTGCGAGAAACAAAAAAAGCGTTTACTGAGACAACCAAGCAGCTTCAAAAGGCGCGACAACAGATAGAAGCTGCGGGACATCAACTGGAAAAGACACGCGCGACCAGTATTTCCTTTCGGTTGGGCTATCTGCTGATTCATAACAGCAAGTCGGCAAACGGCTTATTAAGACTACCATCAGCACTGTGGGCGCTTCGCAAAGAAACCCTCCAGCGCCGTAAAAAAAAAGTATTCGTCCCTAGTCCTCCTCAGCTGTCGCCAGTATCAAAGCCGTCTTATATCGTATCGAGACCTGCTGCGTTAACGGATTCCCTGCTGCAAGAGCAACCATCAAATGGGCGTATGATCTCGGCTGACGCCGCCTCGCTTTCTCCCGCTGAGTCCATCAGTGCCTCTGCTTCCAATCGCAAGCTCAACATTGCCTGCATCATGGACGAGTTCACATTTAGCTCTTTTCAGCCGGAGGCGATCTTGCATCAACTGACCCCGAGCAACTGGCGGGCCGAACTGGAGGCGGCTCACCCCGACCTGCTGTTTATCGAGTCGGCCTGGCGCGGGAAGGAGGACCTCTGGGGCAACAAGGTCGGCCATACGAGCACGGAACTGCAGGGGATCGTCGAGTGGTGCCGGACCAAGCACATCCCCACGGTGTTCTGGTGCAAGGAAGATCCGGTCCACTTTGAAACCTTTCTCAACACCGCTAAGCTGTTCGACTTATGTGTTCACCACGGACATCGACTGTATCCATCGGTATAAGGCGGCGTTAGGGCATGACCGAGTGTACCTCCTGCCCTTCGCCTGCCAGCCGGCGACCACCAATCCGATCGAAACGTACCAACGCAAAGACGCCTTCTGCTTTGCAGGGGCCTACTACGTGCGCTATCCCGAGCGCACCCGCGATCTCTGGCGACTTTGTCCTGGAACTCCCGGCCTTCCGGCCCCTGGAGATCTATGACCGGAACTACGGCAAGAACGATCCCAACTATCAGTTTCCCGCGGAGTACCGACCGTACATCGTCGGCACCCTCCCGTTTGACCAGATCGAGAAAGCCTACAAAGGCTACCGCTATGCCATCAATCTCAACTCGATCAAGCAGTCGCAATCGATGTTTGCTAGGCGAGTGTTCGAGTTGCTAGCGTCCAATACCATTACCATCAGCAATTTCTCACGCGGTGTCCGCCTCCTCTTTGGCGATCTAGTCATCACCACGGACAGTGGTGCAGAGGTTGTCCGTCGGCTGAACAAGCTGGCCGACAATGAACCACGTAGCCGAAAGTTCCGGTTGGCCGGGCTCCGCAAGGTGATGAGCGAGCATACCTATGGCCAGCGCTTGGCCTATCTCGTCTCCAAGGTCAGCGGCAAGGCCGTCGCACATTCACTCCCGCACATGGCGGTACTTGCCTATGTCGGGAGCCAGAGGGAGCTGGACGCCATCCAGGCCAATTATCAGCGCCAGCGGTATGCCAATACCTCACTGTACGTTGTCGTTGGTGAGGGGATGATCCCACCGGTGAGTGAGGACCCCCGCGTACACCTGGTAAAGAGTGAACAAGCCAAGACAGATGGTCGTGGACGGAGATTGACAAGAGGGCCGAGCTGATAGCCGGCATGGTGGCGGAGGACTATTACGGCCCCAACTATCTAGAGGACATAGCCCTGGCCACGCGGTATACGCAGGCGGACCTGATCGGCAAAGCGGCCCGGTATACCTGGGAAGGTGGCAAATTCGAGCTGAAGCAGCCGAGACGAAGCCTATCACCAAGTGCAGTCCCTGCCGGCTCGCGCGGCAGCCATCCGGCGTCAGACTATCGCCAACGAAAATGTCCTGGAATGGGTGCAATCGCTGGGCACCCGCCAGCTCCAGGCTGACCAGGGCCTGGCTATCGACGAGTTCAACTACTGCGAGCAGGGCGCGGCGGCCGATGCTGCACTGATAAAAGAAACCGTCGATGACCTGCCCGGTCTCAATACCGGAATGTCGATCGACAACCTGCTGGAGAGAGCCGAACGCATCGCACCGGAACGTAACCGGCACGATGATTGCCCGAGGCTAACAGGCGCAACAGCTGGCAGCAGACTTTGGCAAGATGCCCAGTGCGGCGATTACGCTGGCAGTCGAAGGTCAAAGCTGGCGGGTCGGCTCCACGCTGCCGGACGGCAAGCATGACTATCTCTATGCCACGGCTGACCACAGTCCGGAAGAACTGGGCTTCACCGATCAGCTGAAGGTCTACCTCGATGTCACGCCGGGGCTGAACCTTCAGTTGGTCGTGCTCTTTCTGGATGCCCAGAAGCATAAGATCAGCCACGTCCTCATCCCGGCGAATCGCAACCAGGAAGTCGTCATTCCGCCGGGCACCGATCGGATTCGCTTCGGATTGCGGGTCTATGCCAGTGGCCAGGCCGAGATCCAAGGCCTGGTGCTCGGGCACAAAAATTTGCAGCCGGCGGAGATCATCGGCCAGGCCGACCACTTACTCCTCACCAATCAGTACCCCTCGTATGAGGATCTCTATCGGAATGGTTTTGTGCATACCCGCGTGGCCGCGTACGCCGCGCGCGGGACCAAGGTCGACGTCTTCAGACTGCGCCCCGACGAGGCCGTCTCCTACCATGAGTTTGAAGATGTCAATGTGATCTCAGGGTCCCAAGAGGTGTTGCACCGGATGCTCTCCAGCGGACGATACAAAAGCGTGCTCGTGCATTTTCTCGATGAGGCGATGTGGCAGGTGCTGCAGCACCACATCGAACGAATCAAGGTGATCGTCTGGGTACATGGTGCGGAAATCCAGCCCTGGCATCGTAGAGAATTCGACCATCAAACCCAAGAGCAACGTGCCGTCGCCCAGAGAAAGAGCGAGCGAACGTATGGCTTTCTGGCGCGAATTACTGCAGCCGGTTCCGGCCAACCTGAAGCTCGTCTTTGTCTCCCGCTATTTTGCGGAAGAGGTCATGGAGGATGTGGGTTTCCGGATTCCAGAGGCGCATTACACCATAATTCACAACCCGATCAACACGGAGTTGTTCAGCTATCAGGAAAAGTCTGTCGAACAGCGAAAGAAAGTCCTGTCGATCCGACCCTATGCATCGGCCAAATATGCCAACGATCTGAGTGTGAAGGCGATTCAGTCTTTCTCGGGAAGCCGTGGTTTTACGATATGGAATTCCGGATGATCGGGGACGGGCCGTTATTTGAAGAGACGCTTGCTCCATTACGTGAATTCACGAAACGTCTATATCGAACAGCGCTTTCTCAATCAGACAGAAATAGCAGCGCTTCACAAAGAATACGGCATTTTCCTGTGCCCGACACGCATGGATGCTCAGGGTGTCTCACGGGATGAAGCGATGGCATCGGGCCTGGTCCCGGTGACTAATGCGGTGACTGCGATTCCGGAGTTTGTCGATGACATTTGTGGGATTCTCGCACCGGGAGAGGATGCCGATGCAATGGCGAAGGGGATCTCGCTGTTGTATGAGCAGCCCGGAGAATTTTCCGCCATGTCAGAAGCAGCAGCCAAGCGTGTCCGGGCGCAGAGTGATGCTCAGCGAGTCATTAGTGCCGAGCTTGCCGTTGTATTAGACGATTCGGAGCAGATTAAATATCGCGGCTTAAAGGATGCCGCCTAATCTCTGGAGTATCGAGTCGGGCTCACCCACTTTCGGCAGAAGGTGCCACGTCACGTAGGCCGATCAGTCTAAGGGCTTCAAAGCGCGTTGCCCAGCGCTGCACCGTATGTCGCCTCTCCAAATAATTCGGCGACCTGCGGGCAACTGTGGCCGCCGGTGACCAGCAGCAGCCTGTGTAACTGATGGTCGTACTGCGACTCATGGGACCGAGCGATGTTTTGTTGGATGGCCAGTCGCAAGACGTCGGCATCACTAATTTCCAGTGCTCTCATGACGTACCTCCTAATCGGTACCCGGTCATTACCAAACCCTGCCAGAATGCCCCGCCCGGTAGGGCGGGGTTTATTACTATAATTAGACCATGCGCCACCTTATACGTCGCTATGTTGAGATGAACGATCGGATACGCTCAGTGCGTTGCGAGTATTCCTGAGAAAACAGTCTCGAACGAGGTGGTAAATTCCGCATTCTACGGGTTTTTCTGCATGGTGAAGAATATAATAACTGATCAAATCGCTGTTTCTAGTTTACCAATTGCGCGTCAAAGGGTTCTTAGTAATCTGGTTGAGATGTGAGGGATTGCAGCCAGCAACAGACGGGACCGGGATTACATGGAGAAAGGGGCATAATTATTACGAATTATATTTGGCTGCATATTGATTGATATCCCAGGTGCTTATTGGTTATCGATCAATAAGAAACAAACCATTCTTCGGGCTAAGTCCCGCTCAAGGCTAATTCACTGATGTGATTGGGGGGGGCTCTTCGACACAGTCAGAAAATGGCAGTGTTTCAAGGCGGTCTAATATCCGCACCAGTCTCTCCGGGTACAGCTCCGATAGTTTGGAAGGCGTACCGATGAAATCCCTTTGCAGGTAGTTAAAAATAATAATGGCATGGATATGAAAAGTTCCACCAGGCTTTTAATTTTTGGATGTTGTGTGTCACGCGACATCCTCAATTATCTACAGGACAAAACACAGATAGTCCTGGTTGATTATTTTGTTCGTTGCTCTTTCGCTTCATTAGGGGCACGTCCAATCGAAATGCCTTCCGTGGTTCAAGCCATACGGTCTCCATTTCAGAGAAGGATGGTTGAGCGCGATATTAGAAAGGATTTCCTGAATCACGTGGCAGGACTTCAATTCGATTTACTCTTGATCGACTTTATTGACGAGCGATTAAATCTTTACGTAGAGCCAGGAGGAAGAATCTGCACCTTGTCGAGTGAACTTCTTAGTTCTGGATTTTGTGCAGATTCAAAAGAAGGAGCAAAAATCTATTCAGTATCTGATGAATTCTGGCAGTTATGGGAGGCGGGCTGGGAAATATTCTTTAGTATACTTAGGCAACTTGGAGTTCTTGGCCGTGTTCGAATTAACCAGGGGTTCTGGGGGGGTAGGGACGAAAAACGGTGGGAATTTTGAGCCTCACTTTTCAAGTAGGCAAATTGATATAGCGAACAAGTTCCTTGATCGATTGTACCAACGCGCCAGGGTCGATTTCCCATCAGAACAGTTTTTAAGGTTCGATGAGGGATTAATGATGGGAGCGGTTGCTCACAAGTGGGGAGTTAGCCCCTTTCACTATGACGACGCTTATTATCATGCAGCGATTCAGCAGTTGACCGTAGCGTCGGCTCCATCTCTTCACGCCTCAGAAAGCTTTGAAACACTGCTCCCTGGCGGTACTCCGTTAGTGCAACGGGACAGGGGAGATAATAAGGTATGATTGCGAAGGCAAGCGACTGCAGGGCATGAAAGCTACTGGATTGATGATTGCTATCGGAGGGTTCGAATGGAACTCAAAAGTAAGGATTTGGTTCGACGCACGCTTAAACTTGCTGCAACAACAGTTACGACTTCACTTCAACCTCGTCAAGTATTCCGTTCTGACACGCGCTGGGGCCGTTCAGTTATTGAGTGGCCATCACTTGACGCCTTCCTCGCAACCGCAGAGGTTAAAAGCGGCGTCCACTCCGTGCCGATTGGCGAGTTCGCCGGAAAGCCGATCAACTATGATTTCTTCCTCACCGCCAGACCTGGAACCGTATTGCTGTGCCATTTTCATGGCAATGCGCCACGAGAGGGAAGCGAGCTTCCCATCTTCACGGGCCTGGGGGTTACAAGTTCAATAACAACATCCATGTTTGTACCCTCCGATCCAGTACTTGCACTTGATGCAAGTTTGGGCCTCGCATGGCATTTCGGGTGCGAAGGGATTCCGCTCCAATCCATTACCGTCAGCATTGTGGAGAAGCTTCAGGCGGTCTTGCAGGCGCCGCGTGTTGTGGCCTGGGGTGGTTCTGGCGGAGGCTCTGCCGCAATCCGCGTTGCGAAAGATGTGCAGAATGCGATTGCACTGGTCTGGAACCCGCAAACCAACATCGCGAAATATACCCAAGTGTTTGTAGATCGTTATCTGCGCATAGCATTTCCGACATCGCCGTCGACGGCACATTTCCTTCAGACAGAGAGCAATTCCCATCGCTGTGCACTGAGGCATTTCGTGATGGGTATCAAGGTCGCATTCTCTACCTGCAAGAGAGCACTGATTGGCATGTTGAGGCTCACCTTAAGCCCTTTCTTGCAAGTTTCTGCGGAAAAGCACTGAGTAACATCACAGACTCTTCGAAGTTTCTCGGCTTCGTGACTGATCAGCTGTATCTCCATCTAGATCACTGGGGGGACGGGCATGTCCCGCCGAGCAAAGTTGTCCTTGCAAAGCTCTTGAAGCTCCTCTCGGACGTCACAATGAATTTAGAAAACCTCGAGAACTTGAAATGCTTCCCCGACGAGGTCATTGAAAATACGGCCTCGAATGTTTCACAACATGCACCAGGCCAGCAAATTAGTGGAAGTAATGGGCCCAGACCCGCTCGGCAGCTCCTCTAAGAAGGCTTCACCTTTCTGGATTTGAAGGACATTCTTGCAATACGAGTGGATCGAATTGCAGATGATTTCCTTCCATTTGATGCCACCGTTAGCTGCTCCGGCGATACAGTTGCCTTACCTCTATTTACCGGAGAAATTATGGAGGTAAGCCTCTCTCATGGTGTCCAATGGGAGAGGAAGTTCGCTACGCAGGCTAATAGCAGCATCATGTGGCTATTTTCCCTTGCCTGGATCGGAAGGCTACTGTCCACCTTCCAACAGAGAAACGATGTTGAGGCTTTACGGATCGCAGTGGTCGCGATTGAAGAGCTTCTTGAAATATTCGTGTGGACCCGACAACCAATTGTCTATCGGGAAAATTCCAAGTGCAGATCATTCGGCGGCGACCAGGGTCAGGGTATTGATTAAATTTATCCAAGTCATGCGAGGGCGTCCGGATGTCGACTCTGCCCTCTTTGAGAGGGTCTGCGACTGCCTTAAATATTGGTCAGATTGGCTTTCCGAAGACGAAAATTATAAAAAGAATAACCATGGTTTGATGGGGTCGATCGCATTACTCCATTCCGCCGTTCAATTCGGCACGACACCCTATGCGAGCGCATATCTTGCCGTGGCAACAAACAGGATTATCGAACTCGGCAAGAGTTCCTTTGATCGGGACGGTCTATGCAATGAAAATTCGATCGGCTACCACAACTTTAATTTGCATTGCTATCGCGGATTGCTGGAGTTCTGCAAACATTACGGACTCTCCAAAGCGCTAGTCAGTTTCCTTGAAGATCTCACCCTGCGCGCGACGAAAGCCTTAGCATTCTGCGTGTGGCAGGACGGATCCATTCCACCAATTGGCGACTCAGCCGTATACCGAGTTGATATTGCATCACGAAATGAGCCGCGATGCTTTTACGAGAGCGGTTTTGCCGTTGTAAAGAATGACGATCTATATCTATCGATACAGTGTGGCGCCCCATCGGAAATTCATAAGCAGGTTGATGATTCGAGCATGACGTTACGATTCATGAATCGAGATATTCTTGTTGATGGAGGTTCGTACCTATACGATCGCACGAATCCACATCGCCGATGCGTTGAATCGAGCTTCGGTCATAGCGGCCTCTTTCTCAAAGAGTTCGATGGACTGTTACGTAGCGAGTTTCTGCGAAAATTCGGCCCGTTGTCAGGAAAGATCGAGCGGTTCGAGGAGGGTGTTGACGGGGTGCGTATTCAGTGCGTCTACTCAGTTAGCAAAGGGAGCGCTATTTTCATGCGCAACATTTTTGTCTGCTGGCCTGACGAGATTGCAATCGTCGACTCTGTGGAACTAAAGGACATGGCTAGCATCCCCGAACCCGTTCAGCGTTTCCTTTTCGGGCCGACATTCGATGTGCGGTTTGGTGAGCGGAATAAACTTATTCTGACCTCTGACGATTTCTCTTGTACGCTATTTCAGTTGTTGGATTGCGATGGCGTACTTTATCGCGGTGAGGATACGAGTCCCGTCCGTGGCTGGTGCTCCTACAAATTCAAGGAGATACTACCGACGTATGGCGTTGATTTCGCAATGAATTCACGTATGAGTCGGTTCTCCACGATTATCAAACTGGCGAAATGCGCGAACCTATTGGACTGCTCGGCGACTGTGCGATCGTTTGCGGGTGGGGCAGACCCCTTCATGTCAACGTGGGTGAGAGACTCAGCGGTATAGAGTTTAGCGAGAGCGCTCCCTGACAGAGGCGGCGATCGCCTCGCCTTATCACGGGTACGGCATATTCCTATGTCCGAGAGTAGTCCTACCAGACTTTTAATTTTTGGAAGCTGCGTATCACGCGACATCCTCAATCATCAGCACAACAAAACACAGTTAGCCCTGGTTGATTATTACGCTCGTTGCTCTCTCGCTTCATTGGGAGCACGACCCATTGAGATGCCTTTCGAGATTGAAACCATAAGCTCGAAATTTCAGAGGAGGATGGTTGAGCGAGATATCAGAAAGGATTTTCTCAATGACCTGGCGGGGCTTCAATTCGATGTTCTCTTACTCGACCTTATTGACGAGCGACTCAATATCTACGTAGAGCCACAAGGAAGAGCCTGCACGCTTTCGAGTGAACTTATTAGTTCTGGTTTTCGTGTTGATTCAAATGGCGGGGCAAAGTATTTTTCAGGATCCGATGAGTTCTGGCGTCTATGGGAGAGAGGCTGGTCGATTCTCGTGAGCAAGCTCAGGGGTCTCGGGGTTCTCGATCGTCTACTCGTCAACCAGGTGTTCTGGAGTTCACGGACTGAAAACGGAGGGAACTTTGAACCGCATTATTCAAGCAAGCACATTGATTCAGCAAACCAGTTTCTTGATCGGATGTACCAACGGATCAGCGCCGATATTCCATCCGAGCAGTTTTTGCGATTCGATCATGGGTTGATGACGGGATCGATCACACACACATGGGGAATCAGCCCCTTTCATTATGTCGATGCCTATTACCATTTGGCAATTCAGCAACTATTGGCATGGCGTTCGCTGAAGAAAGAGATCTCGACTTCAAGCAAGGCCGTGCCTGCCGCTCGCGCCATCTATTCGATCGAACAAGTCATCCTCGAGTCATGAGCGCGACGATCTTGTGGCAACCGTCGTATCCGACGCTTCAGGGACAGGACAGTTTGCATTTTACGTATTTCGAAATGGCAAGCGAATCCATACTCAGTGGTATTCCTCGAATCCTGCCATGCGATTCCGTATACAGAGGGAACCAGGTCTCTATCAGGTACTAGCGTTCTTGCTTTCCCCGAATGGCTCAAAGATTACGAAATACTCGAATCAAGTACTTCTATAACCTCTCGTCCCTGCTCCAGGCTAGACTATGGCTTCTTGAACGCTTGCCCTGCATTATTCACGACAACTTCTACTGCATCGCCGGTATGCCGCTGCACAAGCTAGACGGCGGAGCAGTAGCTGGACAGACACCGCCGCAGACGACGGAGCCAGTCCCTCGGCTTACGCGCCCGTCTCGCGCCCCATACTCTCGTGAGAAATGTAGGCTAAGTATTGAGAAATACTAGAAGTTCTCCGGTGATCCGAATTCAAAATAAGCTCGACAGCCAGCGCTATGCGTGCCAACTTAAATCGTTCCGGCAAGTGCTCGGTGGACCTACCGAGGCGGAGCAGCCTTCGACTGTGGCCATGACGTGTGGCTGAAGAGTGCCAATATACCTCACGATTCGTGCATCCAAAGTATGAAGCATCTATTTCAGACATTCGGCGCTTCTTTTGGCTCTCAGGGAGTACAGCCGACGGGGGCATTCCGCCATCTGAAGGTCGCTCTGATTGCCGATGAACTGACCCGCTCTTGTCTTGCCTTCGAATGCCAGGTGCGTGATCTGACCCCACTCAATGCTTACTGGGTGCTGAAGTATTGGAAGCCGGATCTGTTGCTGGTGGAATCTGCTTGGGAAGGACGAGGCAATGCCTGGAAGTACAAGATCGCTGCGTATCCGGACAGGCCGGAGCGGAACAATCATACTCTTCGAAAGGTGGTGGCCTATGCACGGGAACGCGGGATTCCCTGCGTGTTTTGGAACAGGGAGGACGGGGTTCATTTTAACCGCTTCATCTCCAGCGCTTCGCTGTTTGACCACATTTTCACGGTAGACCAGAACTGCATTCCTCGGTATCAAGAAGTGGTTGGCCCCGCTGTGCCGGTTGCCCCATTGATGTTCGCGATTCAGCCGATGATTCATTCTCCATCCCCTCATGGATATATGCACCGTCAGGCCTGCTTCGTGGGCAGCTATAGCTCGCACGTTCACGATGGACGACGGAACTGGCAGGAGATGCTGTTTGCCGGCTGTTCCGACATAGGCGTGATCGTGTACGACCGCAACTCGGGGCGGAGTTCCGCAAACTATCGCTATCCTGATTTGCCCTGGCTTCAGGTTCGCCCGAGTGTGCCTCACCAGCAAACTGCCCAGCTTTACCGAGACTATATGGTGTCATTGAATGTGAATACGGTGGAGGACTCAGTCACGATGTTTTCCCGGCGCTTGGTCGAGATTTTGGCATGCGGAGGATTAGCGGTGACCACGCCGGCCCTATCAGTCGATCGGTACTTTAAAGACTATTCCTATGTCGTGAGGTGCGAGGAAGAGATACGGGATCTGTTCGGGCGCTTCAAGCATGGCCTGACTTCTCGTGATCGTGAGATGGCCGCAGCCGGAGCCGACTATGTGCTTACAGAATTCACGTGGGCGCATCGCCTGGAAGAAGTGATGCGGGCCATTTCTAGCTCTGCTAAACAGTCATCGGCGGCATGAAGAATTCAAGTAACTTCTCAGGTAGATAGGCTGAAGGATTTTAGACTGAAGGTTTTGATGCGAGATAATATATTCTCCTTCGCCGAATACCCTGTAGCCTCCGGCCGTCAGCCTATCTACCTGAGGAGTTAGGAAGTAAGGATCCAACTTGTTGATGCGTGCAGGAGGGCGTTGATTGGCTCGCTATGGCGCGTTTAATCAGGGGTTGCATCGGCTTACCGCGCTGGGTGAATTCCTGGACGGCACGATCGAATATGCCTATTTCGGTACGCCTTCGGAACTCACTGCGACTGTGGGGTGGGGCCGTCGCAAATATGCTCGTCGCGCCAGGCGCGTGGCGCAGGTTCAAGCTATCCCCTTTCTGTGCCTCGAAGACGGCTTTCTTCGTTCCGTTGGTCTGGGCAGCGCCGAGCCGCCGCTTTCCATTGTTGTCGATGATCTCGGGATCTATTACGACGCCACCCAACCTTCCCGCCTTGAGTCGTTCATAACCAAGCCACGGACTTCTGAGGAATTTGTTCGTGCTCAGGCGCTCGCCACCGCTTGGCGACGCGCACGCGTGTCCAAGTATAACTATGCGCGCGACCATGTCGATTCCTTGCCCGATCGGTATGTGCTTGTTGTCGACCAGACATGGGGCGACGCCTCGATCCGCTATGGCATGGCGGGTGAAACCAGTTTTCATCGCATGCTTGAGGCCGCGTTGACCGAGCACCCAGATTGCACAATTCTGCTGAAGGTGCACCCCGAGGCGATGGCGGGGCACAAGCGCGGCCATTTCGATTTGGGAGAGATAGCGCGTAGACCGCGGGTGCAGGTGCTGGGAGAAGATGTTCATCCCGTGAGCCTGATCGAGCATGCAGAGGCGTTATACGTGGTGACGTCGCAGATGGGTTTTGAAGGGCTCTTATGGGGGAAGCGGGTGCGGACATTCGGCATGCCGTTTTATGCGGGATGGGGGCTGACGCAGGATGAGCTGCCTTGTCCCGAGCGACGCAGGCCGGTTAAGTTAGAGAACCTGATTCATGCGGCTTTGATCGACTATCCGCGCTACATCGATCCGGAAACCGGCCAGAGATGCGAGCCGGAGCGGGTGATCGAGTGGATCGGGTTGCAGCGGGAGATGCGCGCGCGTTTCCCGAAGACCCTCTATGCGGTGGGGTTCTCCCGCTGGAAGAAACCGATCGTCCGTGACTATTGTCAGGGCAGTCTGGTGCGATTCGTGAGCGAGATCGAGCAGGTTCCAGAGGACGGCACATTGGCGCTGTGGGGGCAAAGACATCGAGAGGAGAAACGACCGGTGGTTCGGCTGGAGGATGGCTTCTTACGATCGGTCGGGTTGGGGGCCGATCTTATTCGACCATTGTCGTGGGTCATGGATAGGCGTGGCATGTATTATGACGCGACGGCTCCATCGGAATTGGAGCATCTGCTTCAGACCACGGAATTTTCCGCCGACCTGGTAGCCCGCGCCCAACGCTTGCGGGAGCGTATCGTCGAACAGGGTCTTACTAAATATAACGTGGGTTCGTCCGGGTGGCGGCGGCCAGAAGGAGCTGGTCGGGTCATCTTGGTTCCGGGCCAGGTGGAGTCGGACGCATCCATTCGGTACGGAGCCCCAGGGATTTGTGCCAATATGGATCTGTTACAGTCGGTGCGCAAGGCGAATCCTTCTGCGCATGTCATCTATAAGCCGCACCCGGATGTGGTGGCCGGTCTACGGAAGAAGGGTGAAGGCGAAGACGAGGCTGTCCGCTCGTGCAATGAAGTGGTCATCGATATCGCGATGGGCGAGTTGCTGACTGTGGTGGATGAGGTGCACGCGCTGACGTCGCTTACCGGCTTCGAGGCGCTGCTGCGCGGGAAAACAGTCACCTGCTATGGCCAACCATTTTATGCCGGGTGGGGGCTGACCCATGATCTTGTGCCGCTGACACGCCGCTCACGCCGTTTGACTCTCGATGAACTCGTTGCCGGGGCGCTGATTCTCTATCCCACCTACGTCAGCCGGACCACCGGCAGGTTTACTACGCCTGAACGTGCCCTCGATGAATTATTGGACTGGCGGCAGCAGCAGAATGGTTTGGCATTATGGCGTAAGCCCCTGCGTCTCGCACTTCGTCTCGTAAAACGATCCTGATTAGGAGCGTTGGATTCTGAATCGTACCCCCCCGCTGTCTCGAACGTGTTGTCTTGATTGACCAACGGTATCGCCTGGAGAAAGTCCAATGTTATCTTTATTGACAAACTGATGACTTGGCTGCTAAATAGCGCCCCGTTCCAGTTACCCGAGTATAAGGTTCGAAACGGATGTTGGATGCAATCACAAGCGCTCGCCGTCATTCTACTAGCGACGATCACTCTGTGTGCGCCTATTCCGATCAGCTACGCAGGCGAGAATGTGTCTCGTCCGACCATCGGCACTCAGGAAATCGGGCTCTCTGCAGGGTACTTGTTCGCCGATTGCATCAAAGCCAAGTGCAAAACAAAACAGAGCGGACCCGCCTTCATGCCTTCCTGGATGATGACGATGACCGATCCTATCGGCGGCAGTTGGTATCAGGGCCAATTATCACTCGGCGCAGAGGCGGTCTATATCCAGTTCCAGGAACCGGTTCTCTCGCACGGCGTCGGTTTCACCCCGAAAATCAAATACACCTTCGTTGCACCGGATCGGATCCGGCCCTATGTAGAATTCGCCGGAGGCCCCTTTTGGAACGATCTCGCCGGCAATATTCCGGAACAGCACAGCCAGTTCAACTTCATCCTGACGGCCGGACTCGGGATTTCCTATTTTCTGACCGATCAGGCCGCAGTCAACGTCGGCTATCGCTTTCAGCATATTTCCAATGCCGGCACGAGCAGTCCCAATGTCGGACTCAACTCGAGTCTCCCCTTCGCAGGATTTTCCTTTTACTTTTAGAAATACGCTATGCGCGCTAAGCTGCTACTTCAGTGGACCATCTTCGGATGCTGCGGGCTGATTATTGCCCTCACGACCGGTTGCGCCACCTGGATTGAACTCAAGGCCGCCCCCGATAGCAACCAAGAGCCCAACGTCCGCGTGATCGCGCGAAACGAGCAAGTCCCGCTCGTCATGGATAGCATTAGTAACACGAGGAATGGCTCGCCACAGAACCTGTCGCTGGAAACGGAGCAACGTCTGCTCGGTACGTTGCGGAGGTTAGGATTATTCTCACACCTTGGCGGCACGGATTCGACCGAGCCTCCATCCGGCGAAAAATTCGTTCGCGCCCGTCTCCTGTTCGATGAGGATATCGATCAGCATGCCGGAGATAAGGCCTGGAAGAGCATCGTCATCGGCGCTTCGATGTTCATCCTGACTCCATTTATTCCGCTGGACTATGACTATGCGGCGCATATGACGCTGGAATTGGAACGCTGGGATGGACAGGTCAAACACTATGAGAGCCAATCCGCCGGAACCGCGCATTATCAACTCTTCAGCGCCACGCCGCTTATGGTCGACGAACTGAAAGGCCACGTGACGGAATCCTGTCTCACCGCTTTGATGCAGCAAATGGTGCGAGACACCACCTTCTATTCCGCCAGCAGTGCTCCCGTACTCGACCGCCCTATTCGTTCTGTTTCAGTCAAGTCGAATCGGTCAAAACTCACACCCGTTCCCATATCTACCTCGTCCGGTAAGTAAGCGCCTCCCAAGGGACTGGCTCCGCCGTCTACGGCAGTGCCTGTCCTGCTCCTGAAACGGGGACAGTCGCCGGTCGGAAAGGTGACAGTCCCCTCGCTCGCTGTTAGTACGTTTTGCCAGCGTGGATCGAGAGGGTAGCCATTGCGACCGGCATGATCCAACCATCTTTCTTGTAGCTGCGATAGTAAACGAGCACCTTTTTGACATAATCCTGTGTTTCCTTATAGGGCGGGATCTGTCCATATCGATCGACCTTGCGTTCGCCCGCATTGTAGGCAGCCAAGGCTAACCGAACGTTTCCGTGGAATCGGTCCAGGAGGTAACGCAGGTGCTTGGCTCCACCGGTGATGTTGTCGTTCGCGTCGTAGAGGTTGCGCACGCCATGCCGGATGGCGGTTTCCGGAATCAGCTGCATGAGTCCTACGGCTCCCGCCTTTGAGACTGCGATGGGGTTAAAGGAAGATTCAGCTTTCATTACCGCAAGGAGTAAGGCTGGTTGAACGCGGTGCTGCTGAGCCGCCCGGATGACTGCTTGTTTAACTTCCAGGTTCGCCACACCACTATGATACGGGGCCTTCCGGTGAACGGCTGTGATGCGCTCATTTGTCGGTACATTTGTAAGGCTCACCTGACCCGTGGGACTGACATACCCGTAGACCGGCGCATCGGCAAGAACAGTGGGTGTCGAATTTGCCATCAGTATCGCAACTGCGCAGGCCGCAAATTTGGCAGAAATTGTGAGGCTGAAGGTCCGGCACCCTAAGGCATCACTATATGGTGCGTTTTGAAGCTTGCCTCGGTTCATCATTGTTTCCCCCCTGTTTCGAAACCTGTGTAATCCTTCGGCGCGTCTTTAGAGTGCTTGGGAGTTGACCCTGTTCTGTGACGTTGCAAGCGCAGGTTCTATGCCGTCTGGCATGAAGGAGTAAGTATTGGGTTATCCAATTATTACAATGACCTGTGTCCACTCATGACTCCCAACTTTCGTAGGGGGATTAGGGTGAGGCGTTCCTTGTTTTGGCTCTCCTTGCCGCACTTTGCGGTGCACTGGAGGGATGGTGGGAGATCCCCTCTCGCGGGCCGAAGGGGACTGTGCTACTCTCTGCCGTCTCAATCGTCTGATCGAGAAGGAGTCTAACTGACATGGTGAAACTCAGGTACTGCAACCGAGTCCATACGCACTTCCCTGTTGTGTTTGCTGGTGAGACATATGTGGACGAGGGAACTGTGCTCAACGTGTCTGTTCCTGGCTGCGCCGTCGAGAGCCAAAAACGAGTACAGCCTGGCTCCTATCTTGAGATGAGAATGCTCGTCCCTGACGTTAGGTCTCCGCTCCGAGTCGGATTAGCCAAAGTACGCTGGTGTGAGGGGCAACGCTTCGGTGTCGAGTTTATTCAAATGCCTGGTGAAGACCAGGTCCGCTTAGGTCGGCTCGTCAAAAATGAGTTCCCTCTTGCAGTGTCACCTCGATCCAGCACGTGGCAAGGGGCACATTCCTGAGATGGTCGCACCGGCTATTAAGGGGGAGGGTGCATGACGAGAGGTCTTATATTCATCGCGATACTGTTTCTGACAGGCTGCGCTGAGACCTATACTGTGTTCCATAGCCAGACGGGACAGCCGATCTTACTGGGTCGACGCGCATATTCCTACGAAGGATGCCTCTCCAAAGTGCGAGATGAGGCAGCTCGACTTGGAGTCTCTCTGAGCACGATCCAGGTGAAAGGCTCTTGGCAAGGTCGATCCCTCCTCTGGCCCTTTGAACCAGGGTATGCTTGCGAAGGGGCTATCGGTACCGAACGCCTCCCGCGAGGAATCTATCCAAACGTTCCACCCCTCTCGCCTCAAGGGTAGGCACCGTCCATATCTTGCTCTTTTTCACTTCGCCGAACTGTCAAAAGCTTGGGAAAGACGGCGTGTATTAAGCCCTCAAAGGAGCTGTTGACAATGCCACTGCCGACACAGTATTACTCGCCCGACACTACTGGTTGGGCCTTATGGGGCAGCTCACCTTTGACCTGCACACCATTTTGGCCAAAAGTAGGCATAGTACGGAGGTGGCTCTCGCTTTGATTTTTCTTACGCTGCTTTCTTTTCGGCAGCTGGTAATAGAATACTGGGTCTTCTCCCAATCGAGTGGGTAAGAAATGGCTAAAAAGTGTTTAGAGTCCGCGCCGGGCAAGGGTTTCTGGGTGATGCTCATTTGTCATTCCCGCGAAAGCGGGAATCCAGTGATTGAGGATGTCTAAACAGCCAGCGGTCTCTATCCTTGCCAGCAAGCGAAATGGCACACTGTACATCGGAGTGACGAGCGACCTCATCAAGCGTACCTGGGAACACACACACGATTCGGTTGAGGGTTTCACGAAGAGATACAGGGTGCATCGCCTGGTGTATGACGAGTTGCATGAGGATATGGAGTCAGCCATTCGCAGAGAAAAACAGATGAAGAAATGGAACAGGGACTGGAAGCTGGAACTGATCGAGAAGCAGAATCCGGACTGGAGAGATTTGTGGGAGGGAATTCTTTGAGCCGTGTATTCCCGAATGGTTCAAGGGGGGATACTGGATTCCCGCTTTCGCGGGAATGACGAATTGTACCCACTCACTTTGGAGAAGACCCAGAATACTTTAACGGTAATTCGGCTGAAGCATTTTATTCATCTTCCACGTCGCATTCGAAATAATCTATTTTACAAGGAGTCGCAATGGAGGATTTGGTTATTGAGGAAGAAGGCGCCTCGTCTGCACTGAAAATCACGCTTGGTGATTTTCTCGTATTCATCAATTGGATGAATCAAACCGAAAAATCTCTCGATCGGGCTGAACCTTTGCCGGCCCTCCCTGACCTGGATTCCGGAAAGATCAAGGGTTGGATCCAACTCATACAGCGGCTTGAGGAACGCTTCCGCCGGAGTGAAGAGAAGAAACTGGCGCTAGAAGCGAATGTGATTGCACAGGAAGCACAGCTGGGACAACTCTTGTCGCACTTGCATGCGAATATTGCCTCCCTCTACGATAACCTCGGACAGTCGAAAAAGGCCGAAGAGGTTCGTCGCCGAGCTGAAGTGCTGCATGCCGGTTAAAGCCAGATTGTCCGCATTCCGGCTATCCACCGTGACGTTTCTTGGCCGCCCTAGGTCGCTATCTCGTGGACGTGCACCTGCTTGCAAGGGGCGGTCATAGTTTTCACTGGGAGGCGAGGCATCGTGAATCTTATACTGGCACGCTTATCCGTGGCGTGGCCTCCTCGATCGTCACACCTTTCCCGTACCGTATTGCCGCATTTTCTTTATCCTCCCTTATCTCTTGGCTATAATTGGGTCTCTCATAGTTGAGATTCGTTACAGATATCCGGTTCGGACTTAGTGACTAGCTTCCAGACTCAAGGGTTTACCCGATAGCGAGGGTATTGGATGATTAAAGTGCTCCTCATCGAAGACAATGATGTCGACGCTCAGCTCACGCAGGATCTCCTTTCCGAGTGGAGCACGGAGGAGTTCCAGGTTGCCAGGACGACGACGCTCGCAGAGGGACTTTCGCTTCTCAGCCGTGAGCGGTTCGATGCCATGCTCTTGGACCTGTCTCTCCCTGATGCCTTTGGTCTCCCGACAGTCAGAGAGGTCCATGCCGCCAGTCCGACGATCCCCGTTGTCGTCCTGAGCGGTGTGAGCGACCCAAACCTTGCGCTTCAAGCTATCCGACAGGGGGCGCAGGATTACCTTGTCAAAGGTCAGGGTCATCCCGAACTTTTAGCTCGCGCCATTCGCTATGCTATTGAGCGGAAACGATTTGAAGAACACCTGACCTACCTTGCCCAGTACGATCACTTGACCGGACTGGTGAATCGTATCCTCTTTCGAGATCGGCTGGTCCAAGCCACGGCTCGAAGCAAACGCATGCAGCAAATGATTGGTCTCATGCTTCTTGATCTCGATCGATTCAAATTGGTGAATGATACCTTCGGCCACGACATAGGAGACGAATTACTTAAGGCTGTATCTGAACGACTCAAGACTTGTGTGCGGGAAGTCGATACAGTGGCCAGGATGGGTGGGGACGAGTTTACGATTATTCTAGAAGGAGTTTCTTCTGAACAGAATATTCTTGTGGTGGCAAAACGCATCATAGAATCCATTGCCACGCCGTTCGAGTTGAAGGGGCACTGCATCTCCATCGGCATCAGCATTGGTATTACGATCTATCCTCAGGACGATCATCCTGTCGATGAATTACTGAAGCATGCCGACACGGCGATGTATCAAGCGAAACAGCAAGGCGGCAGTGCATTCCATCTCCACGAAGCCTCTGGGACTCACTCGACCAATCTCCTTCCGTAGCAGACTGCTGAAAAAGGCCACCAACCTATCTTGTTCATTTGGTTTGTCTTGTTTATTTGGTTGAACCAGACCAACGAAATAAACGAAACAAACCAGATAGACCAGACAGACCGGGCTGGGCCCATCATCTCCCGATGTCACCTAATGGCTGGTCCGTTACAATCAAGGTTCCACGCGGATTTTGGGCAAGCATATTTGAGGCGTCGAGCGCTTCCCGACCTGGAGTAGGGTGGCTGTCGGGAGTGATCACCATCCCCCAATGCTGATTTTCGCTGCATGTATTGTCGACAAGGAGCGCCTCAGCGTGATGAAAGAGGAGAATGCCGCTCAGCATATTTTCTCGGCACTGGTTCCTGACGAGCTCCGGATGGCTCCCAGGATCCCGCACCGCAATACCGAAATGGTGATTGCCTCGGCAAAGATTATCGGCAATCCTCGGCTGCGCCCCTGCAAATACGAAAATCCCTGATTCGCGGTTGCCACAGACTTCATTTTCTACAAATGTCAGCCGCGATTGCGGTCCGTAAATTACGACGCCGGACAGAATACCCTCTGTGGCACGGCACTGTGTCACGACACAAGTACTGTCGAGCAGGTTCATCGCTGAATGCTGATCGCTACCGACGTATCGAAACGTGATGCCGGAGATGCGACCGCTTGGAACCTGCTGTAGATAGAGGGGGCCCCCACGGCGGGAGAATATCTGTACCTTGTCTCGATCAGCCCCCACCAAATGAATCGGTCGCCCCGTGATAAAGACTTTGTCCTCATAGATCCCGGGACGTACATAGACCTGGTCATGCTCTCCTGCATCGAGTAGTGCCGCACTGGGTCGCGGGTACGAGTCGCCGTTATTTGCGTCGACGATTAAGGTCTTTCCCCCGAGTGGATTCGGCGGTGGATCAGCTATCATGTCCCACTCCCTTCACCTCGCTTTTCTTGTTCATTTGGTCTGTTTGGTTTTTTGGTTGAACGAAACTAATCAGATAAACCAAATCAACCAGATAAGCAAAACAAACAAGATTGACCAGATGCACCAGACAGACTGCGTCGCAGTATTTCGGCCATAAAGATGCAAGCCAAGGTATCTGCAAACCGTTTACTGAAGCCACTTCATAAGGAGCTTGTTTCAATATGTCAAGGGTGGGGCCTCACGCACAGATCGTACAATTCTGTCGTTGTGGTAGGGGTAACCACTTGGTAAATCCTGGTATCGAATGACGTCAAGCTCTTGGATTCCCATTGATTTTAGTCACACCGGATAGTTGCATGGTGGCATGGCGATTGCCTTATTGCAGGAGGACGGGTAGCGAGACTGTTTCGAACAGCACGGAGGGATATGATGAACATACTGAAGATCGTGCTCACAACAATGATCGCGGTGCTGTTTTCTTTCAACCTTGCCGTGGCCGCCCCCTCCAAGGTGCAGGATTCGTCTCGACACCTCTACGATCGAGTGATGGAGGAGTACAAACACAGGGATTACACGGCCGCGCTGGCTGGTTTTCGATTCTTTCTAGAACTCCACGGACAGTCTTCGCTGGCAGCTAACGCACAATACTTGGTGGCAGAATGTCAGTACCGATTGGGGCACTATAAAGAAGCTTTAAAATCCTACTACCACGTTGTGTCCTACTACCCGCTCAGCCCGAAGCTTGCTGCTTCTACCTTGAGAATTGGGCAAACCTATACGAGGCTAAAGGATCACGAGAAAGCTCATATGATGTATGAGCGAGTGGTCGATCAATATCCTGAAAGCGCTGAAGCTGAGACGGCACGGAAAGTCCTCGACACCGCGCCGATGCAAGAGGAGTATCCGACCCCTCAGCGGATCAGCAACAGCTCGCTCGACTAGTTCTATCTCAGGACAGGCAAGGGCGGCGTCGGCGTTACGCAGTCGTAGTCACTCATCTTCACCTACGCCAAATAGCTGAGCCAGTTGAGGCACTGTATAGGACGTGTGGGGTTTCAACGTGGTCAACGTAATGCCCGCTGCCTGTAGTACTGATTGTATCTCCCGTCTCCGAGTGACCTCCTGTGGCTGAGCGAGGAGCCCTTCCTCAAGAAGCACAACCTGCTCCGCAGCCTTCGTTCCTGGGTGGACCAACACAAAGTCGAGTTGCTTTAGTGCGATCTGTCTCAACACCTGAGACCGAGCCGTTCCTTCTGCCTCGACACTGATAACAGACCAGAGCGGAACCCTTGCAAAGACAAGATAGTGGTCTTCTACTGCCAAACGGATGAGATTGTAGAGCAAGAGATCCGTGTCAGTCAGTAAAGGCTGGGGACGCAACGTGACGTTAGGAGGAAGGACAAATGGCTCTTTCCCGACTGGCCCAGTGGTTGACGAGACTTTCAGTCGCCAAACCAGAAATGCCAGGAGTACGATGGCAACGCCGATGAGTACATATTCCATCATGCCTCTATCGCCTAGGAAGGGATTCCCGCCAGCGAGGTCCGTTCGGGACAATGGTCCCAAGGAGTACAGGATGGTTCGCGCCTGTCACAGAAGGGATGTTGCCCCACTGTCCAGTTACGGTTTGGTAGGCCAATAAGGCAAAAGCCACCGCCTCAAACACCTTACTGTCCCACCCTAGGGCCTCAAATGTGGTGACTGGAACGGGGGCAAAGACCGTTGCAAGATGGCTCATAATTGCACGGTTATGGATGCCACCGCCACCCACCACCACTTCATCGATCTCACCGCTGATCCACCTCCGCGAGGTTCCCACCGCCTTGGCCGTCCACATACTGCAGGTTGCCAATAGATCTTCGATCGAGAGGTTGCGTTGCTGCTGAATTGCGGTTAGCTCTTCGATGAGATCAGGACCGAATACTTCACGTCCAGTCGATTTTGGCGGCCGCTTGGATAGAAAGGGATGCGCGAGAAGCTTGCCTAACAATCGTGAATCGACCTGCCCTTTCATGGCCAGTTTCCCATCACGATCCATCAACAATCGTCCGTGGGTTATACGCGCCATAAGACTGTCCAGCACCATATTGGCTGGCCCTGTATCGAACGCCTGCACCTTGTTGAGGTCTCCCCCTTTCGGCACATAGGTTACGTTGCTGATGCCACCGAGATTCACCACTAAGCGTGCGCGACGCGCATGCTTCAAGAGTAGCGCATGTGCTGCCGGAGTCAGGGGAGCCCCTTGGCCTCCTGCCGCGATGTCACGCGGGCGGAAATTGGCCACAGTGGTAATCCCCGTTCGTTCGGCAATGACGGCTGGCTCGGCGATCTGGAGGGTGGAACGAATGGCCCCGACTCCCGGCGCATGGATACCATGCGGAAGATGATGCAGCGTTTGACCGTGAGAACCGATCAATGCCACATCGCTTGGTTGGAGTTTCGCCTGCCGAATGACTTGTATCGCTGCATTCGCAAACCATTCACCAAGAAGCGCATTGAGATGGCACACCTCCGCGACCGTTCCTGAAACCGACGCGGAGAGAATACGCTGCTGCAATGAGCGTGGATAAGCCAGCGTGTGCGCCGCAAGCGTTCTCGCCTTCAGTGTGCGCCCGCGCCCGGTAATGTCCACAAGTGCCGCATCGACACCATCACCAGATGTTCCAGACATAAGTCCCACGACGCGCATTTCTTGACCCCTTCAGCGATGCGATGCAAGTGCGGTAGGATTGCTACGCTAATGGAACTCGCCGGAAGGGTCAAGCAGGGAAAACATCATGACCGAGTTTTCTCGATAAACCAAGTTGTTGCGTTGACAACAAGGGAACCCAATGTTACCGTCCTCGCCCATGTTAAATCTCCGATTAGTGCGCCTGGCTTGGATAATCCTCATTAGTTACGTTTTGCTCGCAACGCCTCTGGCATTTGCTGCCCCTCCTACGGAGCCTCTCAACATCGTCGTCACGATTCCTGTCTTGAAGGATCTAACCGAACAAGTTGGCGGCCCCCATGTACGGGTAACCTCTTTACTGAACGGCTATGAAAACGAACATACCTATTCCCCCAAGCCAAGCGATCTCGTCGCCGTCCGGAAAGCTCGGCTACTGTTCGAAGTCGGGATCGGGCTTGAAGTCTGGGTCTCTTCATTGGTGAAAAATGCCGGCAGTGCATCGCTCAGGGTCGTCACCACTTCCAAGGGCATCGCGCTTCTTCGCGACAGACCAGATCGTGGCGGTGCAGCTCATGCCGGCGAAGAAGAGGGACGAGGGAATCCTCACGTGTGGTTGGATCCTGAGAATGCGATGACGATGCTGCGGCACATTACGGAAGCGCTGATTCAGGTAGACCCGGTACATGCTACGGAGTACCGAACCAATCAGGCCTCCTATCTTCGGAAACTGGATCAACTTCGACAGGACTTGAGCGATCGGATTACACGCCTCGTCGATCGGCGATTCATCGCCCATCACCCTGCCTGGCCATACCTCGCACGGCGTTTTGGGTTTCAGATTGTCGGAACGATTCAACCGCAGTCCGGGAGTGAGCCATCGGCGCTCCAGCTTCACGGCCTTATCGCGAAGATCAAAAAGGAACGGATTAAGGTCGTGGTCTCGGAAATTCAGCTGAGTCAAAAGATTCCCGATCTGTTGGCCAAGGAGACCGGAGCGCGTGTGGTAGTGCTCACCACACTCACGGGAGGCCTCCCGAATACAGAGACCTATATCGACATGCTCCGTTATAATGTGCTCCAATTGACCAATGCGCTAGATGCGGTCTAGCGGCCGCATAGATATCGGTTTTAGCGTCTTGGACAAGAGGAGCTCTCACCCACGTGGCAAGTCAGTCTCCCCCCATCATTCATTTCGATCATGCCACCTTTGGGTTTCCCGGAGTGGTTGCCCTTGATGATATCTCGCTTGAGATTCAGTCCGGCGAGTTCGTTGGGGTTATCGGACCCAATGGGTCAGGGAAGACGACGCTCTGCCGCGCGGTTCTCGGATTGATGGCTCCGATAAAGGGCCACCTTAAAATATTCGACTGTGCTTGTGATGAGCTGCGCTGTCACCACAGGGCTAGGATCGGCTACCTGCCTCAGAAGGGAGTAGTCGATCGTAACTTTCCCGTCACGGTACTGGAAACCGTCATGATGGGGCGGTATGGAACATTAGGCCTGTTCGCACGGCCATCAGGGAAAGATCGTAAGATCGCGCTGGATGCGTTATCACATGTGGGAATGGAGGGGCATCGAGACAGTGCGCTGGGGCACCTCTCCGGAGGGCAGCAGCAGCGGGTCTTCATCGCCAGAGCCTTGGCCCAGCAACCGGATGTGTTGTTGCTCGATGAGCCGACGACCGGACTGGACATCACGACGCAGCACAATGTTATCGAGTTGGTGCAGCAACTGCACGAAGAGTTAGGCTTGACCGTCCTTTTGATCACCCACGACATCAACATGATCCGTTCGCGGGTAGACCGGCTCGTGCTCCTCAAGACTCGCCTTTACGCCGCGGGGCCTCCTGCCGATGTGCTAAAGCCAGAAATTCTTAGCCAGGTCTATGGCAAAGACCTTGTTATTACAGAGAAAGACCTTGTTATTGTCGAGGACTACCACCATCACCATTGATCATTCTGCACGATGCTAGACCTCCTCGCCTACGATTTTATGCAACGTTCTCTCCTCGCTGCAGCGATGGTGGGGGGGCTCTGCTCAGTTATCGGTGTCTTTGTTGTGCTGCGAGGTCTCGCGTTTATGGGAGCCGGTACGGCCCATGCGGCGTTTGCCGGAGTCGCACTCGGTTATCTCATGGGCTGGCCACCGCTGCTCATGGCCATTCTCTTCGGTCTCGCCACAGTCTGGATCACGGGATGGGTGGAAGAAAAGGGACGGATGAAGCTGGATGTCTCTATCGGCATTCTCTATACCGCCACCATGGCCCTGGCCATTCTCTTCATCGGTCTCATGAAGACCTATAATGCCGAGATCTATGGTTATCTCTTTGGAAATGTGCTTGCCGTGACTAGTGAGGAGCTGGGCATAATTGCCGGGTTGAGCATCGTCGTTATTGGTGCGATTGTGCTCTTTTCGAAAGAGCTGTACTTTATTGCATTCGACCAGGAAATGGCGGAAGCTTCCGGGGTACCGGCCAGGCGCATATTTTTTCTCTTACTGACTCTGATTGCACTCACGGTAGTGATATCGCTTAAGACTGTCGGTGCGATTCTTGTCTTTGCGATGATCTTAATACCGGCGTCTACCGCTTACCAACTGACACATAGTCTCTCGACGCTGACTTGGTATTCGGTCCTTATCGGAATTACCTGCTCAGTGGGAGGAGTCCTTATCTCCTCCTACTGGGATATTCCCTCCGGTCCCGCCATTGTGTTGCTCGCCACAGTATTGTTCTTTGTTGCGGTCATTTTTTCTCCCAAGCGACAGCGGCAATCTGTTGCCGCTACTTGATTTCAACTCCATCTCACACGTTGCTAACTGAATTCTCGCCCACTTCCATGTTGGCTCTCCTCCTGTAGGGCTATCCATACAATGCTGCGTCGACTATGAGACATATTCCTCATAGGGAACGGTGCCAGGATTCCCACGGAATCGCCCAGGAAAGGTGAGAACCGTAAGTATTCATATTGAATAGGCAATTCCGGTCATCAGATCATAATGGAGTGAAGTGAGATTGGGGTACTGAACTTGCTTTGGTGACATGGAGAAATGCTTTATCTGTAAGCCATTCACACCAATATATTACGGAGGGTTTATTCAATGGGTATCGTTATCGCTCGATGGGGTTTGGTAGGTTTCATGGTGATGAGCGCGCTTGCCCTAGGCAGCCAAGCTAAGGCAGAAGAGTGGAAGATGGAACAAGGCGGAATAGAGCCTGGCAAAGTCGTGCTCGGTATGCGCGCAGGATTTGCCCCATTGACCCAATCGTTGACTACCAATAGCTCGACCGACGTAGGATCCTTGGTCAATTTCCAAGCGATGTATAGCCTCAATAAGTGGCTCCTGGCCGGTATGATGTTGGAATGGGAACGCCATGGAGTAAGTGTGGAGCGGCCGTTGATCGATCTTGGGCATCAAGACACAGTCTCTGTGCTCCCGACTGTTGAAGTCCGTCCGGTCAAATTTGGCCCGGTTGTTCCCTATGCCAACATGAGCTTCGGCGTAAACGTGAATAGCTTTGGAGGAAATGCCGGTAACCAAATTAGCCCTAGCAACACCTTTGCTTGGAGACTCGGTTGGGGTGCTGATTATATGTTGACCAAGCAGTTTGCGTTGAATACGGAAATGGCCTATAAGCGCAATGACGGACATGCGACTGTGAGTGGAGGTCTCAACAACGACTGGAATGCCTCTTCCTTCGGCTTTCTCTTCGGCGCCAAACTCTTCTTTTAGTTTCTGAATATTCGAAACAGCTTGAGTGAGGCGGAACCCCCGATTTGCGGGGGCTCCGCCTCAGGTCTGATAGATGGACAGAGACAAATGATGCTAGACTTGGAGAAAGCTCGCTACTCTTGTCGGCCTTGCTTGGATCGGCTCCAAACCATCCCAGTCTGCTCCTTCGAGCTAAACCCAAGCTTTTCATAAAAGCCCGGCATGCGGGTGCAGAGCCAGAAGAGCTCGACTTTCTTGAGGCGGGGGTGGTTCAAGATGTGCTGGACAATGTTCGCTCCGACACCCTGACGCTGATAGGTCTTGTCGACAATCACATCCCAGATGGTCGCCCGGTAGACATAGTCGGTTAATACCCGGCCAAATCCGATCAGCAGATCCCCATTCCAAGCGGTCACGGCCACGTCGGTGTGGCGCAACATCTTGCGTGCATCTTCAAGGGTTCGTCCTTTGGCCCATGGCGCTTGCTGGTAGAGGCGAACAAGCTTGGCTGGGTTGAGATCCTTCTTTTCAGAGAAGGTGATGGCGGGCTTGAGGGTCGGGGGCATCTTGTACTAGAGTATCTCCCAGTTACAGCAGTTCAATTCATACGGAGTGTACGAGGAACGTCATGGCAACGCAAGTTCGTAGCTGTCCCAAGTGCGCTCAACTTATGTGGCTCACAGAGAACCAATATGAATCTCTCGATGAGTCGACGTTTCGAGCCAAATGCCCTCATTGTGGATCAACCGTTCGCTTCACGCTCGTTTCGCAGGGAGACAATGCCGCCGGCCCTAAAATGGGCCATTAACCGCTTGGCGAAGTGAAGAGTTTTGAGTTCTGAGTTAGCAAGGAAGCTCAACACTCAGAACTCAAAACTTCAGCCTCACATCCCCCGTCCGGCTCCGTCCAACTCCGGCTTGTTACCGGGTAAAATTTTATTCAAGGTGGATCGATACTCACCTGTGCGCCTCTGGTCGGTCCGGCCGACTTCGATTTCTCTATCCCGCTGCATCCGCTCCAGATGGTCGAGCACCGAGAGGAGTGGATGAACCGAGCCGAGCAATCGGCCGACTTCGAAGGCTTCTAACGATTCCACAAATAATTCATTCAGGCCTCTATAGGAAGTTCCGGCGCTCTGGCTCCTGAATCGGGAGACGATCTCTTCATACTCTTCGATCGCCTCAAACTTGGGCTTCACGCCGGTCGGCACCGCCGACAGATGAACGATCGGCGGCAATTTTGACGCATAGATCTTTAGCTGAGCAATCAATCCCCCTATCACGTCCAGTACATCTGCAGTCTGCATGACCTTATCCTTCGAGGCGGCACTGAATATGCTCAGCTGAGAAATCTGTCAAGATTTTCTGACGGCGTGAGATGGCGTGAGACTATCAAGGGCCTGAACCACCAGCTCAATATCGGGTGGAAACGGCTTTGTATATTCCTGAAACTCACCGGTGGAAGGGTGACGGAAACCGAGGGTTCTCGCATGCAACATCACACGCGGGATCTCGACATTCTCTACCATGCAGACTTTCCTCCCGCCGTAGGTCTGATCTCCTAGAATCGGATGGCCCAGGGATGTCAGATGGACACGAAGCTGATGCGTCCTGCCTGTGCGTGGGTACAACAGCACATGGGAGGCTAGTTTGCCAAATCGATGGTCAACCTTGTATTCCGTCACGGATTCCTTTGGCCGCGCCGTATGGGCGGAGAATTTTTTCCGTTCCTTCTTGTCGCGGCCAATCGCCAGCTCAATCAACCCATGTCCTTTCTTAGGCACGCCTGAGATCAGCGCCTCGTACACCCGTGTGATCGTGTGATACTTGAATTGAGCCGAAAGGGCACGATGGGCTTCGTCTGTCTTCGCAATCACCATCACGCCTGAGGTATCCTTATCTAGACGATGGACCAGTCCAGGCCGTTCTTTCCCGCCAATCGTCGACACCGTGCCGCCGGAGGTCTGAAAATGATGGAGGAGGGCGTTGACCAGCGTCCCGGTCCAATGACCCGGTGCAGGATGAACCACCAGACCGGCTGGTTTATTGAGCAGTAGCAACACGTCGTCTTCATAGAGAATCTCAAGTGGAATCGACTCGCCTTTGAGTTCCAGCGGCTCCGCTTTCGGAATATCGAAGGCGATGGTGTCGCCAGGCTTGATCTTTTGACTGGGCTTGACAACCTGACCGTTGATCCGCACACGCCCTTGCCCAATTAACCGTTGCAGAGCCGACCGCGATAACTTGGGCTCACGATTGACCAGAAAAATATCCAGCCGTTTGGGTAGCTCCCCAGCAGTCACGACAAAATCAGTCACCATAGAAGACTTGCCCTCACCAGTACGTCCAACCCACGCTACTGTAGCGCAAGGTTCAATTGCAATCGGGAGCCCTATCCGGTCACGCACTGGCCTGCCGACCGATTGCCTCTCCAGTTGACTCGGACTAGGGTGACAAAAGCGAGGTTGGGCCGATGCCAAGCAGAGAGACATAACCGTTATGTGGACAGTCGGCCTGACTGTAGGGCGGGTGATATTATTTTTCTCGTTCACGAAAGGGTGATGCGCTGCAGACCTGCCGGGCACTCTCCCGGAAACGGTCACGGATTACACCAATGCAGTCGTTGAACCCGTCCGTGCCCATTTCACTATTCATGTCGTCGCGCGCATGCAGAAGCAAGAGGGATCCTTGACAGCGGATATTGGGGCGCGGAGAACCAGACTTTGCCATTACCTGTTCAGTTCTCCTAGCGGAGGCGAGAGACCTGACCTTGAAGACTGAAACGAAGGTCCGTACCGGTTGATCAGTCTGTGGCCGATCGATCGATACAATGGCCCAGACGGAGAGTTGGGGTAAACGGGCTAGCAGCTATGCATGAACATCCAGAACGATATACCGCCCTTACAGTCAGGATCGGCAATCAGGCCTATTTCAAGACTATCTACCCGGATCGCGCCGCCACTCAATCTTGCATTGGCTGTCATGATGTGCACCAGAGAAGTCAAAATAATATAGTACGTAAACAATGTGATGGGTGGACTAGTCATTGAGATCCTGCTGAAGCAAGAGTAAGCTTGGGCGGCGGTATCACAACCGTAGTCACACATCGACCAACGCGGAGCAGCAGGAAGAAGCGTATAAGCCATCTGAAAGCCTGACATGAAATTCTCACAGTACGATCCTGGAGAGTTCTACGACGAGCTGTATGAGAAGACCGGCCAGCCACGGCCCGGTAGCGCCCTCTTGCTGAGAAAGTTTGCCTCACTGCCGGAAGGGGAACTCAGGAAACGCCAGCAGGCGGCAGAGCGCGTCATTCTTAACATGGGAATGACGTTCGGCGTCTATGGCAGCAACGACGGGCATGAGCAAATCTTTCCCTTCGATATTGTGCCTAGGATTGTCGAAGCGACGGATTGGGAGCACATCGAGTCAGGGCTTCGTCAGCGCATGCGCGCACTGAATCTCTTCATCGATGATGTTTACCACGATCAGAAGATCCTTAAAGACGGAGTGGTGCCCACCGAACTGATCTATTCCGGCAAGGGCTTTTTGCAAGCCTGTATGGGTCTCAATCCACCACGTGGAATCTGGTGTCACATCGCCGGGATCGACCTGGTCCGAATCAGCGATGGCCACTACTACGTCCTCGAGGACAACATGCGCTGCCCGTCCGGCGTCGCCTATGTGCTAGAGGCACGGCAGGTCATGAAGCGGACGTTTCCGGAGCTGTTCGATGCGTATCGCGTGCGGCCGGTCGATGGCTATCCAAGCCAACTCCTGGACATGCTCAGGTATCTCTCTGACCTTCCCGATCCTACCGTCGTGATCCTGACTCCCGGAATTTACAATTCCGCCTATTACGAGCACTCCCTGCTCGCGCAAAAAATGGGAGTGGAATTGGTCGAAGCCAACGATCTGGTGGTGGTGGACGGGTCCGTACACATGCGGACTACGAAGGGATTGCAGCGCGTGGACGTCATCTACCGGCGAGTCAACGACGACTACTTGGACCCGCTCACCTTTAGGCGCGACTCTGTGCTGGGCGTGCCTGGTCTCATGGAGTCGTACAAGAAAGGGAGAGTGGCGCTCGTCAATGCGCCCGGCACCGGCGTATCAGACGACAAAGCGATCTACGCGTACGTCCCCAAGATCATCAAATATTACTTGGCTGAGGAGCCCATACTCCGGAACGTGCCTACCTATGTCTGTTCTGATGAACGGGACCGGGCGTATGTGCTGGAACACTTGGACCAACTGGTGGTGAAAGCTACCAATGAAGCCGGTGGGTATGGAATGATGATCGGCCCTCACGCGTCGAAGCAAGAGCGTGAGGACTGTGCCCATCGTATCCTGGCCGACCCGCGCAATTACATCGCTCAACCCACCCTAGCACTCTCGCGAGTGCCCACCCTCGTGGAAGACCATTTGGAAGGGCGTCATGTCGACCTGCGTCCGTACGTATTGTATGGCCAGGATATCTATGTGCTGCCGGGAGGCATGACACGCGTGGCGTTGCGGAAAGGGTCTCTCGTGGTGAATTCGTCTCAAGGCGGGGGGAACAAAGATACGTGGGTCTTATCGTGACCCCCTCGTTTGTCAACGAATCGCAGATCGGCAGCAGACGAGCGCGCGCCGAGTGCGCGGGGTGTGGTCAACAATGCTGAGCCGAGTGGCGAGTTCGATCTATTGGCTGAACCGTTATATCGAACGGGCGGAGAACTACGCCCGATTCATCGAGGTTAATCTGAATCTCACCCTTGATCTGCCCCGAGGGACCGCAGAGCAATGGGAACCGCTAGTCGCCACCTCGGGCGACCACGAGGTGTTTGCGAACCGATATGGCAAAGCCACCAAGGAGGCCGTGATCCGATTTCTTTCGGCCGATGCCGCAAACCCCAATTCGATCTTGTCCTGCCTCGTGGCCGCGCGGGAGAACGCTCGATCGGTCAGGGAAATTATTTCTACTGACATGTGGGAGCAGGTTAACCGTTTCCATTTTATGGTCAGGGATGCCGTGTCCAAAGGGTTATCCAGCCACAATCTCCATGCATTTCTGTCAGATGTCAAAGCCGCCAGTCATCTCTTCCTGGGAATTACCGATGCCACCATGTCGCACGGAGAAGGCTGGCACTTTGCCAGGCTCGGCCGCCTGCTGGAGCGAGCGGACAAGACGTCCCGCATCCTCGATGTGAAATATTTCATGCTGCTCCCGACCGTGGCCGAGGTCGGCACGCCGTTCGATATTATCCAGTGGTCCGCCTTGTTGAAATCCGCCAGCGCTCTCGAGATGTATTGCAAACAGCATGGCCGTATCGCACCCAACCCTGTGGTCGAATTTCTGATTCTCAATCCGAACTTTCCACGAGCCATCCGCTATTGCCTCATTAAGGCCGAGGATTCGCTCCATGCGATTGCCGGATCAGAAAGCGACCGGCATAACAATCTCGCAGAAAAGCGGTTGGGACGGTTACGGTCGGAAATGGACTACATCGATATGACGGAGATCTTATCGGGCGGGTTGCATGAGTTTTTCGATGGCTTTCAATTCAAGCTTAATCGGATTGACGACGCCATCTACGAAACGTTCTTTGCGCAGCGTCCGGTCGAAGGGGTGATGGCGGAGGAGAAAATTCAGTGAGCTGTGGTCTTTGTCGGACGGCTTATCTGGATTCGGGCCGGCGGCGCAAATCGAGGGTAAAGGGAAAGTCCCGATTCCGCTCTTCAGGTCGGATCGTCATGGGTCCCGGCGTATGACCGTAATCCCAGAAACGCGCCATGCGACGAGCTTCGGCTGCGTTCGCGTTGACCGGAAACGAGGGAGCGCTCCGTCCTCCAGGATGCACCACGTGGTACGTGCACCCGCCAATCGCGCGGCCGGTCCAGGTATCGACGAGATCAAATACCAGCGGGGACTGCACCGGGATGGTCGGATGCAACCCTGATGGCGGTTGCCAGGCCCGGTAGCGGACTCCTGCCACGAACTCGCCGCGCGTTCCGGTCGGATGGAGTGGGACCGGCCGACCATTGCACGTCACGACGTGGCGTGCATCGGTCAAGCCGTTGACCTTGACTTGAATGCGTTCCACCGAAGAGTCCACGTAGCGCGCGGTAGCGCCCGCGACCGCTTCTTCCCCTAACACGTGCCAGGGTTCAATGGCCTGGCGCAGCTCAAGCTCAATGCCCTCAGAAACTACGCTGCCGTACCGGGGAAAGCGGAACTCAAGAAACGGCGCAAACCATTCACCACGAAACGGATATCCACCGGTCTGTAAGTCCCACATCACATCCTTCATATCTTGCGCGACGAAATGGGGCAGCATAAATCGGTCGTGCAATTCGGTTCCCCAGCGCACCACCTGAGCGTGATAGGGCTGGTTCCAGAACTTCGCGACGAGGGCACGCAGCAACAGCATCTGTGACAGGCTCATCCGGGGATGAGGCGGCATTTCGAAAGCCCTGAATTCCACCAAACCCAGGCGTCCCATCGCGGAATCAGGCGAATAGAGCTTGTCGATGGAAAATTCCGCTCGGTGTGTATTGCCGGTCAGGTCCACGAACAGATGCCGCAAGAGGCGGTCCACCAGCCACGGCGTCAGGGTTTCTTGCCCGGCAATCTGCTTGGCCGCCATCTGCTGAAACGCGATCTCGAGTTCATAAAGGTGATCATGACGGGCCTCATCTACTCTTGGCGCTTGACTGGTCGGCCCCACAAACATGCCGGAGAACAGGTAGGACAATCCAGGATGATTCAGCCAATAGGTGGTGAGGCTCCTGAGCAGATCCGGTCGGCGCAAAATCGGACTGTCTGCCGGCGTATGGCCGCCTAATGTGACATGGTTCCCGCCGCCTGTGCCGGTATGGCGCCCATCGAGCATGAACTTTTCCGTACTCAACCGTGATTGGCGCGCCTCCTCATAGAGGATGTGTGTGTTACTGACCAGTTCGTCCCAGGTCTTGGCAGGGTGAATGTTGACTTCGATGACGCCTGGATCTGGAGTGACTTTGAACGACTGCAATCGGGGATCATAGGCAGGCGGATAGCCTTCCACCCACAGAGGGCTCTGCAGTTCAGCGGCTGTCTGCTCAACCGCGCTGACCAGATCGAGGTAATCTTCCAGATAGGACTGTGGCGGCATGAAGACATGCAGCCGTCCCTGCCGGACTTCCACGCATAATGCTGTCCGAACCACATCGCGAGCCGATTTACCGACCGCCCAAGATGTTGTGATCGAGAGTTGCCGTTGATCGGGCGTTCCCGATGCGCGCGGTCGAGACTCTGTCGGTCCTAAGGGCTCGCGCGCCTCCAGAGGGTCTCGTTCTAGTTCGATCTCTACATCTTCCGGAGCTGCCCAGGGGAGCGAGGTCAAGGGCAGCCGATAGCCCATCGGCGAATCTCCTGGCAGGAGGTAGAGACGCCCGCGCTTCAGCGGCCAGGGGCCGGAAATCCATTGGGCTTTGCGTGGACCCAAGTGGCGGAGCGCCGGCGGCGTCACTGCTCTCAGAGGCAACACATAGCCGGCCACTTCCCCCAGCCCGCGATCCAGCAATCGAGCCAAGGTCTGACGCTGCTCCGGATCCTTGAGGTCCTTTTCGAGCGGGTCCACATTGACCGGCAGCCTCTGTTCCTCCATCAGCAAATGCCAGACATCTTCGTAGGCAGGGATGGCAAAGGCTGGATTCAGATTGAGTCGTTCGGCCAACTTGGTTGCAAATTTCTGCGCGTGATCGGCCGAATAGCTATAGGAGACTGATTCATCGGCAACCAATGCTGGATCAAGCCAAACTGGTTCACCATCCAGCCGCCAATAGCACCCCAGCGCCCAACGGGGTAAGGGTTCTCCTGGATACCATTTGCCCTGGCCATAGTGCAGCAGGCCGCCTGGCGCAAAGCGATTTTTCAGTCGCTTGAGGACATCACCGGCGAGCTTGCGCTTGGTGGGGCCGAGCGCATCGGTATTCCACTCGGCACCCTCCATATCGTCGATCGAGACAAACGTCGGTTCTCCTCCCATCGTGAGGCGCACGTCGCTGGCTTGCAAATCGGCATCGACCTGCCGGCCCAACATCTCGATAGCCAGCCATTGTTCGTCGGTATAGGGCTTTGTGACACGTGGATCTTCGTGAATCCGCGTGACCGACATGCTGAAGTCGAGCTCGGATTCGCACACATCGGTACAGCCGATCACCGGCGCGGCACTGGACGGAGAGGCCGTGCAGGCCAAGGGGATATGCCCTTCTCCTGCGAGTAAGCCTGACGTCGGATCGAGCCCGATCCATCCGGCGCCAGGAATATAGACCTCCGCCCAGGCGTGGAGGTCGGTGAAATCCTGCTTGGGACCGGCGGGTCCCTCGAGCGGTGTCACATCCGCAACCAGTTGGATCAAATACCCCGATACAAAGCGCGCGGCGAGGCCCAAGTGTCGGAGGATTTGCACCAACAGCCAACCACTATCACGACACGAACCCCGCCGCGATTGTAGCGTCTGCTCATAGGTTTGAACGCCAGGTTCTAGTCGGACAATATAGTCGATATCTTTTTGAAGCCGTTGATTGAGGCGAACCAGAACGTCGTTAATGAAATTCGACTCTCCGCGGTTGGCATTCTTAAACCGTTCCAACCAGGCTCCAAGCAACGGCCCGCAGGGTTCGACTTCGAGGAATGGCACCAACTCCTTCGTCAACTGTGGGGAGTAGATAAACGGATATCGCTCGGCGGTTGGCTCGACAAAAAAATCGAACGGGTTGATCACCGTCATATCGGCCACCACATCCACCACCACCTCGAGTTCAGTGGCCGGCTCCGGAAAGACGAGGCGCGCCACGTAATTACCGTAGGGATCCTGCTGCCAGTTGATGAAATGATTGGTTGGGCGGACACTTAGTGAATAGCTCAGAATGCGGGTTCGGCAATGAGGGGCGGGGCGCAGCCTGACTTCATGGGGAGAGAGGCTCACCCGCCGATCAAAACGATAATGGGTCTTGTGGCTGAGTGCGACCCGAATGCTCATACGATCAATCCTCCCAATGTGGGTCAGGTAGGTTGGTGAACAGCTGCTTCAACCCCGTTCCCCACCGCTGCCGCACCTCGACGAAATAGGAGTCTTGTTCTCCCAGTCGCCGCTGGAGTCCAACTTTCAGGCTGTCTCGCTCGTAACACAGCAAGTCAATCGGGGGACCGACGGAAATATTGCTGCGCATGGTTGAATCGAACGAGATCAGGACGCATTTCGCTGCCTCCACTAGGCTGGTAGAGTAGTTGATTACTCGGTCGATGATGGGCTTCCCATATTTGATCTCTCCGTTCTGGCAATAGGGCGTATCCTGCGTCGCTTCAATGAAATTGCCTTCCGTGTACATATTGAAAAGCCGGTGCCGTTCACCACGGATTTGTCCACCCACGATGAAGGTCGCACTGGCCTCGATATTGTGTTGCATGAGATAGGGCCCGTCCCGTTTCTGCACTTCGCGCAACGTCTCTCCGACGAGGCAGGCGATATCATGCATGGAGGCGCTATTCCAGATGTTCTGCTGATGCATCTGCGCACGCTGTTCCAGCAGGGCCACCACGCCCTGAGTCACGGCAAGGTTGCCGGAACTGAGCATCACGATCACTCGATCACCAGAACGTTCGAACACCGTCATTTTGCGAAAGTTGCCGACCTGATCCACCCCCGCATTGGTTCGTGAATCCGACGCGAGGACTAGGCCGGAATCCATGATCACGCCAACACAATAGGTCATCAATCACCCCACGAAGTTAGGCTGTGGTCTGAGCTGTGCTCGCTCGTCTCCCTCAAGCTCAGGAAGAACCGGCGTTCAAGAAATCAGCGTAGAGTACGCCCCCGCAGGGCGTCAAGACAACTCGGCATTAAGGGTGGCGTACGGAGCCTAGGCGGCGTCGTCAACCATGCCTACGATAGTGGCCACAACACGCACAGCGCAGCCCTAATAAATACTTTAACTTAGATTACATCATAGACGTTATGGTAGTCGAAATTCTGCTAGAGAAATAGGCGTGATATCTCGTTGGACTACGAGTTTTCACAGAACCTCTATAGCGCTAACAGGATGTTGAAACAGTCATTCTCCTCACCAGGCCAACTTCGGTATGTGAAATGCGTCTTGCGCCTTGCGGCAGTTGTGACCTTTGGTCTCGTGCGGGACTCTTGCAGAAATCAGCGTTTTGCTTGCAGGTTCGCCTTAAAAATTATACTGATTATCATAAAGCCGAACATTTCCCATTCGTGCCGTTTCCAGGGAAAGCATTCTGAGCGATCGCGATAAGGACGACATTATGAGGCGAGGCAAAAAGATTCAAACCGCAGCAATCGGGATGTTGTGTCTCACCACACTCACTACCGGCGCCTGTGTAACGCAGCGCACCTACGATACAGCTGCCGCTGATCTCGAAGCGGCGAAGGCCGAACTTCGTAACGTCAGCACCGAAACGCAGGGGCTCACCGAACAAGTTAGCGACCTCCAGCAAATCCAGAGCGGCATTGCAAGAGAAAGAGAAGTCGCCTTGTCGGCACTCAAGCAAGCCAGGAAAGTGATGAAGGCTGAGCGTACTGCGTCACAAATACGGTTGAGCACGCTTACTCGCACGATCCAGAACCTGACCACCCAGCAGAAGAGTTTGCGGTATGCGGTCAAACGTTCGACCGAAGAGCAGGCCAGGCTGCAATCGACCGTGGAAAATCATACGTCAAAATTAAGTGAGGTAGAAGAACTCAGTACATTATCAGTCTCTCCAGCACCCCAAACAGCTCTTGTTCCTCCAGTACACACGCTAGTTCCAAACGAATCTGTACCCATGTCGACAGTGACGACAACGGTAGCACCAGTAAATCAGCCCGCGGCGAATCCCAAGCTGCAGTCTGCAGGCAATCAGCTGCCCGATCCAGTCGAAGAGGACTGGTTGTCCTTCTTCAAGAATTGGATTACTTCATTCTGGCAATCGATCTTCTTCTAAGCAGGCAGACTGGTTTTCTTGGTTAGCCTGGCGAATTCTTCGATCTGGCCAACAAGACCGACTAAATAGACCAGACTGCCCAGTCGGCCGTTATATCTTTCCTGTCTGTCCGCTCTCAGCCTTCAGACTCCTCAATTCGCCATTCATCCTTGAACGTTCAACATCTCGCTCCCTCTCCTTTCTCTCACGGCAGGGTGATTTCCCAGAGGAAAGGGGTATTCTTCGGCACAATAGCGGGTTTGATTTCGGCTTGTTTCAGAGAAGAATTAGCACAACCAATGGCGTCTAAGGGCAAGACAGAATCAAAGGCCGATACCAGCGTGAGCCTCAGTTTCGAGGCCATGCTGTAATAGATGGCCGACGGCCTGCGCGTGGTCAGTGAACGAAATGGCGCGATCAGGGAGAATGGAGCGCTTTCACTCGCTGGTGGTATTCATTTTCTTGCGGACGAGCTCCTCGGCTTTCAGCCAATCTTTCACGTCGCGCTCCCCCTGTCATCCCCGTTGCTCATAGAGTTCGTAGGCTTTCTTCGCGATCCGTTCTCTCTCCTCATGCGAATACTTCTGCATGGACTCAGGCTCGTGCGAGAGGCTTCGCTCCTCCACAGGCGGGGTCTACGGATTTCGTGTCTTTATAGGCCTTCCTCCTTCGATGACGTAGTCTGTTATCTTTAAACCAGTCGGTCTGTCATGTTGAGTGGTCTAAGAGGAGCCCTGAGGTCATTGCTTGACCGTACCTTTCACACTCGTGCGAGAACGGCCAGGGATCGTGACGCGAGACGTGCAAGATAGGCGGGGCGATTGAGACGCCTGGTGTGCTCCGCGGCGCGCGTTGCGCGAACACAGGAGATCAACAGACTCCATTCCCCTCTCTGCTCCGGAAGTAAGGCGTCACCACAGGCTTTGTTCGAAATGCTGGCGTGCGTTGACGATGCGAGAATTAGGCGTGGCCGGTCTTATAGGCGCGGTCGGCGATCTTCTTGCGGAGGCGGGCTTTTTCGAGACTGATTTCTGCTTCTTTGACATCGGACGGCAGGCCGCCGGCTTTGAGTCGCTGTTCAGCCTTATCCACTGCCGCTTGTGCGCGGTCGACATCGATATCCTCGGCCTTCTCGGCGATCTCGGCCATGATCGTCACTTTGGTTGGTGTTACTTCCGCATAGCCCCAGAGGACCGCCATGTGGTTGGTCTGGTCTCCGATGCGATAGCGAAGCTCGCCGATGCGTAACGTAGAAAGGAAATGACAGTGTCCCGGCAACACGCCGAACTCACCCTCTGAGCCTGGTGCAATGACCTCATCCACCTGCTGGCTTAAGAGCAACTTCTCCGGCGTCACCACTTCTAATAATAACTTTCCTGCCATATATCTCCTACGTGCTCATCAAAAGGGATGAGCAGGCGGGATGCTCTGACGTGCGCGCACAAGAGCCTCCGCTTGCTTATACCTTCACTCCCATCTTTTCTGCCTTCGCAATCACCTCCTCGATCGGGCCGACCATGTAGAAGGCCTGTTCCGGGAGATGGTCATACTTGCCATCGAGAATTTCCTTGAAGCTCCGCACCGTGTCTTTGAGCTTCACGTACTTACCAGGCGATCCGGTGAACGCTTCGGCGACGTGGAACGGCTGTGAGAGGAACTTTTGGATTTTTCGTGCACGGGCCACCGCCATCTTGTCGTCTTCCGACAATTCGTCCATGCCGAGAATGGCGATAATGTCTTGGAGGTCTTTGTACTTCTGCAAGACGGACTGGACTCCGCGGGCCACCTTGTAATGATCGTCGCCGATGACTTGCGGGTCGAGAATACGCGAGGTGGAGTCGAGCGGGTCGACGGCTGGATAGATACCCAGCTCCGCAATTTGCCGCGACAACACGGTGGTCGCGTCCAAGTGGGCGAAGGCCGTGGCCGGCGCTGGGTCGGTCAGGTCGTCAGCCGGCACATAGACGGCTTGCACCGAGGTGATCGATCCACGCTTGGTGGAGGTGATGCGCTCTTGCAGTTGACCCATCTCGGACGAGAGGGTGGGCTGATAGCCGACTGCGGACGGCATTCGGCCGAGCAATGCGGACACTTCTGAACCGGCCTGGGTAAACCGGAAGATATTGTCCACGAAGAGAAGAACGTCCTGGTTTTCTTCGTCACGGAAATATTCGGCGACGGCCAGTCCGGTCAATGCGACACGCAGGCGCGCGCCGGGTGGCTCGTTCATCTGGCCATAGACCAGCGCGACTTTCGACTTGGTGAAGTCCTTGGGATCGATGACCTTCGACTCCTGCATTTCGTGCCAAAGGTCGTTGCCTTCACGAGTCCGCTCACCGACGCCTGCGAACACCGAGTAACCACCGTGGTGCAAGGCAATGTTGTTGATGAGCTCCATGATGATGACGGTCTTGCCGACTCCGGCTCCACCGAAGAGGCCGATCTTGCCGCCCTTGCTGTACGGCTCGAGAAGATCGATGACCTTGATGCCGGTTTCGAGGACTTCGGTCTTCGTGTCCTGATCTTCGAGGCGAGGCGCAGGCCGGTGAATGGGATAGGTCTTTGTCGTCTTGATGGGGCCCATCTCGTCGACTGGTTCGCCCAACACGTTGATCAGTCGCCCCAATGTTTCGCGGCCGACCGGGACAGAAATCGGCGCCCCGGTATCGTGCACATCCATCCCACGCGTGAGACCATCGGTCATGGACATCGCGATGCCGCGGACGCGGTTTTCACCGAGGTGCAGTGCGACTTCGAGCGTGATGCGGACAGCCGGCGTGCCGGCGGCCTTATTCTCTTCCTGAGTCACTTTGAGGGCGTTATAAAGGTTCGGCAGTTGACCGGGAGGAAACTCCACGTCTACCACCGGTCCGATGACCTGAATGACTTTTCCTATGCTCATCTTTCACCTTTAGTGTAATTTTGAATATTCAATGTTGAATGTTGAATCGGCTGAAAATGCGCTCATCCGAAATTAAACATTCAAAATTTAGCATTGAACATTGATCTTATTTGAGTGCCTCTGCACCGCCGCCGATGTCCATCAGTTCTATGGTAATGGCAGTCTGGCAGGTCTTGTTGTAATGCAAGGTCACTTTGCTGATCAGTTGTCCTGTGTTCCACGTCGCACAATCCATCGCTGCCATCCGTGCACCATATTCCGCCCTGCCACCATCTTCATGGCATTGGTAATCTTTTGTGTATCTTAAAACACCGCAATTTTACGACGTAGTGATTGAAGACTCGGCATTGTTTCTTAGCTTTCAGCAATCAGCCTTCAGCTCTCAGCTTAATGCTGCAGCCCTTTCTTCTCACCGCCTTTTGCATCAAGAACCGCACCAGTCGTAACGGCTTTCGCCGCTTCGCCACCTTCACCCGCCACTTTGCCCTTCGTGGCCACCTCAGGCTCTTTGGCGCCGTACCCCATCTTCTTTTTAAAGGTCGCGATAATCTCTTTCAGTCTGCCGGTGACCTTGTCATCGATTTTCCCGATGCTCGCAATTTCCTTCTTCAATTCAGGATGATGCTGCTGGACGTAGTGCAGTAGGTCGGTTTCAAACTCTAGCACTTTATCGACGGGTACATCATCCAGGTATCCGTTGACGCCGGCGTAAATCGACAGCACTTGATCGGCGACCGGCATCGGTTTGTATTGCCCTTGCTTGAGCAACTCGACCATTCGAACGCCGCGCGCAAGCTGCATCTGGGTCGCTTTGTCGAGTTCGCTCCCGAACTGCGAGAACGCGGCCATTTCGCGGTATTGCGCGAGGTCGAGCCGGAGGGTACCGGCGACCTGTTTCATGGTCTTGATCTGAGCCGAACCTCCGACACGGGAGACCGAGAGGCCGACGTTAATCGCGGGACGAATACCGGAGTAGAATAGATCGCTGCCGAGATAGATCTGCCCGTCGGTGATCGAAATGACGTTGGTCGGAATGTAAGCGGACACGTCACCGGCTTGTGTTTCAATGATCGGCAGCGCGGTCAGGCTTCCTCCCCCGAGCTTGTCGCTGAGCTTGGCCGCACGCTCCAACAACCGGGAGTGCAGATAGAACACGTCGCCCGGATAGGCTTCGCGGCCTGGCGGACGACGGAGCAACAGAGACAACTGACGATAGGCCACGGCGTGCTTGGAGAGGTCGTCATAGACGATCAACGCATGTTTGCCGTTATCCCGGTAGTACTCGCCGATCGCTGCACCGGAGAAGGGCGCCAGGTATTGCATGGGCGCTGCATCGCTCGCGGTAGCCGCCACCACGATGCTGTAATCCATCGCGTGGTTCTCTTCGAGCGTCTTGACGACACGTGCGACAGTCGATCGTTTCTGGCCGATGGCGACATAGATACAAAAGACGTTGAGGCCCTTTTGATTGATAATGGTATCGACGGCAATGGCGGTTTTGCCGGTCTGCCGGTCGCCGATAATCAGCTCGCGTTGTCCACGGCCGATGGGGATCATGGCGTCGATGGCCTTAATGCCCGTTTGCAAGGGCTCGCGCACCGATTGTCGTGTATTGACGCCTGGGGCAACGACTTCAATACGGGACGAAAGGGTCGACTTAATAGGACCCTTGCCATCGATAGGCTGGCCGATCGCATTCACCACACGACCGATTAAGGCTTCACCGACCGGAATCTCCGCAATGCGTCCTGTCCGTTTGACTGGATCTCCTTCCTTGACCCCGACATCATCGCCCATAAGCACGGCACCGACGTTATCTTCTTCGAGATTCAGCGTGATCCCGTAGAGGCCGCCGGGGAATTCGAGCATTTCGCCGGCCATGGCTCCGTCGAGGCCATAGACCTTGGCAATCCCGTCTCCGACTTGAATGACCGAGCCGGTTTCCTTGACATCGACCTGCTTGTCGAAGCCTTTGATTTTTTCTTTGATAATCGAACTGATTTCTTCTGCCTTAATCTGCATGGCTACTCCTTAATCAACAAACTCTGCATCGCCTGTAACCGCCCCAGCACGGTACTATCGACCACTGTGCTGCCGAGACGGATTTGCACACCGGCGAGATAGCGGGCGTCAGTATGAAAAGTGACTTCGACTTGGCGCTTGAGCATTGTGCGCAAGCGTTTGCTGATTTGATCTTGTTCGTCTGGGGGTAGGGCCGTTGCGGAGAACACGGTGACTTGCTGGGTGCCTTTCGATGCATCGGCAAGTTTCGCAAAGGCCTCGGCGATTTCTGGAAGAAAGCCCACGCGGTTTTTCTTCACTAACAGTTCGAGAAAAGTTTTTCCGACCGGAGGACACCCCAAACGCGAACCGAGTTCTGCAAGGACGGCAATTTTGTCTTCGGCCCCAAAACTCGGTGAGGCCACGACATGGCGCAATTCGGCTGAATCCTTGATCGCTTGTCCCAGCTCTGTTAAGGCCGCGCGGGTTGGTTCGATGGTGGATAGGTCCAGTAACTCGAATAGCGCCTGTGCATAACGTCGCGCCACTGCTGTCTTAATCACTATATGGGTCCGTTCGCTCTTTTTTTTGATTAACGGGGAAGCCTTCGTGGCTCGCACGAAAAGCGGCGCGCTAAGTTAGCATTGGGGGATAAGGGCTGTCAATATGACGCGGAGACTTTGACGAAGCTAGAGTGATTGGATGATGCCGCCGCCCAGCACGCGATCGTTTCGATAAAAAACCGCTGATTGCCCTGGACTCAATGCGCGTTGTGGTTCATGGAAGGCAATACGAAGGGTGCCGTCTGATCGAGAGTGAATGGTTGCAGGCGTAGCAGGTGTGGCATACCGGACCTTGACCTCGACTTCTGTCGATCCGCTAAGCAGTGAGGAGTCGAAAAGGTTCAGATCTGCGACGTCACACTGACTGCGACGCAGTGATTCTTCTTCTGCAAGGACGACCGTATTGGTAGCAGGCTGTACTTGTTGTACATAGAGCCTGCGGCCGGTGGCAATGCCAAGACCTCGGCGTTGGCCTGGCGTATAAAAGGCAATTCCTTCGTGGTCGCCTAAGTAGCGGCCTTCATTGTCTACAAAGGCCCCTGGCTTCTTGGCGACAGGCGCCTCTTTCTCGATGAAAGTTCGATAATCGCCATGGCTCACGAAGCAAATTTCCTGGCTTTCCTTCAATTCATCTGCGGGAAGGCCCAATGCCTCCGCCTCCTTCCACACGGCAGTCTTCTGCATGCCTCCCACAGGAAAAAGCAGCCGCGCGAGCCATGACTGCCTGAGGCGATAGAGAAAATAGCTTTGATCTTTCCTGGGATCGGCTGCTCGTTGAAGAGTCGACAGCCCCTCGGATTCCCCAATACGAACATAGTGACCGGTGGCCACAAAATTGATCCCGCGCGCATCCGCAAGCTCAATGAGACCCCGCAGTTTGACGCGCTCGTTGCACCGGACACAGGGATTGGGCGTTGTCCCTGCGAGATAGCCGGTTACAAAGTCGTCGATCACGCCGGCACGAAAGGTTTTTCTGGTGTCGATTACTTCATGCGAGATCTTCAATCTCTGTGCGACATATCGGGCAATACCGACCTTGCAGCAGCCCCGTTCTTCCCAGCGCTTAGAGGCTGCAACCGTTTCGTCTTCGTGCTCCCAGACCTGAAGCGTGACACCACGAACGTCGTAGCCCTGGCGTACCAGAAGGGCTGCGGCGACACAGCTGTCCACTCCACCGCTCATGCCAAGGAGAACTGTTGGGCAAGCCATAGGGGCGCCATTGTACTGAGGAGCGAGGAAAAGGGCTAGGGGCTGTTTTCCGCAGTTAACGGGCAGATGCAACAAGATTGGGAGACACGTCGACCGGTGAGTTACGTTCGCTGCTCCAATGATGATCTCCCATGTCGCACATTCCATGAAAACGAGAACCTTCTTCGATCGCAATGACCGGGGTTCGGATATCGCCAATAAGTACACCGGGCTTAAGGATATGAATCTTTTCAATGGCAGTGACGGTGCCATTGATCTTGCCGCTATTCATGAGCACTCCAACTGATATGACGCCTTCGATTATGGCATGCTCTCCGACAATCAAAGTTCCGGTTATATATATCTCGCCTTCGACGCGCCCATCAATTCGAACGGTGCCATCAAAGCTCACGACACCCTTGAAATCCGTGCCTTTTCCTAAAAGCGTAAAATTCTCGCTGCCTTGCTCGACTTGCTGGGAGCGCTCTTTCATTGCCCACATGATCGCCTCCTAAGGCCCTTCCCGCACATGCATGGCCCGTCGCCACGCAAATATAAAGGTAAAATACCTAGATAGTAATATGCTTACTAGCCATTGACGCGCTTAATATGAGGGGGCGTGATCACTCCGATGGGCAGCAACGCGGTATCCCGAGAGACATCGCGAACGCCATGAGCCATTTCGAGTGCGCCGTTGAACAACACACCATCTTCCATTGAAAGGATCGGCGTCTTGATGCTTCCATTCATGATGGCCGGAGCACGGAGCTTGATGCTGTCTTTCGCAACGACATCCCCGGTGATCTTTCCCTTACATACAATGGTTCCGGCGGTAATTTTTGCCTGGATGATGGCCTCTTCACCAATCAGGAGCACGCCGTCTGTATGAATTTCTCCTTCAAGGTGTCCATCGATTCTCACCGTGCCGCTATAGGAGATGGTACCCTTGAATTCGACTCCCTTCCCCACAAAGGCGCTAATGTCTCCCGCCCCATCGGCAATTGTTGAGTTCGCAGCAATCATGGTAACCTCTTTGCCTTCCTGCTCGTTAGAGCTTGTCTCTTCTCTTTTTTCCTGTCCCCACATGAATGCGCCTCCTCCAGTTGATGCCTCCACTATTCCAGCACACCTGTGACGCCGTCATGAGAAGTAATCAATCATAATGCGCATGGCCGCGCATACGTATAAGCAACAAGTATGCCTCTACTTAATCAGGCCTCCTTGAGCCAGAATGTGGCGTGGACTAGTTCAGAAGTGTCTCGAGAATTCCATCGAGTTCAGGGGGAGAGAAGTAGTGAATGACAATTTTACCGCCTCGTTTTCCTTTCTGGATTACGACTTTAGTGCCTAATCGTTTCTGTAGACGCTCTTCTACGTCAGACCAAGGCGTTCGCTGCAACTCTTTTGTCCCTCGCTTCCTTGCAACTGATGCGGACTCTATCAGTTTTTCTGTTTCTCTCACCGATAAAACATTTGAAACAACCAACTTGGCCACTTTAAGCTGTTCATTCTGTTCGTGAAGACCGAGAATGACTTTGGCATGTCCCATGGACAGTTGATTCGTTTCAATCAGCTGCTGGATCTCCAAGGGGAGATTGATAAGACGTACGATATTGGCAACAGACGATCGCTCACAATCGACTCGTTGCGCAATTGTGTCCTGGGTTAGTCCAAATTCGTTCATCATCCGATGGTAAGTCTTAGCCATTTCCATGGGATTGAGATCTGCGCGTTGAATATTTTCTATCAGTGCCAGGACAACAGATTCTTCATCTCCGCAATTGCGAATGACGGCTTGAATCGTTTCCATTCCGGCTTCTTTCGCCGCTCGCCAACGGCGTTCACCGGAAATGAGCTCGTAGATTCCATCACCCTTACGGCGAACTAATATCGGTTGCAGCAATCCATTTTGCTTCAATGAGGCTGTGAGTTCTGCGAGTTCCTGAGGGGAAAATGTTTGTCTCGGCTGATACCGATTCGGTACGATCGCATCGACCCGCAGATGTTGAACCTCAGGCAATTCCGGCATCGATGCGGGCTTAATCGCTGGCAGCAATGCGTCGAGTCCTCTACCGAGCGCTTTTTTCTCCATGACTCACAAACTCCTTGGCTAAGGACAGATAGGCTTGAGATCCTGCCGATGCAACGTTATACAGCATGGCTGGGCGTCCGTAACTTGGAGCCTCCGCCAATGCCACATTGCGAGGGATCACCGTGTTGTAGACGACATCTTTGAAATATCCGCGAACTTGTTCAGAGACCTGACGCGCCAACGTATTCCGCGCATCGAACATTGTCAAGACGATCCCTTCTAACTGGAGCTCCGGATTAAACGACTGACGAACTCGATCGATATTTCCAACTAAACGGCTTAACCCTTCCATGGCATAATATTCACATTGAACTGGGACTAAGACGCCACGAGCTGCAACGAGTGCATTCACCGTCAGAATTCCCAACGTAGGAGGACAATCGAGAAAAATAACGTCGAATAACTTGTCAACATCTCGCAAGAAATACCGAAGCAGTTTTTCACGTTCTTCAACATTCACCAGCTCTATTTCTGCTCCAGACAAGTCAGCATTTGCCGGTAAAAGTGATAAACCGTTCACTTCGGTGACTTGTACGGCATCATGAAATTTCACATAATTAATCAAGCAGTTGTATACAGTAGTCTGTAAGGAACGAGGGTCGACCCCTAATCCGCTCGTGGCGTTCCCTTGAGGGTCCATATCCACGAGCAAGACACGATTGCCAAGGAGTGCGACCCCAGCAGCAAGATTCACAGCTGTCGTCGTTTTTCCTACGCCACCCTTTTGATTTGCGATCGCTATAATCTTTGCCATATTGAAGGCTGAACCATTCACTCCTACACATGCCCATCAATAATGTTCCACGTGGAACATTCACATATCGACCGACTATACTATGAACTATTTTTCTCAAGCACTGAAATAACTCTCTTACCAGACGCATTAGGAAGAGTAAGCTTGGTTTCGCTTATGAGATGAAAATCTTTTCCGATTTCTTGCTCCGTCATAACCTCTGTTCGATACAAAATGACTTTTCCTTTTGTGGTCAGCACTTCAGGAATGTGCTCACTTATTTCTTCATATTTCAAGGCCCTTAGCACAATCGTTTCAATGGTATGTCGGAGTGATTGTTTGGTGTATTGTTCGATAGTGCCATCAAATGCAGCCACATCATGCAGTTTTAATAGACCAATCACTGAATTGAGGAAAGAACATTTTTTTCGAACTGGTTCTACTAGGATTAGCCGAATATCAGGTCGCACAATTTTAAGAGGAATACCAGGAAACCCTCCCCCAGATCCTATATCGAGCACCAGGCTATTTTGCGGGAAACTTGTCGCGATAAGCGCACCGAGCGAGTCGACGAAATGTTTGATGATGATTTCCCGTGGGTTTGTGATTGTCGTGAGATTGATCGTCTTATTCCACTCAATGAGATGAGCGAGGTAGCGCATGAACTGCTCTGCATGGATTCCCTCGATTGTTAGCCCAAGCTCCCTTGCAGCGCTAACCGTGAGATCTCGCAATTCTTGTTCATGTTCCACGTGGAACAATTACGTGAATCAGCAGATGAGGTCAAGGCATTCTGGAGTAGATAATAGAAATATCGTCATTTGCTTGTCTTGGCTTAGACTAACTGAAGACTATCTCTAGTTGATCCGCCCTTGTATTTTTCGAGTGCGACGAGGAGAAGAGAAATTGCTGCTGGTGTGACTCCTGAAATTCTCGATGCCTGACCAATAGAGGCCGGGCGAACTTTTTTTAACTTTTCTCTGACCTCCCGTGAAAAACCAGGAGTTTCATCGTAATTGAAGGCTACGGGAATAACTTTTGTTTCTAGACCTTTAAATCTGTTTATCTGTTGAAGCTGGCGCTTTATGTAACCTGAATACTTGACCTGTAACTCTATTTCATAAGCAGTTTCAATGTCTTCCACCGCATTCACTTCAAGCGCTTCTAACAGAGGCTTATAATGTGCCTCCTGGCGCCGTAAAAGTTGAGCTGCTGTACAGGGCCCAGAGATATCCTGAATCTGAATATTGGCTAGACGTGTACGAACAGCTGTTGTGAGTTTTGGTCGAAACTCTTCGAGGCGTAAGAGCTCAGATTCAATAGTTTGTTGTTTTATCTTAAATTTTTCATAGACTTCGTCGCAAATCAATCCAACCATCCGTCCAGTATCAGTTAATCGAAGGTCAGCATTTCCATGGCGCAATAGCAGGCGGTATTCTGCTCGCGATGTAAACATGCGATAGGGCTCACGTGCGTCTTTTGTAATAAGATCATCAATGAGAACACCAATATAGGCCTGCGACCGGTCGAGTACTAATGGGGGTTCGGCTCGAAGTCTAAGGACTGCATTAATCCCAGCCATGAGGCCCTGCGCCGCTGCTTCCTCATAGCCGGAAGTCCCATTGATTTGCCCCGCATGATAGAGACCATTTAAAAGCTTAGTTTCTAGAGTTTGGTGCAGTTGCCGTGGTGGAAAGTAGTCGTATTCGACCGCATAGCCAGGCTTGAGCATCGTGGCGTGCTCTAACCCAGGAATGGTTTTCAGAATCCCGGCCTGGACATCAACCGGCAGGCTAGTGGAAATTCCGTTGGGATAAAATTCACGGCTATCCAACCCTTCAGGCTCAATAAAGACCTGGTGGCGTTCTTTGTCGGCAAAACGCACGACTTTGTCTTCAATCGATGGGCAATACCGAGGCCCCACCGACTCAATAATGCCGCTGTAGAGTGGTGACCGGTCAAGATTGCGCTGGATCAGTTCGTGTGTTGCACGATTGGTATGGGTCAAATGACAGGGGAGCTGACGGTTATCAATCCGGTCGGTCCGATAGGAAAACGGTATCGGCGGATCATCTCCCGGCTGAGGCGTCATCACGGAAAAATCGATAGTGGTCCCGTCCAAGCGAGGAGGCGTGCCGGTTTTGAGCCGGCCCACTTCGAACCCCAGGTCGCGCATACAATCGGATAGGTGTTCGGCCGATGCCTCCCCGGCTCGTCCCGCAGGAAAATGATTCGAGCCGACATGGATAAGTCCCTTAAGGAATGTTCCTGATGTCAGAATAACAGCCTTCGCGTGTATGTGATCGCCGCGGTTTGTCACCACCCCGGTAATCGCGCCGGCATGCGTCAGCAAGCGATCGACGGTCCCTTCACCGATCGTCAGCCCTGCCTGCAGGCCCAACGTTCGTTGCATGGCGTCTCGGTACAGCTTCTTGTCGCATTGGACGCGGAGGGCCCGCACCGCCGGGCCTTTACTCGTGTTGATGAAGCGGAACTGGATACCGGCTTGATCGGTGTTCCGCGCCATTTCCCCGCCCAGCGCATCGATTTCCTTTACCAGATGTCCTTTGGCGATTCCCCCGATCGCCGGGTTGCACGACATCTGTGCGATTCGGTCACGATCCATCGTGAGTAGCAAGGTTTGCGCACCCATGCGCGCCGCAGCCAAGGCGGCTTCGCAGCCGGCATGACCCCCGCCCACCACAATGACATCCACTGACTGTCCCATGTTCGACCTTCTCCTACTTACCGATACAGAATTCTGAAAAGATTCGGCCAAGAATCTCGTCTGTCGTAATGGCGCCCGTAATTTCTCCGAGCGCGTCGGCTGCGGCGCGCACGTCGATCGAGACAAACTCTCCGGCCATCCCGCACCGCACGGACTCGAGAGCCTGGCCCAGGGATTCACCGGCCCGGCGTAACGCGTCACGATGCCGTACGTTCGTCACCGTGACGCTCTCCGCTGCCTCAAAGCCCTCGGACACAAGCTGAGCGCGAAGAGCCGACTTCACCGTCTCAATTCCCAAACCTGTTTTAGCTGAAACAACAAATACCGGGTGGCCCTCAAGCGCGGCATCAGATTCCACTGTCACGGCAAGATCCGCCTTGTTCAGGACCACTACATGCTTGCGATCCCTGGCTGCGCTCAAGAGCGCTCGATCATCGCTCGTGAGGAGCGTACTGCCGTCCACGACCACTAACAGGATGTCCGCCTCATTCTGTGCAGCATGCGTCCGTTTAATCCCTTCCTGCTCGACAATATCGTCCGTTTCCCGCACTCCTGCCGTATCAACCAGACGAATCATCACCCCGTGAAGATCGATAGATTCTTCGATCGCATCCCTCGTCGTTCCGGGAATGGCCGTCACAATCGCCCGCTCTTCCCTCAGAAGACGGTTCAACAGGCTGGATTTGCCGACATTTGGTCGGCCAAGGATGACGACTCGCGCGCCTTCCCGCAAGATCCGACCCTCCTGCGCCGTGGTTTCCAGCTTCTGAACCACTGCACAGGCCTCGCCCACAATGCGCACCAGTTCATCGCGCTGAAGAAAGGAAATATCTTCGCCCACAAAATCAATCCCTGCTTCCACATGGGCCAATACCGTCAGGAGAGAGGTCCGAGCCTGTTCCACCTCACGGGCGAGATCACCCCGTAGATGGCGTTGAGCGATATTCAAACCGGCGGATGATGTGGCCCTGATTGTATCGAGCACCGCTTCCGCCTGGGAGAGATCTAAGCGCCCGTTGAGAAAGGCCCGCTTCGTAAACTCTCCCGGCTCTGCCATCCGTGCGCCGGACTCAATGCATACCGTGCAAACCATCCCGAGCACGAGTGCCCCGCCATGAGACTGAATCTCCACTACGTCCTCTGCCGTATACGATCGAGGCCCTTTCATATAGACCACGAGCGCTTCATCGAGCAGGCCCGATACAGGCAGGCGCTTGTGAAGGATTCTCATCTCTTTTCGATTGTCTGATGCAGGAATTACCAGATCGGCAAGATGTAGTGTATGAGAGGGAACCGATGCGAGCGGATCACCAGACCGAAGCCGAACAACTTGGGAGGCGACAGCAAGCGCATGAGAACCACTCAGGCGAACGATCCCGATACCGCCCTCGCCCGCGGGGGTGGCAATGGCACAAATCGTGTCGCCGAGTCCTCCATGCATGACGCCTCTTTCACCGGCAGGATGCTGAAAAAGTCCTCCAACGTAGGAAGATCGTTATTTGGTTTGTCTTGTTTATTTGGTTGTACGAAACTAACCAGATGAACCAAATCAACCAGATAAACAAAACAAACCAGATCAACGAGATAGACCCGATAAGCAAGTTAGGCCAGTCGGGAGACGCCTATGCGTTCGGGCTGCTGCTCTGCTCAGCCCCTGCCGAGGCCAGCGCCTTGTCGTTCAACAGAAAACGATCCGTGATCAATTGTTGAGAGATGGTCAGGATATTATTCGTCACCCAATACAATACAAGGCCTGCAGGGAAATTCACGAACAGGAATGTCAGACCAATCGGGAGCACCAGCATGATCTTTGCCTGTGTCGGATCCATCGTGGTGGGCGTAATTTTCTGTTGGATAAACATCGTCGCCCCCATAAGGATTGGCAACACATAAAAGGGATCCTGCAACGACAAATCGGTCACCCAGAGCATGAAGGGGGCTTGGCGTAAATCGATCGATGTATAGAGGACGTTGAACAGGGCTATGAAGACCGGCATCTGCAAGAACATCGGGAGAAAGCCGCCCAGCGGATTCACTTTCTGGTCCCGATAGAGCTTCATCAGCTCCTTATTGAGACGGTCTCGATCACCCTTGTATTTTTCCTGGACTTCTTTGATCTTCGGTTGAATCACCCGCATCATTCTCATCGACTTATAGCTCTTGTATTGCAACGGCACAAAGAGAACCTTGATGGCACAGGTTAGCAGGATGATGCTGATCCCATAGTTAGGGATATAGTCATGGATAAACCGCAATATATAAAAAATCGGCTTCGCGATCGCTTTCACAAAAGACCAACTGCCGAAGATGAAGAATCCGAAATCGATCATATCTTCCAAGCCCGCGTTCATCGAGCGAAGCGTGTCGTACTCCTTGGGGCCTGCATAAAGTTGAAGAGCGACGGGGGCACCCCCCGGTGCGGGCATCTGTACTCCGGTTGACACAATCTGTTCGCCCTCTGTCTTGACCAGCACGGACGTGCCCTGTTTCGGCAAAAACACGGAGAGAAAATATTTGTCATGCATGGCGGCCCACTGGACCGTCCCCTTCCGTTCAAGCTCCTTTTCCGGTGTCTCATTCTTAATTACCTCGTCCACCTGGGAGGCTGATCCGATCACACCGATAAACCCAGTACCCCATTCCACGATCCCGAAGTTAGTGCCCAGCACAATGTCGTAGGGCTCGGTGATCCCCTCCAAGGCAACCGACACATCTACGACATAACTATCGTGATGAAAGGTCAGCTTTTTTTCCACACCGATATGGGTGATTGGATCGTGGAACTGCATCGTGACATGGCCGACAGGATGGGAAGCATCGAGGCTGGTGAAATCCTTTTCAATATTATAGAGGCCATCACGGATTGTTTTGTCGGCGTCGGCGTTTGGGACGGTAAGCGAGAGAGGACCCTTGAATTTCCCCCCGTGATAAACAAGCTGCACCGGCTTCTTGTCCGGGGGCGACGTATGGTACCTCTTCAGCTCCCACGTTCGAATCACTCCACCTCGATTCGACAGTCCGACCCGAACCATGTCGGTTTCGATCATCACCGTCTGTTCCAATAATGTCGGTGAAATATCCAACGAGGGCGCGCCGGGTTTTTGGCCAGGTTTGGATGGGAGGCTCGAACCGGTCGAACCGCTGTCCTTGCCTGTTCCCAGGGCGGTAGCCGGCTCTCGTTCCGCGGAGGAGCTTAGGCCAGAGGCATCCTCAGCGGGAGGCTGAGGATGATTCTGGTCAGGGGCCCATCCCATCTGTCTGATAAACAGATCGAATCCCAGGATGATCGCTAACGATAGAACAAGAAAGACGACAACGCGTTTGTCCATAATAAACCGCTACCCCGATATGACCAATTGCGATCCTCGTACTTTATAGGATCTAAATCTCACGATGAAAAATCCAACATTTCATTGAACGGTGGATCAGATACGTGCGTTCACGAGGCACCTATACCAGCTGATCGCGGCCCTCGCATATTCAGAGCAGGTTGGCTCAGAATGGCAGGCTAACAAAAAAAGCCGAGACCCAATAGCGATAACCGACAAGTAGGATCAGCCCCCACCGGCGAACGCTAATCCTCATGGATACGAAGCAGCTGTTGGCGTTGAAGCGCCGACAGCCACACCCCTTTCAAGACGACAAAGGGCTGCACAATTGAATCCCGCTTGGGGAAGACCACAAGGTCCAGTCCAGGGAGCAATTGACCACGCAGTTGCCGTGTGAGTTCCCGAAACAGGCGTTTTACCCTATTCCTGCTGACGGCTATACCAAATCGCTTCCCCACCACAATACCGACCCGGCTGCCAATCCCGTCAGTCCGGCAAACTACCATATTAAACAGGGCGGTCGAAATACGGCTTCCATGCTTCTTGGCATACTCGATGTCGCGGCTGCGTTTCAAGAACAGATCTTTATCGCCCCCACCATGTGACATCGCCATCACCATAGAAAAGGGCTAGTTTGCACAGGGCTTCCCCTTCGAGGCCAGCGATCTGGACTCGGTCATGGCCACATACTGTCATCCTGTGTTGGGAGCTACCTTGTCTGGGGCACAGAACGGAGGGTAAAGATTCCTTCGTGCAGCCCTAGTCAGCGTCGCTCGACCTATACGGTTAAGCGAGCCCGTCCCTTTGCGCGACGACGAGCCAACACCTTCCGGCCATTCTTCGTGCTCATCCGCTTACGGAATCCATGCTCGCGTTTTTTCTTGAGGTTTGATGGCTGCTGAGATGTAAAAGACATACGATCGCTCCTTACCTAAGACGACTCAGGATGACAGGGGCATTATAGGGATGGGGCCAGCGCCCTGTCAAACTACGCGCCCATAGGAAGATCGTTATTTGGTTAATTTGGTTTGTTTTGTTTATTTGGTTAATTTCGTTCAACCAAAAACCAAACAAACCAAATCAACCAAACAAACCAGACTAATCGAGGTCTCATGTTTGTGTTTCTCTCCTCCGATATCTAGAATAGGAGGAAGGCTTGCCATGAAACTCGAAACTGATCGATCATTTCCCCCGGAGCTTCAATCCCTGGTCGTTGCGGCAAATGCACGGCTCACCGAATCCCGTGCGGTTGAGAGGATGTGGGCCTGCGACCATCGACTCTGGAAACAAGACCCTACCGATATCGCTAACCGCCTCGGCTGGCTGACCATCGTCGAGTACATGAAAGATAGGGCCGAGGATTTGCTGACCTTCGCCGCTTCGGCCAAAAAGCGCGGCATCCGCGACGTGGTCCTGCTCGGGATGGGTGGCAGCAGCTTGGGGCCAGAAGTCCTTCGCGCAACGTTTGGATCATCCAATGGGTTCCCACGTCTGTGGGTTCTCGACTCTACCGTTCCAGGCTGGATTCAACAGGTCACGAAGGCGATCAACCCGGCTCGAAGCCTATTCATCCTCGCCAGCAAATCCGGTGGAACCATCGAAGTCATGTCCCTCTTTGCCCACTTTTGGGAACTTGTCCATAAGACTCCCGGCCACCAGGGAGGCGAACAATTCATCGCCGTTACGGATCCCGGCACAGGGTTAGAGAAACTTGCAGCAGAGCATGGGTTCTGGAGAATTTTTACCAACCCACCCGACATCGGTGGACGGTACTCGGTCCTCTCCTATTTTGGGCTCGTCCCTGCGGCCCTGATGGGGATTGATATCGCACGATTGCTTACCCGCGCCATAACCATGGCCCAGGCCTGCCGCACCCAATCCCCTCTTGAACGGAATCCCGGGGCCGACCTTGGCGCAACGATGGCCTCACTGGCGCAGGCAGGGCGCAACAAGGTCACCTTGATCTCATCACCGCAGATCACTGCATTTGGTCTGTGGGCGGAACAGCTCCTCGCGGAAAGCACAGGGAAGGAAGGAACCGGCCTCATTCCTGTGGCAAACGAACCGATCGCCTCTCCGTCCGCCTATGGCACGGACCGGCTCTTTGTCTATCTGCGGTTAAAGGGAGATCAGAATAGACAGCTCGATCGGCAGATTGCCGGGCTCGCGCGACATGGACACCCGGTTCTGACTCTCACACTTCAAGACCGTTATGATCTCGCAGGGGAATTTTTCAGGTGGGAAATTGCTACGGCCGTGGCGGGCCATCTCCTGGGGATTCATCCCTTCGATCAACCGAACGTTCAAGAAAGTAAAGACAACACTGCCCGCGTACTGGACACCATCCAGGCCACCGGCCGGTTGCCGAAACAAACAACCGCAACAGCGGCACAAGCTGCGGCGCAGCTCAAGCGACAATGTCGCCCCGGCGCCTACGTCGCCATCTTGGCCTATACGACACCCTCCTTCAGAATGGAGCAGGCTATCCGCTCTCTGCGAAGAGCGCTCGTCTCCCATCACCATGTGACGACGACAGCCGGCTATGGTCCGCGCTATCTCCATTCAACCGGCCAACTCCATAAAGGGGGTCCGAAGAGCGGGTTGTTTTTACAGCTCGTCGATCGGATGATTCCCGATCTCGGCATTCCAGGGAAACCATTTACCTTTCGCACACTCGCGCAGGCCCAAGCCGCCGGCGATATACAGGCGCTCAAAGCTCACGATCAACAGGGGATCGTCTTACCCTTGGGTAAGAATCCGATCGCGACGATTCAGACGTTGACAAATTTTCTCGCACCCAGCGCTGCAGTTCGGCGCCTCACGATGCGGCGCACGAAGAGCGGGCGTGCCCGCAAGAAGTAGGATGCCCGCTGTTCCCGACATCCGCATCCACAGCGACAGCCAAGCCGCGGCTGAAACAGCAGCAGCATTCGTACTGGGAGTGGGCCAAGAGGCCATTCGCTCAAAGGGTCGATTCTCTATCGCCCTCTCCGGCGGCTCGACGCCGGAAACACTCTACCGAGCGCTAACCTCTCCTGCCTTCGCCGATCACTTCGATTGGTCTCGAACCACATTTTTTTTCAGCGATGAACGTTGCGTCCCTCCGAATGACCCTCGAAGTAACTATGCCTTGGCCAACAAGACTCTGTTCACCCCTCTGAAAATTACGCCTTCGCAGGTTTGTCGCATGGCAGGGGAATCCCATGACCCACAGGCGGCGGCCCATGAGTATGAACAGCAGTTGCATCTTGCGACGGAGACCCCACTATCGGTTCAGCCATCCATAGACCTCATCCTCTTAGGGCTGGGCGAAGATGGGCATACGGCTTCCCTGTTTCCTGGGGCGCCGGTCCTGGGAGACCATCAACGCCTGATCGCTGCAACGCAATCTCCGAAAGATCCTCCCAACCGATTGACCATGACTTTTGCTGCGATCAATAGAGCGAGTGTGATACTGTTTCTCGTCGCGGGAGCCGGCAAAGCAGGAGTCGTGAGGGCCATTCTCGATCCGAAGACCGAGGCGGAACGACAGCTTCCGGCATCGTTGGTCGAGCCAGAGGAGGGCCGTCTCGTCTGGTTCCTCGATCGGGCCGCAGCAGCCGAGCTTTCGATTCAGTAACAGTGGGCGAGCACATGAGGTCGAAATGATCGTTGCGGGAGATATCGGGGGCACGAAAACTCACTTGGCTCTGTTCGATTGGACGTCAAACCGCGTCGATCCCGTCCGGCTGGAGTCATTCCACAGCGCTGATTACACCTCGCTCGAGGACATGCTTACGGAGTTTCTCGTCCCACCGAAGCCTCCAACGTCTATCGATGAATTCTCGACCGAGAAGACGGACGATGCCGAGCCGGAACCGGACCGCCTAGCGGAAAAACCGCCGACAATCGATGCGGCCTGTTTCGGCATCGCCGGCCCCGTCATTCAGAACCGTTGCCAGACGACCAACCTCCCGTGGGTGGTCGATGGCGCGATCCTGGCGAAACGTTTTGGTATACCAAGAGTGAAGTTGCTCAATGATCTCGAAGCCATGGCGCATGGAATTCTCTTGCTCAGACCGGACGAAGTCGAAACCCTCAACGCCGGGAATCCACCACCCCACAAGCAAGCGCTTGCCCTGATCGCAGCAGGGACCGGGCTGGGTGAATCCATTCTCTTCTGGAACGGCTCGCGCTATCAGCCGATGCCATCCGAAGGGGGGCATGCGGACTTCGCACCGAACAATGATAACGAAATTGAACTGCTGCGCCATCTGCGCGGTCACTATCTGCACGTGAGTTATGAACGGGTGCTGTCCGGTCCCGGCCTGCACGCCATTTATGACTATGTCCGCGACAGCAAGAAAAATGAGCCGACGTGGCTCTCAGAACAAATCAAAGCCGGCGATCCGGCGGCGGTGATTGCTGAAGCGGGGCTCAAGGGACAGGCAGATATCGCCAAGCAGGCGCTCGATCTGTTCGCCTCTATCTACGGAGCAGAAGCCGGCAATCTGGCCTTGAAGGCAATGACATTGAACGGCGTGTATCTGGGAGGCGGCATCGCGCCGAAGTTGCTGGCCAAACTGAAAGACGGAACATTCATGAAGGCCTTCACCAGCAAAGGCCGCTATGCGCGCCTGATGAGTTCGATCCCGGTCAAAGTGGTGATGAACCAGAAGACCCCCTTACTCGGCGCCGCATCCGTTGCCGCAACTCTCTCCCATACCCCCGCATCATGATGAGCAACCAGGACCTCGATAGCCTGAAGAAAGCTGCGGCGTTAGCAGCTGTCGAATTTGTTCGCGATGGCATGATTGTCGGCCTCGGGACCGGCTCGACAGCCAAGCATATGGTCATGGCGTTGGGAGAAAAGGTCCGTTCAGGTATGAGGCTTCGTGGAGTGCCTACGTCGAAGGAAACGGCTGCGCTTGCAACGCAACAAGGAATCATCCTCATCGATGCCGACAATGCCTGGGTGATCGATGTCGCGATCGACGGGGCGGATCAAGTCGATCCGGGCTTCAATCTCATCAAGGGCGGAGGTGGCGCACTCTTGAAGGAAAAGATTGTCGCGGCTTCGGCCAAGCAGTTCATCGTGTTAGTCGACCATACCAAGCGAGTCCCAGTGCTGGGGGGATCGTTCCCTCTCCCCATCGAGGTAATCCCCTTTGGCTGGGGAAGTACGGCCAGAGAAATCAAGGCCCTCACGAAGAGTCCTGTGGTGCTTAGAGAACGGGATGGGTTGCCCTTCAAGACAGAAGCAGGCCATGTGATTCTTGATGTTCATCTGCCACGGATCGACAATCCGCGCGAACTCGAAATTGCTTTGAACCAAATTCCAGGAGTAGTCGAGACCGGTCTCTTTGTCGGACGAACGGACCTGCTCATCGTAGGCACAGCCAACGGAGTCGAATCGTACCCAGTGACGAGGGCATGACTAAGCTGATCAGCAGACGACAGGCTCTGCAGGCTCTTTTCACGCATGCCCGATTCCTCCTCGTCTTTCCACTGACAGCGTTTATCAGCCCGTGTTTCAACAGTTCTTTCGTGCAAGCATCTACCAAACGACCGAAAGGTAAAAACATGAACCAAGCCTCTTCTTCAGGCACCGTCGATCCATACCGGCTTCCAAGGCATGTGGTCCCGACTCGTTACGAACTGCGATTGGAACCGGACTTGCCCACCTCAAGCTTTGCCGGACAGGAAACCGTCACCCTCACGGTTCATCAGGCAACCGCTGACATCGTCTTCAATGCCATTGAACTTGACATTACCTCGGCGCAGATCGAGGGAAATTCAGGCACGATGAGACAGGCCACGATTACGTTGGATACAGCGCTCGAGCGCTGTTATCTCACATTCGCCACGCCCCTCTCGCCAGGCACTTGGAAGCTGACGATGACCTTCCGAGGGACGCTCAACGACAAGCTCCGCGGGTTCTATCGCAGTACCTATAAAGACGAACATGGCACGACTCACAACATGGCCGCCACACAGTTCGAAGCCACCGATGCCCGCAGGGCTTTTCCCTGCTGGGATGAACCGGATTTCAAGGCCGTCTTTGCCACGACATTGGTCATCGATCCGACTGTCACAGCAGTCTCCAACAGCATGATCTCATCCGAAACGCTTGCAGGGGGAAAGAAGGTCGTTCGTTTCGCCGATACGATGAAGATGTCCACCTATCTGGTCGCGTTTATCGTCGGCCGAATCGAGCCGACCGAACCGGTGATGATCGGCCAGACCCAACTTCGCCTGTGGGCTGTCCCTGGGAAGAAACATCTGGCCAAGTTCGGCCAAGACATTGCGGCAGCGTCACTCTCATTTTTTGAGAGCTACTACGGGATTCCCTACCCCGGCGACAAGCTGGACCTGCTTGCCATTCCTGATTTTGCCTCAGGAGCCATGGAGAACTTGGGCGCCATCACCTATCGCGAAACGGCCTTGCTGGTCGATCGGAACAGCGCCACGCACGGCGAACTGGAACGCGTGGCCGATGTGGTCGCGCATGAAAACGCACACATGTGGTTCGGCGATCTGGTGACCATGTCCTGGTGGAACGGACTCTGGCTGAACGAAGCCTTTGCCACCTTCATGGAGATGCTGGCAGTCGATGCCTGGAAACCGGAATGGAAACGATGGGACAGCTTCGGGGTCTCGCGTGCCGCAGCCTTTGCTGTGGACGGGCTGCACAGCACCAGACCGATCGAATATCCGGTGCAAGCTCCCAAGGATGCGGACGCGATGTTCGATGTGCTGACTTATGAAAAAGGCGCATCAGTGCTTCGGATGTTAGAGCAACACATCGGGCCGACGGTTTTCCGCGACGGCGTCCGTGACTACTTGCGCAAGCATGCGTACGGGAACGCAGACACGAAGGATCTCTGGGACTCGATCGGGAAGATCTCCAAACAGCCGGTGCCTCAACTCATGGACGGCTGGATCTTCCAACCAGGCTATCCCCTCGTTACGGCTGAGATCGATCAGTCAGGCCGGCTCGTCCTGTCCCAGCAACGCTTCACATATCTTCCCTCCCACTCACCCACTTACTCCTTCCCCTCACCCACCATCTGGCAGATCCCGCTTCAGATGCAAGTGACAGCCGGAGGCAAGACTGGCACCTCGCGCATGTTGCTGACGGAGAAGAACATGACAGTCCCGCTCCCTCACGATTGGGAGTCAATACTGATTAACGAGGGAGGTCACGGTTTCTATCGGGTGCGTTATGCGTCGGACCTGCTCGATCGTCTCTTGAACCGTGGCATCGATCGACTCGCTGTTACCGAGCGATTTAACCTCATCAACGACGCCTGGGCCACCACCATCGCAGGCCACATGCCCCTCACGAACTATCTCGACCTGACAGCCCGCTTTACGACAGAGCGGGACAAGAACGTCTGGGCTGTGCTGCTCGACTCCTTCTCCTTCCTGAATCGGATCATCACAGTAGAGGATCGATCGGCACTTGAGGCGTTCGTGCGAGGCCGGATCGGTCCGACCGTTTTAGAGTTGGGTTGGGCGCCTCGAAGCGGCGAGAGCGAGCTGACGAAACAGCTGCGGGGCGAACTGATCGGGGCCCTGGGTAAACTCGGTAATGATCCGGCCATCCAACAACGAGCAGCCGAGCTGTACCGGGCTTATCGCAACGACGCGTCAGCCGTTGATCCCAATGTCGTGCCCTCGCTGGTTGCGATTCTCGCTCATACGGGCGACACAACCAGGTACGAAGAATTTGACGAACGGTTCCGCACCGCCGCCACACCGCAAGAAGAACGGCGTTATCTCTTTTCGCTTGCATCGTTCCAACCCAAATCATTGCTCGAACGTACCCTCGCCCGCACCATCAGCGGAGAAATACGCACGCAAGACGCGCCGTTTCTCGTCAGTTCCATCCTGGGTAGTGTCTATGGACGAGAATCCGCCTGGGCGTTTGTCAAAACGAACTGGGAAAAGATGGACCAAATGTTTCCTAAGCAAGGGATGCGGCGTATGTGCGGCGGGATCGGCAGCCTCGCCACACCTGAACTCGAACGAGATGTGCGGGACTTTTTCACGACGCGCAAGATCGACCTTGGCGGGAAAACGCTCGATCAATATCTTGAACAATTACGGATCGCCGTCACGGTTCGAGAACGAGACAGTCTCGTCTTACGCACATATCTGGATCGATATCGATAAGTTGCTGCTGAGACAGCGGGCTAGTTGCCTCTCTTACTCGTGTCGTAACACCGCCAGCGGCCGTTGGCCAAGAATCCGGTACGTGCTGGCAAACCCTACGATCAATGTCAGCACCATCGTGAGGAGGAGACCGATGCCGATCACCTGTGGGTGTATGTTCCAGGAAAGTTCGAATACATACCGCACCAGGGCCCATGACAAGACGGTTCCGAGGGTCAGTCCAATCAACCCGGCGATGGCGCCCAGCAAGACATACTCCATGGCAAAGGCGCGTGCAATCAGGCTGCGGGTCGCGCCGAGCGCCTTCAGAATGACCGATTCGTAGAGACGCCGGTAGCGTGTCGCTGCGAGTGCCGCTGCCATGACTAACCCGCCGGCCACAACACAAAAGAGCGCCACCGCCCTGATCGCCAAAGAGAGACGATCGAGCACCCGTGCGAAACCGTCGAGCACGTCGCCGATATGGATCGCGCTGATGTTCGGAAATGAGGCGACGACCGCCTGCTGCAATGGCAGCTCTTCCTGTGGCGCGACCCGCACCGTGGCCACATAGGTGAAGGGCGCCCCTTCGATCGAACCAGGGGACAAGATCATGTAGAAATTCGTCGAGAAGTTTCCCCATTCGACTTTGCGTACACTGCTCACCTCCGCCGACACAGTGGCTCCTTGAATGTCGAATTCCACCGTCGAGCCGATCGTGAGTCCTAAATGCATGGCAGCATCTTCCTCCACTGATACCTGCGGGGTCGAGAAGACCTGCCCGGGTTTCCACCATTCCCCCTTGACCAACGTATTGTCTTTCGGCAGCTTGTCGAGAAAGGTCAGGACATATTCACGGGTGAAATACCACTGTTTTCCACGTCCCTCCTTCCCTTCCGCGCGTTTGTCGCTCTTTTCCGCTCCTTCCTCTGCTGTGACGACCTGTCCGTTAATCGAATGGAGCCGCGAACGTACCAGCGGCATGAGCTCCGGACGCGCTTGGCCGGTCTGTTGCTCAACCACCGAGACGAATTTCTTCGCTTGATCTGGCTGGATGTCGATAAAGAAAAACGTCGGGGCATCCGCAGGCCGATTCTCTTGTATCTGTTGGAGCAACGCCTGTTCCACCAGCGACACGGTGACAATCGCCATGACTCCGATACCGATGGCGACCATGATCCCAGTCGCTTGGCTCCCTGGTCTTACGACATTACCCAAGGCATAGCGAAGGCTTAAGACGCGTGGTAACGGCACCCAGGCCAGCCCTTGCACAAATGCCCGTGCACAGACAAAAAGGACCGTGATGGCGAGGGACATCGCTCCGATAAACAGGAAGCCGATAGACCAGGAGCCTGCTTGCCATATCGAGAGGGCGCAGAGTCCGAGGATGATCCCTCCAGCCGTGCCGACATTCCAGGGATCAGTCAGTCCCCATTTCACCCACCATCGTGACCGAGGCGTCCCCTGCTCGACCGTCGCCTGTTCGGCATCGCGCCGAAAGATCGCGCCCGGGTGAACCTCTCGAATCTTCAACAGGGGCCAGAGGGTAAACAGCAGCGTCGACAGCAGTCCCAGCGCCGCTCCTTTCAATAAGGGCCCAACCGAGTACCACGACAATTCCGAGGAAACGCCTAACTGATCGAGAATATCCGACGCAAAGAGAGCCGCCGCGAGGGGAGGCAGTCCTCGTTGAAGCGCAATTCCTAGCAAGATGCCGGCGAGGCTCCCGATACATCCCAGGAAGATCGCTTGCACCACATAGGTCGAGACGACCGTGGCTGAATCAGCGCCGACCGCTTTCAAGATGGCGATCGTCCGCAGCTTGTCCCGCAAGAACGCATGAATCGAGGTTCCAACCCCCAGCCCACCGATAAATAGTGCGGTGAGGCCGATCAGCCCAAGGTAGCGGGAGAGTTGTTCGAGAAATTGCCTCAACTGTGACTGGGATGTGCGATAGCTGGATACACGTGCGGAATCTGCCTCCAGCCGATCTCGCAGCTCGGTGCGCAGCGGCTCCAGCGGCACATCGGCAGCGATCTTGACCAGATAGCGTTCCCGCACCCGGCTTCCGGGTTTAATGAGATCCGCTGCCCGTAATCCCTCCTGTGCAATCATGACCCTTGGACCCAAGGTAAAGGCGTTGGCCATGCGATCCGGCTCGGTCCGCACGAGGCCCGTGATCAGGAACAAGGCTTGACCGATCTTCAATCGATCCCCGACCGCGAGGCCCATCCGAATCAGCAGCGACTCCTGCACCACTGCGCCGAAACAGGAGTACCCGCCGCAGCGATTGTTATCCGGGTGGAGCAGGACATCGAGCGGTTGCGCCGGGTCGAGGCGGATCGACCCGTACAGGGGATAGGACGGCTCAACCGCCTTGAGTTCAATGATCTGGGTCGATTGGATTGCAGTTGGCGCAAACGTCGCGCGTGCAGCCATGGCGACAAGTTCGCTCACATGGGTCAAGCCCATGCCCCGTTCACTCAGCGAGTTCATCACTGCCTGCCCAGGGATGCTCGGGGGACGAGTGAGACGAATTTCGAGATCGCCGCCTAACAGGCCCCGCGCTTCCCTCGTCACGGCCTGCTCCATATTCGCGCCAAACAACGACACTCCGACCAGGGCTCCGACGCCGATCGCGATACAGGCGAAGAAATAGAGGAAGTGCCGCCAGGCTCCCCTGGTTTCACGCCAGGCCATCTTCAGGATGAAGCGAATCACCGGAACGACCCTGCGCCCCGATGGTTCGGGTCGGTGAGGGTATCGGATTCGATACGGCCGTCGCGCAAAGCAATCACACGCTCCATCGAGGAGGCCATAGTGAGATCGTGCGTGACGAGGACTAGGGTGGTGCCGAAATCCCGATGGAGAGAGTGGAGCAGCAGCATCACTTGCTGGCCCGTGGTCGAATCCAGGTTGCCGGTCGGCTCGTCGGCCAACAGAATCGGTGGGTGGCAGGCGAAGGCTCTGGCCACCGCCACCCGCTGCTGCTCGCCTCCCGACAGTTGAACGGGATAATGATGCAGTCGATCTCCCAGGCCGACGGTCTGCAACAGTTCCGTCGCGCGACCCTGCGCTGTGGACATCCCTGCCAACTCCAATGGCACCAGGACGTTTTCCAGGGCGGTCAGGGTGGGAATCAGATGGAAGGATTGAAAGATGTAGCCGATGTGATCGCGACGAAAGCGCGCCAACGGACTTTCACGCATCGTTGAGATCTCTACGCCGTTCAATGTGATAGAGCCGGAAGTCGGGCGATCCAGTCCCGCGATGAGGCCCAGCAAAGTGGACTTTCCGCTTCCGGAAGGGCCGACGATGGCCACCCGCTGTTTATCGGGAATCTCAAGCGTGACATCGTTGAGGATCGTGATCTGATGGCCGCCGCCGGCCAAGCGCATTGTCAGATGAGAGAGGGAAATCATGTTGTCGGTCACGCTCCCGCAATATTGTTCAGGTGCAGAGTATATTATACTGGATGATGATGCGCCGCTCATGGATTCTCACGAAATTATTTTGCTGTCTCTGTTTGTCCTCGCTCCTTCTCGGCGGGTATGACCATAGCAATGCGACCGCCACTCAGTCCATGTCGTCTGGTCCCCCGCGTGAGGGCATGGGATCAGGGCGCGCCTCAGCCGAACGTCCCTGTATCGTTGCCTTCGGCGACAGCCTGACGGCAGGCCTAGGTGTGTCACCGGATCAATCCTATCCCGCGCGCCTGCAACGGACGTTGGACGCAGCCGGCTATGGTTATCGAGTCGTGAACGCGGGAGTCAGCGGCGAGACGACAGCCGGCGGAGCCAGAAGGGTCTCCTGGGTACTGAAGAACAAGCCGACAATCGTTATTCTGGAACTCGGCGGCAACGACGGGCTCCGCGGCCTCAGTTTGAGCGAAACAAAAGACAACCTCGAACGGATTATTCAGCAACTTCAACAGGCCTCGGTCACTGTCGTGTTAGCGGGGATGAAGCTTCCCCCGAATTATGGGAAGGACTATACCGATGGGTTTGAATCGCTCTACCAGATCCTAGCGAAGCAATACCGTCTGACGCTGATTCCATTTTTTCTCGACGGTGTGGCAGGCTCGTCCTCGCTCAACCAGGCAGACGGCATTCATCCGACCGGAGAAGGCTATCGCATCATCGTCGAGAAGATCTTTCCGACGCTCGAGCTATTGTTGGAGAGGAAACGGTGAAGGCGGTCCCGCCCGTCTTCTTCGTGAAGCGAGCGAGACTCGCGAGAAAAGCGGGACGGGGGAGACGGACGACGGCTCGGGGTCCGACGTTCGAGATCTTCGGAACGTCGAACCCAGAACTTCAAACTTCGCGTCGAGCTACTTCTTTTTGCCCTTCGACTTCTGCGCGGCTTGCTCGGCATGCGTCAGCGATTCCTCCGCATGCTTCAGCGATTCCTTGGCATGCTCGAGCGCTTCCTTCGCGTGGGCATTGTCGCTTCCTTTGATGGCTTCTTCCAGATGCGTGATGGCTTCTTTCTCGTGCGCAATGCCTTCCTTGGCATGCTTGATCGTTTCCTGCGACATGCCCATTTTCTCCCGCGAACACGGAGCTTGTCGCGCCTCCTGCGAGAAGACCACAAACTGCGACTGCGACAACGGCGGCTTTCATTCGGCTCATAACTCCTCCTTTGTGTGATGGTGAATGTGTAACCCGAACCGAATCTTACATCAACGGCAAACATTTGTTAACCCAATTTTTTATGTCGTCTCCAATTCTTCACCCAATTCGGCTCGAGGAGGCCACCTCCGACTCCCCGGGCAGGTCTGGTAGAGAGGAGGCAACTACCGGACCCGTTTTCTGCTCTTTTTTACTCTGTCCTTTTTCTTGCTCTTGACCCGCACCGGTGCCGCTTTCTTCGGCGAATCATTCTGAGCATTCCTGTGATCGATCCGAGCCTCCGCGATAAGCCCGTTCACCGACGCCTGAAACACCCGCAAACTGCCCCGGCCAATCTTGGTGGCGCCCAAACGGCCTTCCTCGATCCATCGGTAGATCGTCCACTTACTGACCTTCAACAACTTGGCCGTTTCTTGAATGCGAAGTAACATCGGTTCCACCATTCACTCATCCTGCAGGCATAGAAATAGAACGGGATGCGTTACTTCATCACCTGTCCGGTGCAATGCCAGCCGTCACCCTTGACCCCATTTACTGCCGCAGCCAGTTGATCCGCTTTAACCTTTTCTCCGTCAAGCGTCACCACGGCATGGCCCTTCATGCTCTTGAGATCTACAGCCTTCACCCCGGGCAATTTAGTCAAGGACGCTTCCACATCTCCCAGATAGGCCTCACAAAACTTTCCCCCGAGCATCAACATGACTTTTTGTTCGCCTGCCAAGGCCGGCGTCGCCATCGCACAAACGAATCCGATTAGACAGCCAAGCTTGATGATGGTATTCATGGATTCTCCTCCTGTTAATTAATCATGAGTGTTCTATCGCCTCGATCCACCCGTGCCGAGCAATTCCAGCCCGATACGAGCGCGCGATCCACCGCGTCGGCAAACTGCTCGGGCGTCTCGCTGCCGGGCTGATACTGCACCAGCACTGTGCCGTGGTCGTTCAAAAAATTCACCTGTCGAACTCCGTTGAATGTACGAAGCGCTCCCTCCACATCCTTACGATGGTACTCACACATGCGACCATAAATCTGGACGATGACTTCGGTTCCAACCTGGCTCGACTCTCCAAAGTCGGTCCTTGGCAGCTCGGTCGCGAACGATGCAGTCCCACCTATCAACCATCCGGCCAATGCAAGAATGAATACCTGTCTCATAACAACACTCCTATTTGAAAAGCTGACCCAGTAAAAGGACCGGGGCGAAGGCGCTGAGGAGGAGGCACCTGCGCCCCGGATCAGTCCGAGCAAGGCGGGCAACCAAACTCGGACATCGATAGATCAATAATCGTCGTCTGCTCAGCGTAGGAGGCCGGAGTGCGGGCTCACAAAAAGAACCCGCGCTCCGGTCGATCCGGGAAAGGAGGCCACCAAACCCGGACCAAAACCCATACGCTCGATACATCCGGTTAAACCGGATGGCTCAGGCGGAATGCGTTCGGGATGAGAAGTGCCCGCCGGTGATCAGTGAACTGATCACCGCACGGCGATACATCTGAACATGGAAGAACGCGGCCCGCCTGAACTATCCGAGCATGAATATCGGAGGAGCGCGGGACTGTAATGAAGGGGAAGGAGAAGCCGAAAGAGGGTCGATGAGCGGAACCACTGTTGTGATAGAGACAAGACCGGGGAGCTCTGCCGGAGCCGATGCCGCCAGCCCACCCTCCGAGGTCACCTGGCAAGCCCAAGCACAGAGGGAAGATTGCGGATCGGAGTCAGAATGATGACTGTCAGAATGATGAGTTGTGCTATGGAGAAGAAGGCAGGAAGATGCTGCGAGGGAGAGGGCGAGATACATCCCTGCTATAGTCAGGGCCACAGCAGAACGCTTACCCCACAACCCGATGCCCCACTTGATCGTGATGTTCTTTCTCATACGCAAAGATTACTTCGTTTCGTGAAGCCAGTCTACCGATGGATGCTACCGGCTGCAACAGAACTGTGCGATGGTTCGATGCCGGTCTGTCCGATCGACATGGCGCTGCCGTGATGGCGAAAAGGCCGCTTTCGTTGGAGTCGTCGAACCCGGCGTTGCCGGGAGATCTGTTCGAGCCAGGTTCGTCGGCTTGGGAATTGAGGCTGATCGATTGTTCGGTGAGGAGTCGAGTTCTGAACTGAGATCGGACGGAGAAGCGGGAGAGAGCTGTCCGCCATCGGCAATGAGTTCGGAACAGACATGGCAGGCATCGCCGGGGAGAGTGACGTCAACTTGAAGCCGACACTTTTAATCGTCACGAGCCGGCAGAGAGGGTCGTGATCCTGATGGAGCGACCGCCGAAGCGCATGGACATGTACGTCCAAGACGTGATCGCCGATTGCAAAATCAGGCCCCCACACGAGATTGATCAAGTGGCCACGACTAAACACCTTTGAGGGAGCCTTTATAAGGGCCTCGAGAATGGCGAAGGGTTTTGCGGAAAGAGGAATGAGGTTGGCTCCGATCTTCACTTGTTGGAGATCGGAGTCTAATTCGACAGCGCCGACCCGATAGAGGCCCCGCTTGGAATCGACAGATCCGGCCCGCCTCAGGTAGGTTCCTATTTTTGCAAGAAGAAGCCGGTAGCCTTCTTCGTAGAGATGGACACCGTCCGCTCCCCGTTCCAAGTCGAAGATGCCATCGTCCTCGCTGTAGCTGGTACCAGTCGGTACCACAATCATCATGGGCACATGGTGAAGATGCTTGTCTGTTCGAATCTGGTCCCAGTCGGACAGACGTTGATCCACCAGGGTCAACGCCGGCATTTCCTGCAGGGCGAACGGAAACGCGTCGCTGACAGAAGCAACGATGTGCAGGTGGTATCCGGACCGAGCAAGTTGGGTTTCGATTTCTTTGGCGAATATCGCGTCAGGCGACAGGAGTAGAATGGGGGCTGAGCAGGCCTTGACTCCTTGCCCCGTGAGGCTGGTGGCCCGTCGAATGACGACCCCGACGATGCCGAATAGCCCGGACCCGAAGAGCATCACAGCGGCGGGTACCGGCACCGGTTGGGCAGTTCCAAATTGGGCGGTGCCGTGAAGTGAGAACGTTCCGGACGTGAGAGACGGCACTCCTGTGAACTGATGCGTCCAGGAAATATCGAAAGCGTTCGTGATCTCATTAAACGATCCGGTAGCAACCCCGCCGATATTCAAGGATGTTGCCAGCGGAGTTGAGGGACTCGTCAGCAAGCCAGCCCAGCCGGTGCTGGTCACGCCGGCAAAGAGCGATTGGAGATCCGCGGTCAAGGCGGCCCCCGAAGTCTGCGCGGTCGGGGCGGAAAGATTGAGCGCCCCTCCGCTGCCGGTGAAGAGGGAAAAGGTCAGGTGGGAAACCGTAATCGGGTCGAGCAGATTCGGCAGCGGCTGGTACTGCCCCATCACCAATTGCCCGTTCCGCGTAAAATTCCCGGTGGCCGATCCCAGTCCTCCAAAATTAAGACCGATCGATCCACCGGCGATATTCAACTGTGTCACGATGGCAGCCTGGCTCGGCACCGGCATACACCAGAGCGCCGCCGCCGCCAGGAACACCATCACGCCTCCCTTGATTGTTCTGCAAGGTTCGGTCTTCATCGTGTGAATTCTCCTCTAGTTCCTGAACCGTACCGGTACGCTGATACTCTTCAGAGTTCCCGGATGAACGGATATCCGTTCTTCCGGGATGGTACTCCGATATCGTTAGGCCATTGCCTTCATCTTGCGACGGGCTAATCCCACCAACCCGATCAAGCCACTCCCGAACAAATAAATGGCGGCAGGAACCGGCACAGCCGCCGGCGTCGATCCCCACATCGTGAGCTGGTAGGATTGGCCCCCAGCGGTTAAGAAGCCGCTCGGATGCAGGTGAAAGTCGTCAGGCAATCCAAGATTGGGAAGGGGCACATTAAGATATGTGGCAGCAGTCGGGAACACGAACTGTGAGTCACCGACGTTTTCAAAAATGGCGGCGCCGAATCCAAGGATACCACTAGTGGCTGTGGAGGTCAGGTTGAAATGGGTGAAGCTCCCCAGATCGAAATTGACCGTGTCGAGAAAGATACCCCCGCCACCCCGGCGACATTTGCGTTGATGACGATTGGGTTTGCCGCGTCACCGGCGCCCGGGACGAAGACGAGGGCTTGCGCGTTGGCGCTCAGGGCGAGGGCGCCGGCGCCGGCCAGGCCTGCTATGATTCGTTTCAACTTTCCTTTTGTTTTCATGGTGCGATCCTTTCAGTTGGTTGACGATGGATATACCGTACTAGCCCAGTGAGCAGTCATTACGATGTCACCGGACAGGACTGCGAGCGAAATCCTGTTGCGCGAATCCCTGGTCGCTCGCTGCCTCGTCTGTCTGTGCATTGGCCTGGCACCTCCCTTTCTCCCCTCGCGAATAAGACATCTCTCACTTGAACAATTTGCTGTCGCCAAATCAGCTGTATTCGACTTTCCTCGACTGCCCCTCTAGTACGGAGGCAAGTGTTACCAGAGAGGCCTCGAAACCTGCTACCGGCCCATGCACCAGTTGCTACAAATGTGACGGAAAATATGGGCTGGACGAAGAAATCTCTATCCGAAGGGCGGGAGTACGGGCAACAGTTGGCAGTGGCCGCAGCTTGACCGCAATGGGCGCTTTCGACTAGGCTCCACCATAAGAAGAAGGCTGAGGTCGAGGTGAAGCGTCGCGCAGACTCTTTCTGGTGGGTTCGCTGAGGAGTCGATACGTATGGGGCTTGCGACAAAACAGGATATTCTGGCCATTCTTCATGAACATCGCGTCCGGCTCAGATCGCTGGGTGTGCGGCGACTGGGACTCTATGGATGAAGTGGAATATGCCTGATCGGAATTCCTCAGTATTCAGCTCGTGCCCTCTCTGCATTCATCATCGCATCAGGTTTCGTGCGCTTGACCGGTAACCCGCATGATTCTCCTTCGCCGGATACCCCGTCGCTTCCGGCCTTCGTAGCCGCTCAAAACCTTCAGCCTATCAACGAAGTGAACGCATGTTGGCAGACGAGCGGAACGGGCTCGTGCGCAGCCGCTGCCGGAAAGGGGCGGGTCAGTCATCGGGCGCTTGCATTCATGACCAGATGTGACTAGTATGTGACCATGAATACGGTCAAGATTGCCGATCTCAAGAGCCGGTTGAGCGAGCATCTCCGCAAGGTGCGCGCAGGGCGATCCATGACGATTCTGGATCGCAATCATCCTATCGCGCGTCTTGTACCGATTGAAAAGACGGGGGCATCCTTAACCGTTCGGCTTCCTCTGGCTTCAACTCCGAAGCTCCAGCGCGTGCCGTTGCCTCCGCCGCTTCGTCTCCGCAAGGATATCCTCGCGTTCTTGAACGAGGAACGACGGGACGAGCGGTGATCGCCTATCTCGATTCGTCGGTCCTGCTTCGCGTGATTCTCGGCCAGCGCAATGCGCTAAAGGAATGGCCATCCATTGAACGGGGTGTGGCCTCCGCGCTGGTCGAGGTAGAATGCCTTCGTACTCTGGACCGTGTGAGGTTGGCTGAAGGGTTCGATGATGCCGACGTGGCCGCTCGGCGCGAAGCCGTCTATCGGTTGATCGAAGCGATGGAGATCGTCGAGCTGACGGGGCCGGTGTTGTCTCGCGCGTCACAGCCGCTCCCAACTGCTCTCGGCACCTTGGATGCGCTGCATCTTGCCACTGCCCTGTTGTGGCGAGAACAGACCGCCGCCGAACTTGTGATGGCGACGCACGACGAGGCTCTCGCCACGGCTGCCAAGGCCAGCGGCCTACATGTGATCGGGGTGTAAGAGCGCTGCGCCGATCGATAGCCTCTTGGCGTTCCAAGAATCCTCCTCATCTAACTTCCATTACGTCGAATTCTATCTGCCGGTTTTACCTCGGACATTCTTCTTGGCCGTGCGGTAACCCGGCCGTTGAGCTACCCCGCATTATTCTCCTTTGCCGGATACCTCGTAGCTTCCGGCCTTCGCATCCGAAGTTGCCGCTCAAAACCTTCAGTCTCAAAGCCTTCAGCCTATCTACCTGTCTCCCTGAGCAGTGACGGAAAAAGTTGTTGCATCTGTTGCGTCTGGTGCATCCGTCTGTAGACCGACGGCTGCTCCTACCATATAAGAACACCATACTAGGCTGAAGGGGTTCAGGCTGAAGGCTGAACTGGTCTATCAGCTTGGTTATATCGACCAAACACACGAGACAGACCGAATATACCAGACAGACGAGACAGCCCTTCAGCCTATCCACCTATGTATTTACCTATGGAATCGAAATTCATGTGCATCTGTAGCAAGTGCAGTCAGCGGTCGGTAGAAGTCCCATGTCGGTCGGTTTATAAGGGCGCGTAGTAGTAAGTAGGAGGTCGGGACCGTGAAGAACCGCCTCATTCACTCATCAACTCATTTGTGGAGGTTCCTATGAATCGCTTGAAGAGTCGGCGCAGGTCGAATGGTTTACTCACCGCATCTTTGGGGCTGGCTCTGCTGTTCAGCACTGCCGGGCCAGCTCTCGCCCACGTGGGCTACACCTCGCTCGACGCGACGAACATTAATTCGGTCAACAGCACCGCAGCCAGCAACTCCGGGTGGATTGCCGGTCAAGACACGACCTACCTGGGCGAACAGCCACGACAACAAATTCTTCTCCTTCAACCTGACTGGGACCACGACGATCGATTTCACGATCACGGGCACGAACACCAACGGAAACGGCATCTTGAATCCAGGCTATTCCATCTTTGCAGGAGCCGGGCTGGGCGGCGCCCATGACGGCGCGGGGAACCTTCCGGCCGGCGCTATGGTCCCCCTCTCCTACGTCGGCGCGCAGACCGGCTTCGCTACCTGGTCCCCCTTCGCAGCGACGAATGACGAGATCGATGCCAATAATGGGGCGGCAGGCCTCACGACAGCCCATTGGGGGCAATATCGCTCCAATGCAAATGTCACCATGTCGACTGATGGCAACATTGCAGCAAGTATTCCTGGAGTGGTGAGCACCATAACCTACACCGGACTTTCAGGATCCAATGCCAGTGGAGCCAGTGTGAGCGGTCATTACACGCTGGGGCCAGGGCTCTATAGCCTAGTCGTCGGGGGAGCGAATCCGTTCGATCTTGCAACCTATCTGGCCGATGCCATCGCCACGAACGGTGATTACACCAATCCGTCGGCCGCCCTCACGGCCTACAACGCCGATCGGCTCGCCCGTACGTTCAATCTCCAATTCTCCGCCGTGCCGATTCCCGCAGCCGTGTATCTGTTCGGCAGTGGACTGGTCGGGATCATCGCCTTTGCCCGACGCCGCATGGCTGCCTAAGGCAGGACTAAGGACGCTGGATCAAGGGGAATATAAGTTCGATTCTGGTTTCGTCCATCGTCGCTTCTGGGCGACGGTGGACAACCGGATCAAGGTGAGGGATATCACATGAAGAAAATGTTAGTGCCCATGTTGCCAGTCTGTGCCCTCCTGCTGGGGGCCGGTCTGTTCGATACTGGACCCTCACAGGCCGCGACCGTCACACAGCTCGACATCACCGGTGGGTCGATCAGCCTGAACTTCGGAGTTTTGGGGTCGGTCTCCGGAAACTTTACACAGAATGGGCAGTTGGTGATGGGTCAATACCAGCCGCTGCCGAATATTTTTTCGCCGGTCACAGTCGGTGGGCATACGTTTTCGATTTTCACCAGTAATCAGCCGTTCACCGGCAATCCTGGTGGAGCGCCTGCGCCGACCGGCACGACCAGCGGATCGACGATGACCGTCGATCTCAGGTCGCTCTTTGCCGGAGTGACAGGGCCGTTCCTGACTTCATCGTTGAACATCGGTGAGCCAGCCAGCGGAACATTCAATACCGGGACGAACGCTTTCAACATTTCATGGACTCAACCGTTCACGGGAGTGCCGTTCCTGAGTTCTGGAACCTTCAGTCTCCGAGGCACAGCTCAGGTGGCGGCTGTGCCTTTGCCGGCTGCGGCTCTCCTGTTTGTATCGGGGCTGAGCGGGATCGCGTGGCTGCGACGAAGGATGGCCTAACGGTACGCTAAGTATTGTCTCATCCATAGAAAGGGGAGCTGCGGGTTCGATCCCGTCAGCTCCCCTCTTCGTTTATCGACCGTTGTGAAAGAATGGGCCATGAGCAAGACCGTTCCGAACATCCCATCGTCCTCTCCGGATCGAGGGCATCTGGTCCTGTACGGGACCGTCACGATCACCGGCGCAGCCGTGATGATTCTCGAACTACTCGGCACGCGGATCATCGGACCCTTTTACGGAGTCAGCCTCTACGTCTGGTCGTCGCTGATCGCCGTCACCTTGATCGCCTTGGCCCTGGGGTACTTCCTTGGAGGCATGCTCGCGGATCGCTATCCAGCAGTCAGACTGACGCATGTAATTCTCGTGTCTGCAATCACGACTGTCATCATTCCTTTCTTGAGCGGGCCGGTTCTCCGCGCGACCGACTCATTCGGCCTTCGCGCCGGGGCCTTCGCAAGCGCGCTCTTGCTCTTTACGCTGCCCTTGACGGCGCTGGCGATGGTAGGCCCCTATGTGATCAAACGAGCCACGCGCGACTTGAGCGGGGTGGGCACAGTTGCCGGATCTGTCTATGCGATCAGCACGGTCGGCAGCGTAGCCGGAACTCTGCTGCTAGGGTTTTTCCTCCTGCCGATGTTTGGAACCAGGGCGATCATTTTTTCGCTCAGCCTTTTGCTCGGTCTGCCTGACCATCCTGGTCGCCTGGCATGAAACCCGAAGCGCCTCGCGCCCGCTCCGTACGGCGCTATCGTGATGCTTTGCATTGCAACCGGCATCCTTGCGTCCTTCGGCCTTACCACCTCCCGCGAAACAGCGAAAGGCTTCACCGTCATGTCCGAAGCGGAAAGCCTGTATGGGTGGGTGCGTGTCGTGGACGATGCGCAGCGCGGATATCGGCTCATGCTCTCCGATGCCTCCGTCATCAGCGCAGTGGATCTGAAACAGGACAGGAGCGTGCTGGGGTACCAGCAAGTATTGGGGCTGCTGCCGTTGATTCGCCCTGAGGCGTCACAAGCCCTGCTCATCGGCCTGGGCGGAGGCCACGTCGCCCGCGATTTGAAATCGAAAGGTCTGACGACTGACACCATCGAAATCGATCCGGTCGTGGCCGATGCCGCTCAACGGTTTTTTCACTTTGAACCGACCGGGCTCTTTCTCGTCGGCGATGCGAGATACGAAATCAGACGCCTGACAGATCGCTACGATTTCATCATCCACGACTGTTTCACCGGCGGCTCTGAGCCGACACACCTGCTCAGCCGGGAAATGCTGAGCGAGCTGCGCGGTCTCCTGAACGATCGCGGCGTCCTCGCGCTCAACTATGTGGGCTTTACGAGCGGTGAAGGATCGGATGCAGTCGCCGCAGTGCATCAGACCCTTAACAGTCTGTTCCCCCAATTACGCGTCTTCATTACAGAGAAGGAAGAGTTCACCGATTTTGTGTTTCTGGCGTCGGAAGAGCCGATCGACCTGAATCCGGCGAGTGAAGACCGGCGCATCGGCTGGCTGCTCGATCATGAACACAGGATGAACAGCGGCGAAGGCTTTCTCATCACCGACGACTACAACCCGATGGAGAGCCGTCAAGTCCGCAAGTCGGAAACCTACCGGAAACATTTTCTCAAGCACATCGCCTTCGAACTGTTGTTGCGCTAGACACCGTCATCGCATGAACCAGTCGAGGTGACGTCAGACATTCCCTTAGTTCTGCTAATTCTGGGTTGCCTGATTATCGCTGGCTGCGAGGCCGTAGTAATACACAGTGACCTGTTTGGGATTTCTCCCCACGGGAATGGTTACGGTAATTGCGTTGGTTGTCCCATCGATCAGCGAGACTGTGCCGTTGACACCAGGCGTCGCGTTCGTGACCACCACTCCCTTTGCCGATCCAGCCCCTTGCGGACCTGTGATCCAGAGATCCATGGCGTGCATCTCCCCCGGCGGCAAGGCCAGTTCGGAAACAAGAGAAATGAACGACGGATCGAAGATGAGCAGCAAGTCCTTCCTCAGGTTGGCGGCTTGCGCAGGGGTCAAGCCGGTCACATCGTTCGATTGCGTCATATAGATCCGCACCCCATCCGGCGTGAACTGGAAGCGCGCCGGCCTGATGTCGCGCAGTCGAGGAAATGAGAGCTCCGTGGCTGAGAGCGCCCCCACGGCGGTCAGGTCAATGGATCCGAATGTTCCGAAGACGTGGCCTAGATCGGAGTCCCTGTCCTCACCGACCAAGAACAGGGACTGCCCGTTCGGCGTGATGCCGACAGAATGAAATACGGTATGACTCGGCAGGGGAGGTGTGATATCCACTTTTCTGCTGGTAAGGCTGAGGGTATCGGGATCGATTTCCACCACCGTGCCGTAGCCGGCCAGATAACTGTAGATCTTTCCGGTGGCCTGAGACCAGAACAGCCCGGCCGGGGCGGCATGGTTCGGCGTCGCCACACTCCCGTCACAAGCCGGGAACCCCAGCGCTTGCTCTTTGGCACTGTCGCAGAGGTCGATGGGTATGAGCCCGGGCAGCGTGACCGGGCTCCATCTGACCGCGCCCTGGCTGGGATCGGCGAGCAGCAAATCGATCAGTCCCGTCGTCTTGCTCGACACGAAGGCGTACTCTTGCCGGTTCGGATTCGCCGGCGTCGGGAGCGAGAAGGCGGCCAGATGCTCCCCTGTTCCGGAGAGACAGACGGTGGTCGTAATATGGGGTTTCGTTCCACCGGCACTCAAATGCGAATTGTGAAGGACCGTGACGGACCCCCCTATGGCACAGCCCCTGACGGTATCGTGACCGGTGACCGGGTCTCCTTCGTTCATCGTCAAGAGCACTTCCTTGTCGCCCGGATACCGATAGATGCGCGTCGGACGCTGGCCGAGCCTGACTGGCCCGTTCACGTCCAAAAAAGTCTCCAGAATCGGCGCAAGGCCCCCGATCGGATCGATGGCTGCCACCTTATTAGATTCGGTGTTTGTCACGAAGATCCATTCGCCCAGGGAGAATGTCACCCCTCCGATCGCATCGGCCTGCACCGGGCCAAGCGACAGGGTACTGATGACGGGCGATTGCTTCCCATCGAGTCTGACCGTGGTTAAGGTCGTGTCGTCCTGGTTGGTTACTAGGGCCATGGGGGTTGTGGTGGGTGTATTGGGGGGTGGTCCACTGTCGCCGCCGCTGCTGCAGGCTGCCAGCAGTAGCAAGACCGATCCCAGCGCATAGCGACAGATCGAGCGCGAGCGCCTGAGTAGCTTGTTGGCCGAGATGGCGGGGCAGGTTGTGATGCTCATTGGAACCTCCGTCTGGCACATTGTTCTGCCTCCACTCAAAACAGCGGCGGCGTCGCAAAAGACTTTGTCATCCCGGCCACGTAGCTGATTTCTTGCTGTAGATTGCCGTTGAAGTCGCGATAGATTGGAATCTGTGTGATGAAGTAGGCTTGCGCAAAATCCCACAGATTGACCATGGCGCCTGTTGAAAAGGCCACGTAGGTGCTGTTCGTCGTGGGAACCGGGCGATCAAGAATGTTCCCATCAATAAGGACCGCACGGTTTATCGGAGCAGATTCGAATTGGTACAGCGCCGCTTGGATATTGTCCTGGGTCTTGTACCGAAAGTTAATCTGCTCGGTTAAGACGAGCCATGGTACGGTGACCAGGTTCACACCCGCGTTCAACGAGTATTCTTGCCCGAACTGATAACCATCGGAGTTGCGGAGCGAGTAGCGCCACGATCCGTTCAGAAACTGATTCAGCCGATGGGGCAGGACCTCATAGGTTTGATAGAACCCGGGCTGGAAACCGAAGGCGCCGCGTCCGATTTGGAGTGTGGATTCTGCGAGCTGACCGGGGGCCGCCTGGGCCTGATAGTCTCCCGTCGGGAAATAGACCCCCATTTCCAGTACGACCATACTCCGAAGCGTCGGGAGCAGGTTGTACTTCAACTTCCCCATCACATCGCCGACCCCTTGATTGTCGAAGTTCGTAAGGGCACCGGCGCCGATTTGTCCAATCGACGAGACGATCCTGTATGGCACCATGAGTTCGAGCCCTAGTTGCTCCGTCAGTCCATAGTTAATGTCCAGCGTGGCGGTCTGAACCAGCGTCTTGAGTTGACTGACCTTGTTATTCGCCAGGATCAGCTGTTTCGTCTGTTGGTTGGCAAACGGGATGGTATTCGCTCCATCCGGAGGAATCCCGTTCGGTGTGTTCGTGTAGAGCAGGTTGATGGTGAAGACCCCTGCCGGCGACACCTGCTGCTGCGATCCGATGACGACGAAACAGCTCGCCGAGCCACAGGAAGCCTCTGCAAGAGAGGCCCATCCTCCCACGCTCGGCACCAGCAGGAAGGGGCAGAGCAGCAGAAGCGCCCGTCGAACCCCCGTCAGGGTCACAGCGCAGCCTGCTGCCTAGGCCGGACTCCGCTACGGTTGGAGTCTTGACGCTCGATCTGCACGGGCATTTCCTTGAGGGCTTGGCTCCCCGGAGGCGCTGTCGATGCGACCGGCACCCCGACGCAATGGTGATCGATCAAAGCGGCCACCGTATTGCTGAAGATTCGGAGACTGCCCGCTCCGAGGCGAGTCCCGCCGAGCCGGCCACCTTCCACCCAGCGGTAGACGGTCCATCGGCTGACGTTCAAAATTCTGGCCGCTTCATCGACACGAAGAAGTTGTTTTTGCTGCAATGTGAGACTCACGTCCATGATGTATCTCCCCGCACTCATCCTGAGTGCCGCTTGACATAAACAGGTTAAACACAGCTGCCGTGCCGTCGTTCTTCCGACATTGTCCACATAGACGTGGCGGTTGAACGAGGCGCGACAGATTCAGTGAATTCTTTGGGTAGGTACCAGCCATAAAGGCGTTGACGCATACCCCATAAAGAGGTTGCGCGCTCCGCACAGAGGCTGCGGTGACCTACTCAATAAATTAGAGAGAAGATGTGGGTGGACCGCGAGAGAGGGAGAGAACAGAAATCGGCATCGTCAGCCTGGTCGGCTGATTTGATGTCGAGGGTTGCGAGAAAAGCAATGGTCGGAACGAAGACGGAATCCGTAAGATCGAACCCCTGTCCTACTCCGCAGAGCCAGGAACAGAGTGCGGATGAATGGGTCGCTGCCTTGTGGTGGGCATGCTGGGATTCATGGGTCACGGTCGCCGGTGAAGCGAGCGCAGGCACCAGCAGCAGGCAAGCCACCAGGGGCAGAACGAGGATCTGGCGATTGAATCGAATCACGTTATCCTATCGGGCCGATGCCGCCTGCATCGGCTTGTTTCCTTGAATACGCTGGACCGTTTGAGAAATCCTGTCTTCGGTGAGCAGCCCGCCCTTGATATATTCCTGCACGCGGCCCTCCTGATCGATGAAGACACTGACCGGCAATCCAACCACGCCGAACTGATTGGCGACTTTGTTGTCGTGGTCCATCAGTACCGGGAAGGTGTGGCCGTACTGCTTGATGTGCTCGCGCACTCTGGCGTCATCTTCCAATTCGTTGACGGCGAGGACCACGAAGCCCTTGTCGCGCAGCTTGTCGTACATGGTTTGCATTGCCGGCATTTCGGTCGTGCAGGGTTTGCACCAGGTGGCCCAGAAGTTCAGGAGCACGATCTTGCCTCGATACTGGCTGAGGCTCTGTTCCTTGCCCGTCAGATCGGTCAGGCGAAAATCCTCGGCCTGCATGCCGACTGCCGGGACTCGAGAGCCCATACTCCAGCTGTCGAAGGCCGACAGTGCCGACAAAGCAACGAGCAGCACTCCCCCCATTAGCATTGCGGTGATTCTTCTTGGTTTCATATCAGCCTCCTCAGCTTCAAACGTTTCGCTTACGATGGGTTCGTCATTTGGAATGAACGTGTCAGCCCAAAGATATAACTGGTTCCCTGCGCCAGACTGTTGTTGGAATCCCGCTCAAACGGGATCTGCGCGAAAAAGTAGAGCGACGTCATGTTCGTCCAATTTGATTCGACGAGCTGCCCCAGACCGACTTGGAAGCCCGGCGTAAAGGCGTAGTAGGTCGAGCCGGTGGTTGGCACCGCGCGGTTCTGGATCAGAGGATCGATTACGGTCGGCTCCGCACCGCCAGGCGTACCGACCGGAGCTCGATTGCAACAGCGACGAACTAAAATTGTCGTGCACGAGATAGCGGTAATTAACCTGACCGGTGAGAACCAGCCAGGGAGTCGTCACAACATTCAGCCCGGCATTGAGCATATATTCGTCGCCAAACTGATAGCCGTCGTTGTTTCGGAACGTGTGGCGGTAACTGGCTGACGCAAATTGATTGAGCCGGTGCGGGATCAATTCATAGGTCTGATAAATTGTCGGATTCACCCCGACTTGCCCCCGGCCGAGTTGTGTGGGCGACTCCATCACAAGATTAGCACTGTCATGCGCGTGGGTATTGCCGGTCGGGAGATAGACACCAAATCCCAGCACCACCATACTTCGCAGGGTGGGCAACACATTGTACTTGAGGCCCACACGCAAGTCCCCAATCCCATCGGCGGAGAAATTCGTCGGCTCGCCTTCGCCATCTGTTCCATCCTCTCCCAGGCCATCGATATGTTTGTGCGTGCGCCACATATAGGGGAGCGTGAGTTGTAGTCCGAACCGTTCGGTGAGACCATAATTCATGTCGAGCGTCGCCTGCTGCGTAATGGTTCGAGTCTCCTGATGATGATCCAAAATCATCTGCCGTTCCGCCTGATCCACCGCCGGGATGACCCCAGTGGTTCCATCCAGTAATCGCATCGGCGTGTAATTGTAAATCGCATTGACTGTGAGAAGACCCTCTTGTGGAACTTGCTGCTGAGACCCGATGACGACGAAACAGGTCACGGCGCCGCAGGAGGCTTGTGCCTTTTGGACGAAGGGCCAGGAGAATACGACGAGTGCAAGACTGAGCATGAATCCGAGGATGTACCGTTTCGCTACCATGATAACGCTGGTCCTTTCTCTCTATGAAGAATCGTTTTAAACCGCTACCCCACAACCCATCAATGGATCGTGTGATAGACAGATACGGCCCTGCTTGAACCGTATGAGCAACGAAAATTATAGAGAGAAAGATGGAGGGGCGCGGCTGGGAGAAGTCTGGCAGGCCTCGATCAGAGGCTGCGTAGAATGGGGGAGCGTGATGAGTGCAATAGGACTGAGTTCGGCCTGGAACGTGACCACCGCAGTATCGAGAACCGTCCCGGCGGCACACATCCAGGAGCAGAGCAGGGTGCCATGGGTGGCAGCCTGATGTTGGGCATGGTGTCCGGCATGCTCGACCGACTGAGCCTGAGCCAATCCGCCGACGGAGAGCAGGCAGAGTACCAAGAGGATCGAGAGATATTTGAGGGCGCGATGGCTCATGGTAACGACCCAGGATGAATTCACTGAATGGTACTGGAGCCTGCCTCAGACTGTCAAGGACTACGGATGGGGTGGGCTCGATGTTGCAGGATGCTCGAACTCGTTTGTTTTGTGTACCTGGTTCATCTGGTCTATCTGGTTTAACCAAACAAACGAGATAAACCAAACAAACCAAATAACGGTCTTCTTCTGCTGGCGGTCTTTTTCAGCATTCTGCCAAGCTGCTGCTTGTTATAGGATTCAAGGAAAGGATATTGTATACTACGAGATTACTTTGGGGGCATCGGCGTTCATTCCGAGCGACAGTACCATGGTCACGTCACTACTCAATCAAATATTCGGCAGCAAAAACGATCGTGAAATCAAGGCAATCCGCCCGATTGTGGAGCGGATCACCAGCCTGGAGTCCGGCCTGACACCACTCCCCGATGAAGCCCTCGTGGACAAGACCCAGGAGTTCAGGAAACGCCTTGGGGCCGGGGAGACTCTGGACGATATCCTGCCTGAGGCCTTCGCGGTCTGTCGTGAAATGTCCCGCCGTAAGCTGAACATGCGCCATTTCGATGTGCAGTTGATCGGCGGCATGATCCTCCATCGAGGCCGCATCGCTGAAATGAAGACCGGCGAAGGGAAAACCCTGATGGCCACGCTGCCGGTGTATCTGAATGCGCTCGAAGGGAAGGGTGTGCACCTCATCACGGTGAACGACTACCTCGCCAAGCGCGATGCGCAGTGGATGGGCGTGCTCTACCACGCGCTGGGACTTTCGGTCGGCATCATTCAACACGATGCCTCCTTTTTCTTCGATCCGACCTTCGAGGCCTCCGACAAGCGGCTCCAGTCTCTCCGCCCCTGCACGAGGCCCGAAGCCTATCGTGCCGACATCACCTACGGGACCAACAACGAGTACGGGTTTGATTACCTCCGCGACAACTTGGTCGTCACGGATTTGGCCCAGTGCGTGCAACGCGAGTTGAACTTCGCCATCGTGGACGAAGTCGACAGCATTCTCATCGACGAAGCCCGTACGCCGTTGATTATCTCCGGTCCGACGGACGAAACGACCGATCTCTACTACCGCATCAATGCGATTATCCCGCAGCTGAAACCGGAGCAGGACTACACCGTCGAGGAAAAGACGAAGACCGCGTCGTTGACCGAGGACGGCAACGTCCGGGTCGAGAAGCTGCTCGGCGTGGATAACCTCTACGATCCCAACCATATGGATCTCGTCCATCACGTCGTCAAGGGGCTCCAGGCCTATAGCCTCTACAAACGGGATGTAGATTATGTCGTGAAAGAGGGCGAAGTCATCATCGTGGACGAATTCACCGGGCGGCTCATGCCGGGACGCCGCTGGAGCGACGGTCTGCACCAGGCCGTCGAAGCCAAAGAAGGCGTGAAGATCGCCAACGAGAATCAAACGTTGGCGTCGGTCACCTTCCAGAACTATTTCCGGATGTACAAGAAGCTCAGCGGCATGACCGGCACGGCGGATACGGAAGCGGCGGAGTTCGCCAAGATCTACAATCTCGACGTCAACGTGGTTCCGACCAATCGCAACATGATCCGGCTGGATTACGCGGATGTCGTCTATCGGACCGAGAAAGAAAAGTTTTCCGCGATCGTCGAAGACATCAAGGAATGCCACGAGCGCGGCCAGCCAGTCCTGGTCGGCACGATTTCCATCGAAAAATCTGAGCGGCTCGCCGGCTATTTGAGTCGGACCGGTGTGAAGTACAACGTCCTCAACGCCAAACAGCACGAGCGGGAAGCCGAGATCATCGCCCAGGCCGGCCACAAGGGCGCTGTCACCATCGCGACGAACATGGCGGGCCGCGGTACCGACATTCTCCTGGGCGGCAATCCCGACTTCATGTTCAAGCAGATCCTGTATCGGGAAGAAAACCTGACGGATGCGGACAAGTTGAAGATCTTCGAACAGATTCGGGCCGACTGCGAGAAGGACAAACAAGAGGTCATCGCGGCAGGCGGACTCCACATTCTCGGGACCGAACGCCACGAAAGCCGCCGGATCGACAACCAGCTCCGAGGCCGCGCCGGTCGCCAGGGTGATCCTGGTTCGTCACGATTCTATCTCTCGTTGGAAGACGATCTGATGCGTATCTTCGCTTCCGAGCGGGTCTCCCAGCTGATGCTCAAGCTCGGCATGGAAGAAGGCGTCCCGATCGAACATGGCATGGTCACCCGGGCCATCGCCAATGCCCAGAAGAAGGTCGAGGGCCACCACTTCGATATCCGGAAACAGCTGCTGGAGTACGACGACGTCATGAACAAGCAGCGCGAGGTGATTTACCAACACCGGCGCGCCGTCCTGGGCGGGACGAATCTGAAAGACGATCTTCGCAACATGATCGACGGCCTGGTGGAGTCCGCGCTGAACATCTATTGCCCGGCGGAACAATACCCCGAAGAGTGGGATATGAAAGGGCTCGCTGAGCTTATGCATAGCCAGTTCGGTTTCGATATCGCCCAGGGTAAGGGCGATGGAGGCGAGGCGCTCCGCACCATAGGGCGCGACGCCTTGGTGGAAGACCTCCGCGCACAGGTGCGCGACGCCTACGATCGGAGAGAGCAGGATTTGACACCAGAATTGATGCGGTTCCTGGAGAAGACCTTCATGCTCCAGGTCATCGACCATCATTGGAAAGACCACCTGCTCGGGATGGATCACCTACGTGACGGGATCGGACTACGCGGGTATGGGCAGAAAGATCCGCTCATTGAGTACAAGCGGGAAGGCTACGATCTTTTTTCCGGCCTGATGGAACGGATCAAATCCGACACGCTCGATCGGCTCTTTCATGTGCAGGCAGTCCGGCACGAAGAGCACCCCGACACCACTGCTGTCGCACCACCACCACCTCCTCCTCCAATGATTTCACGTCCTCAACCAACGCTCATCCTCAATCGCGGAGAAGAACCAGTCGCACCTCAGACGGTTCAGCACAGCGACGACAAAGTCGGCCGCAACGACCCCTGCCCCTGCGGCAGCGGGAAAAAATACAAGAAGTGCCACGGAGCGTAGGGAAGGATCGCTGCGCCTGCCTCACTCCCCCGTGTCAATTCGACCGTTCTAATCTCACCGCTGCTTGGCATCGAAACTCGTTCCGTTCCATGCAGTGCATGAACGGAACGTCGAACATCGATGCCACTTCGCCTTCGGCGAGCCGCAGCCGTTCGATTGAACGGGCCCCGAATTGCCGCAATGGTCGAGAGGATGGCGCAGCGATCCTAAGTGAGATGTGAGGTGTAAAGGGATGAACCCTTGCTGGATGACGCCATGTCGAACGCCTCAGCCTACATCCCTTCCAACCGAGCCGGAGAGAGGGAAGGGGATACAGCGGATTGATGGAGGAATAATAAGAATTACTTTGTCGATTTGTGTCTCTTTGATAGCATGGCATTCGACTTGGCTCGGTCGCGAATCCGAAACGGAGGTATGGATTTCATGGGGGTTGTCGCTGACATCAATAGTGCACGCAAAGACACGATTCTGCTTGTCGACGACGAATCGGCTATTACGATCATATTCGAGATGGAGCTGGCCCGCATCGGCTATTTCGTGCTGACCGCCAGTAATGCCCAACAGGCAAAGCGGGTTGCAGCGGAATTCCATTCCACCATTGATGTATTGGTCACGGATTGGAGAATGCCGGACATGATGGGCGATCAACTGGTCTCCGACCTCCTTATCCAGCGCCCCGGTCTCAAAGTGGTGATGATGTCCGGCAGTCCTGACGCCGAAACAGCTTCTCAGGCGTTCCACAAGAACCAACTCACTTTTCTCCAAAAACCCTTCGGCATCGCCGAACTCAATCAAGCCATCAGGCAGCTTCTCGGACCATCGAACAAACAAAGCAGACAGGTTGCTTGAATAATAAAGCTTGCCCTCGACTCTCCTCCTAACTCTCTCTGCTCAAACGCAATTTCTCCCTGAGTTCACCTTGACTTAGCGGCAAACTCAAGGCTAATCTACGCCACTTTCGGCCCTCTATTGACCCTTCAAGAGGGACGGGTGGGGTGTATCCTCGGCCAGTGGTGTCTCTTTTCTTGTATTGTCGATGGGATGGAGTTTCCCGCAGACGCTACGGGTTATTCGGCGAAAGAGAATGAAGAGGAGTTGCTTGTGACAACCGGGCATCCCGAACTCATCGCTGCCATTTCGTCCGAGATCGCCAGAACCGGGCCAATCCCCTTTGTCCGCTTCATGGAACTGGCGCTGTACCATCCCCAATTTGGCTACTACATGTGTGACTCGGTGGGTACGGACCATGAACGTATCGGCTGGTCCGGCGATTTCTACACCAGCTCCGATGTGCATCCGATTCTCGGTCGTGCGATTGCCGCACAGGCCAGACAAATGGACGAAGTATTGGGAAGCCCCACGCCCTTCACGATCGTCGAAATGGGCGCAGGCAAGGGCTTGTTAGTCCGCGACCTTCTGGCGGCGATCCATGCCCAGCAGGGCGACTTCGCATCTCGCGTTCGCTATGTGCTAATCGAACGGAGCCCGGCGATGCGGGAACGGCAGCGCCAGAACTTGGCTCATTGGCTCAGCAAGCCGGGCCTTGTCACTTGGGTGGAAGATCTCGGTGAGCTGGCTCCGCAGAGCGTAACCGGTTTGTTCTATAGCAATGAATTGATCGATGCCTTCCCGGTGCATCGGGTTCAGGTCACGGACGGACAGATCGAAGAGCTCTGTGTGGACTATCGAGACGGAGACTTTGTGAGCTGTCTCAAACCCCTGTCGACGTCCGCGCTCGCTCGATATCTACAACAATTCAACACCGTGTGGCCGGAAGGCTACCGATCTGAGGTGAATACCCAGGCCCTGGATTGGATGGAGCAGGTCGCTCGGCTGATGGATTGTGGATTCGTTATGACGATCGATTATGGCCATACGGCGCAAGACCTTTATGGGCCTGAGCGGAAGGATGGTACGTTCCTCTGCTATTTCCGGCAGCAGACGAACGACGATCCCTTCAATCGCATCGGCGAACAGGATATGACCGCGCACGTAGATTTTTCGAATCTGGCCGCTGCCGGTGAGAGACAAGGGCTCTACGTGACGGGGTTCACCAATCAAATGAGTTTTCTCATGGGGCTTGGTGTGGAAGGGATGATCGGGGCAATAAAACCGGAGAGTCCGGAGTTTCGCGCCGCGATTCATCTCCTGAAGCCGAATGGCATGGGCAGCACGTTTAAGGTGCTTATCCAGCACAAGGGGATCAATCATCCGGAATTGGACGGGTTGAAATTCAAACCCTTCTTTGGCTCGGCGCTTGCCGTGAGTGCAAATGGATAATGGTTGATGGAACATGGCTGATGAAAATTTATGAGCACGGTCCTTCCATGCACCATCTACCATTAACCATCAACCATAGGGTTTACTGATGGATAGCCTAGGCGTTCCAGAAAATTACATACCGATTCTCTTATTTATCGTCGCTGGTCTTATCTTCGGCGGCTTTGCGCTGATCGGGGGCTCGCTTGTTCGGCCGAGTCGTCCCTATCGAGCCAAGCTGACACCCTATGAAAGCGGAAGCCCGCTGTTTTCCGACGCGCGCATCCAGTTTCCGATGCGCTATTACATTATCGCGATGCTGTTCGTCATTTTCGATATCGAGGTCATTTTTATGGTTCCCTGGGCTGTCCGGTTTCAGTCCCTCGGCCTGCTGGGCCTCATCGAGATGCTCGTGTTTATCGGTATCCTGTTGGCGGGATTCTGGTACGCCTGGAAGAAGGGGGCGTTAGAATGGGACTAGGATGGACGGGAAGCCCGGTCGACTCCTGTGCTCGCAGAGCGCGCACGATCGGAATGTGCTCGCTCGATGCGCGCAATGGGAGCCGACCGGGCCACCCGTCCCAATCGATGCGTGGTGAGAGAGAGGAAAATAAGGACAGATGAGTTTTCTGGAGAGACAGTTTGAGGCGAATATTCTGACGACCAATCTGGACGCGGTCGTGAATTGGTCTCGGAAGTCGGCCTTGTGGCCGATGACGTTCGGCCTGGCCTGCTGCGCTATCGAAATGATTGCAACGGTGTCGTCGCGCTACGATCTGGATCGATTCGGCGCCGGGGTCTTTCGGGCCTCGCCGCGGCAAGCCGATCTCATGATTATCGCCGGTACTGTGACGCGCAAGATGGCGCCGGTAATCAGACGCATCTACGACCAGATGCCGGAACCGCGCTATGTCATTTCCATGGGTTCTTGCGCCACGTCAGGCAACCATTACAACAGTTACGCGGTGGTCCAGGGCGTCGACCAGATTATCCCGGTCGATGTCTACGTGCCGGGATGTCCACCCCGTCCGGAAGCGTTACTCGACGGATTACTGAAGTTGCAGGAAAAGATTCAGCGGGAGAAAGTTTTCGTCAAGTAATATGGGTGATGGTTTATGGTGAATGGATAATGCTGAAAGCTTCCGGGAACTGTATTCATTGCCCATTAATCATTTGATATGTCCACACATCCGATCCTTGAAAGCCTGAAGGCAAAATTCCCGGAGGCGATCCTCGCGACCCGGGTGGATGCTGCACGCGCCGAGACCTCCGTCTCCGTGGCCGCTGGGCGCCTCCTGGAAATTATGCGATATTTGCACGATGCGCCGGAGGCGGCCTTCGATCATCTCACGGATATCTGCTCGGTCGATTATCCCGAAGATCAGCTGCGGTTCGAAGTCGTCTACCACTTGCACTCGCTCCCCCTTCAGCATCGCCTACGTCTCAAGGCGCGTATCACGGAGGATGATCCGACGATTGCGTCGGTCACCGGAATTTGGAAAGGCGCCGAGTTTCTGGAGCGGGAAGTGTACGACATGATGGGCATTCGTTTTTCCGGTCATCCCGATCTCCGGCGCATTCTGATGCCGGAAGATTATGACGAGGGATATCCGTTGAGAAAGGACTTTCCAACCGAAGGGCGCGGCTGGCGCAGCCGCTTCGAATTCATTCCGAGATTCGACGAGGCCCCGGTCGATGTTGTCAAGAGCGAAGTTTCCGAGGAGCAGAAGCATTTCTTTCGTGCCGAGCCCGATCTTCCCAGTTCCCAGCGGCAAGAGGAATTGCTGCTGAACATGGGGCCGCAGCACCCGAGCACCCACGGCGTGTTGCGTGTCGTGCTCCTACTGGATGGTGAACGAATTGTGAAAGCCACGCCGGACCTCGGATACCTGCATCGAGGCGTCGAGAAATTGTCCGAGGGCCTGACTTACATGCAGATCATTCCGCACACGGATCGGCTCGACTATGTCTGCGCCATGTCCAACAATTACTCGTACGTCCGCACTGTGGAAAAACTCCTCGAAATCACGGTGCCGATTCGAGCCGAGTACATCCGGACCATCGTGGCCGAGATGCAACGTATCATCGGCCACCTCTTTTGGCTCGGCACGCAGGCTCTCGATGTTGGCGCCATGACTGTGTTTTTCTGGACCTTCCGGGAACGCGAAGTGTTGCTGGATATGTTTGAGAAACTCTGCGGAGCGCGTCTGACTCTGAACTACTATCGCATCGGGGGGGTCGACAGCGATTTCACTCCCGAGCTGGTTCAGCGGATGAAGGCGTTTCTCAATATCTTTCCCGAGAAGGTCAAGGAGTACGATTCGCTCATCGCGGCGAACCGCATCTGGATCGGGCGCACGAAGAACGTGGCGGTGCTCTCAGCCGAAGATGCGATCAGTTTCGGCTGTACCGGACCGGTCTTACGCGGGTCGGGCGTCGCCTACGATGTCCGCAAGGCCGAACCCTACGGCGTGTACGACAAAGTCGATTGGGAAGTGCCGATCGGCAAGAACGGCGACACGTATGACCGGTACTGGATCCGCATGGAAGAAATGCGGCAGAGCGCCAGGATCATCGCCCAATGTCTCGATCAGCTGCCGGCAGGGCCGATCATGGCCGAGGCGCCACAATATATCCCGCCGCCAAAGGAATTGGTCATGCGGGACATGGAAAGTTTGATCCACCATTTCATCATCTACACCCAGGGCATCAAGCCGCCGAAGGCCGAGACCTATTGCGCGACCGAAGCTCCGAAAGGCGAATTGGGATTTTTCATCGTCAGCGACGGCAGTCCCCGTCCCTACCGAATGAAGATTCGCGCGCCGTCATTCGTGCACATGGGGGCCTTCGACCACATGGCGCGCGGCTACCTGATATCCGACATCATCACGATCTTTGGAACCTACGATGTGGTCATGGGGGAATGCGACAGATGACGTTAGGTGTGAAACGTAAGGCGTCAGGCGAAAGAAATTATCGCTTCCCTTACGCCTCACCCTAACGCCTTACGAGAGATGGTCGAAGAGAACGGAATGCTGAAAGAGAAATACCAGAAGGAAATTGACGAGATCATCTCACGCTATCCGGTGAAGCGCTCGGCGCTGATTCCTTTGTTGTACCTGGCGCAACGAGATGAGGGCTTTGTGTCTGAGGCGGCGATGAAGGAGATTGCGGGGCTTTTGCGTCTGACTCCTCCGCAAGTCTATGAGACGGCGACATTTTATACGATGCTCAATCTCAAGCCTGTGGGGAAATTTCATCTTCAAGTCTGTAAGTCTCTGATGTGCGCGCTGGCCGGGTCGGATACAGTGGTCGGGTGGGTGAAGACGAAACTGGGAATCGGGCCAGGTGAGACGACGACCGACCGACTTTTTACTCTTAGCGTGGTCGAATGCCTCGCCGCCTGTGGCACCTCGCCGATGATGCAGGTCAACGAAGACTATTACGAACGGCTCACAGAGGAAAGATTCGACCGAATCCTGGCCGATCTCAAAAGGGACGGGATTTGTCAGCTCAAAACCGGCCCCTTTATGTGGCCTGAACCTCTTAGCGGTAAGGGGTGAACGGTGAGGAGTGAGGGGATGTTCATGACTCGTGGGCTCGTTTCCGCTACCCCTTACCCCTTACCCTTTACCCCTCACCATTTGGATTGAGATGCCTAAGCACGAACTGATATTGCTCAAGAACATGATGCAGCCAGGCTATACCGGCTCGCTCCAAGATTACGAGCGCGCGGGCGGTTATCAGGCACTCCGTAAAGTCATGGGGAAAGTACCGCCGGCCGAAGTAACCGCCATGGTGATGAAGTCGGGGCTTCGAGGCCGCGGCGGCGCAGGTTTTCCGACCGGTGTGAAATGGGGATTCCTGCCCAAGGGCTACCAAGGCCCACGCTATCTCTGTTGCAACGCGGATGAGAGTGAACCGGGCACGTTCAAGGACCGCCAGCTCATCGAGCGGGATCCCCATCAGATATTGGAAGGTATCGTGCTCGCCTGCTACGCGATCGGAGCAGAAACCGCTTACATTTATATTAGGGGCGAATTCGTCCTCGGGGCCAGAATCTTGGAACAAGCGATCGCCGAAGCGCGGGCCGCCGGTTATATCGGCACGCACATCCTGGGCACAGAAATCACCGTCAATGTCTGGGTGCACCGTGGCGCCGGCGCCTATATCTGTGGAGAGGAAACGGCATTGCTGGAGTCGCTCGAAGGCAAGCGCGGCTTGCCGCGCGTCAAGCCTCCATTCCCGGCGACCCACGGTCTCTATAACAAACCGACTGTGGTGAATAACATCGAGACTTTGGCCAACCTTCCTCATATCGTCGGCCGGGGTCCCGAATGGTTTGCGTCGATCGGTTCCCCACCGAAGAGCACCGGCACCAGAGTATTCTGCGTCAGCGGCCATGTGAAAAGTCCGGGGAATTATGAAGTGCCGATGGGGGTCACCTTCCGGGAATTGATATACGAGCAAGCCGGAGGCATGCGCTCCGACAAACCGCTCAAGGCTTTCATCCCAGGGGGGGCGTCAGCGCCGTTCCTCACGCCGACCCACCTCAATGTCAAACTCGATTTTGAATCGGTTGCCGCAGCCGGCTCCATGCTCGGTTCCGGTGGGGTGACGGTGATGGAAGAGGGGACGGACATGGTATGGGCCGCGCTCCGCCTCATGGAATTTTTCTATCATGAGTCCTGCGGCAAGTGCAGCCCCTGCAGAGAAGGAAGCTCCTGGCTGGTGCAAACCATGCGTCGAATCGTTGCGAAGCGGGGGCAGATGGAGGATCTTGAAACCTTGGTCCATCTATGCAAGAACATTGAAGGCCGGACTGTCTGCGCATTCGGCGATGCCTCAGTGGCGCCGATTATGAGCACGCTCAAACATTGGCGGCCTGAATATGTTGCGCTGATTCAGGAAGCGGAGGCAGCGAACCTGATCAAGCTGGAACCGGTAGGGGTGAGACATTGAAGACGTTAAACGTAAATCGTTCTTCGTTAATCGAACATGATGGATTCTGGTCTCATCGTTTAACAGTTAACGTTTAACGAATAACGGCGAATATGGCTAATGCCACGACAGAAACCGTCCGCTTGACGATCGACGGCATTCCCATCTCGGTGCCGAAGGGCACCCTGGTGATCGAAGCCGCTCGCCGGGTCGGCGTGATGGTGCCGCACTTTTGCTACCATCCGAAGCTCAAGCCGGATGCGAACTGCCGCATGTGCCTGGTTGAAGTCGAAAAGATGCCGAAGCTCCAGACCTCTTGTAGCACGCTGGCGACCGAAGGCATGGCCGTTCGGACCGCCACAACGGTCGTTCACGATGCCCACAAGTCGGTGCTCGAATTTATCCTGGCCAATCATCCCCTGGATTGCCCGGTCTGCGATCAGGGAGGGAAGTGCGACCTCCAGGACTTTTCCCATGAATACACCGCGACTTCCAAGTTTATCGAGACGAAGCGCATTTTCCAAAAGGAATATTTCAGTCCCTTGATCGAAACGCAGATGAACCGATGCGTGCAATGTTTGCGCTGTGTCCGTTACTGCGACGAGGTCATGGACGTCAAGGCCCTCGCTCCGATCGGACGAGGCACGATGACCGAAATCAAGTCTTTCGGCGCCCATCCCCTGGACTGCGAGTTCTGCGGCGGCTGCGTGCAGATTTGCCCGGTCGGCGCCATCACCAGCCGCCTCTCGATGTACGAATACCGGCCCTGGATGCTTAAACGAGCTGACACAGTCTGCATGTTTTGCGGGGACGGATGCCAGATCACGGTCCAAACCAAGGACCAGGAGCTGATCGAGGTGAACAGCGCCCAGGGCGCCGGCCGGAACAGCGGGGATCTGTGCGCGCGCGGATTTTTTGGATTTCATGCGGCCAGCCATCCCGGCCGAGTGACCCATCCGCTGATCAGACGGAATGGCGCGCTGGTGGAAGCTACCTGGGAAGAGGCGCTGGAGTTTGTGGCGGAACAGACCAACCGGCTCAAGTTAGCTCATGGCCCTCATGCCTTTGGCGGACTGATTACCGGCCGCTGTACGAACGAAGAGCTCTATCTGTTCCAGAAGTTCATGCGCCTCACGATCGGGACCAACAATCTCGATAGCAGCGCGCGGTATGGCCATATCAACGGAGTGCAGGCGATGCGACGGGTGCAAGGCACGCATCGCTGGTCCGTGACCTTTGAGGACATCGTGCAAGCGGACGTGCTGCTCCTCGTCGGCACCAATATCACCGAAGCCAATCCGATTACCGGACTCAAAGTAAAGGAAGCCGTCAAGAAACATGGAGCGACATTGTTGACGATCGAGGCGATCCAGCCAGCGGTCGGGACGATCAGCAATATTTCCAACCTGTCGGAACAGCATTTCTGTATGGCGCCGTCCCAGTTTGGCGCAGCCGTTCTGGGCCTGCTGAAGGCGGCGGTCGAGGACAACCATGTCGATAGTGCAATCAGCCAACGGGCATCGGACTACGTCTTGGCCGTTTCTCAAGCGGTGCAGCAACTGGCATGGAACGATCTCGCCCTGAACACGGGGATCTCGCGCGAATCGTTCGTTCAGATGGCCGCCTCCCTGGCAGGAGGACGCCGTGTTGTCGTGTTTGCCGGCCAGACTCTATTGCGCAGCCAAGGCAGCTATGGCATCTGTCTCAATCTCCTCGATCTGCTTCTCTTGACCGGGAAGTTGACCGAAGAGGGCTGTGGCTTTGCTCCCTTGGCGGAAGAAAATAACGATCAAGGGGCGGTTGAAATGGGCGCGGTTGCGGCGCTGCTGCCGGGCGCGCTCGACCTTACCGATCAGGATGCGCGGGCCCAGATCACTGGTGCCTGGAAAGAGGATCTTCCTTTGGCGGCAGGAGCCACACTGATCGAGATGATCGACCGTGCCCAAGCGGGGATCATCAAGGGCCTCTTCATTATCGGAGAGAATCCTGTCGGGAGCCTTCCGCCTCAGATCGGAGCCAAGGAGGCGCTGGGCAAGCTCGACCTCCTTGTATGTCAGGAACTGTTTCTTACGGAAACGGCGGCGCTCGCGCATGTGGTGCTTCCGGCAGCTTCCGCCATGGAGAAAGCCGGAACCTTCACCAATACCGAGGGTCATGTCCAGACCGTTCGGCCTGCGATCGATCCGGTGGGGGACAGCCGGCCTGACTGGGAAATCCTGTCGGCCATTTCGGTCTTCATGGGCGCGCCGCTGGAATACAGCGAGGCCAAGGAGATTCTCAAAGAGATCCGGGCCGTGATCCCCGGGTACGGATCGCTGGGCCCATCGCCGATCCCTCCTGCAGTGGATCGAATCGCCGTCGATCGATACGTGAAAGAGGGATATCGCCGGGACCTAGCGACTCGGTATACTCTGCCCGCACGAGCGATGCGTCCGGAAGGAACGGTCCAGCTCGGGCTGGCCCAGAGCCTGTTCCATTCTGGGAAGCTGTCGACCCGTTCGAAGGGATTGCTGCAGATCGAACCGAGCGGGTTTTTGCAAATGAATCCCGTGGATGCCGCCCGGTTCGGTCTCGAGACGGGGGATCGAGTTCGCCTTTCGAACGGCAGGGGCGAATTCACGACCACGGCGAAAGTCTTCGATCGTGTGCCCGAAGGCTTGGCCTGGCTCCCCGATCATTTCGCGCAGGCTGCCTTGCGACTCTTTGACTGTACCGTCGATCCGGACACAAAAGTACCGTACTGTCGGACGGTGTCCGTGTCGGTGATGAAAACGACGTGAACTGACGACAACCATATGATCTTGCCACTTACTTATCCCGGAGCGCTGTTGTGACTGAACTAAGCCTGCGACTAGCGGTTTCATTTGCCCAGATCCTGGCGGAGATGAGCATCGTGATGGTCACGGTCGCGACCATGACCTATTTCGAGCGGAAGATACTCGGCTGGATGCAGGATCGTATGGGTCCGATGGAAGTCGGCCCCTACGGACTGCTCCAACCGGTCGCCGACGGGATCAAATTATTCTTCAAGGAAGATATCATCCCGGCCGGCGCGAACAGGGCCATGTTTAAACTGGCGCCGGTGCTGACCATGGTCATTGCCATGATCGGATTCGCCGTCATCCCCTTCGGCCCGGACGTAACCATGGACATATTCGGGATGACGATCAAACCCTTCGTCGTCGCCGACATCAACATCGGGGTGTTGTATATCCTGGCGATTGCCTCGATCGGCGCCTACGGCATTATCTTGGGAGGCTGGGCATCCAACAGCAAGTACTCGCTGCTGGGAGGCTTGCGCTCCGCAGCCCAGGTTATCAGTTACGAGTTGAACGTCGGGCTGGCCATCGTCGGAGTGCTGCTGCTGGCGGGAACCTTGAGTCTCGTGCAGATCACAGAAGCCCAGGCAGGCGGATTCTGGCATTGGTTCATCTGGGGCGGACGGCCCGACGGATTTTTCCCTATCCATACCCAGATTTTTGCCTTTGTCGTCTTCGTGATTTCTGCCGTGGCCGAGACCAATCGTATCCCGTTCGATCTACCGGAGGCGGAAAGCGAGCTCGTGGCCGGATTCTTCACGGAATATAGCGGCATGCGTTTCGCCTTCTACGTCACTGCGGAGTATGCCAACATGCTCCTTGTGTCTTGCGTCGCCGCTTCGCTGTTCTTGGGAGGCTGGAACGCTCCCTATCCCGGCACGATCCTCGAGTATATCGGGCTCGAACAGCTGGCCTGGATAGAACACATCGTCTGGTTTACCGGGAAAGTGTATTTCTTCCTCTTTCTGTTCATCTGGCTACGCGCTACGTTGCCTCGGTTACGCTACGATCAATTGATGCGGTTCGGCTGGAAGGTGATGTTGCCGATCGCATTGGCGAACATCGTCATCACGTCGCTCACCCTGTATTTCTTTCCACGGTGATGAAACGGTTGATTTGGTTTATTTCGTTTCTTTTGTCAGAAAGCACAGGTTCCGAAACCAATTAGGCTGACCAGACCAACTAAACAAACAAAATAAACCAAAAAGACCAGACAGACCAGAGCAACATGACTTTTAAGAACTGGATCAAAACCATCACCTTGTACGACCTTCTCGTCGGAATGAAAACGACGATGTCGCATATGTTGCACTACGAGCCGATTACCATGCAGTACCCGCATGAAAAACGGACGCTGCCGGACAACTATCGCGGGATGCTGGCCTTGTTGCGGTACGAGGACGGGGTAGAAAAGTGTGTCGGCTGCGATCTGTGCGAAGCCGCCTGCCCCTCGCGGGTCATTCGGGTGGTCAGTGCGGAGGTGCCGGACGAGCCGACGAAGCGTTACGCGAAAGAATATTACATGGACATGACCCGCTGCCTGTTTTGCGGGCTGTGCGTCGATGCCTGTCCGGTAGATGCCCTCGGCATGACGCGAGAATTTGAGTGGTCTGTGTATGATAAGCGGCAACTGCACCTCAATAAGGAACAATTGCTCGCAATCGGCGACCGGTCGTTCCCGGTTCGAGAGAAGCAGTTGGAGCTCCAACATCCGAATGTGGCGTTCTTCAACGTCGCATTCAAGCACCTGCCGCAAAAACCCGGCTGAATGGCCGCACGACGCCGGCGGGACGGGCGGGAATAGCGAGAAAAGCGGGACGGGTTAATCTGGTTTATCTGGTTTGTTTTGTTCATCTGGTTGCTCCAGTTCAACCAAACAAACCAAACAGACCGAATAAACAAGAGAAACCCAGCCGGCTCCTAGGGCACGGTGAAAGAGGCGTGATGGAACAAGCGTTCTTTTTCTATTTTGCATTTGTGATTGCCATCGCAGCGGTGCTCGTCGTCGCGGTGCGCAATCCCATCTACAGTGCGCTGGCGCTGCTGATCATGTTTTTGCACGTGGCGGGGCTCTACGTCACGCTTCATGCGGAGTTCCTCGCAGCCGTTCAAATCATCGTCTACGCTGGCGCGATCCTGGTTCTCTATCTCTTCGTGGTGATGCTGCTGAACTTGCGACATGACGACCGGTACCATCGGCAGTGGCCCATGGCTGCCGCGGTGGGGGTGACGTTGGTCATCGAGGCCATCGTGCTCACGGCGATGAAGGGCTGGACGTCACCTGTCGTGGCAGTCGGTACAGAAACCACCGTCGGGGGAGCCGGCAATGCCGAAGCCATCGGCGACGTACTGTACTCCACCTATCTGTTTCCCTTCGAGGTGGCGTCCTTGATCCTGCTCGTGGCGATGATCGGCGCAATCATCCTGGCCAAAAAAGACGTTGGAGAGCGTGAAGCGTGAATCGTTATTCGTTAAAGGCCCCGGGTCGTCACCTTCTTTCGACGTTTCACGTTTCACGTTTCACGTTTCACGAGGCGCGCTTCACGAGGGTTTCATGACGGTCCCGTTGTCCTACTATCTCGTGCTGAGCGGCATCGTATTTCTGACCGGAGTCGTCGGCGTGTTATTGCGCCGGAATATCATCATCATTTTGCTGTCGATCGAACTGATGTTGAACGCGACGAATATCAACTTCGTCGCGTTCTCGCAATATTTCCACGATATCGCAGGGCAAGTCTTCGTCTTCTTTGCCCTTACGGTCGCTGCGGCGGAGGTTGCGGTCGGGTTGGCTATCATCATCGCGTTATATCGAGCCAAGTCCACGATCAACATCGACGAACTTCAGTTGTTGAAATGGTAGGTCCGGACACAATGTTTAATGGTAAATGTTCAATGTTCAATGCGCGGATTGTATTGCGGGCGTTTCACTCAGCACTCAGCACTCAGCACTCAACACTATTTCGATGACCTACGAATTCATTCCGCTCCTTCCGCTGGCTTCGTTCCTGATCCTCGGGCTCTTCGGTCATTGGATCAAGGACAACGCCCATTTCGTCGCGGTCCCGGCCGTCGTCGTGTCATGGATATTCTCGCTCTTGGTTTTTTTCGACGTGGCAAACGGCCATCAGACGAGCTTCCCGCTCTATACCTGGCTGACCTCGGGCACGCTCGACATTCACATCGGCTTCTCCATCGACCGGCTCACCGCCGTCATGCTGCTGCTCGTGACGACCGTGAGTTCGCTCGTCCACATCTATACCATCGGGTACATGCGCGGAGATCCCGGCTATGCCAGATTCTTCAGCTACATCGCTCTCTTTACCTTCTCGATGCTGATGCTAGTGATGGCAGACAACCTGCTCCAACTCTTCATCTTCTGGGAAGCCGTCGGTCTCTGTTCCTATTTGCTCATCGGTCATTGGTACGAGCGGCCGGCTGCCTGCTCTGCCGCGACAAAAGCCTTCGTTGTCAACCGCGTCGGCGACTTCGGCTTCATGCTCGGACTTCTGTTGGTCTGGTATAGCTTCGGATCGCTCGATTATCAGGAAATGTTTGTCCGCGCGCACGAGTCTGCAGGCGATGTGATCAACCTCCTCGGGCCGTTCGGAGGAACCTGGGACGTCTCGGTGCTCACGGTCATCTGTATCTTATTGTTCACCGGCGCAGTCGGTAAGTCGGCCCAAGTGCCGCTCCACGTCTGGCTCCCGGATGCGATGGAAGGCCCCACCCCCATCTCGGCGCTCATTCATGCTGCGACGATGGTCACGGCGGGCGTGTTCATGGTCGCGCGATTGGCTCCGCTCTATAACCTCTCTCCTACCGCCATGACCGTCGTGGCGATCACTGGTGGAGTGACGATGGTTGTGGGGGCGACCATCGCCTTAACCCAGACCGATATCAAACGTGTCGTCGCCTATTCGACCGTCAGTCAGCTCGGCTACATGGTCATGGCCTGCGGACTCGGGGCCTACGCCTCAGGCATGTATCATTTATTGACCCACGGAGCATTCAAAGCGCTCCTGTTTCTCGGTTGCGGGTCCGTTATCATCGCCTTGCATCACGAGCAGGACATGCGGCGCATGGGCGGGTTGAAAGATAAGTTGCCGGTCACCTATTGGACGTTCGTCGTCGGCTCGCTCGCACTGTCAGGATTTCCCCTGACATCGGGATTTTTCAGCAAGGACGATCTGCTGATCTCGGCATGGTCGTCCGGCCCCCTCGGCCAGTTTCTGACCCTGCTCGGCCTGGTGACGGCGTTAATCACGGCGTTCTACAGCTTTCGACTGGTCTTCGTCACGTTTTGGGGCCCCTCGCGCGTCGATCCTCATCATGTAGACCACGTACATGAACCGTCGAACACCATGACCATCCCACTGATCATCTTGGCGCTGCTCAGCATCGTCACAGGCTATCTGGGCATTCCGGAATTTCTTGGACCGATGTTCGAGCGTGAGGCAGGCGGGGCGGCTCACGGGGGAGGAGCCGCCATCGGCATTATGGCGGTGGCTACCTGCATGGGATTACTGGGAATCGCCGGCGCCTATTATGCCTATGTGCTCAATCCGTCGCTGCCGGATCGATTTGCGCAACGGTGGCAGTCGTTGTATCGGGCCTCACTGAATAAATGGTATGTCGACGAGGCCTACGATCGAACCATCGTCCGTCCCACTTTTTTTGCCGCGATCGAACTGTGGAAGCGTGTGGATGTCAACGTGGTCGACGGCGCGGTAAACGGCGTGGCCCGCGCGATCGCCTGGGGCGGGTGGATGTTGAGGCTCCTGCAGAGCGGACAGGCGCAACATTATGCGCTCGGCATGGCGCTGGGGGCAGTGGCCCTTTTTACGATGTTCTTTTTCTTGTAAGGCATGGCAATGACCAGTTCCTTCCCCTGGCTCTCGTTGCTCCTCGTCCTACCCCTTGCGGGAGCCATCGCCACTGTATTTCGCGACGGAATCGACCGCCCGATGGATTGCGCTCGCCGCGACTTTGGCCGATCTGTTCGTCGCCCTTCCGCTCTGGTGGCTCTTCGATCCGCAGGCCAATCAGATGCAGTTCACCGAGCATGTCGCCTGGATCACGGTTCCTCCCATTTACTACAGCCTGGGTCTCGATGGGATCAGCTTGCCGCTGGTCTTGATGACTGCCGGGATCATGCCTCTCTGTGTCTTGGCATCCTGGAATGCGATCACCACGAGAGTTCGAGGTTTCATGGCCATGTTGTTGGTCATGGAAACAGCCATGGTGGGGGTATTCGTCGCATTGGATTTCGTGCTGTTCTATGTGTTTTGGGAGGCCATGTTGATTCCGATGTACCTCCTCATCGGTGTCTGGGGAGGGGCCAACCGGCTGTATGCGGCCATCAAGTTCTTTCTCTACACCCTCGTAGGAAGCTTACTCTTATTGGTTGCCATCTTTGTCCTGTACTTTTATGGAGGACACACGTTCGACATCCTCGCGTTAAGCCAGGGGACGTATCCTGCTTCTCTGCAAATGTGGCTCTTTCTGGCGTTTTTCGCTGCTTTTGCCGTCAAGGTTCCCATGTTTCCGTTTCACACCTGGCTTCCGGACGCCCACGTCGAGGCTCCAACTGCCGGCAGCGTCATTCTCGCCAGCATCCTCTTGAAAATGGGCACCTATGGATTCCTGCGATTCAGTTTACCGATGTTGCCGGACGCCAGCCGCATCTTTACGCCGATGATGGTCGCCCTCTCCATCATTGCGATCATTTACGGCGCCTATATGGCGCTGGCCCAAGTCGATCTCAAGAAACTGATCGCCTATTCGAGCGTGAGCCACATGGGGTTCGTCACCCTTGGCCTGTTTGTCATGAATCAACAGGGCATCGAAGGCGCCGTCCTCCAGATGGTCAACCATGGAATTACGACCGGCGGGCTATTCCTCTGTGTCGGGATTATCTATGAGCGCACCCATAGCCGGTTGATCGCCGATAATGTGGGATTAGCCTCGCCGATGCCGCAGTATGCCGTCCTGTTGGTCATTTTTGCCTTGTCCTCGCTCGGTCTTCCCGGCACCAATAGTTTTGTCGGAGAATTTCTTGTGCTCGTCGGTACGTTCCTCTGGAGTAAGGTCGCGACGGCCCTGGCATCGTTGGGCATTATTCTCGCCGCCACCTACCTTCTCTGGATGATCCAGCGAGTGGTCTTCGGGGTTCCCTCCCCGCATCATCTCCCGAGGCTCAGGGATCTCAACCCCCGGGAGCTTGCTACATTGGTGCCGCTGGCCCTGTTGGTATTTTTGATCGGAATCTTTCCGAATCCACTTGTGAGCCGGATGCACCAGAGCGTGACCAACACGATTGCCTCCATGTCCCGCGCCAAGGTTGCGCCGACTGCCCCCCCCTCAGCCGAAATGGCAGGGCCACTGCTGGCTGTCAGTGGAGAGCAGCCGAAGATCCAAGGCGCATTGCGATGAGTCTGTACGGCGCGGATCTCTTGGCCCTGCTTCCCGAACTCATTGTCGTCCTCGCGGCCTGTCTCGTCATCGTGTTGGACCCCATCACTCCAGCCTCGCGACGAGATATCCTGGCCTGGCTCAGTGTCGGCGCCCTCGTCCTTTGTCTTGGACTCACCGGATGGCAGATCAATGAACTGAATGTCAGGATCTCTGCATTTAGCGACCTGGTGGTGGTCGATGCCTATGCGAGATTCTGGAAAATCCTCCTCTATGGGGTGACCGGTCTGACCGTCTTCATGTCGCTGCCCTATCTGAAAGCGGAGCGAGTACACCTTGGCGAGTACTATGGATTTATCCTCCTCGCCCTCTCCGGCATGATGGTCATGGTCTCCGGCGCCGACTTGCTCACGATTTATCTCGGCACCGAGCTGATGTCCCTCTCGCTCTATATTATGACCGGGCTCAACCGGGCTAAGCCTCGCTCGCTGGAGGCCGCAGCCAAATACTTCGTTCTGGGCGCCTTCTCCTCGGGGATTCTGTTGTACGGTATTTCGTTGCTCTACGGCATGGCCGGCAGCACAAAGCTGGCAGCGATTGCGGGAGTCATCGGAACTCGCGGGGCGGATGATCCCCTCGTGCTGATCGCCACGATTCTGATCGCAGTCGGTTTCAGCTTCAAGCTGGCTGCGGTGCCGTTCCACATGTGGACACCCGACGTCTATCAGGGCGCCCCGACTTCCGTCACGGCCTTCATGGCGGTGGCCTCAAAGGCCGCCAGCTTTGCGGCCTTCATGCGCATCTTCGTCGAAGGGCTTGGCGGGCTTAAGGCAGATTGGTCGGTCCTGTTCCTGCTCATTGCCGTCGTTACCCTGGTGATCGGGAATGTCGTCGCCATCGTACAGACCAACATCAAACGGATGCTGGCCTACTCCAGCATCGCTCACGCCGGCTACGCGCTGATCGGCTTTGTGGCGGCCGGCCGTGGGGTGGGCGCATCCGGGGGAACGCCCGGTCTCGCAAGTATCATGATTTACCTGACCCTCTATTCATTCATGACGCTCGGCGCCTTCGCCGTCATCGGCATGCTGAGGAAAGGCGGGGTCGAGGGGGAAGAGATTGAGGATTTCACAGGGCTCGCGAAGCGTCAACCGCTTGCAGCTTTTCTCATGCTAGTTTTTATGGCCTCGCTTGCCGGCATTCCGCCGACTGCGGGCTTCATTGGAAAATTCTATGTCTTCATGGCGGCAGTCGAAGCAGGGCTGGCCTGGCTCGCCGCCATCGCGCTGGTCTTTGCCGCCGTATCGGCCTACTACTACATGCGGGTGGTGATGGTGATGTATATGCGCGATCCGAATCCCTCTTCCGCTGAGCAACCACGCCTCGTGGCCACGCCGGCCCTCTCCTTCGTGCTGGCCTGCGCCGTCGCAGGTGTGATTTTTTTCGGCCTCTATCCCAACCCTCTCGTCAGCTTCGCGCTCCAATCGGTCCTGACGTTCAAGTAATTACCCGGCAGGATCCTGAAAAAGCCGCTCTTCTCACCCGCCCGACCCCGGCGCGCCGAGACGCGCCTTTTCCCATGCGTCGTTCTCGCATCGCTCAGATCCTCAACGTACCCCACGTGGAGAACAAGCTGTCTTGGCAGCTTGGGGCGGGCGGGTGAGAAGAGCGCCGCCGCCGGTCTTCACTCGCTGCGGCCTTGCCTGTGGAACGGCGCGTCTTGGCGCGCCGGGGCTGGGTGGGTGAGAACCGTAAACTTTTTGAGCATCCTGTTGGCCCCATGTCCTTCGCCCGAACATTGGCCATTGCATTAGAAGCTTTTGTGAATGATGCGGGCTCAACAGGTGCACGAGAGGGCGACTCGTGCTACGTTGTGACAGACCTATTACCCGTCGTGCCTTATGCAGCCCTTTCGTTTTCTGTGGGATCTCGCAAAATCGTTTCTTCGCCATGGGTGCGCCAGTCTGGCTGCCTCTCTTGCATTTTTCTCCTTGCTCTCCCTCTTCCCGCTCGTCTTCTTGTTGCTCTACGGGCTGAGTTTTGTCGTGAATCAGGAGGTGATCGGAGAACAGGTCCTTCTCAGTTTTCTTAAAGGCTTCCTCCCTTCGCTTGGCGAGCATATCGCGAAGGAGTTGCATCGGGTGAGCGCCTTGGAAACCGTCCGATGGGCCGTGTTTTTGACATTCGTCTGGTTCGGAGCCTTGGTGTTCTATGAGCTTGACTATGCGTTGAACGTCGTCTTCGAAAGCACCTGGCGCCGCCACCCCCTCATCTCAACCGGCATTGCCGTCGCGTCCCTTGCTGCGACTGAATTCGTGTTGCTGCTCTCCTATGGCGCAACCCAAATAGTCAACTTCTTAACCGGGTATGTGCCAAGGCTCTGGGGACTCGATCTCCTGGCCCTCGCAGCCCACGATCTGTTTCTTACCTATACGCTTCCCTTCACCTTGGCCTTTCTTGCGGTCACGGGGCTCTATCGGCTGGTTCCACGGCGGCGTCCGCAATGGCGTGAGGCGATGATCGGGGCGCTGACGTTCAGCCTCCTCTGGATCGCGACCAAACTCTTGTTCGTCACCTATATCACCTATGCGACGGTGTATGCCCAACTGTATGGATCTCTCTTGGAAGTCATTCTGCTGCTCTTATGGGTCTACTACTCCGCGGCCCTCTTGTTGATCGGCGCCGAGGTTTCCCACCACCTGCAACAACGGGCGCAAGTGTGGTCGGAAGTAACCGCGAAAACCACTCAGTCAGACGCAGTCTTGCCGAATAGTCCGCCAACATAAAAAGACTGGTCTGTCTGGTCCATCTCGTCTGTCTCGTCTATTTGGTTGAACACAGACGAACCAGATAGACCAGATGAACTAGACAGACTAGACCGGATTGTCGGCTTCTGGACTTTTGCTGGCGGGGAAATCCCTTCGTGGCTAGAATGGCTACCAGTACTATATCGGCACAATAAGAAAGCCCCTTCATGCTTGAAGATTTCGGCAAAGACTTACTTATGCTCGGCGGCACTGTGGCAGGCTTTGTCGCAGCGATGTTGAGCATTATGGAAAAGTTGCTGGACATCAAGAATCGAATGACGTCGAAGAAGGGGCGCAAATCGCCTGTGTCAATCGAGCGTCCGGCCTCTGACTCGTCTTCCGATTCCAGCTTTTATTCGTCAAAACCCTTCCGTGGGGCTTCCTATCTCCTCTTGTACGAAACGAGTGTCATTGTCGCAGCCGGGCTGCTGCTCAACTACGTTGGGCTGACGCTGAGCCGCCATCTGGAGAGCATCCTTTACCTCGACATGACAGGAACGGCGCTGGTTGCGTTCCTATTGGGTCCTTGGTGGGGAGCCATCGTGGCCCTTATATCCAGTTCGATCGTGAACTGGGTGCTGTTTCCGGAAAACGGTGGGGAAGTGGTGATTTTCCCCTGGTCACTGGTCAACATTGCCGGTGCGTTGTATTGGGGCTGGATGGCCAGACAAATAGGCTTTCAAAAATATCTCCGCACCGGCCGCAATTCCGCTCTGTCACATGGCTGGTTCCTGTATGTCTTTGGCCTCGGCGGCGCCATCGTCATGAGCCTGCCTGGTATCTTCATCCAATCGGCGCTGCATGAGCAAATGACCTTTGCCTTGAACCCCGACGTGGCAGAATCGGTGAGCCAGCGCGTGCTCAAGTGGGAGCAGATGGCGCATCTTTACCTCGAATCCTTATTCGGAATTACTTGGGGGGACAGTCTGAGTTGGTGGATTGTGAATTGGTTCCAGAACTGGATTCGCTATGTTCCGGACAAAACCATGAGCGCGGCCATCGCGCTCGTGGTCCTCAAATACGGCTACCCACTGTTCGAGCGTGAACTGATTCATGGCGGACCGGAGGGAGAGCGTCCGAAGGATGAGCGAATTTTGCCGTTGGTGTTAGGGTTGCTCTACGCTCCCGTCTGCGCCGCCTTGATCAGCGGTGACATCTACGGAGGTCCGGCCTACTGGCCCTTATGGGCATCGCCGTGGCTGTTCATTTTGGGCGGGTATTGCTATCTCCGCTATTGGGGGATCAGCGAGGACGCCGTGAAGGCAGCCAGACTGCAACGTGCCGATCGCTATGCCCGTGCGCTGAAACTAATCGGGAAGGAAGCGTCTCATGAATTCTGTAAACGGTTGACCTTTGTGACGCTGATTGCCAGCCTGCTCTTCGCGCTCTGTCTCCCCATCCTCTTGTCGGACTTTTACCGTGCCACCTTCAAGTTCTTCTGCGTCGTCTACGGATTTCTGCTGGTGGTCCACCTCGTGCGCATTTCTATCGCGCAGAATATTTCCATCTCCCGCACCGACAACTAATCATACGACGTGAGGGGTAAGGGGTAGAGAGGGAGAACAGCTCCTTGCCTCTGATGCCTACGCGCCTGACGCCTTACCCCTTACCCCTAACGATTCCGATCCGCGCAGCTGTAAAAACTGCGCGATGGCCGATCGGGTGATGAGCCCTACGATCTGTTCGTTTTCCATCACCACGAGAAAATCCAACCCGCCCTGGGCCATATGGTCCAGGGCCTGCATGACAGACCAGTCCGGAGGGATACAGAAGGCCTGCAACGCCGGGAGCATGATCTCGTGAACGCGGCGCCAGGGCCAGAGCGCTGTGGGAATTGCATGTACGTCTCGCACAGTGATCACTCCAAGGATCTGCCCTTCCTCGCAGACGGGGAAGCCGCCGGACCCCTGCGCGACAAAGTATTGATCAACCGCGTCCTGCACGCTCATGTCCGGCGGCAGGGTCACGACTTGGCTGGTCATGATTTGGCGTACCGTTACCGATGTCGCAGAAATCTTCGGGGCTATCTGTCGCCTGCTTGCCAAGGCAGCCGATAACAGGAATGCGCCGATAAAGATGAGCCAGCCCCCATTCGTCGCGATCGAACGTTCAAAAACGCCAGACCAGGCCCCCGCCAACAAGCCCGCGCCGATCAATCCAAGAGTACCGCCGAATCCTATTCCTACGAGCGCAGCCTGGCTGGTCGCTCGATTGAAATCCTTGTTCCTGGCCCACAGTCCCGCCCGTAGGACACGCCCGCCGTCTAATGGGAACCCGGGAATCAGGTTGAATAGTCCGAGCTGTACATTCACCGTGCTGAGGAAAATACTGAGGACGATGAGTCCTCGAAGCCCTGGTTGTGCGAACAACGATTCCACGGCCATAGCTCCGCCGTAACAAGCGGCCCCCAGAACCAAACTCACGAGCGGCCCTGCGATCGCAATCAAAAACTCGGCTCGCGGACTGGGCGGTTCCTTTCCCATATGTGCCACTCCCCCGAAGATGAACAGGGTAATCTGCTTGATAGGGATCTGGTAGCGTAGTGCCACATAAGAATGTCCCAATTCATGGAGCAAAACGGAGAGGAACAACAACAGGGCTGCAACAGCACCCATTCCCCAATAGCGCGGAGCCGACAGCCCGGGCAATGTCTCCGGCAAAAATCCTGTTGCCAATGACCAGGTTAGAAAGAAGAACACCACAAACCAGGAGGCATGCACATGAATCGGGATGCCGAACACATAGGCGATTCTCCAATTGGGTAGCGACATGCGTTTACCGTAACAGTGCATGAATTCAAGCGTCAACTCCGGTTGAAACGGGACGGGAAGTGCTGAGTTTCGAAAATCTCGAACTTCGGATCTCGAACTCTCCCTCGCCACGGTTTTCTTATCCGTCTCTAACTCAGCACCCAGCACTCAGCACTTCCCGTTCTCGCTTATCTCACCTGAAACTCCCATGCACATAAGAGTTTTTCCGCAGCCTGCCCGATATCTCTTCCGGTATACTAGCGGGGTGTTTTGAAAACCATTCTAGCCAGTGAAAAACATAAGGCAAAGGGAAGTCATGCAAGCCGTCAACAAAACCCGCAGGCCGTTCAAAAATATCTTCCTCTTGATTCGTCGTTCGTGGAGCGTCGCTTGGGAATGGAGTTGCTGGTTTCTAGTTTCAGGTTTCATGTTGTCAGGAAACAACCTCCGAAAGATTGAAACTAGAAACGTGCAACTTGAAACCCTTGAACCAGATACGCTTCACGCTTTACGGATAACATGCCTGGTCCTTACGATGCTGTTTGTCCCGGCAACGGCTTCGTTTACGCAGGCCCAGGTGATTAAGTCCGGCCCTTCCTCCTGTCCGGGAGTGGCGCTGACGTTCGACCTCTGCCCGGTGCGTAACGGAACGGGCTACGATCAAGCCCTGATCGACTATTTGATAGAGCGGAAGATTCCCGCCACTTTCTTTATGTCTGGAAGGTGGATCGCGAAACATGACCGTCAAGTGAAGGCCCTCCTTCAGGTTCCATTCTTTGAAGTCGGTACCCACGGGGAAGTCCATGCGCATATGCCGCTCCATTCGGCGGAGGAGCAGGAACAAGAAATCCTCGGACCAGTTCGTCTGCTCAAAGCCAAATACAATCATGATGCGACTCTGTTTCGTCCTCCCTACGGGGAGTTCAACGACGACACCGTCACCGTGACCAGATCCCTCGGCCTCCAGTTTATCCTCTGGGATGTCGTGTCCGGCGATCCGGACCCCACGCTCACGGCGGACCAAATTGAGGGCAGACTGAAGCGGTTTGTCAGGAAAGGGAGTGTCATTGTGATGCACGCGAACGGAAAGGGGAAGCATACGCACGAGGCGGTACAGGGCCTCCAGGAACGTCTCTTGCCGCAGCGACACCTCACTCCCATGACGGTGAGCGATCTCTTACATTGTAGCCAGGCAGCCCCATGACCGATCCGATCGTGCGTCCTATGACGGAAGAAGATCGGGCAGTGGTCATCGAGTTGCTTGCAGACTCCGATCCTTGGAAACGGCTGGGTTACCAAGCCAAAGATTGGGACAACTATTTCACACCGCTTCCCCAGGGACGTGACAGCTATGTCGTGGCTCAAAATGGGAGAGTCGCCGGCATCGCGGTCCTTCGTCAGAAATTCTTGCTCGGCGACTATTTAGAGCTGCTTGGAGTGGCGGATTGGGCGAGAGGCAAGGGGTTGGGGGGGCGGTTGCTCGTTCATGTCGAAGCAGTGGTCTTCGCAAGGACGAAGAACCTGTTCGCCTGCGTATCGGATTTCAACGACCAAGCCCGGCGCTTTTACAAGAAACAGGGCTACCAGGAAATCGGCCCCATGCCGAATTTCCTGATCCCAGGCAGTGCCGAAATTCTGCTGCGAAAGACGGCGGGGCCAGCAAGAGATAAATGAGAATGGTTGATGGATAGTAGTCGCAGAGAAGAAATGGTTCATGGTAAATGGTCAATGGATGATGGTTGACGAAGGCAAAATCCGACCGAATCTTTCCGTCTTCATTCACCATCGACCATTGACCATTTGGAGTCCCTATGCGAGTCACCAAACTCCTTCACACCCGCATGCGCGTTAGCGACATGGAGCAGACGATCCGGTTCTATACGGAAATACTGGGGCTCGAAGTCCTGGAACGGAAGACATCGCCGCGCGGCTCGCAGCTGGCCTTCTTGAGAGTGCCCAACAGTGAGGAGCTGATTGAGCTGACCAGTTTCCCGCCGAGTGGGCCGGTGAAAGTACAAGAAGACCTCGTCCATCTCGCTTTTCAAGTGGAGAGTCTCAACGACGCCATCGCGTCGCTCAATGAGCAGGGAGTCAAGATCACAGACGGACCCACACAATCCTCCTCCGGCAGCCGCTTTATTTTCATCGATGCCCCGGACGGCTACGAGGTCGAACTCATCGAGCGACCGCTGGGCACCGTTTTCGGCTGAAACAAAGAGAAAATGGTGAATGGATAATGGACGATGGTTGACAAAAGCAAAATCCGACCGAATCTTTCCGTCTTCATTCACCATCGACCATTAGCTACCAATCATTGCCATACAGATATTGAACAAGGAGTGAGAAGATGAAGAACGCCTTTTTCCGAGGACATGGATTGGGGAACGACTACCTCGTGATGGACTCCAAAGAGCTGTCGTTCTCGCTTTCTCCGTCAAGGATCAAATCTATCTGTGATCGTAACTGGGGCCTCGGCAGCGACGGGATCCTTGCGCTGGTTCCCTCAAAGAAAGCCGACTTCGGCCTGCGCATTTTTAATCCAGATGGCAGCGAAGCAGAAAAATCCGGCAACGGTCTGCGCATCTTTGCCCGCTATCTCCACGCAACGGGCAAAACGAAAAAGAAACATTTCACTGTTGAGACTAAAGGTGGGCTGGTGACGATCGATCTGCATGTGGACCGGCATGGGGATGCAAGCGCGGTCACAGTCGAAATGGGTCGGGCCACCTTTCTGCCCGCTGCACTCCCCTGCACCCTCAGTGCTAGCGAACTGATAGCACAGCCCATCGACGCGGCAGGCCAGTCGCTTATTTTTAGTGGGGTCAGCGTCGGTAATCCCCACTGCGTTGTCTTTAAGCAGGCCGGACAGTCCTGGTCGCGCGAGGATCTCTTGAAATTGGGACCGGCCTTAGAGAATCATGCCCTGTTCCCGAAGCGAACGAACGTGCAACTCGCCGTGCCGACCGGCCCGAAGGAACTCTTCATCCTGATCTGGGAGCGCGGGGCCGGCGAAACCCAGGCCTCCGGGTCCTCCTCCTGCGCCGCTGCGAGTGCGGCAGTCCGGCTTGGGCTGGTGAAGAGTCCTGTCACGGTGAAGATGCCGGGAGGCAGCCTCAATATCCAGGTGGCTGCAGATTTCAGCCTCACCATGAAAGGGCCGGTTGAGGAAGTGGCGCGAGGAAGCCTCAGCCCGTCATTTGTACGATCGTTGCGCTGAGTGAGCAATCAGCCGTCAGCGGTCAGCTTTCAGCGTAACTCCCCAACCAAGTTGCTCCGGGGTGTCTCGGGCCGTAGAATGGCATCGTACATGCCTCCTTCCCATGCTGACCGCTGAAGGCTAAAAGCTGATGGCTACCTCCGCAGACCTCCAATCCAAACTTGACCATCTCCCAGATCAACCAGGCGTCTATCTGTTTAGGGACGAACAGGGCGAATTGCTCTATGTCGGGAAGGCCGCAGTCCTCTCTAGCCGGGTCCGGTCCTACTTTCAGAAGGGGGCCGACCATTCTCCAAAAACCACTGTTCTGGTCGGCCACATTGCAGACCTTGAAACGATCGTTACCCGCTCAGAACTCGAAGCGCTCATTCTTGAAAGCAATCTGATCAAGCAGCATCGTCCCCGGTTCAATGTTGTCCTGCGGGACGACAAACAGTATCCCTATCTCAGGCTGCCGATCAAAGAGGATTTCCCTCGTCTTTCCATCGTTCGCCGGGTGCAACAAGACGGCGCGCTCTACTATGGGCCCTATACGCCGGCAGGCGCCTTGCGAGAGACGTTGAAAGTCATCAAGAAAGCCTTCCCTCTGGCCACCTGCACGATCGAGATCGACGGCAAGGCTGAACGGGCTTGCATCGAATTCGAAATCAAACGCTGCATGGCGCCCTGCACCGGCAATCAATCGAAAGCGGACTACCAGCATATCGTCGCGCAGGTGCGCCAGTTTCTCGAAGGGCGCGACCATGAATTGCTGGACGACTTGCGGAATCAGATGGAGAAGGCAGCGGAACGTGAGGAATTCGAGGAGGCGGCGCGATTGCGCGATCGGCTTTTCAATGTTGACCGCACGCTTGAAAAACAGCGTATCACTCAAACGACAACGACCGACCAAGACGTGATCGGCTTGGCACGGCAAGGCTCGGCAGTCGATCTCCAGATCCTCTTTGTGCGTGGCGGCCTCTTGATCGGACGCAAAGACTTTTTCTGGCCCCATTCAGCCGACGCCGGCGACGAAGAACTCGTTCGATCCGCCATTGAGCAGTTCTACAACAAAGACGGTCAGCCGCCCAAAGAGCTGCTCATCCCCACCGATCTCGACGATGCCACAGTGATCGAAGAGTGGCTTTCGGGCAAGCGTGGAAACGCCGTCCGGGTTGTGGCGCCAGAGCGGGGCGTGAAACACCAATTACTCCTTTTGGCGGAAGAGAATGCCGGCGCGGCTGTTGCCAATCATCTCCGGGACGAAGAAATTGGACGCCAGGCAGTTGAAGAGCTCAAGCGGCTCGTACGACTGGACGTCGCACCTCGGCGCATCGAAGGATTCGACATCTCGAACACCATGGGCAACCAGTCTGTTGCCTCCATGGTCGTCTGGGAAGACGGCCAGATGAAGAAAGCCGACTACCGGCGCTTCAAAATCCAAACCGTGACCGGCGCCAACGATTTCGCGAGTATGCAGGAGGTGGTTACGCGCCGCTATGGAGACAGTGCGAATCTCGCGCGGCCGGACCTCATCCTCATCGATGGAGGATTGGGCCAACTCGCTGCGGCTATGGAAGGATTGAAACAGGTCGGCCAGCAGAATTTGGCCATTATTGGATTAGCCAAAGCCCGCGGCGAAAAAGACGAGCGCATTTTCCTGCCAGGCCGAAAAAATCCCATTGTGTTGCGCGCGAATTCCCCGGCCACCCATCTCGTGCAACGCATTCGCGACGAGGCCCATCGATTTGCCATCACCTTCCATCGCAAGCTGCGCAGCAAAGCGCTGATGGATTCTCCGCTCGATCGAATAGGCGGTATCGGCGAGATTACGAGAACCCGCCTACTCAAACAGTATGGCAGCCTGGAAAATATCGCCGCCGCCTCGGACAACGAATTGACGGCGTCCGGCCTCGATGCCAAGACCGTCGGAGAGATACGGAAAGCCCTCTCGAACACGACTCCGTAGAAGAATAATTTCTCAGGATGCTCAAAAAGGCCGTTCAGCAAGGCCGCAGCGAGCGAAGAGGCGAGGCGTACGCTTCGGTACGTTGAGCCTCTGAGCGATGCGAGAACGATGCTGACGGACTTTTTCAGCATCCTGCGCTAAAACATGAATTTGACGCTGACCGTCCCTAGATGAACATAGGCATTGTATGTCCCATTGACGGTGGGGTTAAGATTCCCGGCAACCGTGCGAGATTCATAAAACCATTCCTGGAATGCCACATCCAGTCCAATCGCTTTCGTCCAGAGCGCGGAAGCTCCTCCGCAAGGTACCATTCCTAGAAACCGGCCTTGGCCCTTGCACAAGAATCCGGCCCCAATGGACAGCGTGTTGGAAGATAAAGACACGATTGCCGGGCTAAACGTCATATCGGGAACGGGATTCTCGGTGTGCGTGTACCCTGATCGGACTGCCACATCCCAATGAGGCAACCACTCGGGATTGAGCCATTTATATTCGGTGCCGATCGCCACGACCGGCACGGTCTTCCACTGTTGCGGTTGCGGGAAGACTCCGCCGGAGGAGAGATGGATGTCGAGGTCACGATTTGATTTCCACCCGACATATTCCACGTCGAGTTCTAACTTCCATTCCCGCTCACTCGTACGAACCGGCCAGATCGCAATGGCTCCTGTATAAATCTGAGGAAGGACGAGATTGGTGGAGGCATCGGCAACCTTCGCCCCGTTGATTAACAACGATCCACTCAACGGCACCACAGCCTGGGTGCGATAGACCAGTCCGACGGAGGCAATCGGTTTGCCATCGCCGTTTCTCAGTGGGGTGTAGAGCAGGCTGACAGTTGCACCGGCCCCTGTTCCGTTGCCGTTGAATTCGACAGAAGCCCCGGCTGGAATACCAAAGACCCCGGCACCTACTTGTTTCTGTTCTGCATGTCCCTGTCCAAGAAAACTTGCGAAGGTATAGATGTCTGCGCCTACCCCGATGGCCAACTGATCGTTCAGCTTATAGGCGACAGTTGGCTTGATATCGATGAGCGGAAGTGCGGCGGTGGTGACGGCGGTATTGAAGGGGCCATCTAACGGATAGCGGATGTTCAGCCCGAACGGCGAGGTGAGACCGAGACCGACCGTCACTTTCGACAGACTGTCCCACCCGAGAGTTCCTAGGTTTGCACTCACGTAGGAATGGCTCGGCGGGGGAGACGCGACACTGCCTCCAAAGTCCCCCCGACTGTCTATCCCGGTCGGGCTATTGAACTTGACGGACCCCCCGAGGAGGGTTGTTCCAGTGATGACCTGGACTCCATCCACCTGACTCAGCCCGGCTGGATTGTAGTGAATGGCCGAAGCATCGTCGGCCTGCGCGGCAAAGGCATTCCCCTGCCCGGCAGCAACCGCCCCTTGTGGCTGGAACCGAAGCGCCTGCGCATGTCCAAGCGACGGACACAGTAATGAGATAAGCCCCAGAGCCAAGAGGTATTTCTGGTTCCACATGTCAGAGTCCTTACCGAACGCCATCCATTAGCTAAAAGGTTTACGCGTAGGCACTTCAGGAGCATAGAGACAATGAGAATGCTATTGAAGATATAACCGATTGAGAGCGATCGCACTAGGGCCAAAATACCTTCTCGCAAATCCGCCATGCAGTATGGTAGCGTTCATTTGGGCTATTATACCGTGAGCTATCAATGGCACATGTCCAGCAAAAGCGTCCCTTCCCCAAAGACCTATTTGCCCGGCTAAGCAAAACCGAGTGCGAAGGTTTTATCGAGGTTCTGCACTATGCGGCGCAATCAGAAAGCCCCGAAGATGTCAAAGATGTGCTCGCACGGTTTCAAGCTCTGTTTTCTTTTACCCGGGTGATTGGTGGACTTGCAAAACTCAGTCGCGCTGGCGTGTTTGAGGGCTTTACCAATGTGCTCAATGTCAGCTATCCGGAAGAATGGCTCCGCCTCTATTGGCAGAAGGGGTATTTTGATGTCGATCCCGTCTTCCAGACAGCCTTACGGGAACCAGGCACTCAACATTGGGAAGCCACCTACAAAGCCACAAGCTCGGACAAACAGCGCGAGTTTATGGTAGCGGCGAAGGAGTTTGGTCTAGGGGATGGGATCACAACGGGATCAGCGGACCCCGCATGCGGAATCGGAACCTTTTGCTCATTTGCCTCTGCTGAACGAGTGGATGCAACACGTTATGTCCCGCTAGTTGAGTATTTTGGATATCACGTCCATCTTGCCCTCTTACGCACTGCCCCAAAGAGTTCGCAAGCGGTTGCTCCCTGCGTCAGGGAACTCACGCTGCGTGAGATGACGATCCTCAACTGGGTGAAAAATGGCAAGACGAACTGGGAGATCGCCAAAATCATAGGCGTGACCGAACGAACCGTACGATTCCATGTGGAAAGCATCTTCTCGAAGCTGGACGTCACGTCGCGATCCCATGCGGTTGCAACCGCCATCGAACATGGCCTGCCCAATGTGGTGTAATTAGAGTCGGTTTCCCTGGAGTTCCTCCCGTCTATCTTCACGCCGCCGCACCCATTTCCGCCAACCGCTCGCAGTTTGAATAAGCGGAAGTCCGGCCCACAATCATCTCACCCTGTAGCGTCTCAATCGAGGACATCCAGTTCAGTAACTGTGGTTTTTTGATCGCGTTCTCTTCGTCAAATCGAACCATGTCGTACAGCGCTGCCACTGAACTGGCTCCAGCTGGAGGGAGTATCACCGGTTCTCCTATCATTTCACAAGGGAACCCGAGCGCTCGAAGCGTTCGAAAAAATCGGTGTTCGACCTCAAGATAGTAGTACCGAATGTCGTTCTCAACCGCCCATTGATAGACGCCTTTCAGCAGTGCCAACATCATCTTGGACGAGAGTCCTCTGTCTCGGATTTCAGGATCGATCGCAAGTCTGGTGATCTCGGCAGTATCGGAATTTTTTCTGACTTGATAGCCATCCGGGAGCAGGGCGCCGAACTCCTTTTCAAGCATGAATTGCCCGGAAGAAGGCAGGAGTCGAGCCACCCCAACCACTGCTCCATCATCCCTGACTAGGCCAACGGTCGTTCCCCACATATCGTATAGATCCATTTCCTGTCTATCGTCCGTCTCAGGAACCCACTTCAGCGACTCGGCAAACACTTTATGCCGGAGGCGATACGATTGAGCTAGTTGCTCCCCGTGCAACGTCTTCACGACAAAACCATTCTCGCTGAACTCGATCTCGTTCATGCTGTGCATCAGCTGTCTCCTTTCAAGAGGACATCTAGGTGACTTCGTTTCCTGGGGCTACTGTTTTTCATAATCTACGTATTCCGTCACCTGGCGGTTCCGCCAGGTGACGGAATACGCGGGAGTCGCGTATTAATGCAATATTCTGAAACTGAGGAATCTGCGCGAGGAGAGACTCCGAAGATATTCCACGCCAGATGATTGGAAAGGGCTCCAATGAAAGATCGCCGGGGGTTCGAGATTCTCGACGGATTTCGGCAATCCCATAGCAAGCCGTTGCAGCTGCATGGGGTTCTCGCTCCGAGGATTTCACACGACAGAAACCAGTCCTGTGCTTGCCCGCTACATGAACAGGCCGGAAGTAGCCTTGCCACGGCCCTCGCAGCATCTGAACGGCGACTAAGCGATCTGCTTCATGATCGCAGCCGCATCGGACGGGAATTGCACGATTCTGTGCTGCAAGCGCTCTATGCGATCAGGCTGACCATTGAGCAAACCGCTGGAATGCATGAGGGGGCGCCACAAGCTATGGCCTGCTCCCGCGAGCAGGCTACCGGCCAGCTCCATTCGCTTATCCAAGACATCCGACGCATGATTATGAACGTGGAGTCCGACTGCGTGGATCCGTTTAGGCTGGTTTCCGAGTTACAAGCCCTCGCTCAGACGGTTGAGCAGGTGAACCAGGTACGGATTCGTGTGGAGATCGACCGGGCGGCGGAGGAGATTCTGACCGGCGAAGAAGCGCGTGAACTCGTCATAATCGCTAGGGAAGCCTTGAACAATTGTGCCCATCACGCCAAGGCCACCAGGATCGTGATTGCCCTTCGGCCCATCGGCTCACGAGTCCGCCTGACCATTCGCGATAACGGGTCAGGCTTCGACGTCGACCAAAGACGGCCAAAGGGCCTAGGGTTTTCGCAAATGGAAGCGCGGCTTCGGAAGATCGGCGGTCGCCTGGAGATCCAATCTACGGTCGGTCGAGGCACCTGTATTTCCGCAGACGTCTACCCTGAACCGATACTCACAACGATATGAAACACCCGGTCACTCGCCGCTTCACAGCCTCATCGTCTTATGCTCCCAGTCGAGTAGTCGCCAAGAGCAACAGGGTCAAGGCCATAGGCTCTCCAAAGCTGATTCCTCGCCCAGGGGCAGTCGTTGCGGCTGCCAACGTGGAAGAGGAACTCCGGCTGGCCTATGTTCGATTACGCGGCGAAGCTCGTCGGGTGCAGAAAGCTGCAGAAGAAGAGCGGCGCAGAATTGCACGGGAACTACATGACGAGTTTGGACAGGCCTTAACTGGCTTGAAATTCGACCTGGCCTGGCTCGGCACGAAGTTGAAGCAATCGCCCGCTTCAACCGACTGTGGGGACCTGCTGAACAAAGTCCAGGCGATGTCGGGATCGATCGATGGGCTCCTGGGGTCCGTTCGGGCGACAGCATCATCCCTGCGCTCCGCAATGCTGGATGATCTCGGGCTGATCCCGGCGTTGGAGAGCCTGGCCACGACATTCCAGCGTCGCACGGGCGCATGTTGCGACATAGACGCGGCTCCTGAGTTGTTATCCATCACGCTGCCTTCCGAAGTGTCTGCCGCGCTATTTCGAATTGCGCAGGAATTACTGACGAATGCGATGCGTCACGCTGCCGCTTCGCAGGTTCACATGCGGCTGTACCAGGACGGCGTCACGGTGACGTTAGAAGTGATTGACAACGGAAAGGGGATTGCCAGCGAGAAAATGACCAGGCCCCATTCCTTTGGACTTCGAGGCATGCAGGAGCGGGTCTCTCTCCTGGGCGGCCACTTTCATATCGAAGGAAAGTCCGGAGTAGGAACCAGGGCCTCCGCCTCCCTGCCGGTTACGGAGTATGTTGCCCCATGATAGCGACACAGCCGGTGAAAATTCTTGTCATAGACGATCACGAGATCGTGCGCCGGGGTGTGAAACAGATCCTTGAGGAGAACTTCCTCCTGGTCGAAGTCGGTGAGGCCGATAGCGGACAAAAAGGGATTGCTGCGGTGCGGCAGGAATCTTGGGATCTGGTAATCCTGGATATCAACCTTCCCGATCAGAGCGGATTGGAGCTGCTGAATGAGCTACAGGGTACATGGCCCAGACTCCCACTGATGGTCTTGAGCCTGCATCCTGAGGAGCAATATGCCGTTCGTGTCTTCCGTGCAGGGGCCATGGCCTACCTCACCAAACAGACCGCACCGGAAGAGCTGGCCAAGGCCGTCAAGCAAGTTCTGAGCGGTCGCAGGTATGTCACCGCCTCCCTCGGAGAACATCTGGCCGGCAGCTTGAGCCAGAGCCCTGTCGGTCCCGTCCATCCCGCATTATCGGAGCGAGAACTTCAAGTTCTCGTATTAATAGCCCAAGGCCAGTCTCTCAAGAACATCGCGCAGTCTCTCACTCTCAGCGTCAAGACCGTCAGTACCTATCGAGGCCGCCTCCAGGATAAGCTGCAACTCACCACCACCACCGAATTGATTCGCTATGCGCTTGACCATCATTTGGTCGGCTAGCAAGCAGGATGCTGAAAAAGTCCGCCAGCGGCGTTCTCCCCTTGAAAGCATCCTCAACGTAGCCCAGAGGCTACGCCTCCGGTGCTTTCATCGGCTGCGGCCTTGCTGGACGGACTTTTTGAGTATCCTGCTGAATAATCCGAAAAATTCCGCCAGTGTCCGGTCTCGACATCAGTGAAGCGTCGTTCGTTTCCGGATTCGGACGCTTTCCGTTTCACGAACGACATGGTCGTTCAAATTGACAGCTCCCCCTCTTGCCGACTAGGATAGCGCGCCGTGAGTCATTCCGATTCTTCAGAATCTGCCGCAGTGAAGCACCCACACGCTCCTATCAATCGCGTTGAGTACCTGTTTGAAACCGTCGTGTTTGCCAGCCGGTGGATTCAAGCCCCACTCTATGGGGGCTTGATCGTGGCCGAGCTGCTGTACGCGTACAAATTTCTCATTGAACTGTGGGAAATGATCTGGCACATCAATCAGCAGCAGGAGACGGTCTTCATGCTGGGCGTCCTGGGGCTGATCGATGTCACAATGGTGGCGAACTTGCTCACGATGGTAATCATCGGCGGCTACGCTACCTTCGTGAGCAAGCTGGACTTAGAGGGACATGCCGATCGACCGGACTGGCTGACTCATATCGACCCTGGCACCATTAAAATTAAACTTGCCGCCTCGCTGATCGGCATTTCCAGCATTCATCTCCTGAAATCGTTCGTCAACATTGCGAATGAAGATCTCGAGCAGATCAAGTGGAAGATCTTTATCCACATGACCTTCATTGGATCCGCCATTCTGTTGGCCTGGACCGACAAGATCATGCAGAAAGAACGCAAACACTAACCCAGGGGTTCAGGCTGAAGGCTGTTAGGTTGAAGCGCTCGGAACTCCTACCTTCAGCCTAAACACCTTCGGCCTATGAGCCTGTCCCACAGACGCCTATCTACCTGATAAGAGGCAGCGATGAAGCGATTGCCAGATGCCCTGATTGCCTTGCTGGTCCTCCTGCTCGTGCAAACAGGTTGCAGTTCCTCAGTTCTGCAGCTACGCGACCAACTGGATCTCCATTTCGGAGGGTACCGCCAGAAGTTGGATGACAAGAAAGAGCTCGTGACGAAGTTCCTGGCCTGCGCCAGGCAAGCCCACGATGAGCCGGTGGGCGAGCGCCGAGAAGGCGGCCCCTCTCCAGAGTCTCGGTCTTTGCAAACTCAAGAGGGCCATGCGATGAGCGTCCGTCCCCTGACGTCCCTCATTGATAGAATCCGCTCGCGCCATCAAGGCAAGGACACTTCCCTCTCCATCCTTGCCGATGTCCTCGATGACGTGGCCAACGATGCGAACGCCCGCATCGATCTAGGCAAACTTAAACAGGTCATCGAAGTGGCCGGACGATGGGATGGGCAACTCGGTCTGGATGAGGATCAACTCGAGCAGGATTCTTCTCGCTTCGCTCAGATGCTGCTGGCGTACAACAAGGCCTATTTCGGCGATCTCAGTTTCACGGCCAGATCGGACTACGCAGGCGCCGGCCTCCGGGGTGTGGTGAAAGTCACCACAAAGGGATTTGTCGACCGAAGCGGCAACGCCTTGCTGTTCCCAGGGATCTCGGCAGAGCTTGTAGTAGGCCCTGCCAATTCAGTTCGCATGTCGGCCAGCACGGTCGACTCGCAACGTGTCAGCGCGGATCTGGTACGCATCTTCCTAGAAGCCTTCTTCGACGCGGCTTATCGAGTGCCGGCCGTCCACGGTGCGACCGCATTACGAGTGGGATCTGACTCCCTGGAATTGCCCTACCCAGAATTTGATGCCAATCGTTCCATGATTTCACTGGAGGCCTTGGCCCGAGTGACCCGTGACGCCTTGCGCGCCGAAGCCGCCATGACGTCGCTCGTGGGGAAAGCAGTGCGCGGCGGAAGTGTCTTCAGTGCCCAAAACGAGACGCTTGCCGCCACCCTTGAAACAGCCGCAGGGGTGATGGCGAAGAAACTCGTCGAACACGAAGGGTTCTGCTACTATCAGATAAGTGAAGGGAAGTAAGCGGCAGGCTGAGGGTGGGATAGACTGAAGGTCCGAACACTCCAGCCTTCAGAGTTTCTTACCTATCGCTCTATCCGTCGGCCTCCAACTCAGCCCTCAGCACTTCCTGTCTCGCTCGCCATTCACCAACTAGGACCAGGCGGGCGTCGTTACACCAGCTGAATCGCGCCAGTGAGGCGTCCAGGCGAGGGCGACGAGCTTCACGGCGATGTTGGCTTTGGTGGGTTTGAGAGAGACGGTCTCGAGTTTTTCGTTGAGGGGATCGGTTGTGGCGGCAAGCACATCAGTTTCCGTTTTGAACTGTGCTTCGAGGTCGGCCAGTTGTTGCTGCAGTGCTGAGACGTTCTCTTCGGCCTGCCCCACGTCCTTCGATTCTTTGATCGCGCGCTCGGCTCCGCGAATTGCCGTTGTCGCTCGGCCGATATTTGTGGCGCTGACCGTCTTCCGACCAAGGAATGCACCCAAGATCGACGCCCCGACCGAAATCGCCGCTTGCATTTGACTCGAACGAGACTCCGCTTGCTGCCGTTCGACCATTTGTCCTGCACGCCTGATCCGATCTTGAAAGGCGGCGATCTTCGGCGCGTACTTTTGACGCAGGCTGTCCGATTGTTTGTCTCGTGCTTCACGTCCGGATTGTTGCAGTCGCACACGGAAATCCCGCTCAGATTCGTCTGGCTTCGAAACCTCTTTCGTGCTGGGGCTTTTCAATAGATCGACTTTCTGGGTGCGGAATAGCCATCCGGAATAGTCCTTGTTCCAAGCTTCATAACTCTTGGCTTTGCTTGCCGCACTGGGAACAGATCCGAACTGTGCGCCGTCTGTGGGTGCTGACTCCAAGTCGGCCAGGGCCAAGCCCGCTTCCACGGCGCGGTCCCAATCCACCGCCACCGCACCGTCCGAGATCGGCACAAGCAGGGTGATATCCTGCGTCACATCGACGCAGGCCTTACTGTCAGATACGCGCACCTGCGAAGATCCGAGTAACATCGGCTGGTAGATTAAGGTGCTGTCGCTCGGTTGGTTGCCTCGGATAGGGATAAAATGCTGCGGCACATCGGGCGCCAACATCGGACGTGAGGGGTGAGGGGTGAGGCGTAAGGGGGTAGGAGCAGCAGGCTTCCCTTCACCCTTCACCCCTAACCCCTCACCGGCTTTGAGTGGGTCCATGAGTGTCTTGATCTGCGTCCGAGTCAGGGGCCCTCGAAGGTAGGACAGGGTCCACCTCGTCTGGAAAACCTCCGGCGCATCTTCATGGACATTGTTCATGAGAAAGACACGATTGCCGAGGCCCGCGAGAAGCTGTTCCATCGCCTGTTTATCGAACTTCTTTCCACTGCTCGCAGCGGCGCCTTCTAATCCCTCAAGCACGCGAGCCTTGTCTCGTTCAGTTTGCAGCCGTCCAATGAACCAAGTACCGGTATTTGCCAAGCCCTTGTAGTCCAGATCGACGGGATTCTGCGTTGCCAACACGACACCCAACCCGAAGGCGCGGGCTTGCTTCAGTAACGTGAGCAACGGTTGCTTCGACGGCGGATTGGCGACCGGCGGGAAGTAGCCGAAGATTTCGTCCATATAGAGGATGGCGCGAAGGCTGGTTGTGCCGGACTGCGCCCGCACCCAGCCAAGCGTTTGACTCAGCAACAAGGTGACAAAGAACATGCGCTCCGCATCGTTGAGATGCGCGATCGAGAAAATGGCGAGCCGCGGTTTCCCTCCTGGCGAATGGAGCATTTGCCCCACATCCAAGGCCTCGCCTTCCAGCCAAGCAGAAAATCCCGGTGACGCTAATAAGTTGTTTAACTGCATGGCGAGGGCGAAACGTTCCTTCGAGGGATAGAACGAATCCAGATCCAGCACGCCAATCTTGGCGACTGGCGGTGTCTGGATCTGCTGAATCAATGCGGCCAGATCCAGATCCTGTCCTGCTTTCCATGTGCGGTCGAGAATGGTGGACAAGAGAATGTGTTCACGACTCTTGATAGGATCGGCCTCGACGCCAACGAAGCCCAAGAGACTCGTCACCGTCGTGCCGATCCGCTCGCGCAGCATCTCGGCATCGTCCAGAATTTCACGCGGCGGCGCTGCGAACGACTTGAGGATGGAGACGGGAATGCCTGCGTTGCTGCCAGGCGTATAGACGACGACGTCAGCCGCATCGCGGAGCCTCTGAACCCGCTCGGCACTCTGGCCCCAATCGCCCAAACCATTCTTCCACATCTCGGCCTGTTGAGTCGCATAGTCAGCCGGCGAAAGCCCTTTCTTGCGGGCATCGTCTTCATTCACCCACAGCGCAAAGTCTTCCCCACGCAGCTGCGGAAAGTTCAGCATCAAGTTGGCAAGGTCGCCTTTGGGATCGATAATGAGAGCAGGAATGCCGTCGATCGCCGCCTCTTCGAGGAGGCCGATACAGAGGCCGGTCTTCCCGCTGCCGGTCATGCCGACACAGACCGCGTGAGTGACCAGATCCTTCGAGTCGTACAACAGCCAGCCAGGCTTGGACTGTTTGGTTGCCATGTCGTAAGGACGGCCCAGATAGAACACGCCGAGTTTCTCAAAATCCTCTGCTGAACCCCCACCGGCGGGTGCCATGGCCGTAATCGCCGCTTCCTTTGCCCTAGTTGACTCTTTTTTCTTCGTAGCCATGGATCTGTACTCCATAAATATGAGGGACACAGCTCACGCTAGAGTAATCACTTCCCGGATCGATTTCAATTAGGCGCTGGTGAATGTATGGTTGGGTCATTGACGCCGTCGGTCGCATTTGTCCATTTCTTCTTGCGGGGTGGAAGGGCGGATCTTTCTGGAGTCGGCATAGCGGGCACAGGAAGATGACAGCCAAGAGAATGCCGCTGTGCGACGGCTTGCGACTCTTGGTCGCGCTTTAGAGTCGCACGCGGCCAACTGTAAAGAGCCAGATGCATACTTTATCCATCGCATCATGGCGACTCCCGAAAGATCCGCCCTTCCATCCCGCTCACACCCTGCCTCCTTCAGCATCTGTCCCGTATACGACCGCTTCGACAAGCCGATCGAGCACGTAGTACGTCATTCGCCTGCCGCCGTGCCCTGATCTCAGGAGCCGGGTTCAGTGCCCGGATGCGGTCGTCGCGCCGATGCCGGTCTCCGACCTCACCTGTTGGGCCAGAAATCCGCCACGGTCCTTTGCCGCCTGGCTGCTTCGGTCAAGGATTGAGAACAACCAGATACCCACGAAACCGATCGTCACCGAGAACAGCGCCGGCGAGGTGTAGGGGAACAACGCGCTGCCTTTCGGATAGCCCAAGGTCGCTTCCCACACCGAAGGCGATACGATCGTGAGCAGCACCGATGAAATCAGCCCGAGAAAACCGCCAATGACAGCGCCGCGGGTCGTGCAGTCCTTCCACAACACTGACATGAACAACACCGGGAAGTTGGCCGATGCCGCGATCGCGAACGCCAGGGACACCATAAACGCCACGTTCTGTTTCTCGAACACGATACCCAGCAACACGGCCAGGATTCCCAGCGCCACCGTGGTCATGCGCGACACCCGCAACTCAGAAGCGCCGTCGGCCTTGCCGCCTTTGAGCGCCGTCGCGTATAGGTCATGTGATACGGCTGATGCACCCGACAGCGTCAGACCGGCAACGACCGCCAGGATCGTGGCGAACGCCACGGCTGAAATGAAACCGAGAAACACATTGCCACCCACCGCGTTGGCCAAGTGCACTGCCGCCATATTGCTGCCGCCCTTAAGCGTACCGTTTGTATCGAGGAACTCCGGGTTGGTCAGCACGAAGGTGATGGCGCCGAAACCGATGATGAAGGTCAGCAGGTAGAAATAGCCGATCCATCCGGTCGCCCACATCACCGACTTGCGCGCTTCCTTGGCGCTCGGTACCGTGAAAAAACGCATCAGGATGTGCGGCAGGCCGGCGGTGCCGAACATCAGCGCCATGCCGAACGAGATCGCCGAGATCGGATCCTTGACGAAGTTGCCCGGTCCCATGATCGATTGACCGGCTGCTGCCGCTTCCGCCGACGTCTGGCCCGCGGTTGTGGCCAGGCCGGCTTTGATCTCGACCGCTTGGGCGAACATCGCCTCCAGGCTGAAGCCGAAATTCAGCAACACCATGAACGCCATGAAGGTTGCGCCGCCCAGTAGCATGCAGGCCTTGACGATCTGCACCCAGGTGGTGGCCGTCATGCCACCGAACAACACGTAGATCATCATCAGCCCACCGACGATCACAACCGCCATCCAGTATTCGAGACCGAACAGAAGCGTGATCAACTGGCCGGCGCCAACCATCTGCGCGATCAAATAGAAAGACACCACCACCAGCGTGCCAGAGGCTGCGAAGATGCGGACCGGCGCCTGTTTGAACCGGAACGCGGCGACATCGGCAAAGGTGAACTTGCCGAGGTTGCGCAGGCGCTCGGCCATCAGGAACGTGAGTACCGGCCAGCCGACCAAAAAGCCGATCGAGTAGATGAGACCGTCGTAGCCACTGGCCATCACTGCTGCCGAAATACCCAGGAACGATGCCGCAGACATGAAGTCACCGGCAATCGCCAGACCGTTCTGGAAACCCGTAATGCTTCCACCCGCTGTATAAAAAACAGCCGCTGTCTTGGTTCGAGCCGCCGCCCATTTCGTGATGAACAGCGTGAGCAATACAAAAACACCGAACATGCCGATCGCCGTCCAATTGATCGCCTGCTTCTGTGCCAGGCCCATATCCGGTCCGGCGGCATACACCGATCCAGCGACAGCACACAGCGCAGCCACGGTCAGCCCGAAACGTGTTGCATGGGGATACGTGCGATGCCTGCCGATCACTTCAGTAACTCTTTGGCAATGGCGTCGGACAGCGCATCGAACTCGCGGTTCGCGCGATTCACGTAGTACGCGGTGATCAGGACCGTGAACACGATGACGCCAAAGCCGATCGGAATGCCCATGGTCATTACGCCGGCGCCAAGTTTCTGTGACAGAAAGCTCTTGTTGAACGCCACCAGCAGGATGAAGCCGTAGTAGACGATCATCACCACCAGGGTCAGCCACCAGCCGAAGCGGGTTCGCTTGGCTTTCAGCGCCTGATAGTTCGGATTGTTCGCAATTCGCGTGACCAACTCAGGATCCACGATGCTTCCTCGGCGATCCCTGTCCCGGCTTGGACGGGGACAGACACCACTGGCGAACGCGGGGAAGGGTGTCAGTCCCCAGGCTCCGGGCTAGAAGATGAACGGATCGGTCTGCCTTCGACTGCGCGCAACATCTCACCCGCCCAACCCCGAGCGCGCCATGACGCGCTCTTGTCCCAAGCGAGCACATTCTGATCGTGCGCGTTCTGCGAGCAAAGAAGGCCGATTGATCCGTTCATCTCACCCCCGCCTCTTTTAGCACTTGTCCTGTATATGACCGCTTCGACTTGGCTATTTCCCTCGGCGGTCCTTCCGCCACGATCTCACCGCCTCGATCGCCGCCCTCAGGCCCGAGGTCGATGATCCAATCCGCATTCTTGATCACATCGAGATTATGTTCGATCACCACCACGGTATTGCCGGCTTCGACAAGTCGATCCAGCACATCCAGCAGCCGTTGCACATCGGCGAAATGGAGCCCGGTTGTCGGTTCGTCCAAGATATACATCGTGCGTCCGGTCGGACGTTTCGACAGTTCGCGCGAGAGTTTGACTCGTTGCGCCTCGCCCCCGGACAGGGTCGTAGCGGACTGGCCAAGTTTCACGTAGTGCAACCCGACATCGTGCAAGGTGTCGAGTTTCCGTTTGATGAATGGGATATGCTCAAAGAACTCCACGGCGTCATCCACCGTCATATTCAACACGTCGGCGATGCTCTTCCCCTTATGATGAATCTCCATCGTCTCGCGGTTGTACCGTTGGCCTTTGCAGACCTCACAGGTCACGTAGACATCCGGCAGGAAATGCATCTCGATCTTGATCAACCCATCGCCCTGGCAGGCTTCGCATCGGCCACCCTTTACATTGAAACTGTAACGGCCCGGCTTATACCCACGAACGCGGGACTCAGGCAGATTGGAATAGAGATCCCGGATGAATCCGAAGAGGCCTGTGTAGGTTGCAGGATTCGAGCGTGGAGTCCGGCCAATCGGGGCCTGGTCAATGTCGATTACTTTATCTAACGCCTCGACGCCCAGTAGTTCCTTGCAGCCATCGATCTTTGGTTTTTTCTGATAGAGCAACTGGGAGAGAGAATGGAACAGCACCTCGAGTACCAGGGTGCTCTTTCCGGACCCGGACACGCCGGTCACACAGGTGAGGAGACCGAGTGGAATCTTGGCGGTCATTCCCTTGAGATTGTGCTTTTTTGCCCCCACGATGGACAACATCCCCTTGGCCTTGCGTTCGCGGCGGGGGAGGCGGACCATCTGTGTGCCTCGAAGATACTGGCCTGTCAGCGAGTCGAGATTCCCCATGACCTCGTGTGGCGTGCCTTGGGCAATAACTTGGCCGCCGTGTGTCCCGGCGCCAGGCCCCATATCCAGCAGATGGTCCGCGGCCATCATCGTTTCCGCATCGTGTTCGACCACCACTACCGTGTTGCCCAGGTCTCGCAGTCGCAGCAGGGTCTGGAGCAAGCGCCGATTATCCCGCTGGTGGAGACCGATCGACGGCTCATCGAGGATGTAGAGGACGCCGACGAGGCCGGAACCGATTTGCGTGGCGAGCCTAATGCGCTGTCCTTCTCCACCGGATAAGGTTGCAGCAGCCCGCTCCAACGTCAGGTAATCCAACCCGACATTGACGAGAAACCCGAGCCGTTCTCGAATCTCTTTCAAGATGCGATGGGCAATCAGTAATTCGCGCTCCGTGAATTTCAACGAACCGAAGAAGTCTGCTGCAGCTCGAACAGATAGATGGGTCACCTCCGCGATCGATTGTGAGGCCAACTTGATCGATAAACTTTCAGGCCGTAGCCTTGCGCCCTTGCAGACCTCGCAGGGTTCCAGCAAGGTGAAGTCTTCGTCGTCAGAAGAACCGGGTGTCATGGCGTAGCCGATACCGTCGCAAGCAGGACAGGCTCCATGAGGGCTGTTGAACGAAAAGACGCGTGGCGTAATTTCCGGGTAACTGACCCCGCAGCGGATGCAGGCGAGCTTCTCGCTGTAGAGTGAGACTTTTCCGTTGTCCGTCAGCACCCCGACAAGTCCGCCGGCGAGTTTCAGCGAGGTCTCCACCGAGTCAGCCAACCGCCGATCCATGGCTTCTCCCTGCTTCATCACCAGCCGATCGATCACGATTTCGATCGTGTGTTTCTTCTGTTTATCGAGCGCGATGTCCTCGCCCAAGTCGATCAGGCGACCATCGACCCTGGCCCGGACGTAGCCGGCCCTGCGCATGTCGAGGAGCTCTTTTCGATACTCACCTTTCCTGCCCCGGACGATTGGAGCCAGGAGCTGAAATTTGCTCCCCTCCGGCAGTAGACCGATAGCATCCACCATCTGTTGCACGGTCTGCGCTGTTATTTCATCGCCGCACTGAAAGCAGGAGGGGCGTCCGATCCGGGCAAAGAGGAGACGAAGGTAGTCGTAGATTTCCGTCACAGTGCCGACCGTGGACCGGGGATTGTGGCTGGTGCTTTTTTGCTCGATGGAAATGGCGGGCGAGAGCCCTTCGATCGAATCGACGTCGGGCTTGCCCATCTGTTCGAGGAACTGCCGAGCATAGGCCGAGAGCGACTCGACGTATCGCCGTTGCCCCTCGGCATAGATCGTGTCGAAAGCCAGCGACGATTTTCCCGATCCGCTCAGCCCCGTAATCACCACGAGCCGGTCGCGTGGAATCGTCACATCGATGTTCTTGAGATTATGTTCCCGTGCCCCTTTAATGACGATCGAGTTGTGCATTAGGGGCGGGATTATAGCATGAGGACTTGGTCGTCTTGACAAACCCGGAAGGCCGGTGCTACCACGGTCTCATGGTGCATGTGGATACACCGCCAGTTCAGAAGGCGCCCGACTCTCCAGCGGCTCCGATCGCCGTTTCGACCTGGACGGGCTCGGCCCGCGAACAGGCCGTTCAGCGGATGTTTACGTCGATCGCCGGCGTCTATGACCTTAACAACACGCTCCTCAGCTTTGGACTGCACTATCGGTGGAAGAAAATCACCGCCTCCTATGTCCCTGTCACCACGGGAGGCCGGGCACTCGATGTCGGATCCGGCACAGCCGACCTCGCGCTTCTGGTCGAACCCCGCATGGGAACCAATGGCCGCGTCATTGCCTCCGACTTGAACCATGCCATGCTCGTCGAGGGGTTAAAAAAAGTTACAAGCCGCGGTCTGGGGATGAAGATCACCTGTCTTGAAGCCAATGCCGAACATCTAGGCTTTCCGAACGAGACTTTCAATGCCGTGACCACGGGGTTTTGTATGAGGAATGTCGGGGATCTTCGGCAGGCGCTCACGGACATTCACCGTATTTTGCAACCAGGCGGGCGGTTTGTCTGCCTGGAGTTTTCACGACCGATCTTTGGGTGGCTGAGGGCACTGTACGATTGGTATTCGTTTCAGCTTCTCCCCTGGATTGGCACGAAAGTGGCGCATGACACGACCGGCGTCTATGAATATCTCCCGGCCTCCATTCGAAACTTCCCGGACCAGGAACGACTGAAGCAGATGCTTCTTGAGGCAGGTTATCGTCAAGTCACCTATCGCAACCTGAGCGGAGGGATCGTGGCGATACATGTGGCAACGAAATGAAGTGCTGAGTTTTGAGTCTTGAGTTCTAAGTTATTTAGAACTCAGAACTCAGAACTTCTAACTCAGAACACTATGGATTCTATCCTTTATATTTTCCTTCCCTGCAAAAAGGTCTACCCCATCGGGGTGACCTATCTTGCTGATTTTATTCATCGACGCAAGCCGGATGTGCGGCAGCGCATTCTCGACCTCTCCCTTTTCCCCGACGCCCAACGGATCAGCGCAGTCCGCGATGCCGCCACTGAGTTCAAGCCGGACCTCGTCTGTTTCTCCTGGCGTGACATTCAGATATTTTCCCCGCATGAGGGAGATTCCTCGCTGGAACATGCGTTCAATTTCTACTTTGCGAGCAATCCACTCAAGCGGATCGCCGCCTCGTTTGCAGGGGTAAAACAGCTCTACCGCTACTACAGCCATATCCGGGCGGCGCTCTCCTATCCCTGGTTGATCGCGAAAGACTTCCCGAAGACGCAGATTATGATCGGTGGTGGGGCTTTTACTGCCTTTGCCGATCAGCTTATCCAAAAACTCCCGGAAGGCACCATCGGGATTCTTGGGGAAGGGGAAGATGCCATTCTCAAAGTCATTGAAGGCCAGTCGTTGGAAAACGAGCGTTATATCCTCCGAGAGGGCAAGACCGTTCGAAAAGGCCAGCAGGGCTCGCCGGCCCTCCTGGATGCACTGACTGTCGACTTGCCCTACCTGACCACGATCTTTCCGCAGCATCGGGAGTATCTGGGCGAATCCATCGGGGTTCAGTCGAAGCGAGGCTGCCCCTACGACTGCGCATTCTGCCTCTATCCCTACATTGAAGGTAAGCGGGTCCGCTATCGGCCACCCTCCATGGTCGTCAAGGATATCTCTCAGCACTACCATCAATGGGGCGCCAGACGTTTCTGGTTTACGGATGCCCAGTTCATTACCGGGAAAGAAGCCTATCCCCAATGCACCGAGATCCTTGAACGGATCCTTGCCGAGAAGCTGGAGATTGAATGGTCCGGCTATATCAGGACATCGCTCATCACCCCGGAGCTGGCCAAACTCATGGTCCGATCTGGTGTCGGGGATCTCGAGGTCGCCATTACATCGGGATCCCAAGTGGTATTGAACGACCTCCATATGGGATTTAAGCTCGAGCGGCTCTACGATGGCTGTCGCTATCTGGCTGAAGCGGGATTCAAGGGGAAGGTCATTCTTAACTATTCGCTGAACAGTCCAAAAGAAACCGAGGAATCTTTGCTCCAAAGCGTGGAGTCCTATAAGAAGGTCGCCTCGATTTTAGGTGAAGAGCGAGTCTTCCCCCTCATGTTCTTTTTGGGCATTCAGCCGAACACAGATCTTGAAGAACGGTTGTTAGAGGAGGGCTATCTCTCGGCCGGCTATAATCCTCTGATGCTGACTCCGACGAGTATCAGAAAGCTCCTCTATAACCCGGCCCCGTTGAACTCGTTTATCGCCAAGGCCTGCCTGATGGCCTGGGAACGGAAAGACGGAAGCCGAGACCCTCGGAAGTGGACGGGGTCTTTGTCCCAAGCTCCAAAAGAATCAGGCGCCTATGCCGACCAGAACTTGATCCGAGGAATCGAAGGGAACTCCGGACGAGATGCCCTCTTGTCCCTGGAAGAAATCCTCCGTTCCCGGCAATCCCTTCGCTCTGCAAACGAGTCGAGCGAAAAATCCGTCGCGACCCCGGCATCCTAACGTCGTCCCACCAGCCCCCATCGACACCTTGCATTCGAATTCAGGCCGGTGCTAGCATGTGCGTTCTTTGAGGGTAGAGAAGTACGTCAACCATTTGGAAATTTTGATATTTACTCTCGTTCGCCCTGGCCTGGATGGCATCCTGAGGAGACATCTCGATGTATAAGACGATCTATGTCCCGGTCGATAACTCCGATCATTCCAATACGGCCGTCGATGTCGGAGTTCATTTTGCCAAAACCTTCGGCTCGAAGATCGTGGGGAGCCACGTGTATGCAGCCAAGATGCATGACAAGCGCTTCAAGCAGATGGAAGCGGGCTTGCCAGAAGAATATCACGATGAAAAAGAACTCGACCGGCAGCGCCAAATCCACGATTCGCTGATCACTCGCGGCCTCCAGATCATCACTGACTCCTACCTCGACTACGTCGATAAGAAATGCGCGGAAAACAACCTGCCGATCGAGCGTCGCTCGCTTGAGGGCCGGAACTGGAAGGTGTTGGCCGAAGACATCAATACCAATGCCTACGACCTGGTCATCATGGGCGCTTTGGGCGTCGGCGCGGTGAAGGACAGCGTGATCGGCAGCAACACCGAGCGGGTACTTCGTCGTGTGCGGAATTCGGACATGCTGATCATCAAGCAAATCCAACCCATGACCGGCGGAAGAATCGTGGTTGCGGTGGACGGCAGCCCCTATTCCTTCGGTGGACTCATGACCGGCCTGGCGTTAGGCAAGGCCTTCAACATGCCGGTTGAGGCTATCTCAGCCTTCGATCCCTATTTCCACTACGCTGCCTTTCACAGTATCTCGGGTGTCCTCAACGAGGAAGCCGGCAAGGTGTTCCGCTTCAAGGAGCAGGAAAAGCTCCACGAAGAAATCATCGACAGCGGCCTTGCGAAGATCTATCAGTCGCACCTCGACATCTGCCGCGAGCTCGCTCAGGCCGAACAAACCGACGTCAAGACCACCCTGTTGGATGGCAAGGCCTTCGAAAAGATCATTCAATATGTGCGCAAGGATATCCCGGCATTGCTGATCGTTGGACGGATCGGCGTGCACAGCGACGAGGATATGGACATCGGCAGTAACACGGAAAATCTCTTGCGATCCGCGCCTTGCAATATCCTGGTCTCGAACCGCAAATACGTGCCGCCGATCGACACGCTGGCGGAATACACGATCGCCTGGACTGAAGAAGCCCTCCGCCGGATGGAAAAGATCCCCGTATTTGCCAGAGGGGTCGCCAAGACCGCGATCCACCGCTACGCCATCGAAAAGGGCCATACCATCATCAGCAACACGGTCGTCGATTCAGCTGTGGGAGACCTCCTGCCCAAGGGGGCGATGGATGCCATGCATGCGCTGGGTGGCAGTTTGGATGCCGCAGGCATCGACCGAGAAAAAATGCAGGCTGACGAATCCGTGATGAAGGATCTCATGGGCTCGACGCTTAGCGGCATGATGACCGAGGTTGTGGAAGAAAAGCCGAAAGTGAGTGCCGGCACCCAAGCCTATTTGGACCGGATGAACCAGAATTACTTCGTCTGCGACGGTTGCGGCTACATCGGAAAGGGCGAGACACCCGTGAAGTGCCCTGTCTGCGCCGCAGGAGGCGATCGCTTCAAACTGGTCGACAAGCAGCTTTTTGAAGCAGCGGCGCATGTGGAAGGGGTTCTCGAAACCGACCTGGCCTACGATGACGTTCCCATGCAATGGACGAAAGATGCCAAAGAGGGAATCCGTGCGGTCCCAGCCGGCTTCCAACGTAGGCGCGCTAAGGCCAAAATCGAGAAGACTGCTCGCAAAATCGGCATGACCACGATCACGCTGGAATATGCCGCACCCATGATCCAGGAAGCGGCCTCAGAGGATTACACCCCCATCTTTGCGAATAAGGGAACCGGCGCTTCGACCGCAGCTCAGGCTACCGTGGCTGCGGCAACGAGCGGCACCAATGGCGCGACCTCCATGGATGAGAACGGTCAAGGGAATGGCCACGCGGCGGAACCTTCCCCCGCCGTTCCCTACAGCTGGCTACCCGAAGCGCAGTCACGGCTTGAGCGGGCTCCTGAAGGGTTTATGCGCGACTGTACGCGTGCCCTCATTGAAAAACATGCCGATAAGCTCGGCGTCACAGTCATCACGGCTGAAGTAGCTCATGAGGGCATCGAGCAGGCTAAGGACTACATGGCGGAAGCTATGAAAACCGGCAACCTGAAGGACATGATTGCCAACCTCACCGGCAAAACGAAATCATAAGTGCTGAGTCTTGGGTGCTGAGTTCTGAGTTGTCCCCGGAGCCATACACTCCGTTTCAACTAAACAACTCAGAACTTATAACTCAGAACTCAGAACTCATAACTGGAGCATTCGTGCGTGGGTAAGTCTCTTCCAATCTTCAATGCTCCGTCTCTGGCGGGTGCGTTCGGGAGCATTCAACAACAGGTATCGCAGTTCTTTACTCCGCCATCCACGGTCCCTGCGCCGCACGACGGCCGGACCGTCGATGACTTCAAGCCCTATCTCATCGCGCTGAACCTTACCAAGCGTTGCAACCTCAAGTGCGACCATTGTTACCTCGACGCGACGACGAAATCAGCCGGCGGGGACGATGAACTCTCGACCGAAGAGTGCTACAGGCTTATCGATCAGATTGCCGTAGTCAACAAGGGTTGTCTCCTCGTAATCACGGGCGGTGAACCGCTCGTCCGTCCTGACATCCTCGATATCGCACGCCATGCCGTGAAGCTCGGTTTCATGGTGGTGTTCGGGACCAATGGCATGTTGATCGACGACCGGATGGCGAAGGATCTGGTCGCGATCGGCGTGATGGGCATGGGCATCAGTATCGATTCACTCGATCCCCAGAAACATAATCGTTTTCGAGGTGTGCCCGGCGCATGGGAAGCTGCACTCGCAGGCATTGAGGCCTGCAAGCGGAATGGGTTGGCCTTCCAAGTGCATTTCAGCGCGCAGCCTATGAATTATCAGGAGCTGCCCTCGGTGATCGATTGGGCGCACCAGCTTGGCGCCAAAGTACTCAATGTCTTCTTCATGGTTTGCACCGGCCGTGGTGAGGAACTGACCGACATCACTCCGGCCCAATATGAAGAAGTGCTCGGCTACCTGGTCAACTGTCAGGATAATTACAAGGGCATGCTCGTCCGGGCCCGCTGTGCGCCGCATTTCAAACGGCTGGCGTACGAGAAGGATCCGAACTCTCCAATTACCAAGGCGACTGGTTATATGGGGGGCGGCTGCCTCGCCGGTACCAACTACGCGCGCGTCACCCCCAATGGCGAGTTGACCCCTTGCCCCTATATGCCGCTTTCTGCCGGGAATATCCGAGAGACCAGTTTCGTCGACCTGTGGGAAAAGTCCGATGTGTTCAATTCCTTCCGCTACCCGCAACTCAAGGGTAAATGCGGCGATTGCGAATACACAGACATCTGCGGCGGCTGCCGCGCGCGCCCCTACGTCGATCACGGAGACTGGCTGGACGAAGATCAATGGTGTCTCTACACGCCGAAAGGTGGCGAGAAGATCAAAGTCGCATTTAATACGCCGGAAGAAAGCCCCGTGGCGTGGGACGGGGACTCGGAAACACGACTCAACCGGATTCCCTATTTTTTACGCGCCATGGTGAAAAAAGGCGTTGAAAAGCATGCGCGCGAGAATAACATCCCTCTGATTACTATTGAGTTAATGGAAGAACTCCGCAAGAAACGCTTCGGCAACGATGCCCCGATGTTCAGGCCCTAGTTGTGGCTCATGGTATATGGCTGATGGTTGATGAACCACTCACGTATGGACCAGAGGTATCCCCATCTTAGCCATCAACCATTAGCCATCTCTTCATGGAATCCCTTCACGGCCTCGTCACAGACATCAATACACTGATCCCGATCATCAATCATTGGCTTCACTTATTGTCGGCGGTCATCTGGATCGGCGGACTTGCATTCCTCGTTATGGCCGTGACTCCTGGGCTGAGGAAGGCGGTTTCCAGGGAACAGATCAAGCCGATCACCGACGCATTCTATCTGCATTACAAAAAAGTCGCGGGCATCCTGCTCATCGTCCTGCTATTTACCGGCGGTATCAATTTCCACTACGTCAATCAGGCCATCACCTTGCAAACCGGCAGCGGGATTCAGAACCATGCCAAATACCTGACCGTCTTTTTCATCAAGCTACTTCTCGCCCTTTGTCTCCTCACGCTGTTCCTCTACTCGGTGTTATTCAAGTCCGATGATGAAGAAGAGGGAGGGGAGTCCTATGAAGCAATCCCCTTTCAACGAGCCGCACTCTGGATCGGCATCTTTATCCTGCTCTGTGCTGCTGCGATGAAGCATCTCCACCAATAGCCCTGGTTCCATCTTCAGTTTCCCATCGTTTCGGTCTGCTGGTTTCCTCCGTGCCTGTATCTCGCAGGATAAGGAGCGTACCAAAACAGATACGCTCCTATCCGATGGCCGCATCGTTCCTCCTTGCTCGTTAAGCCACGTCTACTCAATAGTTTATGATGTAGGCCTCGGATTATTATCACTGGGAAAATCGTGGTATAGGGGTTGCTGTATCGCTGTATTCTTATCATCACCAAAGAGAAGGGGCGGATGGTCAATGGTCGAAGCTAGAAATGTATTGGCGAAGCGAAGTGCCGACGGGTGCCCACTCAAGAGGTGTATGCCTCTCATGCCGGTGGGACTACCTCTGGATTATGCCCATCCGGAGTCCTCCTGCCGCCATGCGCTTCCGCCATCGGGGCTGCGTCCTGCTGTTAGCAGCGGCGCAGCCCTCCAATCTGATAGGAGCCCTCCTGAAGTATGAATCAAGCCATAGTCCGGAGGGCTCAGTTCAGGTCGAAATATAAAGAGGTGTACAATGTCGCTGACCAATCAGGCCATTTTGAGTGGCTCGACCAAGAATGAACATTGTGGTACCCCTAGTCCGTCATCCAGATCCCAAGAGGCTGGGCAGCAACAACCCCCTCGAATGGTCAGGCTAACCGTCAGCCTTCCTGGCGACCTTGTAGATCGTCTGCGCGATGCAGTCTATTGGAGTCCCAGTTTGACGCTCGCATGGCTGATCGCGGAGTCCCTACGGACGTCCCTGACAGAGATGGAGTCCTTGCGTCAGGGTCCCTTCCCGAAACGAACGAGGGCGCTCCGCGCGGGACGCCCTCGATTGGTCGGGCAGTCGATGAATGTATCTCCTCGTGCCAGGATCACCAGCAATGTGACAGCCTGTCAGGCTAAGGGGGGTGTTCAGGCGACCCTTATTTCATGACTATTCATCGAGTGGTGGCGCAGGAGTGGATAGTTCTGGAAGCCCGTCTTGTTCCCTCTCCCTTATACATATTTGAGGGAGAGGGAACGACGAACGGGTCTGAGTAATAATAGGCTAGAGCTTTTTGAAGAATGAATCGTAGACGCCGTAGGCCAGAATCAGTCCGATCAAAACGAAATAGATGCTCGAGATCCCGCTATAATCAGGTGGCCCCTCGCCCTTCGGCTCATTCGCGAGAACGTAGGATACGCTAGCCAGCAGGACCATACTCGCTGCCGCAACAATCCCTGTACAAATCCTTTTCATAGCTCAACCCTCCCTTCATCGGATCAAATGAACAAAAAGAGGGGCGCATTATACCGGATTTTCCAATCATGCCGCAATGGTTTTTGACACTCATATGGGGTCTGGCAGGAAATGCTAAGCGGGTTAGGCTAAGAGATCGCAGCTTTCTTGGCGAGCGCTCTCAATGCCGTAGAGGCTTCTTTGAAAGAATGAGCAAGTTTGTTGAGTTGTGGCCCCCTTGCCATCATCTCACTCGCGATAGACGCGAGTTGACTGTCGTAACCCCCGACTTCTGAAGCAACCTCGGAAACCTTTGCGAGCATCTCTTTGTACGCAGCCAGCTCCTGCTGCAGTTGTTGAGAATTGGTTTGGGCGGCCTTGATCTCCTCCATGGAGGCTTGCAGTTGTTGTGTTAACCGGCCGACATAGGCTTCTCGGGCCCGCATGTCGGACTCCAGGTTGACCCGCATTTCATCGCTTTCATGGCGGCGTTCCTCCAGATTACGAATGGCCTGAATCCAGGGAGCGAGATCGCCTCCGAGCTGTGGAGAATCAGGTAACGGCTGCCCACATTCCAATGCCTTTATCCCAGATTGCAGCCATTCGACGAATGCCATGACCTCTCCCAGCTTCAGGTCGGTCGTCGAAGCGGGACTTGGTATAGGGGCGCTATCTCGATTTAGAGGAGCTTGTGCCGGCTGTGGAGCTGCAGACTGCTTCGCTTTTTTTTGCTGACTATTCCGCGGCTGTGTCCATCGGTGATATTCCAATAGGACTGCAATACAGTGACGACACATCGGCTCTTCCGGCAGTGCACAGCTGCACTTTGAGACGAGATGTCCCTCTTTGAGTCGAATCGTCTGTTCGTAGAGTCCGGAATTTCCGATGACGGCGGACGAAATCTGGGCATCATCGGCCTCGACGATCCGAACACGATTTTGAGAGAGATATTGATTGCCGATGTGAAAGGCATTGCGATCAACCACAGCCTGGATCATCGGAGGATCCAGGAGGCTTAATCGTTCGGCGGTACAGGGAATCTTATTTCGCATGCGCTACGTTCCTGAAACATTAACAATGCCGTCAGGTCATGCGGCGTAGTCTGAAACAGACCTGGAAAACTGTCAAGGAATGACCAGTTTCCCGCAGGCGATTTGCATGGTCGTTGTCTCTTCCATCGGCAGCAATAGCGTATATTCTGGGATTGCACGGCGAGACTGTCCGTTACGCGCGTATCCGCGCTTGCAATAGAAGTTTCGCAAATCTTGTGGGCTAGGTGAGGGTCAAGTGGCGTGAGGCAAGAGACTTCTTACGGCGAACTTTGTCCTGAGACCTATCCGATTAGAGCCGGGAGTGAGACCCATCGCACAAGGGAGGTTTGTTCGTGTGCTTACAGCCACAGAATGCCACCCGTTTCCTTTCTTCGAAGTGAACTTCCATCGGAGAGAACTCCGTCCCCGTATGGGATCCATCGCAAAACGGTTGTGTTTTCGATCGACCACATTGACACCAATAGACAGAACCGGGCCCCACTTCGATAATGCAGGGCGTTCGTCTCGCAATCACCGGTTTATCTGGCATGGGGCTCCTTCTTCGTGAAACTGCTTCGCGTAAAGGGGTACAGCTTTATTAACATTTTCGAGGAGGCCCTTTTGCGCTAACCGGTGTCAGCCATAGATAGTCCGCAACTTTCTCCTGGACCATCTCGCGTAACTCCTCGATGCGCCCTGCCTCGAAAGAAGTCATATAGACGCTGACCTGGCGGACCTGGCTGGCCAGACGGCGGATCACTCGTTTTGGAACCGGAAGGTTGTACTGAATGTGCCCGGCCCCTGTATAGCTCACCAGCGGCCCAGCCATGGGATCAGTTCCCAAGCGAATCCGGTTGAGGCGTTGGACCAGCGTCTTGGCCATCCCTTCGTCGCGAACCATGGAGGCTTCGAGCATCGTCCGGTAGAGGCTGTCGTCTCCTTTACCATGACAAGCCTGGAGTTGTTGAAGGATACGCATTCGATAGACCGGATCATCGACAATGGCTTCATCCTTCATGTCCCATTGCGCCATCATGGGATCAGATCCCGCTTGGGCCAGGCCGTTCTTGGCGACGATCCGTATCAACGGCTTCGGAGGATTCATGGCATCCACAGTCCAATGGTGTTCTTTTGCCAGCTGTACCAGCGGCTCATAATCCTCGAACGCGCCCCCCCAGTTTTGTCGCCACTGGACGGCCTCCAGAAATTCCTGGCGGTTCATTTCCAACCCTGAAACATACAGATCCAATGCCGCTTGGCCGTCCCAGCCGAACATTTCCATGGCTAAGGCCGGCGTACGTCCCTCTGCGTTCAGCCCCCGCAGCACCGTCATCGCCGCGTCGATATGAAACCGATTATGATGTTCTTCGCCCAGATAGATGATGTCCTGCTGGAGCAACAACGCGGTCCATTGTTCGAGAGAAACCGGCTGCCCCGTCGCCGTATCAATAATTTGCCATTCCTTGAACGGCGCATGTTGCCCGTTCTGTAAGGCAGCAGAAGATCTAGCGCCTCCTCCACTCGTGCAGGCCGCGGTAAACCACAATACCCCGACGACCAACAATGCCTTGAATGTCACAATGATCGCTCGCACGGCGAGCGGCGCCGGTGTCTTGTACATAGCCTCTACCTAACACAGGTCTCTCGGGATGGGCAAGACGGAAACCTTGACGCCTGTGGACTAGGTCGTTATGCTGCCACACAGTCGCAATTGATTGATGTCATCGCGTCTCTACGATCTGCGCGCCCTACACCAACCGACTCATGAATTCTACCGCACAGGTTCTTGCAGACTTTCGCTCACAGGTCACTCAACTCTTGCAGGAACGCGAGAAGGAATGGGAGGCCTCCCGTAAGCTCGTTGAGGCAAAGCAGCTTACCGCGACATTGAAACGGTTGATTGAAGAAGCCCATCGCGTCGATCTTCCCGTCATCATCCGTGATGCGATCACTCTGGCCTTGGGAAACTCAGAAGCCGCCAGCATCCAAAATCTACCAGGCCCCAGACTCAAAGAACTTACAGGGCTTCCCCCGACAAAAGCCGTGCGGGCTCTCTGTGTATGGTTTGGTGTCATTGAGGGCCCGGTGCTGCAGTGGCCGGTGCCCTCCCTTCAGAGCGAAGGGGTTGAGACATTCGCCCATTCTTTCTTCAATCCCTTTGACCTGCTACTCGAAGCGGACGTGGCTTCCTTGCTCGATGTGGGCGCCGGCGACTTATCGTTTGCCACGGAACTAGTCGAGCAATATGTGGCTCCCCTTCATCAGCGGCAGCGCGAGTTAATTCTTCATGCGCTTGATCGGCTTCAGCCAGGCTCAAAGCTGGGTGGCCCGCTCCATCCGGAACGGGAACGACTCAACGGGTTACGGTCTCGGACCGGGCTCTCGTTTCAATTCTACGGGAATCAGGACATGTACGACCTGGGCAGCCTCGATCGGACCGGGAAGCTCGCACCCCGCTACACGATTGCGACCTGCTGGGCTCCCGCGACACCCACGTTTGCCTATGAACCGACCAGATTGTCCGATCAGATCATCACTCAAGAGCTCCATCGAACTAAAGGTACGTTCAGGCCCACCCTCTTTTCAGGGGAATCGGCCTTAGAAGTCCAGCATGGAGACCGCACGCTCCTCTTTCCGCCATGGAAGTTCGAAATTCGAGGCCCCCTCGCTCTGCTTGATCTCCTGGCGCGTCGAGGTCTCCTCTGTGTTCTCGGAGCCGTCGACACCCAAGTCTTCTGGGAAACCCTGGCGCAACTTCTCGACGACGTCCACTATCGACCGAATAATCAGCCATTTACATCGGACAATCTTCCAGTGGTATTTGGCGAGATTTTCGAGCGGCTCTCGCGCCTTGCGATCGGCGAGACCCTTGATTTGTCGGACTGCGGTCCGTTACGCAGAGAAATCCCACGAGTCCTCCCCTTGCTCCCTACGCAGGCCCCCTCCTACCGTTTCCGCTCCATTCAGATTCGCCGAGGGGCCATCTTTCCAGGGATTCCCGCCAGCAGTACCGCTAAACGGTTTTCTGACATGGTCGAAGAAAGCCCTCCATGGATGCTGATCCTCGTGCCGGAATAGCAAGAGGCTGAAAAAGTCACTTTTCCCACCCGCCCAACCCCGGCGCGCCGAGACGCGCCTTTTCCCATGCGGCGTTCTCGCATCGCTCAGACCCTCAACGTACCCCTCCCGGGAAAAGAGCTGTTCTGACAGCTCGGGGTTGGGCGGGTGGGAATGCTACGCCTCGGGTCTTCGCTAGCTGCGGCCTTGCTGGACGAAATTTTTGAGCCTCTTGCGAGACAGTCTTGCTATTGTTGTGGCACACGAGCGAGCCACCGAGGTTCTCGTGTGCAGAATATCGTCTTTCCATAGCCTGATAAAACTGAATGGGAGCGGCCAAGTCGGCGCAAAGCACTGCGAATAGCCATCTCCAGACTGGTCGATGCAAGAACTCGCGTGAAAATTGACCATCCGGAGACCCTTTGTTAGACTTCGAGCGTGTTCGATCACCATCCATACCTGAACCACCAGGGCCACTAATCCCAACATGAATTCATCTCACACCATCCGGTCGATCCAGGACAATATTGCGCTGGTCATCAAGGGGAAAGCCCACGTGATCGAGATGGCGGTGGTCTGCCTTCTGGCCCGTGGCCATCTTCTGCTTGAAGATGTGCCCGGAGTCGGCAAAACCACACTGGCACACAGCTTGGCCCGATCGCTGGATTGCTCGTTCAAGCGTATTCAATTCACCAGCGACCTGTTGCCTTCCGACATCGTCGGCGTCTCCATGTTTAACCGGCAAAAACAAGGATTTGAGTTCATACCTGGTCCGATTTTCGCCAACGTTGTGTTAGCAGACGAGATCAATCGCACCACACCGAAGACTCAGAGTAGTCTTCTGGAGGCGATGAGCGAAGCGCAGATTTCCGTCGATAATCAGACTCACTCCCTTGAACAGCCCTTTATGGTCATCGCCACGCAGAATCCTGCTGAATATCATGGGACGTTTCCCCTTCCGGAATCTCAACTCGACCGGTTTCTGATGCGCCTTTGTATTGGATATCCCACCCCCGAGGAGGAGAGAAAGGTGCTCGACCGTCCGTATTCGTTGCATCCCGCTGAAGCGTTGGAAGCGGTGCTGTCGGCTCAAGAAGTATTGGCATTGCAGGGGCGCGTGGATCAGGTTCATATGGAAGAGAGTCTGACGGACTATCTGCTCGCAATCGTCCAAGCCACCCGTCAGAGCGAGCTCTTGTCCCTGGGGGTCAGCACGCGTGGAGCGCTCGGGCTGAGCAAAGCGGCCAAGGCATTGGCAGTCGTCCGCGGACGCGACTATTGCCTTCCCGACGACATCAAAGAGCTGGCGCCGATCGTGCTGTCCCACCGTGTCATGCTGACCAGGACCCACGGCATGCGGACACAGAGCTTTGAACAGGCAGAGCGTATGGTGCTCGATATAGTCGAAACCGTTCCCGTCCCTGTCTAGTCAGGCATTGAGGGATGCCCTAGCCAACTGGGTAAACTACGCGCGTGAAGCAGCTACTTCTCAACCTTCGTGCCACACCAGCCGTTTCCTTCATCCACGGCATGTTCCGGCGGCGGTCGATCCATTTCACTCCTGAAGGAACCAGGTTTCTGCTCTTCACGTTGGGGATCGGGCTTGCCGCCATCAACACCGGCAACAACCTGTTTTACCTACTCCTCGCAATGATGCTCAGCTTCATCGTGATTTCCGGATTGCTTTCTGAGCACTGCCTTCGGCGGCTAGAGTTTCGCCGTCATGTGCCCGATCTCATTATGGCAAACGAACCGACTCTCCTCACACTTTCAGTCACCAACCGGAACAGGCATCTGCCCAGCTTTTCACTGCGGTTGCTCGATGTCGTCGAAGGCAAAGATGTCGATCGGGGTCTCGCCATTCACCTCCTACCCCCGCAGAGTTCGGTGCTTCTGTCCTATCCACTACTTGCGACAAAACGGGGGTGGATCCGGTTCGAAGGCATCGGAGCGCAGACGCTATTTCCCTTTGGACTGTTTCGCAAAATAGGGCGCTATTCTACAGAGGCACACCTACTTGTCAGTCCTCCCATCAAGCCGCTTACATTACGATTCGTAGATGAGTTGTTCAGCGAGGGGCAGGGAGAGTCTCTCTCTCGGCGAGGAGATGGAACCCAACTGTACAACCTCCGCTTGTATCACCCTGGCGACGACTCGCGAGCAATCCATTGGATGACCACGGCCCGCACTTCTCAGCTGATCGTGCGGGAGACCGAAGCGGAGGATCAGCGACGCATTACAGTCATCCTTTCAGTTGTGGCTCCAGAAGAAGGCGGCCCTCTTTTCGAACGAAGCGTGACATTCGTAGCGTCACTGCTCTGGCAATTGACGGAGCGTGCCTACCCTGTTCAACTCATCGTAGGGACGGAAGACTCCGGCTTCGGGTCGGGGCCCGCTCATCTCTTGGCGATGCTGCGCCTCTTGGCGTTGTGCGAAAGACAGTGCCCTGAAGCCGATGGAGTCGGCGATGACAGAGAGCATTCCTCGTTCAGCAACGAAGGCGAGCGAGGGTACACGGTGGCGGTCATTCCCTGGTCGAACCAGGCGGCAGCCACAAATGCGATGCGAGCCGATCGGGTGCTCCACGCCGCGCAACTCGAAGAGTTGACCCATGCCTTTTGATCAAGCCTTTACCCTCAGCTCGGTTCTCCTTGCCACCATAGCGTTTAGCGGGCTTGTGCTTGCGCAGAGTGTCCCGTTCTGGCTCGCCCTCCCCATGGTAATCATTCTCATGCTCTCGGCGCTCCACGGAGGAGGCGTCCTTTTCATTCGAAGGGCAATCGCGCGGGTCACCGTCTCGCCGGCCATGTGGAACGTCCTGCTGATCGGCGTCTTTGTCATGGTGCTGATCGATCTCACAGTGGTTTCACGAGACCTTCTCCCGGCGGGCATCCATTTTTTGGTCGTACTGCTCGGTGTCAAGTTACTTACCCTCCAACAGCGGCGTGATTATCGGCATCTCTATGCGATTAGCCTCATGGCAATCCTGGCTTCCGCAGCACTGACGAGCGATGCCTGGTATGTCCCGATCTTTCTGTTGTATCTGATCACGGCAGTCTGGACACTTCTGCTGTATCACATGACCCAAGAAACAGGGGAGACTGCCGCCGTTGTCTCATCCATAAACACGGCAGTCTGCCACGCGACAGTACCGGTCCGCATCACGCACCACTTCTTTTGGTTGACAAACGGAACTGCCGTTCTGGCAGTTGCACTGACGCTCGCCATTTTTTTTCTCATCCCTCGTATGGGTGCAGGCGTGCTGCAGAAAACAAGCGGCGAGGCATTGCGGGCAACGGGGTTTTCCGATCGGGTTGACCTTGGGACGATCGGGTCAGTCAAACAAGATCCGCAGATCGTCATGCGGGTTGAATTGCCGGACCAACCGGCTGTTGATAAAGACCGACTCTATCTAAGAGGCCTCGCCTACGATCAGTATAATGGACAATCATGGACCCATAGCGGCACTCACCGGCGTTTGTTGAGTCTCGTGGGGGAGGGAGCATTTCTCGTTCGCCCGGCCGGCAGCCGTTCCTCAAACAGCCTGTCAGGATCGGTTCGCCAAGACATCATGCTGGAAACACTCGATACCGCCGTTCTGTTTGCTGCCCCATTCGCTGAACTCGTGAGCGGCGAGTTTCTTGAGATACAGGCCGATGCCATGGGCGGGCTCCACTTGCCATCTCCTCCTTCTTCTCGCATCCGATACTCCGTCACCTCTCAAGTCCCGCAGCTCGTCGGAGATGAACGAACCGCGTCAATCCTGGCCTACCCCGACTCAATCCGTTCCCACTATCTTCAGGTTCCCGTGGGATCACAGCAGATTGCAGACTTGGCGCATCGCGTCAGCCAAAAGGCCACGACCCCATTCGGACAAACATTGGCGATCCAGCAACATCTCTTGGAAAATTATCGGTACAGCCTTGAAGCTGACACGGCCACGCTCAGTCATCCGCTCGAGGAATTTCTTTTTACACGCAAAACGGGGTACTGCGAACATTACGCAACCGCCATGGTCGTGATGCTGCGGACCGTAGGGATTCCCGCTCGACTGGTGACAGGGTTCCTGGCTACGGAATGGAATGAATACGGCAGCTATTTCACCGTCCGCCAGCGGGATGCCCACGCCTGGGTGGAGGTCTACTTTCCTCACTCAGGCTGGATCACCATGGATCCCACCCCCACCGTCAGCACAGTAGTTTCCACTTCTCGCTGGGCACCTCTCACCCGATTCGGGGAATCCGTCCGGTTACAGTGGGATCGCCTTTTTGTCCGTTATAGCGTGAAGGATCAACTGGCAGTCGTTCATGGAGTTCGAGAAGGCACTGATGCGTTACGAGAAAGAGTGAGTCGCTGGATTTCGCTGCTGAGTGCTCCGATAGGTCAGACTTTCAGCCGTCTGCTGCACATGGTCCGGACATTCCATCTAGGAATGCTGGAACTCATCATGGGAGTGATCGTGGTTAGCTTGGCTTTATTCCTTCTTATGCTTCGGGATAGGATCGCGCTGTGGGCCACCACACATCTTCCGACATCACATCCACAGCTTGTGATCGTCCAGCTCTACATCCGCATGCTTCGCACGATGGAGAGACATGGTGTGAGCAAGTCTCCAACCGCCACCGCCAGTGAATTTACCAGACTGGTTGAACAGAAATGGAAAGCAGCCGGTCCCATAGTAGCTAACGTAACCGCTCTCTACCATCAAGGGCGATTCAGTCAAACCCCACTCACTCCGGGCGAACTCTCCTGTGCAGCCGAACAAGTAGGACAGTTACAGTCGCTCATGTGGCCCGCTAATAGTTCCCAAGAACCGTAAACCGAGGGTCAGTCTCGGAGTTGCCGGCCTTGCATGGGATAAGGAGCGTCCCTGGACGAGGAGGCTGTCTTGGCAGACTCAGAGCGTCGGGTGAAGTAGCCGCCAGGGATGGGTGGGTGAGAAGGCTGGCCTTTTTGAGCATCCTGCGCGCGGTTCTCCTGTTGGCCTAGATGTGCGGCCATTGAATATCCACCGTGCCTACTAGTTTTTCCACAGCCTGCCAGACGTTGCCAGGGCCGCAACTACTCCGCATTGAAGCAGAGAAACTGAGTAGTGGCTCCCATGATGATGCATGGAGAGAGGAAGACATCTTGAGGAGAAGACTGAGTATATTGGAGCGGGAAACGGGATTTGAACCCGCGACCCTCGCCTTGGCAAGGCGATGCTCTACCACTGAGCTATTCCCGCTCGATCACAGTCGGTCAGAGGGGTGAGATTTTACTGATGCATGAACGAAACTGTCAAGCAGTCTATGGGCATCGACAAGACCGGATTCTCGATGGATGAGCCGTGGGAAATGACCGACAGCAGTCTGCCGGATCATGAGACCTTCTTTTTTTATCTCTAGCGGATCGGCAACTACTGCACCTATCCTGGCTGTTTGGCCGCCTGCAAGCGGAAGGCGATTTAACCCTTCTTGGTCTTTCGGCTCAGTCCTGTCTGCTCCTTCTGTGCACTTGACGCACCACAGGGGGTCCAGTAGAGTTATAAGAGTATGCGGACGTTCCTCCATTACAAGCTGGGGTATCATCGGCGTGACCTCTAGTCAGCAACCATCGGTCCCATATGCTGCGCAAGCGATACCCTTCGACGAGTTTCTGGCATCAGGAAAACTCCCGGACGGATACCTTGCCAGCGAGTATCTTGCCCAACAATTCGTCGAGCGTCTTGTGCACTATGTCCTCAGCGTCCCGACCGGCAGCTACACTATGGCTCAGTTGGGTCAGCTCCTGGAACAGATAAACCCTCGCGCCCAGATCCTCTTCTTCAAACGTTTAAAGGAAACCAGTCCCGAGAGCCTCAAAGACTTTGCCCCGCTCTATTACGGCTTCATGAACGAGTTTCATTCTCTCCTGTTTACCTAACCCTGCAACTTTTTCCTTGTCGCCTTGGCATTCTCGTGTATAATCGAGAAGTTCATAATTTGTGTAAAGGAGTGCCATGAATCCAACCCTACAGCGAGCAGTGACCAGCTTCTACAATCTCATTTACGAGGCCCAAACGTTTGCCACTACGATGTCACGGATTGACACCGCAGAACAGGAGCATTACGCCGGGCGGATCGAAGGATTAAATTGGGTTCTTGATCGCTGCCAAGAGCTGGAGGACATGGATGCAAATTTGACTCCCTCGTCCCTTCAGCGAGTTCTCACCGAAGTGAAATCAGATCTCGATCACGAGCTGTCGGTACAGCGGCGAGAAAAGGGCCGTCGTGCGGACGGACGAGAGGAAGCGCTCAATTTTGTCGCTGATTATTTATCTAGCCTGATCACAGCAACGGACATTGAGTCAGCCAAGACGCCGGCGGTGTAACGCTCCCGCCTTCAGAGGGCACCCGTACCCAATTTCACCTGTACTCCCCAGGTCGAAGACAGATCGATAAGATGATGCAAGAGTGGATCATTTTTGCGCTTTGCCTGGGTACTGGCGGCCACATTGCACTCGGCGTCGTCATGCATGCCCCAGGGCTTTGGCCATGGAGCACGACCGGGTTCTATGGCTTATTGATCGGACTAGTGGTCTACGGTCTTGTGCAAGCAGGCGGGGGTTTTGGAAACGGTTCCGGCACGCTCCAAAATTTCCGTCGGAGAACTGACCCAACGCATCGTGGTGAACAGGCCCGCATTCCTGTGGCCGAATCTTCGGCGCTAATCATTCCTGCCTCTTTTACGTAGAATTATTTTATGCCAGGCTTTCCGCGTAAACCGACCAGCCAAACTTGGCCAACCGGTCTGTCCCCCACGAGAGCTCGATCGCCAAGACTTGATGCCTCAGAACAGCCTGGCCAATTCCGATCGTTGAATGCCACGCTGCTCTATTGCCCTTCATGCCGAGTGGCAACCCCGACTCGGGAACGACTCCTGCTTGTGCTTCCGTCAGGCAATCTGTACGAATATCTCTGCCAGCACTGCGGGTCATCGACCGGCTCCAAGACGGACAATCAATAGGCGACTGTGCCCGCTGTCGCGCATCAATGACGATCGGGGAGAACAGGGCTTCCCTCTCGACACACAGGAGGCAGAACGTTGAGAGGAGAACGTGTTCCCTGCGTAGCTGCAGCATACATCTGCAGACCTGAGTATGTGTGACGGGTTACTCCGCAGCGCCGAACCTGCGAATGAGGCAGAATCGTTAATGAAGAATGCGGGCTAGATCATTCCTTCTAGGGGGATGCCTTCTTCGATGAGCATGACGGGAATGTCTTCGCGGATAGGATACAGCATCTTTCTGTCGCTTCTGATCAATCCTCCATCGAGGGGTTCGGTAACCGGCTTATTCGCTCTGTTTTTCAGTTGCCCACTGATCACCGCCTCATTTAACTTAGCAATGAGAGAATTCTCGGCCAAACGCACTTCCTGCTTCGTGTCGGGGCAGCAGAGAATGGCGAGAAGATCCTTGTCGAGATTGACCGGACGCCTTGCTTCCGTACGTTCCGTCATAACGCCCCTCCCTGTAAACTCGACCAACGTGACAGGGCAAGGATAGATCACCGATATCGATGAGATCAAGCCCCGCGACCAGACTCTATTTCCGAATGTAGTTTCTGCTACACTACAACACTTGCCGGATCGTGTAGAAGGAAACAAACGGCGATGTCAAAGCACCTGTGGAAATACTTTTTGGCCGGATTGTTGGCTCTCGTGCCGGCCTGGGTCACATTCTTAATCCTTTCAAAATTATTTCACGCACTCAACGAATTGCTTCACGACCTCCCTTGGAATATCGAGGCTGAGGAAAGGCCGGGACTTAGCCTTGTCCTATTTCTGCTCCTTGTTGTTATTGTCGGAGCCATCGCTACTCATGTAGTCGGGCGACGTGTCATTGCCCAGGCAGAGCGGTGGATCGAGAGCATCCCATTAGTCCGCAGTGTCTACATCACACTGAAAGGGATAACCGATCTTCTTAATTTTCGTTCTCGCTTCGGACGCAGCACAGTAGTGGCTTTCCCCTTTCCTCGAGAGGGTCTCTGGGCGATCGGTTTTGTTATGGGGACCGCACCGAGGGCGCTGCAAGTCACACCGACAAGTTTGCACATGGTCTTTGTGCCCACAGCCATTCATCCCTTCACCGGATTACTTGCATTTATCCCCCAGTCACAGTTACATCCGATCAATCTCTTACCGGAAGACGCCATTAAGATGGAGTTTACCGCCGGTTTGTACAGGCCTAAGACCGGGTGGTTACAACCTCCCAAGCCAATCGACTGAGCCGATGCCTGATATTGACCACCTGAACATCCGACGTGCCAAGCCGGAAGATGCAGTAATAATTGCGTCGTTCAGTGCTGCCATGGCTCTCGAAACAGAAGGCCGCCGCCTCGATCTCGACCGCCTGTATAGCGGAACTATTGCCCTCCTTGAATCTCCCGATCGTGGATTTTTTATGGTTGCCGAACTGGAACAGGCTGACGATCGCCAGCTGCTGGGGCAGCTTATGATCACCTATGAATGGAGTGATTGGCGTAACGGCGCATTTTGGTGGATTCAGAGTGTGTATGTCGATCCTGTTTGGCGTCGCCAGAGCGTCTTTCGTCGGATGCATGAAACCGTGATGGCCACTGCCAAGACTAGCCCGAACGTCTGCGGGGTCCGTCTGTACGTCGAAGAGAATAACAGCACTGCGCAAGCAGTATATCGTAAAGTGGGACTTACTCCATCATCCTATGCCATATTTGAAACCGATTTTGTTCTGGCACGCCAAAAGGGTTTAATGGATTGTCCAACCGAAGCTTAGTAAAGGAGTAACCGTGTTATTTTTCAAGCCGCTGATCGGCATCATCATTGTCTTGAGCTTGGCCCTGCTTCAGGGCTGTGTGGTGACTAGGGGAACGGTCGGCGAGCCGCTTCAAGAAGAAGCCATCTCGGCCATCAAAAAAGGTACGACGACCATGGCGGAAGTCGTCTCAACGCTCGGTGCCCCGGATCGGATTGTCAGAGGCAACGATCGGGAGATCTTTCACTATTATTACTATGACGGGAAATCGCCCGCAATGTTACTCCTGTTGCTGAACTTCATCCGCATGGACATCAGGAGCGATAATCTCTACGTGTTTTTCAATAGGAACGGGATAGCCGAAGAAGTGGTCTACGGCAAACGAACCGGTAACACAAAATTCCGACTGTGGCCCTTTGGTGACTGACGTGGCGGCACGTTTTCCCGCAATCAGGTTGGTCGCTGCCACGCTCTGTCTCCTCCTCTCTACTGGATGCACTGTCCGCCGAGTGGTCCTCAACGACGTCGTAACCAAGGAACAGGTCAATTTTATTCGTGTCGGGCAGACGACGCTACCCGAGCTAGCCGATCACATCGGAGCCCCTGATGATGTCGCAGAGTCTGATTACGGGTTTGTGGCGCTCTATAATTGGAGCGATACCAGGTCTGCGGCCCTGGACTTCGGTACCATCCCCCGTTTGTTCTTCGGCCCCTTTGTCCCGACGATGACCCTGACTAAAACCGGGATCACACCGGAGCAATTGCAGGTGGTGTTCGATCCCCAGTGGACCGTGCGAGCCTACGGATTTTCCCGACGAACCACGGATGAACCAGTCGTTTGGTTCTGGCCCTTCTAGGGCGACGCTCCCATCCTGAATTGCCGGACATATCTAAGCCCGCTATAATCAGCCCTATGATTCCTTCATCTGACCGAGATTCCATTAACCCCGCCGCAGAATCCTCCTCCTACATTCCTGCCGATCGCGACACAGAGTTTCTCCAACGGGAAGAACTCCGCTCTATCCGTATCGGGCTCGAACTCTTGAAGCCGGAGTTGATCCAGCGTGAAGAGGGGATCCGGTCCACCATCGTCGTCTTTGGCAGTGCGAGACTGCAAGAATCGACTGCCGCGAAGCATGCGCTCCACATGGCGGAAGAAGAAGCTGCTCGAGCCCCGCTCGATCCAACGCACCGGCAAAGAGTGGCGATTGCGCAGCGACAACTTGCCCTCTCAAAATATTATGACGTGGCGCGTGAGTTCGGGCGGCTAGTTTCATCAACCTGCCAAATCGATGGCCGTTGTGACTACGTCATTGTCACTGGCGGAGGGCCCGGTATTATGGAGGCCGCCAACCGTGGGGCGGCGGACGTAAACACGAAATCAATCGGACTCAACATTACCCTACCTCATGAGCAGCATCCGAATCCCTACATCACACCGGAACTGAATTTTCAGTTTCGCTATTTTGCCATCAGAAAGATGCACTTCTTGATCCGCGCCAAAGCCCTCGTCGCCTTTCCCGGAGGATTCGGCACTCTCGATGAACTGTTCGAAACGCTGACGCTTCTCCAAACAGGCAAGACCGAAAATGTGCTGGTCGTGCTGGTCGGACGGGACTTTTGGGACCGTCTGATCAATTGGCAATGGCTTGTCGAGAACGGGCTCGTCGCCCAGCAAGACCTTCAACTGTTCCGCTATGCTGAGACGGCTCAGGAAGCCTGGGACCTGATCGCCCGCCATAATGGAGTGCCTTCATCATGAAACTCTCGTTTCATGGAGCCGCGCGTTCAGTGACCGGAAGCCGCCATATGCTTGAGATGCCGGGCTTCCGGCTGTTGCTCGACTGCGGATTGTTTCAGGGACGCCGAGACGAAGCCCACCGGCAGAATCGAAACTTTGGTTTCGACCCCAAGTCGCTCAATGCGGTCTTACTATCCCATGCCCATGTCGACCATTCCGGTGCCTTACCGGTACTCCCGAAGCACGGTTTCTCCGGAAAAACATACCTCACCAGAGCCACCGCAGATTTGACGGAACTTATGCTCGAGGACTCGGCGCGAGTACAGGTGAGTGACTGCAGCTACGTCAACAAGAAGGAGCAGCGGAAGGGAAAGACCTGTGCCCAGCCACTCTACAATATTGATGACGTTCGCAAGCTAGTTCGACGATTCGAGGGTGTACGATACGGGGACATCCTCAAGATTGCACCGCGCGTCGTGGCATCCTTTCACGACGCCGGCCATATCTTGGGATCGGCGGCTATTCGGGTGAAATATACAGCACGGGGCAATACGACCACCGTGCTTTTCAGCGGAGATCTCGGCCGCTCCAACATGCCCATTCTTCGTGATCCTGAGCCACCGCCTCCATGCGACGTATTGATTCTTGAATCGACCTACGGCGATCGCTTGCACGAGGCTGACCGAGCGGTCATGAAACAGAAGGCGCTGGACCTCCTCACTCATGCCAAAGCCCACAAGAGCAAGATTATTGTCCCGGCATTTGCGATTGGACGGACCCAAGAATTGGTCATGCGGATCAAAGAACTCGTCGGCGAAGGCCGCCTCGATCCCATTCCGATCTATATCGATTCTCCTCTGGCCTCACGGGCCACGGAAGTCTTTCGCCGCCACCCGGAATGTTACGATGAAGAAACCGCCCGTACCTTCACGTCCTCAGGCGACCTTTTCGCCTCACGCTATATCCATTTTGTCTCGTCGCCTGAAGACAGCAAGCGTCTCAACAACATGAAGGGGCCCTGCGTGATCATCTCCGCATCCGGTATGTGCGAAGGAGGCCGCGTCGTGCATCATCTCAAACACGCGATTCGAGACGAAGCGAACGTGATCGTCTTCGTGGGCTTTCAAGCCGAACATACTCTCGGCCGTAAACTTGTTGAGGGATGGGATGTCGTGCCTATTTTCGGCGTACCCACTCCGCGCCGAGCGCAGATCGTCAAGCTCAACGGGCTCTCTGCCCATGCGGATCGCCAGGATCTCTTGGCCTATGTACGCGCAATCAAGCCGAGCCCGAGTAAGATTTTTCTCGTCCATGGTGAAGAAAAGCAGTCCCTCTCACTGGCCGCTGCCATTCAGGCTGAACACCCAGGAATTGAGGTCGCAGTTCCTCATGTCGGATCATTCCATGAGGTCTAACGGAAATACCCGCCTGACAATACCGCTGCTGATCCTGGCTATCGGGATCTGCTCAGCCCCGCTCGTTTCTGCCCAAGCCGACGAGCCGGGAGAACCTCGATTGCGATCTCGCGCTCTTGGCATCGTCGTCGGCTCCTATACCCCGGGACCGCTCAACGCGATTACCGACGTGGGCGGTGTCACCGTGGGCCAGACCACCCTCATCTCTGGCGACGGGCCGCTCAAACCCGGGCTCGGCCCGGTACGAACCGGTGTGACGGTCGTCATCCCTCGCGCTGATGTGTGGCACAAGAAAGTGCCGGCCGGGTCGTTTGTTCTCAACGGAACTGGTGAGATGACCGGACTTGCCTGGATAAGCGAATCGGGCTTTCTCGAGTACCCGATTGCCCTCACAAATACGTTGAACGTGCCACGAGTGGCCAATGGAGTTATGACCTGGATGATCGCGCGCTATCCGGAGATCGGCATTACCGATGACACCCTGACGCCAGTGGTTGCCGAATGCGACGATGGGCGGCTCAACGATATACAAGGGCGACATGTTTCGGAGACGGATGTGGTGCGGGCGCTCGACAGCGCTTCCTCCGGGGTCGTGCAGGAAGGGACTGTCGGTGCAGGAACAGGGATGGTGTCCTACGGCTTCAAGGGCGGTATCGGTACTTCGTCACGGCGATTACCGGAGACTGAGGGCGGCTATACGATCGGCGTGCTCGTCAATGCCAACCATGGGCGACGGCCTGAGCTCATCGTGGGCGGTATGCCGGTTGGCCGGCTCTATGAGGCTGTACCTCCCGTCGCGCAGGCCCTTTCACCTGGGCAAAGCGAAGGTTCGATTATCGTCATCATCGCCACCGATGCTCCGCTCGACAGTCGGCAGCTTACGCGATTAGCGAAACGTGCCGCGCTGGGACTGGCGCGCACAGGTTCCACTGCGCGACACGGGAGCGGTGACTTTATGCTGGCCTTCTCCACCGCAAACATAATCCCGCATTACCCGAAAGAACCGACGTTTCAACAACTCCACCTCGCCGATACGCATTTGAACCCGTTGATTACCGCGACGGTCGAAGCCACGGAAGAAGCCATCCTCAATGCGTTGACGATGGCGACGACGGTGGTGGGTCGGGACAGCCATCGCATTGAGGCCATTTCTCTCGCCAAGCTCCGTGCCATTCTCGACCGCCAGGCCAAGTGAAGCGTCGTTCGTCTCTCGTGAAACGTGAAGTGTGAAACGTCCGAATCCGGAAACGAACGACGCCTCACGAGATACGCCTCACGAGTAATGCGGGCCAGAAGATTCCCTCACTTGCATTTTCCTCTCTTGCCTCGTTATCCTCTCGCGACTCTCTTGCATTTGGAGGATGAGCATGAACGAGTACCAACTTGGCGGGAGTGTGAGTCTCATAACCGCCCTGGGGAAAACCAAAGCGTTCGCCGAGTTTTTAGAAACCCGCATGACTCATGCCGTGGAGACGGAAGATCCCGCAGAGCTGCATTATCTCTTAGCCCAACTCGACGACTACCATTCGTACATGTGGCGCTACTATAAAAAACTGGCCAAGGACCGTCCAGAACGGATGGACCCAGGGGTCTAGCGGGATGCTGAAAAAGACCGCCAGCGTCGTTCCCGCATCGTTCAGACCCTCCACGTACCCCAGAGGGTACGCGTCGGCACGTTACTCGTTGCGGCCTTGCTGGACGGTCTTTCTGAGCATCCCGCTAACATATCGACGACCGGCAGGCGACGCGTTCATACCATGACGATTCATTACACAGGCACGACGACTCAGGCCACACTCCAATTCGCAACTGCACTTTCACGCAAGACCGATACGGAAGCCGCCACTCGCGATCTCGCGGATGCGATTCTTATGCAAGTCGGCACGGCCCCTATCGATCTTGTCTTTGTCTTCTTTTCTGCCCACCATGCGTCCAAAGCCACCATGATTTCAGCCATGCTTCAGAAAGCGCTACGGGCGAAGGTCTGTCTGGGCTGTTCCGGTGAAGGGGTCATCGCTGGCTCCCAAGAGATTGAAACCGCAGCAGCCTTGACCGTCTGGGCCGCATGCCTTCCTGATGTCAAACTGACTCCGCTCCAGCTATCAGTGTCTCAGTTACAGGACCAAATCCGCATGCCCGGGTGGCCGGAACCGGGAATCGAGGATGCGACCTTTCTCCTCTTCGCCGATCCATTTTCGACACCGATGCAGGAGGTTCTATCCCTCATAAACGAACGGTACCCTCATGGCAAAGTTGGCGGGGGTCTTGCCGGTGGAGGCCAGGATTCTGGAGAAAATAGACTGCTCCTCAACGATCAGAGCTTTGACGGAGGCGTGGTGGGAGTGCAACTCACCGGACCGATTACCGTGCGAACCGTAACTTCGCAAGGCTGCCGTCCGATCGGCGAACGGTTTGTCGTGACGAGAGCGGAGCAGAACCTTATCTATGAACTGGGTGGCGTATCGGCCTTGAAACGGCTCCAGGACGTCTTCGAATCCATGGAGGGAGTCCAACGCAGCGATGCGCATCGCGCGTTGCATCTAGGCATCGTCATCGATGAGCACGGGAGCCATTTCGAGCGGGGAGACTTCCTCGTTCGGAACCTCATCGGAGCGGATCAACAGGCCGGGGCTGTTGCGATCGGGGATGTCATCCAAGAAGGCCAGACCGTGCAGTTCCACCTTCGCGATGCGAAGTCTGCAAGCGACGACTTGCACGTGCTTCTGGCTGCAGATCGAGCAAAGCACCGGAGTCCCCCGCTCGGAGCCCTCCTGTTCAGCTGTTGCGGGCGCGGAGAGGGACTCTTTGGCCAACCCCATCATGACATCGGGGTCGTGCAAGAGCGGCTTGGTCCCATCCCAACGGCGGGATTCTTTGCTCAAGGCGAGATTGGTTCGGTCGGAGGAAGAAACTTCCTGCACGGCTATACGGCGAGTGTGGTTATCTTCTCCGAGCCTGATTCCTGTAAGGAACCGCAGTGAGGGTGGGGCGTTCACGGATCTCTCGATGAGAATTGCCGCCTGGATGTTGATAGAAGATCCTTTGCCCAATAATTTTTCATTCTGTTGTCGCCGTATACATCGTGGTTGAGTGACTAACGCGTAGGAAAGGAGCTGTCATGCCGTATCAGGAAGCAGGTGCCAAAGGGAATGAGGTCACGACGTCATCGGGATTACAGTATATCGATCTCACAGTCGGAACCGGTGCGATGGCAGAGGCGGGACAGACCGTCTCCGTGCATTACACCGGCTGGCTGGAAAACGGGAAGAAGTTCGATAGTTCCGTAGACCGGGGCCAACCGTTCTCTTTTCCTTTGGGCGCTGGGCGAGTCATCAAGGGATGGGACGAGGGCGTGAAGGGCATGAAAGTCGGCGGGAAGCGAAAGCTGACCATTCCTTCCAAGCTCGGTTATGGCGCACAGGGGGCAGGTGGGGTCATTCCACCGAATGCCACCTTGATCTTCGATGTTGAGTTGCTCGGTGTCCGGTAATTACGTCGATACATAAGTCAGCATGACCGTGATGCAACAAACACCCCTCATCCGGCAACATCGTGCAAGCGGCGCGAAACTTGTCGATTTCGCCGGGTGGGAGATGCCTATCCAATACAGCGGGGTTGTGGACGAGTACCATACAGTCCGTTCCCATGTCGGGCTTTTCGATGTGAGCCATATGGGGAGGTTACGAATCGCCGGAACTGGCGCGGTCTCCTTCCTTCAGCGAGTCACCACCAACGACGTCGGCAAACTTGCCGTTTCCCAAGCCCAGTATTCCATGGTCTGCAACGAGAGCGGCGGCATCAAGGACGATGTGTTCGTCTATCGGCTTGCCACGGACGAATTCCTCTTGTGCGTGAATGCCTCGAATCGCGAAAAGATTAGGTCGTGGCTGCAATCTCAGATGACCCAGGACGAATCGGTTCGTTTTGAAGACCGGTCAGTTGAATTGGCCCAGATTGCTGTTCAAGGTCCCAAGTCTCGCGAGCTACTCGTGAGTCTTGGTGCGGCGGTGCTTGAAGGACTCAAGCTCCACCACACCTGTGATGCCACGATCGGCGGTCTATCCTGCTTGCTGGCTAGAACCGGCTACACCGGTGAACTGGGCTTTGAGATTTACATCGACGCAGACAAGGTCGGCAGCCTTTGGGATCTGCTCGTCGACAAGGGACAGGCCCGGGGACTCAAGCCGGCAGGGCTCGGCGCGAGGGATCTCCTTCGACTAGAGATGGGGTATCTGCTCTATGGCAACGATATGGGGGAAGACACAACGCCACTCGAAGCCAATGCGGACTGGACTGTCAGCTTTACTAAAGGTGAATTCATCGGCAGCCGGGGGCTGTTGGTACAGAAACAGGTAGGAGTGACTCGCCGTTTCGTCGCCTTCGAGCTTGCCGAGAAAGCCGTGCCTCGCCACGGATTCAGAATCCTCGACCCCGCGACATCCCTCCCCATCGGAGACGTCACCAGCGGTAATCTCTCTCCGCTTCTCCAGAAGGGTATCGGACTGGGCTATGTGCCTGTACGATTTGCGGAGCCCGGCAGCTCTATCCTGATCGAAATTCGTAACAAGACGGTTCCGGCACTCATCGTCAAGCCGCCGTTTTATAAGCGCAAAAAAAATCATGAGGCGTGAGGGGTAAGGCGTCATGCGTTAGACGAGAAGATTATCTTTCATCCACACCCCTGACGCCTTACGAGGTGATATGACCAAAAACATTTACACGGGCATCGTTGTAAGTTTGAACGTCGATACCGTCACGTTGCCCAATGGCTTCACGGTCGATCTAGAAGTTGTGCGCCATCCTGGAGCAGCCGCAGTGGTGCCGCTGAAAGACGATGGCACGGTCATCTTGATCAGGCAGTTCCGCCATGCGGCAGGGGGGTTCATCTACGAGATTCCAGCGGGGAAACTTCATCCTGGCGAGGACCCCAAAGTTTGCGCGGTACGAGAACTTGAAGAAGAGGTTGGATATCGAGCCGGCAGACTTGAACTCCTCTCCAGCATCTTCACCGCACCGGGGTTCACTGATGAAGTGATCCACATCTACAAGGCGACCGGTTTGACGACAGGGCGGCAACAGCTCGACCGTGACGAGGTTCTCGAAGTGATCGAGATGCCTCTATCGGAAGCGGTCAAAATGATTGAAACTGGCGCGATAAGGGATGCAAAGTCGATCGTAGGGCTACAAGCGGTCTATCTTCGAAGCAGCACGAAGTAGAGAGAACGCACAAGGGGTCTCCCGCATTAGGCGGGAGACCCCTTGGCTAAAGCTAGCTTCGCAGAAGAAAGACGGATTACTTGCCGTCCTTTTTCTTCTCGTCCTTCTTCTCTTCGCCGAACGTATCGGTGTATCCACCCTTCTTCTCGTCCTTCTTGTCTTTCTTTTCTTCGCCGTACACGAGGACGTGGCCGCCCTTCTTCTCGTCCTTCTTTTCCTTTTCTTCGCCAGCGAAAGCCGGAGCGCTGAACGTCACTGCCACTGCCACTGCCATGATTGCCATCAAGATGCTCTTCATAATGTATTACTCCCTGTTGTAGTGGTTGGACATTGTGCCAGTTATTGGCACTCGTGGGGAGCATTGAGCAAGCTTAATGCCGAGTTTCGATGCCCATGCCATTTTATGAATATCAATCTGTTATGAACGCTCTCCGGCCATGCCTCACTAGTCTGACCGTTGCTTTTCTGTGGCGAAATTGCTGATGGCAGGCTAAACCGCCCCAATATCGAAATATCATATCCCAGCCTAAAACTAGGCAGCCCAGGTCAAACATTTCCAGTTCATGTACGAGGGGACAACGATTACAATGAAGAAACAGCGACCCATCTGGTCAAATCAATGAGAAAAACTGTTATACGGCCAGTGCAAAGAACTCTGTCTTACCAACGGCTCCCTGATCACATCAGACCAAGGGGCCGGATCCTCTTTGTCGGCATCAATCCAGGCCTTCGCTCAGTTGCCATCGGACATCATTTCGCCGGGTATTCTAACCGCTTTTGGAAGCTCTTATTCGAGTCGAAGCTCATGCCGGAGCCATTCACGCACCAAGACGATTGGCGTCTTCCGGATTGGGGGCTCGGTTTGACAAATATCATTCAGCGGCCCAGCGCGGGGGTCGATGTGCTCAAGCCACGAGAATATGTAGCCGGAAAAAAGAAGCTCATTGCCACCGTGAGACACTATCGTCCTGATACAGTCGCATTACTTGGCGTCACGATCTATCGCGCGCTATTCCCTGAATATCGAACCGGGCAAGTCAGCCTCGGGTTCCAAGACCAGAGGTTGGCTAGCCGCCCTGTTTTTGTTTTGCCTAATCCTAGCGGTCGGAATGCCCATTATTCATATCGAACCATGCTCAAGGCGTTCCGTGCGCTGCGCAATGCGACAAACAAGCCGTTTCTAGATAGGACGTCGAGAACGATCATGGCGGGACACCCAAGTCAGCCGTAGTAAATTTCTCACGAGCTATGATATACACGCCACCTTGAATCGGTCTAGGGGGTACTGTACTTCACAGATCCCGCGTATAGTTTTAACTGCACTTGGTAGAGGAAGATGAAGCGCACATTCCTTGTTCTGCTCGGCTGTGTGATCTTGGTGAGCCCCAGTGTCAGCCTGGCGCAACAATCCCCCCAGCTTTTGATTCATGGAGCGATGACGGAGTGCTACACGGGTCGCATCACTCAAGATCGGGCCAGTCGAGTCGGCCATTTTGAGAAAGGCCAGGCAATGGGGGAACAAGCCGTGGTCTTGGACGATCGATCTGCCGACGCACACTTCGCCCTGTTCTGTAACTTGGGGGAGTTAATGCGGATCGATGGGGAGCTGAGCGTCACATCGGTCATGGGCTTCCGCCGCATGATGAAAGAGCTCGATCGAACGCTGGAGCTCGCGCCTGATCATCTTGACGCCCTGTCGGCTAAAGGGGCATTCCTTCTCAGGCTTCCTTTCATGCTTGGGGGAGACAGGGAAAAGGGCGAGAAGCTCCTTCAGTACGTACTCCTGAAATCACCACAGTCGGTCAATGCCAGGCTTAGCCTGGCCTTGAGCTATTGTGCCAATGGCCGCCACAGTGAAGCCCTCTCACTCGCCTCCGAGGCGCTGAGTCTCGTTCAAGCCCAACGGCTGGATGACTTCGCTCCTGAAGCGACAAAAGTCTTAACTCAGCTTCGAGCCAACGCCGTCAAGGCGAATTAGCCCGTCTCTCCCCCTTCCCCTCCTGGCGCCAAGTACTAAACCATGCTATCTTCAGCCCCCAAGCATGGCGCGCACTCATCTCTTGCTCTACTGTGCGCTGCATGAGTTACAGGGTTAGGTTATTCACCATCCTATCAGGGGCACACCATGTTACTGGACGGTAAAAAGGGACTGATTATCGGGGTCGCGAACAAGCACAGCATCGCCTGGGCCATTGCTCAGTCGGCAGCCGGCCAAGGGGCGCAGCTCATGTTCAACTATCAAAACGAGCGGCTAAGAGAAAACGTCGAGGAACTCGTTGCCACCATGCCTGGCGCAAAGGCGTTCCCGTGCGATGTCGGAGACGACGCCCAAATCGCCGCCTTGATGCAGCAGGTGCAGAAAGAGGTCGGTACCCTCGATTTTCTGGTCCATTCGGTGGCCTTCGCGCCGCGAGAAGAGCTCACGGGTCAGTTCGTCAACACCTCGCGCCAGGGCTTTGCCATGGCTTTGGACGTGAGCGCGTACTCACTTGTCGCCGTGACAAAAGCCGCCCTGCCGTTGATGACCGATGGTGGATCGGTCGTCACGCTCACCTATCTCGGGGCGGAGCGGGTCGTGCCCCACTACAACGTCATGGGGGTCGCCAAAGCCGCACTTGAAGCCAGCGTTCGTTATCTGGCCCACGACCTCGGCCCCAAGAACATTCGGGTGAACGCCATTTCCGCCGGTCCGATCAAGACCCTTGCGGCCCGTGGTGTCTCCGGCATCAGCAAGATGGTGGATCACCACCGAGAGTTTGCCCCTCTCCGCCGCGCGACGGAACAGGGCGAAGTTGGCGACACGGCGTTATTTCTGGTCAGCCCTCTGGGACGTGGAATTACCGGAGAAGTGATTTACGTCGACGGCGGGTATCATATTCTCGGATCGTTGGCGTCTGTAGAATGAGCTGAAGCGTATCTCGTTATCCGCGCGGGGGTCGCAAGAACTAGCTGGTTTTTTGTTTATTTGGTCTGTTTGGTTGAACGAAATTAACCAAATGAACAAAACAAACCAGATGAACCAGATCAACTCGTCGCGCCTGCCGCGCACATCCTGCTAGATGCGCATGCTGCTGGAACGGTGACGGAGATACCCGACTGAAACGCAAGAGAGAAGAGGGCGTATCTCCGAGGTCGACTACGCCTCCTTCCCTCTTGTTTCCCAGATGTGCGATCTGCCGGTCGTACGACGTTACCTGACGGCTGACTTCAAGATTTTTCCCGCAGAAAATTTCGGAACTTTGACCGCAGGAATTCTCAGCGCTTCACCGGTTCTGGGATTCCGCCCGAGCCGAGCCTTCCGCTTGGCTACGGTAAAGGTTCCAAAGTTCACCAGCGAGACGCGTTGCCCTTTCTTTAGGGAAGTCGTCACCGCTCCGGTGAAGGCCTGTAGCGCGCTGCCTGCTGCAACTTTCGTGATGCCGGCGGATGCCGCCATCTTTGCAATCAGCTCCTCTTTCGTCATTGAGCACCTCCTGTTATTGAGTTGACCTACCGGACTCTTTGCCGCCTATGATTGCTGTCACCGCATCCACATGAATTCAGTTTCCCTAGAACATCCGAGGTGTCAGGCTTCCCGCACCTGCGCAAGCCGATTCCGTTTCACAGGAATGTGCAGATCATGGATCTTCTTCCGGAGGGTGTTTCGATTCAGGCCCAGTAACTCAGCTGCTTGGATCTGGTTGCCTTTGGTTTCCTGAAGCGCTCTGGTAATCAAGGGGCGCTCAATGGCGGTGATCAACATGGGATGGAGGTTCCGTCCCGAACCATCGCGCATCCCCTTCACGAAATCTCCCATCTTCCATTCGAGATAGTCCTCCAGGGATAGAGCCTCTTTTTTGTTCACCCCCGCAGCATTCTGCCGTGCCATCACTTGCATGAACTTCGAGGCTCGTTTCAGCACAGCCCGAGAACCGGTGATGACCAGTGTATGCGTGTGATCGATGTTGGTGGGGATGGCTGTAGCTGCGCCGGATGAGCCCGGTTTCAATTCGACGATGACCGCATCAAATATGCGACGTGTCATGTCCTTCGGCAACGCCGACACGGATTTGGCCGCAGTGACGGACGCATCTTTGAATGCGTGTTTGAACTGATTCTGGATATCCGGGTCACCGCTGAGCACCAAAATATTGAAGACGGATGTCGTAAGCGACATGAAAACCCCAGGGAAGAAATGGAAAAGAGGTGCGGATTATTGCCCAGGGCCAATTTGATGTCAATCAAGAAAATACAGGGGGATTCGTTCTTGCCCTCAATTCTCTTGACAGATTCGCATCTGGCTCGTGCTGATGAAGCGCTCGATTGGAGAGCCGAAAACCGAGGTGCACAGGCCCGGTCTGTCTGGTTTATCTGGTTTGTTTTGTTGATCTGGTTGATTTGGTTCATCCGGTTAATTTCGTTCAACTAAACAAACAAGACAAACCAAAAAAACCACAGAACAGTCTTCTGCCGCCGGCTACGATCTGGCCCGTAAGAACCTCGGGGAGGGGTAGCTTGACAGCAGAGTCGCTTCGAAGGTATAAAGTGCTACGCGCTTTTTAATCCCTATCGGAATACTCATGTATGAAAGTATCCCTCAGAGCCACCTATGGAATCATGGCAGCTGTCGATTTAGCCATGCATCTTGGGACAGCGCCTGTTCAAGCGAAATCGATTGCGCGCCGACAGGCCATTCCTGCTCGCTTTCTTGAACAGGTTCTCCATGGCATGAAGAAGGCCGGTCTTGTGTCGAGTCTTCGAGGGGCTCAAGGGGGCTACGTGCTTTCGAGGAAACCATCCGAGGTATCGGTCGTTGAGATCCTTGAAGCGCTTGATGGTCCACTTTCACCTCCGAGTGGCGGAGCTGGCCGTGCACAGGGGCGACGATTCAGCAAACCAGAGCTTCTGCTGGGGAGGGTTTGGGCGCAGGTCTATCAAGCGGAGCGCCATGTGCTCGAAGCTATCAGCGTGGAAGAATTAGCCGGGCAGCAACGAGTACTCGAGCAAGAACGATCGTTGATGTACCACATTTGAGGTAAACCCATGAGTCTCACGCCACTCAGCACTGTTTCTATCAAGACAGAGCCCATTTCTCCTGCCATTCTTGAAGAGATTGAGACGTTCGAGGCCGAGGCGCTGCGCATGGCTTCGGGTGACGTTTCAGGCGATCTATTCAGGCCCTTCCGTTTACAGTACGGCATTTATGGCCAACGGCAGGCCGGTGTCCAGATGATCCGTATCAAGATCCCCTTCGGGGGGCTGACGGCGAATCAGTTGCGTCGGGTTGCAGAATTGACCGAGGGATATGCGACCGGTGTCGGGCATGTTACCACGCGACAGGATATCCAGCTGCACTTTGTCGAACTAAAGGATGTGCCGGCTATCATGCGCGGGCTCGCTGAGGTCGGTTTGACCACCAGAGAAGCTTGCGCCAATACGGTTCGTAACGTGACGGCGTGCCACCTTGCCGGGATCTGCCAGGGGGAAGTGTTCGACGTGACGCCCTATGCGAAAACCGTTGCGCTCCATCTGTTGCGGAATCCGCTCAACCAGAGTCTTCCGCGCAAATTTAAAATTGCCTTCTCCGGCTGCAAACAGGACTGCGCACTCACACCGATCCACGATATCGGGCTTCTCGCAGCCAAGCGTGCGGACGGAGTCATCGGGTTTCGCATGGTCGCAGGCGGCGGCCTCGGCTCGGCTCCCAGGATTGCACAGGTTCTTCGTGAATTCACTCCCATGGATGAGCTCATCCCAAGTGTGGAAGCGGTGATTCGGGTATTCGACACCCTGGGCAATCGAAAAAATCGCACGAAGGCCAGAATGAAGTTTGTGATCGAAAAGCTGGGCTTCGCAGAGTTCAAGCGCCGTTGGGAAGAGGCCTATGTGTCGATGGGTCATGCCCGACCGACCCATGAACCCATCAAGTTGCTGTCGTATCCGGATGAACCAGTCCCTCTCATCATGCCGACGTCGAATGGATCGAAGCGGGCAGTCGCTCAGACCAATGGTCACGCGAACGGTATGCCGGTGGAGACGCCGTTCGAGATGTGGCGGCGAACCAACGTGGTGCGTCAGAAGCAAGAGGGTTATGTCGCCGCAGTGACGAAGTTATTCATGGGCGATCTCACGACAGAACAGATGCTGCTCATCGCCGACCTTGCGGATCGCTATTCCAATGGCAACATTCGAACGACGATTAATCAAAACATGATCATTCGATGGATACCGGAAGCGCGCATCGCCGATCTCTATGCCGACTTGGCTTCCCAGGGCTTGGCCGATCCCGGCGCTGAATTGGTTGAAGATATTATCGCCTGCCCCGGCACCGATACGTGCGGCTTAGGGATCACATCTTCTAAGGGGCTTGCGCGAGCCTTGGCAGAGGTATTCCCGGCCGGGCGGGTTCCTGAGGATCTGAAAGATGTGACGGTCAAGATCAGCGGGTGCCACAACTCCTGTGCCCAGCACCATATCGCTACGATCGGGTTGCATGGAGTGGGGAAGCGCATTGGCGAGCACGTCGCGCCCTTCTATGAATTGCATTTGGGCGGACGTGTCGATGGGACGGCGAAAATCGGGCAGATGGTGGTCAAGTTGCCGGCCAAGAGCGTATCGGCAGCGATCACACACTTGATCGACGTATACCGGCGGGACCGTCTCTCAGGCGAAGGGTTGCCTGCCTTCATCGATCGTGCCGGCAAGGTCAAGCTCAAGGATGAATTGATCCCCTACACCATCGTCCCCTCCTTTCAAGATGACGCGACCTTCTACTACGACTGGGAAGGGGAAGCAGAGTTTGTCTTGGAGGATCTCGGGCCAGGTGAATGTGCCGGCGGCGCGCTTGAGATGATCGAGAACGGCATTCTCGAAGCAGACCAAGAACTCTATCAAGCGAAGCTGCTGGTCGATAACCATCAATATTCCGTTTCGGTGAACAAGTCGTATCGCGCCGTGCTGGCTGCGGCCAAGGCCTTGCTGGTCACCGAGGGACTTGAGCCTTCGACGGATGCAGAAACCTTCATCGAATTCGACAGCCGGATTGCGCAAAAAGGTATCGTTCCAGCGATGTACGGGAGTTTACGAAAGAGCGTGGGCGATTTAGGACCCAAAGACACAACGGGAGAATCGGCACTAGACAAAATGGCTTTTGCCAAGGGATTTGTCGATGCCTGCCGTGCGGCCACGGAGCAGATGGGCAAAGATCTCAAGTTAGCGCCGGCGGATAAGATAGCGCCGGGTATGGCGATCGTGCCATCCGAGGTCAAGCCGGTTGTCGTTGCGGTGGCTGCGCCTGCTGCATCCAGCGCGCCGGTCTATGATCTGCGCGGGGTTGCCTGTCCGCTGAATTATGTAAAGACCAAGCTGAAATTGGAGATGATGGATGCGGGCGAACGGTTGGAAGTCTGGCTCGATGCGGGTGAACCCATCAAGAACGTGCCCATGAGTCTGAAGAACGATGGACATCTGTTGTTGCTGCAGGAACCACTCGAAGTCGCCGCGGATCATTATCGGATTCTGGTCGAAAAAGTGGAGTGAGAAGGAGAGGCACCAGGGTCGGTCTATGCTCCCAGAGCGCGCACGATGGGAATGTGCTCGCTCGATGGGCGCATATGACCAACCCTGGCGCCCCTCCTATGGAGAGTGTCGAAAGAGGGCGGGGTTAGCGTGGAGAACACTGAACATTCAGCATCTGCTGGGGAACTCGCAGCCTGGGGCGAGTCGTTCGAGGCGAAGCAGCCGCAAGAGGTACTGGCTGCGGCGATCGAACGCTACGCGTCGAAGATCGTGCTGGCTTGCAGTTTTGGGGCGGAAGACGTCGTGCTCCTGGACATGGTCCACCGCATCGATCCCTCCGTGCCGCTCTTCTATCTCGATACGGATTTTCTTTTTTCCGAGACCTATGCCACGCGCGATCGCGTGATCGAACGGTATGGGTTGCAACCGCAGCAGGTCATCCAGGTGAAGTCGTTGCTGACGCCGGAGCAACAAGCGGCTCAGCATGGCGAGGCCCTCTGGGCGCGCCAGCCCGATCAATGTTGCGAGTTGCGCAAAGTGGAGCCCCTCACACGAGTGCTCAAGGGATTCGACGCCTGGATTACCGGGATCAGGCGGGAGCAGTCTCCCACGAGAGCCAATGCGAAGCTGATCGAGTGGGATCAGAAATTTCAGTTGGCGAAGGTCAATCCGCTTGCAAAGTGGACCTGGGAGGATGTCTGGACCTACATTCGTGTCTATGAAGTGCCCTTCAACGCATTGCATGACCGCAACTATCCCAGTATCGGCTGCACCTATTGCACAAGCCCGGTGATGCCCGGTGAAGACTCCCGTGCGGGTCGGTGGAAAAACTTTACCAAGACGGAATGCGGGTTACACAAGGCTTCGTGATGTCGATGCAGGATTTAATCGCCAAAATTGCCAAGGGGCCACGAGCTGCCAAGGATCTCACCTGGGACGAAGCGAAGCGGGCGATGAAGGCTCTCGTTGAAGGAGAGGCCACGCAAGCGCAGGTGGGGGCCTTTCTTATGGCCATGCGGATCAAGATGGAGTCCGTCACCGAACTGGCTTCGATGACCGCGACCGCGCGCTCCTATGTGGCGCCTGTGCCCATCCCGCGAGAGCTTGGCGTTGTCGATCTGCCGAGCTATGCGGGGAAACAAGACACCTTCCATGCCCTTGCCGCTGCCGCCATTGTGGCTGCATCGGCAGGCGCGTCGGTCTTGATGCATGGGTACGATGGCATTCCCGGCCGTGCAGGGAATGCCGGGGTGCTCAAGGCCTTGGGCCTGCCGGTCGAGATGGAACCAAAAACGGCGGCAGAGGCCGTGACGCGGCACGGATTCGCCTATCTCGACATTGCCCTCTACCACCCTCCGGTCTATCGCTTTCTAGAGATGCGCCAGGAGCTGGGAGCGCGGAATATCTTTCATCCGATTGCAAGGCTCCTGAACCCGGCTCGCGCCTTGTCGCAGGTCGTCGGCCTATCCCATCCTCCTCATTTTGAAAAAACGGCTGAAGTGTTGCGGATGCTGGCTTCCCCACGGGCGATGGTGGTCAGTGGCGTTGAAGGCGATCCGGAGCTATCGGTTGCCGGTCTCACAAGGGTGCTGGAATTGCGGGATGAGCGGATTACACCCCTCTCCTTTGCGTCAAAAGATGTCGGATTGCCCCTGGGCACGCCACGAGACATGGCGGGCTTCCCATCGAACCAGCGAGACAAGGAAGCGGATCTGCTCCGAAAGATTCTCCACAATCAAGTGCCCGGGGGATCTTGCAACTGGGTCTTGATGAACGCGGCACTGATTCTGTACGCCGCAGGCAAGGGGGCGACATGGGCGTCGTGCCTCCCACTGGCACGTCGAGCACTCGAAGAGGGGGCGGCGGCCAAAAAGTTGGAGGAGTTGACTCAGGAGCCGGTGGGGATCGGTGTGACCGGCCGCATACATTGACCATAGCGGGCTGCGGAAAAAATCGTTTATACATAAAGCGCAAATGGAATCTTGCATATGACGCTGATAGCAAAATAATCGCAGGATGCTCAAAATGGCCGTCCAGCAAGGCCGCAGCGAGCGAAGAGGCGAGGCGTACGCTTCGGTACGTTGAGCCTCTGAACGATGCGAGAACGATGCTGGCGGACTTTTTCAGCATCCTGCTGGAGAGGATCGAATCCGTGCAACACCTTCGTCAGTTAGAAGACCAGAGCGTCTACATTCTCCGGGAAGCCTATAAACATTTCGACAACCTGGCCATGCTGTGGTCGATGGGGAAGGATTCGACCGTGTTGCTGTGGTTGGCCAGAAAGGCCTTTTTCGGCCATGTCCCCTTTCCTCTCCTGCACGTCGACACGAGTTATAAAATTCCCGCCATGATCGAATATCGAGACCGAGTCGCCCGTGAGTGGGGCCTCAAGTTGGTGGTGGGGCAAAACAAGGAAGCGCTCGCGGCCGGGATGAACCATACGCTGGGCCGCGTCAACTGCTGTACGGCTCTGAAAACTAATGGGCTCAAGCAATTGATCGAGCAAAAGGGCTATACGGGTATCATTCTCGGTGTGCGCGCAGACGAAGAAGGGACGAGAGCCAAGGAACGGTACTTCTCACCCCGTGACAAGCATGGCGATTGGGATTTCCGTGATCAGCCGCCGGAACTCTGGGATCAATTCAAAACGACCTTTCCTCCCGGAACCCACATCCGGATCCATCCGCTGCTGGATTGGACGGAAATCAATATTTGGGAATACATCAAGTCCGAGAACATTCCCTTCATCGATCTCTATCTCGATAAAGGTGAGGGGACTCGCTATCGCAGTCTCGGTTGCGCGCCCTGTACGACACCGATCAAATCGACGGCGAAGTCCGTGGACGACATCATTGACGAGTTGCGGCATACTACGGTGGCAGAGCGATCGGGCCGCGCACAGGATGAAGGGCGCGGGATGGAGCTCTTGCGCAAAGACGGATACATGTAGGCCCAGAATGCTGAAACGAGCATCCGGCTTCGTTCTCAGTCGCGATCTTCGCTGCGACGTACCCCAGAGGGTACGCCTCACTTAGCTCGCTCCCTGCGGCCTCGCTGGCCTGCTCGTTTGAGCATTCTGGAGCATGCGAATGACAACAACGACTATGAAACCATCGGACAATCTGAATATCGTCATCGTTGGGCATGTGGACCACGGGAAGTCTACATTGCTGGGGCGCCTTTATGCCGACACGGGATCGTTGCCGGACGGCAAGCTTGAAAAGGTTCAAGCCATCTGTCGGCAGCAGGGGAAGGAATTCGAGTACGCATTCCTGTTCGATGCCTTTCTTGAGGAGCAGGAGCAGGGAATCACCATCGATACGGCGCGGACGTTTTTCGGCTGGAAGGGCCGGCACTACATCATCATCGATGCGCCAGGACACAAAGAATTTCTCAAGAACATGATTTCCGGGGCGGCCAGGGCCGAGGGGGCGTTGCTGCTGATCGATGCCGTGGAGGGCGTAAAGGAACAGTCCAAGAAGCATGGGTATCTCTTATCGCTTCTGGGGGTGCGCCAGTTTGCCGTCGTGGTGAACAAGATGGATCTGGTCGGTTACCGGCAGGATGTGTTCGATGGGATCGAAAAGGAATATCGGGAGTTCCTCGGACAGTTCAAGGCGGTTCCCCAGCAGATCATTCCGGTCAGCGCCAAGCTCGGAGATAATATCGCCAACCGGAGCGAGCAGATGCCGTGGTATAGCGGTCCGACGGTACTGGATGCGCTCAGTGCTTTTCGGAAGGAACCGGGACGATCCGAACAGCCGCTTCGCCTGCCGGTTCAGGACGTGTACAAGTTCGATGCCCGTCGCATTATTGCCGGGCGCGTCACGGCCGGGAGTGTGAAGGTCGGCGATTCTCTGGTCTTCTCACCATCGAACAAACGGGCCACGGTCAAATCCATTGAAGCGTTCAATAGCGATCCCCCGCCGGTAGAAGGTCATGCAGGCCAATCGGTCGGTGTCACCCTTGACGAGCAGATCTTTGTCGAACGAGGAGAGGTTGCCTCACATCAAGACAAGCTCCCGTTGGTGTCGACGGCTTTTCGGGCCAACCTGTTCTGGCTGGGCCGGAAGCCGTTGGAACGAGGGCGGCGCTATCAACTCAGAGTGGCAACGAGGGAAGTCGATTGCGAAGTTGCGACTATCCATCGGATCATCGACACGATGGATCTGGCTCAGCAGCAAGGTAGCAATGTGGTGAATAGGAATCAGGTCGCTGAATTGACCATCAGGGCCAAAACGCCAGTCGCCTTCGATCTCTCGGCCTCATTCGAGTCGACTGGCCGGTTCGTTCTCGTGGATGAATATGACATTGCCGGTGGCGGTATTGTCACGGAGCTGGTCCATGACGATCAGGAGTTTCTCCGGGAAGAAGCCCGGCAGCGCGATTTTGCCTGGGTAAAGGGGCAAGTCGGCGTCGAGGATCGCGCGCAGCAGTATGGCCATCGAGCTGCGATTGTGTTGGTGACCGGTGGGAGGCATACGGGGAAATCCTTCCTGGCCAGGACCATCGAAGCGAGGCTTGTCGCTGATGGCCGGCATGCCTACCTGCTAGACGGAGAGAATCTCCGCCGCGGACTCGATGCAGATCTTTCGGAGGATGAACGAGGGCAGGCGACCGAGATGGCTCGTCGTTATGGTGAGGTGGCGAGACTATTAGTCGATACAGGGTTGATCGTGGTTTCGACAACCAATCCCTTCGGTCTGGCCTATGTCGAAGCGGCACAGGCTATCAGAACGCTCGTCCATCCGGTCCCGGTGATCGCCGTTCATATGAGTAAGGCGCCCGAGGAAGTCCCGCCCAATACGGATATCGTCCTGTCAGGCCCGGCAGATTTCGATGCGGCCACTCGTCGGATTCTTGAGGAGCTTAAGCGCCGTGGAGTGCTGGCTCAGGCGATTGGAGCGAAGCCGATCTTTCAGTATTCCATCTAGCAGGCTGTTGATAAAGTCCGCCAGCTTCGTTCTCGCATCGTTCAGGCCCTCAACGTACCCCTGAGGGTACGCCTCCGGTTTCGATTCGCCTGCGGCCTCGCTGGACGAACTTTTTGAGCATCCTGTTGGGCGGCGGGAGAACCGATGGCGTGTTATGTGGATAGAAGTTGGCAGATCCAGCTCCTATGCGGATCCGCCTAAACACTGTTAGACCGCATCGCCGATCAACATGATCAAGCGCTTGATTCTCACAGCTGTCCTCTTTGTATTGTCTGAGCCTTCATCTATGGCACAGTCGTCACGTGAGTACGCCGTCATGTCCAGATCAGCATGGTCGGCCTTCGAATGCTCGGCCTTGGCGGCGCAGTTCAAAGATACGAAAGAGCAAGAACGACTCTTTGTGTATGGGTACAAGGAAGGTAAGACGTTCATCGCTGCATTGCAGGCCAGAAAGATTGACCAACGCGACCTTTCCTCTGAAACGCCCTGGTTGATGGGCCTTCTGCTTGAGGGGCCAACCCCGGACTTCATGCTTGGCCGCGTGTATGAAGCGGCTCAAGAGGCCGCGCTCAAATCCGTTCTCAAGACCGCGGACAGTCTGAACCCAGATGATCTGAGGCGGACCCTTGCACAGAATGAGTACAACAAGATGAACTGTCGCCTCATTGGTCCGCCGAAATTGGTACTCATCCAGAATGCGGTCTAATCCCTCGCTCAACCTAGACTGCCTACGGCAGCTGGGTTAGCTCAAACGTTATGCGAATTGAAGTATGGGTCTCGTGAGACTGACTAAGTTCGAGGTCGCCGAGAAACAACTCGCAAAGGCGATCGAGTTGTTTTGCGCGCAAGAGCCACTGCCAGCTATTACACTGGCAGGTGCCGCGGAGGAGATACTTGGAAAACTTGTGAAGGATGGTGGCGGCGTTAACGCCCTTGAGGAAGAGGTGAAGGATCTGTGCGATCTCCATCAGACCGCGTTTGGTCACTCCGGCGATCCAAAGGTTCTTGCTGACCTGATGAACAATCCAAGAAACGAACTTAAGCACCGCATGTCTGGCAACCCTTTGGAGCTCAACCTGGAGGAAGAAGCCGTTAACTTGATCCAGCGGGCAATCGACAACTTTCAGAGGCTGCGACCAGGTCATAATGCAATGTTCCAGCGATTTGAAGATGAGGCGGCGGCCTGGTACCGCCGATTCAGTGAACAAATCCCATAACAACAGGAAGAATAAAAGGGGGCCAGACCCCTTAAGCCCCCCCCCACTATTGCTGACTCGCTTTTCTTCACCTACCCTCTTTGCCTTGTTATCTTACTTTCCCTGAGACAGGTGCATGACAGCGGTTTCTACGTGTTTCGTGGCTACGTCAGCATGGCCCGCTTTCCCATGCTCAATGGCTTCTTTCAGATGTGCGATCCCTTCGGCCACATGCGGATGATCCGTGCCTCCCATCAGGGCATGCTGCAGCGCGGCTTCCGCATGTGCCAGGAGTGCATCAGCATGACCCTGTTTGCCATGGTCTACCGCTTCTTTCGCGTGCTCGAGGGCGTCCCTGAGGTTCTGCTCTTCTTGACGCACAACGTCACGCCGCGCCCCGCCCTCGCCGAATACCGGTTGCAAAGGCAGCACTGTGGTGGCGACTAAGGCTAGGACGCCGGCCAGCGTGACAGCTAGTTGCGTTGTAGATCGTCTCATCGGCATTCTCCCTTTCTCAAAAGAAGTGAAAAGACCTCCATTAAACGACCACCAGATAGCACCTTCCATCTTTTGGGAATTTCGATTCTACCACATAACCCGCATTATTCATGAACGCTTCTGCTGCAATCGCGGAGATGGAAGTCAGAACCTGATGCGGAACTCTTTCTTCGCGCCAGGATCATGGATATGGCGCTCGACCTCGCAAGCGCGGTGACGATGCACCTGGACGCGGTGGCCCGGCGTCCAGGCAGGCGGGCTCGCCGTTCGGTCGGTCAACATACTGTTAGGGACTGGCTCCGTCGTCCTCGACGGTCCTGTCCCGGTTCGGACGGGGACAGACACCACACGCGAACGCGGGGAAGGGTGTCAGTCCCCGGGCTCCGTGCGCCTGTCTCGCATGGCGACTGCGCGATTTCGCGACGAACCGTCATGAATAATGCGGGTTAGGCGTTGGAATCTGCGCCATCTGGCGGACTGGATGTGTGGAGTTTGACTCACCAGAAATCCCTGTGTTACGGTCAACCTCTGTGTATTCGCCCAGTTAGCAAGGGGTTCCCGTTATGGCGGTTGAAAAAGATCTGAAGGCCATTCTTGGCAAATTGAAGTATTCAGACGACGCCAAAGTCCTCGCACAAATCTCGGAAAATACCAAACTGGTCCATGCGCGCATGGCCGGCATCAAGCACAAGCTGGTGGTCATGAGCGGAAAGGGCGGCGTGGGCAAGAGCATGACCACGGTCAACTTGGCGTTGGCCTTTGCTCGGCAGGGCGCGAAGGTCGGACTCTTAGACGTGGATCTGAACGGACCCTGCGTGCCTCGCATGTTGGGCATGCACGGCCAGTCGTTGACTATGAGGCCTGAAGGTGCGATTCCCCCGGTCGGGCCGCTCGGGGTGAAAGTCGCGTCGATGGACTTTTTCTTGGATGATGCATCGCCGGTTCGTTGGAAAGGGCCGATGGATGTCAGCCCGGTCTGGTTGGGGCTGATGGAAATGAATGTCATCCGAGAGTTCTTGGCCGATGTCGTCTGGGGTGAGCTTGATTATCTGCTGGTCGATCTGCCTCCGGGGGCCGCAGCGGACAAGCCGCCGGTCATTGCCGGGTTTATTCCCGATCTGGCGGGAGCGATTGTCGTTACAACGCCATCGGAAGTGGCATCGGACGTGGTGCAGAAGTCGGTGACCTATGCCCGCGACATCGGTATCAAGGTCATGGGCATGGTCGAAAATATGAGCGAGTATCGCTGTCCTTCTTGTGGTGAAGTGAACGAGTTGTTCGAAGGCAATACCGAAGCGATGTGTGAGATGCTGGATTTACCGTTGCTCGGACGGATTCCATTCGACCGGAAGCTTGCTCGCACCTTCGACAAGGGAGAGCCATTGCTCGACGAAACCTATCCGACGATTCAACGCTACCAAGAAATTGCCGGGCGCATCAGGACGCTCATCGATTACAAGAAGGTGCTTGCCGACAAGCTATGATGTCACGTACCTAACAGGATGCTGAAAAAGCCCGCCAGCGGCGTTCTCGCATCGCTCAGAGGCTCAACGTACCGAAGCGTACGCCTCGCCTCTTCGCTCGCTGCGGCCTTGCTGGACGGGCTTTTTGAGCATCCTCAGGGTATTCTGGCATCAGCACCATATGTAAGATTCCAAGGATGTATTGTGTATAAACCGAGTTTTTCCGTAGCCAGCTAAGAGGAGATGCCATGAAATTTGTGTGCCTCAACTGTGAAACCTATATGAACTTTGAGAAGGTGGAGAAGCCTGGGGAAGGCACGCTCGGCGTGTTCTTCGGCTGCCCGTCTTGTAATGCCAAGTTCTCGATGGTGACGAATCCAGGCGAAACCCAGATGGTCAGTTCTCTCGGGGTGAAGCTGGGTGGGCGTACTGTTGAGGCCGAGCCGTTCGAGATGACGCGGGGCACGCTGAAAGAGGAAGCAACAGCAGGCTCTAGTCAGATGGCGGCCTATTTGAACGAGAAGATCCAAGGTGGTCAGCCGGCGGTCGCAACAGCGACGGCTGCACCGGCAGCCAAGCCTGGAGAGAAGTCCGGCGGCGGCTGCCCCTTCTCTGCGATGGTGGCTGAAATGGGGTTGACGTCCGGCGGAAAGCCCGGCGATGTCGGACCGGTCATCTCAGAGTTTGCCTGGTCGGCCGATGCGAAGGAAAAACTCGACCGGCTTCCCTCGTTCGTGAAGCCGATGGTGCAGAGTAGCGTGGAGGCTTTTGCCCGTAAGCAGGGGTACCAGACGATCACCCTGCAAGTGATGGACGATTCCAAGAGCGATTCGAGCAATGGGATCGCCTGGACGCCGGAAGCTGAAAAGCGGCTTGAAAATATCCCGGACTTTATCCGTCCCATGGCTCGAAAAGAAGTTGAACGGGTGGCGAAGGAACGTGGACTGGCGACCATTACGGCTCAAGTGATGGATGAGACAAAAGATAAGTTTATGAAGTTCATGTAAGCAGGTCACACAGAAACATCAGAGATATGATGAGTGCACAGAGGCCTGTCCAGTCTGCTGGACGGGCCTTTCTATTATGTAACAGTCTTAGCGGCGGTGTGCAGCAGCGATTGTACGGAAATTGCCGGATGGGACTCGCTATTCTGGTCTATCTGTTCCTGTCAGCGATACCCCTGTGGGCGCAGCCTAGCGAACATGATCAGCCCTCGGTCCATGAAGAAGTTGTAACAGGTCATGAACTTCACGGGGGTGTTGGTTCCCCGGCTGGGTGGGAAGGGTCTATTGCGGGCATTGCTTATTCCGAATTCAATCATCACTTCACCGGCATGTTGGTCGTCATCATCGGGCTCAGCGAGCTGCGCCACGCGTTGGCTTCGCGGTTCTGGCCTTGGACCAGGTTTCTTCTGCCGGGAGCCTTGTTCGCAGCAGGCTCTTTTCTCCTGATCTGGAGCGATCATAATGCCTGGCCGATCGGCGCGCTCAGTTTCATGCAGACCTTCTTCGGCAGTGACCCTGAAATCTTTCAGCATAAGAGTTACGGGCTCTTGTCGTTAACGGTTGGCGCCATCGAATTGCTCCGTAGGCTTGGACAGATCCGTCACGCGGCCTGGGTCGCACCGTTGCCTCTGTTCGCCATCATCGGGGGGCTGATGTTGTTCGCCCATTCCCACGGCGACCATCCTTCAGCCCACCAGATTGCAATGGGCCACGCGATTATGGGCACAATGGCGGTGACAGCTGGTTCGTCCAAACTGCTGGCTGATTGGTTCCGTTCCCCGTCGAATGCAGGGTTTCCCAAATGGGAATTGCCCTGGGCCTGCTTGATTCTGCTCATCGGGTTACAGTTGCTGATGTATTCAGAGTAACTGCGCCTGCAGCATGCTCCCCAGCGTAATTGACACCTTTCCAAACCCTGTGCTACGAGTACAAGCTCTTATTGATTGAGATCACATTCTTGCGCGGTCGGTCCTCCATGAGTCCGGCTGCATGGAGTGAACATGGGTGGACATAGCCATTGGGCGACGGTTAAACGGCACAAGGGGGCTATGGATGTCAAACGCGGGAAGATCTTCACAAGAATCATCCGCGAGGTGACGATTGCGGCGCGTACAGGCGCCGACCCGGATGGTAATCCGCGGCTCCGGCTGGCCATCTTGAAGGCCAAAGAGGCCAATATGCCTGGCGACACACTGAAAAAAGCCATTCAGCGCGGCACGGGGGAATTACCCGGCGTGGCCTATGAAGAGTTTCATTTGGAAGCGTATGGTCCCGGAGGGACCGGCGTATTGATGGAAATCACGAGCGACAACCGCAATCGCACAGTCGCCGAGCTACGCAATCTCCTCACGAAATATCACGGCAATATGGCGGAAGCCGGCGCCGTCTCCTGGCAGTTTCACAAGAAGGGACTGCTCACGATTGAGAAGGGCACAGTCGATGAAGATACGCTGTTGTCTCTTGCGCTTGATGCGGGAGCGGAGGACGTGAAAGTGGGCGAGAAAAGTTTTGAGGTCATCACGGACCCGCACCACTTTGAAGCCGTGAAGAAGGCCCTCGTCGAGGCAAAGATCCACACCCTGTTTGCGGAGGTCACCTCTATTCCGCAGAACACGATCAGGCTCGAGGAAAAGGCGGCCGAGCAAATGCTCAAGTTGATGGAGGTTTTGGACGAGCATGACGATGTGCAGAAGCTTCATGCGAATTTTGATATTTCCGACGAGGTGATGGAGAAAGTGGCCGCCGCTGGATGAACAACAGCGGTAGCGACTCAGGTGTTCAGACTGAAGGTCGGAGTTCCGAACACCTCAGCCTTCAGCCTATGTTGCCTCTTAGAATATGATCGCCTCATTGACAGGCCGATTGGCCTTCAAGGCGCCGACCTATCTGATCCTCGACGTCCAGGGGGTTGGATACGAAGTGTTTATTCCTCTCAGCACCTACTACGGGTTGCCCAATCTGAGCGACAATATCTCGCTGAGCGTGCATACCCACGTCCGCGAAGATGCGATTCAGCTCTTCGGCTTTCTGACGTCGCAGGAAAAAGACGCATTTGTGCTGTTGACCAGTGTATCCGGTGTCGGGCCCAAACTGGGCCTTAGCGTCTTGTCTGCGCTTCCGGTGTCAGACCTGGTCTCAGCGATTCAGTCGGGAAATGTCGAGAAGCTGACGACAGTTCCAGGCATCGGCAACAAGTCGGCCAGTCGTCTCGTGTTGGAGCTCAAGGATAAAGTCGGAAAGCTCCATCCGGGCCTTGTGCCGGCACAGGATTCACCCAGGCAGGGGCAAGATGCGATCTACGATGATGCGCTGTCGGCGCTTGTAAATTTGGGCTATCGTCCGCAAGATGCCAAAGAAGCGTTGAAGCAGGTCAAGAAGTCCAATGCTGAGTCCATCGTGCTCAAAGATATGATTCGTGAATCCCTGAAAGAACTTGCAAGGGGGTAAGGATGATGGCGAGACTGATTCAGCGAATAGTCCGGGCGCAATTATTCGTCGGACTTGCGGTGCTCGTATTGGGTATAGGGGCCGTGCCTGTACAGGCCGAAGAGTCGAGCGAGCCTAAAAGCATTCGGAAGACTTGCGGTACATGTCCTGAAGGCTATGCGACCACTGGCGTGACCGAGTCCAAAGAAATTTGCAAGGATGGCGATCCCACCCTCGTTCAGTGTGTCCCTCTGGGAGCAAATCTGTTGGCCGTCTGCGGTTCCTGTCCCGAGGGCTATCGTGAAATGGGCAACTCGAATGTGCCGGCACGTTGTGGAAATAAAGATGGAGGGCGGCTTTCACAGTGCCAGCTGGAGAAGATGGAGTCGAATCTTCCGGATCCAACGCAAGGCGGTAAAAACTGTCCACCGGACTGCGGGAGTACGGCAACGCCGGGCCAGGGGGCCTTGCCGCCTCCACCGAAGTACCGCCCAACGCCGGAGAAGTAATAGGCTACAACGAGAGAGGTTTCCTCAACGATGACCGAGCGAGTTGTCAGCACGCAGATCACGGACGAAGAGCGCAGCATGGAAACGGTGCTGCGCCCGCAGACCTTGGAGGAGTACGTCGGCCAGGAGAGGATGAAAGAATCCCTGCGGATCTGTATCGAGGCGGCAAGGCAGCGAAATGAAGCGCTCGATCACACGATCTTTTATGGCCCGCCCGGGTTGGGGAAGACCACTATCGCTCATATCATTGCACGTGAGATGGGGGCATCGCTCCGTTCGACCTCCGGTCTTGTGTTGGCCCATGCGGGTGATTTGGCCGCCATCCTGACGAACCTCCAGGAGCACGATGTCCTGTTTATTGACGAGATTCACCGGCTTCCTGCCTCTGTCGAAGAGGCGCTCTATCCAGCGATGGAGGACTATCAGCTGGATCTTGTGATCGGCCAGGGGCCTGCAGCCAGGACGGTGAAATTGGATCTCCCCCGGTTTACGCTGGTTGGCGCCACAACCAGAGCCGGTGCCTTGACCTCCCCACTCCGGGACCGATTTGGCCTCGTCCACCGTCTGGAGTTCTACTCTCCGGTGGAACTGCAGACCATCGTGACACGTTCGGCGGGCGTGCTTGGGATCCCGATCGATTCCGAGGGAGCCAAAGAAATTGCCGGTCGCGCTCGAGGAACGCCCCGCATTGTCAACCGGCTTATCAAGCGGGTGCGCGACTATGCTCAGGTCAAAGCGACTGGACAGGTGACTCAGGCTGTTGCCCAGGATGCCCTTGCGTGGCTGGGTGTCGATACGGCGGGGTTTGATGAGATGGATCGTCAGATCCTCCTGACCATCATCGACAAGTTTGCAGGAGGACCGGTTGGGGCGGAATCTTTAGCAGCCGCAGTCCAGGAAGATAGGAGCACCCTTGAAGACGTCCATGAGCCCTATTTGATTCAGGCCGGCTTTCTCGAACGAACCGGTCGTGGTCGTCAAGCCACAAAACTGGCTTTCGATCATTTCAAAAGGCCAACCTCCCTCCTTTTTTCATGATCTGTCTGGTCTCTGTCGAAACTATCTGGCTGCAGAATTGAGCGGCGGGATCAGCTCCTAAGCTCGTGAAACGCCAAGGGTCTCCTTGCTTTGCCAGGAATGGTTCCTGTATCATTTCTAACTTAGCTTGTGCCATTCCAGCCGATGGACGGGTGTCCACTTCCTTGTGGCTGGGAAGAAGGGGTTAGCTGTGTCTGGAGACTTTTCCGAGTATCGGAAAAAGATCGATCTCATTGACGATGAGATTTTACGCCTACTGAATGAGCGGTCCAAAAGCGTTATTGAGATCGGTAAGCTCAAGAAACAGCAGGATGCGGGCGCCAATCTCCATACCCCGGCGCGGGAAGCGGCGATCATCGAACGCCTCACCCAACAGAACTCAGGGCCATTTCCATCCGAGGGGATTCGTCCGGTCTATCGAGAAATCATGTCCGCGTCCCTCTCCCTGGAGGGCCCTCAAAAGGTGGCGTATCTTGGCCCCAGAGCCACGTTTACGCATATGGCCTCTATGCAGAAGTTCGGGGCGTCTGCCCAATATATTCCGGTCAATAGCATCAAGGACGTGTTCAGCGAAGTCGAACGGGGGCGAGCCAATTTCGGGGTGGTCCCGATCGAGAATACGACCGAGGGTGTGGTCAACCACACGCTCGATATGTTCATCGATTCCAATCTGCTCATCTATGGCGAAGTGCTTCAGGATGTCTCCCATCATTTGATGTCGAAGTCCGGAGTGATGGAAGAGGTGAAACAAATCTATTCCCATCCCCATGCCATTGCCCAATGTAGGAATTGGCTGGAAGCCAACTTTCCCAATGTGCTTGCGTCGGAGGTGGCGAGCACGGCTCGCGCCGCGGAATTGTGTGTGGAGAATCCCGTTGTTGCCGCCATTGCATCGGAATTGGCGGCTCAATTGTACGGTCTGAAGGTCATCAAGGCCCGCATTGAAGATAATTTGAACAACATGACCCGCTTTCTCATTTTGTCCCAGAAGCCACCGGAGCGTACGGGGAAAGATAAGACCTCACTCATGCTCTCGGTGAAAGATAAAGTTGGCGCCCTATACGATCTCCTCCGGCCTTTTGCCTCCCATGGCCTGAGCATGACCAAGATTGAGTCGCGTCCTTCCAGGCGAAAAGCCTGGGAATACATTTTCTTTGTCGATATCGAAGGGCATATGGAGGAAGAGCGGGTCAAGAAAGCCATCGAAGAAATCACTGGTCGCTGTCTTTTCATGAAGGTGCTGGGTTCCTATCCAGCCCACAGTTGATGCCATGCCACTGAAGGTCCATCCAGATATTGCCTCGCTGAGTCCCTATGTTCCCGGGAAGCCGATTGAGGAACTCCAACGGGAACTGGGTCTTGCACGAGTCATTAAATTGGCGTCCAACGAGAATCCGTTAGGCTCCTCTCCGAAGGCGCTTGTCGCCTTGAGCGGGGGAACTTCGACTCTGCATCGCTATCCGGATGGCGGCGCATTTCGCCTGCGCGAAGCACTGGCGGATTGCTGGAAAGTGACTCCGGATCAGGTCATTCTTGGAAACGGATCGGATGAAATCTTGGGCCTGCTCGCCCGGACGTTTTTGGCCCCAGGCGATGAAGCAATCATGGCCGATCAGACCTTCGTCATTTACAAAATGGAGGTCACGGCAGCCCATGGAAAGCCTGTGATCGTCCCGTTGAAGCAGTGGCGGCACGATCTTCGGGCGATGGCGGACGCCATCACCGACCGGACGAGGCTCCTATTCGTTTGTAACCCCAATAATCCGACTGGAACGATGGTGTCAGCCGCTGAGGTTGAACTCTCTGCTGTCACGCGTGCCGGTGCATGTCGTTGTCGTGTTCGACGAAGCCTATTTCGAGTATGTCAGGAGCGAGCAGTTCCCGGATTCTATGTCCTATGTGAAGCAGGGACGAAATGTCATTGTGCTGCGGACGTTTTCGAAAATCTATGGCCTCGCAGGATTGCGAATCGGGTACGGCGTAGCGACGGCAGAGATGACCAACTTTCTGAACCGAATCCGTCCTCCCTTCAATGCCAATAGCCTGGCGCAGCGTGCCGCACTCGCCGCTCTTGGAGACGACGAACATGTGGCGCAGAGCCGGATGGCGAATGAAGCTGGAATGGGGCAGATGGTCAAGGGATTGACCGAACTCGGGCTTGTGCCGGTCCCGAGCGAAGCGAATTTTGTGTTTGTCGATATCGGACAGGACGGTCGCGCGGTGTTTGAGGCCCTGCTGAGGGAGGGCCTTATCGTTCGCCACATTGAGGGGCGTATGATTCGAGTGACTATCGGCCTGGAAGAAGAAAATAGGGAATTCTTGGCTGCGCTTAAGCGGGTGATCCAGCTGCATTGAGTGCAGGGTGAGGGCAACATGATTATCGTATTAAAACCAGAAGCAAGCGAACGGGAAGTCGATCACATTATCGATCGGCTTCGCGAGTTAGGACTGAAGTCGCAACTCTCGACCGGACAGGAGCGGACGATTATTGCAGTGATCGGCGACGATCGCGTTCTGCATAACCAGCCGCTCACGGCGTTGCCGGGCGTTGAAAGTGTCTTGCCGATCCTCGCACCCTGGAAACTTGTCAGCCGGGAGTTTAAGCGGGAAGGCACGGTCATCGATGTGGGCGGCGTGAAGATCGGCGGTAACAAGTTGGTCATCATGGCGGGACCCTGCGCGGTGGAGCGACTCGAAATCACGGTCGGCATTGCCCAAGAGGTCAAGGCAGCCGGCGCAAGTATTTTGCGCGGTGGCGCCTACAAGCCACGCACCTCGCCCTACTCGTTTCAGGGGCTGGGGCGTGAAGGGTTGGATTATCTGATTGCGGCGAAGAAACAAACCGGGCTGCCGGTGGTCAGCGAGATTCTGGATACCCGCGACATCGAATTGTTTCTTGAAAAAGCCGACATCATCCAGATTGGCGCCCGCAATATGCAGAACTTCGAGCTCCTTAAGGAGGTTGGGGCCTATGACAAGCCGGTGCTGTTGAAGCGGGGGCTTTCGGCGACGATCAAAGAATTTCTTCTGTCAGCGGAATACATCATGTCCCGCGGGAACCAGAACGTCATGTTGTGCGAGCGGGGGATCAGGACCTTTGAGACGCAATATCGCAATACGCTCGACCTTGCCGCGGTGCCGACGCTGAAAGAACTTTCGCATTTGCCTGTCATCGTCGATCCCAGCCATGCGACCGGCAAGTGGAATCTGGTGGCGCCGATGTCGAAAGCTGCGGTGGCTGCGGGGGCGGACGGACTTCTGATCGAAGTCCATTCAAACCCGGAATGTGCGTTGTGCGACGGAGAGGAATCTCTTAAGCCGAGTCAGTTCAAGGAACTGATGCAAGACATGCGAAAGATTGCGGTGGCGGTTGGTCGGGAAGTGTAATCGGAAGGATAGTGTTTACAGGATTCAGGGTTGAGGCGTGGATTGAGTCTAGCTTAAAGAATGTCGCTGCATTTCACCCAGGTCGCAATTATCGGAGTCGGGCTGATCGGCGGATCGCTCGGTATGATTCTTCGCCGAAAGGGGTTGGCGTCGAAAGTTGTCGGAGTCGGGCGGCGTGTCGAAAACTTGAAAACCGCGGTCGAGCTGGGCGCGATCGACCGTTATGTTGTGGACCCAAGGGACGGAGTGAGGGATGCCGATCTGGTCGTGCTGGCCACCCCCGTCGATACCTATGAACGGCATCTGACGGAGTGGGCATCCTGCCTGAAAAAAGGCGCGATTGTGACCGATGTTGGAAGCGTAAAGGGTTTGCTGGTGGAACAGGCTGAACGAGCGATGCCTGCAGGTGTCCATTTTGTGGGGGCCCATCCCATTGCCGGCAAGGAGAAGACTGGTGTGATTGCCGGATCGGATCAGCTCTTTATGGGGGCGCGCTGCATCATCACTCCGACAAAAGCGACGGATCCGCAGGCGCTTGAGCAAATCCGAACGATGTGGCAAGCGACCGGCTCGGTGGTGCTGACGATGGATGCCCATCTGCATGACAAGATTCTCGGCGCGGTGAGCCATTTGCCCCATGTGGCGGCCTTTGCTTTGATGAATGCCCTTGCTGAGATTCGCGATCAACAGATTCCCTCCCTCGACCTGGTGAACCATTCGGGCGGCGGGTTGCGTGACACGACAAGGATTGCCGCCAGTTCTCCTGAAATGTGGCGAGATATCTTTCTTTGGAATCGCGACAATGTTGTCTCGTTCATTGAGGCCTACGAGCGCTCGCTGAGCCAATTGAAGCAGCTCATTCAGGTGAGCGATGCCGCAGGCATCGAGAAGAAGCTCGATCAGGCCAAGCAGGAACGGGAAAAACTCTCCACGCGACCGGCGATGCCGGCGTAACATGCCTATGACACCATTGACTATTACGCCAGGCCGCCCTTTGCGGGGGACTATTTCTGTCCCTGGCGATAAGTCGATTACCCATCGTGCCGTCATTCTGACTGCTTTGGCGAACGGGGTCAGCAGGGTTGTGAGCTACTGTCGAGGAGAAGACTGTCTCAATACGGTTCGCGCATTCCAGGCCCTCGGCATCCGTATCGATGAATCGGACGAAGAACTCTGTGTGCATGGCAAGGGACTCTGGGGCCTGACCGAGTCGAATGGGCCGATCGATTGCGGGAATTCAGGAACGGGCATTCGCCTCCTGACCGGCCTGCTGGCAGGGCAGGACTTTTTTACGGTACTGACCGGCGACGAATCGATTCGTCGCCGTCCCATGGGGCGGATCGTCAAGCCGTTGAGAGAAATGGGGGCGACCATCGCCGGACGCAAAGGCGGTGAACTTGCGCCTTTGGCTCTGATGGGTAGCCGTCTCCGCGCGATCACGTACAATTCGCCGGTGGCGAGCGCGCAAATTAAGTCGGCCTTGTTGCTTGCGGCTCTGTTTGCCGAAGGGATGACCAGGATTACAGAGCCGCGTCTTTCACGGGACCATACAGAACGGATGTTCCAGTTTTTCGGTATTGTTTTTCGACGGGACGGGACAACTGTGCTGCTTGATGGACGTCCGACTGTTGGCTGGAATGCAGCGCCACGATTGGTCGTACCAGGGGACTTCTCGTCTGCGGCATTCTTCATCGTCGGGGCAACGGTTGTTCCCGGTTCGGATGTGACGATTCAGCAGGTGGGTATTAACCCCACCAGGACCGGCCTGTTAGAAGTGATGACAAGAATGGGAGCGGATATTCAACTGCTCAACCGGCGTGAAGAGGCGGGAGAGCCGGTTGCGGATATCCGAGTGAAGTCAGCCAGGTTGCGCGGGGTGGCGATTGGGGCAGACTTGATCCCTCAGACGATCGATGAATTCCCCGTCCTCTGTGTCGCGGCTGCGGTCGCAGAGGGTGAGACGGTCATCTCCGGGGCCGAAGAATTGCGGGTCAAAGAAAGTGATCGCATTGCGACCATGTCGGCAGAATTACGCGCGATGGGGGCGCAGATCACAGAAAAGCCCGACGGGATGGTGGTGCAAGGGCTTGGTACAGCGGAAGGTAATGGGCGACTAGGAGCTGTACATGGCCGGAGTCACGGGGATCACCGGGTGGCGATGTCACTGGCCATTGCAGGCTTGACCGCTTCGACACCGACAGTGATTGACGAGACGGCCTGTATTGAGACATCATTCCCGGGCTTTCATCACAGACTCTTAGAGTTAGTCGGCGAGTATCGGTGACGACTATGATGCGGGACCACAATGCAGGATCTATTGCGGGGGACAAGCAAGCGAGCCGGCTGATCGTGGCAATTGATGGTCCGGCTGGTGTCGGCAAGAGTACAGTGGCCAGGTTGTTGGCCTCTCGATTGGGCTATCTGTACCTCGATACGGGAGCGCTCTATCGGGCGATGGCGTGGGCGGTCATTGAGTCTGGCCGAGACCCGGCTGATACTAAGGCGGTCGCTGCTCTGTTGCCCACGTTGTCGCTTCAAATGCAGTTCCACCATGGAGTGGCGGCAGTGTTGGTCAGTGGCAGGGATGTGAGCAGCGAACTCCGAACGCCTGCGGTGTCGGCAGCGGCATCGGTGGTCTCGGCAATTCCCGCGATCCGGGCTTGGCTGTTGCCCGTCCAGCGACAAATTGGAGAAGGCGGAGCGGTGGTGGCTGAGGGGCGCGATATGGGAACGAAGGTATTTCCTTCGGCAGATGTGAAGTTTTTCCTCGAAGCGGATCCGAATGTCAGGGCCCAACGCCGGCATCGGGAACTCGTCGCGGCGGGACATTCCGGAGCACTTGAGGAGACGAGCGCCGATTTGACGAGCCGTGATACGCGGGACCGTTCCCGCTCGATCGCTCCACTGGTTCCTGCTGAGGATGCCCGGCATATCGACACGTCGAACTTGTCCGCTACCGACGTGGTGGACCAGATGATGGCTGTGATTGCGGCCAAATTGTGAGTTCGGTTTTCTACGGGGTCTTGTGGGTTCTCACTCGGACCATCGGCTGGCTGTGTTTTCGCTTTCGAGTCGTTGGGGCAGTTCCACAAACCGGCGGGTTCATTGTTGCGGCGAACCATGCCAGTTACTTGGATATTCCCCTCCTGGGTTGTGGGATGCGGCGCCGGGCCTGGTTTTTGGGACGTAGCGATCTCTTTCCGGTTCCAGGCCTTAGGGCAATCTGCCAATGGTTGGGATGGATTCCCTTGAGGGCCGGTCGGTTTGACCGTGACGCATTTGGTAAAGCGGTTTCTCTGATCAAAGAAGGAAAGGTCGTGGTGATCTTTCCGGAGGGCAGCCGCAGTATGGATGGCCGGCTACAGTCCCCTAAACCGGGGATCGGTATGATCGTGGCACAAACCGGATGTCCGGTGGTTCCGGCCTATCTCAAGGGCACATTCGATGTGCTGCCGCCTGGAGCTACGTGGCCGCACTTCTGTCCCGTGACCGTTAGCTATGGAGACTCCCTCATGTTTCCCCAGAATGGGGAGACTGGAGAGGCCAAGCAGTATTACCAGGAGGTGAGCCGCACCGTGATGGATCGTATCGCCGCACTAGGTGCAGTTGAATCTCCGACCCAGCAGTCCAGTGCCGACATTCGCAAGGCTGAGTGAATGCCGGTGTATAACCATCAGCACCCGACTCCTGTCGGAAGAGTAGGATCTATACCATGAGTACGGTTTCGCCATCGAGTGATCAGCAATTAGATCGAGCGGCCCTCGCGGCTCTGTACGAGGAGACATTCAAAAACCTCGAAGAAGGCACCATTACGGAAGGCCGCATTGTTGCCGTGACCAAAGACAAGGTGGTCGTGGACATCGGCTACAAGTCTGAAGGGATGATCCAGAACGATCAGTTCTCCACCGAGGAACTTCAGAACATCAAGGTGGGTGATCGGCTTCAAGTCTATATCGAGGAGTGCGAAGACGCCGACGGCAATCTGGTGCTCTCCAAGGAAAAAGCCGACAAGATGAAGATTTGGGAGGAGCTGGAAAAGCTCTTCAATGACGGCAAGAGCATCGACGGCAAGATCGTGGCACGTATTAAGGGCGGCATGATGGTGGATATCGGCGTGAAGGCCTTTTTGCCAGGCTCGCAGATCGATCTTCATCCGGTGCGGGATCTTGATGGGTTGGTTGGCCGCACGTTCCCTCTCAAGATCATCAAGATCAATCATCGGCGTGGCAACGTCGTCGTGTCCAGGCGCGTTCTTCTGGAAGAGACGAGGGATTCGAAGCGGAAGACGACCCTTTCCACGTTGAAGGAAGGGCAGTTGATTCAAGGCCAGGTGAAGAATATTACGGATTACGGGGCGTTCATCGACCTCGGCGGCATCGACGGGTTGCTCCATATCACGGACATGTCCTGGGGCCGTGTCGGCCATCCTTCGGAAATGTTCAACATCGGCGATAAGGTGGAAGTAAGCGTGCTCAAATACGACCGAGAGACCGGGCGTATTTCACTCGGGTTGAAACAGAAGAGCGCCGATCCCTGGACCGGCGTAGCCACGAAGTACGCGATCGGCACTCGTGTTCGAGGTCGTGTCGTGAGCCTGACCGACTACGGGGCGTTCATCGAGCTGGAGCCAGGCGTCGAGGGCTTGGTGCATGTCTCTGTGATGTCATGGACACACGAGGTGCGCCATCCGTCACGTGTCGTGTCTATTGGAGATCAGGTTGAAGCGGCGGTGTTGAACGTGGATCCGGCCAGCAGGAAAATTTCACTCGGCATGAAGCAGACTGCGCCGAACCCCTGGGATATGGTGGAAGGGAAGTATGCCATTGGCACCCATATTGAAGGGAAGGTGAAGAGTCTCACCGATTTTGGCGCATTCGTCGGACTTGAAGAGGGCATCGATGGATTGATTCACATTTCCGACATGTCGTGGACGAAACATATCAAGCATCCTTCTGAGCTCTTTAAAAAGGGACAGAAGGTCGAGGCCGTGGTATTGAGGATCGACAAGGAAAAGGAGCGGCTATCGCTCGGGTATAAGCAGCTCAAGAGCGATCCATGGGACGAAGAGATTCCGAGCCGGTATGCGGTTGGGGATGTGGCTGTCGGGAAGATCAGCAAGGTCGCCGATTTTGGCATCTTTGTCGAATTGGACGGGGGAGTCGAAGGGTTGATTCATATCAGCGAGACGGGGCTCGATCCACAGGCCAAGCTCGAAGAGAAATTCAAACTGCAGGATGAAGTGACGGCCAAGATTATCAAGGTTGATCGTGAGGAACGAAAGATCGCACTCAGCCTGCGCGACCATATAATGGATTCCGATCGCCGAACGGTCGATGAATATCATGCTACGCAAGGCGTATTGGACCAAAGTTTGGGACGTGCGGCGAAACAGAACAGGAAGCGAAGCCAAGACGAGGACGATAAGGTCTAAATACCAGGTATCGGGGTAGGCCGGGGGCCTTGTGCCCTCGGCGCTTTGAGTGAACAGTAACGATGATGGATGAAATAGCACAAAGGCCGCCGAAGCGAGGGATCGTGCGCAGAGTACTTTGGGCGCTCGGCATCGGGCTTGGCCTGCTCTTTCTGGTGAACCTGTTTTTCCCTGACCTCGACTTTTCTATGGAGGACCGGGTCGGATTGATCCGTATTGAAGGGGTCATTGTGGATGCGCAATCCACGATCGGCGAGTTGAAGCGTTTTGCCGAGAACCCCTCCGTGAAGGCAATCGTATTGCGCATCGACAGCCCCGGTGGCGGGGTTGTGCCGTCGCAAGAAATCCATGATGCGGTCCAGCGGGTTCGTAACAAGAGCAATAAGGCGGTGATTACATCAATGGGTACGGTGGCGGCGTCGGGTGGATACTATATTGCGGTTGCGACCGATCGGATCATGGCCAATTCGGGGACGTTGACGGGGAGCATCGGAGTCATCATGGAGATGGCTAACGTCGAAGGGTTGCTCAAGAAGATCGGGGTCGAAGGTGTCGTGATCAAAAGTGGAAAATTCAAAGATGTAGGATCGCCGCTACGGAAGATGAGCGATGAAGAGCAAGCGTTACTCCAATCCGTCATGGATGATGTCCATAAACAGTTTATCGAGGCAGTGGCGGCAGGACGAGGGCTTGATATGGCGGCTGTGCAGGCCTTGGCGGACGGTCGAATCTTCACGGGCCGCCAGGCTAAAGATTCAAAGCTTGTCGATGAACTCGGTGATCTCGAAGCGGCCATTCAACTTGCGGCGGATGTGGCCGGTATCGAAGGCGAGCCTAAAGTCATCGAGCCGCGTCGACGATTTTCGATAAGAGAATTGCTCGAGTCGCGCTTGTCGATGCTGTTTCCCAAGTTGAACTTTAACCCCGGGGTCAGCCTCAAGTATCTTATGGCGTTCTAGTGCGGGCGGATCGGCCCGCCGGTCGATTCATTCGTATGAAAGGGGATCTCAATATGACGAAGGCCCAGATCATCGAGCGCGTATCCGAACAGGTCACGACGTTGACGAAGCGGCAAGCGGAAGTCGTTGTCAATACGATTTTTGATTGTGTGCGTGATTCGTTGAAGAACGGCGATAAGACGGAGATCCGAGGGTTTGGCAGTTTTCGGCTGCGGGCTCGCCGGATGAAAGAGGGGCGGAATCCCAAGACCGGCGCGACTGTGGCGGTTCCTGCTAAGAAGGTCCCATTTTTTAAGGCCGGCAAGGAATTGAAGGAACTCCTCAATCAGTCATAACAGGACGCTCATCATGAATGTACCGGATTCCCACGATGCGGTCGGAGTAGATGTCCGTTGGACGGACGAGGCCTCAAAACGCCTGGAGCGGGCACCGCTATTTCTACGTGGAATGGTTCGTCGTTTGGCCGAGAAGAAGGCCCGGGAGCTTGGACATGCAGAAATTACAGGGGATCTTCTCGAACAGTTCAAGAATCAAATGATGAGTGGGATGGGGGGCGAGTCCGGCATGGCCGATGCGGCGGAGCAAATGGCGCAAGGCCATCTTCCCTGGACTGCTGCCGCCAAGGACCGACTGGATACGGTTCCAGAGTTCATGCGCCACATGATCAAACAGATTTCAGAAGAGATTGCCAAGGAGCGGGGTCATCTTGAGGTGAATGTCGAACTCTTCGAAAAGGTGGAGGCGCTAGGCGATTTCCGTGAGGCCTCGGGCCCTCCGTTGGAGTGGAGCGACGGGGCGTTGACTCAATTGAACGAGAAATTGAAACAGTCGCCGCCGATCGCCGTTGAATTCGTTACCGACATGTTGAGACGGGACACCGAAGATTTGGCGAGAGAAAAAGGTGTGACGCGGATCGATGAGTCGACGTTGCTTCAATTGTGGAGCGCACCCCAGGATCGAGTTGCATGGACCGATGAGGCTTGGAAGCGACTGCAGACGTCTCCGGATTTTGTGCGTAGCGGAATCCGTAAGGCCGCCGAGCGGAGGGCGAGAAAGCTCGGGCTCCTAGAAATCGATTCTGAACATCTGACGACTTTCAGGAATCAAGCCATGATGAAAGCTGTCAAACGGATTCGGTCTTTTGGGTACAACGAGCTGACATTTGAAGCGTTCGATACGGCGCTGGAGAAGACGAAGCGGTTACAGGGGAATGAGCAGGCGGAAAAACGCCTCCAGGAAATTCGCGGACACTTTGCCGATCCGGACTTGAAGAAGCCGGAAGGTGGGACTCTCGGCGCCGATTTGATGGACCGCTTTCGCCAGTATCTGAAGGGAGAAGGGACGCTCTAACTGGCAAGATACTCAAGCAGCCCGCCAGCTTCGTTCTTTCTCGCTTTATTCAGACCACCAATGTACCTAAAGGGTTTGCCTCAGGTCTTCACTCGCTGCGGCTTTGCTGACCGGACCGTTTGAGCATCCTGCAAGGCGGTTTCTTTTTCCGGGCGGATAATTCTTCCCGTGAGTTCACAGGGAAAACACAGGGGGATCCCTCACGAGACTCTTGGCCGCGTCTGGACGGGCAGGCTGGGCGAATTGCTACGAGGTAGCGCCAGGGGCCGTTTGAGAACGGCCCCTGCTGTTCAGTGGACTGCCGTCTCTTGCGGCCAAAATTTATGCCGGATTTGTGGGAGGGGCTCGCTATCGAGATTCGGGATATCGTAGAGACAGCGATCAATTGTGGCCACCTCATCTTCGGTCAAGTCCAAGGTGGCCCGCTTCTTCCAGAATTGATCAAGGGTAAAATAATCACCTGACTGGGGTTTCTCAGCTAAGAGCAGCTTCATTTTGTCGAAGCCTGCCGTGTCCACTCCGGGGACGCGGCCCTTATTACGGTCGTGACACCAGTGCAATACCTCGGCAATTCCGTACATCGACAATTCAATTTTCATCATCTTACTCATGGAGTCCTCCTTACAAGGTAGGCATTGTACCCCAAACACCGCGTCGTTTTCAAAGCCGCCGATGAGCAGGCTAGGATTGGGGAAACTCATTGTGGCAGGGATTGATGCGTGGCGTGATTGATTGCCAAGAGAAAGCGGTGGTCTGTATACTGACTTCAGTTGTTTCAGCGGAAAGGTTTGATCGATGGGCGCGTGCTTATATGGACGAATCCTCACGTCAGCGGTTCCTCACTCGAGAGGTGAGGTGTGACCAGAGCCACTGACGGGCATACGGGCCGGAATCTTGCCGTCGTAGCGATAAGTTTCTTCCTGCTTCTGGCAAGCGGCTGTACCAAGCAAGATCCCTACGCCCCGCCAGATATTTTTTACTACTTTGCCAGTTACAAAGTAGGGAAGAACCCGACGACTGTCACCCCCACGGATGTCAATCAGGACGGCTTTACCGATCTGGTGACAACTAATATCGGCAGTAATACCCTTTCGATCCTCTTGGGCAACGGTGACGGTACTTTTCACGATCAAGTTCAGCTGAATGTATGTAAGGAGCCCCGCTCGCTTGCCCTTGGAATGTTCAACCGCGATTCGTATCCCGATGTGGTGTTGGCCTGTTCCGGGGGCGACGAAGTGGCCGTACTTTTCGGGCGGGTCGATGGAAAATTTGAAGAAGGGCCACGCTATCCCGTGCATCGGACTCCTATTGCCATCGCGAGCGACGATTTGAACGGTGATCAGACGCCAGACCTCGTGGTCGCGCTGAGGAACGACAAGATCAAGGTTTTTCTGGGAACCGGCACCGGAGAATTCACCCATGGCGCGCAGTATGAATATGGCGATACGCCCACATCGGTGGCGTTGGCCGACTTGAATGGCGATGGAAAGATCGATTTGGCCGTGACGAACGGCGGGCCGATGTCGAACGCGGTCTCTATTTGGATGGGGAATGGTGATGGCACCTTTCGTCCTCCCACCGACTATCGGACGGGGAAACGCCCGCTTGGGGTGACTTTCACCGACTTCAACCGTGACCGGATCCGCGATCTACTTGTCATCAACGGCGTGCAGGATAGCTTCACAACCTTTCTCGGAATAGGTAATGGGACTTTCCAGCCAGGGCACGATTCCGGCGCCGATGCAGGACCGAACTTCGGGCTCGCTCGCGACTTCAACGGCGACCGTCTTACAGACGTGGCCATTGTCAATCTTCAATCGAGTGATCTCTCCATTCTCTTTGGCCGTGGCGACGGAACCTTCGAATATCCGCCGAGAAATTATAGGACAAAGCCAGGTCCCTTTGCCCTCGCGACGTTTCGTGTCACAACAAAGGAGGCTGAAGAGCCTGGACTTGTGACGGCGGACAACGGGAACGGAAGCGTCTCTATCTTTCTTCATCGAGGGTTGAAAGCGGTATCCACTCCCGTCGCGCCTTCCCCGTGAGGCGCGTACGCCATCTATCGATCATGGAGTGAGTCGTCAATACCAGTCTTCTTGACAGCCTGTCGACCCTCGGCTACAGTGCCTGATGAGCGCCGCACAGGCCTCTTGGCGCTCTGTTCCGAGGACACTGGTGAGATCATTTAGATGGTGGTTTGCAATCGGCGCTTTGCTCACCCTCTCTGTGCTGATGGTACAGGGAGGTGTGCGAGAGCTGCTTGACGGAACTGCTCCGGGAAGCGGGACCAGCGCGTACCTCTCGTTTGGCACCACGATTGTCGGCGGGGGATTATTGGCAGGCTGCTTGGCATTGGTGATGAATCGACTCCGGTAGACATAGAGTCTGAAGACAGGCGCAACGATGCACTGTTTAAGGTGTAAGGGCTGCATGATGGTCGAGCGTCACTATACGCTCGTGAATCGGCGACTCTATGCCCGCTGTTTGAATTGCGGGTTCTGGATAGACCTCGCTGATCTGCTCCGCTTCTTCCACAAAGTGATTGACAGCGGGTTTCGTGGAGGAAAGGTGAGGGAATCGTTTACACTATGAGTGGGAGCGACAGGTTCATCATGACAAGAGATTGCAGAAGGTTCCATCGGGTGCCAGTTCTTGTGCATGTTGCTATGGTGCTCATCGGTCTCCTGTTGATCAGTGGTGAGACCCTTACGCCGTCCATCGCCCTTGCGAAGAGCGTGGAGGCTCAACCGGCGCATGTCCGAACCGCGATTATTCCGCACCAATTCCCTCCGTGGCGAGTTGCTCCAGCTCATGGCATTCTTCTCAAGGAGCTCAATAGCGGTCGTGTGTTGTATGAACATGATGCTGGGAAGCGAATGTCCCCCGCCAGCCTCACGAAAATTATGTCGGCGCTGGTCATTCTAGAAAGGGGACGGTTGGATGATCTTGTCACGATTAGTCCCAATGCCGCACGGGCTCACAAAACGCATTTACGCGTGAAGGCAGGGCAGGTTTTTAGATTGGAAGATCTGCTGAAGGCCATGTTGATCGTATCGGCAAACGATGCTTGTCTGGCAGCGGTGGAGCATGTGGGTGGTGACGAAGCACAGTTCGTGGACTTCATGAATGCCAAGGCGGAAGAGCTTGGCTTGGCGGATACACATTTCAGCAATGGCTGCGGATTCGACAATCCAGACCATTACTCGACGGCTGAAGACCTTGCCACGCTGAGTCTCATGGCTCTCGATCAACCGATTTTCAAGCAGTTAGTCCGTGAGGAACGCGCGATCATTGCCCCTGTCAGCGGTCACCGGGCCTATGTATTGCACAACACGAACAGATTATTGGGGCGTATTCCTGGCGTCGAAGGTATCAAGACCGGATTTACTTCCAAGGCCGGTCGATGCCTCATCGCCAAGGTTTCTCAGAACGGGAGCGATCTTCTTCTCGTGATCCTTAACTCCAAGCGTCGCTGGAACACTGCGACGAGTCTGATTGCCTATGGGTTACAGGCATCCGAGTCTCTGCCTTGAATATTGTGTTTGATCCAGTCGACAGGCAGGTAGGCAGAGGCGAGAGAGTCGTCGTAGCCTGAGAGTTATCCGCAATGCTATCGAAGCGGAGAAAACTCCACGTTGACATCTTTCCCAAGATAGTTGATGACGAATCCCTGCTTATCATAGGCGAGTATGGCCCCCATCACGTTTTCGTCCCCGTAGTCTTCCTGCCCCAATAGTTTTCGTACATCGTCAGGGCTCTCGCTGTTCAACACGTTGCGAAAAATCCCTCGAGTCTTATAGGAAAATCGATTATTGATAAAGATCAGATCAACCTTGCCGTCCTGAATGCGCACGCCAGCCATAGGACCGGTCGGTTTACGTTGGTCGAGCAAAAAGATAAACGAGGCTTCCTGTTCCACTTTTACTCCGGGAATTTTTTCATTTACGAGAGAGCCTAGGGCTTTGGCTTCGGGATCTCCCAGCTTGACTCCAAACAATGAAATCTCGGCACTCTTCAAAGTTTTGGGGTCCATCACGTCGTTCTTACTTAATTCGTAGGGTTCGCCATACCCAGGGGGTGCCCATGCGCCGACTCCAGCTGTTACCATGCATGCCAGTGTGACGACTCGCAGTAAATCCTTCATCGGCTCTTCCTTATCTATATATTCCGAGAAATGGATGGCGTGTGAACGTATTATTCAAATTGGTGGGACCAACGCGCACGATGCATTTTATCGAACGACTTGAGAACTTGCAAGAATGGTTAAATCCGTGATGGGGGATGGACCGATAGGTTAGATGCTGTGATGGGTCGAAATGAGGAGGGCTCCGAGGCTCCGGAGCCGGTGAAAGTAGGGCCGACAATCTTCGTCCAGTTCGTGGGTCAGGCTATCGAGATCTGCAACGCAATCCTCGACGATCCCGATCCGTTGGGCATCAAGTCCCTCAGGGCTATCGAGGAAGTACACGACGCATCCACTGATCACTGTATCCAGTGTCATCAATGGCCCCTCATGCTGGCTTCCCACTTGAGGCCACCGTTCATCTTTGTGGGTTTCCCAGAGAGATAGCACGGCATTTCGATCCATTCTGAAGATCTCCAGAATCCAGTCTGACTCAGCTCAGATCGGCCCACCCTAGCGCATGGAGTAATAGGATCGCAAGCGCGCAGAGAGTAAGCCTCAGAATCAGTTGGTGATGTCTCTCCATCCGACAAGCCGATCGATGAACGGTCCACGCTATGAGCGCATTTTGAGCAGGAGTGCCCTCTTGTCGTCCGACCTAATCATGGTGAGCATGACCGACGCATAGTCCTTCACGCAAGAACCCTCGGCAGTATGTGATCTCCACCCTCATGACGTTGGGAGCTCATGGGTAGAGTCCACGATGGAGATGTGCTTGCGCGACCTTGTCGATTCCGCTCATCAGGGCTGCCATCCGCATAGAAGTTTTTTGGGAAACGGAAAACTGTAATGTCCGATGGAAGGCGTTGACCATGATATCTTGCAATCGCTCTTGAATGTCAGAGGCTTTCCAGAAAAATCGCTGGACATCCTGCACCCACTCAAAGTAGGACACAATCACGCCACCGGAGTTGGCCAGAATGTCCGGAATGATAAAGATGCCTTGGTCCTGCAGTATGCGATCGGCCTCCAGCGTCGTTGGACCGTTTGCTCCTTCGGCGAGAATCCTGCAGCGCAGCTTTGCGGCATTGTGTTCGGTGATTTGTTCGGAGAGCGCTGCAGGAATCAACACAGTGCAATCGAGTTGAAGCAATTCGTCGTTAGAAAGCCAGTCTCCCAGCTTGGTGTCTCGGAGGGATTGGCCCGCGGTCTTATAGCGAGTAAGAAGCGCCGGAATGTCCAAACCGCTCGAATTATGGATGCCTCCGTTCACGTCGCTCACTGCGATGACGCGTGCGCCACACTCTTGCATGATGCGGGCTGTATGGGCCCCGACGTTGCCGAACCCCTGTATAGCCACGGTGGTACTCCGAATGTCGAGCTTGAGATGACGAAGCGCTTCCATAGTGACACAGACCACTCCGCGGCCGGTGGCTTCTTCACGTCCGAGGCTTCCTCCAATCGACAAGGGCTTGCCCGTGACGACGCCCGGCACCGAATACCCCACCTGCTGACTATAGGTGTCCATAATCCAGGCCATCACTTGAGCGTCTGTGCCGACGTCTGGGGCCGGTACATCTTTATCTGGCCCAATCAACGGGAAGATTTCCGCTGCATAACGTCTGGTCAGCCGTTGTAACTCTGGTTGTGACAACCGTTTTGGATTGATTGCGACGCCACCCTTGGCTCCGCCATAGGGCAGGTCGGCTAACGCGCATTTCCATGTCATCCACATGGCGAGTGCCGCAACTTCCCCAAGGTTCACATCCGGATGATAGCGAATGCCGCCCTTTGTGGGCCCTCGGGCGGAATCGTGTTGCACGCGATATCCGGTATAGACCTCGACTCGTCCGTCGTCCATCCGGACCGGCAGACTGACAATCAGCGACCGTTGAGGAAGCTTTAGCCGCTCGCGTAAATTACGATCAAGTTCCATGGCCTCGGCCGCTTGATCAAACTGTGCAACTGCCAGCCGGAAAGTCGGTGTGTCGAGTTCGTGCATGGGTTGTTCCTTTGGTCAGGTGTGAAGCGGGGGCGTTGATGTGAGACGGTGATCATGATGCCTTTGCTCGATGCTGTCGGGAGGGAGACTCATCCATTGAATATTGAATATTCGTGTGAATTCCCGCGCTATTTGTTGCGCGACGGCTGATGCCGATACCGCGGACTGCCGGAGCTTTGCCATGGACGTGACGTGGCACTGTGTTAGGCCACAGGGAAGAATGTGGGAAAAAGGGAATAGATCCATATCGACATTGAGTGAAAACCCGTGAATTGTGACCCCATGATCGATCCGGATTCCGATCGCGGCAATCTTTGCATCAGTACGATTCCAGCGAACCCAAACGCCAGGGTTTTTCTCGATACGGTAACCCTCAATCCCCCATTGCAAGAGGGTATGAATCAAGACCTCCTCCAAGTTCCATACATACCGTTTCGGGCCTGAACAATAATGAGACAGCTTGAGGATGGGGTAACCCACGACCTGTCCTGGTCCATGGTAGGTAATCGAGCCACCACGATCTACGGACTGGAGACTGGCGCCTGTGCGTCGGAGGCCCTCTTCCCCGCAGCTCCAATGTTCTGATTTGGTGGAACGGCCCAGGGTATAGACTGGTGAGTGTTCAAGGAGCAGCAACACATCCTTTCGTCTCTCTGCAATCCGGTCTTTCTGGAGTTGTCTCTGCAGTGCATATGTCTCGTCATAGGGCATTGGTTGGGGAAAATGGACAAGTGTACCCACTTGTGGGAGAGACTTCGGAAGAGGTTCATTCCCCTGTGTTAGGAAATCGTGACCTGGGTGTGATCCAACGGCGAGGCTCATGAAAGAGTCCTCGGCGGTGAGGGATTCTGAAGCCATATTGTACGCACACTCGTCATGGGGCCTCGTCTACTCGAGTTGGCCTCATTGTCGCACAACAGCATTCAGGGTGAAAGTTCGTTGAAAGGGAAAAGGGCGAGGGTCGTCCTCGCCCTTTCCTGCCTTATGAGACCGTGGTTTACTGGATGGTGGCAAACATATTTCTAATTTGAGGCGTCTTTAGTTTCTTGAGCGCTTTTGCTTCGATCTGGCGAATCCGTTCCCTCGTCACCGAGAGGCTCTGCCCCACCTGCTCCAACGTGCAGGACTGATCCTGGCCGATACCGAAGCGCAGCCGAATGACAGTCTGCTCGCGGGGTGTGAGTGTGCCGAGAATGCGCTCGAGCTGGTGGGACATTTCTGTCCGGTGCACATGGGCATCGGGTGGGGTTGCTTGCAGGTCAGGGAGGAGTTCCCCGAACTCCGAAGTCCCATCACCTACCGGTTTTTCCAGCGCGACCGGTTCTTGAAATGCCTGCATGGTTTCGTGAAGCCGTTCTGGTCTCATCCGCAGCACGTGCGCCACTTCTTCGAGTCGAGCCGGACGGCCTAGCTGTTGACCGAGTCGTCTAGTCACGCGGAGAATGCGATGGGAAGCTTCGGTCTGGTGAACCGGAATGCGAATGGTCCGCGATTGATCTGCAAGTGCACGGGTGATGCCTTGACGAATCCACCAGGTTGCATAGGTACTGAACTTGAACCCTTTTCGATATTGATAGCGCTCAGCCGCTTTCATTAAACCGATATTTCCTTCTTGCACGAGATCCAGCAAAGTTAGGCCACGGCCTGTATAATGTTTTGCCACATCCACAACGAGCCGCAGGTTGCAGCGCACCAATTCATCTTTTGCCTGTTCGAGCACGATCCGGGCGGAGCGCAGGGCGGCCAATCCTTCCTTGAGTTGCTTGGCGATGGCAACGGGAAACCTTTGCTGCCCCGTTCCCTGTTTGATCATTTCCGCGAGGCACTGCTCAGCTTTATCGATCGCTGTGGCGGAAAGACCGCTCAAACCTTTGACCATTTGAAGTGTGCGGTGTACCTCGAGAACAGAGTCCGATCGTTTGAGCCGTCGGAAGACTGGTATCGCGTGGCGTAAAGCTTTTCGAATGGCGGTTGTTCCGTAATCAATCTTCTTCGCCAGCTCAACTTCTTCTTCCCTGGTCAACAGGGCTCGTTCACCAAAGGAGCGAAAGTAAAGTGACTCCAATATGAATGGGCCACCGCTCACGGCGGTACGAATCGTTGCCTTCGTCGGCTCCTCAAGTTGCTCCTCTTCGGAGGTGTCCCGGCCGATCACATCCAAGAGGTCGCTCGCCTCGGGATCGTCAGCGTCAACGTCTTTTACAATTGTGACACGCTCTATCTGTGCAGGGGTTGGGGAAAGACTATCTTTCATGACGTGATTCCTCCTTTTACTGGCGGATTTCTCTCTCCGCATGGTCGGTCTCAAGTGGATTCCGCTCTTGTGTTCTATCCTGTAAGAGACAGCGATCCGGCAAACGATTCATTCTGGGTTCTGTGCCGCTAGAGGGTCCTCCTGATCTCTCTACGCAGCAATTATTGTGCTGGATTGTTCATGAGAGCAGCGGAACGCGATTTAGCAGGAAAGGCAGCACTATTAGAGTCCTTTAATGAGAAGACCTAAGAGGTGGTGTGGCAGCTTTGCTGTAGGTGTGTAGGCGTGACTATAGGCCAAGGGGCCTAATTGCCACATCTGTTACTGAACAGGTTTTTCGGAAAACGGGCATTCATATGAATGCCTGGATATGGGGAAAGTCGTAGTAGGATTTTCCTCCGACGCGATTTCAGGGAACGTATGAAGATTGTGGAGGGTGGAGAGTGCGTTTGTGTCGGGTATTCGTGTTGAACAGGTCGGACTCAATGGATCTGCATATCGAAAAAAACTTCAGTCAGCTTTCGCAGTGAGCACGTCGTAGAGGCGAAGAAAATTATCATCGTGGGCGTTGTCTTGTTGAAAAGCCGGCGTGGCACTTCTAGAATGGGAACTGATGTCATACTTTCAATCAGGCGAACGTATCCATCTGGTTGACAAGAAAGGGCGGCAGTACGCGCTGACCTTGAAGGCCGGAGATCGCTACCAGCTGAGCGGTCATAAAATTTCCCACGACGATCTAATCGGAAAGCCTGATGGGTCTTTGGCTATGCTATCAGGCAACAAAACGATGCTGGCACTTCGGCCTACGTTTGGCGATTATGTATTGAAGATGCCGCGGGGCGCGCAGGTATTGTACCCAAAGGATCTTGCGCTCATTCCTATGTGGGCGGATGTCTATCCTGGCGCGCGCGTATTTGAAGCGGGAACTGGCTCCGGGGCTTTGACCATGGCCCTCTTGCGAGTTGTGGGCCCGCGGGGCTTGGTTGTAACTTACGAAGCCCGTGAGGATTTTGCACGAACGGCGATGACGAATATTGAACGGTATATGGGGCCGGTGCCGAATCTCATCCCGCTCCGTCGGAATGCGTATGAAGGAATTAGTCTGCTTGATGATGGTTTGCTATTCGATCGTCTCGTTCTCGATCTTCCCGAGCCCTGGCAGGTGGTGCCACATGCAGCCCAGGCCCTTCGCTCCGGCGGCATGTATTTGAGCTTTGTTCCCACCGTTCCTCAAGTGGTGCAGACGGTTGAGGCTCTTCAGCGAGCAGCGGTCTTTGGTATGATCGAAACATTTGAAACGCTGTTGAGGACCTGGTCGATTCAGGGGCGTAGCGTAAGGCCGGATCATCGAATGGTCGCCCACTCGGGCTTCATCACGGTGGCCAGAAAAATTGAATCTGGCTTATGGCCCCTAGGCCAACCGGTTGAATCTATCCATGAGAGCATTGATGCTCACGAAGAGCGAGAGGATCACGTACGATGAATCGATTACATGGAAAGGTCGCGGTCATCACAGGAGGCAATGCTGGTATCGGTGAGGCGATCGCAAAAGCTTTTGTGCGCGAAGGGGCATCGGTCGTGATTACGGGGAGGCGGCAGGAAGAGCTGGGCCGGGTCGTGAATGACATCGTGAAGGAGCAAGGTAAGGCATTCGCTGTTGCCGGATCGGTCACAGATGAACGGCATGTTCAGGAGACGATACGCCAGACTGTACAGCAGTTCGGACGACTCGATATTCTGGTCAACAATGCCGGAGTAGGGGACTTTGGAAAACGCCTGCATGAGATCGATGATGCCACCTGGATGCAGGTATTAGACGTCAACCTGACCGGAGTATTCCGCATGACGCGAGCCGTCTTGCCGCAGATGTTGAAGCAGGGGAAAGGGGCGATCGTCAACATCTCCTCCATCGCGAGCCTGATCGGTCTCCCCTCATTACCGGTCTATGCCGCCTCCAAGGGTGCGCTCGATGCCTTGACCAGAGCCCTCGCGGTTGATTACGCCAAGGAGGGTATTCGCTGCAATGTCGTGAATCCAGGGCTCATCGATACGCCAATGGCTGCTCCTCTGATGAGCAACTCCGAACTGCTGGATCCCATTCTCTCGCACTATCCTATCCGTCGAGCCGGGAAACCTGAAGAGGTGGCTAATATGGTCCTCTATCTGGTCTCCGATGAAGCAAGCTGGGTCACGGGCGGAACCTTTCCTATCGATGGAGGAATGACCATCTCCTAAGCGGCAACCCCTATGCGAGTGGTGCCTGTCGTTGCTCTGGCGCGAGATGCTTGTCAGCCGGTCTGAGGATGAAACAGGCGCTGCGACTTCGTGAATTTCTATGGACATCAATGCCCACACCCAGTTCTGCGGTCTGATCGGCAATCCAGTCGAGCATTCGCTCTCACCCGCGATTCACAATGCTGCGTTTCAGAAACTTGGACTGAACTTTGTGTATCTGGCGTTCCGAGTGGAAGCGATCGGCGATGCGATCAAGGGGCTTCGCGCCTTGGAAAACTTTCGGGGCGCCAGCGTAACCATCCCCCATAAGGTGGCAGCCGTTCCGTTTCTTGACACTGTCGAACCCACAGCACGTCATATTGGGGCGATCAATACCATTGTGGCTTCGGGCGGGGTTCTCACAGGCTATAACACCGATGCTACCGGTGCCTTGCGCGCGCTTCGTGAGGGCGGTATGGCTTTGAACGGGCGTCAGGTAGTCATGCTGGGGTCTGGAGGCGCTGCTCGTGCGATTGCCTTCGCGCTCGGAGCAGAGACCGGGATCGATCGCTTGACCATACTAGGGATCGATGAGCAGGAACGTACAGTCTTGGTTCGAGATCTCCGGTCGAAAACAGGGATGGCTGTGCAGGAATCGCTTCTTGATGAAAGTATGTTGCAAAAGGTTCTGCCGGATACTCACGTGCTGATCCATTGCACACCGATGGGTATGTCGCCAAAGGTACACCAAACCTCTGTACCTGCGACGTTGCTCCATCCGGGGTTGACGGTCATGGATATTGTCTACAACCCTCGGGATACCCAATTACTGAAGGATGCTAAGGCGGCGGGCTGTCATGTGATTCCCGGGCTTGAGATGTTTCTGCATCAAGCCGCAGCGCAGTTCGAACTCTGGACCAATCAGGCTGCTCCGGCCGACGTCATGCGCACCGTTCTGGAAACTCGTTTCGCATGAACATCGTGCTGATTGGCTATCGGGGGACTGGTAAGAGTACGGTGGGCAGACAGCTTGCTGCGCATTTGGGACGAGCGCTCGTGTCAACCGATGCGGAGATCGTCAAGCGCGCGCAACGTACGATCCCGGAGATCGTTGGCCAGGAGGGTTGGGAATACTTTCGGGATCTGGAGTCCGATATCTGCAGCGAAATTGCCAGCCGTGACCAGCTTGTAGTCGACACCGGCGGTGGGGCCATACTACGTGCACAGAATGTCGAGGCGTTGAAGGCAAATGGCACCGTGTTTTGGCTGACAGCTTCCGTCGAGACGATCGCACGACGAATTGGCAGTGGCAATCAGCGACCCTCGTTGACTGGGACCAAATCGTTCGTCGATGAAATTCAGGACGTGTTGCAGGAGCGGACGCCGAAATATCAAGCGGCTGCCGATCACATTATCGTGACCGACGGTCGGTCAATCAATCAATTGATGGAGACCGTACTCGCGCTGGTGTGAGGATGTGCGGATATCGTCTCTGTCACGTTAAGATCAACCCATGCGGCCACTCCTTCCTTGACAAGGCCTTCTCCGAAGTGTTTGAAATAGCAACGTGCGCCCGTAGCTCAATTGGATAGAGCATCGGACTTCGGATCCGGGGGTTGGGGGTTCAATTCCCTCCGGGCGCACCACTCTCCGTCCGTTGAATCAAGGGTAGAGTCGCTGAAGTATCAGTAGCTTATAACTGGCATGCCTGGCCAGTTCGAGAGGGCCGTCCCCCTACCAAAGCTGCATAGATTCCTCGTGTCTCCAGTAATATCCTTCTTACAGCAAGCAGAATCCGTGGGTGCCTGAATGGTGCTATGCTATAGCCAAGATCGTGTCATGCATTCCAGCAGGAAGTTATCAGATCGAGGACGGCGGAATGCTTGGACGAGGCATTGTCCCTGTTGTGGACGCTGGTTGACGAAGCAGGATCCCGCGGCACCCTGGGTCTGTTCTTGTGGATGGCTGAGTGGATAAGAGCACAGTCACCAAGAGGAGGGGCTTACCATGAATCATGTAGTCCTCCATGATGTCCGGGCTGGCTTTTTTCTGATGGTGAGCCTGGCCATGTTGGCGTTCATTTGCGCTGTAGCTGCGTTAAGTACCGTGATGCGCCCGGCTCGGTGGGCCGATCGCAAGCCAGCCCAACTGTAAACTTCTTCTTTCCTAGTTTGTCCTTTTCCCAGTTGAGGGAAAGGGTACGTGTTCCCCGCCTACTGCGCCGACTATCAAAGTCCATCTCCAACAGCCTGGCAATTCACGTAAAAATCTAGGGATTGCTTGATTGAGGACCCACCTTTTCATTCAGGTGCTATATTTAAGCTACGCAGGCAATGTCTTATTCCAAAGATGGGAGAACGATCATGATCAGAAGTCCAATGAAAATAGGTGTCGTGGCAGCAATGGGGCTTGTCCTGTTGGTTAGTCAGGGGTGCAGTATGAAGTGGCTGCAGTCCGATGGAGAGACAGGAGCAGGGGCTGCGCAAAACGGTGCTAATTCAAACTTCCCTGGCATGGCTCGAGGGGGCTCCGGGGGAGGGTTAAGTGGTTTCTCTCAGAATCCCTCGGAAGAGCGCCTGGGGAAGGGTGGCGACATTGCATCTCTTTCTTCTTCTGGGTTGAGTGCCCGTCAGCGCGCGGAAATAACTAAAGAAGAAAAAGCGGCTATCGAAGCTGGCCTACAGGATGTTTTCTTTGGATACGATCAGTGGATCCTTTCCGATGCTGGAATGGAGGCATTGAATCTTGATGCACAGTGGTTGAAGGAGCATCCTGGAACGGTGATGAAAATCGAGGGGCATTGCGACGAACGAGGCACAGCCGACTACAACGTTGTGTTGGGGGATAAGCGAGCCAAGGCTGCGCGCAGCTATCTGATTGAATCCGGTGTAGCTCCCAAGCAGGTGGTGATTGTCTCATATGGCAAGGCACGCCCTTTCTGTACGGACCCTGCAGAATCCTGCTATCAACAGAATCGTCGCGGACACGTACTCTTGAATGTGAAGAAGTAACCTATCGACTCCTGGTCTCTAGGAACCCCGGGACCTCTTCATGGAGCCCGGGGTTCGCTGTTTGTTAATTGAGGTGACATACGTATGGCTCTCGTAAGGAAACAGCGGGATTTAGGCAAGGAACATACTCGGCCTCGCGTGATTAAAGACGAGCTTCCAGTAGAGAAACGCCAGCAGCCACGCTTTACATCACAGTTCAGAAGCATCATTTCAGGTGGGCAGGGAGAAGGCCACGGTCGGACGCTCGACCTCTCTACCGGTGGCTGTATGATCGAAACGGATCTGCCGGTTGGCGTAGGAGCTTCGATCGAGTGCCGGATCTATGCTCCGGGACTAGACTGGCCGTTGCGGATCGACGAAGCCCAAGTGCGGTGGGTCAAGGCTAATACATTCGGGATTCAGTTCACGAAGATTCAGCCTGATGAGGAGAGAAAGCTCAAACAGGTCATTGCTGGCCTCGACGAATAGTATAAGGCGTAGCCCTTCTGGTTTTTCCTTCCTCGTTTAGATTCAACGATTTAACCCATCGCCTGTTATTAGTCTGGGAAGCTATGCGCTCGTCCACAGAACTATTCGCGGCTTCGTAGTTCCAAATGATATAAGGTAGAGGTAATATCTGAAAGAAAATAGAACTTTCTACGCCTGCTCCCCAAGCCGCGCACTCGGAGATTTGAATGATGGAACACATCGCATCTCCAGCACAGATGGGATTGAATATTGCCACCTTAGCTGGCGGCTGCTTTTGGTGCCTCGAAGCGGTCTATGACCAAATGAAGGGTGTGGCAGCGGTTGAGTCTGGCTATATGGGTGGCCAGTTAGATCATCCGACGTATGAAGCTGTGTGTAGCGGCAGGACCGGTCACGCAGAGGCAGTACGCATTACATTCGACCCCGCTATTGTCAGCTATCGCGAGCTGCTAGAGGTATTTTTTGTTATCCACGATCCTACGACACTCAACCGTCAGGGTCATGATGCCGGCACACAATACCGCTCGGCCATTTTTTATCACACGCCAGACCAGAGACAGGTCGCAGGCGAGGTTATTGCAGCGATTACGAAAGAAGGGATGTATCCCGGATCTGTTGTGACGCAAGTCGAGCCAGCGGGAACGTGGTATGAAGCTGAGCCTTACCATCAAGAGTACTTTTCGAGAAATCCATTCCAGGGGTACTGTGCCGCGGTCGTTGGGCCAAAGGTTGCCAAGTTCCGCAAGATATTTATCGCAAAACTCAAGTAATAATATCTCCTTCGATTTTTCCTCGCCCACGGTACTGACCGGACCTTAGGCAACTGCGAGATCATGCACGTCCATGCTTCGGCTACTCTCAATTAGAGAGGTCGAAGAGAAGATTTTCAATCAGGTATTGCTCTCGTGGTCAAGCCACGCATCCTCATGTCCATCTGCGTGATCGGATTCGCGCAGACCTACGAAATCGAACAGCCGTCGGTCCAGGAGTAGCGGTGGCGCCACGTTCGACAGAGCGGCGAACATACTGTCTGTACAGCCAGGCGAACGTTGCTCCCACTCGCGTAGGAACGTCTTTACTTGTTTCCGTTTGAGATCCTCTTGTGAGCCGCAGAGATCGCAGGGGATAATAGGAAATGCGCGCAGCTCGGCATATTGAGCAAGGTCGCTTTCCCTCACAGCGGACAGAGGGCGAATGACCACATGCCGGCCATCTTTCGAACGCAATTTCGGTGGCATCGTCTTGAGTTTGCCAGTGTAAAACAAGTTCAAGAAGAGAGTTTCAACAATGTCATCGCGGTGGTGACCCAAGGCGATCTTGGTCGCGCCTAATTCCGTAGCGACGCGATAGAGAATGCCACGACGGAGTCGGGAGCAGAGTGAACAGGTGGTCTGCCCTTCAGGGATGAGTCGTTTGACGATTGAGTAGGTGTCTCGCGTCTCGATATGGAATGGGACATCGATATGTGAGAGATAGTCGGGAAGCACATGAGCGGGGAATCCTGGTTGCTTTTGATCCAAGTTCACTGCGACTAAGTCGAAATGGATCGGAGCACGCCGCTGTAAGACCAGTAATAAGTCGAGCAATGCATAGCTGTCTTTTCCTCCTGATAGGCAGACCATGATCTTGTCGCCGTCTTTGATAAGGCCATATTCGCCGATGGTCTCCCCAGTAAGGCGAAGCAGCTTGGTTTGTAGCTGTTCCGTGGCTACGTCCAGCTTGAGGTATGGGCGTGGGGGGCTTGTTGAATGTGACATCGGCTGGCATTCTACGCGGTCGGCCACGCGGCTGTCGATCTCCAACCGGAGGCATCATGGGGAATAATGAAAACCGCCCCAGCGGCAAACCCCAGTCAGTTCTATTCGTGTGCACGGGGAATATTTTTCGCAGCGTGACGGCCGAGTATGCGCTCAAGGCCAGACTCGGTGCCGGTACGTCCTATGTCGTCAGCTCGGCGGGGATCGACGCCAGGGCTCAGTCGATGCATGAATGGGTTTTGGCTCGATTGCGTGAAATGGGAGCTGATCCGATTAGTCACGTCCAACGGCAACTTACCGAGGAGCTGATCGAGGCCGCCGACTTCGTCATTGCGATGGGGCGAAACCACCAAGCGTTCATCCGGAAAGAATATGGACAAGCCGTTCCCCTATTTAATCAGATATGTCTTGGCATTGATAAGCCGATTTTGGATTTGCATGAAGCGATACCGGATTGGGAAACTGACTCTGAGCGGGCTCGCGCCTATGTGTGTTCGGTGATCGATGCCATTTGGGCCACGGCACCAGCCCTTCTTTCTCGCCTCCGTTAGACCGGTTTACGGCATCTATTGCCTCTGTTGGTTCATTCTTGGACTTGATCGGACATTTTTTCTCCACCTATACGCAGTAATCAATGCAAAGGTCTTTTCAAACAGGGCAATGTTGAGGCACGTGCTATATTTCCCACAGCACCTCTTGCAAGTTGACGGGGCAGAAGATGGCGTCGATGCAACAATTACAGGTACAGGACGTGACAGCGTCTGACAACCATGGTCACGAGCCAGAATGGGTCTCGTGGTCCAACGAGAAGCTTCTGAATCTCCCCATGAGCCAACTTGGCATTACCCTCGACGGGGTATTCCTGTCAGAACAGTTCAAGCAACTCTATGACGAGCTCGAAGCCAGGCAGCTGATATTTCGACCTCATTTTTGGTTGTCCAACGAATGGTTTACTCCTGATGGTGTGCCGGGGATTGCCGTTCCATTTTATCTGGCCCATCCACGACTCGCAAAACTTGAAATGGACCAGATGCTCGAGGTCGAGGGGGGGACTGCGGAATGGTGCATGCGCATTTTACGGCATGAGGCCGGCCACGCCATCGAAAATGCCTATCGCCTCCGCCGTCTTCGCCGCCGGCAACAGGTCTTTGGGCGCTCTTCCGATCCCTACCCCAAGTATTACAGTCCCAGACCGTATAGTCGGAGCTTTGTACGACATCTCGATGTGTGGTATGCGCAAAGCCATCCTGATGAAGATTTTGCGGAGACCTTCGCGGTCTGGCTGACGCCAGACTCGACATGGGCTGACCGTTACAAGGGATGGCCGGTGCTCAAGAAGCTGCGGTATGTCGATGGGTTGATGGAAGGGCTGGCAGCGACTCCGCCCAAGGTGGTCACCAGTGAGGAAATCGATCCGCTATCCGAACTGAAGAAGACCTTGCGCGAGCACTATGAGCGAAAGCGCAGGCATTACGGGGTTGAAAGGCCATCATTATACGATCCGGACTTGAAACGACTATTTTCCGATGCCCCTGCCCACGCGGATAAACTGAGCGCCGCCACCTTCTTGAACCGCTTTCGAAGAGAGGTGCGCCGCAAAGTTGCAGCCTGGACCGGCGAATATCAGTACACGATTGATCAGGTCTTGGAGGACATGATTCAGCGCTGCCGCCAGCTCCATTTGCGACTGCCGCTCGCAGAAGAGCAGGCGAAATTAGATTTCACCATCTTGCTGACCGTCCATACGATGAACTACTTGCGTAGTGGGCGACATAAGGTGGCGGTATGAAGCGGCTCCGAATTCTCGTCTTGATGCACGAAGACCTGGTTCCGCCTGATCCTCTCAACGGGCAGGATGCGTCAGGGGCCGAATGGAAGACGGAATACGATGTCGTCTCCACGCTTCGAAAGCTCGGGCATGACGTCAAGCCGCTGGGGGTCAAGAGTGATCTCGGTGTACTTCGATCGGCTATAGAAGACTGGAAGCCGCACATCGCATTCAATTTGCTCGAAGAGTTCGATGGGGTGGCGGTGTATGATCAGAATGTCGTGTCGTATCTTGAACTGCTTCACATGCCCTATACCGGTTGTAACCCACGTGGGTTGATGCTGGCGCGAGACAAAGTCCTCTCCAAGAAGCTGTTCTCGTTCCATCGTATTCCGTTTCCGGAGTTTATGGTGGTCCCGCTGGGGCGGATGGTTAAGCGGCCCAAGTGGCTCTTATTTCCCTTAATTGTGAAATCGGTGACCGAAGAGGCGTCGCATGGGATCTCTCAGGCGTCCATTGTCCAGGATGACGACAAACTCAAAGAGAGAGTCGAATTCATCCATGCAAACTTAGGGACAGGTGCCCTCATCGAGCGGTATATCGAAGGGCGTGAATTCTATGTCGGAGTGATGGGCAATGGACATATCCACGTGTTGCCTGTGTGGGAGTTGATCATGGATAAGCTTCCGGATGATGCCCGCCGGATTGCGACAGAACGAGTCAAATGGAATCGTACGTATCAAACCAAGTATGGGATTCGTTCAGAGGAAGCCAAGAATCTTCCTGAAGGGAAAGCTGAGGAGATTCAACACCTCGCGAAACGTGTCTATCGCACACTCGGCCTGAGTGGCTATGCACGCATCGACGTGAGAATGGACGCAGAGGGGAACGTATACGTGCTGGAGGCCAATCCGAATCCACAAATCGCGCACGATGAAGATTTTTCTGATTCGGCAGAGAAAGCCGGTTATACCTATAAAGATCTACTACAAGAATTGTTGAATATCGGGCTTCGCTGGCGTCCAGCCAAAGCGGCCTAGCTGCGGCCTCTTTCTACATCTCCGGATACTTCATTCTCATACTCAGAGTACCGCACCCTCGCAGGGTCCCGCAAAAGTGTGTAGGGCCGATGACGTGAGCTGCCACGAACTTCTGTGTAGGAGGTAAACGCGTAAATAGTGTGGGCTAGGGGCCGAAGCGGAAACCAAAAAGCATGGCAACGCTTGTTGTATCATTCTCCGATAGCGACGGAGAAAGATCGATGTCGTGGAGATTGACGATCAACGTCGAAGTCAAGGCGACATTGTGGGTAGCCTGGTACTCTAGTGAGACACCAATAGGGATGTACCAGCTCGTGTCGTTGCGGTCGATGCGCCCAGGGCCGGTCCCTCGGTCTAGGTCTGCGTGGATCAATCCCATTCCCGTGAAGGGCACCAGGTTGATGCCGTTATTGAGGCGAAAATAATAGCGTGCGACCCCGGCGAAGGAGATTTGAAAGAGATCGCCCATCGGACTGATCTGCATCATCGGTCCGACAGAAAAGTTTCGATCGAGATAGTAGTCACCACTGAATGCCAGGTTGAACACCGTACCATTGACCGTTCCGGATGTGAATCCCAGGCCACTTCCGAATCCCCAGCGATTTTCGTCGGCTTGGGCCCGAGGTGCAAATACAACGGCGCCAGCGACCAAGATAGCCAACAGACTGGCGGTGCAGGTCAATCGTGACAATGTAGTGGCAATCTGCCGAATCATGGCGGCGGACTCTAGCACAGAGGGCGGGCTCGGACAAGTCGTTTGAGTGCACTGGCGACAGTAGAGTATTCTCTGCCACCGTGAACGAGGGAGGGAGTCAGGCAATGTCAGCCAATTCGATGACGCCGAAGCAAGCAGCGGTCGCTCTGATCGCAGCGATGCCGATCGGTGTGTCCGTTCAGCAACTGGAAGAATATGGGATCGAGGCGACGACGGAGCAGGCACAAGCGATTATGCAAGAAGTGCTCTCACTGAACCTGTTTTGGATCTTCGCAGCCATCGAGGCGCACATCCCTCAGAAGTATCAGTCCGCGCTGTCGGAACTCATCCTGGATACGATGAAAACAGGATGGGGCACAACTGTTCCCGTCGGTTCAGCTTCCTGGGCCGCCTACCTCAACGACTGGGAGGACCGTCGCCGTCTGTATAATCGCTTGATCGAAGAAGGGATGAGTCCGCTTGCAGTGAGTGCGGAAGCCGCTTCGCTGATGGAGGAGAACCGTTTGGTCAAAGAAGCAGAACGGCGTAATCTCTTGACCCTGCTGATCGATTTTGTGCCAGTCGACACCTACGGGCGGTTATTGGAAAATGTCGGATAATCTCCCGGCTGCCTTGATCGGTCAGAGATAGCGGTGATCGACGACCTTTCCGGTCTTGTCCAGCTCATAGAGCAGCGGCGCACCGGTTGGGACATTTAGCTCCAGCACTTGCTCTCGGGAGAGCTGCTCCAACTCCATGATCAAGGCTCGTAAACTGTTTCCATGCGCCGCAATCAGGATCGTATTCCCTTTCAAGACATAGGGCTTGATAGTCTGTTCATAGTAGGGCAATACACGCTCCGCAGTGTCTTTCAGGCTTTCCCCCCCTGGCGGACGTACGTCGTAACTCCGCCGCCAGATCTTCACCTGAGCCTCGCCGTATTTTTTTACGGTCTCGTCCTTGTTCAATCCCTGGAGGTCGCCGTACATCCGTTCATTGAGGGCCTTGTCTTTCTCAATCGGGATACCGGTCTGGCCGATGGTTTCTAGCACGAGCCGCAATGTTTCATTTGCGCGGGCCAACACGGAGGTAAAGGCCCGGTCGAACTTGAAACTGCGAAGTTTCTCGCCTGCGTGCGTCGCCTCCTGAATACCGCGCGGAGACAAAGGTACATCTACCCATCCCGTGAAACGATTTTCCAAATTCCATTGTGATTCGCCATGTCGAAGCAGAATCAATCGAGCCATTGTGCAGTCCTCTCAAGCTTGAAGGGGTATGGTTGCAGGCCGAAGCATACTGGAACAGATGCCCAAGTCAAGCGGCCACATTCGGTCTGGGCGAATCAGTGTACAGCCAAGGTTTTGGAATCAGGTCTGGATCTACTGGTGGCCAGCGAGAGTGTCTCTAGTTCACACACTGCTCGCCGCCGTCGGCTTCGCCGGTTTTTCTAGCGGACGTTCACCGTCCGGTAGCCCGTCCTGAAGCATTTTGAACATGGTGATCGCGAACAGTATGTACAGAGCGACTCCGATCCAGATCACGTAGGACTGAACGCCTCCCGCTTCCTTCAATACTTCGTTCTGTTTCGCCGGATCGGTCGATGTGCCTTTTTTGATTTCGCCGATGTGCTCGCGGCAGTGCCAGTAGTACACATAATTCGCGGTCGCTCCAGCCATGATGCTCCAGATGAGGCCCACGGTCATGTCGCCGGTCAAGTAGGTTGAAATCATCGGGCCGAGAGCGTAGATCGCCGCGTACATGTACATTTTTCGGTAGAGAAACCAGAGGAAGGAAATATAAAGAAAGGCCGGCCAATTCCACGTCAGGGCGAACTTCGGCTTTTCCCCCAATCCAAACTTATTAAAATGTCTCAGGTAGCGATCGGCGTGGGGGCCGATGAATTGGCGCCAGAGATGTTCATCAGGGTGGATTTCAGGGTGAATGATGGGAGCGGCGATCGGGGGTTCCGATTCGACGGCGAGCGTGTTTCCACACTGGTGGCAAAATTTAGCGTCTTCCTGATTCTGCTGCTGGCACTGTGCACAGAGTTTCATCCGGCAGAGAGTATCACAATGAAGTGTCACCTGGGTAAAGAAGCCGCAAGTTGCTTCCATCGGCAGGCCTATGCTACCTTCCCTTACTTTACAAAGGGATACGCTGTCATGGCGACAGAGGAACTGAAGCAGGACGCCGCACGATATTTGATGCAGACGTATACTCGTCAACCGCTCTCGATCATTCGAGGGAGCGGGACAAAGGTATACGATCTTGAGGGACGCGAGTACCTCGACTTCGTCGGCGGGATTGCGGTGAATGTCCTTGGGCATGGTCACCCGGATCTGGTTCAGGCGATTCAGCGCCAAGCCGCACAGCTGATCCATACTTCTAACCTCTACTACACCGAGCCGCAAGTGAAGCTGGCGCAGACGCTGGTGGATCGCTCGTTTGCCGACAAAGTGTTCTTTTGCAATGGCGGAGCAGAGGCGAATGAGGCTGCCATCAAGCTGGCCCGCCGTTATTCCCATGATAAGTATGGGGCCGGGCGGTTTGAGATCGTCACGATGAAGAACTCCTTCCATGGCCGAACGATCGCAACGTTGACGGCGACGGGGCAAGAAAAAGTTCAGAAGGGTTACGAGCCGCTTCTGCAGGGTTTTAGCTACGTGACCTTCAATAACATTGAAGAGCTGGAACGGGCCGTGACCGACAAGACTGCGGCGATTATGCTCGAGCCGATTCAAGGCGAGGGGGGTGTCCACGTCGCGGATCGGAAATATTTGAAGCAGGTGAGAGATCTGTGCGCACAAAAAGACGTGCTCTTAATTTTTGACGAAGTCCAGACTGGAATGGGACGAACCGGGACGTTGTTTGCCTACGAGCAGTTGGGGGTACAGCCGGACATTATGACCCTGGCAAAAGGGTTGGGGGGTGGCGTGCCTATCGGAGCTTGCCTTGCAACGGACTCCGTGGCGAAGGCCTTCTCCCCCGGCAGTCATGCTTCGACATTCGGCGGTAATCCACTTGCCTGTGCAGCGGGCCTGGCCGTCTGTCATGCTCTGTTGGAAGGCCAAGTGCTCGATCATGCGCGCCGGATGGGAGAGTATTTTGCCAAGGGGTTATCGGACTGTAAAAAGAGACATCGGGTGGTGCGAGAAGTGCGCGGCCTCGGACTCCTGCAGGGGGTTGAACTTGACATGGAGGGGAAATCCGTTGTGAGCGAATGTTTGGCCCGTGGCATTCTCATCAATGGGGCAGGCGAGCGTGTGCTGCGGTTCGTGCCGCCCCTCATCATCACCCAGTTGGAAATTGATCGATTACTCGATGTGCTGGATCAGATTTTCAGCAAACAGGCGGCGTAGAGCGTACTTACGCAGAATAGACATCGAGCAGATGACTACAAGAACGACAGGAACGCAGGCAGGTAAGAAAGACTTTCTGGATGTTGCGGCCATCAGCAAGGCGGAAGTGGAGAGCTTGCTGAAGTCTGCGGCCCTATTGAAGGACAAACAGCAGCGCGGGATTCTTCATCCGCTGCTTCCAGGCAAAACACTGGGTCTGTTATTCCAGAAACCATCGACGCGCACGAGAGTGTCGTTCGAAGCGGGGATGAACCAGTTAGGCGGCCACGCGCTGGTCCTGCCCATGGCCGAGATCCAGCTTTCGCGAGGAGAAAGTGTCGCCGATACGGCGCGCGTGTTATCACGCTATCTCGACGCGATCGTCATCCGCACCTATGACCATTCGATAGTGGAGGAATGGGCGAGGGAAGCAACGATGCCGGTGATCAATGGATTGACCGACCTGAGCCATCCCTGTCAGGCCCTTTCAGACCTCCTGACTATTCGCGAGAAAAAGGGACGATTGAAGGGGATCAAGATTGCCTATATCGGCGACGGCAACAATGTGGCGAATTCACTGATCGAGGCGGTGGCGAAGATGGGGATGACCATCACTCTTGGGTGTCCGGTGGGGTATCAGCCGGAGCAGCATATTGTGGATAGGGCGAGGGGCGAGGCGGCAGCAACCGGTGCGGTGATCGAAATAGGGCACGATCCTCATGTCGCGGCGAAGGAAGCTGACGTGATCTACACCGATATCTGGATCAGTATGGGACGCGAGCGGGAGCATGCGCGACGGCTAAAAGCGTTGGCTCCGTATCAAGTAAACAGCCGCCTGTTGCATCGGGCCAAGCCCGATGCGATTGTCATGCACTGTTTGCCCGCCCACCGGGGTGAAGAAATCAGCGCCGAGGTGCTGGATGGTCCGCAGTCGGTCATCATCGACCAGGCGGAGAATCGGTTGCACATGCAGAAGGCCATCTTAACGAACCTATTAGGCAAGAGGAGTCGAACGAGACGATGAGTCGTATCATGAAGAAAGTCGTGTTGGCCTATTCAGGCGGACTTGATACTTCCGTAATCTTGAAGTGGCTACAAGAAACCTATGGCTGTGAAGTTATCGCGTTCTGTGCCGATCTAGGGCAAGGCGAAGATCTGCAAGCCATCAAGGTCAAGGCGCAAAAGCTCGGTGTGAAAAAAGTCTACGTCGAGGACCTGCGCGAGACCTTCGTGAAGGACTATGTGTTCCCGATGTTGCGAGGCAACGCCGTATACGAAGGCTGCTATCTGCTCGGAACCTCAATCGCGCGGCCCCTCATTGCGCGGCGTCAGGCCGAGATTGCGCTCAAAGAAGGCGCCGAGGCTGTGTCACACGGTTCCACCGGAAAGGGCAACGACCAGGTACGGTTCGAGCTGACCTACACGGCGCTGGCGCCGAATCTCAAGATCATCGCGCCCTGGCGTGAATGGACGATGAAATCGCGGCGTGAATTGATCGAGTATGCCGATAGACATGGTATCCCCGTGACAGCGACGAAAGCCAAACCCTACAGCATGGACCTGAATTTGTTCCATGTGAGTTATGAAGGCGGCATCTTGGAAGACCCCTGGGAATCGCCGCCGGATGAAATTTTCCAAATGACGGTGTCGCCGGAGCGGGCGCCGAACAAGCCGCTCGAAGTCGAAATCGGTTACGAGGCTGGTAATCCGGTATCCGTCGACGGCAAGAAAATGAGTCCGGCGACGTTGTTGGCGCATCTCAATAAGCTGGGGGGCGCGCATGGGATTGGGCGTGTCGATCTGGTGGAGAATCGCTACGTCGGAATGAAATCGCGCGGGGTCTATGAAACGCCGGGCGGAACGATCCTCCATGTGGCGCATCGCGGACTGGAATCGTTGACGATGGATCGCGAAGTCCTGCATTTCAGGGACAGTTTGATCCCGCGTTTCGCCGACCTGATTTACAACGGCTATTGGTTCAGCCCGGAACGAGAAATGATCCAGGCCTCGATCGATATGGCGCAGCAGGATGTAACCGGCACGGCGAGGGTGAAACTCTATAAAGGGAGTTGCACGTTGGCCGGGCGTAAGTCGAAGCACTCGCTCTATCGTCTCGATATTGCCACGTTTGAAGAGGACGAAGTTTATAATCAGAAAGATGCCGAGGGTTTTATTCGGTTGAACGCGTTGCGGCTGAAAATTAGAGCTCAAAGAAAGAAGGGCTCCTCCTGATGGGACGAGCAACGGGCCGCGACCCTGCCGTGTTGGAAGGCGGAAAGGCCTGGGGTGGGCGGTTCAAACACAAGACGAATCGGTTGGTGGAATCCTTCACTGTTTCGGTGGCGGTCGATCGTCGGCTTTACGCCCATGATATCCAGGGCAGTATCGCCCATTGCAAGACCTTGGGGAAGGCCCGCGTGTTGACCGCCTCTGAAGTCAGGGCGATCGTACAGGGCCTGGAGTCGGTGAAGAGGGAATTTGATCGGGGCCGTTTTCGCTTCACCCCTCAAGATGAAGACATTCATATGGCGATCGAGCGCCGGCTGACAGAATTGATCGGTTCCCTCGGCGGCAAGTTACACACGGGCCGAAGTCGGAACGACCAGGTTGCATTGGATATTCGGCTGTACTTGCGTGATGAACTGAGCCGGCTCGTGGCCAACCTGGAAGATTTTCAGCGGGTGCTGGTGGCGAAGGGAAAGGCAAATCTAACAGTCGCCATGCCGGGCTATACGCATTTACAGCGTGCCCAGCCGGTGCTGTTCGCTCATCATCTCTTGGCCTATGTGGAAATGATCGAGCGGGATAAGGGGCGATTTCGTGATGCATCGGTGCGTGTGAATGTCATGCCATTGGGGTCCGGTGCGCTCGCAGGGACCAACTACCCAGTCGATCGCCGGTTCACTGCAGAGCTATTGGGCTTTCCCTCCGTGACGCAAAACAGCCTCGATGCCGTGTCCGATCGGGATTTTGTGATTGAGATAGCTTCGGCGCTGTCGATCACGATGATGCATCTGTCTCGGCTCAGTGAGGAATTGATCCTCTGGTCGTCTCAGGAGTTCCAATTTATTGGGCTCCCCGATACCTTTTGCACCGGCAGCAGCATGATGCCGCAGAAGAAGAATCCCGATGTGCCCGAACTGGTGCGGGGCAAGACGGGACGGGTCTATGGTCATTTGGTCAATCTGTTGACGACTCTTAAGGCTCTGCCCTTGAGTTATAATCGAGACCTCCAAGAGGACAAGCCGGCGCTCTTCGATGCCCTGGATACCGTCACCGCCTCAGTGAAAATCTTGACCGAACTGATGCGCCGACTCACCGTGAATCGGGACGTGCTCAAGCAGGCGGTTCAGGGTGGGGGAATGTTAGCGACGGAAGTTGCGGATTATCTTGTGAGCAGAGGAGTGCCGTTTCGCGAAGCGCATGCGATCACAGGCCGATTGGTGCGGGCTTCACTGGATCAAGGCCGTGAATTCACGGCCTTTTCGCTCAATGAGCTGCGGACATTCTCTGAGCGAATTGAAAAGAGTCTGCTTGCTCGGTTGACGGTCACTGCCGCGATCGACCGGAAGTCTCAGGTAGGTGGGACTGCCAGTACGAGTGTGGCGCGGCGGATCAAGGAACTCGATCGGATACTCTCGTGAAGGTGTGGCTGTCGAGCGCGAGGTTCATAGTGGTGGGCGTGATGATTGGAGTGTCGGCGGCTTGCGGAGCCGTGGGGTCGCCGGTGCCTCCTGAAAGTGTCGGTGTAAATTCGACCATCGAACGGCAAAAGGAGTTAGAGGCGATTGAGGAGAAACGGCGTAGCGCAGCAGCGGCAGCCGAATCTGCCGAGCCACAGCCGGATCCAATGCTACAGGGACAGGATGTCAATCTACCTCCGTTACAACCGGTGGGAACCAGGTAAGATCTTGGCCCCCCCCCTTGCTGGACCTGCATAGCCGGATAACGCTATACTGCAGAGCTGGCAATTGCTGTGCAAGGATGAGCCGAGATTCAGCGGCATCGAGGTTGAGCCGCTAGAGATTCAATCCATTCAGGATTAAGTTGACGTACGACAACAGGAACTGTTGAAAACATTTCAATGAACGTATTGATATCCCCGGCTGAATAGCCGGGGAGAGGTCAGGAGGATCAGCTCATGGAGCTCATTCAACCAGTGCGGCAGAGTCAGTCCATCGGGCAGGCGGTAACGATCAACCGCGCACCGGGCAAGCGGTTGTTGCTGGTCGATCCCTACCCGCTCAATAATCCCTATCGACTGACCGCTTCTGAGCGCCGCGCGGTCTGGTTTCCCAAGCTGAGTTTGCCAACAATTGCGGCCTACACACCGGAGAATTGGGAAGTCAGCCTGATCGATGAAGCGGTGCACGAAATCGACTTCGACTTTCCCTGCGATATGGTTGGTATCTCCATGTTTACCTGCTATGCCCCTCGGGCCTACGAGATCGCAGTAGAGTTTCGCAAGCGAGGGAAGACGATCGTCATGGGAGGAGTCCATCCCACCTACTGCCCCGACGAGGCGCTTCAATATGCGGATGCGATCGTGTGTGGAGAAGCCGAAGATCTCTGGCCGCAATTGGTCGCGGATTATGAGGCGGGGAACATGCAGCGTATGTATAAGATGACGTCGTTTCCCTCTCTGGAGAATTATAAGAGCCCCCGCGTCGAGTTGCTGAGCCCAGACTCCTACATGACGAGGCAGTGTAGTTTCACGACCAGAGGATGTCATTTCGATTGCGAGTTCTGCAGTGTATCTCCGTTTAATGGAAAGACCACGCGGCGTCGGCCGGTGAAGGAAGTGATCACAGAGCTTCGAAATGTTCAGCGGTGGATTCGCAGTGAGTTGGTCGAGCGGGTACGCGATGAGCCGATGTGGACCGCCTTTCTCACTACGCTTAAGATTCGAGTCGGCATAGAGGACGGCAGCATTGTCGCGTTTGTCGATGACTTGCACAACAGCAACCGTGCCTATTGCCGTGAGCTCTGGACCGCGCTGAAGCCCCTCAAGCTTAAATGGGGCTGCCAGTCCACGATGTTCCTGGCCGACGATGAGGAGATGGTCAAGCTTGCGGCCGAGAGTGGCTGCGTGTCGGTCTTTGTCGGGATGGAATCGCTCGATGAAGACGCGCTAGACGAAACGAACAAGCCGTTTAACCGAGTCAAGAAGTTCTCCGATGAAATCAAGATGTTCCACGATTACGGCATTATGGTGAACCCTGGGATCGTGTTCGGATTCGACAGCGACGATGTGACCGTGTTCGAACGGGCCGTCGATTTCTTGACAAAAAACCAAGTGGAATTGGCATACTTCAATGTGTTGACACCTCTTCCTGGAACGCAATTGTTCGATCGCTTGGAAAAGTCCGGTCGTATCTTCGATAGGGACTGGGCGAAGTACGACGGCAAGCATGTGGTGTTTCAGCCGAGCCGGATGACGGTCGAGCAACTATTAGATGGCTTCCACTGGGCCAATCATGAATTCTATTCGATCCCTTCAATCTGGAAACGGCTGTCTGGCACGAGTCAGCGGTTCATTCCGAGATTGGAGATGAATCGAGAGTTCCGGAAGTTGGTCAAGAGAACCTGTCCCAAAGCGTCCCTGTCACCGCTCGCAGGGGTGTTGAAGAATCTTCAAGCGAAGCTCCCGGTGTTGGACAAAGAGCAATTGATTCCAAGCGCGCTGCATGCGCTGAAACAGGCGCTAGATCCGAACGCGCTCTCGGCGCAACAGTTGATATTCCACATCAAGGCCAAGCGGCACGACAAGTTCGCCGCGCTGTTCGTAGACCTTGATGGTACGCTCGATCGTCTGAATGCCTTGGAATTGATTAAGCGAATCAAGGAAGCGGCCAATCAGGCGCGTATGGACATCATCGTCAACTTCGAACACCTCAAACTGGCGACGCCGGACGCTCTCAAAGCGTTGCTGGATTCAGACGCCATGAAGGTCGCGATTCCGAATGTGAAGGTCCGCTATCGTAAGTTCAAGGATGCGTTCGAGGCGTCATTGCAAGGCTTCCCGCTTGCAGGCATCGAGCATCTCAACGAAGATTTGCAGGATGCATAGCTTTGAGTATCGACACGGCGAACTCTATTGCGAGCAGGTGCCGGTCAGCCGGATCGCCAAGGAGGTCGGCACGCCATGTTACGTCTACAGCTACACGACTCTTGTCCGTCATTACCGGGCCTATGACGGGGCCTTCAAGAGTATCCCCCATGTGATTGCCTTCGCCATGAAGGCCAATTCCAATATCGCGATCCTCCGCCTTATGGCCAAGGAGGGGAGCGGGGTGGATATTGTGTCAGGGGGGGAACTCTTTCGGGCGCTCAAGGCGGGCGTTCTTCCCTCAAAGATCGTTTTTGCGGGCGTCGGCAAGAGCGTGGAGGAGATTCGCGAGGCCCTGAAGGCCGACGTCCTCATGTTCAACGTCGAGTCCTCGGCCGAGCTGCAGGCGCTTAATGAAGTGGCGGCTTCCGTCGGAACCAAGGCGAGAGTCGCCCTCCGCATCAATCCTGACATCGATCCGAAAACGCACCCCTATATTTCGACCGGTCTCAAAAAGAGCAAGTTCGGGATTGCCGCCGATCGGGCGCTCGAAGAGTTCACGCTGGCTTCCTCGCTCGCCAACATCGATGTCGTCGGGGTCCACAAGCATATCGGGTCACAGTTGACCGAAGTCACGCCGTTCGTCGAGGCTGTGAAGAAGGTGGTGACGCTGGTTGGAGCTTTGAAGTCGCAGGGCATCAACATCCGCTATGTCAATATCGGCGGCGGCCTTGGCATTACCTACTCGGATGAAACGCCGCCGTTGCCGCAAGACCTTGCAGATGCCGTGTCGCCACTGCTGAAGGATTTGAATGTCACCCTGATCATGGAGCCGGGTCGTGTCATCGTCGGCAACGCAGGTATTCTCGTCACGAAGGTGTTATATCGGAAGGACGGCGAAGCAAAGCGGTTCATCATCGTCGATGCAGCAATGAACGACCTAATCCGTCCGAGCCTCTACGGGGCCTATCACGATATTCGTCCCTTGTCAGAGGCGGTATTACTGCGGCCCAAGCATCACGTGGATGTGGTCGGTCCAGTCTGCGAGTCCGGAGATTTTCTGGCGAAGGACCGGTCGCTGCCGGAGGTCAATCCTGGGGACATGCTGGCGGTGATGAGTGCAGGGGCTTATGGATTTGTGATGGCCTCGAATTATAATTCGCGACCTCGGGTGCCGGAAGTCTTGATCAAAGATGGGGAAATCTATGTTATCAAGACCAGGGAGACTTACGAGGACTTGATAAAGGGCGAAACGATTCCGGCATTCCTCGAATGAGGAGCGGACTTCGCGGCGGAGGGATGAACATGTTTACCGGTGCATTGATTGCCATAGTGACCCCGTTCAGGAATGGCAAGGTTGATGAGCGGGCCTTCGGCGACCTTATAGAATGGCAAATTGCCAACGGGACGAACGGGATTGTGCCTTGTGGCACCACCGGAGAATCCGCCACCCTCTCGCATCAGGAACACCATCGTGTAGTTGAATTGACCGTCGAAGTGGTCAATCGGCGTGTCCCCGTGATTGCCGGGACCGGCTCTAACAGCACAGAAGAAGCGGTGTCCCTTACGAAGCATGCCAAGCAGGCAGGGGCCGACGGGGCACTGATCATTACGCCCTATTACAACAAGCCGACGCAAGAGGGGTTGTACCGGCACTATAAGGCGATTGCGGAATCGGTGGACCTTCCTCAAGTTCTGTATAACATTCCTGGACGGACCGGCGTGAACATGTTGCCATCCACAGTTGCGAGACTGTGTGGATTGCAGAGCATTGTCGGGATCAAAGAGGGGAGTGGGTCAGTCCAGCAGGCCTCCGAGATCGCGCATACATGTGGCGATCGGATGATCGTTCTTGCCGGAGATGACGCCCTGACGTTGCCCATGATGGCAGTCGGAGGGAGAGGGGTCATTAGCGTGACATCGAACGTCGTCCCATCCGAGATGGCGCAATTGGTCAAGGCCTTCTTGAGCGGACGCATCGACGAAGCGCGCCGGATTCATTTCGCACTATCGCCGCTCTTCACCGCACTCTTTTATGAGACCAACCCGATTCCGGTGAAAACTGCGTTGGGCATGATGGGCAAAATCGATCCGGAGCTGCGGCTACCGCTTTGTGCCATGGCGACCGAGACGAAGGATCAACTGACGCGGGTCTTAAAGGATGCAGGCCTCATTTAACCTGAGGGGTGAGGCGTAAGGGGTAAGGTTTCGGATGATCAATGTTATTGTCGCAGGGGCAGCCGGTCGCATGGGTTGTCGGCTGGTCGCTCTCATCAAAGATTCGACCACCCTGACGTTGGCCGGTGCGGTCGAAGGGAAAGGCCATCTCGCTGTGGGTGACGATGCCGGAGAGACGGCTGGTTGTGGCCGTGCGGGCCTCCCGATTACCGACGATCTCGTGGGGCTTCTTGATAGAGGCGAAGTGGTCGTCGATTTCTCCTCCCCTGAAGCGACCTTGCATCATCTACGCACGGTGGCGCAGCGCAAAAGAGCGATGGTGATCGGTACGACAGGATTTTCCGTTCTTCAGCTTGAAGAGCTGAAATCACTTGCCTGCCAAGTTCCCTGCGTGTTGTCCCCCAACATGAGCGTGGGCGTCAATCTGATCTATAAGGTCATTAGTGAGATGGCGAAAACGTTAGGAGACGAATACGACATTGAAGTGATTGAAGCCCATCATCGTCTGAAAAAGGATGCGCCGAGCGGGACGGCGCTCAAGATTGCAGAAGTCTTGGCGCATGCTGTGAGCCGCGATCTGGATCAGGTCGGCGTCTACGCCAGAAAAGGTCTTATCGGGGAACGGAAGAAAGGTGAAATCGGGATTCAAACCATTCGTGCAGGCGACATTGTCGGCGACCACACGATTCTCTTTGGTGGAATGGGTGAACGTATCGAAGTGACGCATCGAGCGAGTAGCCGAGATACCTTCGCGGGAGGCGCTCTACGTGCCGCTCGGTGGGTCATCAGGCAGCAGCCAGGGCTGTACGACATGATGGATGTACTGAGTCTTCGATAGATTCTCTTCTCTGCTCCGGCTCCCCACATCGTAAATCTGAACGGCAATTACCTGCTGTCGCGACAGATCCTCTGTTGAGGGTCATCAGATTCACAACAAGGAAGAAGTTGAGAAGATGTGGTGGCAGCTATCGTGTGGCGTAGGAGGGGGACAGCATCATGAGTTATCGACCGATTGCCTCAAGATCCCGCTCGCTTGAATGAGTAAGCACAGCGGCTCTTCGTGCGATGATCGCTGCAGATAGGCGAGCGTAAATTTCCTGGGCTGAATCCGTCCAATCGGTATTGGGCGGATCGCCACGGAAGGCGGCTTCAGCTGCCTTGTGCTCGTCGTACGTGAGCGGTTTCGGTTCTGTCATAGCGCCGGCTAATGTCTTGCGGTAATAGGCCGAGGTTCCTGATCCGCTGATTTCCGGCGACCACAATTCAAACACGCGAACACTGTGATCGCAAGCCCTGCGTTCAGATCCACTGCCCGTTCCGGTAACATCGCACCGCGACATTTATCGCAAATCGTCATGGCACAATCTACCATGATAGAATGCGGAAGCATACCCACCTGAAGTACTGATTTTTCTTGGAAGGTAGGCCCTTCCGCCCATACAGAGCTAGGCCGTTTGAATAGAAGGTGGGAACGAAAATTCGTTAGCGTATCAGCCAGGATAGAGTAGGGAGCCCTTGACAGTGGTCGTGCTGTCCCATAGGATTGTGGCATCAGTAAGGACACCCCACTATGTATAGAAATATCCTCATTCTCGGGCTACTTGTTGTGCTGTATTTTCTCATCCGGCGTGCCGTTCGAGTGTTCAAAGGTCGGGGTAAGCCGGCGGGTCTCCTCCCCGACAAGGATCACATGGTTCAGGATCCTGTTTGCTTGGCGTTTGTTCCACGGGAAGCGGCAATAACGGAAGACATCGGGGGGCAGACGTATTATTTCTGCAGCCGATCCTGCGCGCACAAATTTCAGGAAAAACTTGCCGGTTAACAGCCTGAGTAACTAGAGTCGGCCAGCTTTTCTTCTTTGTCGAATTTGAGCGTGATCTGGCACTGATTAGGGGAGAAGTTAAAGAGAGGTGGACCTGTTTTGCCACCGGCAATGCGATAGTAGGTCCAGGTTTCGCCGCCAAAAAATCTCGCGGCCTTACCGCTCGGTGCTCCCCAGTTTTTTTCAAACCAGGCCTTGTCTTTGCCTTGAAGCTCAGCCGGTTTGAGCGACTGTTCAAGATAGGGATTACCACCGCCGCAGCCGGTCAGGATCAGACCGAACAGGAGCACCCAGGCCGATCGTTGCATCATGCATTCTCCTCGGTCGTATAGATATAAGCAGCGTAGAAGCGAGCCATAGTGAATAGTCGGATTCTAACCGGCAGTCTTGGGCCTGTCAAACTGGCGTATGGTTGGTAGAGGATTGTAGCCGTGTTGAGTTCTTCATAGAATAACCGATAATGAATTGACCACAATGATTTCTCATCTCGACATGAAAGGACGATGCCATGAAATTCTTTCTTGATACAGCCAACGTCAAGGAAATCCAGGAAGCGGCCAGCCTCGGACTTCTTGACGGAGTAACCACGAATCCGTCGCTTGTCGCCAAGGAAGGGCGCAGCTTTAAGGAAATGCTCGTCGAAATTTGCAATATCGTGGATGGGCCGATCAGTGCAGAAGTCGTCAGCCTCGAAGCCGATGCCATGGTGAAGGAAGGGAAGGAACTTGCGAAAATCCATAAGAACATCGTGGTGAAGGTGCCGTTGATTGCTGAAGGGTTGAAGGCCACCAAGAGATTGGCCGCCGAGGGCATCAAGGTGAACGTCACATTGTGCTTTTCTCCAACCCAGGCTCTCCTCGCAGCAAAAGCCGGTGCATGGTGCGTCTCACCGTTCATCGGTCGGCTTGACGACATCAGCTCAAACGGGATGGAACTCATCCGCCAGATCCTGACCATCTATCGGAACTACGACTATAAAACTCAGGTGCTGGTGGCCAGCGTGCGCCATCCTCAACATGTTGTCGAGGCGGCACTCGCCGGCGGGCACATCTGTACGATGCCGTTCACAATTTTTCAGCAGATGGTGAAACACCCGCTGACGGATAGTGGACTCAAGAAGTTCTTGGCGGATTGGGAAGCACAAACGAAGAAGTAACGCCTAGTAAGTATGCTTGGAAAAAGTTCGCCAGTGCAGAAAGGTTGAGGCTCAGGCTAAGGTTGAGATGAACAGCGGTTGCTCTTCGCTCAACCTTGACCTCAGCCTGTTTCACTCCTCCGGCTCGGCAAGTCGTTGTCGAGCCGTTGCGAAGATATGGTGAAACATCGGTCTGGTCAATAGTCCGGTGAAGGTATTTTGCTGGCTTGGATGGTATGAGCCGATCAGTGTAATGTTCCAGGGAAGAGCCTGGACGATGCCATGGGAAAATTTCGGAAGCGGTGAAGGAAGCTGCAACCCCTCATCACGGCAGGCTTTCAAGTAATGATCGAAGGCGATCTTGCCCAGCGCCACAACCACACGGACCTTCCGTAATAATTGGAGCTCTTCTCGCAGATAGGGGCGGCAGGCATTGAATTCCTCGGGGGCAGGCTTGTTGTCGGGTGGCGCGCAACGGACGGTGGCGCCGATGTAACAGTCCGATAGCTTCAGCCCGTCATCCCGGTGGTGAGAGCCCGGTTGGTTGGCGAAACCAAATCGGTGTAAAGCGTCATAGAGCCAGTCTCCACTGCGATCGCCTGTAAATACCCGCCCGGTTCGGTTGGCACCGTGGGCAGCAGGCGCTAGTCCGAGCACGTAGAGGCGGGCGTGGGAATCCCCGAATCCGGGAACTGGACGTCCCCAGTAGGTCCAGTCCTCATACTGCTTCCGCTTCTCTGTGGCGATCGTCTCCCGATAGGTGACGAGCCGTAAGCAGGCGGTGCAGTGGGTGATGCGATCATTGAGGAGGGCCAGCGCACGCATAGTCACGCAGTCTAGCATGAATCTGAAAGTCGATCATGCTTGCCGGTCCCTTATCAGACTGTTAGCATACAAAGTTGGCTACGGATCGTTCACTGCATGTAGGAGGCAGGATGGTCATGACGACATGGGTTCGAAGAATATTGGCACTCAACGGGTTGTGGATGGTGCTCATGTTGCCGATTGTGACAGGGGCACAGGCGCAACCTGAACAGTCCGAGGCAAAGGAGAATACGCCTCGATCTGGAGCCACTGGAGAACCAGACCGAGAGGTGATCTTGGTCGATCCTCTTGAGGACCCCAACGAGCCAGAAGATCGCCTCGTCATTCTTCCTGAAATCAAGCGAGACGGAGAGCGCTACTTCCTCAGTTCGTTTAAGCTGCCTGACAAGTTGACCTTTGCCGGCCAACCAGTTCCGCTCGATAACTGGCAGGTACGTGAACGTATCGAATATGAGTTCTATCAATTTTTGGAGGACCAGGGCGAAAGTATCATTCTCGCCAAACGAACCGGACGCTGTTTCCCTCCCGCCGAAAAACAGTTGGCCGAGGCCGGATTACCGGACGACCTCAAGTATATGTTGCTGGTGGAGAGCAAGTGTGTGGCCGCCGCCTATTCAAAGGCGAAGGCGTCCGGGCCGTGGCAGTTTATCCCCTCCACCGGACGGCGCTATCGTCTCAAGAGCGACGCAGTCCTTGACGAACGCCGCAATCTGGAAATGTCGACGGAAGCGGCGGTCAAGTATTTGCGCTATCTCAAGGATTTCAAGGAAAACGATTGGTTCATGGCCATGGCCTCGTACAATGCCGGTGAAGAACGAGTTCGTAAGCTGTTGAAGGATCAAAATATTACAGACTATTGGAAGATGCACGGGCCACGGGAAACGATGCGCTATGTCCCGAGAATCATTGCCGCCAAGGAAATCTATTCGCAGCCTGAGAAGTATTTGGGGCTGAGCAAGAAAGACCTGTATGTGCCGATGGAAATTGAAACGGTCACCGTCAACGTGAAAGATTCCCAACGAGCCCTCACCTCGATTGCCGAAGAATATGGAACCTACTTCTTGGAACTCAAGATGCTGAATCCTGAATTCAAGAAAGATGTGCTCCCACGTGGGACCTATCAAATGAAAGTCCCTCGGCAGACTTGTCCTAGCCGTTGTTTCAAGCAGGACAAGACCCCCTAGTCCATCGCAGGTGTTATCGGAAGGTTAAGGCTGAGACCAAGGCTGAGATGAAGAAAGTCAGGTCTTCGCTCAACCTTAACCTCAGCCTGCCGCCCTCTCCTATCCGGCCACTTCTGAAGAAATTAATCGTTCGAGGACTAGCTGCGGCAGACGCCCGTACGGCAGTCAGCCGTGCTATCTCCAGGAACGGCGAGGAGCTGGTCATTGGCCGGCGTCGATATGATCTGCGTCGCTATGAGCATGTCGTCGTGGTCGGGGCAGGGAAGGCCACGGCCTCGATGGCCCAGGCGGTAGAACGGCGGCTGGGCTCTCGACTGCAGGGCGGCTTCGTCGTAGTCAAACATGGCCATGTTGTGCCGACGAAACGAATCGTTGTGGCGGAAGCTGGTCACCCGGTTCCCGATCGGTTCGGGCTGCAGGCGGCGGCCAGGCTCAGTGCCATGGCGGCAGAACTTGGTCGGCGAGACCTCTTGATCGTACTCTTGTCCGGTGGGGCTTCGAGTTTACTCCCTGCTCCTGTCGCAGGAATTACGCTAGCCGACAAGCAACGGACCACACAGGAACTCTTGCGATGCGGAGCGAGTATTCGTGAAATCAACACCGTTCGAAAACATCTCTCACGCATCAAAGGTGGACGTCTTGCTGAGTTGACCGAAGCCACCGTTGTGACGCTGATTCTGTCGGATGTGTTGGGTGACGACCTCAGTGCCATTGCCTCAGGGCCGACAGTCCCGGACCCGACAACCTATCAAGAAGCTGTCGCGATTTTGAAATGCCATCGTATTTGGCGGGCGGTCCCTCAGCGCGTGCGTCAGCATCTCAACCATGGGAGTCAGGGGTTCGCGAGTGAGACCCCGAAGCCTGGCTCCTCTCTATTTCGTCGAGTCCATCATCATATCGTCGGGAACAACGAAGCGGCTGTCACGGCTGTGGCACAGGCAGCCAGCGAGTCAGGCCTGCGAACCTTCGTGAATAGGTCGGCCTTAACCGGAGAGGCGCGAGACGAGGGGCAGCGGTTCGGCGCCCTCGCGAGGCGCATTGTGCGATCGGGCAAACCACTCAAGCGGCCCTGTTGTGTGGTGGCCGGTGGGGAAACCACCGTGACCGTCACGGGAAAGGGAGCAGGCGGGAGGGCGCAAGAATTTGCTGCAGCTGCTGCATTGGAAATCGTCGGCCTGGCCAAGGTGTGGGTGGCGGCGATCGGCACCGATGGCACTGACGGTCCGACTGACGCGGCCGGCGCCGTGATCGATGGCGGTACCGTGGCGCGCGCACAGCGCCTCTCGGTGGACCTGAAGGATTCGTTGAAGCGCCACAACACCTATCCCGCATTGAAGCGACTCAATCAGCTCATCATGACCGGTCCTACCGGCACGAACGTCAATGACCTTTACCTCCTTCTTGTCCTCTAGGTAGTATCCACTTCCATGAACCGCCCCCTCCTTCTTCCCTTGGCCGCTTGCACTCAACCAGCTCTTGTTGGGGGGAAAGCCGTAGGCTTAGCGCGTCTGCTCGCCGGAGGATTCCCCGTTCCTCCCGGATTCTGCGTGACGACGGAGGCCTACGGTCACGCGCTTCACGCGCCGGGTTTTTCTCCAGCGGAACAGTGGCAGGCAGCTCTGCACTCCTCTGGGGCCGAACGCCAGCGGATACTTTCCCGCTCTCGCATCATCATTCAGAACCACGACATCGTTGAACTGACGGCGCAGATCGTCGAACAGGTGCGCCGGCTTGACCTGCCGTCGCATGGGCTCTGGGCGGTGAGGTCGTCAGCCACAAACGAAGATGGAACTCATGCGAGCTTTGCGGGAGTCTATCGCACACGCCTCGGCGTTTCGTTGGAGGAGATGGGGACGGCAGTCAAAGACCTGTGGCTCTCGATCTGGGATGAGCGGGTTCTGAATTACCATGCAACATCGGGATTGAATGAAGTGCCTCCCGCCATGGCAATCGTGATTCAACCATTGTTAGAGGCGAGCGCTGCCGGTGTGGCCTATTCTGTCCATCCTCTCACAGGCAGAGCGACCCAGGTGATGGTCAATGCTGTTGCGGGGCTTGGGGCGGCCCTCGTCGATGGGAGGGCGACGCCGGATCAGTATGTGGTTGAGATCGCCGAAAGCAGTCAACCCATCCGGGTCAGCCAACGGACGATTGCCAGGCAAACTCAGGTTTTAAGGGTGACAGGCAAGGGTCTTTGCGAAGTGCCGCTGCCGGATGAGGCTGTGGGTCGTGCCACGTTGTCGGACGACCGACTGTTTGCCCTGGCCCGTGCGGCCAAGCAGATTGAAAAGACATTCGGCCATCCGGTGGATCTCGAATGGCTTTACGATGAGCGAGGCCTATGGCTGCTTCAAGCGCGGCCCATCTCCGGCCTAACTGGACCTAGACCGCTGACCAATGACGATTGCGAGTGGTCGCGCGCCAATTTCAAAGAGACGTTGCCGGAGTTGCCGAGTCCGCTTGGCCTGTCGTTTCTCGAACAGTTCATGGAGCGCTACATTCTTTCACCCTATCGGCGTATGGGCTGCCTGATTCCAGAAGGGATCACGTCGGTCCGCACGTTCCATGGGCGTCCCTACATCAATATGACATTGTTTCATTCCCTAGTCGTACAACTGCGGGGAAATCCCTCCTTGTTGGCGGAGCAGATGGGAGGAGAAACCCTTGCCAGGCCGCCGGAGACTCATCCCCTCGGGTGGTTTGCGCTCGCCCGTGCCGGTGTCGTGATGATCGGCGAGATGAGAAAGGCAGTGCGCCATGGGCCGGCCTGGTTCGTGGAGATGAAAGCGATGGCGGCAGAGCAACGCGCCGAGCGGCTTCGATCTCTCTCAGGCGAAGAGATTGCCCTACGTCTGGATGCCATCGCGAAATGGCTCGATGAACGTGAACTGACATTCGGCATCGCAGGAGGAGTCGCGCAGTGTTTGCAGGCACTAGGCGGCGTGCTGCCCCGCTGGCTGGGTAAAGACTGGAGAGCTCTGCTGAACGGAGCGTTACAGGGTCAGGCCGTGGTGATCAGTGCGCAACAGATTGTCCGCCTGGCGGAAATAGCGGACATGGTACGGCGTGACCCGTCAGTGACGTCGCTGTTCACCGCAGAGGGGTGGGAGCCAGTTGAGGTTCGTCGCAAACTTGAAGGTACCGACGTCCTCCGTGCCTTTAACCGGTATCTCGACGACTATGGCCATCGAGGGATCGGTGAGTCAGATCCCATGTCGCCTCGGTTTGCAGATCGGCCAGAATTGTTGCTGACGGTATTGAGAACGCAGACTCTGGCTCCGACCAGCACCACTCCGGCGGACATACTTCAACGCCAAACCATCGTACGGGAGCAAGCGCTTGCTGAGATTCGCGCCAGGTTTGGATGGCGACTCCATCGGTGGGCCGTTTTTTCTTGGTGGTATCGACGGCTCTGCCGGTTCTTTGCCCTGCGGGAGGCGAACCGGCATCATTTGATGTACTACGCTGCAGCAACAAGGAGTCTCCTGCTTCGCTTGGGTGAGTGGTTGGTTGAACAGGGGCGACTCTCATCGCAGGAAGATGTGTTCTATCTGACGATCGAAGCGCGCGCTGACTTGTTAGCCGGAGGATCGAGCGGTTGGCAAGGAATCATTCAGGTTCGCAGGGCCGAGCGAGACCGAAACGCCATGTTAAGTGTTCCAGACACGATTCAGGATTGGCGCGAAGCGGTCCGAGGCACGGAGGTATCTCCCGCTGTCGTTTCTGGCGGGATTTTTCACGGTATTCCCATCAGCTCAGGTCGTGTCGTGGGACCGGTCCGGTTCGTCCGATCGATGGAGGACTGGAACCAAGTCTGCCGCGGCGACATTCTCGTGGTCTCGGTCATCGACCCAGGCATGGCGCCGTTGTTTGGGGTGGCAGCAGGATTGGTCGCCGAGATGGGCGGGACATTGTCACATGGGGCGATTATTGCTCGCGAGTTCGGATTGCCGGCGGTTGCGAATGTACCAGGTATCACCACCAGACTTAAGGACGGAGATTGGATCAGCCTGGATGCGGAGCGAGGGGAGATCATCGTACAGGAGCAGGCCGGGACTCCTCCGTGATGTCATCGATGAGGTATTTTGCAGAGGCGAAAGCCATTTACAGTATTGACCTTTCTCTGGTGGTTACGTACTCTTCAACCGCGTGCTCGTCTCATGGCAACACCCAACAACTTTTCCGAATCGTAGTCGGCGGCATGACCTGGACGGTCACCCATGATTGATAGCACGGTCTTTAGTGCAGGGGTTCTCGTCGGATGTCTCCTCGGCGCGCTGATCGTCGGGTTCTGGATTGCCGCTCGCGTACGCGCGAACATGCAGGCGCAACTGCTGACTGTCGGCGAACGGGCACAGCGGGCAGAATCGCTGGCAGACGAATTACGCCGTCAGGCATCACAGGACCGTCTCGATCTCGATCAAACGAGGCAGGATCTTTCAGAGGCCTCTCAAGCCCGTGCGGTAGCGGAGACCAAGGCGGCTGAGGCCGCGTTCCATCTCGACGAACAAAAGACTCTGTTGGGCCAGGCCAGACAAGAATTGGCCGAGACCTTCCAGGCTCTCTCCGGCGAAGCCCTCAAGCAGAACAACGAAGCCTTTCTCACCCTTGCACGCAGCTCATTCGAAACGCTCCAGGCTGAGGCCAGGGGCGATCTCGCCCAGCGGCAACAGGCGATTGATGGGTTGGTCAAGCCCCTTCAAGACTCGCTGTCTCGATACGACGATCAGCTCCGGCAACTGGAGCAATCGAGGCAAGCGGCCTACGGAGGTCTCGATCAGCATCTCAAGCTTTTAGCTGAATCGCAGCAGCGTCTGCAGTCGGAGACCGGCAACCTGGTGAAGGCGCTACGCGCGCCCGCTATCCGTGGCCAATGGGGGGAGATCACGCTCAAGCGTGTGGCCGAGCTGGCCGGCATGGTGGCGCATTGCGATTTTTTCGAGCAAGAGTCTATCACGGTCGATGGTGGACGGCTCCGCCCCGACATGGTGGTCCAGTTGCCTGGTGGGCGGCAGATCATTGTGGATGCCAAGACTGTATTGGCAGGCTACCTCGACGCGCATGAAGCGGGGACCGAGGAGCAGCGTCTTGAAGGGATGCGCCGTCATGCCGCCCAAGTGAGGTCGCGTATGGATGAACTGAGCCTGAAAGCCTATTGGAATCAATTCGCACAGGCGCCGGAATTTGTCGTGCTGTTCTTGCCAGGCGAACAGTTTCTTGGCGCAGCACTGGAGCATGACCCACGCCTCATAGAGGATGGATTCCTTCGAAGCGTGGTCCTTGCCACTCCCACGACGCTGATGGCGCTCTTACGGGCCGTCGCCTACGGGTGGCGGCAAGAGCGATTGACTGAGCATGCCGAGGAAGCAGGCCGGTTAGGGAAGGATCTCTACGAGCGGATGGCCGTCCTGACCGAGCATTTGAACGACGTGGGGCAGGCGCTCGGGAAGAGCGTCCTGTCATACAATAAGGCGGTCGGGTCGCTCGAAACGAGAATTCTTCCGGCGGCCCGTCGCTTCAAGGAGCTTGGTATTTCGTCTGAAAAAGAGATTCCCATGTTGGATCCAGTGGAGCTGGTCTCGCGCAAATCATTACCCTATGAGCCGTAAGTAAGGAGCCTCAATGAGGGATGAACAGGCCATGGTGGAGGAGTTTCACCGTAAATTCAGCATCTTGGCACAATCGACCCCTACGGATCTCAATGAGGAAACGAAACGGCTGCGCGTTCGTCTAATTGAGGAGGAGTTCGACGAATTGAAAGAGTCCATGGTCGGGGGTGACTTGGCGGCCGTGGCGAAGGAAATGGCCGATCTTTTGTACGTCGTCTACGGAACGGCGGTGTCCTATGGCATCGACATGGATCCGGTCTTTCGAGAAGTCCATCGGTCCAACATGAGCAAGGTCGGTGGCTATAAGCGTGAAGATGGAAAATGGGTGAAGCCGGCCACGTACTCGCCGGCGCGCATTGAACCGATTCTAGCGGAGCAGGGGCCTATCCACAACGAGGCCCGTTCAGGCTCATGAAGAAATTTCATTGTCCAACTTGTGGGAGCTCATTCGTTCGCGCAACGTATTGCGAGGGCAGGATCGAGCGTTTGTTGAGCCTCGTCAACCTGTATCCGTTTCGATGCCAGTTATGCGCAAATCGTTTTCGTGTATTCTATTCCGGCGCGCACCACGATACGCAGACGTCCGATCGGCGTCAGTACCAACGACTGGCGGCCTCCATCGAGGCCCAGGTTCTCGAGAGCAAGCAGCCGTCCGTGACCAATCGAATCACCGACATTTCAATGGATGGCTGTACCCTGCAGACGACCGGGCTCCAGAAGGGGGCCGTTATTGGATTGGTCTTGAAGCCGACGGTGGAAGATGAAACGATTCGTATTCACAAGGCAATGGTCTGTTCGGTCCGCCCATCATCGATTGGCATCCGCTTTCTCGATGTTCAAATGGAGCATCACCGTCGTCTGGCTCAGGTTGTTCTCGGGCTCTTAGTCGGTCAAGGGCTTGACCGCACGGTCAACGCGTAGCCAGATTCTTTCGACCCGGCATGTTCACCAGCAGATTGTCGATCAAGCGAATCGATCCGATTCGGATTGCGCCCAAGAGCACAGCACGAGCTGTAACGGCGGACAGAGGATCCAGGCTGCCTTGATCGCAGACCGCCAGGTACTCGACATGAATGGTAGGTTCCCGTTCGATAGTCTGCCGCATGATCCGCTCGATCGCAGTCACGTCGCTCTTTCCGCCAACGATCATCTGCCGACCGGCTTGGAGCGCTTGAGAAAGCAAGGGAGCAATCAGACGTTCGTTGGCGCTGAGATAGACGTTGCGCGAACTCATCGCCAGCCCATCCCACTCTCTGACGGTTGGGCGTATCAGAATCACCACGCCGAGATTGAGATCGCTCACAAGTTGCCGAACCAGCGCTGCCTGTTGGTAGTCTTTCTGGCCAAATAAGGCAAGATGTGGCTGCACCATGCCGAAGAGTTTCGTCACCACCGTGGCGACGCCGGCAAAGTGATGAGGCCGGGCTGCTCCCTCCCATCGGCGCGCGAGCGCCGGCACCGTCACGGTCGTTTGGAAGCTCTCAGGATACATGGCCCTGGCTGTCGGTTCATAACAGACATCCACCCCTTCCTCGCGGCACAACGCATGATCCTTCGCTATGGGTCGTGGGTACTTCGTCAGGTCTTCTGTCGGTGCAAACTGCGTAGGGTTCACGAAGATACTCACAACGAGCGCATCACATTGTAATCGTGCGGCTCGAATGAGAGAGCGATGGCCGTCATGCAGCGCGCCCATTGTGGGTACAAACCCGATGGTTACCCCTTCCCGGCGTAATTCTTCGCTCCATGCAGTCATGGATCGTGGGGTGCGGATAATTTTCATGAGCCTGGAGGAGGGCTGCAAGCAGGGCGAGACCCATAGCGGGTCGAGGGCTGGGGAAACAGGAGGCGAACCTCCGGCTGCTTCCCGGCTTCGGCGAGCAATTGGCTGATTGTGCGCTGGAGTGACGGATGGACGAACAGCGGATCGAGTTCGCTCAACGGTATGAGGACGAACCGGCGGCGGTGCATGCGAGGATGCGGCACCACGAGGTCCGGCTCGCCGATGATCCGTTGGCCGTAGAACAAGATATCCAGATCGATGGTTCTGGGGCCTGATCGGTTCTCCTCATCCCGGCCGAGCGAGCGCTCGATCTCACGGAGTATAGCCAGGAGGCTCTTCGGCGTGACATCCGTCTCAAGCTGCACGACCCCATTCAAGAACCAGCCATCGCCAGGTTGGGCAAAATCGTTCACCGGCTCTGTTTCATAGAGCAACGACACCCCCGAGAGTTGGGAGTGCGGCAGCAGGCTCAACAACGTCACCGCACGGTCGCAGAAATCGACTCGATCGCCGACATTTGACCCAAACCCGATGAACACCGTCTCCATAATTCAGTCAGGGGTTAGGCGTGAGGGGTGAGGGGTTGGCCAAGAGTTACTTCACCTTACCCCTTACCCCTCACGCCTTACGGGATTAGAACCCTGCCTTCTTGATACGTTCCACCGCTTCCGCCAATCGCTCTTTCGATGTGCACACGGTCATCCTGATATATCCTTCGCCCGGCGCGCCGAAGCCGTTACCAGGTGTCGTCACGATTCCGGCTTTCTCCAGCAAGTGAGCTGTGAAGGAAGCGGAGGTGTATCCCTTCGGGACCGTGACCCAGATATAGAACGCTGCCGGAGGCGGATCGACCTCAAGACCAAGCTGTTTGAGGCCCGGGACCAGAGTGTCGCGTCGCTCCTGATAGATCTTGCGCAAGCCATCTGTCACAGAATCATCCAGCCTGAGGGCGGTAATGCCGGCTTCCTGAATGGCCTGGAAACAGCCGGAGTCGAGGTTGCTTTTCACCTTGCCCAGACCTGCGAGAACCTGTGCGTTTCCGACGGCGAACCCGATGCGCCAACCGGTCATGTTGTAGGTCTTCGAGAGCGAGTGGAACTCGATCCCCACATCCTTCGAGCCTTCGACTTCCATGAAGCTCGCAGGGGGTTTGCCGTCGTAGAAAATTTCCGAATAGGCTGCGTCGTGGCAGACGATGATCTGGTTCTCCTGTGCAAAGTCCACTACTCGTTTAAAGTAGTCCTTGCTCATGATGACCGACGTTGGGTTATTCGGGGAATTCAGGAACATCAGCTTCGCCTTGTTCGCCACATCCTTAGGAATGGCTTTCAAGTCCGGCAAGAAGCCATTCTGCTTCGTGAGCGGCATGAGGTGTGCGACGCCTCCGGCGAAGCTGGTTCCAACAGGATAGACCGGGTAGCCGGGACTCGGGACGAGCACGATATCGCCCGGATCGACGAATGCGAGTGGAATATGTCCGATGCCTTCCTTCGAGCCAATTAACGTCAGAACTTCATCTGCCGGGTCGAGTGTGACGTTGAAGCGTCGGTTGTACCAGTCGGCGACGGCTTTCCGGAACGACAGCATGCCCTCATAGGAGGGATATTGATGGTGCTGGGGATCCTTGGCCGCTTTCGCCAGGCTTTCAATGATCGGTGCCGGCGTCGGTAGATCGGGGTCGCCGATGCCAAGATTGATGATGTCGACGCCCTTGGCGATCGCGGCCTGCTTCATCTTATCGATGGCGGCAAACAGATAGGGAGGCAGGGTCTTGATTCGTGTGGCAACTTCTATCGGGAAACCAGACATGTCCGATCTTCTCCTTTTGTAAATTAATCGGACGTAAAGCAGGAAAGTCATCAAGTCGCGAGAATTCCGGAAGACTTTCGACTTGAGGACGTTCTGACTTTACGACAAGGGAGTTAAGACTACTTCAGGAACCAGGAGGTAATCAACGTTGAGGAGAGAGTATGTGAGCAATAAGCCGATCGGCGATTTGATGGAGTTGCGGGAGATGAGGGAGGGCTGTTGTTCTCACTTGTTGCGCGGCCAAGCGTACTTTCGTGAGATCCGGCGCACATTCTCGGCACAAAGATTCGATGCCGCTCTCTTCCATTTCCAAATGAAACAGCAGCCCGTAGGCGCATGTACCATAGCGGAAGGCTTGCAGGGGCGCGATATCGGAGCTTGCCAAGGGCACAGAGTCTTTTGGGAGGTCGAACACCTCGCCATGCCATTCGAAGACTTCGAATGACTCCGGCAGCGTGCTGAACACGGGATCCTGTTTTGCCTCAGTCGTCAGTTTGACGCTCGTCATGCCGATTTCCAGCGCCTTGCCCGAACGTACGGTGGCGCCCAAGGCTTTCGCTATGAACTGGCTGCCCAGGCATACGCCGATCACAGGCGTGCCGGCGTGAAGCGCTGACCGGATAAACGATGTCTCCTCCGCAATCCACTGATCGGGGTCGTTCACCGACATCGGCCCGCCCATCACGATCAACAGATCGCCCGCATCTTTGGGCAGCCCGTCTTGTGGGACAAGATAGCGTTCCAGGCTTACGCCGCGCTCAGTCAGGGCCGTCGCGAAGGCTCCGGGTCCTTCAAAGGGAACATGTTTCAGACAGACTGCGCGCATCAGAAGGCCTCGTGCGAAGGCGGTGAAAGAACACTATTCGTACCATATAGCCCTTCACGATGGAAACATACAGGGTTGCAGTATTGACAGCAAGGGCAGTCTCATGGAAGCCAGTCGAGGGGCACGTGGCATAAGGCTAGAGGCTAGGGAGTGACCAGAAGGAATGTCTTGCCTCTCGTCTCGTGCCCCTCGCCTGGCTTCGAAGCGTTTTCTCGAGAATCGTCATAAGTAACGCGGGCTAGCCCTTTCGTTTCCCGCTGGGCTACAATTCCCCTCGTGAAACAATCCATCAAATCGAAAGACGATCTCCGTTGGCTGCTGGGCCATACCGGAGGGTTTCGTGGCGGCTATGTGACGGATGTGCAGGTGTCGAAGCGGCGTCTGTTGGATGAGGCCTCGGGTCGGGAGGTGGCGGCGGGAACCACAGTCACGGTCGTGATTCGGTACCGTATTCGCCAGATGGCGCGCGTCGCAAAACTCACGATGACCGGCGTGACGGATTTCTCGATGTTCGAACAGGAAGGGGCCGATTGCTCGACGCTGGGAGTGATCCAGGCGGAGTTGACCGACGGGAGGCTGCGCTTCTGGTTCGACCCGCAGGGCGAACTCTATGTGGTGTGCGAGGAAGCGCAGTTGGAGGAAGTGGCGGCGCCGAGCCTTGAATCCTTGTCGCTAGAGCAGGTGGCTCAATGGACCTTTCAAAGTGAAATGCCGGATTGGCCGACAGTCGCCTGGCTCTTGGCGGAACTGGATGTCGCTGGTGCGCCTTGTGCCTGGCGAGCCACGACTTCATCGTCCGGGCGGCATCCTTCCATCCAGTGGGAAGGGGATTTGCTTCCGGCGTCGATGCAGGGATCAAAGGGCGTTACAGGGGTTCATTGTATGTTGTATGGGCCGCTCGATGGGCCGGGGTTCGGCGTGGTGCTGCGGGTCCGTGGGGTGCAGGATCGCCGGACCGGTCAGGTGCTCTCGCTCCTGGCGGACTTGATCGCCCAACGATTCTCCGGTCAGTGTTTGGTGGGTAATACAATCATTCCCGGGGGGGAATGGCAGAATTGGAAATCGTTCGAGCAGCAACGAGGGGCCGATGTGTAGGATGTGAAGGCGAGGCGGAAGAAGACCGTTATTTGGTTTGTTTGGTTTGTCTTGTTTATTTGGTTGAACGAAATAACCAGATAAACCAAACAAACCAGTTAGACTAGCGCCTGTCCGCTGGCTTGTTCCGAAAGACGCGCACCGTTGATATGGGCGTAGGCCGCAACGCCGTTCCCGTTTTTCACACCGTTGATGTGTGTTTTTCCGTTTACGTTCTTCCCATTCACACATTCCACCAAGGCCCAGAGCCGCATCGGATTCACATTCTGTTTCCGAGCGACGTGCAGCGGCGTCCCGTCGAGCACGGTCTGGAGCGCCAGGTCCGTGCGCCACCCTAAGTTCTTCGTGATGGGGGACAGCACTTTTTCGATGGCGGCGATGATTTTATTGTCGTTGGCGAAGTGATTCAGCATGATGATCCGTCCGCCTGGTCGGCAGACGCGGATCATTTCGCTGACGACCTTGCGATAGTCCGGGACAGCGGTGACGACGTAGGCCGCGACGACTGTGTCGAAACTGTCGTCTTTGAACTCCATCGCGCCGGCATCCATTCGGTGCAGTTGCACGTGGTCCATCCGGTGTTCTATCGCCCGCTGCTTCGCTTGCTCCAACATGCCCTCCGAGAAGTCGATACCGACGATTCGGCAATGGCGGGGGTACATCGGCAGGGCCAGCCCGGTCCCGACTCCCACTTCGAGAATTTCTTCGTCCGGCTGGACATCCAGGTTTCGAATCACCGACTGGCGTCCTTCGTGAAACACCTTTCCGAAAATTCGATCGTAGATCTTGGCATATGAGGTATAGACTCGCTCGACCTTCGCTAAATCCATATCACCTCCGACTCCACATTAAAGGCGACTTGCGCTCCTCGACCATCGAGGGATGAGCCGACTGCCGTAGCTACTTAGGGGTAAACTCTTTGTGCGGCGGAGCACCTGAGTGGAGCGAGGGGACCCGCCTGACCAGCACCGAAGCTACAATAGCCAACTCGTTGGGACGAGTCAACAGATTATCTTACGGTCCATCCCTTGATTCATCGGCGCCCCTATGGGATAGGTACCAGCATGATTCTCGCTGGCTTTTTCGCCGGTGCCATGTGTCTCGGTCTCATACTCGGAGACTGGCTCTACTTCGTGCGCCTCACGCCGGATGCTGGTCGGTATGGATGCGGAGTGGCCCGCACGCAGGATCGATTTACTCATACCACCCTGACGCAGCTGGCCGACCGGTTCGACGCCGGCGGTATCTTGGCGTTGCCGCATGGAACCGCCCGGTTGTACCGGGATGTGAACCAAATTGTGATTCGCCAGAAATACCGGCTGTTCGCTATGGGCTTTCGAACATTGTGGCCGCTGAAAGGGTTGATCTCTCTGTCTCCGGAAGGCGACGCGCTTGCGGTGCTCTGCAGAAAACTCACCCCCTGGTCCTCGGCGCTTCTCACCGGCCTCTGGTTTGCCGTGGTGGCTATCGGGACGGTGGGGGCGGTGATCTCCTTGTTCATCGAGGGGGAAATGACGGCGCCCGGTGGAGCGGTGCTGTCGTTCGGGATTATCGGGTTGGGAGCTGTTTTTTTACTCTCAGGCGCCATCACGGTCGTCTTTGCCTATCGGCTGGAGAATGCCCGGCTTATGGTGGTGTATCAAGAACTGCGGGAGGTGCTCGAAGGAGCCAGGCTGCAGGTTTGAGAGAAGCCCAGTTTGTCTGGTTTGTTTTGTTTCTTTGGTTTGTTTAGTTCATCGAGTTGGTCTGATTCAACCAAACAAACAAGACAAACCAAATGAACCAAATGAACAAAATTAGGAGAGATACAGACTCAGGAATAGATCATATTCAGCGGGAAGATTCAGGCTGGACCGATTACGGGCGAGGCCGGCGATGATGCCACGATGTTTTTTGCTGAGCCCGGACGATTCAAAGGCCTGGCAAAAGTGCTGCCATCGCGCGGTGGTATCGGTGGCCAGGCTCGCTCGCTCTAACGGCGGCAGAGCGTGAATCGAGGTCGTGAGGGAACGAAGGGCCTTTTCAACGCTCTCGTAGGGCGGCGCCAGCTTGAGCCGGGCATAGAACGTTTCGAGGTGATGGCGGAACTCCTCTCGAAGCGCCAGGGTATGATCGGTGGGGGGAGCAGTTGGTTCAGGCATAGTCATCAGAGAGATGATACGAGAAGAACCGCTGTTGTGACAACAGGCTGGGCAAGCCTGGTTTGTCTGGTTGATCTGGTCTATTTGGTTTGTTTAGTTCATCGAGTTGGTCTGATTCAACCAAATAAACAAGACAAACAAAATAAACAAGACAGACAAGACAGACCGAATAGACCAGATAGACCAAATTTCAAAAGAAGATTCTAGTTATGAAGCATATTCAGGGATATGTTCTCGGACTCGTTGTCGTGCTCGTCTTGACCGGTTGTTCGTCCCACCGTCACCATGGGATGGGTGGCGAAGGAAAGGGAGAGGCCTACTGGCAGAAGGGCCAGCAGGACATGGCAGCCTTGATCGATCGGACAGTCAAGGATCAGGAGAAGGCCGGGCAAGTCAAATCGATCGTGACCGAGATCGTTACGGAATTGAAGGCGAGCCGCGAGCAGGAGCGCGCGGGACACCGTCGGCTCTATGAGTTGAGCGCAAACTACGCGGCGACTCCGGAGGAATTCACCAAGGCTCTGGATGATACGAATAACAGGCGGATGTTATCGGCGGCAAAGATTCTCTCTCTCCGTTTCAGGATGAAGGATCTCATGACGGCCGAGGAGTGGAAGGCCTTGTCGGACCAGATGTTGGCCTACAGCAGCCGATATAAGCATAGTGGTGAGGCGGCTTCAAAGACCGGCTACTGAGCAGTTGCCGGCGCGGCCTTGAGCGGCAGGGCCGTCCAGGTTGCGCCGGCGTCGGTCGAGCGGTAGAGGCCGCTGCCATTTGTGCCGGCATAGAGGAGGCGCGAATCGCGCTGGCTCATCGCGAGGGTACGAATGTTCAGTGAGCCTAGTCCGCTATTGATGGCAGTCCAGGTCTGCCCGCTGTCGGGGCTTTTCCAGACTCCCCCCGGTCCTCCGATATAGAGGGTTTTCGGCTGGGCCGGATCGAGGAGGATACTGCTCACGAACAGATCGGGGAGCGATTGCCCGATCCGTTCCCATTGCTCTCCGCGCGTCGCAGTGCGGAAGAGTCCCTTCGTGGTTCCGGCATAGACGATGTCCGGGTTGACCACATCGAAGACAATGACATTGACCCCCAGCGCCATACCCCCCATCAGCTCCTGTTCGGGAATCAATCCATGATTGATTTTCTTCCATTCCGTTGCCGCGTTGTCGGATCGGTAGACCCCTCCCGTCGTTCCCGCATAGAGAACCCGATGGTCGCGAGGATGAATGGCGATGGAGACCACGATGTGGACCTCCTTCATCCCCGCCATGCGTTCTTCCCATTCGCGCCCGCCGTCTTTGGTATAGAAGACGCCGACGGTCGTGGCGGCGTAGATTTGATCGTGGTCTGTCGGGTGAAAGACGAATTGATTGATGAAGGAGACATGTTCCTTGAGTCCGACGTTATGGGGGAGCCAATGTTGCCCGCCATCCGGACTCTTGTAGACGGCATCGGCCATCGTGCCGGCGTAGATCGTGGCAGGGAACTCAGGATCGATCGCGAGCGTCGTTACCCGTCTGGCGCTGAAACTCGGGAACCGCTCCCACAACTGGCCTTCGTCGCGCGACTTATAGACCGCATCGTTCGTCGCCACATACAAGATGTTCGCGTTCGTCGGATTCAGGGCAATCGAGACGATCGCTTCGCTCTCTTTTTGGCAGCCGGCGCCGGCTAGGCAGAGGAATATGGAGAGGGCACAGGTGAGTAACCGTGGCTGGATCTGATCGGCTCGAAGCATCGTCATCATTAGAGAGTTGCTTGCTCTGTGAAGATTGGCGAGAAACCTAATCACAGCGGTTGGAGGCGAGTCAAGGTCATGGTCGAGCGTGAGGCGTGGAGCGCGTGAGTCAGGCCAGGTTGCGTGGAGTGGAAATGGAGTCGACGGTATTTCTGGCGCTTGAACCGGCACGCGTCTGCCGCGCGCGGAAGAGTCAAGAATCTTCCTGCGCGCGGCGTACTTTTTCGTTAAGGCTTCCGTGTATAGATGATCTCCAGCACTTTCATTTCCTTGCCTCCGATGTCTCCTGTTTCTCCAACAGCCTGCTAACCTCCGGCCATGGCACCTACGATGAGAAAAGGCTCGGCGCCCGTTGCAACCGCATCGGGCAGCGGGGTATCTGACGACTCATGAGACAGATCCTGCTCACAAGCGAAGAACCTCACGAACGGCCGCCGCTTGAGCGTGACGTGGTCCCGGATCGTCCCCCGCAACATCGGATAAGAGGCTTCCAGCGCGTCCAGGACCGAGCGCTGTGTCACCGGCCTCTCGACATTCAGCGTCACTTCGCCGTCGACGCGCGCCAACGTCCGCAAATGTGCCGGAAGTACGACCCGAATCATGGCAAGGTTTGAACCTCCACCGACAGGACCGCCGGCAGATCTCTCACGATCGGTTCCCAACTGTCTCCGTCGTTGGCCGAGCCATACACTTGCCCGCCTGATGTCCCGAAATAGATGCCGCACGGATCGAGCGAGTCGACAGCCATCGCATCACGTAATACATTCACATAGCAATCGCGCTGCGGCAGACCATTCGTGAGCGCTTCCCACTCGTTCCCGCCTGTCCGGCTGCGGTACACGCGCAACTTTCCGTCGGGAGGAAAATGCTCGGAGTCGCTTTTGATCGGCACGACGTACACCGTCTCCGGCTCGTGGGCGTGCACATCGATCGGAAACCCGAAGTCCGTCGGCAGGTTCCCGCTGATTTCGTGCCACGATTCGCCGGCATCGTCGCTCCGCATCACGTCCCAGTGCTTTTGCATGAAGAGCACGTTCGGGCGCATCGGGTGCATCGCGATGCGATGCACACAGTGGCCGACTTCCGCATCCGAGTCTGGAAGCTCATATTTGGATTTCAATCCGCGGTTGATCGCCCGCCACGTCTTGCCGCCATCGTCGGTCCGGAACGTTCCTGCAGCCGAGATGGCAATATAGATGCGCTGTGGATTGCTCGGGTCTTGCACGATCGTGTGCAGACACATCCCGCCGGCGCCCGGCTGCCACAGACTTCCTTTCACGTCGCGCAGCCCGGACAATTCCTGCCAGGTCTGCCCGCCGTCGCTCGATCGGAACAGAGCCGCGTCTTCGATTCCCGCATACACGGTGTCCGGGTCGGTCAGCGACGGTTCAAGGTGCCAGACCCGCTTGAATTCCCAGGGACGTTGGGTGCCGTCATAATGCTGATGCGTCGTGAGTGGTTTTCCGGTTTCCGGGGATGTGTCGTAGACGAACTTATTGCTCTCTCCCTTCGGCATGCCATCCGGAGTGGTGGTCGGTTCTCCGGGCGGTGTTCCTGGTTGATGCCACGTCTTGCCGCCGTCATCAGAGCGTTGGATGATTTGCCCGAACCAGCTGCTGGTTTGCGAGGCATAGATGCGGTTCGGCTCAACGGGCGAGCCTTTGAGATGATACATCTCCCATCCGGCAAAGTGCGGACCGCTGACATCCCACTGTTTGCGCGCTCCGTCCGACGTGAGAATGAACGCGCCCTTCTTCGTTCCAGCAAGCACCCGTACACGGCTCATACGTGACTCCTTTCGACGTTATTGCTCTCTATGAAACAGTTCTCATTGGACATGCACCACCGGTTATTCCAGTAATCCCGTAATCTCCCGCGCGGGCCGCACCTCAACCGTTCCGATACGCGAGCCGGGCACCCTGCCGGCGATCGCAACGGCTTCATCGCGGTCTCTCGCCTCGATCAGAAATAGCCCGCCATCTGCTCCCGCGTGTCGATGAACGATCCATCGGTCACCAGCGGTCGGCCATCGCGCGGGTGCGTGACGGCCGCCGTCGCAGCCGGATGGACTGGTGACGCACTGAGGTACTGTCCGGTCCCGTCGAGTTGGTGCCAGAACCGAATGGACTCCGCCAGCAAGTCCCCTTTGTCTCCTCGCTCATTTTTCCGAATGCCGTTTCGTCGTGATGAACCAGCAATATGAACTTCATTCAGTCCCTCCATCAAGGCTCGTCAATCCGTTGCCTCTGTCCACGGAACAGTCAGGCGCATCCATTTTCTTTGATCGGCCGCACTTCGATGCTGCCGTACTGGGCTGCGGGAAACTTCGAGGCGATTCGTACGGCGTCGTTCAGGTCTCTCACATCGATTAGAAGATATCCGCCCAACTGTTCCTTCGTTTCGGCGAAGGGTCCGTCGGTTGTCGAGGTCTTGCCCTCACGGACTCGCACCGTTGTCGCGGTCTCCACCGGGTGGAGGGGTGAAGCTGCGATGAGTTGACCTTGCTTCTGCAGCCCGTCGCAGTAGGCCATGGACTCGTCCGAGAGCGCGACCCTTTCGTTCTGTGGCATGGCATGGAGTGTTTGCTCTTCGACATAGACCAAGCAAAGATATTTCATGATGTGCTCCTTCATGAGTGAGCGATCGAATACGAGTTCGTCACGCCGCGCGCTGGTTCATCTCCCAGAGCGCGAAGGTATTGTGCTCTGTGTCTTGGCAAATCGCGAAATAGCCCATGTGCGGCACTGCGGTCTTCGGTTTGCAGACTGTTCCGCCCAGCTTTTGGACCTTCGCCACTGCCTTGTCAATCGACGGGACCGTCATATAGATCGTGATGGAGTGTCCGGGATGCATGCGGGGCAAGAGTCCACCGTCCGGCGTGGCATCCTTCCCACCTGTGTCGATATGCCAATAATCGGCAACGGCCGCTGACAGCTTCGCGAACTTCCAACCGAATAACGACCGATAAAATGTCTTCGCCCGTCCCAAATCGTCAGCTGGAACATCGAACCAACAGACACTCGCCGCGGTCTTGGATTGTTTCACCGGCCGTTTCCGCACTCGTTTCGCCATGGCATCCTCCTATTTGTCGAGTAGTCCTGTTGACATAAGATAGTCGTTGGGGCAGGCCAAAATCGACAGCGGGTTCCATGTCCGAGCTTGAGCAATTGACAAGTTCATGTAAGCGAGTGATATTCCTGGGAGAAAGAGGGTCGCATGAAGCTATCGGACGAAGATCAAGAAGCGCTGCGGTATGCGAAGGCGCTCCTTGAGAATCCTGGCCTTGCCGCGAAGATCACGGGATTAATCGGCATGCCGATCGAGAAGGCGCTCCAGCTGCTTCCGGGGAAATGGGCGCAGGTCGTGAACGAGGCGACAAGAAAATCACTCGAGACGGCACTACAGGCCGCATTGCTGACACTCGACGACAAACCGAAGTCGAACTCTTGGGAGTTTCTCCATAAGCTCGCGGTGGCGGCGACCGGGGCGGGGGGAGGCGCGTTTGGATTGCTCGGTCTCCCAGTTGAACTGCCCCTCTCCACCACGATCATGCTGCGCTCCATTGCGGATATTGCACGAAGTGAAGGTGAACGTCTCCGGACACCGGATGCCAAACTGGCCTGCCTTGAGGTCTTTGCTCTTGGTGGGCCGAGTAAGATTGACGATGCGAGTGAATCCGCCTATTTCCTGATGCGAGGGGCTCTGGCGAAGTCGGTATCAGAGGCTGCGGGGTATATCGCGCAGAGAGGTCTGGTAGAAGAAGGCGCGCCAGCCATCGTCAGACTTATCGGACAGTTGGCTACGCGCTTTGGCGTCAACGTTTCAGAGAAGGTTGCGGCACAAGCCGTCCCTGTGATCGGCGCTGCCGGAGGTGTCGTGATCAACGTTCTATTCATAGACCATTTCCAGGAGATGGCGCGGGGTCACTTCATTGTCAGGAGGCTAGAACGAACGTACGATCCGCAGTTGGTGCGGGCGGAGTATGAGCGAGTATAAGGGTAGCCTGGCCGTCCTCCTGCTCGCGGAACGCGCACGATAGGAATGTGCTCGTTCGACGCGCGCAATCGAGGATCGCCCAGGCTACCCCTGAAAATGAAAAGGGGATTTGGAAAAACGCGCGCAGTGGAAGATCAATCAGCCCCATCCCTGAAGAGAGAACGAACGAGCTTGGAGGGACCATTAAGTTAGAAATGATGTCGGCCATCCAGCCCGCACTATTCACGAAGATTTCCACTGCAACTGCCGGTATGTCGCGGCAACAAGCCTAACGGCGGGTAGGTTCACCGTCTCAGTCTGTCAGCTCGCGCAGCCGTCGCTCCAGAAACCGCCGTTCCGGCTCTTGTTGGGTGAGATCAAGGGCTTGTCGGTAAGAAGTACGAGCTTCTGCTGTTCGTCCCAGTCGACGGCAGAGATCAGCCCGCGCCGCATGGGCCAAGTGATAGCTTCCCAGGTCGCCTCGCGCGAGGATCGCGTTGATGAGATCCAGGCCTGCTGAAGGGCCATCGCGCATGGCGACTGCGACTGCGCGATTCAGCTCGACTACGGGAGAAGGGTTCGATTGCATCAGCATATCGTAGAGCTGGACGATCTGAGCCCAATCTGTTGCAGTCGAGCTGGGAGCCTGGGCGTGCACCGACGCGATTGCGGCTTGGATGGTGTAGGGGCCGACTTGGCCCGTAGATAGTGCTCGCTGCACTAGCGAGACTCCCTCCGCGATCTGACTGCGGTTCCACAGAGTACGATCCTGATCCTCCAAGAGAATCAAGTCACCGGTTGGCGTTGTACGCGCGGCACGCCGTGAGTCTTGCAACAACATCAGGGCCAGAAGTCCCGTCGCTTCGGCCTCCGGGAGCAACTCGATCAACACCCTTCCCAGGCGGATGGCCTCACCGCAAAGAGCATGCCGTGTGAGCGAGTCTCCAGAAGAGGCTGAGTATCCTTCGTTGAACACTAGGTAGATGACTCGGAGAACGGCGTCCAATCGATCCGGCAGCTCTTTCTCCAGCGGCACTTCATAGGGGATACGGGCCTCGCGGATCTTTGTTTTCGCCCGCACGATCCGCTGCGCGATCGTGGCCGGTTTCGTCAAAAACGCGCGTGCGATCTCCTCGGTTGTGAGCCCGCAGAGCTCGCGCAGTGTCATCGCCACTTGCGCTTCCGGTGCTATGGCGGGATGACAGCACGTAAAGATCAGCCGCAGGCGATCGTCCTCGAGGTGCTCGTCTTTCTGCTGTTCCTCATCGATGCTGGCGGTGGCAGATTCCAGTTGTTTTGCCAGTTCGTCGAGTGATGCATCATGCCGAGTGCGCCGTCGTATGCCGTCGATGGCTTTGAAGCGACCGGTCGAGACAAGCCAAGCTCTGGGATTGGCCGGTACGCCATCCCGCGCCCACTGTTCGACCGCGACGGCAAAGGCTTCATGCAGTGCCTCTTCGGCAGTTTCAAAGTCGCCCAGCAGGCGGATCAGCGTCGCGAGCACCTGGCGTGATTCGGTGCGGTAGATGGTATCCACCAAGTCGCGCATTCGGTTGGTTCCACCGGCACTCACTGTCGACGGGCTCTCATGCTGACATGGTACAACGAGACGTAGGACATCCCGCGCCATGCATCAGTGGCACTGCATTCCTCATCGTTTCGCACTACGGCGAACGTTCGTCGTGGTGTGAAGGACGGCTTTGCTGCGGGCTGATTTCGATTGGCTGCGGAATCGGGCCGGCGGGAGGCCGAATTCGCGTTTAAAGGCACGATTGAAAGAGGGCTCGGATTCGTATCCAACATCGCCCGCCACTTCGGCCACGCTCTTAGAGGTTGAAGTCAACGATTGAGCGGCAAGCTGCAGCCTCCAGCGCGTGAGATACCCCATCGGTGTGTCTGACAGATAATGCCGAAATCGCTCGGCCAGCACGGAGCGGGACACACCAACTTCACTTGCCAGCGACGCGATCGTCCAAGGTTGGGCTGGCAGCTTGTGCAGGAGCGCCAGGGCCTCTCCGACGTCCGCATCCCGCACACCGGCGAGCCATCCTGTCTGGGTTTTCGGCAATTGCGCGATATAACGGCGCAGCGTTTCGACGAACAACGCTTCGGACAATTTCGCAATCACAGTCGCACCGCCCGGGCCTGAAGCCTCGGCATGATCGACAGAATAGCGAAGTGTGTCCTCTAACCATTGCCCCGATGGGGTCTCGCGGAGGTTCAGTTTGATCATCGTCGGGAGTCCAGCCAGAAACACCTGACTCAATCGTGTCTCGCAGGTCATGTAGCCGCAGATCAGTTTGGTGAGTTCTCCCCCTCCCCCGAATTGTGAGAGCATTTTCCCATCCGCGAGAACCTGTCGGAGTTGTTGGGCACTGTCGACCGGTTGGACCGGAGGACCATTACCCATCAGGTGGGCATCGCCGTGTGGGAAAATGACGATGTCGCCGGTCGAGAAAGAGACAGGGCGGCCGTCATCCTCAATGCGCGCGTACCCACGACCTTCGGTGACGAGATGAAAAATAATCACATGCGCGGAACGGGCAGAGAGATATGAGGCCATCGCGCAGGCGTCGGGCTCTCGTACACACCAGGGCGAAGAGAACTCCCCGTTAAAGAAGACTGCGCCGTCCAGTTTCACGACCTTCAGGACTTCAGACAGCACATCCATAGGCTGTAACTCCACAGCAAGGCGTCTCAGCTAAACGTGCCGGACGCCAGGATAAATGAGGCTCAGCTTAGCACTCTCTGGATAAGAGAGCCAGACGCCCGGATAAGACGCCGCAACGTCTGTTGAGTATAGTGCGAGCAGAGATGGCGCCGCGCAATGATGTGCGGCGTAAATCATAGGTCGAGGGAAAGGAGGCCATCATGAACAGCGCAGTAACCTCAGAAGTTGAAAACCTCAAGGCTCGGCTCAAATCGATTTGGACAGCCGGAGACTACGATCGATTCTCACGGTACATGGAGGGTGGCGCGCGGGAATTTTACGAACGGCTCAACATCGTGCCGGGCTGCCAGTTGCTGGACGTCGCCTGTGGGTCCGGTCAACTGGCGCTGATCGCAGCGAAAGACGGCATCGGAGTGACCGGCGTGGACATCGCGAGCAATCTGGTGGAGCGAGCCAGGGTGCGCGCGCAAGCGGAGGGATTGCGGGCGCGTTTCGAGGAGGCCGATGTTGAGGCGCTGCCTTTTGAGAATGCAAGCTTCGACGTGGTGGCAAGTTTAATCGGCGCGATGTTCGCGCCACGCCCTGAGCTTGTGGCCAAGGAACTGCTGCGAGTGTGTGTGCCGGGGGGAACGATTGCCATGGCCAATTGGACGCCACAGGGGTTTGTCGGTCAAATGTTTAAGACGGTCTCGAAATTCATTGCGCCAAATGGGATGCCCTCGCCTGCCTTGTGGGGCGACGAAGCCACCGTCCGTGAGCGACTTGGCCATGGACTCTCGGAACTCAGCCTCACGAGGCGGCAGTACCTTTTTAGTTACCCCTTTCCGCCGTCGGATGTGGTGGAATTCTTTCGTCTCAACTATGGACCGACAAATCGGGCGTTCGCGTCACTGGACGCCGACGGTGCTGAGCGTCTCCGCCGTGAACTCGAAGCGCTCTGGTCCGCTCACAATCGGGCAGGGACGGACTGCACGACGGTGCTCGCTGAATACCTGGAAGTGATCGGCGTTCGAGCGTGAAGAAACATGGAGCGACACAATCTCATTCACCAACCGACAATCATAAGGGGACAGTCATGTATGGCATGAAGAATTTGACCAAGATGAAGGATCTCGATGTTCTTGCTCCCGAGGCGATGAAAGCGTTTGTGGCCTTCGACAAGGCGGCTCTGGCGGCCGGAGCCATTTCGGTCAAGTACAAGGAGTTGATCGCGCTCGGCGTCGCCGTTACGACTCAATGCCCCTATTGCATCGAGATCCATGCGGGAAATGCACGAGGGGCTGGCGCATCGGAACAGGAGATCGCAGAAGCCGTTCTAGTCGCCGCGGCGCTGCGCGCGGGTGGGGCGGTTACACATGGCACTCATGCGCTGAAGGGAATCTAGGAGACTGGGCAGTCGGACATTGCCACTACATATCCAACAGATGATGCACCGATTTTACGATTCGAAACCTACAAGGAGACTGTTATGAAACCGTTACGATTGCTCTCGTTGAGTTGGGACTCGTGCTCACAGGTGCGGCTCCTGCGTCGGCGGAAATTCTGGGGCTCATCAACTCAATTGCACTTCGAGCTCGAGAGAGAACGGAAGCAGGCCATGAAGTTCCCCCACATCATCGGGTTCGCCGCGGCGGCCCTGCTCGCCTGGGCCGCTCCCAGCCTGGGCACCGAGTCGACGGGAGCGCCCGCGCCGCCGCCGAGCCGTGCTGACACGGTCCCCCTCCACGCGAACCTCGGCTCCCACCACAAACGCATCTCCACGCGAGTCCCGGCCACACAGCAGTACTTCGATCAGGGCCTGCGACTCGTCTACGGATTCAATCACGCGGAAGCGATCCGCTCCTTCACGCGTGCCGCCGAGCTCGATCCTACCTGCGCCCTGTGCTACTGGGGCATCGCACTCGCCTACGGCCCGCACGTCAACGCGCCCATGGACTCGGCGAGCGGGGTCGCCGCCTACGCGGCGGCGCAGAAAGCGCTGGCGCTCAAGTCCCACGCCACGGCGCCTGAGCGCGCGTACATCGAGGCGGTCGCGCAGCGCTACGAGGCGGACCCGCCGACCGATCGTGCCCGGTTGGATACAGTGTACTCGCGCGCGATGGAGCGGGTTGCCAACACCAACCCAACGACCTCGACGCCGCGACCCTGTACGCCGAATCGCTGATGGACCTCCGTCCCTGGAACTACTGGCGACCCGACGGGACTCCCTACCCCGGCACCACTGAAATCGTACGACAGCTGGAGAGAGTCATCTCGCGCAACCCGAACCACCCCGGCGCGTGTCATTACTACATCCACGCGGTCGAAGCGGTGAACCCGCAGGCCGCGGTGCCGTGCGCCGAGCGGCTCGCTCGGCTCATGCCGGGCGAAGGACACATGGTCCACATGCCCGCACACATCTATATCCGCGTCGGACAGTGGAACGATGCCATACAGGCCAACCAACACGCCATCCACACCGACGAGGTGTTCATCGAAGGGCAGCACCCGATGGGCGTCTATCCGCTCGCATACTACCCGCACAACATCCACTTCCTCGCCTTCGCCTCCACGATGGCGGGCCGCAGTGCGCAGGCGATCGAGGCGGCCACTACACTCACTTCCAAGGTGAATCTCGACGCTGCGCGCCAGGTCGGGTTACTACAAGAAATGCTGCCGTACCACGCGCTTACGCTCACGACGTTCGGAAAATGGGACGACGTGCTTGCCGAACCGCTTCCGCCGGAGGACATCCGCTTTTCGTACGCTCTGGCGCACTACGCCCGCGGCGTGGCGCACGCCGCCAAGGGACAGTGGGTGGAGGCGCAAGCCGCGCTCGACACGGTGACGGCGATCAACTCCGCGACGCTCGAAGGTGCCGATGGCAAGACGGCGCTCTCGGTCGCCGTGCATGCGCTGTCTGGCGAGATCGCCACCCGCCGCGGCGACCTCGACGCAGGCATCAACCACTTCCGGGAGGCAGTCAAGATCGAGGACGTGGGACTCTACTTCGAACCGCCCAAATGGTACTACCCGATTCGACACTCGCTCGGTGCCGCGCTGGTGATGGCGGGACAAAATGTCGAGGCTGAGAAGGTGTATCGCGAGGACCTCCGGCGCTTCCCCAAGAACGGCTGGTCCCAGTTCGGGCTCGCGCAAGCGCTCAGGGCGCAGGGGAAGCACACCGAAGCGGACGCAGCGGAAGCGGGTTTCCGCCGCGCGTGGGCAAGCACCGACGTGACGCTGAAGGCATCGAGGTTCTAACGAATGGAGTTACCATGTGACTCATTTAAAGGAACTCTACAGCCTCGAGTCAGACTCTGGCTCCTCCTAAACGAGACAGACGAACAGACAGACCGACCGAATAGACCAGATTACAGTTTTTGCAGGATCCGTTCGGCATAGCCAACCAGTTCCATGTAGCCCTGTCCGTGAATCGGTTTTCCCTGTGCCGTGCCGGTTGTCTCGATGGCGCCTTCCCAGTAGGTCATCTGTGTGCTGTGTTTGGGGGAGAGTTCTTGATCGGCCATTCGAGGGATGAGTTCCAGTGAGAGTCTGTTGTGAAGGAATGGTCAAGCGCCAACGCTGTGGATAGTGGGCCTTGCTTGCAGGACTGGTCCAATAACTTGTCGGTTCGAGTGTGAAGTCTCCGAGCAACAGATGGTGTCCCCGTCCGTCGCGATCGATCAACGTGCCGCTTGAGGCTGGATGGGCCGATCCGTCCGCCCGGCGGAGTCGATAAAGCATGAGTTCCCTCTGGTCGTCGAGTTGCAAACTGAACCAGTCCCATCCGACCAGATCCTTATCGAGATCGGCGGACCCGAACTCATGGTCCATCCAGCTGGTGCCGGTCACGTCGAACGATTCATTCCCAATCGTGACGGTGCCTGTCGTGGCCAGTCTGGTGAAGGAATAGTAATGTGAGGCCTGTCCCGCGACCGAGCCTTTGCGGCTGATCCCGCCGGTGCCATGCACGACCAGTGGTTTTTCCGGTGAGACTGTAAATTGAATGGCCATGTTGTCGTCTGCTGCCTGGAGAGTTTGAGTGCCGGGAGCGGCCGATGGTGATTCGGCGCTCCACCGATCGATCCAGGCGTGGAGATGATCCTGCGCTGCGCCGGCCTTACCCAAGCCAGCCCGGCTCATTTTGTCTGTATAGTGAAACCGGCCCTTGCTGAGATCGCTGATGGCGAAATGGGCCAGGTATAGGTTCGTGACGGCCCATTTCGACGGCAGGGTTTTCGTTTGATCGCGTGGCATGCCACGGCGGAAGAAGGTGAGTTCATAGCCGAACGGCCTGCCGTCCTTCGTCGTGACCTGGCCCGTGTAGTACCACCATTCGGTGCGAAATTCCTCATGCGCCCCGTGATCGCGCGGGAAAGAATAACGATAGCCTTCCGCTGCGATTCTGAATTCCTCCGCTGTATCGGCTGCAAGTCCTGGTACGACGACCAGCAGGCTACTCGCAAGGAATAGGAGGCGTCGGAGATGGCGCGGCAATTTGTTCATGGGCATTGGACCATCCGTGAGGTGAAGGAATCGCCGGGTGCGCTTATACCATGCTTCGACGGATGGCACAAATCTCCTGTGCTGATAAGGGTTTTCTTCAACTCGATGCGTGAGTAATGTCGACTCTCGCCGTTGACAACTTTGTCGGCCATCAGCTATCGTGACCCATGCAGACCGATCACGAGCGAGAGCAACCGGGGCGCGACCAGCCTCACAGTGCGACGCCGTTTCCCATTCCAGCTCGAATTCCGGTGTTTCCGCTTCCGAATGTCGTCCTGTTCCCCAAGACCTATCTCCCCCTGCATATCTTTGAGCCGCGCTACCGCGCCATGGTCTCGGATGCGGCAAGGAGCGGGCAGTGTATCGGGATGGTCCTGCTCAAGGATGGATGGGAAACGGACTATTATGGCCATCCACCCGTGTTCTCGATGGGCTGTGTCGGCCGGCTGGCCAGCGTGCAGCCATTGGCCGACGGTCGATCCAACATCCTGCTGCAGGGGCTGGAACGGTTTGAGATTGAACGCGAGTGGTACGACCACGCCTATCGTGAGGCGACGATCGCTGTGACGGTTCGAGGCGCAGAGACGTCGCTGGATCCTATGGTCCGCCGGCGCTTGTTCGCCACGCTGGAGTCCTATCTCCGGTCCCGCGACGATGCGCCGACATGGCAGGAGTTTTTTCGGGAAGAAGTCAGCGACGAGATTTTCGTCAATACCCTGTCTACCTATTTGGGGTGTACGCCCTTGGAAAAGCAGTTTCTGCTGGAGGCCGACAGTCTCCACCAACAGGCCCGCCGTCTCAGTGACCTCATCGAATTCATGATGCACGATCAGTCCGATGGAAAGGGCTGGGGCTGATGGATCGCGCTATCGCCATCCAGGTGTCCGGGCTCACGAAAGCCTACGATGGCCGTACGGCCGTTTCCGATCTGTCGTTTCAGGTCTATGCCGGGGAAATTTTCGGCCTGCTGGGACCGAACGGGGCGGGGAAAAGCACCACACTCCGGACGCTCATCACATTACTGACTCCGACATCCGGCACGGCCAGCGTCTTGGGCCATGATACGGTGCGTGAAGCGGATCTTGTCCGGCGACTCATCGGGTATGTGCCTCAAGAACGGGCGATCGACCGTTTTCTCACCGGGCGGGAACATCTTGAACTTCTCGGCGCGCTGTATCACTTATCAAAGGCCGAAGCCGCGAAACGCATCGCCGAGCTGTTGAAGCTCGTGGAACTGGAAGAGGCGGCCGATCGCGCGGCGAAAACCTACTCCGGGGGAATGAAGCGGAAGCTCGACATTGCCTGCGGCCTCTTGCCTGATCCCAAGATTTTATTCCTCGACGAGCCGACCTTGGGCTTGGATGTGCAGAGCCGGCTCCGGATCTGGGACTACGTGAGGATGTTGAAGGCGCGCGGTATGACGATCGTGATGACGACGAATTATTTGGATGAAGCGGATCAGCTCTGCGATCGGCTGGCCATCATCGACGGGGGCAAGATCAAGACGCTCGGATCGCCGGTTGAGCTGAAGGTCGGGCTGGGTGGCGATATCGTGTCCCTGACCTTGAAGGATCAGAGTAAGATCCCGATGCTTGTGGCTGCGTTGACCAAACAACCGGCCATGCGAGCGGTCAAGGCGACGCAAACCGGCCTGGATATCCGGGTCGAGTCGCCAGAGAAGGCCCTACCCGCCATCCTCGAATCCGCCAATCGATTGGATTGCCAACTCGAGTTTATCGACTACCATCGGCCACGGTTGGACGACGTGTTCATTGCCCATACGGGGCGATCGATCAAGGACGAAGCACCTATGAAGGAAGAACAGTGAGTTCTGAGTTGAAAGTTCTGAGTTCCGAGTTTGAAACGTCTTCAGATAACTCAGCACTCAGCACTCAGAACCCATAATTGGAGCGGAGCGATGAGCGAGTATTGGCAAGAAATCAGTGCGCTGACGATGCGGTGGGTCAAGCGGCTCAGCCGTGAGAAGTTCAGTATGCTGTTTACGCTCGTACAGCCGATGCTGTTCTGGCTGATCTTTTTCGGCAATCTGTTCCAGCGCGCTGCGGATGTACAAGTGACCCAGGCTCCGGACTACATCAGCTTTCTGACAGCCGGTGTCGTCGTCATGACGGTGCTCAACAATGGACTCGCCGGGGGCGTCGATCTGCTGTTCGATAAGGAGAATGGGTTTCTGGAACGGTTGATGACCACGCCGATCCATCGAAGTTCCGTGATTCTGAGCCGTTTCATCTTTGT
>CAWAIH010000014.1:0-183548 GCA_963781915.1 uncultured Nitrospiraceae bacterium | reverse complement strand
CCGTAGTGTGGCTCGGCACAACTCCAAGGGCACGATGTAGGTGAACGGGCCTGCCAGATGCCGCGGGACAATGATATCTGCAAACAGAACCTCTGGCTCTGTACGTGGGGGGGCTATCAGTGACGAAATAGTAGGGCATTGTGACGAGCGCGGGAAATGAGGGGACAACGAGGGAAAAACAGACGGAAATGTTTGGAGGGGAATCGATGAGGGTTGACATGGAGCAATAAGGTAGACGCTCACGATGTCTCTCGATAGATTTACTGTGGGGGAACGACCGGAGCAGTGGGTTTCTGATCTGAACTGCCCTGGCCCCCTGATGGCGGAATCGTTGCCGAAGCTGGATCATCGGAGGCGGATGGGGGCTTTACGCTGGACGAACCAGTTGGGACTGCTGGAGTCGTCTGATCCGCTGCGAGGGTCGGATCTCCGCTTTCCGCTGAGCTGAGGCGGCGGGCTGGCCGGTTAGCACGCCGGGCTCAATCGGCTTCGCCGCCGGCCCAGACTGGTCACTGGGTGACTCGGGCGAATAGAGCACGATATCAACGCGTCGGTTCCTCTGCCGACCCACTTCAGGTCGCAGTGCCGGCTATTGGCTTCGTATTCGCCATAGCCAACCGACGACAGCTTCACCGAATCGATCCCGCCCTTCAATCAAGTAACGGAGGACGATCCCAGCCCGAGCTTTGGACAGATCCCAGTTCGTCTGGTAGGTCGATTTTCAGGGAAGGACCAATTTCCATGGTTATCTGCATGGCCCTCGACTCGAATCAGCCGATCGCCGGCAGTGGTCCGCAGATACGCAATAAGTTCATCGAGCACCTGATAGCCCTAGGACTTGATCGTAGCTTCGCCCGACTCAAACCGAAGCTGCTTGGTATTCGAATCACCGAGACTGATTCGGGTTTCGCCTGCGGCATTCTGAACCTGAAACTTATCGGCAAGAAACCACCGCCAGGGGAGGCATTCAGAGACTCCTGGATAGTTGAGAAATCGGCATAGCCTCAGGGGCAGAGGCATGAACCTGCATTCTGAATTGATCGCCCTTCAGAATGCGGGAGATCGATTGTGATCGACCCCCGTAGCCGTTCGATCTTCTATGGACAGGATTTTCAATTCGCCCACGACCCGTCGAGGAAGGTTCCCTCCTGATCGAATCACGTCCATTCGATCCCAGGCCTGATCCCATCTTCCCGTCCCCGGTCCAGGTAAACGACATTTCTTTGCGCCACAAGATTCATAATTCCCATGTTGGATTGAAACTCCACAACCCTTCCCTCTACATCGCCGGCGGAAGGGTGATCAGCTGCTGCTCCCTCGTCGCTCGGAGGCACGAACTTCATCACCGGATCACCCGGCGATACAGGCCCATAGGCCCGTATGATCTGAACAGTGGTCAGATCCTTGTCAACGTCAATCACCTCAACCACAGCGAGACGATTGACCAAATGCCCCATGTACTGACCAGTAATGGGATGGAATACCTTGTGCGATCGTCTGTAGATCGTGAAAGGATCTCCGGGTGCGACATCGCCGGGATTCTTCAATCGGAGGTATAGAATATCCCTGCTGCCCAAAATCATGTGATCCCCAGTGGTCTGATTGTCACCGGTGATCACATTCACGAATCCATCTTGGGGAGTCGATCGCTGGATGGAGCCGGATGAATAGGCCAAAGCTGGATCGCCGAATCGGACCGAGTTGAATTCCTCTGCCCCCCAGGCCAGAGGAATGAGTGGCGCGGCCAAGATCCAAACCATGAGAGAGATGAGACATTTCATTGAATAGTTAACCATGGTGGTTGTCCTTCATGTAGGGCACGTATTACTGTCAGCAACCATAGCAAATAGTCCTGCATTGTCAAGAATATTGAGGCCTTGTCCACATTGACCCGCCAATTCAGCCGATGGTATGGTGATTCGAAAAGCGACTTCTCGCAGAAGGGAAATCAATAGCATGCTGCCCGACAAGTCCCCGACCCGCAATGCCCAACGCCAAGGCCGCTCTCGCATCGAGACTCAGATTCATCGACGTAAGAAAGCCAAGGCCTTCTCGGCCTTGGAGCCTGAATGGGATCAAATTGACCAAGTATCACCCTCCCATCTGCGTATGCCATCCGATCGCATGGCGCCTACCCCGCCCAATAGCGTGAAGAACCCCTCATAAATAAGCCGCAATGGTAACGCATCTCAACGAAACAGAGCCTAGGACTTTCGGGTCGGTTCTACAGGTCTTATGAACGCTTGCTATCCCCGTAATCCAAAGTCTAAACTCCAACGATCCTTGCATCTCAAGCTGTTGAAAGGTTAGCCCTATGAGCGGCTCTGAGTTACTTCTTGAGTATCTGACCAGATACTTTCCGATTATGTTTTTCATTGTCTTAGCGCTCGTGTTCGGCATATGGACGCTGGTCGTCAGTTCTTTACTCCAGCCGAAATACCCTGAACCGGAGAAGCTCTCAGTCTATGAATGCGGATCTGAGCCATTCTCGGATGCTCGGATGCCCTTCCCGGTTCGATATTATATTTTTGCGATGCTCTTCGTTATTTTCGATATCGAGGTCATCTTCCTGTATCCTTGGGCCGTAGTCTTCACCAAGATCGCGTTAATCGGGTTGATTGAAATGCTGGTCTTCATCGGATTATTTCTGGTGGCCTATGTCTATGCTTGGCGCAAGGGAGCCCTGGAATGGGACTGATCCAAATCGGTCGTCATGATAAGGATGGCACACCGGACATCGTCACCACGACAGTGGAGAAGGCCGTCAATTGGGCTCGCAAGGGGTCACTATGGCCCATGACATTCGGCCTAGCCTGCTGCGCGATTGAAATGATTGCCGCCGTCTCGTCACGGTATGATATGGACCGCTATGGCGCCGGTGTGTTCCGGGCCTCACCGCGCCAGTCCGATTTGATGATTGTGGCCGGCACCGTCTGTCGACGGATGGCCCCCGTCATCCGAAAACTATACGATCAGATGCCTGAACCAAAATATGTCATTGCCATGGGATCTTGCGCAACCTCAGGAAATATCTACGACAGTTATAGCGTCGTCCAAGGGGTCGACCGCTTTGTGCCGGTCGATATCTATGTGCCTGGTTGCCCTCCAACACCGGAAGCGCTCTTCGACGGCATCCTCAAGCTACAAGAACGAATCATGCTGAAACGCGTGTTTCTAAAACAGCCGGATCAGGTCAACCCCAGCCTTAAAGTATAGGTCTCAATCGATGTCATTACAGGAACTGGCCAGCCGGCTCCAAGACGATTTTGCCACCGGCCTCATCAAAGCCGTCGAATGGCGCGGAGAGCTTGCGGTAACCGTGATGCGGGGTCGGCTCCATGAGATCGCGCAATTCCTTCACGACGACCCGGCTATGGACTTCGACTACATCGTGCACGTGAGTTCGGTCGACTGGCCCGACGACGAAGAACGGTTTGAAGTCGTGTACGAGTTCTATTCGATCCGGAAACGTCACCGCATCCGGCTCAAGACCAGGGTACCGGAGTCGGATTGCATCGTGGATTCCCTAACGGATCTCTGGAAGGGCGCGGACTTCATGGAGCGCGAAGTCTACGACATGATGGGAATCCGCTTCCGAAATCATCCGGATCTTCGCCGAATCCTCCTGCCGGATGATTATACCGAAGGCTATCCGTTGCGAAAAGATTTTCCGCTCCGCGGGAAGGGCTGGCGCGACACATTCGAGTTCCTGGACGAAACAGCCCGGTAGGACAGACAATGGCCTTTGAGGATCAACGAACAACTGTCTACAAGCTCGATCCGGCCCATCCGGGGAGCGAGACTCTCCCGACCCTGCGCTCGGAGGAGCTCCTGCTCAACATGGGCCCCCAGCATCCCGCCACCCATGGGGTGCTGAAAGTGATCCTTGAATTGGAAGGAGAACGCCTCGTCAAGTCTACCCCTGTGCTGGGTTTCCTGCATCGCGGCGTAGAGAAGCTCGCGGAGGACGGCACCTATCACCAATTTATTCCCCATACGGACAGACTCGACTATGTCTGTGCGATGTATAACAACTTTGCGTACTGCCGCGCGGTCGAAAAACTCATGAATATCACCGTGCCGGACCGTGCCGAGTATCTGCGCACGATTGTGGCGGAAGTCCAACGGATCGTCGGCCATCAGTTTTGGCTCGGCACCCAGGCGCTCGATATTGGAGCCATGACCGTCTTTTTCTATTGTTTCCGTGATCGGGAAATTTTGATGGACTGGTTCGACGAACTCTGCGGTGCGCGCCTCACGACCAGTTGGTATCGCATCGGCGGCGTCGAGCGTGACTTCACGCCCTCACTGCTCGATAAGCTGAAACAGTTCCTGGACTACTTCCCGCCAAAAATCGACGAGTATGTGATCTTCCTGGAGACAAACCGGATTTGGGTTGGACGGACCAAGGGAGTGGCCATCATCTCGGCGGAAGACGCCGTGAGTTTCGGCCTGAGTGGGCCGACGCTCCGCGGCTCGGGCGTCGACTACGACCTCCGCAAAGCCGAACCCTATTCAGCCTATCCGAAATGCGAGTTCAGTGTGCCGCTTGGGAAAAACGGCGACACCTACGATCGATACTGGATCCGCGTCCAAGAACTCTATGAAAGCGTGAAAATCATCCGGCAATGCCTGGAGCAGATGCAGGAGGGCCCGATCATGGCCGATGTGCCCAGCGTCACGCTGCCGCCGAAGCAACGAGTCTTTACGAATCTGGAATCCATGATCCAGCAATTCAAGCTCTTCTCGCAGGGCTTCGACGCCCCTCCGGGAGAGATCTATTGCGGGACTGAAGCGCACAAGGGGGAGTTGGGATTCTACATCGTCAGCACGGGCGGCGGAAAACCCTACCGCTTGAAGATTCGCGCCCCCTCGTTTATCCATATGGGTGCATTTGACCATATGTCCAGAGGCTACATGATCTCCGACGCAGTCACGATCTTCGGAACTTACGACATTGTGATGGGGGAGTGCGATCGATAAGAAGGGAATTTTGAATGCTAAGTGTTAAATGATGAATGGAGAGATGGCTCTTCAATTCAACATTCACAATTTACCATTCAACATTGAGGCTATCTATATGGGTTTGAAACCAGCGACCAATCCTGACGTAGAAGCAGCCACGATCGAACTGTCGATCGATGGGAAGTCCGTGACGGCCAAGAGCGGGGTCTCGCTCTACGACGTTATCTCGAGTACAGGCAAGATCATCCCGGCCATGTGCTACCACTATACCTTCGATCCATTCGGTTCCTGCGGCATGTGTTTGGTCATGCAGGAAGGCAAGAAAGCGCCCGTCCGTTCCTGCACCGCCAAAGCGGCGGCCGGCATGATCATCAAAACCGAAGGAGACGAACTCTTCCAAGCCCGTAAGAAGGCGGTGGAAAAACATCTCTCCGTTCATCCGCTCGATTGCCCGGTCTGCGACGCCGACGGCCACTGTGAATTGCAAGACATGGCCTTCCGGCACGGGGTCACAAATCTGGCCAACGCGAAACAGAAATTCATTCCGGAAGATACACGCAGTCCGGTGCTCGACTTTAATATGAACCGCTGCATCGCCTGCGCGGAATGCATCAACGTCTGTAAGGACGTGTTAATGATCGATGCGCTTCAATTCATGAAGAAGGGCGGATTCAATCAAGTCGTGCCGAAGGGAGATTTCGCACTGTCCTGCGAGTTCTGCGGAGACTGCCTTGCCGTCTGCCCGGTCGGCGCCATCACGAACAAGTTCTCTAAATATTTGTACAAGCCATGGCAGATGAAAAAAACCACGACGACCTGTAACTATTGCGGGGACGGCTGCCAGATGTACCTTGAGACCAAGGACGCAGAAGTCGTTCGCGTGACTTCACCTCTGTCCTGGAAAAACAAATGGGGCGACCGGGCCGACACAGCCAAGGGGCACGGCGGGATCTGCGTGCGGGGGCGTTTCGGGTTCGAGTACATCGATAGCGCTGCACGGTTGAAGCAACCGCTCCTTCGCAAGGGCAATCAGCTCGTCGAAACCCCCTGGCTCGAAACCATGCACCAAGTCGTTGATCGGTTCTCCGAAATCCGGCGCAAGCACGGACCAGACGCGATCGCCGGCCTGATCACCGCCCGTTGCACCAACGAAGAACTGTATCTCTTTCAGAAACTCATGCGCGCCGGGTTTCAGACCAACCAGTTCGACAGCAGTGCGCGCTACGGCCACCTGAACTTTGTCCATGCCTCCCGACACGCTTTGGGAATCGGGCGAAGCCCGAACGACTGGGAAGACCTGACCAAAGCCAAAGCCGTAATCCTCATAGGTTCCAACATCACAGAAACCAACCCGCTCACGGCCGTGCGGATCAAAGAAGCAATTCGCGTCTATAAGGCACAAGTGGTGGTCATCGATTCCGCTGTCACGAACATGGCCAAGCTCGCATCCCATCCGGTCCTGATCTCGCCGGGAACGGAAGGACTCGTGATCGACGGACTCGTAAAAGCCGCCATGGAGTTGGATTTGGTCGACGAAACCAGTGTCAAGAAACACCCGCAAGCCTTTGAATCATTGAAGGCCTCAGTAGCCCACATCTCGCTGGAGCAGGTGGCTGCGCAGACCGGCATGTCGGTCGAATCGTTGAAAGACGCTGTGGCGATCTTTGCCGAAGCGCCTCGATCCATCATCCTCTGTGCTGAAGGGATTGTCCGCCGGCCTGATGGGTACCAGAATGTCTTGAAACTGATTGACCTCGCCTGGATCACCGGAAAATTGGACCAACCAGGCTGCGGGGTCAATACAGTCACGGAAGAGCCGAACGAGCAGGGGGCCGTGGACATGGGTGCCGCGCCGGAATTTCTCCCTGGTCAAGCCTTATTCAGCGATCAAACCGCTCGCGACCGTTTTGCCAAGGCCTGGGACGTCACGCTCCCAGCGGCTAACTCCGGGGCGGATCTCGTCGAAATCCTCAATCGCTGCAGGAGCGGCCAAATCCGCGCCCTCTATGTCATCGGAGAAAACCCGCTGGCTACGTTGCCCGCGTCAATGGAAGTCCGTGCCGCGCTGGACCGGCTCGAGTTGCTCGTCGTCCAGGATCCGTTCCTGACCGACACGGCGCGCATGGCGCATGCGGTGCTGCCGGCTTGCACCTCTGCGGAGAAAGACGGCACCTTCACCAATCTGGAGGGCCGAGTCCTGCGCGTCCGCGAGGCCATCGATCCAATTGGAGAAAGTTTGCCGGATTGGCACATCATGACGGCGCTGGCCAACGCGCTGGACTGTCAATGGGAATATGAGTCCTCGAACGATATTCAAGCCGAGATTATGAAGTTGCTGCCCGGGTACTACAACCTCGGGCAACCACGCAAGGTTGTGCCGGCAATGGACCACTATCTCTCAAACGACTACGCCAAGAATGTGGGATCTCGCTATCAAGCCTCCGTTCCATCCGAATCCAAGAGCCAGCGACCCTTCGCCTTGATACTGGGACAGGTCCTGTATCATTCCGGTAAGTTGTCCACCAATGCCCCCGGGCTCATCACCATCGCCCCGAATACAGGGCGGCTCAGGATGAATCCCCAAGATATGGAACGGCTAGCCGTGGGTGAGGGGGCGACCGTGCGCCTCACGTCGGATCGCGGCTCAATGCAATTGGCGGCGCAGCCCGATCAATCCATCGCTCCGCAGACCTGTTTCTTCCCGGAACATTTTAATGAGCCGCCGGTGAAGGACTTGATGTCGGTCCAGGTTGATCCGACGACCGGAGTTCCCACGTTTAAGCAGACCCGCGTGACGATCGAAAAGGCCTGAGAGAGAGCAGGAAGCGCACATGAGTGTTCCAGCACTGATAAAGCAAGTCCTCCAAGCCGCATTGTTCTATGAGATCTGGGATGCGATGAAGGTGACGTTCAAGCACATGTTCCACAAGCCCATCACGTTCCAGTATCCACGGGAGCAGCGAACCCTCCCCGACACCCACCGAGGGGCACTCGCGCTCTTACGTTACGACGATCACCAGGAACGTTGTGTCGGCTGTGATCTCTGCGAAGCCGCCTGCCCATCCCGCTGCATCAAGGTCATTAGTTTGGAAGATCCGGAGCGTCCACTTCAGCGATTCGCCAGCGAGTTTTATATCGACATTACGAAATGCGTCTTTTGCGGCTACTGCGTCGAGGCTTGTCCCGTCAACGCGCTGGCGATGACGAAGATGTACGAGTTCTCAACTCATGATAAGCGCACCTTGCTGTTCGACAAGAAGCGGCTGTACGAAATCGGCGAACGTCATCTCGACGATGCAAAAAAATACCTGTACGCGCATAATCAGGAAACGAACGTTGAGGAAAGCAGGGAATATCGGTATTATTTCCCGCAATCGGTACTGAAGCCGACCCAACCACCACCCAAGCATCTAGGCTAAGTCATTCAATGGTTTTGGTCTTTTTCGCCTATTTTGCCCTGGCTAGTATTGCTGCGGGCGTCATGACTGTCTCGCTTAAGAACCCGGTACATTGCGGCTTGGCGCTCCTGGCCCTATTGCTCCATGTCTCCGGACTATTCATCATCCTCAACGCTGAGTTCCTCTGGGCCGTGCAGGTCATCGTTTACGCCGGCGCGATCCTCGTGTTGTACCTCTTCGTGCTGATGCTCATGAACTTGAAGACCGACGATCGGTATTTCCACTCCTCGTACCTGTACTTTCTGGCCCCGGCAGCTATCGGATCATTGTATGTGCTGGCCCTCCTGATCCGTTCACCCTTCGGAGGGGCAAAGGGCGATGCGTCGGTCGAGGCGGTACTCAAGGACGGCGAGACCAACGCGGTCGGGATCAAGATGTTCAGTGAGTATCTGTTGCAGTTCGAAATCGTCGGGGTGTTTCTGTTGGGCGCCGTCATCGGAGCGATTGTCCTGGCAAAAACTCCGAAACCGGCCAACAAAGAACGTAAGGCGTAAGGGGTCAGGCGTGAAGGGACGAGCAACAGCGGAAAAGACAAGGGTGCGTGCGCTTCACGCTTCACGCTTCACGCTTCACGGATAACTATGATTCCATTAAGCGCATACGTAGCCGTCAGCGCCGTGCTCTTTATTACCGGACTGCTCGGTGTGGTGATCAGACGGAACTTCATCATCGTATTGATGTCTGTCGAGATCATGCTGAATGCGGCAAACATCAACCTTGTCGCCTTTTCCCATTACTTGGATTCCATGGCAGGCCAGCTGGTGGCCCTCTTCATCATCGCCATCGCGGCTGGGGAGGCGGCGATCGGGCTGGCCATCATCATCGTCGTGTTCCGTGGAAAGATCTCCACCAACGTGGATGAGATGAATCTCCTGAAGTGGTAACGTGACCGATCTGCTCATACAACTTATTCCGCTGTTCCCCTTGTTGGCCGTGATCTTAAACGGACTTCTGGGCACGCGGTATTCCCACGACTTCGCGCACCGGCTTGCTTGGGGATCGGTGGGACTGTCGTTTCTCTGCACCGTCGGCGTCTTCGTCGACATCTTGCGGACCGGCACGGCCCACGAGGTCATCGCCTACCGGTGGATCTTCGGCGGCGACCTCACCGTCAATCTGGCCTATCTCGTCGATCCTCTCACATGCATCATGCTGCTTGTCGTCACGGGAGTCGGACTCCTGATTCACATCTACTCCGTCGGCTATATGCATGGAGAGCCTGGATTTACGCGCTTCTTCACCTACATGAACCTCTTCATGGTCTCCATGTTGCTCCTCGTCATGGGGAACAACTATGTTGTGCTGTTCATCGGCTGGGAAGGGGTGGGGCTCTGTTCCTATCTGTTGATCGGCTACTACTACACCAAAGTCTCTGCCGCCAAAGCCGCTTCGAAAGCCTTTGTCGTGAACCGCATCGGCGACGCTGGCTTCCTGTTGGCCATTTTTCTCATCTTCATCAATTTCAAGACGCTCGACTATACAAAAGTCTTTGCCCAGGTCGGCCAGCTCTCGCCGGAGATGGCCACGGCAATTGCTCTCTGCTTACTCGTCGGCGCGATCGGCAAATCGGCCCAGCTTCCTCTCTATACCTGGCTCCCGGACGCGATGGAGGGGCCGACGCCGGTCAGCGCGCTCATCCATGCGGCAACGATGGTGACGGCCGGGGTCTACATGATTGTGCGGAACCATGCCATTTTCGATTTATCGCCGACGGCCATGACAACCGTCGGCGTCATCGGCGGACTCACGGCCTTGTTTGCCGCCACCATCGGCCTCGTGCAAACGGATATCAAGCGTGTCTTGGCCTATTCGACGGTGAGCCAGCTCGGGTACATGTTCCTCGGATGCGGAATCGGCGCCTACACGGCTGCCATCTTTCACCTCATGACCCATGCCTTCTTCAAGGCCCTCTTATTTCTTGCAGCCGGATCGGTGATCCATGCGCTTTCGGGCGAGCAAGACATTCGAAAGATGGGTGGCCTCAAATCCAAAATCCCTTGGACCTATCGGCTGTTTCTGATCGGCACGATCGCCATTGCCGGTATTCCTCCGTTGGCAGGTTTTTGGAGCAAAGACGAAATCCTGGCCCATGCCTTCACACACGAACACTACGTGCTCTATGGCATGGCTGCCATCGGCGCACTCCTGACCTCCTTCTATATGTTTCGCCTGGTCTATCTGACCTTTTATGGCACGTCCCGCATGGACCATCATACGGAGGAGCATGTGCACGAGTCGCCGATGGTAATGGTCGGACCGTTGCTGGCGTTAGGTGTGCTGTCTATTCTCGGCGGGTTCCTGGGGTTTCCCCCTGACCAGGGCTGGCTCCATCAATTTCTTGCACCGGTCGCAGGCGCGGTAAGCGAGCATGAGGTAAGCACCGGGCTCGTGCTCACCCTCATGATGGTTGCTACGGGAATCGCGTTGGTCGGCTGGGGTCTCGCGCACTATTTTTACAGCGTGAATCGTTCGGCACCTGATCGCCTGGCGGAGCAATTCCAGGCTGTCTACACGACTGTCCTCAACAAGTACTACGTCGATGAACTTTATGACCTGTTATGGGTGGAGCCGACCAAGAAGCTGGGGCTTCTGCTCGATTGGTTCGACCGCACCGTCATCGACGGCCTCGTGCGCGCCGTCGCACGCTTGGCTGACTTGGCTGCGGCCGGTTCGACTTGGGCTGAGAAATACGTGATCTACGGCGGTCTCAACGTGATCGGGTACGGCAACCACCTTGCCGCCCGCCAGTGGCGGCAACTACAGAGCGGCATGGTGCATCATTACGCCGCCATCATTGTGGCAGGATTGTTTCTGCTGGCGGTGATTATTCAGCTCATCGTGCAACTATAAAGCACTGTGATGATAGAAGAACTGGCATCAACATTTCCCATTCTCACCTGTATTCTTTTTCTCCCCGTCATTGGGGCCGTGGTCCTGTGGTTGTTCGACGACGAGGACATGGTTCGGACCTCTGCCTTGACGATTGCACTTTTAGAGTTGGCCCTCTGCGTATTCGTGCTCCTGCGATTCATTCCCGAATCGGCCGCCATGCAGTTTTCCGAGCATGTGCCATGGATTCCTGCCCTCGGAATCAGTTATCACCTCGCGGTCGATGGAATCAGCGTGCTGTTCGTTGGGCTCACCGCCTTTCTCACGGTTCTGATCGTCATCTATAGTTGGGACACCGTCCGCCATCAAGTGAAGCTCTACATGATGGCGCTCCTTGCTCTTGAAACGACCGTAATGGGGGTCTTCCTCTCCCTCGACTTGATCCTCTTCTTCGTCTTTTGGGAACTGATGCTCATTCCCAGTTACTTTCTGATCAAGCTCTGGGGCGGAGGAGCGGAGCGGCACTACGCAGCGCTAAAATTCGTGCTCTATACCTTGCTTGGCAGTGTATTCATGTTAGTGGGTATCGCCCTTTTGGACATCAATTATCACCAGTGGGCGACGCTACGCCATATAGAACCGACCTACTCATTCGACTTATTGGAACTGCTCTCCGTCCCGATTCCGTTCAGTCAGCAAATCCTCATTTTCTGGCTGTTGTTTCTCGGCTTCGCGTTTAAGGCCCCGGTATTCCCATTCCATACCTGGCTCCCGGACGCTCTCTTCGAGGGTCCGATCGGCATGGCCGTGGTGCTAGCCGGGCTGAAGCTCGGCACATTCGGCTTCATCCGGTTTAGCATTCCGTTGCTCCCGGACGCATCGAAAAGCCAAACCGTCGTCTCAATCATCATGGCGCTGGGGTTGGCGGCGGTTCTCTACGGAGCCATTATGGCGCTGGTCCAGCAAGATTTTCGACGGCTCCTGGCGTTCAGCAGCATCAGCCATCTTGGGTTTGTGGTGATCGGCCTGTTCGCTCTGAACTATCAAGGGCTCCAAGGCAGCCTCCTGACCATGATCAATTTGGGATTCAGCACGGCAGGTCTGTTCTTCATTGCAGGCTTTCTTTACTCACGGCAACAGAGCACCCATCTAGGCTCATTCGGCGGCATGGCCAAACAGACCCCCTTGCTCGCAAGCTTTTTCCTGTTCATCGGGCTGGCGTCGATCGGCTTGCCTGGCACCAATGGCTTCGTCGGTGAATTCCTCATCCTCTTGGGAACTTTCAAGGCCAATTGGCTGTACGGTGGGATTGCGGTCACCGGCGTCATCTTCAGCGCAGCCTATTTTCTCTGGTACTACGAGCGGTCGATGTTGGGACCGCTCGGCAAGGCCGTCAAGGACTCCATTCGCGATCTGCATCCCCGCGAAATACTCATCGCGTCGGTCTTGTCGCTAATGATCCTGTGGATCGGCCTCTATCCCTCCCCCTTCTTGAAAATGATGAACGGATCGGTTCAAGCATTGGTGGATCGATTGGAACGAGGGACCGTGGCGTCGCTTGAGCCCAAGCAGCCGGTAAGAGTGGATTAATTCCTATGGGTGACTACGCACTGCTCTACATCCTGTTTGCCCCCTTCGTGGGAGCCATCGCGCTGATCTTCGTCTCCAACCGGCAAACGATGCTCGTGCGGGGGATTGCCGCGGGATCAGCCCTTGTCTCTTTGCTTGCCTCGCTCTATCTGTTCTTCACCTATGACCACGTGAAGGCAGGATTTCAATTTGTCCAGCGATTCGAATGGTCCCGCCAACTGGGCATTTCGCTCCACCTCGGAGTGGATGGAATCGGCGCCCCGCTGGTGCTGGCGTCGAGCATCTTGTTATTCGCCGGGATTTTCGTATCCTGGCATATCAAAGATCGGATGAAAGAATTTTATATCTGGCTGCTCATCCTCGCCGCCGCCACGATCGGCGTCTTCATGTCGTTGGACCTGTTCTTTCTCTTCTTCTTTTACGAAATGTCCGTCATCCCCATGTATCTCTTGTTGGGCATGTGGGGAAGTCACACGAAAAAGTACAACGAGATGACGGATCCGGAAGGCCTCAAACAACGGGATTCGGTCGGATTCATCTTCAACTTCGGATCTAACAGTAAAGAATATGCCGCGATGAAACTGGTGCTCTTTCTCTCGGCCTTTGCCGTCGCAGCACTGATGGGCATCTTGCTGATCTACAAATACGCGGGGCTCAATACCTTCGACATTCTGGTCCTGCGTGAACAAGCCAAGCTGATGAACATCCCGGTCTTGGGCACCACGCTCGACAAGATCATTTGGGTACTGATCTTCTTTGGCTTTGCTTCGATTGCGCCTCTCTGGCCTCTGCACTCCTGGTCTCCTGTAGGGCACGCAGCCGCGCCGGCCGCCACGAGCATGCTGCACGCGGGCGTGCTGATGAAGCTCGGTCATTTTTCCATCATCCGGGTGGCGTTTGAGATTCTGCCAGAGACCACCAGAGAACTCATGCCCATCGCAGCCGTGCTCTGCATGTTCAGTATCGTATATGGCGGGTTCGTCGCGTACTACGCCAAAGACACCAAGTACGTCATCGGATATTCCAGTTCCAGTCACATGGGGTATGTCTTTTTGGGCATGGCCGCCTTGGACTACATCAGCTTGACCGGCGCGGTGATGTATATGTTTGCGCATGCCATGGCCACAGGTATGCTCTTTGCCATGGCCGGGTGGGTGTACGATCAGACGCACACACGCGACATCCCCTCTCTCGGCGGGCTCTCGAACCGCATGCCGTTCATCTCCGGCTGTTTCGTAATTGCGTGCATGGCCTCGATCGGCGTGCCAGGCACCGTGAACTTCATCGCCGAAGTGATGATCATCGTCGGCAGTTGGAACAAGTACCCGCTCCAAGTCATCGTGGCCGTGGTCGGCATCGTCTTGACCCTGGCCTACTTGTTCAAGATGATGCGCGGGCTTTTCTACGGACCCATGGACCAGAAATACAGTCACGCACACGACGCAGTCTCCGCAGCTGACCGTCTGCCGCTCATGATCATGATTGCCGTCAGCATCGGATTCTTTTTCTTCCCCATGCATCTCTACAATGTCGTGAGATCCGGCGTCGATCCATTGATCGCAAAGATCACCCGCGTCGTGCCGGTGGCCTCTCTCGATCATGAAACGTTAGACGTGAAGCGTGAAGCGACGAATCCTCCTGTAACATCTGGTGCTCCGCTCATGGCGAACAACCCCTTACCCCTCACCCCTTACCCCTCACGGGGGTCGGAATGACCTTCGCGCTCACGATATCATCCTCCGATCTTCTCCTGCTGCTCCCGGAAATCCTGCTCACGTCCTGGCTCTGTCTTATCCTGATCATTGATTTTTCATTCCCTCAGCTGCCCAATGAACAATTAGCCTATTTCAGCATCGCTGGGCTCGTCGCCACCCTTGGCTGCCTGGTTTGGTTCGATGTCGCCGGCATCACCGGAACCCTGTTCGCAAATATGTTCGCCCTCGATCGGATGGCCCTGTTCTTCAAAATGTTCATCGTCGGATCGACGATCCTCGTTATTCTGGCCTCCATCGATTACATCCATCGATTCAAATTCTTCCGTGGAGAATATTATTTCTTGGTCGTGATGTCTGCGCTCGGAATGATGTTTATGGCTTCCGCAAACGACCTGCTGTCGGTCTTCGTCACTCTGGAATTTTCCACCCTCGGATTCTATGTCCTCGTGGCTTATCTCAGAGAGGACATCGCCTCGAACGAAGCAGGCATCAAGTTTTTCATCCTGGGCATCTTCGCCGCAGCCCTCCTCGCCTATGGAATCAGCTTGGTCTACGGAGAAACAGGCAAACTGGTGTTTTCCGATATGACGACGGTACAGGCTACACCGGGGTTGGTCATTGGCTTCCTGCTGATCTTCGCCGCATTAGGATTCAAAATTGGCGCGGTGCCTTTTCATTCATGGATTCCGGACACCTATCATGGGTCGCCGACGCCGGTGACGGCATTCCTCTCGATCGCACCCAAGGGAGCAGCCTTTGCCATCCTCCTGAGAATGTTCTTCGTCGCCTTGGCAACCTTTAAGCCGGTCTGGACGCTGCTGCTTGTCGCTGTGTCCATCCTATCCATGACCTACGGCAACATCGTAGCCATTGCCCAAAAGAACATAAAACGGCTCTTGGCCTATTCCGGTATCGCCCAGATCGGCAACGTGCTGATCGGCCTCGCGACCGGTACGAAGATGGGCAGCGATGCCATGCTGTTTTATCTCCTGACCTATCTGTTCGCCAATCTCGGCGCCTTCGCCATTGTCATTGCCGTCAGCGAAGCCATCGGCAGCGAGGAAATTGACGACTACAGCGGCCTGGGACGGCGGTCGCCCTTTCTCGCCTTTTCGATGCTGATTTTTCTCTTGTCGTTGGCCGGAGTGCCCCCGCTGGCCGGTTTCATCGGAAAATTGTACATCTTTGTCGCTGCCATCAAGGAAGGGCTCTATGTGCTCATCACTGTCGGACTCATCAACATCGTCATTTCCATGTACTACTACCTCATCGTCGTGAAAAAGATGTACGTCAACGAACCCCACGACCGGTCGCCTCTCAAGGTATCGGGCCCGATCAAGGTGGTGGTCTACATCTGTCTCGCCGGCACCCTTGCGATCGGCGTCTATCCTCAACCAGTCACCGACTGGGTTGTCTCGGCCATCATGATTTTCTCAAACGTGGCGGATCCAACTGCATCTCTTCCCATTCCCTCTGCCGTCATTCCCTTCGGCGGCTAAGCCTACGCGGGAACGATTCCTCTGCGCTCAGCAAGCATTCTTCTGAAATATTTCTTGCAGGGTCTTCCGGAGGAGGGTACAGTTTCCAGGACATTGGCTTATATCCCCACGCCCGCGCATGCTTGAACCATGGAATCCGTCACACAGGAACCTCCAACTACGCCCGCACCCATTCATTCTGAGCCGGTTTTCCGGAGCAGCCAAGCGCCGATCCCCAAGACCGGCTGGCTCATGGTGCAGTTCGCCCATTGGTCGATCGAGCAGCGAGTTCTTGCAGGGTTTGGGCTCGTCTTTGCCGGCATTGTCGTCATCAGCGCCATCTCCTACCGCAACACTTCCGTCTTGATCGAGAATAGCCGACTCGATACCAAGAGCCACGAATTGGTGCAGCTGCTCGGCTCAGTCGAGGAAGCCCTCGGTGCGGCTGAGAGTGGCCATCGGCGCTATCTCGTTACCGGCGACGAGTCGTATCTCAAGTCCTATCGGGCCACTGTCGAACAAATGCCGGAATACATTCGGTATCTCAGAGACCTGGCGAATGAAGGAGCTGAACAACGAGACCGCGTGGAGACACTCGAACGGCTCATCACCAGTCAGTTAAAAGCAGAGGCTGGGGCCATTATCCAACGTGAGAAACGTGGTTATGAAGGTGTCAGACACCTCGCACTCGCCGGGGCAGCAAAGAACGAGATCGAAGAAATCCATCGCCTGATGACGGAACTCGACACGGCCGAGCAACGAGCACTTCATGCCCGAGTGGAAGAATCGGCTGGAAGCACGAAAAATACGATCGCCCTGCTCGGACTCGGTGCATTTCTCCAATTGGTTCTCTTGGCCGCCGTATACTTTCTCATCCATCACGATGTCGCCGAGCGACGCCGCGTGGCTGCGGAATTGCAAAGCCGTGGCGAGCTGCTCCAGGCTGCCAATAAAGAATTAGAAGCGTTCAGCTATTCTGTGTCTCATGACCTGCGCGCCCCGCTGCGTCATATCGACGGATATGCGGCACTCTTGTCCAAGGCGGCCGGTGAGACGCTGAACGATAAAGCACGCCGCTACTTACAGACGATTTCAAGTTCCGCGAAGCAAATGGGACAACTGATCGACGACTTGCTCGTGTTTTCCCGTATGGGTCGCCAAGACATGCTCTACACGACGGTCAATTTGGATCAACTCGTCAAGACCGTCCTTCATGATTTACGTCTTGACTTGCAAGGGCGGACAATCTCCTGGACAATACGCCCATTACCTAACGTTTCAGGAGATCCGGCGATGTTACGACAAGTTTTTGTGAATCTGATCTCCAACGCGCTGAAATTCACGGCCACGAGGCCGGAGGCCAAGATCGAAATCGGCGCCGGCCCACGAAACTCCGGTGAAGCTGAGGTGTTCGTGCGTGATAATGGGGTAGGATTCGATATGCAGTATGTCAACAAGTTATTCGGCGTCTTTCAACGTCTTCACCGGAACGACGAGTTTGAAGGCACCGGCATCGGGCTCGCCAATGTGCGCCGAATCATCCATCGGCATGGTGGACGGACCTGGGCTGAAGGAGCGCTGGACCAAGGCGCCACCTTCCACTTTTCGCTGCCCCTCGCGAGGTCTCTCAGATGACCACGGTCAAGCCCATCCTACTCGCTGAAGATAACCCGCGTGACGCCGAACTTGCGCTGGCCGCCATGGAAGCACATCACATCGCCGACAAAGTGGTGGTCTGCCGCGACGGAGCTGAAGTCCTCGACTATCTCTATTGTCGTGGAATCTTTGACGCCAGACAACAAGGCAATCCCGTGGTCGTGTTTCTGGACCTCAAAATGCCCAAAGTCGACGGGCTCGAGGTCTTGAGAGTAATTAAGAACGACGCAAGCCTGAAGTCGATTCCCGTCGTCATGCTCACATCCTCGCGCGAGGAGCGCGATTTGGCGCAAAGCTATGCGTTGGGCGCCAACGCCTACGTGGTGAAGCCGGTTGAGTTTCACCAGTTCATCGCAGCCGTGAAAGAACTGGGCGTTTTTTGGGGTGTCATCAACGAACCGCCTCCCGAAGGCTCTGACCCGAGCGCGTAGCCTCTTCACAAAGGACCTGTGAAACCTCCTCTCCGTCTACTCCATCTCGAAGACGATCCGGTCGATGCGGAACTCATTTCGACCACCCTGATCGAGAGCGGAATCCCCTGCCAAGCGCAACTCGTCGACACACGGCAGGCATTTGTGGCGGCCCTCAAAGAAGGCCGGATGGATCTCATCCTGGCGGATTACTCGATCCCGGGATTCGACGGGATGACGGCGCTTATTCTGGCGCGTCAGCACTGTCCTGACGTGCCCTTCCTTTTTGTCTCGGCCACGATCGGAGAGGAACTGGCCATCGACGCCATGCATCAAGGCGCGACGGACTATGTACTCAAGCAACGGCTCGGGAGACTCGTGCCCTCGGTCCAACGCGCATTACGTGAGCTTGATGACCGAGCTGAACGGAAGCGGGCGGAAGAAGCCCTTCGGCAGAGCGAAAAACAGTTTCGACAATCCCAGAAGATGGAAGCGGTTGGCCGGTTGGCCGGAGGGATCGCGCATGACTTCAATAATCTCCTGACCATCATCATGGGCTACAGCCAGGTCCTCTTGACGGAACTTGGCCCTCAACACCCCCTTCGCGGAAAGATCGAAGAAACCTTGAAAGCCGGCGGAAAGGCCGCGTCACTGATCCGACAACTGCTCACCTTCAGCAGCAAGCAATCGATGGACCCGAAAATTCTGACGCTCAATACCGCTGTCACAAGTCTCGAAAACATGTTGCGCCGCCTCATCGGCGAGGACGTACAATTTGCCATTACACTCGATCCGAAGAATGGGCGGCTGCGCGCCGACCAAACCCAGCTTGAACAGGTTCTGGTCAACCTGGTCGTCAACGCGCGGGATGCCATGCCGAAGGGCGGAACGATCACGATCGAAACGGCCCAGGTCGAACTGACTCGCAGTCCTGTTTACCACATCGCTCCGTTGCAGCCCGGTTCCTATGTTCGGCTGGCCGTCAGCGATACAGGCTGTGGCATGGACCTCAAAACACAATCCCATGTCTTTGAACCATTCTTCACCACGAAAGGGGAGGGGAAGGGCACAGGGCTGGGCCTCTCCACTGTGTATGGGATTGTCACTCAATGCGGCGGAGCCATCGACGTCACCAGCCGTGTGGGCCACGGCACACGCTTCGATTTGTATTTCCCAAGCGTCGAGTCCGACATCCTAACCACGACGCCGACGCAGCCATCAGGACGGCCTCAGCGGGGCACAGAAACAATTCTCTTGGCGGAAGATGAACCAAGCGTACGGACGCTGGTGCGAGACGAGCTACAGAAGCTGGGGTACAAAGTCGTAGAAGCCAAAAATGGGGTTGAAGCCTGCCTACTGGCGACGCAACAAGCAGAATCGTTTCAGCTCCTTCTGACAGACGTCGTTATGCCCGTCATGGGCGGACGGGAACTGGCGCAACATCTCTCCGTCATCAATCCAGAATTACGCACTCTGTTCATATCGGGGTATATGGATGACGTCGGCATCATGGCCGGACAAGAAGAAGGCATCACCAGTTTCTTACAAAAGCCTTTCACTCCTGAGGTGCTTGCCAGCTCAGTCCGCAATCTGCTCGATGCCCGCATGCCATCGGACAAGGCTGGCGATACCCCAGCGACACCCAAACCAACCCTGCGCTAGCCATGTGAGGAGTTCGTGTCGAAGCCGTTGCCCCTGTCCTCGAATGATTTGACGCTCCCTATCGGCGCTCTCTATACTCGATCCTGAGACACTATGGTACGGGACAACAGCCTCCACCGGTCTCTCCCTTTCATCCCTGTCGCCCGCATCCTGCTGGGTATCATTGTTATCATATCCAGCGGACCTACAACGGCGACGCCTCAAACTCTCACGGGGGATCGACTCGGAGAGGGCTTATCCATCTCCACTTGGAATCCGCAAGCACAATGTCCTGACGTCGCACCGTTGATTGCCGTCGAGATCGACCCCAACCGCTATCGCTTTACCGTGCACTACTACCAGCAGGAGGGGCTCTCAGACCCGCTCGATATTCGCCAATGGCAAGAACGAACTGGCCACGACCTGGTCTTCAATGCCGGACTCTTCCGTGAGAATTATGCGTATCTCGGGCTGCTCTATGGAAACGGCCGATCGCTGGGGAGCAAGCGGCATAGCACCTGGCTAGGGCTGTTTGTGGCAGAACCGGCGGAGGATCGTTCACGCCGTGCACGGGTTTTGGATCTGACCTTTGACACCTTTGACGAGCAGCACGTTCCCTATCGCGAAGTGGCGCAATCGCTCATGCTCCTCGACCGAACCGGAAAAATCCGTGTCCGCCAAACCGGAAAACGCGCACATCAGACCCTCGTCGCAGAACAAGGCGATGGGCATCTCCTCATCCTCAAGACTACGGAGGTGGTATCGCTCCATGCCCTTGGGGAATGTCTGCGGGATGCCTTTCCTTCTCTGCGCCAGGTCATGGCCATGGACGGAGGATCCTCTTCCGATGTCGCCGTCAGCCCCTCGCTCAGAAAAGCCACGTCTGAGGCGGCCGGTTTACACCCCTGGATACCTCTGTTAGAAAACAGCCTCACAACCCACATCGGACTTCCGGCCGTGATCGGGATCAGCCCGCGTCAAAAACAAGCCGGAGCCAAGACCGTAGATAAATGAGCTTGCCGAGGCGGTGTAGGCTGAGTCAAGATCAGACTCTTTCAGCGGCGCCCAGATTCAACCGGAAAACCTGCCGCAAGCCAGGCATTCATACTGCCGGTGACGTTGTAGACATGACGGTAGCCCAAATCGGCCAGCGTTTCTGCCGCAATGTTGCTGCGATGGCCGGATTGGCAATAGACCACCAAATGGTCTTCCAGTTGGGCTCCGATCTCCCGATGCCGAGCTTGAATTTCCCTGAACTCAATGTTCAGATCGGTTCCAGGAATAAATCCTGTCGCATGTTCTTCCGCAGATCGGACATCGATCAGGATGAAACCCTTCTGAGGCATCGAAGGCGCCTTGGTCAATCCAGCACGCAACTGCTGGACCGAGAGCAGATAGGAATGATGGGCTGAGATATCACTGGTCGAGATCGAAGACAGCAACAACAGGCTGACAATGGTGATGACGATGCGTATGATCACGTTGGTCTCCTTTCAATATATAGAGCGGTCAATCGTCCGATCAGGATCACCTTCACAAGTATGATAGGGAACGCATGAAGATCTGGTCAAGCCTTGCCATTCTCTTTGTCATCTTTTTGGCTGGTTGTGGCGAGGGGGCAAAACTACTTCAGGAAAGAGAAGACGGAGGGGTTGTCGCCTATCCCTTCATAGGTGAGCAGGGACCGATGCTCTCCGCCTTTCGCACAGACGCCATCGCTCTCATGAAGGAGAAATGCGGGGGGCTCTATACTATCGTGCAGGAAGGGGAGACCAGAGGGAGAAGCCGCACGGTCAGCCCAATAGAAGGTGCGCAGGAAATTGTACAGGAGCGCCGATGGGGCATTCAGTTTCAGTGTAAGTAAGGGAGGTTCTGCTACGAGGAGGGGGTTGGTTGCGCGTTAGTTAAATCGTCGATGGTCAGCAGGCTGACGAGCGTGAGCCCCTCAGCTTCAACCTTGCGTCGCCCATCCTGCTCCTTCCGATCTACGATCACCAGGGCATGCGTTACAGTGAGGCCGGCGCCCCTGGCAGCTGCAACAGCCTTGAGAAGCGAGCCCCCGCTTGTGAGCACATCGTCCACGATTACAGCGCGGTCCCCTGGCTGAAACGATCCTTCGATCAGTTTTCCGAGCCCATGATCCTTCGCCTGCTTCCGCACCACGAAGGTCCGCCAGGTTCGTGGCGGCTGGGCCACAAACGCAAAATCCGAGATGCTCGTGGCAATGGAAATCGCTCCGATTTCCAATCCGCCAAGACAGTCGAGTTCGACCAGCCGCAACGATTCGTACGCCAATTGGGCAACAAGGCGGCGCGATCCGGGATGGGCCATCAGAGACCGGCAATCGACGTAGAAAGGACTCTTCAATCCGGAAGCAAGTATGAACCCTTTAGTGGGGTCCCACTTGAACGATCGGGTCTCATGAAAAGCTTTCGCTAACTCAATTTTAAGGGGCAGCATCCTACTAACTCAATTATTCAGTCGCCCATAATACACTCGCTGATGGCCTAAAGAGAATCCTGCCATAAATTAATTCCACTCCGTAGCCGCGCAAATCCATCACGCGATCCTGATTGAACGAACGACCTCAGGGCTTGTAATCCGTGTGTTCGGAAGGTTTACCCCCATGTGAGAACTGATGCACGAACGCGATCACCTGCCAGATCTGCTCTTCTGAGAGGTACGACTTCCAGGCCTTCATTGTCGTCTTTGAGACCCCTTCCGCCACTCGCCAGAACCAGTAGCTGTCTGAGAAACGGCGGGTGTTTTTCTGGTCACCAAGCCCTCCCCCACTTTTTACCGGTTGACCGTCCTTATGGCAACTGCGGCAGCCCTCCCCGGAGTAAATCTGCCTTCCCTCCTCGATGACATTCGGGTCCGTCCACCAGCCAGCCGGCATATGTTTGTCGGCATATTCGGCCGGAACTGGAGACAGTGGCATTAGTTCCCCAGGGGTAGCCATCCCTCCTGAAGGAGTCAGGACAGGATTCTTCGCACAGCGGAACCCGCTGTTGAAGTTCCGGTACGAGGGTGACTCGTAGCTGGGGGATAACGGTAGGTTGAAGTCACGGCGCGCGGATCGCAGGTTCTCCGAAGCGAGGTCCCACGAGCCGCCCCGCAACACCCTGTATTTACCATGTTCCGGTCCCTTCGGGTTCTGCGACGGGCTGGTCGCGTAATAGTCCGGGTCATACCAGTCGCTCACCCATTCCCAGACATTCCCCGCCAGATCATAGATCCCATAGGGGCTCTTGCCATCTTTCAATTGCCCCACCGGCACCAGCGCGGTATGGTTGTTCCACTTCTCCTGCCCATAGTTCGCCCGAAGCGGATCGGGGGGTTCATTGCCCCAGGGATAGATACGCCCATCCGTTCCCCGGGCCGCCTTCTCCCATTCCGCTTCCGTCGGCAACCGTTTGCCGGCCCACTCACAATAGGTGTTCGCATCCGACCAGTCGACATTCACGACCGGGCGCTTCTGATGGGGCGGCTGGTCCATGGTCGTCCACATCGGCGGCCCGTTCACGCCCCTGGCCTCCAGAAACTTTGCATACTGCCCGACCGTCACTTCATACTTGTCGAGGTAATAGGCATCGAGAGAGACCCGATGTACCGGCTTTTCATCGTCACCACCGTCGGTGCTCCCCATGGTAAATTCCCCAGCCGGCACGAGCACCATCGGTCCTCCATCTTTACCGGTGATGTTCTGCTGAGTTGCCTGTGCCGGGCCTGCGACCCAAGCGACGAACGTTATGGCCATCAGCAAACCGAGAACGTACAACCGCACCTGCCCCCTTTCCCTCAACTCCATGTCTCTCCTCCTTGCCGCCTAGCCACCAGGCAACCCATTGTAGGCTTGCTTGCTGTCGCTGCTTCACCACGATCCTGTTCTGTTCAAGAAAAGCGTTTCACCTGCTCCGTCAACGTGTTTGCGACAAGCTTCAGATCGAAGGGCCAGGCGTAACGGAGTTCGACTCCGGGATACTGGGGCCGCAGATGATCGAGGATTTCCGGAATCTCAACCTCCGAGTGAGACCCGCCCGGCGTAAACATCGTCGTGGTGACAGTAATGTGGGTCGCGCCCTTCTTGACCAGCTCCTCCACCGACTCTTCCAATGTCGGCGCACAGAATTCATTGTAGGCGACGGCAAAGAGGACGTCGCCCAGATTGGCCTGCAATTGAGCCGCCACGGCTTCAAGTCCTGATTGATAGGGGTCCGTTTCCGGCGTCCTCGGCCACTGGCGAATCTTGGCATCCAGCTCAAGTTCTTCCGGCGAGGGCGGCATCTTCGCAGCACGCCGCTGAGCCTCCAACCGTTTCAGTTTCGTGACCAATTCCTGCGGGCAACCCTTGGGAATGCCCCCGTGACCAACTAGAATCACTCCCCGTACAACAGTCGCCATTACCGACTCCTTTCTTTACACACAGACACTACCAAGTTGTTGAAAAACAATTCAGGGACTCAGGAGAACATAGGATGCGGGCGGACTTTTTCAACAGCCTGCTACACATGATTGCGCAACATGAGTTCCTTCGGATGTGGATGAAGATAGACCTGGTCCCGAATGTAGCTCACATCGAAGATCTGAACGTAGTGCTTGATCAGCGTGAGAGGAACAATCAGGGGCGTGAGCTCGCGATGATAGTCATTGATCACGCCTAGCAGCTCGGATTTTTCGCGAGTGCCCAGGCGTGCCTTGAAATGTCCAAGAATATGTTGGAGCACGTTCACGTGCTTGCGCACCGTTGTCCTCACGGCGAGTGTTTTCATAAATAGCTCCCCGTACCGATGGGCGAGTTCCTTTGGGCGGTACTGATGGGCCTGGCCGATCAGCTGTCCGAGCACCTTGTATTGCTGAGGATGATGGGCCAGCAGTATGTATTTGTGGATCGTGTGGAATTGAATCAGGGCTTGCCTCGTGACTCCCTTTTGAATGAGATCCTGCCAGCGGCGGTAACAGAAGACCCGTTCGATAAAATTCTCCCTGAGCGTAGAATCGCAGAGCCGCCCTTCTTCCTCGACGGGAATCAGCGGGAATTGCTCGATAAAAGCCCGCGCAAAGAGTCCGACTCCGTTCCGGCTGGGCATCCCCTCCTCATTGTAGATCCGAACTCGCTCGATCCCGCAGCTCGGCGAACCCTTCTTAAAGACGTACCCTGACAAATCAAGCTCCTTGAGTTCTTTAATGCGATTCGTGGCCATCGTCTCCAGTACAGACGTGTGATCGGTCCCGCTCTTGATCGTCACGAGTCTGGGGTGTTGGGGGGTACCAACCAGCCGCATCGCCTCGCGCGGCGCCCCTAATCCCGCCTCGACTTCTGGACAGATCGGGACCCATTCAACGTAGCGGCCGAGCACATCGGTCAAAAACTGGTCGCGCTTGTGCCCGCCGTCGTATCGGACTTCCTCGCCTAACAAGCATCGACTCACTCGATGCGGGCGAAGGCATCGCAATGGACCTGCGGTCGATTTTCATGATCGGCCCACCTTCGCGGATTTCCCTAGGTCGAGATATTCCTGTCGAGCCCTCTGATGATCGACGATCGGCGCGGGATAGTCCAGACCGATCCGGCAGCCTGACCCTGTTCTTCATGGGTCATCGTATGGGGTTCATGAATAGCAGCCAGCGGGGCCTTGGCCAACTCTCGTACATATCGCCGGATGTATTCTCCCTTGGGATCGAATTTCTTACTCTGCAGGAGAGGATTGAAAATTCGATAGCCCCGCATCGCATCCGTGCCGGTCGAGGCACACCATTGCCAGTTGCCGTTGTTTGCCGCGACGTCGGCATCTATCAGGTGTTGCATAAAGTACCGTTCCCCGCTCTGCCAGTCGATGTGGAGATCTTTGATCAGGAATGAGGCAACGAGCATGCGCACACGATTATGCATCCAGCCTGTTTGATTCAGTTGCCGCATTCCTGCGTCTACGATCGGAAAGCCGGTTTTTCCTTCACACCAGGCGGCATAGAGACGATTCCGCGCTGCTCCAGCCAAACGGGGTCTCGGTAGTCCATTCTTACTTCGGAATGGACCGGAGGCCACCTGCGGAAACGCGGACAGGATTTGTTGAAAAAACTCACGCCAGATCAATTCATCCACCCAGGTGAGCACGTCGCGACGTGACGGGAGGCTGCCTGCCGCGAGCGTACCCAAGGCCATATGCACGGCGGTTCGCACCGAGAGCGCCCCGAACCGGAAGTGTGGAGACAATTTGGATGTCCCGTCGATCGCGGGGAGATTCCGTCCTTCAGCGTAGGTGTGGATTGGACCGTCAAGAAACCAGCGGAGCCGCCGCTGGGCTTCCTTCTCTCCCGGCTTGATCGACAAGAGAACTGTCTGATAGCCGAGATCTTCCACGGTCGGCAGCGCGATCATGGATGCCGAGGAACCGGTGCCTTGGCCCCGCAGCCTGGCCGGGGAGAGAAGGTACGGTGGAGTCGCGGTGCGCCACTTAGTCCACCACCTGGCACGATAAGCGCTGTATCGTTGCAACGGAGCTCCCGTCGATCCTCTGATTTCTTCGGCTTCGAATACTACATGGTCTTTGAACGTGTGGACCGCCACTCCACGGGTCATGAGCGCCTGCTGGATTTTCAGATCTCGGTCGATCGCCGCCGGCTCATAGTCACGATTCCAATAGATCGCATCGGCTTTGACGTCCGTGACGAAACGGATCACCTCCTCGATCTGATTACCCAGGCGCCACTGCAGGGCAAGTCCTCGAGCGGCCAGAGCTCCGGCGATCTCATTGAGACAGGAGAGCATGAACGTCACGCAGGGCGAGCCGAATCGCCGTGAGCGCAAGAGGAGATCGTCGAATATAAAGAAGGGAATGACATCGTCGCAATCTGCGCAGGCGGCTGTGAGTGCCGGCTGATCTTGTAGCCGCAGATCCCGCCTGAGCCAGACAACTCCTCTCATCAGTGCAACTCCTCGGATATAGGGTTATGGTGCTTCGCTGCCAGGTCATCATCCGAAAAGAGGGCTCGACCCACGTTACATACGCGACGAACAGCATCGTCGTATCCACGAGTCCTGATCGAACAGGATGCAAAGGCCAGCCAACGGATAAGCGCCGGGATGATATCGATCATTTCTTTTGCAGTTTGCCCGCTACTGCAAGTCGAAGAGCGACTGAATAACGTGACCTTCCAATGAGAGCATTCAGAACTTCACTGAATACTTCCCTTGCGCCAATTCCCTATCCATTTCGATCGTACGAGCTTGTACCCGAGCCAGGCCACTAACAGCATTCCTAGGAGTGGTACTGCTACGGTACGCACCAGCTTCTGATAATCGGTCATCTGTACCCGCAAGAGATACTGCGGGCGCTTCATCAGATTCTGCTTCTCTGTCGCAAGGATGACTGTATACAGGCCCTCGTCCAGCCGGACTTCGCCCCGAAGCACGCCGTCCGGGTGTGTGCTCGGACGAATATCTGCCACAATCTCACCTTCTGCCCCATCGGTACCCTTCACTACCCGCATGCCGACTGGCTCGCTGCGCAAGGCTGGGTCCACGAGGTCCACGACCAGGAAAGTATCGCCTTCCTTGGGGATGTCTGTGCAATATTGACCTTTCAGCTCGTATTGCGGTTGATAGGCGTTGAAATGCACCACGCGCTCACCGACTCGGCGCAAACATGGGTCGTCTTCTCCGCTCACAGTCCCATGTGCCGAGGCTATGTCGGAGTAGTAGAGTGCTGCTATAAGAATGAGCAGCATAGAGCCTGCCCGTGTGACTTGCCTAATCATGGCCGCCCTCCTTTTTGACCTTGCAAGGTTGAGGTGTATCGCCAATCTCACTCTGATCTTCACCTCCTTTATCCCTTCGCCAGGATCGCCCGCAGGGCCGGTTCCAGTTTCGGGTATTGAAAGACATATCCCTCGGAGAGCGCCTTTGCCGGAGTGATCCGTTGGCCCGTAGTCATAAGCGTCCCCAGTTCACCCAATGCTACGCGTAAGGCGAAGCCTGGCACAGGAAGCCAGGACGGCCGGTGGAGAACCCGTCCGATCGAGCCGCAGAACTGCTTCATCGTTACAGCCTCGGGCGCTACCGCATTGAGGGGACCAGCCACGCTTGGCATCGTGAGTGCCCACTGTATCAATCCGATGTGATCACGCCGGTGGATCCACGATACCCATTGAGTTCCCGGCATGATGGGACCGCCCGCAAAGAGCCGGAATGGCAACAGCATCTTCGGTAAGGCACCACCGTCTTGTTCGAGCACCATTCCGGTCCGCAAGATCACGACTCGCACACCGAACTCCGCGGCCCGAAGCGCCTCCGCCTCCCACGCGAGACAGAGATCGGCCAGAAAGCCTTGACCGCGTGCAGCTCCCTCATCCAGCACAAGTTCGTCGCTGGCCCCGTAGAAGCCGATACCGGAGGCGCTAATCAGCGTGCGTGGTTTCAAGGATCGGCGGGACAGAGCTTCTACGAGCAGACGAGTGGTGAGAACCCGGCTTTCCATGATGGGCTGCTTGCGGGCATCGGTCCAGCGCCCTTCGGCAATCGGCGCACCGGCGAGATTGATGACGGCATCGGCGTCGTCGAGACAATGCTCCCAGGCTCCCGAATCCCTGGCATTCCACTCGATTGCCATGACGGCTAAGCCACAGGACCGTTCCGCTTCAATCCTTCTTGTGAGGAGCGTGACCCGATGCCCCTCCTGACAAAGAGCGGCACATAAGGGCCGACCGATAAACCCCGTTCCGCCTGCAATAACAATCTGCATGGTCTCATTTCCCTGCCAGGTCTCCCGAACGGAACCGACAAGTGGCTAGTCGCCGGGCTGCTTGTCGCTCCCATGGCCGTTCCGATCTTGTCCCTCTGACGTATCTTGATCTACCCGTTGAGCATACTTTCTCTTCTTTACAACGTGCAGAAGGCTCGGTGTCGGGTCCAACCGGTTCTGAAGAATGACTGGGTCGATGACCTCGCCACAACTGGTGCAACGCAAACCCGTGATGCCGATTTGACCAGTATCGTCTTGGAGATCCAGGTAATACTCCGTGATCATCAATCCCCCGCAACGCATGCAGATACCTTCGCCGGCTTGCGAAATGGAGCGTGGGCGATTGTCTGGTCTCCCATTCGATTCCACTCGAACCCTCAATGGCGATCACAATGCTCAACAGCCTGCTCCTCACTTGACTCGAAACCTACCCACTCCGGCCTGCCGCCGCACAGCCACAGCCGTTCTCCATCGTGCGGCGCTTGCCCACCAGAGTAGCGTCACGAGTGCCATTATCACCAAGATGATCAGGTCCATATTGTCCTCCATCTTACTCTCGCTGATCGTTTGGCTGACCCTGCGATTCGGGATCCGGAGCGCAGGGTCAGCCCACCGACACCACCGGTATGACTTAGTACGGGATCACGTGCAAACAGTCCTTGCTCTCGTTGTTCCAGACCACATCGCAGAGGTTGGACATGCGGGCGACGATCTGGCCGCCACCCCGCCCGTCCCGCCGAACAACCGCACCAGCCCAGGGTCACAAAGCCCCAGTGCAACGGCGCCGCGAACAGTTCATCGACAAACCAGAAGGCATGGCCCCACTCGTTGAGGCCCACGTTCGGGAGAATCATCATCGGCCCCACGATGGCGCCCACCAACGGGAAGGAGACCGCCTTGCTGAACTGCGGCAACCGGGTCATGGCGTAGAGGTAGCTCGCGACGCCACAGGTGATGTAGAGCGGGAACGTGAAGTAGAAGGCAATGATATGGCTGGCGGTGAAGCTGGTGTCGCGGATGATCACCTGATGCCACGAGGCATCCTGCTCCAGGGTATACGAGCCGGCCCAATAGACGCCGAACACGTAAATGGCGAGCCACATCATCCAATAGAAGTACCGCTTGAGTTCCGTCTTGGGATCCACGTTGGCCACGTTGCGATCGCGCGTGCTCCAAATCCAGCCCAGCGTCGCCGCCGAGAAGATGATGTTGGAGATCACGTTAAAGCGCCACAGGCCCATCCAGACATTCTCGAACTCCGGGGTCATGGAGTCCAAGCCGTGGGAATACCCGAAGACGCGTTGAAAAATGACCTCGGACCCCACCGCCGCCAACATCGCGAACCAGCCGATCTTCAGCGGCCGCGAATCGTACCAGAGCGACATATCGTACCCTCTGTCGCTCCCTCCGAATGTTGTACTGGCCATGTTACCGACCTCCTTGTTACAGAATTAAACAACACTGCGTATTAAGACCCACTCTCCATCTCATCGCTGCAGATCGTCCCGCTCATTCATCTTGTCACCTCCCTCTGTGGCTCACCGAGCAGACAGGCCCCTCCGGGGTGTAAGAAGGGGCCTATCTACCTCAGCGGGAGACGCAGCGAGGATTCGCGGCGCTCACCATGACCGGGAAAAGAAGCCGGCCTCCGGATCTCTGCTGTGGTCATCTGGTTTCATCGTACTACCACTTCGTCTACTTCTGTTGGGTCTGGCCTTCGAGACCCCGTGCACAGCGAAAGCCTGTCCCATGGGTCTGCAGCGCGAATCCACCGCGCCCGCGAGCCGTCGTCGTGATGTCCGAGATCGGGCTATGCCAAGACCCACCGCGAATTGATCGGACCACGCCTTTCTTCTCAGGACCCTGGGGATTCCGATCCGGCGCATGCTGGTAGTACTCGGCGTCATACCAATCCTGCACCCACTCTCGAGCATTACCAGACAGGTCCTTCACCCCGTAGGGTGAGTCACCTTCGGGCAAGGATCCGACCGGATGCAATGTCTGCTCCTCCACCCACTCACGGTCAAAGTTCGCCCGCTTCGATGTTGCTGGTTCATTGCCCCAGGGAAAGAGACGACCGTCGGTACCACGAGCGGCCTTCTCCCATTCCGCCTCCGTCGGGAGCCGCTTCTTGGCCCAACTGCAATAGGCTTTGGCGTCGTACCAGGTGACCTGCACGACCGGAAGCTGTTCGATTCCCTTCACGGCCGCGAGCGGGTTTGTGCCATAGGGATTCGGAGGGCTACGATGGCCCGTAATCCCAACGAACGCCAGATACCGTGCATTCGTCGCTTCGACTTGATCGATTGCAAACTCGTCGAGGTACACAGACCGCTGCGGCCACTCATCTGCCCGGCCTTTCCCTTCCAGATTCCCCATCAAGAATTTCCCAGCTGGAATCGTCACCATGGGAACGGGGTCAACCTCTTTGGGAACCGGCGGCGCTGCTATGACAGGCGCTATCGCGACGGCATAGGCTAGGGCCATCATCGCAACAGTAGTGCTTCGGCGAGCTCCTCTGCTCCTGAGACCTTGGGTCATTTCTTCTGCTCCTTGCTCCCCTCGATGGCCTTGGTGGTATGGACTTTCATTTGGCTTACGAGACGCTGGACCTGACGCTCGTCTCCCCGCTCAGCTGCCTCTTGTGCCTGAGTGACGAGGGTTCTGGCTTCGTGAAGGTGCTGCTCGATTTCGGCCTGCAGGGCAGGGGAAGCGACCGTTCCACCTAACGCCGCGCGATGGTAGACCTCCCAGGCCTGCTCCACATCATGCTCGGCGTCATGCACCGCCTGCGCGTTCTCCGGGCGCGGATGCCGGGCAGGATCGATGGGATCAGCCTGTAGGGGCGAGGCCACGAATAGTGCGATGAGAATAATTCCCGGAAGAAGAATCTTGTCGCGTATCATCGGTGCACCTCCGTCGCATCGTTGCCGAACCTTTTATCAGTCAATGTCTCCGCATCGAGGTTCTTCATCTCACGCAATGCAGCCTCTGCGATTCCACGTAGCATTCCACTAAACACAAACTCGTGCGGCACGTAGAGCGAAAACCAGTACACCTGCCCAGTCAGTCCCACCGGATCAAAGATCGCAGTCTGTCGGATCGTTGTTGCAGAGCCGGACCCTGTCACCTCGAACTCCAGCCACGCCCGCCCGGGCAAATTCATCTCGGACTTGAGCCGGAGGCGGCGGTTTGGCTCAATTGACTCAACGCGAAATGAGTCGACCGTATCACCGACGTGAAGAGTCTTGGAAGAAGGCCGTCCACGCCTCATGCCCACACCCCCTTCGAGCAGGTCGATGAAGCCGCGCACCTGCCACAGCCAGTTGCATGCGTACCAACCATTGTCACCACCGATTCGCTCAATACATTTGAAGACGACGCCGACGGCGCTCGACGTTCAACGTCCGCGAATCGACTAGACGTGTGCCGAACCGCACGCCTCCCCACGACCGCAACTTGCCCGATGAGGAGAGCGCATCGGACCACCGAGTGGCTCCGAAATGTGTCTCTTCACGGGCTAAGGCTCGATGAATGGCCTGATCGACTCCCATCGGACGTACAGAGAAAGTTGTGAGCGCGGCATTGTCCCGCACCACCGTAACATGGACGATGCTCTCAATAATCGCCCGCCCGATGCGAGCGTATATTGGCGTGATCAATCCCAGCCACAGAGCAGACAACCAGGGGGTGAGGACCGGCACGGGGATGATCCGAGGCGCTAGTCCGCGTTGACGCCCGTACGCACGCATCATCTCTGCATAGGATACTTGGTCGGCACCGCCGACCTCATATATGCGGTATTTGGAGGTGGGAATCCGAAGCGCTTCCATCAGGTAGTCCAGCAAGTCGTCGATCGCGATTGGCTGGGCCTTCCCTTTGACCCATCTCGGTGTGAGCATGACCGGCAGGCGCTCCACCAGCGCACGAATCAGCTCAAACGAGGCGCTGCCGGACCCAATCACGGCCGATGCGCGAAACTCACACAGGGGCAGTCCCGACTGCCGCAAGATATCTCCAACCTCGTGCCGACTGCGCAGATGTGTCGATAGTTCCTCTTCGTCGCTGCCCAAGCCTCCCACATAGATGAGGCCCTTGACACCCGCTGCCTTCGCCGCTTCGCTAAAGTTCCGCGCCGCCTGCCGGTCCGTTTCTTCAAACGACCCAGTCGAACTCATGGAGTGAACCATGTAGTAGGCCACGTCGACTCCGCGCAATGCGGAGTCGAGACTCGGTCGATCCAGGACGTCACCCGCGACCACTTCCGTCAATGGACCGACCTTTGGCTTGAGAATTTCTGGATGCCTGGCTATGCAGCGCAAACGGTAGCCCTGATTCTCCAACGACGGCATGAGACGCCCGCCGATGTATCCGCTGGCCCCTGTGAGGAGAATAAGGGACTTCTCCTGAACTGCCGCGGGGCTCGCTGTCGATTTGCTCGCCACTATGGGTTCAGATTCATTCACGTCAGACCTCCCGTCACGCTTTGGGCCCGAGGAGGGGGGACGATGCCGTCCCCTCCCTGCCCATCCTTCAACTAGTTTTTCTTCATGCTTTTCTTGATCAGATCGCGTGTCGCGAGGTATTCCTTGTTCTCAGGATCCTCAGCCAATGCCTTCTCGATAGAGGCCATCGCCTCGGCGTTCTTTTCAACACCCATCGCGACTAATGCCTGCATAAATGCATCGCGACCTGCTTGCATGGCTTCATCGGACACCTGCTGTACCGACTTCGCACAACGGAACCCGAGACCGACCCCATAGGAGTTATTCTCCGGCTGATTCCAGAACCGATGACTCGTATGGAGGGACGTTTCCGGCGCGAGCCAGGAACCACCGCGCAGCACCCTGACCGGGCCTTGATTGGCAAAGTTGTAGCCCTTCTCGGCGCCAGTCGGATTCAAGGCAGGGCTCGTCTTATAATATTTCAGGTCATACCAATCTTCGACCCATTCGAAGACGTTCCCTGCCATGTTATAGAGTCCGTAGCCACTCACGCCTTCGGGATAGGAATCGACGGGGGTCGTACGGCCAACGTTCTGGCCATAGTTGGCTTTCTTCTGGTCGAGTGTATGGCCCCATGGATAATGGTTGTCGCCTTGCGGACCCTTGGCCGCACGCTCCCATTCCGCTTCCGTCGGAAGCCGCTTGCCTTCCCACTTGCAGAACGCGCTCGCGTCAGTCCAACTCACGCCGACTACCGGATGATTGGCCTTGCTGAGTCGAGGGTCGTCCCAATAGGCTGGCGCCGGGTGACCAGTGGCTTTCATAAACTCTTTGTACCGTGCATTCGACGCTTCAAACTTATCGATCAGATAGGCATCGAGCACGACCTGGTGTTTGGCTTCATCTGAATGTTCGTTGCTCCCCATGGTGAACTCACCCTTTGGGATCAGCACCATGTCCGCCGCTGTTGCGACGGAGACGGCTCCTGCCATCAATGCTACCCCCAATCCGACCTGAAGCACTGTTTGACTCCACATTGGACACCCCCTTGGTTTAGTAACACCAGGATGACCCTGGTTTGTTGAACACACCTCTATTGACTTTTTGCCACACAATTGTGTGGCAACATCTTTCCTGCAAGCTGAACCGCCATTGAGTTTTGCCGAAGCTGCCGATTGTGCAGAATCACAGGATCGACAATCTCGCCGCATTGCACACAACGTTTGGCGGCAAATTCCGTCTCGCCGATACAGAAGAGTAAATCCATACAGAAGTCGGCCACCATGAGTCCGCCGCATCTGGTGCACGTCGATTCATGCGGGACTGCAGAAGAGACCGTGTGACTCCCGCGCTGTTCAGTTTTCATTTTCTCCGTCAATGCGCTTGCCATGATTTCCTCCATAGGTTTAGTGTTTAATGTTTGTATCATGTATGTCTAATGTATAAACCATGTTGTCCAATGTGTCAAGTGTTATAGTAATAAATATTTGACAAACATTGGACATTGTAATACAATCAAATAACAACCATGAATACTCATAGAATTCATAGAGTTGCAAAACTAACAGGCCTCTCAAAGGATGTCATTCGCGTCTGGGAGAGGCGATATGGGCTTGTCAAACCTTCACGAAGCTCCAATCGCTATCGCGAATATAGCGACGAAGAGGTGGCACTTCTCCGTTTTGTGAAGGCCCAGATGGAACAAGGCGCAACGATCGGTGCACTCGCAGCGGAGGGACACGATCAGCTTGTCGCACGGATGCGTGTCGCGACTCCGGTTTCTGCAGAGGAACAGAAACCTCATGAGCGTCTGTTAGATGATTTGATGGGATCGCTTGACCCGCTCGATAAGGCAGGATTCGAACGCAGACTTAACGGCGCAGTGGCCGTCATTCCGTTCGAAGAAGCCGTCCAGCGGATTCTGCTCCCACTGCAACGGCGAGTCGGTGAGTTGTGGCATCAAGGTCGATTGAATGTCGCCGTCGAACACTATGTGACGAAGATCATCCAACAGAAATTGTTTTCGGTCATGAATCAACTTCCGGTGAATGAATTCGGCCCGCGAATTCTGATCGCCTGCCCGGAAGGAGAATCACATGAGATCGGCGCACAAGCCGTGGCCTACATCGCAGCGACAGAGGATGCCACGTGTATTATCTCGGCGCCGACCTTCCCAGCTCCGACCTCGTGACCTTCTGCGAGACGATCAAGCCCGATCTCGTGCTGCTCTCTCTCACGGAGATAAAGGCCGAGGCCGCTGACGCTCCAACAAATCAAGGACCTTGAGAAGCTTGCCACCCGCTGGTCTGTCGCTGTCGGTGGCCAGGGCGCCCGCGCCATTGGAGATCGCCTTCGTGATACCAAGATCGAGCTGCTCGATGATCTCACCGCACTCCACAGCCGCCTGACGATTCTTCTTTCAACCCGCATGCTCGCCGCTCGTTCCTAATATAAAAACTCGCGAAGCCGCATGATACGTGCCGTTTATCCGGGAAAGGGCGTAGACCGAGAACGGTCATGAACACCATCCTGGCCGAGCATCTGTTTATGGCTAGAAATCTGGAATGGGAGGGAGTGGTGCCGAAGGCGGGATTTGAACCCGCACACCCTTGCGGGCGCTAGACCCTGAATCTAGTGCGTCTGCCAGTTTCGCCACTTCGGCACATCGAGGTGGATGTGGATTATCCTGAATTCGTGAGGTCGCCGTCAAGCAAGCGGCTTTGATTACCGAAGCTCTGACTCGCGTGAGGCCCACAGTCCGGCCGCTACGATATCACCTCGGTTGCCACTGACCACGATCCGCTCGTGGACGAGCCCGGCGGCGCCAAGCAATGGTGCCGCCGCAATCCACGGCGCCTCATCGGCAATCAAGACATCGAACCGGACGCGATTGAAGAGGGGATCGCTCAGCACTCGCGATGCCGTGGTGACCACGAGCCGACGATTCTGAATGAAGGCCTGGCGGTTCGTGTCTTCTTCGGCCGAAAGCAATTCGCGGATCTTTTTCGTCCCGCCCAGCCGGACGATCTCTTCTTTCAGCTCGCTAAACTCCGGTCGCATCTCTTTCGGCACAGCAGCCTCCGGCACAAGTTCATCGATACGCGCCTTGGCCACATCAAGTTCTCCTCTCAGCTCGGCGCACTGGCTTTCATACAACTCAAGATATTGATGCAGCGATTCAACGTTTTTCCCGAAGGCCTGCAAGCTGAGCCGTTTGAAGAGCGGAAGGTTCTCATACTCAGCTAACGTGTCGTTTACCTCTTTGATCTTGGCCTGTAAGTCGCCAACCTGTGTCAGTAGCCGCCATTCTAAGAGACGCACTTCATCAAGATCCTTTTGTTTCTGTCTCTTGTATGCCAACACCGGCGTCAACTCTCGAAATCGATCGTACTTGCGCCGAAGCGCGGCCTTATCCGCATGCGAATTGGCATAAAATTGATGCATCTGCGCTTCAAACCCCAACTCCTGAATCCCGATGCCCTCGACCTGCTGAGCCAATGCCATTTCATAGCGACTCACCCATGTCTTATACATAAGCCCTGCGGCTTTCATGGCTTTCGCGATGGTTCCGACGAGTGCGTCCGCCGCCCGGTGATCAGGGCAAACCACCAAGATTCGTTTATTTTCGCGAATCAGTTCGATTGCCAGCACAGCTAACCGCTGCCTGCGCACTGAGATCTCGTCAGCCCAGACGCTCGTGAGGATCGACGATCCGCTGCCTGCTACGGTAGATTCTTCCGTTTCCGTTGCCGCCTCAAGGAGGGAAGCCAAGCGGTCTGCCGGACCGAGTCGATAGGCGTCTGGCTGTGCGAGCATGTCGCGCAATCGCATGGCCGACGTGGCTAGTACCCCTGCTCGATCGGGAACCACGGTCACACCAACACAGGACTCTCCGATCACATCGAATGCCTGCACGAGGACGACATGTCCTTGCCCGCCCAGCACGATGCCTTCAATTGGCTCCATGTCGTCATGAGGGATAATCGAGAGGGGAGTGTCATGCTCGATGGACAAGCCTTCTGGAAGCGTCAGTTCATACAGATGGAGCGAACCGATGGTACGCACAAGTCGGCCTGCTACAAGAGTAATTGGCTGGTCAAGCGCTGTGTCGCTCGCTCGCTTCTCTTCGGCTTCATACCGGAGCGCCCACATTTCGAGAAGGTCTCGTGCGGTCATAAGATTCTTGGGACTGTTGCCCTCATCATAATAGCGGTCGCCATCATACGGTCAGCCTCTTGCACCTGTCCAGCTTGCCATACGGTATCCTGCTGGTTACGATCATCCCACCATCCTGCTCAGAGGAGCATCATCTACACATTGTGAATTGACTTTTTGCTTGCCCCACTAGTATCCTCTTTTCCTTTCCAACAGAAGGAGTTAGGGGCATGAAAGTCATTCTACAAGAAACAATGGACGGGGTCGGACATCTCGGCGACCTGCTTGATGTGAAAGATGGGTACGCACGGAACTTTCTGCTCCCGCGAAAAAAAGCGGTGTTAGCCGACAGTCGCAGCATCAAGGCCTTTGAGCATATCAAGCGCGTAGCCGGTGAACGGGCAAAAAAAGAAAAGCTGGAGATCGAGACCCATGCCAAGAGCATCTCGGCCGTGTCGCTCACAGTGCAGGCCCAGGTCGGCAAGGACGACAAGATGTTCGGGTCGGTCACGACCAAAGACATTGCGGAACGATTGGCAGAGCAGGGGTTTACAGTGGATCGACGCAAGATCCAGCTGGATCATCCGATCAAGGAGCTTGGCACCTTTACCGTGCCGATTAAGCTTCCACGGGATGTGACCGCGACGGTGGTCATCCACGTCGTCAAGAAACAGGAAGCTGAAACGGCTCCCGCTGAGGCCTAACGAGAGAACGAACTGTTATGAACGATGCGGTCGGTTCTTTAGACGCTCTTAAAGCCACGGACCCGGATGTCTATGCCGCAATTGTTGCCGAGGAAGAGCGGCAGCGTGAGAAGCTGCTGCTGATCGCCTCGGAAAACTTCGCCAGTCTCGCCGTCCTGGCTGCTCAGGGCTCCATCATGACCAATAAGTACGCCGAAGGGTACCCGGGAAAGAGGTACTACGGTGGCTGTCAGCATGTGGACAGGGTGGAGGATCTCGCTATCGAGCGGTGTAAGCAGATTTTCGGCGCGGAGCATGTGAACGTGCAGCCGCACTCAGGGTCGCAAGCGAATATGGCGGCCTACCTGTCTATACTGAAACCCGGTGACACTATCCTGGGTATGGACCTCGCCCAAGGAGGGCATCTCACCCACGGCAGCAAGGTCAATTTTTCAGGGATCCTGTTCCGTGTGTTTTCCTACGGCGTAGAACGTGAGACCGAAACCATCAACTATGACGCGGTGCAGAAAGTGGCGGAGGAATGCCGGCCACGCCTGCTCGTCGTCGGAGCCAGCGCCTATGCGCGCACCTTTGATTTTCCACGATTCCAACAGATCGCCAAGTCGGTCGGCGCCTATTTGCTCGTCGATATCGCCCATATCGCCGGGCTGATTGCCGCCGGACTGCATCCGAATCCTGTTCCCTATGCCGACTTTGTCACCACGACCACCCACAAGACCCTCCGTGGGCCACGGGGTGGCGTCGTGATGTGCAAGGCCGAACATGCCAAAGGGGTCGACAAATTACTTTTCCCCGGCATACAAGGCGGACCATTAATGCATGTGATTGCGGCGAAGGCTGTCGCCTTCAAGGAAGCCCTCTCGCCGGCATTTATACGATATCAAAAACAGGTTATTGCCAATGCGAAGGTGCTGGCCCAAGGCCTTATCGACCGTGGGTACAAGATTGTGTCAGGCGGCACGGATACTCATCTCATGCTAATGAATCTGACCAACAAGGGCATTACAGGCAAAGAAGCGGACGCGGCCTTGGGCGAAGCCGGTATTATCGTGAACAAGAATGCCGTGCCCTACGACGAAAAGCCGCCGGCCGTCGCCAGCGGCATTCGACTGGGAACGCCCGCTGTGTCTACCCGTGGGATGCGGGAGGCCGAGATGAAAGAGATTGTGGGCTTAATCGACCGGGTTCTGCAGCATCGGCATGAACCAGCAACGCTCGAGGAAGTCCGCGCTCAAGCTAAAGCACTCTGCGGTCGTTTCCCGATCTTTCATCCCTACTAACCTACATCAGACTGGGCAGGATTGCCGCCTGTGAAATGTCCCTTCTGCGATGAACTCGAAGACAAGGTCGTAGACTCGCGCATGGCGAAGGAGGGCGAGGTTATTCGCCGCCGACGCGAATGTCTTGGCTGCAAGCGTCGCTATACCACCTACGAACGCGTCGACGAAATCCTTCCTATGGTGGTGAAAAAAGACGGCCGTCGGGAGTCGTTCGACCGTACCAAGATTCTCGCTGGTCTCAAGAAAGCCTGCGAAAAACGACCCATCAGCACCGCCACCATCGAAACTGTAGCGGATCGTATCGAGAAGCGCATTCAAGAAATGGGTGAGACCGAAATCGAGAGCCGGATCGTGGGCGAAGAGTTGATGAAGGAACTTGATCAACTGGATCAGGTCGCCTATGTTCGCTTTGCGTCTGTCTACCGAGAGTTCAAAGACATTGACCAGTTCATGGACGAGCTGAGAACGTTGGCCCAGCAGCGCCGCGAGCGGTGAGTGGCGCGGGATCCCTCCTCTCTACTCATTGCCCTCCCCTTGTCCTTCCGCCATTCGTTGGTCTACAACAGGATGCGATTTCTCAACAAGTAGGCATCACAATGCCGACAACACGCGCTATGTCTCCAAGGCGACAACGCAAAACCGGAGTGCCAAGTGGCACGCATGTGGCAATCATCGGTGCCGGCCGTGGAGGCACGGCACTGATGGAGATCTTTGCGACAGATCCGCTGGTCACAATCGTATGCGTGGCCGAAGTCCAGGCCAATGCCCCGGGCATCACACTGGCAAAACGCCTTGGCATCCCCGTGACCCGCGATTACCGGCGACTCCTGGACCTCGAACGCGTAGATCTCATTATCGACGTGTCAGGCAATGCCAAGGTCTGGGATTTACTCCAAGACTTTCATCGGATGGGCGTGACCATCATCGGCGGGGCTAGCGCCAAATTCATGTGGGAGCTTATCGAGGCCCGCATTCGCGCCACTTCAGATATCGAGAAAACCTTGAATAAGTACCAATCGCTCTATCGACTGTATGTCAAGGAAACAGGAGTGGCGGTGACGGAGGAACGGACACGCATTGCCTGTGAAATGCACGACGGTCTCGTGCAGAACTTGGCCGGGGTGAATTTCAAACTGGATCTGAGTTTGCAATTGATTCGAAAAGATCCGAAAGCTAGCCTGGCCACTTTGCGCGAGAGCAAAGCCCAGCTGAAATTGGCCATCCACGAAGCGCGGCAAGTCATCTTCAATCTCCGCCCCCTCCATTATGACAAGATGGAGCTGCTCCCGGCCCTGACCAACTATCTCACCTCGTATGAAACCCAGTATCATATCAAGACACAGTTCCGCGTATCCGGCGATGAACAGATTTTATTCCCACGTACCAAGATATTTCTGTTTCGCATTGTGCAAGAAGCCCTCAGTAACGTGGAGCGACACGCAAAAGCGACTCGGGTTACTGTGGGGCTGGACATCGACCCCACACGCCTCAAGGTCACCATCGGGGACAACGGCATAGGATTCGACATGGACACCGTGCTGCGCGACCCGGACAAATGGGATCATTTCGGGATTCGCGGAATCCTGGAACGGGCTCGACTTGTGGGCGGTGAAGGCAAGATCGAGTCTAAGAAAGGGCGTGGCACGACTATCGTCGTCGACATTCCCCTGGTCAACAAGGAGATGACCGCCCATGGAAAAAATTAAAGTGCTCATCGCTGACGACCATCGTGTCGTGCGCGAAGGACTGGCCGCAATCCTCAAGACGAAAGACGACATTCATATCGTGGGCGAGGCCCAGGATGGCATGGAAGCCGTTGAGAAGGTAAAGACGTTGGTGCCCGACGTCGTGCTGATGGACGTGAGCATGCCCCGGATGGGTGGAGTCGAAGCGACCAGACAAATCAAGCGTGAGTTCCCTCACATCGGAATCGTGGCCCTGACCATGTATGACGAACAACAATATATCTTCGATTTGGTACGCGCCGGCGCTACCGGATATCTCTTGAAAGACTCCGAATCCTCACAGATCGTCGCCGCAATTCGCGCGATCTACAAAGGCGAGTCGCTGATCCATCCTTCCGTCGCAAGCAAGATCTTGGCGGAATTTTCCTTGATGTCACAGAAGAAAGGGAAAAAACCCGGGTGGGTCGAGCACGATCTGACGGAACGAGAGATTACAGTCTTGCGCTTGGTCGCTGATGGCAAAACGAACAAGGAAATCGCCAATAACTTGGACCTAAGCGAAAAGACCGTCAAGAATCATGTGCGAAACATTTTCCATAAGCTGCAAGTCTACGACCGCACGCAAGCTGCTATCCTGGCCATTCGGAAAGGACTCATCGAGTTGGACCCCCGGCCCTAGTCATTGTGGCCACCAACATCGAACCTCCCTAGTCCGACAAGCGACTTGTGGCTCTTCAATAAGCGGCCATCTCAGGTATTTCTCCTCAGCCGCAAACAAGGCAAGAGCCATTTCCATCAACCGTCGTTGCATTCGCGGTGATCGGATTCCATCTCCGTTACACTGTCCCACCATGATAGCGTCAGAATTACGATTTGATAATCCTTGAAAAGTCACAGGTGTCATATTTTTACAACACGACTTCATATATCAGAAGTTAATAATTTATCTCTTGTTATCAATAACATACGATACTTTATCGTGAAAACACCGACTGGCACACGAGTTGCTGATACCCCCTGTGTCTAATATTGAGGTTACTTTGTGAGAGTTCAGCAAACCTTAGCGAATGCAGTGAGTTGTGCAGGAGTTGGGCTCCATTCTGGACAGCCAGTCACCCTCACACTCAGGCCTGCTCCACCAAATACAGGGGTTGTCTTCGTAAACCGAAGCGACAAAGATGGAGCCTCCCTTTCGGCCTCCGTCGAGCATTTGGTGCCTACGGAACTCTGTACCGCGATCAGCGGCAATGGATTTCAGGTAAAAACGATTGAACACGTACTAGCCGCGTTGGCGGGACTCGACATCGATAACGTATACGTGGAGGTTGATGCCGGTGAAGCTCCCGTGATGGACGGCAGCGCGGCACACTTCGTTCGCTTGATTCGGTCAGCTGGAATTACTCTCCAGAACCGGCGGCAACCCTATCTGAAAATTACACGGCCTCTCGAAGTGGTGGACGGAGCTCGTCGGGTTCGCATCGAACCGTCCTCGACCACCAAGATTACCTATTCCATCCATTACAATCATCCTTTAATCCAGACCCAGACCTACGTCTATGAGTATTCAGCCCATGCATTTGAGCGTGAGATCGCGGATGCCAGGACATTCGGGTTCTTGCAGGAAGTGGAAGCGCTTTGGGCTCGCGGGCTGGGCCAGGGTGGCAACCTGGACAATACGATCGTCCTCTCTCAGGACGGCATTCTCAATGAATCAGGCCTTCGCTTTGCCAATGAATTCGTGCGACACAAAGTCCTCGACTTGATCGGAGATTTTTCGTTGCTCGGTGTACCCTTTATCGGGCACTTGATCGCCGATCGCTCTGGGCATGCAATACACACCCGTCTTGTTCAGCAGATTCTCTCTCACCCCGATAGCTGGGTGTTGCTCGACGGCGACGAAACCGTCGCCACCTCTAAGCCTCGTTCCGCCAAGTCTGCACCACGACCAACATCGCTTGTGGCTCTTCAAGCCTCCTAACACCATCCTGTTGAATGGAAGCCTGCGCATGGTCTTGCCGATCCAGGCAAGATAAATTTTGACCTGTGGTTAACTGAGCTAAGATTTAGCGTCGAGAGCAAGTGGCCTTGCTCCCGACGCTCAAATCAAGGCGGGGACTACTTCTTCTTCTTCTTTGCTGCTTTCTTCGTCGCCAAGACTCTCACCCCCCTTCACTTATTTTAAGGTCTACCTACCTGACTTACTACACTGCGTGGATCAGGGACTCTTCCAATGCCTCGAACGTGTTCGGGCCCACTTTCTTAAACCGCTTGTCCCGCTTCAAGGATGTGGCCACAGATGTCAGCGGCGTTTTCCCCTTGATCTGGAGCCCTCCCTCGACCAATCGCTGCACAAGCTCTTTTGCGTGCATCGAGCGATTCGCCTCGCGGAGCATTTCATACGCAGCCTCTGACACGCTTTTCCCGGAATACTTGCTCCGCCCCATGAGGATTTCCCTGGACTGGTCGGTGACATCCGTGTTCGGCCGTTGACGAGCGCCTTTTTCATCGGAATAAAATTGACTGGAGAGGCTGGCAAGCTTGGCCTTGTCGGCTTCAACACGATAGAGTGTCTCTGCCAATTCCAAGTATTTTTTAATCGTGGCGATTTCGTCGTCCAATCGACGCCGTTTCTTTTCGAGTTCCTGTAGCCGGTTCTTGTAGGCGCTGATCCGTTGCTCAAGACCAACCAATATATCGGTGAGTTCTTCCACAGACTTGCCCCCAGGTGAAGCATGCTTGCTTTATAGCATTGCTTGCATAGCAAGTCAATAGATAAAGTTCAAATGGTGGCTTGCATAGCATGATCGCATTAATGCCAGTCCGTGCTTACCTAGAATACTATTTGCTCAGCTAATAAGCATGACAAGCAACTAGCCAGATCCTGGCCTCATGGGTGGGGATTGTTTCACGTTCGAGAGGTCTTCTGGCTCAATATTAGCTGAAAAGCGGCCTCGTGCTATGATGCCGTCTCATGTCGCTACCATATGACAAGGACATCCCTTCCGACACACTCCTTTCAGTCGCCACCGATGCGGCCCGCCAGGCTGGAGCCATTCTAACGGAATGTGCGCGCACCGGCTTTCGGATTGAACATAAGGAGATTATTAATCTTGTCACCGACGCCGACTACAAGGCAGAGCAACGGATCATCGATGTCATCCACTCGGCATTCCCAACCCATCGTGTCCTTGCCGAGGAACGTGGACTGACCGAACAATCTCCATCCCGTTACAAATGGGTAATTGATCCGCTTGATGGCACAACCAACTTCGCCCACGGGTTCCCCGCCTACTGCATATCCATCGGAGTGGAATGTGACGGCCTCGGGGTTATCGGGGTGGTCTACGACCCGACTCGGGACGAGCTTTTCACTGCGCAAATCGGTCACGGGGCCTACCTCAACGGAACCCCCATTTCCGTATCCACAGCGGACCATCTCGATCGTGCACTCCTCGTGACTGGATTTGCTTACGACATTCGCGAAACCCCGGATAATAACTTGAATCACTTCGTACGATTCGCCCTAAAAGTACAAGGATTGCGGCGAACTGGAACGGCAGCTCTAGATCTTTGCTATGTCGCGGCCGGCCGGTTCGATGGATTTTGGGAAGTGACCCTAAACCCTTGGGACATGGCGGCAGGAGTCGTCATCCTCCGCGAAGCCGGCGGCAAAGTGACAGACTTCAAAGGTGCTCCTCACTCGATATACGGGAAAGAATTGGTCGCAAGTAATGGGCCTATCCACCAAGCCATGCTCAACCTGCTCCAAGAAGACGCAACTCCCTCTTAAAACATCAGTCCCCCTCCGCTCGCATCAGATCAGTCAAATGACTGAACAGTCCGAGGTGGCCACAGAGGCCTTCTGGCAGATATACAGACAGAATGACGATGCGGTATGATCTCCGCCTACAACGGGAAGGAAATTGGCTGTATGGCACGTTCAACACCTCCATCGGGACAACCAAACGGAAACCCGCCCCAAGAAGTAGGAGTCGATTCACGCACTAAGGATGTGGAACTGCTTCGGGTGCTCGTGAGCCGAAAGGGCACACAGGTCGATGCCCAATGGGCGATTCATCCCCAACTGAAACAGGATCTTCTGCCACAAGAATGGCAAGAGGTGACCGACCTCATGGCCAAGGTGACGGGCATCGTCGGCACGCGGTTTTCGCAGGTGCTCACACAAGCCGATCTCGACCCCCCCAGCAACGCATAGAAGACCAAGGTCGAGGTTAAAGTTGAGGGGGGCTCCTTTCTGACAATTCAGTCTCAACCTCAGCCGTAACCTTTGACCAAGGAGTCGCCAATGGAGACCTATTACCATCCCCATGATCTTGGCAAGTTCGCCGAGATGGGCAAGGGCAACAAGGATCTTTGGGAGAAATTCATGGTCTATTACAGCGCCGTCTTCGCTGAGGGAGCGTTGACGGAGCGAGAGAAGGCCCTCATCGCTCTTGCCGTCGCCCATGCAGTCCAATGTCCCTACTGTATCGATGCCTACACACAGGCTTCCTTAGAGAAAGGGTCGAACATCGAAGAAATGACAGAAGCCGTCCACGTCGCCTGCGCCATCCGAGGCGGCGCTTCCCTCGCACACGGCGTCCAGATGCGCAACGTCGCCGACAAACTGTCGATGTGATGCGTCCAGTGTTTTGTTGAGCTAAAGGTAGGGGTTTTCAGGAACTGCCAAAGTGAAGTATTTGCCGCGTTCCTCGTAGAGAATCCGTGCAGCTGTCAAGAGGGCGAGCGCCTGTTCGATTTCTCCGTCTATTGGCGCGGCCCTATCAGGTCGGTTTGCCAACAGAGTGCGGATTTGATCCGCACTCTTGGCTGCTTCGTTGCAGACTTCGATGATACCAGCTGCAGGCCACTCGTAGCGCCGACGCATCGGTGCCTTTGAGTTCCGACCATCGTAGACCGTGACATAGTCCATCGCCTTCGAGTAATAGAGAAATGGCCGATCGCTTGACCAGGCCAGTTTCTGCCACTCCTGCACGAGATCGACCAATTCCTGGTAGACCTGCTGGCCCACGTTCCAATTATCCAGCTCATATTCGAAATCATAGGCAATCTTCTTCAAATCCACATACCTGGCATCGTAAACATACTCGTATGCTGCCCAGGGGCCGGTGATGCGGACGCCGTATTCGTGTGGCTTGGTGTAGTAGGGGCTGAATCGTTGCAGCCAGAACTTCCCGGTTGCCTCCGGTGGGTGCAGATGGAACAACGATGGAATCAAGTCGATCTGGCGTTGGTAGTCTTCGTTCGTTTCTCCAGGAAATCCAAGCAAGATATTCCAGGACACTGCGACATGGTAGTAGGCGCTCCACTTGAGGCAGATAATATTCTGCATCGGCGTCACGCCCTTATCCATCGCCTGCAGTTGATTAAGACTCAGGCTCTCTAAGCCCGGCTGCATGCACTTGACCCCTCCGGTAGCAAGCATTCGAATCTGACTCTTCTGCAGGTTGCTCTTGGTCTCGATGAACACGTCGAGGTCGCAATGGTCTGCGGCAAACCGACCGAAGAGGTTCTCGATATATTTTAGATCAATGATGTTGTCCACCAGTCGAAATCGCGCCGTATCGTAGCGGCTGGAAAGATAGGCCATTTCCCGTGCTGCTTGCTCGGACGATTTGGCCCGAAACTTCATGCTTTGCGCATTCAACCCGCAAAACGTACAGTGATGTTTTTCTCCCCACCAACAGCCCCGCGAACCTTCGTAGAGCAGAATTCGATCGAGCCCCTGCGCTGCTTCGCCCAACTCCGCCAGTAGATGATAGTAGTCGTCATAGTCGGGAGGCCCAGTCTTCGTGAAGTCCGAGAAGAGCGAGTGGTTCGGAGTAAACGAGATCGCCATTCCCTCTCGATAGATCACGCCGCTGGGAACGGCTCCAACCTTTCCCGTGAGGAGGTAGCGTACCAATTCGGGGAACACCTCTTCCCCTTCGCCCACCACCACATGATCGATGAAGGGAAAGGCCCGGAAGTATTCCTGCCCCATCTCGCCGTCATAGTTCGCTCCGCCGAATACAATGGTCACGTCTGGGTAGAGGTCCTTGATGAGTTTCGCCATCGTCAGGCTCGCGACATTCTGATCGAACGTGGAGGTGAAGCCGACGATCTTGTACTGCCCCCAATCGATGTCGGTCAGAGCCCAGGTCAAAAACTGTGGCGCTGTTCTCGACGCCATGTCTTCGAAGAATGAGGCCGGATGCCCGCTCTCCTTGGCAAGTTGCTCGAAAACCGGCTTAAACAGATGGGGATACTCAGCGCGTTTTGGATTATCACGAAACAAGAGGTAGGAAAATATCCACTCGCCGAACAACGCCCGTTTCTCGCAGATCATTTCATACAGGGGCACGCCGATCTTGTGGGCATAACGGACGTTCAGATGATGACAGTCGACAGGAATGTTCTTCGACTTGAGCAGCGAAGAGAGTGTGCCCAGTTGGATCGAGGGATACTTCGAGTAGCTGAACGGCATGTTGACAAGCGCCACCTGGGCCTTGCCGCTCATCTGCTGCCTTGTGGACTCAGACGCAACCATCTGACTCGCTGCTAACCGGCAGTCGCACGAAATGGTTCAAATTCGCGATCGGATTTCGCAGCCATATAAAAGTCGCTCTCCGTTAGGCCATTGATCTTGTGCGTCCAAATTTCAACCTTGCACTTGCCCCAGGCCAGATAGAGGTCTGGATGGTGGCCTTCCGCTTCTGCCACGGCCCCCACCTTGTTCACGTAGGCCAAGGCCTGAGCGAAATCCTGAAAGGTGTACAAACGTTCAAGATGACCGGACTGGTTCAACGACCACCCGCGGCCGAGTTCCTTTAAGAGCGCCTGGGTCCGGTCGGCAGGAAGCGGCGGCACCCCACCCCGGCAGGGCACGCATGTGTTGTCAGCTAAGCTCATCGTGGTTCTCCCTTCAAAAGTGGATTCAGATTAGGGTGTCACGCGGTCGATGGCGTCTGCGTAGATGATGGGAATTCCTCGAGGATTCTGTTCATCTGCGACCGCGACTCCACGGATGCGCAAATGTTCATCCTCGACAACCGGTTGCATCGCATTCGGCTTGCAAGCCCCGGCCACTCCTACCTGGATGGACCCGGATTGGTCCTGCAGCGTGAACAGTTGTGCGTCGTAGACGGCCCCCCCGGCGCAGCGATGCATCCTGAATCGAGGCGGCAGTTCCATCAACTCCCTCGCCCGTCCCTCCACGATTACGACTTTGGCCTGAAAGTCCGCAGGACGTTCCATAATCTTGGCGATGGGCAGGATATCGGCGGCCAGCGCCGATGGGTTTAGACTGAGCCCATACAGTATCAATGACAAGCCAAGAATAAAATAGGGCATGTGACCTCCTTTATTATTCACCTTCGTCCGGTGCTCCGCCTGTTTTTGCCAGATCATCAAGCTTGACCTTCTCGGGATTGAATTTCTTCGCGGCTTTGGTCATCCGATCCAGTGCGTCATCGAATGACAGGGGAGGGGCATCCTTTGGCCGGAAGCGGATGGGATTCACGCGCGCGACCATGAAGCTCTTCAGATAAGGACTCGTCAATCCTCTTGCCTTGAGCGCCTCGACCTGCTTCACAATCTCATCGTCAAGTGCGAGCACCGTGCGTGCTCGTTCCCGCCGCAGATCAATCGCCGTGCGAAGCGGCTTCTTCAGAAATTCATCCACCCGCTTCAACACCGGGCTGTAGGCCCCGCCACTGAACCTGGGCCGCTCTTCATAGCAGAGGCCCAGCGTAATGAAGGCCGGCTCCTCGAACTCCAAAGCATAGATCTCTTCCGTTGCATCATCGAGCCGTGCCAACTCCTTGTACATGCGAATGACTTCGAGGGATTTTTCGCGCAGATTGTGCGCCTTCTCGGTGTTCATCGCGAGAATCTGATAGGCTGCAGCCGCTTCCGGCACCACGATCGCGACGATGCTCTTCGCTCCCAGCGTCTTCATCGCCGAAAGCCGATGGTTGCCGTTAGGAGTCCAGTACTTCGCGGCTTGTTCAGTCGTTGGCGCACGCACCGTAATAATCGGATCGAGAAACCTCCCGATTTTGCCGATCACGAGTTCTAATTTACGAACGTGCATGTCAGAGAGATTGCGTTGAAAAGGGGTCGGCTCAACGAGTTCGATCGGCAAGGCTGCCAGCATCACCCAACGCCCACCATAGGGCTCCCGATAGATCGCGAGAACTTTCCCGCCATCACCCTCAATTGCTCGATGCAGTTCAGCAACATCGTTCGGGGGCGCGGCGGCTTGAAGTTCGATCGCGGTCAAACCAGTCGATGCATGAACAGGCTGACGACGACGTCGCACAACACCGGCAGCACGAGGGATTTTTGGTTGCTTCCCAGGCATCACTCAGTATGGTAGGGAAGGAGCGGGAGAAAAGAAAGCCCCCGAGTTTAACCCATCCACCAACACCATGAATGATTCGTCAATCAGCGAGCCAAGCTTGAAATCAACTCCGCAGAAGATCGGTTGGTTCACAGCCTCCTGCGTTCTCGTGAGCAATATCATCGGGGGCGGAATTTTTACCACCACGGGATTGATGGCTCGTGACCTTGGCGATCCTTTGCTGATTCTCCTGCTGTGGTTCGTCGGAGCGCTCTTTGCCCTCGGTGGCGCGATGGTTTATTCGGAGTTGGGAGCCGCGCTCCCTCATGCGGGAGGGGATTACGTCTACTTGCGAGAGGCCTATGGACCGCTGGTAGCTTTTCTCAGCGGATGGACCTCCTTCACCATCGGCTTTGGCGCAGCAGTCGCTGCCTCAACCATCAGTTTTTCGTCCTATGCGTTGCGTGTTGTTCCAATCGAAGACCCACAGGGATGGGTGGCGAAGGGTCTTTCGCTCGCGCTGTTGTGGGTTGCCACTCTCATGCATTGCCGAGGTGTGGGTGCAGGCGGCCGTATGCAATTGCTGTTGACGACGACAAAAGTCGTCGCGATCGGGGGATTGATTCTCGGAGGACTGGCAGCGGTGGCCGGGCACTGGGACCATCTCCTCGCCATGCCCACCATCCAGCAGCCGACACTCGGGGCTTCTGCCATCGCGCTGGTGATTGTGACCTACTGCTATCTTGGTTGGAATGTTGCAGGTTACATCGCCAGCGACATCGTTAATCCCCGACAGACTCTTCCAAAGATCATGATCGGGGGAACAGCCTTCGTCGCCGTGATCTATCTACTGTTGAACGTCGTCTATCTATCGGCGCTCTCGATCACGGAGCTGGCCAGCGAACCGATCGTACCGGTTGCGGAGAAAGCGGCTGCAGCCTTGTGGGGACCACAGAGCGGGCGGCTGGTCGCCGCCATCCTTTGTCTCTCCATCGCAGGAGCAGTGAGCGCCATGACCTGGGCAGGACCCCGCGTCTACTGGGCCATGGCGCGCGACGGCATGATCAGCCCCTGGCTTGCCCAACTCCACCCCCGCACTGCGGTGCCGGCCCGCGCCATCGTCTTCCAAAGCCTCTGGGCGTCGCTGCTCATTCTAAGCGGAACCTTCGAGCAGCTCCTTGTATACAGCGGCCTCGTTCTCTCGTTATTTATGGCCTTGACCCTCTCCACAATCTTTCGTCTTCGTTCTACAGGCAGTGTGAGCCCCCACCAATACCGCGCGCCACTCTATCCCTTCTTACCCGCAGCCCTCGTCATCGGAGCCTTCACATTGGTCATCTATAGTCTTGTCCAACGACCTACGGAATCGTTGTATGGTGCGGTGACTGTCCTGAGTGGAATCCCTTTATATTATTTCTGGCGCAGAGGTCACGACCTCCACCGACACAAGCCATAACTGAGTACATTGAGGGTGGGAGCGAAGTGAGAATGAACCTGGAGGATTGTTTCAGCACCCGGAAGACACGGCACGGGCGACCCTGCACTAGGTGGGAGGTCGCCCGTTCGTGGCGCTTAGGACGCCAAGTCTGCTATGTGGTTGTCTCGGCCCAGCTAAAACTGAGGCCCGCGCGACAAGAAAATATCGAACTACCGATCGGGGGAAAGCGGAATCATCCCAGGCGCTTATGTTCCTCGCACCAGCGTCGAGTTCTCCATGATGGAAATCAGCTACGAACCTATTGGTCTTTGGTGCCGTTATGACACAGCCAGTGGAGAACCGGCTAGCACGACCGATCAGCAGCCCGTCCTCGAGTCGACGGGCCTGAGTGGCCAGGTGGAGTCAGGTCATCCATCGCTACCCTCCTCTCTTGAGAAAGTTGGCGGGGGAACCCGTTAACAGCCGCGCGCCCTGTCCAGTTCCCCCTGATCGAGTGAATGAATGGGCCGTAGATTCTACATACGCCCATTAGAAAATCATGTCAATGAGGAAATTGTTTTTTCTTTATTGGCTCGCTGAGCATAAAACATACCCACTGCGAGCGCTGAGTTTCAGCGAAACGATTGCGGGAGTCATAGGTCATCTCCGTATCACGGCTGCTCCCCTTTGTGATATCCAATTCAAGCCGTTTCTTCTGTTCACTCCTTCGGGATTGGCAGGAATAATCCACTAGCCAGCCTAAGCCTAGACTGCTTGCACTTTTGTGCATCCACGGGCATAGTGCGGGCCAGGCAGACATCTTTTGTGGAGGCACTGATGATACAACGACTGGCGGCGGAAGCGCTCGGCACGTTCTGGTTGGTGTTCGCCGGCTGCGGGAGCGCGCTCCTGAGCGCCGGTATTCCTGGACTCGGCATCGGGGTCATCGGGATCGCATTCGCCTTCGGTGTGGCCGTGGTCACAGCAGTTTACGCTTTTGGCCATATCTCAGGCTGCCATATCAACCCCGCCGTCACCGTGGGCCTCATGCTCAGCAAACGATTCCCTGCGCACGAGGTTCCCGGCTACATTGCCGCCCAAGTGATCGGCGGGATCCTGGGCGCCGGAGTTCTCTATCTCATCTGCACAGGGCGGGCCGGCTTCGTCCCCGGTGGCTTCGCCTCCAACGGCTACGGCGACCATTCCCCGGGTGGCTATTCGATGCTGGCCGGCTTCTGCATGGAAACAGTTTTTGCCTTTTTTTTCCTCCTGATCATTCTTGGATCTACGGACAGCCGGGCGCCGCAGGGCTTCGCACCTCTGGCCATCGGTCTTGCCGTGGCCTTGATCAATTGGGCCGGCATCCCGGTCACCAATCTCTCCCTCAACCCTGCTCGTAGCGCAGCCACTGCCGTCTTTGCCGACGGCTGGGCGCTGCAACAACTCTGGCTCTTCTGGGTCGCCCCGATCCTGGGCGGCGCCATCGCCGGGGTGGTCTATCCCTTCCTCGCCGGCAACCCACCCAGCAGCGTGAAACGCTAGGGAGCATGCTCTACAACTAAGAGAGAATTGGTATAACGATTAGGGCAGAATCGGCGCGTCGTGGGCGCAGCGAAAACCTACGTTCGGATCATGTTCGGTGGGATCGCCCTTCGTCCGAAACGACGCGCGCAACCGATAGGGGCTGTTGATATACGAGCCGCCCCGTTGCACCTTCGTCGTGCCCTCGGTGGGCCCATGGGGATTGCTGGTGGGGATCGACCGGTAGACGGCTTCGTCGTACCAGTCGGCCACCCATTCATACAGATTGCCGGCCAGATCGTGGACCCCGTACGGGCTCATGCCCTTCTCGCGATTGCCGATCGGGGACACCGTGTCGGCCCCTTCCTTCAACCCAAAGACGGCATGGACAGGCGTCGGCGGCTCGTTCCCCCAGGGATAGACGCGGCCATCCGTTCCCCGGGCCGCCTTCTCCCACTCCGCTTCGGTCGGCAACCGTTTCCCCGCCCACAGACAATACCCCGTCGCCTCCAGCCAGTTCACCCAGCGGACGGGGTGGTCGGCACGGACCACCGGCGTCTCCCGGTCCGCAAAGCCCCACGGGGGTTCGCTCTGAATCGCCGACACAAACTTCGCAAACTGCCCGTTCGTCACTTCAAAGGTATCCAGATAAAAACTGTCAAGAAAGACGCGATGGACCGGCTGCTCATCGTCATCGCCCTGCTCGCTCCCCATCGGAAACTCCCCGGCAGGCACCAGCACCATGGGCGCCCCATCCTTCCCGGTCATCGTGGCCGGAAGCTTCGGGAGGGCCCGGGCCTTCGACGCCGGACCGCCGTTGGTCGGAGGATGCGTCTTCTTCAGAGATTTGGCGTCACTCTCGGCCCCATGGGGTTTGGGAGCCGCCGGGGCTACCTCCGGCTCCGGCTTCACGGAAGACGGCTCAGTGGCCCCTGCAAGCCCGCTGGTGAGCCAGGCTACAGACCACAGACTGAACATCATCGCGTAAATCACGTTTCGGGCCTGCATCATCGGCTCTATTCGCTTCCGTAATTGAGCAAGTACCGCAAGCATCCAGGATAGAATAACGAAAATTGCGAGGACAAATCCAGCGTGGCGATCCGACTCTCACCCTATTTCACGACTCTACCGACAATGTGTAGGCTGGGATCCACCGTGGAGAGGGTGTGTGTTCATGGAAGAGACGAGAGCTCTGAAAGTAAAGAGGCGGGCGGGGACCGGCGCCTGCAATCACGATACAGCGTAAAAGAGGCGCCGGCACGCACAACGCGAGGTTTGGTGGAGGCGCCGGGAGTTGAACCCGGGTCCGAAGACCTTCCGCACAACGGATCTACATGTGTAGCCGATCGTTTTAGTTTCGCAGCCACCCACGCCCACCGGCTAGCTTAGACTGGCCACTAGCCCAGTATTGTCTCGTCCTCAGCCGCTGAGCACCAGCTTTGGACCAGCCCGCTGTATCGCGCTCCTTCCACCCCCGCGGGCCTCAGGTGGAGGAACGTCGCAGTTAATTAAGCTGCGAGTGCCAGTTCTTGATTGGCAGTTACATTTTCCCGGAGGATTTACGAGACCCCGAGAGCTCGACATGCACCGCTGACGTTAGTATCCCCGTCGATTCCGGTCGCCCCCTTTCGGTCGGGTGTTAAAAAAGGCTTCTGGCTTCGTTCGCTGCGGTCTTGCCAGAAGACACTTTTGAACATCTTCAAGGTTTCTGACTCAGCCATCTGCTAGTGCTATCAGCCATTCGCCTTGTATAGGTGGTCATGATACCGCATAGGTCAAGGGGATACCAGCACCGATAGATTTACGAAAACCACAGCTTCTCAAGCCAGACTCATACTCCTCTGAGATAGTTGACAATATTAATATATTGAGGTTGACAATATGTTGACAATATGACACCGTTGCTCCCGTGGATACCAAGGCAAGAATCATCGCATTCCTCTCGCGTAACCAATCAGCAAAAGGCGGGAAACTACGCTCCCATCTCAAGCTTAGCCGGCAGGCCATGAGCCTTCACCTTCGCAGTTTACTCACAGCCGGCAAAGTGTTGCGGTCTGGGACAACAAGAGGAGCGAGTTACATGCTCGCGAGTCGAGCGGCCCAGCCCGCTATACTGGTTCGTTCTCTTGTGACGCATGGCTGCAACGAAGATCGCATATGGGATGAGGCCGCGGCACGCCTTCAGCTTAACCGGGCACTGCGGCCTAACGTACTGGCCATCATGCGCTATGCGTTTACAGAAATGCTCAACAATGCCATTGAGCACTCACAGGCGAACCGATGCACCATTCGAGTGACTTTAGGCCAAAGCCTCGTATCCTTTCAGATTCGCGATCATGGCATCGGTGTCTTTCACTCCATTGCGTCAAAGCTCAAGCTCCCCGACGAAGAAACGGCACTGATCGAACTCCTCAAAGGCAGAACCACGACCATGCCGGGGGCCCATACTGGTGAGGGAATTTTTTTCACCTCACGGATTGGTGACGACTTTGAGTTGAAATCTCACCGTATCCAAATTGAATGGAAGCGGGCTAAGCAAGACATGTTCGTATCTCAGACCCGCTTGTCGGCCGGAACACTCGTACAGTTTTCCATCCAGCGCAGCGCCCGGCAGACGGTTGAAGACGTGTTCAGCGAGTTTGCTCCGGAGCAATACGACTTCCAATTCCAGAAGACCAGAATCTTGGTCAAGCTGCTGCAACCCGACTATGTCTCCCGCTCCGAGGCACGACGTCTCTTGGCTAATTTGGAAAAGTTCAAAGAAATCGTTCTGGACTTTCGCGATGTCCGATCCGTGGGACAAGGATTTGCCGACGAAGTGTTCCGCGTGTTTGCCAGCCGCAACCTTGGTATCGTTATCCGTACCGAGAACACCAGCCCCCCCGTCACGGCCATGATCCGGCACGTAGGCCATACTCCCAGCGACAGCACCCCGACAGGGCAGTAGTTGTGCTGTTGAAATCTTGACTCACCGTATGCTGCGCGGGTCGAGAGGGCTCCGAGTCTCACAAGAAGTCTTTCCGCGTGATCGCTTCTGAGAAATCGCAAAACCGCGTCGCGAGACCGACGCGCGGAGTCGCGCGGGGCCGAGGCGTACTGAAGAAGTACGTTGAGGGACTAAGCGACGAGCCCGTCGGCCTGGTCACGCTCGGCAGTGGCCAAGCATGTCCCAGCAGCGGATCCGTCATGCGCTCTTGAAGCGGGTCACCTTGGCAAACACAATCGCGGCGAAGGGGAGGGCGAGGCCCAGGAGCAATTGCGCGATGAGGAGTGAGCCGAGCTGGCTATAGTCGGCAGGTGTTTGAATGGCGCCGGAGGCCTGGTCATGGACTTCCCGGCTGACCACATAGATGTCGTTCATGTATTTGGTGCCGAGCTGGCTCAATGACAGGGCCAGATTCGTAAACGATGCCATCACGGCAAAGAAGGTAGCTTTCAAGTTCGCGGGCGCGCTGTTCGCGATCCAAGCCAGCATCGGAATCATCGAGATCTGCCCGAGCGGCGACTCCAACGCCGTGTCGATCAAGGCGATGAACCGCGCATCGACCACCCCACCTGTGATGCTCGCGGTCCACTCGTGCAAGCCGTAGTACATGCTTACGATCGGGAGGGTCAAAACGGTTCCGATCACCGTGAGAAACCCCACAACATAGGCAATCGAACGTTCCGCCATGAAACGCCGAAACAGGAACATGCCCGCCAGGGTGAGCGTACTCCCGATCAATGACAGGATTGAAAGAAACTGTTGATCGAACTTCAGCTGGTCGATCATCCACCAGGTCGTCCCTGGCCCGGGCCCTGGGATTGCCCGGAAGATAAAGACGACGACCGCTGTCCCGACCAATGTGAATCGCTTGTCTGGCTCCAGCTCTCGCACCAGCCGTGCCATCAAAAACAAGACGATGGTCATCGAACCGACAAAGACAATCTCTTCACTATACGAGAAGCCGCCGAATCCGACCATGAGTGTGAACAATACAAAAGCGAGGCTTCCACCAAGAATCCACCAGTTGGGCTTAGTCGGCTCATCTGTATCATCACGCACATTCACCATGTGCTCTGCGTGATCCGTAGAAAAACCTTGCCGGAGGAGTATGTGTTTCTGTTGCCGCCTCAAAATCCAGGCCAGACCAACGCCGAGCACCGAGACGAACGGGATCACGAGCGCCATCAGATAGACCTGCTTGTAGAGTCGAACGATCTCTGCCTGTGGGAGCCCTTCGACCCCTGTGAAAACATACACATTGATCATCGCCACCAGAATCCCGCCACCGACGATGGCTACACGCCCGAGCGTCTGCATGGTGGTGTGCATGAGCTTGAATGTCGGCTGATCGAACGGCTGCCCTCGTTCATCCACCCGCGGTACGGCATCGACCGTCATCGCATCCGCGACCGCATCTTGCACCACATAGCCAATCGGCCCAAGCAATGTGCTGACCACAAACCAGACTTCAGCCGGCAGGATGGCGGTCATCGCTTCCCGATTCCCGATCAATGCTGCCATGATCGCGAGGCTGGCGGCCAGCAGCCCACCTCCGAAGCCCACAAGCCAACCTTTCCAGCGCCACAACAGATCGACGAGATGTCCGATCGGCATCTTGAGTGCCCAGGGAATGCCGGCCCAAAATCCCAGTGCCGCGAGGAAGGAGGCGGAGAGGCCGAGGTAGTCTTTGACGAAGAAGGTTCCGACGATGCCGGTAAGGCCGGAGATGCCGTAGGCCATGTAGACCATGAGCGGCGGCAGATAGGAGAGCCGCATCTCACGGCCAAGGGAAAGAATGTTACGGTCGATCCAGCGGGCGAGCTGCGGGAGCATCGTTACGATGATACCTTGCCTGGTTGCCGACGTTCGACCAGCGCCTGCAGCTGTGCGCGCATCTCATGAGCCGGCAAGCGCATCCGATCTCCATGTCCGGCCAGCACCCATTCGAATGGGTGGTCGAGAAGTTTCTGGATGGAATCCATCAGTACATGTTTCCTCCACACCAGCTGGCTCGGCGCACTGAGCCTCTTCTGTACTGAGTCCCACCAGAGATGATCGCCCGTGAAGAGGAACCGATTCTTGTAGAGCAAGGCCATGCTGCCTGCCGTGTGGCCCGGAACAGGAATGATCCGAAACTGCGGCATGACTTGTAGGCTTTCAGCCCCTTCAATGATCCATTCCGCATCCGGAGCCGCTTCGATGTCCGCCCGATGAATGATCCGTTTCGCGCCGAAGTGTGCGACATACTTCTCTGCATCGGCCACATCGTCTTTATGCGTGAGGAAGATGTAGGCAATGCCACCCTTGCGTTCGAAAGCCTCGACGAGATGTTTGAGGTAACGCGGTGAATCGACGAGCCAGTTGCCGTCCTGATGCTCGATGAAGAAACTATTCGCACCGAACGACTTCTCAGAATTAAAGCCGCAGTAAGACACCTCGCCTTCAAGCCGGAGTGGGAAGCTCGCCATGGCTTCTTTCATCCGCAACTTATCGCTGTGCTCGGCACCGATCGAGCCGACCGGGCAGGCGAGGAGCGCTTGATAGGCCTGATGAGAGCGCCCTTCATCAATCGGTTGTGTCGTAACCGCGGAAAAATTACCGACTTCCTCGAAACTCATCGGCGCCAACTGCCGACAGGTGTCACAGTTGATGCAGGTCGCATCGACATAAAAATTCCCTGCCACATTGGAGTCGAGTCGTTTTTTCTCATCGGCCATGGTCAACCCTGTCGTTCGTGAAAGGTGAAACGTAAAACGTGAACGGCTTAGGAGAAAGAGTACTCAGCAGTCCCACATTTCACCTTTTACGTATTACGTTTCACAGTTTCTTGGAGCGATCGGCCGCCCGCCAAAGATACCAAGCTGCGGCGGTTCGGTAGGGCTTCCAACGTTCCCCGTATTTTCGTACTTCGTTCGGCTTCGGCATCGAACGCTTGCCATAGGCAATGCGGAACCCATTGCGCACACCAAAGTCGTCGACCGGCAGGACGTCCGATCGCCCCAGCTGGAAGATCAATAGCATTTCAACCGTCCAACGGCCAACCCCGCGAACCGCGATGAGCCGTTCGATGATCGCCTCGTCTTCGAGCTTCCGAACGACGGCGCCTGTCGGCACAGTGCCATCAAGCGTCTTCGCAGCCAAATCGCGGAGCGCCGCAACCTTGGCTTGTGAAAAGCCTGCCCCGCGGATCGCCTGCTCGTTCATCGCGAGCAGGTCGTCCGGTTGAGGGAACCGCTTTGCCGGAAACAAAGCCACGAACCGGCGCAAAATACTCTCCGCCGCTTTCTCATGTAATTGTTGGTAGGCAATCGCCCGTGCCAACGATTCAAACGGCGACCGCTTCGATCGGGGAGTCAAGGTGAAGGGGCCTACCTCACGGATCAATCGGCGCATGACCGGATCCGTCTTGGCCAGATACCTGGTTTCCTGTGTCTGCCGATTCATCGGAATACCCACGCATCTTCCCCGACAATTATCCCTGGCTCAGAATGGCATCGGCCTCGATCTCGACCAACATGTCAGGATCGATCAGCCGCTTCACCTCCACCATCGTCGTCGCAGGCCTGATGGTCCCGAACACTTCGCCATGGGCCCGACCGATATCCTGCCATTGATCGATGTTTACCAGGTACATGCGTGTTCGGACCACATCGGCAAGCGAAGCACCAGCCTGCTTGAGTGCCGCCTCGATCGTTTTCAATGTCTGAATTGTCTGCGCATAGGGATCCCCCTTGCCCACCAGACCGGAGGGCGTCATCGCCGTCGAACCAGAAACAGAAATCGAGGCACCGAGCCGGACCGCCCGTGAATAGCCGATCTTGCCTTCCCAAGGACCACCAGCCGAAATATTCTGCCGTCCCATCCGTTCCCTCCTACATGACAATGCCGCCGCCGGCATGGATATTCTGGCCCGTCAACCACCGTGCCTCGTCACTGACGACGAAGGCCACCACGTCGGCAATGTCTTTGGGTGCGCCAAGACGCTTCAACGGCGACATCTGAATGCCGATCTGACGAAACTGGTCTGTCATCATGCCCGTCTCGGTAAAACCTGGCGAGACCGTATTGACGGTAATGCCTCGTGGAGCGAGTTCCTGCGCCAGTCCTTTCGTGTACTGTTCCAGTGCGCCTTTGCTGCCAAGATAGGCTGTCGCCCCAGGAAAACTCAAATGGGTTCCATCGGTGGAAATGTTCACAATGCGGCCACCCTCTTTGAGCACCTTGGCCGCTTCCTGCATCGCGAAGTAGGGACCCTTGGCATTCAAGGCGATGATCTGATCGAAGTCAGCCTCGGTCGTATCCAGAAGTGCCCTGGGCATGAACCGCCCGGCATTGTTGACGAGAATATCGAGCCGGCTGAATTGCTTTACCGTCTCGATCACAAGGCGCCGCGCCTCTGCAACCTGACTCATGTCGGATTGGACGGCGACGGCCTTCCCGCCCTTGGCCTGAATGCCCGTCACTACTTGATGAGCTTTCTCCCCGCTCGTCCCGTAGTTCACCACTACAATAGCCCCGTCTTCAGCCAATCGCTCTGCGATCGCCCGTCCGATCCCGCTGGACGACCCGGTGACGATCGCGACTTTTCCACTGAGTGACGCCATGATGTCTCCTTTACCTTTCATCTATACGACTCATGTCCATCTTTCGCATCGTCGTTGAAGCGTAATCGATTTTATCCTTTTAGTGCGACGCTATTCACTCTCTATTCGGAGAAGGGACGACGGTTGCCCCCAGGTTGCCGAATACACAAATTCTGTGACTGGCCTACGGACTCTCGGTTGAGCTTCCCTTGCACGCAGGTGATCCGACAGCAGGGCAGGGTCGCCCGGATAGCCGACCGCGATCATAGCCACCGGCTCATAGCCCTCTGGGATCTGACAGTCCACACGTGCTTGATCGATTCGAAAGCCCGCCATCTGATGGGCAACAAGTCCAAGCGCCGTGGTCTGGACGACGAGATTTTCTACTGCCATCCCCGTGTCATGGAGCGCGTGGCGATTCGGCGAGCCATCCTCGAACTCCAGTTTTGCCACGGACAGCAGCAGCACCGGCGCACGATGGGCCCACTTCTGATTGCCTTCGAGCAGGCAATTGAACAACCGATCGTACTCCGTCTTGTTCTCTTTCGTGGCAACCAGAAATCGCCAGGGTTGCCCGTTATTTGATGAGGGCGCCCACCGTGCCGCTTCGAAAAGGCTCAGAAGCTTATCTGCTTCCACCGGCCGTTCGTCGAACGCGCGCGGACTCCATCGCTGACGCAACAGCTCGTAAATGGGAAATTGCGTCTGGGCCGGTTTCTCCATTGTTCATCCTTTCGACTTCAATCAGAGATTGTGTCAAATCAACTCTTCTGCTGGTCTCGCAAGGGAGAGCTCTGCTCCCTGAGGGCGGCTTGCTCTGGCAACCAGCCGCCACCTAAGGCCTTATAAGCCGGCGGGTGCCGCCCGACGACGCTTATGGAACCGTGCCCATATCGCCAAGCCGGGAACAGTCCGGCAGGTGAAGGCGATGCCGACAGTTTGAATCCCTCCCGTATTCACAAGACTGTCCACCGCAAGTGTGTCCAGGTAAACCGTCCTGGCCGTCGTGCTGATCCTGAACGCAATGGCCGTCAGAGTCCTTGCGGTGCGGCGTTTCTTCGCCTCACTCGAACTGTCGCCGAAATCGCCACATGCCGAAGCCGAACAACGCTGCGCCAAGCACTGCCATCGCAAGCACAGAGTCCCAGAGAATATTCAGGCCCGCACCTTTGAGCAGAATGCCGTGCGTGATCTCAACGAAATAGCGCAGAGGCGACAGCACCATGAGGTGACGGACCCATTCCGGCATGGCCTCCATCGGCGCCATGAGGCCTGACAGCAGCAACATCGGAGCGACCACAAAGAACGTCATCATACCAACTTGCGCTTGATTCCTCGCCAGCGTCGCGGCAGCCAATCCCATGCCGGCAGTGGTGAAGACGAACAGGGCAGTGAGGCAGAAAAACAACACGATGCTTCCTTTGATCGGCACCCCGAACACCGGCTGCATGATCCCGAACAGGCCGACCGCCGTGGCGCAGAGAATCACTACCGTCATCGACAGTACCTTGGGCAACATAATCTGCAACGGCGTCAATGGTGAGACCAATAATTGCTCCACCGTGCCCCGCTCTTTCTCCCGAACCAGGGCTGCTGCGGGAAGTAGAATCGCAAAGATCGTAATCTGGCGGAGGAGATGTGAGATGGACTCAAACCAAGCCTCATTCTGGTCCGGGTTGTACCAGACCCGATGGTCGTTCTCGATCACCGGCAAGTTCTGTGACGACTCCTCTGAACTCCCGACTCTTGCCAGCGCAGTCTCCTGTCCGAACTGCGCGACGATCCGCGCGGCGTAACTGGCGGCGGACAGGCCTTGCGGCGAATTGGTCGTGTCCACGAGCAGTTGCACCGCCGTGGGCTCGCCCGCCATGAGCTGTTCGTGGAAACGTGGCGGGATCTCTAAGACCGCCATCGCTTTGCCCCGATCCAGCAGGCGAAGACCTTCCTGAGGATCGGCAATCTCCCCTTCCAGGCGAAAGAAGGGAGCTTGGAACTTCTGGATGAGTTCACGCGATGAGAAGCTGTGGTCGGCATCGTAAACCGCCAGACTCGCATTGTGCAGTTGTGACCGAAGGCCGTTCCCTGTGATGTAGACCGCCAGCGTGAAGGAGTAGACGAGGAACAAGACGATCGGCACGTCCCGAAACAACTGAAGCAGCTCCTTTCGGGTCATGACCACCAAACGACGCCACCAGATAACGGTGCATTGTGAACCAGGTCCCAGCAGAGACTTCATGATCGTGGCCGCTTTGTAAAAAGCCGGTACCCGACAATTCGCAAGACGGCGGCGTACACGGCCAGGGCTAGCACGTCCACCCATAACACCTCGGGGCCCACCCCTTTCAGAAACACTCCGCGGACGATGTTGGTGTAGTACATGCCCGGGAACAGGTGGGCCTGGATCTGCGATCCGAAACTCAGGGAAGAGACGGGAACGATCAGGCCGGAGTACAGGATTGTCGGAAGGATGCTCACGATCATTGTAATGAGGAGGGCCGCTATCTGGGTATGGACCAGCAGCGACACGAGCAGACCGATGCCGGTGCTGCTCAGCACGAACACCAACGAGGCTGCGAGAAAGAACAGTAGGTTGCCTTTAAACGGCACGCCGAACCACAGGGTGGCCATAACCCACAGGATCACGGCGTTCACCCAAGAAATCAGCACATAGGGGACCAGCTTGCCGGCGAGAAATTCGATCCGAGTCACCGTTGAGCTGTAAATGTTATAAATGGAGCCGGTCTCTTTCTCTCGAACGATCCCCAGCGCGGTCAGCAAGGGAGACGAGAGCATCAAGGTAAACATCACGAGCGCCGGCACCATGGACCAGGTGCTCCGAACCTCTTCGTTGTAGAGATATCGCACTTCCAACGTCATGGGCCGTACCCGAGCCTCGGCCTGTGCATGGGAAATCCCGCTCCGGCGGGAGAAGTAGTCGACCAGCCGCTCTTCGCTGAAAGCACTGTTGATGGCGATGACGTAACCCTTGGTGATGTCCGCGCGAAGAGGGAACGTACCGTCGATGAGCGTCTGAACGTTGGCCGGCTGCCCCGATAGCAGACGCTCCTGGAACTTCTCCGGCACGATGATCACAGTCTTCGCCTTCCCGCTTTGCAACCAGGCATCGGCTTCTCTCTCGCCGGCAAGTTCTCCGTGAAAAGTGAAATAGCGCGACTTCACAAAGCGGTGTAGGTACTCTCGGCTGAGTGAAGTGTGGTCCCGATCCACCACCACGAAGGAAATGTTTTCCACGTCTAGAGCGAGACCATAGCCGAATACGATCATCCAGGCCACCGGCATTAAGAAAGCAAGGAGCAGAAACATCCGGTCGCGGATGATCTCGCGCCACTCCTTGGAGGTCACGGCTGCGATACGCCGGAGATTCATGCTTCCGCTCCTGTGGTCGTCTGACGTTCCTGCTGCTCCAGCGCCATGACGCGATGAACGAACACATCCTCGAGGCTGATGGGACGAGCGGTTACGTTTTGGACATGCACGCCGTCTGTCAACAGAGCCGCGCGAATCCGCACTTCGTCCTGCACGAGTTCGATCGAGAGCAGGTGGATTTTCGTTCCAAAGAGCGCCGCGCCGGCGAATCCCGCCTGCTTCAATCGTCGGAGTGCGAGCCCCGGTTGATCCGTTGCCACTTCGAGAAGATGCCCTGCCTCCCTTTCGACTTCGTCTTTCATCTCAGCCGGAGACCCCTCCGCCACGATCCGGCCCGCATACATCAACGCGAGGTGGTCACAATGTTCTGCCTCGCTCATGTAATGGGTGGTGATGAGGATCGCGACGCCTTCTTCTCGTGCCAATCGGGAGAGGATGTCCCAGAAGTGGCGGCGGCCGATTGGGTCAACGCCGGAGGTCGGCTCATCGAGAAACAACACACGTGGTTGGTGGACAAGCGCGCAGCCGAGCGCCAAACGCTGCCGCACACCCATCGGAAGGCGGCTGGTGAGATTGGACTCGTAGCCTGCGAGCCCCGCCATGTGGATGATCCACTCAAGGCGTTCCTTCGTTTTTCGTTTGTCCAAACCATAGATTCCGGCAAAGAGGCGGATGTTTTCCTCCACCGTCAGATCCAAATACAGCGAAAAGGCTTGGGACATGTAGCCGATCCGTTCCTTGATCGCTCCGCCAGCGGTCTTCATATCTGCCCCCGCCACCCACCCTGCTCCCCCACTCGGCGGCATGATCCCGTTCAGTATCTTGATCACAGTCGTCTTGCCCGCCCCGTTTGCACCGAGCAGCCCGAAAATCTCGCCTTGTTTCACCTGAAAGCTCACCTGATCAACTGCGCGGAACGTGCCGAACTCGCGAATGAGACCGCGCGCTTCGATGGCCAGCCCATCATTCCGATGAAGTCCTGGCAAAAGCGCCAGCGGGCCAACGGTTTCCTTAACCCTTCCCTGCCGAAGCAGGAGTGCGACGAACACGTCCTCCAGTTCAGGATCATCGGCCCGGATTTGCTCTGTCTGTATGTCACCAAGACTCTCTTCCACTCGTCGCACCGCGGCTGAATGGTCTTGCTCTTCTGTCAACACATGCACCAGTAGACCGCGCGTTTCCACCTGAGAGAAATCTTTCTTTAAGCGGATCACGGCTTCGATTTGCGGAGAGGCTTGACACGTGACCATCGTTCCTGGGACGAGCCCCTGCACGCTGGCCGGCGTACCGGACGCAAGCACCCGTCCTTCCGACAAGAAGGACAACCGATGAAATCGAGACGCCTCATCCATGTATGCGGTGGAGACCAGAACCGTCATGCCTTGCTCCTGCTGCAATTCAGCAAGAATGGTCCAAAAGTCCCGACGAGACACAGGGTCCACGCCGGTGGTCGGTTCATCCAGAATCGTCAGCGCCGGCTCATGAATCAGCGTGCAGATTAACCCCAACTTCTGCTTCATCCCGCCGGAGAGGTTCTTCATCGGGCGGTCACGGAAGCGATCCAGTCTCGTCATCGCCAGCAACCGGACCTTGCGCTCGGCCAGGTCCTTCTCAGGAACGAGGCGCAGGCGAGCGAAGAAGTCGATGTTCTCTTCAACCGAAAGAGCCGGATAGAGATTCAGCCCCAACCCTTGAGGCAAAAACCCAATCTTGGATTTAATCTGCTCCGCCGACCACTCGGAATCGACGGTCGTCCCGAAAACCTCGACCGTTCCCCCTTCATACGACAACACTCCTGCGATCGCTTTCATCAGGCTGCTCTTTCCCGCGCCATCAGGGCCAATCAGGCCGTACATCTCTCCTCGCTGGATCTCCAGATCAACGCCTTGCACCGCCACATGCTTCTTGTAGCGCTTGACGAAGTTGGAAACCCTGACGATGGTGTCCAAGTGCTGAGGACTGAGTGCTGAGGACTGAGATGAAGGTTCCGTTTCCATTTCTTCTCATTCTCTCCAGGCTAGGGTGCCGGGGGACCTTTCGCTGCGCGCATTGAGCGAGCACATTCTGATCGTGCGCGCACAGCGAGCATGAAGGTCCCCCCGACACCCTAGCCCCTCGGTTTCATCCACGCCACACCCTCATGCCATCGGATGATCGCATCAGCAGGAAGACCCGGCGTGAGTCGATGATCCGGGTTTGCAGCCATATAGAGCTTCACCGCGTAGATCAGTTTCACCCGCTCGTCCCGTGTCTGTACTTCTTTCGGAGTGAACTCGGCTTTGGAGGCAATGTAGCCCACCGTCGCATCAAAATGCTGATCAGGGAAGGCGTCGGTGTAGATCCGGGCCGGCAAGTCCAGGCGAATTTTCCCTATCTCGATTTCCGGAATATACACTTTGAGATACAGCCGATCGAGATCCATCAATTCCAACAAAGGAGCGCCGGCCACCACCACTTCTCCCGTATCCACCATACGGGTCGTGATCGTGCCACTCGTCGGCGCGACAATGGTCAGATCGGCCAGGATACTCTCCGCCTCGGCCAAGGCCGCCTCGCCTTGATCCCGCTGTCGCTCCCACGTTACCACCTCATTTTCCTTGGTTCGAATACGTTTCCAGCCCAGCTCCACCTGCGCCAGTTCCTTGACGGCCTGCGTGAGTCTCGATCGGGCGGTAGTGATCTCGCTCTTGGCCACGCTCCATCGGGCCTCGGCTTGGTCAACCTGCTGCTGCGAGACCGCCTGTTCAGCGATGAGCGGCCGCATCCGTTCCACGTCACGGCGCGCCTCAACCTCCACAGCCCTGGCCTGGTCGACGGCGGCACGAGCGCTTGAGATGCCTGCATCGGCGGTCCCGATGGCCAGCGGAACCTCAAGGTTTAGCACCGCTAGGGAAGCGTGAGCGGCTTGGACCTGGGATTCAAGCGCCTCGAACCCGCGGCGAGCCTGCTCGACGCGCGTCCGAGTCTGCACATCGTCCAAACGGACAAGGACTTGGCCAGCGTGAACAGTGCTACCTTCTCTCGCAAACAATTCCTGGACGCGTCCCGAGAACTTGCTCGCAATCGTGATGTGGTCTCCCTCGATCCGGCCGTTCGCCTGAATCAATCCATCGGGCAGGCCGTGCGAGACGACGAATCGCTGCGCAGCGTAGATGCCGGCGGCAACTACAATAAGGACCAACGCGACGATCAAGACGGTTTTCCTGGACATACCTGCGGTGGACAGACTTGTGAGTACCCGAGGGATTCAGATCATTGGCTCGTCTTCACTTGCTGGATTGTTCCGCTCTTGGGGATATGGGCACAGCGATAGAAGCGTGGGTGGGAGACCAGCCACCACCTAGCGCCTTGTAGAGTTGCACGATCGAGACCAGATGAAGCCTATTGGTATCGGCAAGTGCCAATTCCGTCACAAACAGGCTCCGCTGAGCAATGAGGACATCCAAATAGTTTGCCAAGCCGCCTTTGTATCGCAAACTGGCAAGATGCAAGGCCGACCGCAAGGCATTGACCTGCCTTTCCTGGGCGGCCGCCTGCTCACGGGCCGTGCTGACCCCCACCAACGCGTCTTCAACCTCCCTGAACGCGACGAGAACCGTTTGTTCGTACTGGGCCATAGCCTGTTTGGCTTGAGCTTCGACGGCCTTCTGTTGAAACCCTAACGTTTGGGCATTCAACAAGGGGCCGGTCAATACCGGGGCGAGAACTCCGAAACTGGTCGACGGCGATATAAAATCCGTCAGGTGCGGACTTGCCACACCGAGAATTCCCGTGAGCGACAGTTTGGGAAATCGTTCAGCTTTCGCCACCCCGATCCTGGCTGTGGCTGCAACCAATTGTTGCTCCGCCGCCACGACATCTGGACGGCGTTGGAGCAGTTCTGAGGGAAGACCGGCGGGCACCACAGGCGGCATGATTTGTTCGGTCAGTGATCGCCCCCTGGCGATTTGACTGGGATTCCTGCCTAGCAGCACGCTGAGCTCGTTTTCTTTCTGAATCATATGACGTTTCAGTTCCGCAATACGAGCGGCGGCATTCTCCCGCTCCGCTTCAAATTGGTCAACATCCAGCTTGTTGATCAGTCCCTGCCGAAGCCGTGCTTGACCGATTCTCACCGACTCCTCCCATGCCAGCAACGTGCGCTTGGCGATCTCCAACTGCATGTCGAATTGTCGAAGATCGAAATACGACTGCGCCACGCCACCCACGATTTGCAGCGTGACGGCTCGTCGAGTCTCCTCCTGGGCCAAGAGTTCCGCCATGCTCGCCTCATTCGCCCTGCGGATCCGCCCCCAGATATCCATCTCCCAGGACAGAGAGCCTTGCATATATTTGGCAAAGGGACTCGGAAAACCGGGGAATACCACGCCGCCCATGCGAGCGACGGGAAGATTGCCCGTCGCGCTGAGTTGAGGGGCAAAGTCCATTCGAGCCGTGTACAGGCGGGCCTGGAATTCGTCGATACTGGCGACCGCTCGTTTAAGATCTTTGTTCTCTTCGAGTGCGATCCGGATCAACCGCTGGAGTTCTTCGTCCTGGTAGAGTTCCCACCACGGCATATTCGCCAGCGAAGGCAAATCTTTCGGTTCTTCAGCCATGCGAAAGGAGCCGGAACTGGGAATGTCGGGACGAGAATAGTCGGGCCCCATCGCGCACGCGAGCAGGAGCATCGAAAAGACTGCGAGGACGAGGCTGCGCATATCACTCTCCTCCTTCTATCCCTACTGGAATTGAGCTTGTCCCGGGACGAGGACCCGCTTGACCGGCACCCCGCCGACTGAGTTTCCGTACCAGCACAAAAAAGAATGGCACGAAGTTGATGGCAAGGAACGTGGCAGCCACCATACCACCGAACACGCCGGTACCGATGGAATTACGACTGGCTGCGCCCGCGCCGGTGGCGAGCACTAATGGCACAACGCCCAGAATAAAGGCCATCGAGGTCATTACGATCGGCCGGTACCGAATCTTGGCGGCTTCCATCGCGGCATCGACCAGGGAATATCCGGCTTCATAGCGTTTGTTCGCGAACTCGACGATCAGAATAGCGTTTTTGGCAGAGAGCCCGATCAGCGTGACCAATCCGATTTGGAAGTAGATATCGTTGCTCATCCCCATCACCCACACGGCGGACAAGGCTCCAAAAATGCCAAAGGGCACGGCGAGGAGCACGGCAAACGGTACGGCCCAACTCTCATACTGCGCGGCCAGCACAAGAAACACCATCAGCAAGCCGAAGCCAAAGGCAAACAATGATTGCTGCCCGACCATGCGTTCCTGGTAAGAGATCCCGCTCCAGTCGATCCCGTATCCTTGGGGAACCAGCACTTCCTTGGCTACCTGATCCAGCGCATCGAGCACCTGCCCTGAACTGTATCCAGGAGCCGCTGCTCCCAAGACCAGAGCCGTGTTATATCCGTTGAAATGGGTGACCGGATCCGGTCCACTGGTGAATTCCGTCGTCACCACGGTATCGAGCGGAATCATGGTGGATCTCTGTCCTGTCACGGCGCGCACGTAGATCTTGGCGACATCCTCTGGCGAGGATCGAAATTGTGCCTCTGCTTCCGTCTGCACCCGATAGACACGGCCGAATTTGAGGAAATCATTGATGTAGAGATTGCCGAAATAGGCCTGCAGCGTGTCGAACACGTCGGAGATCGGCACGCCCAACGATTTGGCTCGTTCTCGGTCCACATGCGCAAAGATTCGTGGGGCGCTCACGCGAAAACTGGAGCCGACCGCTCCGATTGCCGGGTGCTGTCTGGCCTTGGTGAGAAACTCTTGGGTCACACCGGCAAACTTGTTGAAGTCCCCGCTGCTAGGATCTTGAAGCTGGAGGGAAAATCCGCCCGTGGCGCCGAGTCCTCGGATCGATGGGGCGTTAAAGGCCAAGATCAGCGCCTCAGGAATTTTCGCGAACTCTCCATACGCAGCGCCGATCAGGGCCTTCACGTGGTTCTGCCGCCCCTGCCGCTCGTCCCAGTGATGCAAGGGCAGAAACATCGTCGCCGCGTTCGGCCCTCTGGTGCCGAAGACGAAGTTCTGGCCGGACAACGCATCGGTCGAATGGATCGCGGGAACCGAAAGAAAATAGTTTTCAATTTTACTCAGCACTGCATCGGTCCGTTGCTTCGATGCACCGTCCGGCAGCTGGACGATCGTGATGAAGTAGCCCTGATCTTCTTCCGGCAAGAAGCTGAAGGGAATCGTCTTAAACAACCCGGCGGCGGAGAGGCCGATGATGCCAAAGAGCACCAAGGATAAGACCGAGCGGTTGAGGAGCGTCCCCACGACGGCTGTATAGCGAGCCTGCGTCCAACCGAAGAGTCGATTGAAGACACCGAAAAAACCTCCACGCTGGCTGTGGCCTGGCTTCAACACCAGGGAGCAGAGGGCTGGGCTGAGCGTGAGGGCAGTGATTCCGGAGATGATGACGGAGATGGCGATGGTGATGGCAAATTGTTTATAGAGCTCACCGGTAATCCCGCCCAAGAAACCCACCGGCACGAATACGGCGCAGAGAACGAGTACGATCGCGATCACCGGTCCACTGACCTCATCCATCGCCTTCTTGGCGGCATCCTTCGGCGAGAGTCCCTCTCTAATGTGGCGCTCGACGTTCTCCACCACCACGATGGCGTCGTCGACCACCATCCCGATGGCAAGGACCATCCCAAAGAGGGTGAGGGTGTTGATCGAAAAGCCGAGTGCCTGCATGCCGGCAAAGGTACCGATGAGGGAAACCGGCACAGCCACGCCCGGGATTAGCGTTGCGCGCCAACTTTGGAGAAACAGATACACGACGAGGATGACCAGCACCATGGCTTGCGCCAGAGTCTTGACCACTTCTTTGATCGACACTTCGATAAATTTGGTCGTATCGTACGGAATATCGTACGAGACCCCGTGGGGAAAGCTCTTCGATACCGTGTCCATTTCCTTCCGAACTCGCTTCACCGTGTCGAGGGCATTGGCACCCGGCGACAGGAAGGTCAAGAGAAACACATTGGGTTTGCCGTTCCACCGACCCTCGAGGCTATAGGATTGAGCGCCCAGCTCGATCTTCGCGACATCTTTTAAGCGGATCATCGACCCGTCGGGGAGCGCCCTCACGATCATCTCCTCGAAATCCTTCACGTCCGTGAGACGGCCTTGTGTGATCACCGGGATCGTCAGTTCGGTACCCTTCGGCGCCGGTTCCCGCCCGATTGTCCCGGCAGGAAAGTCCCGATTTTGTTCGCGGACGACACTGGCAATGTCGGTCGGCGTGAGGCTGAGCTGCGCCATCCTGGTCGGGTTCAGGATCAGGCGCATCGAGTAATTCTGCCCGCCGAAGACCACTGCGTCTCCGACGCCACGTATTCGTTTGAGATTATCGATCACGTTGAGGAGCGCGTAGTTGGAGACGAAGACCGTGTCTTTCGTGGGATCGCTGGAACTGAGCGCGACGACCGCCAGCAGGTCCGGCGACACTTTCTTGACCGAAATGCCTTGACGGACAACTTCAGGCGGCAACTGGGGCTCCGCCAGTTTCTGGCGGTTCTGAGTCTGTACCTGCGCGATGTCCACGTTCGTGCCAATTTCGAACGTGAGCTTGATAGTCATATGCCCGTCATTGGTGCTGGTGGAATCGTAGTAGAGAAGGTTGTCGATGCCGGGAAGCTGCACTTCGATCGGGCGCGCGACTGAATCTGCGATCACTTCCGCGCTCGCGCCCGGATAGTCCGCGTCGATCTGGATGACGGGCGGCGTGATTTCCGGAAACTGGGCGATAGGCAAGCCTTGTAAGGAGACCAGCCCCAGAACGACAATCACGACGGACAGGACCGAAGCGAAGATCGGCCGATCGATAAAAAAGTGCGGGATCATTTTGCCTGCTCCGGCTTCGCATCTGCCGGCTGGCCGGAAGCGGCTGGGTCGGATTGAGTATACGGAACGGTTTTCACCGGCGCGCCCGGCGCGATCATGTGGAATCCCGCGATGATCACCCGCTCTCCCTCGAGTAACCCATCTTCGATGGACCACTGATTTCCGCGCCAGGACGTGGCCCGAACAGGGCGGATCTCCACCTTATTGTCTGGGCCGACGACAAAGACGATGGGTCCCTTGGGTCCCTGCTGGACGGCGCTCTGTGGGACCAGGATGACGCCGGTTCTCACGGCGCCCAAAATGCGGACTTTCACAAACTGTCCTGGGAACAGCACGTTGTCCGGATTAGGAAAGATCACGCGAAAGTCCCTGGTACCGGTGGCCGAGCGGACGCCGACTTCGAGCAAATCAAACTTGCCTTCATGCGCATAGGTGCTGCCGTCCGTAAAGGTGATGACACCCCGCAGTTCATAGAGTGTCGCGCCTTGGATCCGATGAGTCGCGCGGTCCCTGAAGCGTTTGAGGACAAACGTTTCCGGAGCGCTCGCGTTCACATACATGGGGTCTAACTGGTGGATCGTGGTCAGCAGATCGGTCTGCGCGGAGATGAGGCGCCCTTCGTAGAGCCGACTTCGCTCGATCCGACCGCTGATAGGCGCCGTGATGAGCGAGTTGTCGAGATCGAACTTGGCCTTCATCTGATCGCCCTTGGCTCCCTCCAGCGCCGCCTTGGCGGCCATTTCCTCCGCCACCGCATCGTCCACATCTTTTTGGCTGACGGCCTGTTCCGCCAGCAGCGGCTTCACGCGAGCAGAATTTTGCTTGGCTTGCACCAGCCTTGCCTCTGCCTGCGCCACCCTGGCATTAGCGCTGCTCATGGCCGCTTTGAACGGAAGCGGATCGATTTGATACAGCCGGTCGCCTCGCTTGACGTCGCGCCCCTCAGTAAAAAACCGCTCTTTGAGAATACCCGTCACCTGGGAGCGGATTTCGACCGGTCGCGACGCTTCGGTCTGACCGATGAACTCCGGTTCGTCCGGCATCGTGACAGACGACACCGTGACCACCGGCACCTCCGGGATGGGGCGAGCCGGCGTGGAGGCCGCCTCCTGCTTGCACCCAGGTAGCCCGAGAAGTCCAAGAATCAGCAGAAAGCCGAGCATACTGAACATGAGTCTGTGTACTCGATTCTGTGTTGTTGTCACGTGTGCCATCAACCGTTCTTCGGGAATCATCCGGTCACTTCGCACGTTCGCCCTTTCGAGCCACGTGCACAATCTCATTCACGATACAGCTTGTCAGACAACCGGAGGCGATGAGCTTGGCCCCCTGTCGATGGAGCTTCTTCAGAAGATGCTTCCCATCTGAGTCAACATACATCACGGCTGACAGGTCTACAGAGAGAGGGAGGTGCGTCGGCGTGCCGACGGTAGAGTCCCAACACCGTTCCAGCTCCTGCACCCAGGGTCCGGCCAAACGCCCCTCTAGCCTGAGGACGGTCGATTCTGCGTTCAGGAGTGTCGTAATTTTCAGCATGGATTCTCTCCTTCACCCGTACGCAATGGCAAGGAGCATTCCAGCGGTCAAGAGCAAATTTATCTACATAACACGTTGCAGTTTCACGAAATGTGTCGATGTCCCTATCGTAGACACATCTCACTGACGATGATGCTCTGCCGATATCCCGGCACTCGCCGAGCCATCGGCAGGTGATGAAAGAACGGACCACCGAGTGGGCTGCCAGGACTACTTACTACAGACAAGCCAGCGTTCGTGAATGCCCGGAGAGCTATCCAGCTGATTTGGCATGAAGTGTCATCGCGCTATGGCATGCGCGAAGACGTTCACCGGCAGCCATTCAACCAACCGATGCTGTCTGCTCGAGCGCCCGCCCGTTCCCTTCCGTCAGCAGCTCGTTGGGCTCACGTTCCTCGTGTGACGGGCTCGGCTGGTGCTGCGCTGCGATCAGCGAATAGAAAACCGGCACGATGAAGAGAGTGAATACCGTGCCAACGGTCATGCCGGTCACCAGCACCATGCCGATACTGTTGCGGGCCGCCGCTCCCGGTCCCGAAGCCAGCACCAGGGGGAGGTGGCCGAAGACGGTGGCCGCAGAGGTCATCAGCACCGGTCGCAGTCGCGTCAACGACGCCTCGCGCAACGCGGCGGCTTTCGAGAGACCGCGGGTCTGCAGCGTGTTGGCGAACTCCACGATGAGGATACCGTTCTTCGCGATCAGTCCGACCAGCGTAATCAACCCGACCTGGGAATAGATGTTGATCGTGGTCAGATCCAGGAAGGTAAAGATCAGCGCGCCGGAAATCGCGAGCGGGACCGAGCCGAATAGGACGATCAGCGGATCGCGAAAGCTCTGGAACTGCGCCGCGAGCACCAGATAGATGAGCACGACCGCAAACCCGAGCGTGACGATGAGCGCAGATCCTTCATGACGAATCTGTCGTGACTCGCCCGCGTAGTCGAGGGCGACGCCAGGTCCGCTCGCTGCAGCGGCAGCTTCGAGGACGCGCAGCCCTTCTTCCTTGGTGACGCCCGGCTTGACGCCGCCGAAGATTCGTACCGCGTTGCGCTGCTGGAAGCGGTTCAAGGTGCGCGGCGCCGTACTTGTTTCAATGTGCGTGAACGTCGAGACCGGCACCAGCTGGCCGCCCGGGGTCTTGATCTTGAGATCGAGGAGCGGATCGACCGTCGCGCGGTCTTTATCGCCAATCTGGGGGATGACCTTGTAGCTGCGGTCGAAATAGTTGAACCGGTTCACATACGCGCCGCCGAGGAGTGTACCGAGCTCACGGCCGACCCCCGCCAGGTCGAGCCCTAAGTCGGCGAGACGCTCACGATCCAGCACAACACGTGCCTCAGGGAGGTCGATCTTGAGATCGGTGTCCACATACAAGAACTTGCCGCTTTGCCAACCGGCGCCGAGCACGGCACCGACCGTTTCGAGCATCTGCTCGGGCGGCACGTCGTTCTGCAGCACGAGTTCGACGTCGTACTGGCCGGGGGTGGGCAGCGGCGGATCCAAGCGCGGGAACACGCGTAGGCCCGGCACCTTCGACACCGCGCCAAACACCTCACCGTACATCTCCTCGGTCGATCGTGCCCGTCCATGCCAGTCCTTCGCGACCAAGCCTCCAAATCCACCCCATGCTGTCGTCAGCGACCACGTGAATTCCGTCTCGGGAAAGGACGTGATGGTTTTGACGATCTGCAAATGCTCGCGGTTGGTGGCGGCCACTGTGGAGTCCGGCGACGCTTCGAAAAACAGGCTGATGTGGCTCTGATCCTCAACGGGAGCGAGTTCTTGCCGCGAAAACATGTACAACGGCCATATCGCGATCATGATGAGCAGTGACGCCACCACGATCGCCCAGCGCATCTCCAGCGCCCTGTCGAGCAGCCAGGCGTAGACACGGCGCACCTCTTCGAACCTTCTGTTGACGAAGGCGGTCAACCGGCCTTCTTCGCCCTGAGGATGCACAAATCGCGAACTCATGACCGGTGACAGCGTCACCGCCACGATCCCCGATAAGACCACCGCCACGGCAAGGGTAATCGCGAACTCCAGGAACAGCGAGCCGGTCAAGCCACCCTGGAAGCCGATCGGCGCGTAGACCGCGGCCAACGTGATCGTCATGGCGATGATCGGACCGATCAGCTCGCGTGCACCGGCCAGCGCCGCCTCGATCCGAGACTTGCCCAGGCGCACATGCCGCTCGACGTTCTCAACGACCACGATCGCATCGTCCACGACCAGCCCAACCGACAACACGATCGCGAGCAGCGTCAAGAGGTTGAGGCTGAAGCCGAACGCAAACATGAACGTCGCCGCTCCGATCAACGAGACCGGCATGGCCACGAGCGGCACGAGTGCGGTGCGCACCGAGCCCATGAAGAGAAACACGACCAACGCCACGATCAGAATTGTCTCCGATAACGTCTTGCTGATCTCTGTCAGCGCATTCCGCATGAACATCGTGCCGTCCCAGACGAGTTGCATGTCGATGTCTTTTGGCAGCGTCGGCCGGATACGCTCCATCTCATCGCGCAGCCGGTGCGCGACCTCGATCTCGTTCGAACCGATCAGCGCCCAGATCCCAAGGTAGACACCCTCTTTCTCGTTGTACTTCGCGACCATGTCGGCCTCTTCGGCCCCATGCTCCACCTGGGCCACGTCTCTCAGCCGCACGATCGCGCCGCCCCGGTCGGCGACGATCAGGTTTTCGAACTCCACGGCAGAGCGCAGGTCGGTATTCGCGAGCAGGTTGATCTGCACCAGGTTGCCTTTTGTTCGACCGACGGCCGCCAGGAAGTTGTTGCGCTTGAGGGCTGCCTGCACGTCTCCGGGCGAGAGATTGAGCGCGGCGAGACGATCGGGGTCGATCCAGATTCGCATGGCGACCTGGCGGCCGCCCTCGAAGGTGACCCGCTGGACACCGGGCAACGTCGAGAGTTGGGGCTGCAGCGTGCGCAACAGCCAATCCGTGACGGCCGGCACGCTGCGCTCCGTGGAGGTGAAGCTGAGATAGAATGACGCGTAGGGGCGATCGGCGCGTTGCATTTCGATCGCAGGCGGCTCGGCTTCCGCCGGCAGCTCGGATCGTACCTGTTGAAGCCTCGCTGTGACCTCGGCCAGGGCTGCCGTGCTGCTGTGGTTCAGCTTCAAGTGCACCGTGACGGTGCTGACACCGGCGCGACTCGTCGACTCCACATAGTCGACACCGCCGATCGCGGAGACGACCCGCTCGACCGGCGTACTGAGAAAACCGCGGACGGTTTCGGCGCTGGCGCCGTAGTAGACCGTCGTGATGATCACGGATGAACTCTCGATCTTCGGGTATTGCTGCAACGGCAGGGTTGTCAGCGCCCGCCACCCCGCGAGCAAAATCACGAGGTTCACGACGACCGCCAGCACCGGGTGCTTGATGAAGATGTCGGTGAACGAGCGCATGCGGATGTCCTTCTCTTGTCGTTCCGGCTTCCTCAGCGTTCGCCGACGATCATCTGATCCGATCCGCTCTTATCCTCGAGGCCGCCGGCAATCGCAACGAGCGCGGCTTCTCGCAGTTTGAAGGACCCCGAGACAGCCACTCGTTCGCCGGCGGACAGCCCGGCGTGAATCACGACCTCGTCGCCGATCATCGCGCCACCTTCGACCTGCCGCACGTGCGCACGGGCTTTCCCGTTCTTGTCCGGCTCGATCACGAACACCTGATCGCCGCCCGGACCCTTGCGCATGGCGCTCGCGGGGACAGTGACGGCCTTGCGTGGCAGGCCGACCGGAACCCGGACGCGCACCGAAGAGCCGGGCGACGGCGCGTTGGCAGCGCCCTCGATCCTCGCGCGCACCATGGCATTGCGAGTCGTGGGATCGATACGCGCATCTACCGCGACGATTTTGGCTGTGATCGGGGACGAGTGGCCCGCGGCGGATACCTCGACGCTGTCGCCTTCCCGCAGGCCGGCGGCGACCTGCTGCGCGACCGTGAAGTCCACATGCGCTGCATCGTCGATACCCTGCAGCGTCGTGAGTTCGGTGCCCTCGTTCAGATACTGGCCAGGGTGCAAGTCCGCCATGCCTACTCGCGCGTGGAACGGCGCCCGAATGGTCTTGCGGGCAATGATCGCCTTGGTGCGCGCGATCTGAGCCAGCGCGACATCGAGGTCTGCGCGCGCACGATCCACTTCTTCCTGGGTCGTGGCACGGTCATGACTCAAGTTCTTCCTGCGGTTGAGCACCGCGCGCGCGAGAGAAGCCTGCGCTTCCTGCGCTTTCAGCTCAGCTTCCTCGACGGACACATCGAGTGCGACGAGCACCATGCCCGCGTCGACGATTTGCCCTGGTGTGAGGCTCACATAACGGACAGTGCCGGGGAGCTCGTTGCGCAACGTGATCGACCGCAGCGCCAGAACCGTCCCGATGGATGTGGCGGTTTGGCGGTGCTCAACCTCTTTTGCGAGGGCCACCGTCACCGATTCCATCGGCTCCGGCTGGTTCGCGGAAGCCGCCGCGGTTTCCTGTATGGACGTATATTTCCACGCTGCCAGGCCAACGCCGACTGACACAACCGTGACGAGCAGCAGAAAAGATCCGATCCAACTACGACGATTCATACGCGACGCCCTCCCGAACGCTTCCCTGATGAACCCTTGACCTTGCGTGAGCGGCGAGCCGGGACCGCGCGGGCGAGCATATCCTCGAGCGCGCGGCGCACCCGAACGACGCGGACTTGTTCGAGTGGAACGATGCCCAGCACCCAGTCGAGCCAGAGTCCATCGATCGCAGCGGCAACCGCTTCACCAACGCCCGTCGGCAGGCCATCCTGCGCAATGCGCCGGTGGAGGTCGGCGTAGACCGCGCGCATGGGCTGGATCAGCGCGGGGTTCTGAGCGAGCGCCGCAAATACCGCGGAGGAACTGCGGCGCAGTTCCTCCGTCCAGCACTTGGCGTCCGAAAGGCAGTGGTCCAAGAGCGCGCGCGCCATGCGCCCGGGCCCTTCCGGTGTGCGCTCGTAGGCTTCGGTGTAGCAGGATCGCCAGCCTTCGGCTGTGCGGACGACCAGCGCTTCGACGAGCCGGTCCTTCGACGGGAAGTGATGCAGCAGCCCGCCTTTGCTCATACGCGCCTCGGCGGCGACGGCGTCGAGCGTCAGATTCGCGATGCCCTTGCGGGCGACCACGGCTTCAGTCGCGTCGAGAAGCATGTCTTGTAGCTTCGGGGCTGTCTGTTTCATGGGTCAAGAATACCGTCCGGTCGGTCTGGTGTCAACCGTCCGGTCGGTCTGTTTATCTTCTTCCGCATGGGCAGTCGATTCATCCAATAGGCTGGTCGCCATGATGATCCTGTTCTTGAGTACCCGAGAACTGATCTTGACCGATTCAAATAGTTTGCTTGCGGCTGTCACGTTGTCCTCTTGTCGGAGCAATCAACGCCACACCTTGCCTGAGTTCACATCGATTCCCAATAAGCCATGACTGCGCTTAGCTGTGCCAGCGCCGAAGGATGGCATAGAATGCCGGCACCTTCACCACTTCGCCCGTCGGGAGGGTATGCACGGTGTGAATATGACTCGGGCCGGTACGAAGCAGAGTAAAACGATCCGATGGAAACAGCACGTCTAAATCGTTTTCGTTCACCATGCCCGGCGTAATCTGATGCTGAAATACTCGCGCAAGGCCTGGGGGCGGTCCGTATTGGGTAATCAGTTGGGCAAAGAAAGGCTCAGCAGCTGACGACAGTTCGACAAGATACAACAGGCCCTTTCTCCCAAGCAGCCGCTCGATACTCTGTATCGCCGTCGCATGATCTGCGGGCGACAGTTGATGCAACACCGCCCGCATGTAGACATTGGCATCACCGATTTCCTGGTGGAGGACTTGGGCAGCATCCGGAGAAAGCACATCAAGAACCCGGTAGGAGACGTTGGGGGCCGCATGCTTCGTTCGGGCAATCTCAACGGCGGCGGGGGAAATTTCAGTGCCTATCACCCTGGCAAAATGATCCGCCAGAAAGCCTGTTTGCGTTCCGTTGCCGCAGCCCAGATCGATCAACGGGAGCTGTGGGTCCATGTGGCTTTGGAACAGCACTAAATCTTCTTGGGCCGCATGGGCAGGATCAGCGTCCCAAAAGATTTCGCCAGGTGCTCCCGTCGAGGTGCTCCAAAAATTCTCCCAGGATGTCAAATAACGATTCGGCGTCGTCATCGGTTTGGTCCTTTACTGGAAAATAAATATCAGAACTACAGGCCTGCGCCTTCTCCCATTTGTACAGTATCTGATCGCAGACCGGAGAGCCCGGCTTCCTAGGAACGAAGGACCGCCCACCAATTCCGCAGCCACGTCGACCGTAGGAGCTTGTACCCAAGCCAAGCTGCGAACAACAGGCCGAGCAGTGGGATAGCCAGGGTGCGTACCAGCATCTGATAATCGGTCATATGCACCCTCAAGAAATACTGTGGGCGTTTCATCAGATTCTGCTTCTCTGTCGCAAGGATGACGGTATACAGGCCTTCGTCCAGCCGGACTTCGCCTCTCAGGACGCCGTCCGGGTGAGTGCTCGGACGAATATCTGCCACAATCTGATCTTCTGTCGCAGTGCTCCCGTTCCCCCTCACCACCCTCATGCCGACCAGCTCATTGCGCAACGCCGGGTCCACGAGGTCTACGACCAGAAAGGTGTCGCCCTCTTTGGGAATGTCTGTGCAGTACTGACCTTTCAGCTCGTACTGCGGCTGATAGGCGTTGAAATGCACCACGCGCTCACCGACTTGGCGCAAGCAGGGGTCGTCTTCTCCGCTCACCGTTCCATGTGCCATGGCTATGCCGGGACGGCACAGGAGTACGGCAACAAGAAGAAGCACCATCGCGCCTATCCCTCTCATGTGTTTCATCATGGTGGAACCCTCCTGTGTGAGGCCCTGCGCCATAAAGCCCAACGATTCTTGTGCGGGATCATCGCCGTCTCCTTCCCCCTCACCAGCTCGTTCCATTTGCATTCTTGTCACCCTTCTCTGTGGCTCACCGAGCAGACAGGCCCCTCCGGGGTGTAGAGAAGGGCCTATCTACCTCAGCGGGAGACGCCGTGCGGATTCGTGGCGCCCACCTCATTGACCTTTCGTCATACAATTGGATGACACCATCTTCCCTGTGAGCGGAGCTGTCATCCGTCCTTGGAGGGTTCCTCGGTTGCTCAGGATAACCGGATCGATGACCTCGCCACATTGCACGCAGCGCTGAGCAGTATAGTCCGATAGATCCTCACACCACTCGGCGACCATGAGTCCGCCGCAGCGCGAACAACGATCTGTCCTGTGTATTCTTGTCCAGCTTCGAACCGTCGCCTCCATCGATTGCTGTTGTGTGCCCGCCAGTGCCGTACCCATCGATCCCTCCTTAGCGATCCACCGGTTTACCTCACACCATTCATAGCTGGATGTAATGGCAAGTCGCGTTCCACCAGGCTCCCGCACAGCCTGGACTGTCGATATCACTGAAACTGTAGGAGATTGAGTGACTTCTTTGAGAAATCTTTGGCGCAAAACAAATGAAGTGCCGAGACTGATCTGCCGACTCGACGGCATGGTGCCGAAATGTCGGCGCGAGGCTGGATGAGAAGGCGAGCTAAGATGGGCGAGAGATACCGAGCTTCTGCATTTTTGACTGGAGGGTGGTCCGCTTCATGCCAAGCTTGGCCGCCGCCCCGGCAGGTCCCCCGATGGTCCAGTTCGTCTCGCGAAGCGACTTGAGAATGTGTTCGCGTTCGGCCTGCTCAAGCGTCGTAGTCCCGGAGTTCGTGACGTGACCTGGCGTCCGCTTTAATTCTGCGAGCGACACAAATAGATCCTGCCCTTGAGTAAGAATCACCGCTCGCTCGATGAAATTCTCCAGCTCACGCACGTTGCCGGGCCAGGGATAGACTTGAAGCGCTTTCATGGCCTCCGACGGGATCGTCTCGATGCGTTTCTTCATCCGTTGGGCGAATTTCTGGGCAAAGTGTCTGACCAGCAAGGGAATATCTTCCACACGCTCGCGCAGGGGAGGGACCGTGATCGGAAAGACTTTGAGCCGGTAATAGAGGTCGCTGCGAAACCTCTGCTCCTCCACCATGTGATCAAGATCGCGATTGGTTGCGGCAATGATGCGAGCATTGACGCGTATCGTCTTGGTACTCCCCAATCGTTCGAATTCCTGTTCTTGAAGTACCCGGAGCAGCTTCACTTGTAGCTCCAACGGAATTTCTCCTACCTCGTCGAGGAAGATCGTCCCGCGGTCGGCCAATTCAAACCGGCCGACTTTGGTGGCAATCGCGCCAGTAAATGCGCCTCGTTCATGTCCGAAGAGTTCGCTTTCCAGCAGTCCCGTCGGAATCGCAGCGCAATTCAACTTCACGAGCGTTCGCTCCCGCCTCGTGCTGCCGTTGTGGAGCGCCCGCGCAACCAGTTCTTTTCCGCTCCCTGTCTCGCCCAAGATCAGGACTGTCGAGTCAGTCGCAGCCACCGTCTTGACGTCTTTGAGAACCAGCTTGAGAGCCCGGCTGTCCCCGACGATTTCCTCGAAGTTGTACGCGATCTGGATTTCCTCCTCCAAGTACAGCTTCTCCTTTGCCAGCTTGTCCTTCAGCGATGAAATTTCCTGATAAGCCATCGAATTCGCAGCGGCGAGCGCGACCTGCGCGCCGATCCGGCTGAACAGTTTCGCATCGTCGTCGGTGAACGCATCCTCCTGCGTACTGACGACACTCAACGTACCCAGTGCTTGCCCATGCAAGATCAGAGGAACCGCGCATCCAGATTTCAAGCCTTGGGCCTCTGCCCGTTTCATAATCTCCGCGGGAAACTCCGTGAGGCTGAGACGTCTGACATGAACGGTCTGCTGGGTCGTAAACGCTAACCCTTCCGGAGTTCCTTCCAATGGAATAGGATCTCCCGACTCAACAAAGTCTTGATTGCCATGGAAGTCCAGCGCATGAGCCCGCAACTGGTGTATCGCGGGATCATAGAGACAAAACGACGCGAAATCGTGCGGGATGACACGACGGAGGCAGGCGGAGATCGCCTTCAGAAGTGCGCGCAGTTCGAGGTGCGACACGACGGCGTTGTTGATCTCCAGCACCAAGCTAAGCCGGTCTCGTTCGTATTTCAGCTGCTGCTGAGCGGATTGAGCGCTCGCCGCGTGCAAGACATTGTCCACGGCCACCGCGACCTGATTCGCCACCTGCTGCATGAAGTTGATCTCTGCTTCCTGATAGGTTCTCTGCTGATAGCTCCCAAATCCCATCGCCCCTAAACGACGCTGCGCCGTTGTGAGAGGAACTACCCCAAAAGACTGGACCCCGTTCTCGCGTAGCATGCCCATCAGCTTCGGGAAGCGTCGCTCTTGCGTGATGTCGTTTACGGTCAAAGGCTGTTGGGTTTTCCACACCCATCCGCCGGGAGACTCGTCGATGGATAGCTCCAAGCCTGGGCTGATCGTGCTGGGTGTCGCGGTCACCAAGAGCCACAGGCGCATGACATCGCCCGCGGGCTCATGCAACACCGCGTTGATGTAATCGAACGGGACGATCTGAGGAAGCCGTTGAGCAAGATCGCGAAACAACTCTTCAAGGTCGCGGTGTGACGCAATGGACTCGGATACCTCCAGCAGGAGACGTAACCGGTCTTGTCCATGGATCAGATCTTGATGATGGAGGACATTGTCCACCGCCACCGCGATTTGTTTGGCGACTTGCTGGAGAAATTCCAGGTCCGTTTCACCATAGGCCTCTTTCTGCACACTCAAAAACCCCATGGCGCCCAATCGCCGCACCGCCGTCGTCAGGGGAACGAAGCAAAACGAGTTCACGCCGTCCTCCCTCATGTGCCCGACAACCTTCGGCCAACGACGTTCTTCGGCAAGATTCGGCACGATGATAGGTTCCTGCGTCTGCCAGACCAATCCGGCGGGACTCTCTTCGACCGGCCCCTCATGGCCACCCACGAGATCAGCCGGTACATTCGCCTGAATGGCGTGCAACCGCATCGTGTTTCGGACAGGATCGTGCAACGACAGGGCGACAAAATTCACATGGACGACCCGAGGCAGGCGCTGGGCGAGGTCTCGAAAAAGTGCGTGGAGATCTCGGTGGACGGAGATCGCCTCCGCAACCTCCAGCAGAGCTTGGTACCGCTCGGAAAGAGTTTCGCAGGGAGATGCGGGATGCGTTTCCATAGGCGGGTAGTATGGACTAAGGGTCGGTAACGGCTCAAGAGGGGGAGGGGATGGAGACTGATGATCTTCTGTGCTCGCGGAACGCGCACGATAAGAATGTGCTCGTTCGACGCGCGCAGTGGAAGATCAATCAGCCCCCATCCCTGAAGAGAGAACGAGCGGTCTCGGATGGCTGGGAAGGGCGCCCATGTTGATCCTGTGCTCCCGGAACGCGCGCCCTCAGAAGGGCCTCGTTCGACGGCCGCACTTGGACCAACATGGGTACCCTTCCCAGGGAGAGGAAAAGCAACGAGCTTGGAAGGATCATCTATGTCTTCAAACACGGCCCAGCAGGCATTCGTAGTCCGGTAGACGGGCTTGACCCCATTCACGGAGGTGGTGTTATGCTGATCCGCATAAGATGCCGTGATAAACCCAGGACAGGCAGTAACCAATTGGGAGTAAAGGGGTTACTAGGCCTTCGGCAAGGCATCCCAAGGTGTGTTATGCGGACAGAAAGCCAGAGATCCGCATCTTATGCGGATCAGTCTAATCATAGTTAGCCGACAAGAAGATGCGTCTCGCCGCTATCGCTGAAAGGCTCGAGTGCCTTAAACCGAAGTCGCTCGCAGAAGCTGGGCTACTCACGTACCCGATAGGTGCGCTTTTCTGCGCACACGAAGCGCAGAGGTGTAAGTTCGCGGATCGAGTCGATCATTCCGAGCGATGGCGGGTTGAGCTCAAGGAGGCGATAGCTGCAGCTGGAGCGTTGGCTCGTGGCAAGCGTCCCACCGAATCGAGCTGGCTCAGCGTCGTTCATTTCAACAGCGCGCTGCATCGGATCGATGTCGGTTACGAACGGCTCATCAAGCACATCACCGGTAGTCGCTCCAGCAAGTTTGATGTCTTGGAACCCTTGGCGCGGTGCGCGAGGGTTCCAGGATCAACGCTAGAACTGTGGCAGAAGGTGCGGAAACACGAGGTCAATCGGCTGAAGCATCAGACAGGCGGGGCATTGTCCGGTCAACGAATGTCGTTCCAAGAGATGGTCAAGGCGCTCGACGCTTTGGTGCGCCTGCTGGAGGCCCGCCTCTGACCGCGTTGTCGGCTAACAATGCGTTGCACCGCACGGCCGTCAGCGGCATCGTAGGCGCGTGAGGGTTGTCGCAATGATCGTCAATAAAGTGCTCTCTCTTGTCGGTCGGTGGGCCGGCGATGAACGCGGGCGTTAGTTTTTTTCACCACGCTCGCTAGGATTCAGGTGCACATGAACGGATACGGTAATGATATGGATCCATATCGTGCAGCTGGAGAGCTGGCGGGGATCACGAGTCTCGTCGATGTGTTCTACTCAAACATGGATACCTTTCCTGAATCCCGTGTGATTAGGAAGATGCACCCCGAGGATTTGACCGAGTCGCGGAAAAAACTCACGTACTTTCTGTGCGGAGTGCTGGGCGGTCCTAGCCTCTATATCGAACAATACGGTGGGATCAACCTCCCTGATTTTCATAGGCAAATTCCCAATTGGAACTGACGAGCGAGACGCATGGATGCTTTGTATGCAACATGCCATTTCTGTTCAGCCCTATGAGGCCTCGTTTAAAGAGTATTTACTGGCTCGATTGTGGATTCCAGCGGAAAGAATCAGGATGGCCAATGAGATGGGAATCTAAGTCTACGCTGGAAGCAGTAGACATTGGTTTGGATTTTTCAGTAAAGTTGGCGCCGTTTGGACGGGCTGGCGGCCGGCGGGCCGATCAGCTCTGGTTAATTCCCATTTTTAACAGGAGGGAGAGCGAGCGATGAGCACAAAAACACTCTATGAACGTCTTGGAGGCTATGACGCAATCGTTGCAGTTTCCGGGAACCTGTTGCCACGCCTCATGTCGGACTCGCGGCTGAAACGCTTCTGGGATCATCGAGGGCAGGACGGCATCGACCGAGAAAAGCAGCTCCTGATCGATTTTCTCTGTGCGAATTCAGGTGGCCCCATGTACTACACCGGGCGAGATATGAAGGTGTCTCATAAAGGGATGAAGATCAATGAAGCCGATTGGACGGCCTTTATGGGACATGTCAATGCGACCCTGGATGTGTTTAAACTTCCCCCGGCTGAGCGGGGCGAGGTCGTCGGCTTTGTGCAATCTTTGAAAAAAGATATTGTCGAAGCATAGAAAGGGAAGGGCAGCCTGGCCGTCCTCCTGCTCGCGGAACGCGCACGATCGGAATGTGCACGTTCGACGCGCGCAATCGAGGATCGACCAGGCTACCCTTCAAAATGAACTGGAGGATTGGGGAGACGCGTGCAGTGGAAGATCAATCAGCCCCCATCCCTGAAGAGAGAACGAGCGAGCTTGGCGTGATCATCTTTACTCATTCGCGGTGCGCCAGTCCATGCCGAGAGTCGAGATCATAGTTGAGTAAGTCCCCAATTCGGGTGATCGTCACGTCCGCCGGTGGGAAGCGCGCCAGTACTTGCCTGTCCACGGCATAGTGGCCCTGGCGAGGAAACACGGTCGTGACGCGTGAGGCCCAGATGGTCTTCACGGCCGAGAGAATACGCAGTTTGTCGTCGATCAACACGTAATGCTCAGCGGGATAGCGCTGCTCCACGTCGTCCAGCTCCTGTTCTTTGTGAATATAGATCAAAACATTCCCGCCAACGGCTTCAAATAATCCGGATCGTTCGATTTTTCTCGGCTGGAAGACCACATCCCCGTCGGACAGGATGACGACAGGCCCCCATTGCTTGACCTGTTCAATTACCTGAAGCGCGTTCGGGTACAGCCGGTCGGCGAACGGATAGTTGATGAGAAAATGAGAGACCGTTAACAGGTGCGAATCCCGGGGGTACTCAATGCGATACCGCTGAAGGGCCCCTAAATAATCCGCATACCCCAGCTCGACTCGCAACTGTTCGAAGATGGCCCAGTATCGCTCCCGACGCTCGTGGCCGACTTCGCGCTCAAGATAGCGCTGCAAGTCTTCGGTCACTCGATCGTTCTCCAGCAGCGTGTTATCCACGTCGAAGAGAAAGACAATGCCAGAAGACGACATAGGGTACAGCTCCACTTCGGCTGCGAAGGCTTGAGGCTACAGGGTATGCGGCGAAGAAAGAATCAGAGCGTCTGGTGCGTGCCGTCGCAGAACGGCGGGGTCTTCGTCTGCTTGCACATGCACAAGGCCACTTCTTTCGTTTCATCTACTATAAACTCGACCGGCTCAATCCCGGTTCCTTGGTGAGACCCGTCACAGAACGGTTGGTCTCTCGAGCGACCACATTGACACCAATAGTACGTTCCCGCTTCCAACGTCAGTACTTCTGGCTGCTTGGCTGCAATGCGTGGCTTCTCCATGAACAGGCCTCCTTTTGTACGTTACAAATGTAACGGCTTGATCGGCGACACAACGGCCGCAGGATTATTTTTCCACACCGACTCGTCCGCATCAACATAGATTTCGACTTCGTTTCCGTCTGGATCCTGAAGATAGAGGCTCTGACTCACCGTGTGATCGCTCATGCCGTCAATCGGTATGCCAGCCCGTTCCAGTTCCTGCTTAGCCACTCGTAGCTCGTCCAAGCTGTCTCCGACCTTGATGCCAATGTGATAGAGCCCGCGGCGACGACCCTGTGGAGGCCCAGGGGCGTCTCCAACCTGGATCAGGAGTAATTCGTGATGCGTGCGACCAGAGGTGAGCGCGGCAGCAGCGCCATTGAAAATTCGTCCGACTTCCTGAAATCCCAGCAGGTCGCGATAAAAAGCCAATGACTGTTCCAGATCTTTCACATAGAAGACAACGTGTCCGAGATATTGTGCTTTCATCCGAATCACTCCTTGTTGGACGATGGCTACCGGAGCAGCGCTCTGACCGCCGCATGTGCCAACACCACATCGGGTCCCCGTTGCAGCGCGTCGTGATACTGTCTGCCGAACCCCTCTCCCTCTTCCGATGGAGTTAGAAGTGTTCGGATCGACGCGATAAGGGTGGTAGTATCCAGGCCGTCCGGCGATTTATCTTCTTCACCGAGTTCATCGAGCTTGGCCATCACTTGAGACAGTGGACGCAGCCAGGCAAACCACGCATCCCCTAGCACCAGCTGCAAAAACGCTCCATTGGACGGGATACGCCCATGCACACGCTCATAGGACACCCGTTCGTCGTCCAGCAAGGCCTTGTGCAGACGAAGCAGCGCCTGAAATAGATGGTCGAGGTGCGCGTCTCTGTGACCTGGCTCCGGCATGATCCGATATCCCTATGGGTCACGCGACCGTTACCCTGTCGGCTCGCTATCGAGTTGGTGCGCCTTGCGTCCGCCACGGGCGAGTGGATGCTCAGGAACTTGACCGCCGACCATGAGTTTCGCCATATCCGCGGCCCGAGCAACGAGTTGTTGTGCCCCTTCACGTAGCTCCCGGCTATTCTGTACCTCACTGACATTCCGTTCCATATCTTCGGCACTCCAGCCTCGTGAATGGGCGATGAACGGGAACTGCGGGAACTGGCAGCCCACCTCCGCGAAAAAGGTCATGAGTTGTCCGGCCACCCCCTGCACGTTGTCTTGCCCGCCCATAATGATAAACGCGGCCACCTTGTTCTTGAGCAAGTGTTTATTCGCGATGGTCTCCTGATTTTGGATGCAGTTCATCCGCTCGACCATCTTGTAATACAGACTACTCGCGTTGCCCCAACGAATCGGGGTTGAAATCAGAATGACATCGGCCCAATGCACGATGGCTTCGTACACGCGATCGAGCTGATCGGTCGGGTCCATTTGCGTGATCGAACAGGGCCAGGTGCAAGCCTGCGCTGACTTGGAATAAAAACCTTCGCACGTACGAAAGTTCAGCTCGCGGAGTTTAATGCACTGCGTTTCCAGCTTGAGCGCGCTCCTGGCATGGTCCAACGCCACTTCCAACATCGCATCGGAGGTGCTGTACCGAGGATGTTCCGTGGTCATCGCCGTCGTCGAGATTCCCACTACCCGAATCGGACCTGCCTGGCGTAACACCGGGCGTGCGAGCGGATGGGGCTTATGCGCCTGCTTCTTCCGCTTCGTGGCGGACGACAAGTCAATATAGAGACGGTCGTTCTCAATCTTGGTGGCATAGCTCGGAACTTGATCTTGTTCGTACCCCGCTTCTCCTTGGCCGGTTTTGTGATGGAACTTCCAGTAATGCCAGGGACAGACGACATAGTCTCCGTCGAGAGTGCCTTCACCCAACGGGCCACCGACATGATTACAAACCCCTGAGATCGCAGCAAACGAGGCATCCTTATAGGTCAGCGCGATTGTCGTCTTCCCGAAGGAGACTTCTTGCAAGGGCTTCTTCTTCAGCTCTTCAACGCTTCCGACGTCTGTCCATTGTTCCTCCGGCATGCAGGACTCCTCAATGATTAAGTTGTGTCACCGTTCGCTTCACCAACGCTTGTCATTCTTCCATAAATGTCGTCCGTGAAAATCAGAGCTGACTCATGCCACCGTCGGCCACTAACTCGGTGCCCACGATGAACGCCGACTCTGCAGATGCCAGATACAGCACCGCGCTCGCGATCTCCTCGGGAGTCCCAAAGCGTTTGAGCGGGATCTGAGCTTGGATGCTCGCCGCGACTTCTGAGAGTTGTTCGACAGAGAGGCCCAGGCGGCCATAGATAGGTGTGGTGACAGGGCCAGGGCTGACCACATTGACACGGACGCCTCTGCTCAACAGCTCGGACGACAGTGTCTTCGCCAGCGAGATCAACGCGGCCTTGCTGGCGGCATACACGCTCGTATTAGGCATGCCGATGTGGGCATTGATCGAGCCATTGAGCACGATGGCGGCTCCCGGGTTCAGGCGTGGTAGCAGCGCCTTGATTAAGAAATACGGACCTTTCAGGTTGGTGTTGAAGGTCGTATCCCACATCTCTTCCCCGACCGCTTCGAACGGAGCGAGCTTGGCTACGCCTGCATTGATAAACACGGCATCAAGCATCACGTCCTTCTGTTGCAGCAACGATGCGAGTTTTTTCCCATCGGCGACACTCCCGGCATCGTTTCGTACCGCGATGACCTTTTCGCCAAGCTGTGAGGCCGCCTTATCCAAGGTAGTCTGATCGCGTCCCGTGATTACAACGCGCGCGCCTTCGTTCGCAAACGCGAGCGCTGTGGCCAGACCGATCCCGCTATTGCCGCCGGTGACGAGGGCGACTTTTCCTGTGAATTTCCGTGACATGGCTTCTCTCCTTTCCTTCTTCATTCAGGCAGGTGAAAAGAGGATCACCTCCCACTGTCGGGCAAGTTCACCGGCACTTTGATCGCCTCGCCTTCCTGCGACAGGAGGAACACGAGGAGTTTGGCCGGTTCGGTCTTGCTTGCGTTCTTAGACACGACATGCGGTTTCTTGGGAGCCTCGTACCAGCTCTGACCCTTGGTATACGTCATGGGCTGCTCACCTTCTAATTGAGTAACCACTGCTCCCTCCACGACGTAGGCGAACACGGAGCCCGGATGGACGTGTGGGTCGGATGCGGCGCCCGGCGCATAGTCCACGGTCAATACTGCGGCGACTTTCCCCGCCATGTCGGAGAGCGGTTGCTTCATCAATAGCGACACGCGGTCTTCTGCCATCACGGTCGCTTGTCCTATCACCAGCATCGCTCCGGCTAGGGCAGTCCAATTCAATGCCTGTTTCACTGTTGTGCGGGAACTGGATGTGCTTGCTATCATAGGAGCCCTCCTTTTTCCTGTATGGCAACAATCCATCATGGATCTGCGATGCGCAGCACTTGCTTGCCTCGCATGGGTTTCTGTTGGTAGGCCAGCCGAACTTGCTCCATCGGGAAGACGGCGCCCACGATCGGTCGGATGACACCAGTATCGATCAGGTGCGAGATTTCGATCAACTGATCCCGCTTTGGTTCGACGATAAAGAAGGCGTCCCGCGCTCGTGGCTGGGTCAACCGTTCAACATCAGCCGCAATGGTCACCAACCGACCCTCCTTGTTGAGGACCCCCCACGAGCGATCTCTTGTGTTCCCACCGACAGTGTCGAGCACCACGTCCACGTCTCGGACAACCGCCTCGAACGGTGTGGTCCGATAATCAATTACTTCTTTGGCACCGAGCGCCATGACAAAGTCGGCATTCGCTGCTGAAGCCGTGGCAATCACATATGCTTTCTTGTAACGGGCCAACTGCACGGCGAAGCTGCCGACACCACCGGCTGCACCATGAACCAACACCCGTTGTCCTTCCGAGATTGATGCACGATCGATGAGGGCCTGCCAGGCGGTCAGAGCGGAGATCGGAACGACCGAGGCCTGTGTATAATCGATCGTCACAGGCATAGGCGCGATGTTGGCGGGAACGGTCAGGCAATAGTCAGCCTGGGCACCATTGATGAACCAATCGCTCAAGCCATAGACAGGATCTCCGATCTGGATACCCATGCAAGCCGATCCAATCGCAGCGACGACACCGGAGAATTCATGGCCAAGAATAATGGGAAACGGTCTGGCCCCGCCGTCGGGAGTATGGAAGGTGGGAAACCATCCGAACTCTGTCGGCGTGATCGCAGCGGCATGGACTCGAACGAGTACCTCATTATCCTTCGGACTGGGTTTTGGCGCTTCCTCACAGCGGAGTAATTCAGACCCACCAGCCTGATGCAACCGTATCGCTCTCATTGGAATCGCCTCCTCGCGCGGCCATTGTTCTCGAACTCACATCCAGATGAGACACTGAGATGGAAGAGGATTCGTTTTATTGTTTCCCTGTATCGTAATAGAACCGCTCGTGCACGATCTTGCCGTTCTTCCACTTCGCCACAGAAACCTGCTCCAGATGAACGGGCACGCCGCCTGTTGTGACAAAGTCGCTCGTGGATTCATAGAAGGTCACGTTGTCGCCGACACCTGAAGTTGTAACGATGAATCCTTTCCAATCCTTGACGCCACTCATGAACTGCTTTTCCCGTTCGATGTTGCCGGCCAGTCCCTTTGTGGGGGGATTGGCATTATCCTGCATCACCGTGTCCTTGTCGTAAAACTCATTCATCGCCTCGATGATCTTGCCCTGCCGAATGTAGCCGAACAGATCGTTCAATCGTTGCTGGAGATTGGCTGTGCTCATGATCGCTTCTCCTTTCGAGGCGTGCCGGTGAATGTAATTCCTGCCTTCTGTACCTCCTGATAGGGGAGGAGCCAGACCAGCGATTCATCGCTGAGATCGCCGACCTGAATACGGTTGCCCCAGGGATCTCGGAAGTCGCAACGGAAGTTCGGCTGCATTGTGAGTTTATATTTCTTGGTGAGCTTCTTCCGCACTTCCTTGATCTGTTGTTCGTCCCGGACCATCAAGCCGAAATGTTTCACGCGATCCGGTTGCAGCTTTTCGACTTCAAAGATCGCCATGAACTGATGCTCGCCCAGCTTGCACCAGGCTGCGCCCTCACCACCACGGAGCATCTTCAAGCCGAACACATCCGAATAGAATTTCACCGCTTTCTTGGCGTCGGTGACCTCAATGACAATATGGTTACATCCGTAGACTTGAACTGCCATTATGTTCCTTCCTTTCCCATTATCACTGACTCACCGGCTTGCCGAATGGCGGACACAAAGATATCGGGAGACTGGGCACCGGAGATTGCGATACTCCCGTTGAGGACGAAATAGGGCACCCCACGAATTCCCAACTTGCGACCGGCTGTTTCTTCCCCCTTGACCTCAACCACGCCTTTGTCACTCGCCAGAAATGTTTCTGCCTCTGTTCGATCCAGTCCGGCTTCGTCAGCTACATGCGTAAGGATCTTCACATCCCCGATGTTCTTGCCTTCGAGAAAATACGCACGAAAGAGAGCCTCCACTACTTCGTCCTGTTTTCCCTGCTGTGCTGCATACCAGACCAGCCGATGGGCCGCAAAGGTGTTTGGCGTCCGCTGAACCTTCTCAAAGGCAAAGGGAATCTGTTCATCCTTGCCGACAGCCAGGAGTTGTTCTTCCATCCGGCCAAAAGCCTCCAGGCTCCCAAACTTGGCTTCCAAATAGGCTGGTTCCTGATCCATTCCGTCGAGTGGCATCGTCGGATTCAATTGGAACGGGCGCCATGTCACATGGACGTCGCCACCAATCGAGGTCAACGCCCGCTCAAGTCGACGCTTCCCGACGTAACACCAAGGACAGACGATGTCGGAGTAGATGTCGATCCGCATCATAGATTCCTTCTGCCTTTCTATCCAAAGCCTGCACATCTTGAGCAATTGGAGAACGACTCGCAGGATGCTCAAAAAGCCCGTCCAGCAAGGCCGCAGCGAGTGAAGGCCCGGAGGCGTACCCTCCGGGGTACGTTGAGAACCTAAACGATGCGAGAACGATGCTGGCGGCCTTTTTCAGCATCATGCTAAGTGTCCCATCTTGCCGGCCTGATAGTCGTTCACAGCCTGAACCAACTCCGCTTTGGTATTCATGACGAAGGGGCCATAGCGCGCGATTGGTTCGTCGATCGGCTCACCGGCCATGACCAAGAATCGGCTATTCTCCTGAGCCTCCACCATAACTCGCGATCCCTCACGCTTGCAGACGATCAGTTCCGCTTCCCCTGCCTCCTGCGACCCGTTCACGGAGGCACGGCCTTGCAAGATAAAGATGGACGCATTGTGTCCTTCGGGCAAGGCCAGAGCAACCCGCTTCCCAGCCTTCAACTGCAGGTCGTACAGCTCAACCAAAGTGAAGGTATGGGCCGGTCCCTTGTGTCCGAGGAAGGATCCGGCAATCACGCGCAACTGACCGGCTCCACCATCGAGATCAATGGCGGGAATATCCGCATTGAGAATCGTCTGATACCCGGGCGCCGACATTTTCGAGGTCGTGCGGCAGATTGACCCACAATTGAATGGCGTGAAGCGTGCCACCCTGTTTTGCAAACTCTTTCTCATGCAACTCCTCATGCACAATACCGGATGCCGCGGTCATCCATTGGACATCGCCTGGGCCGATCACCCCGGCATTCCCAGCTGAGTCACGATGGGCCACAATCCCTTCATAGACGATGGTGACCGTTTCAAAGCCGCGATGTGGATGTTCACCCACGCCACGGGGATGATCCGTCGGCTCGAAGTACTGCGGCCCCGCGTAGTCCAACATCAGAAAGGGGCTGACCTCACGGTCGAGCTCATTGCTGGGAAAGAGATTTCGCACAGGAAATCCGTCACCGACCATGTGAGTGGAGCCTGGCTGATAGATTCCCTTGATGTCTTTTGTTGCTGCGGTCTCGATTGTCTCATGACGGCTCATTGGCATCCTCCTTCCATTCGTCTCAAACCCGTGATGCGAACATTGAGCTTACAGTCGCTTCTCCTCCAGATCGTACACATCAAACCATACATACACCGGGCGATGCTTCGGCACGACCTTGGGAATATATTCTTCGAGATATTGCTGGGCCTCAAGACTCATCTCGCTGAGCCGCATATCGCGCAGTTTATTATTCCATTTCAATATGTCATCCATATTCTTTACTTGCGAATGGCTGACGATCCATTCCGCGATCTCCTCGTCTGAGGCTCCGGTCGCCACGACCTCCTTGAACTGATCAGGGGTGATGCCGGTGAATGAAAACCATTGGCTGGCTAACGAACAGGGCCAGTAATTGTATTCACCGTTCATCCCGATCAAGAATGCCCGGCATTTGTCCACGCAGCGAGCCGCGATCACATAGCCGCCCAGCTTCTCCCGTGGACTGCGCGGGTAGCCTTTCCGAAGATCTTTAGCCAGCTTGCGCACTTTGTCGAGGTCTGTCTTCATGATGGTCTCCTTTGTCTCGCTCGTGCTCACGCACCGTTCATCTTGCCTTGACGAACTCTCTGCAAGGCATCGGCCAGTGTCACCCGACCTCGAATCACTGATGACGGTTGTTCATACCCGATGGCCCCCGTGGAAAATGATGTGTACATCTCTTCAAACAGCTTCGCCGCTTCATCGGAAAAACCGAACGACTTGAACGTCGGCGCCACCGCGCTCAACGGCGCATGTTGAGCCGTCACTGTTCGACCGAGCAACAGTCCCAAGGCGGCTGCGGCTTGCGCTGGGCTGTACTCCTCCGGTCCCGCCATCTCGACGATTTGTCGCCCTTGGCCGCCTGCGATGAGGCACTCGGCGCCGATGCGACCGATGTCGCCGGTGGCAATCATCGGAATCTTTGTCATAGGCGCAATGAACGTCGGCAACACACCTTGTTCCTTGGCGGCGCCGAGAACTGGAGCCCAGTTCTCCATGAAGTAACAGGGACGGAGAATCGTCAGATTCTTCAGCGCTCTTGCGAGCACTTGTTCGCCATAACGGGCGGCTCTGATTGGGCCAGTCCCTTCGGCAATGTGGCCACCGATTGAGGACAAAAACACAACATGAGGGACACCGCTTTTCTCGATGGCTTCTGCAGCACGACCCATTCGTGCTCGCTGCTCGGTCAGCCAGGCCTGAGCCCCATAGTTTGGCGGCACCAGGAGATAGAGGCCTTTCGCTCCCTCGAAGGCTCTTACCAGTGCGATTACATCGTCAAGCGAGGCGACGGCAATCTCTGCACCCTTCGCTTTCCATGCTGCACCTTTATCTGCCGAGCGTACAACGATCCGCACCGGTTGTTTCCGACTCAGCAATGTGTCGACAACCGCCGATCCCGTATTCCCTGTCGCACCAACGACAACAAACATGATGGAGCCTCCTTTATGCGCAATGGCGGATAGATCTCTTTGGCAATCATTTGATTGATCGACCTCATATCGCCACAGAACTACGTCACCATACAATCAGTATAGAGCATTATAGTTCTAGTTAGGACTATGTCAAGTGCGAAATTCACTCCGCGGATGATCTGCCTAGAGGCGCGTCGACTCATAGATTGGTTGTGGCTAATCGGGAAACTGGCTTGGCTCGATACAGATTACGGTCGATCTGAACCTTATGGGTCGAGACAATGGCGGACTTCCAGGCCGTTTCGCATGGCTATGGTAGGGTAGGATGACGGGTTCTTGCTGCGAGGCACTAGCCGGTGGATAGGAATTATCAGACGATGCCTCTTCTCGCCGCACGATTATGTTTCTTCACACTCTCCTTTTTTGCCATGATCGCCACGCTGGCGATCGGAGACCCACAGTCGAGCTTTGCGCTCGACCCTCTTCCTCGCTCTCCGCGAGTGGGATCGTTACGAATTCCACTTCTCTCATACAACCGCGTTCCCATCTCGAAGCTTCTCTCCGATCCGACCAATTACCACCTGCGAGAGATCAGACTAGGCGGCACCGTCCGCACCGTTGAGACACAGATCATGCCGCGGGGTTGCGGAGTGCCTTACGAACTGACGACCATCTCACTGGAGGACGAAAGTGGGTTGGTGGATATCCTCGATAAAGGAGCTTGTGGGAGGAATACCAGCGTGGTACGAGTACCGATGCTTGCCCCAGGCGATCGCGTCGATCTGTTAGTCCATGTTGCTGGAGGAACGGAGGGACCCGGAGGTTCGGTGGAGGTCTTCGTGCTCTGGATCGAGCGGGTCCGAGATTAGCTCAGCTTCTGTATCTTACTCGCCTCGCTTCCCGCTCTTCATTGCCCGCTCCACTTCCCGGCTGGCTTCGCGCGTTTTGATGGATTCCCGTCGGTCATGCTGTTTCTTGCCTTTGGCCAACCCGATTTCGACCTTGGCAAGGCCCCGTTTGGAGAAATAGATGCGGAGCGGGATGATCGTCAGCCCCTGTTGTTGGGTCTTAACCAGGAGCTTATTGATCTCCTTGCGATGGAGCAGGAGTTTCCTAGTACGGAGCGGCTCATGATTCGAAAGGTTGCCGTGGCTATAGGGACTGATGTGGCAATGATGGAGAAAGATCTGTCCCTCTTTCACACTGGCATAACTGTCTTGCAGGTTCACGCGCCCATCTCGAAGGGACTTGACCTCCGTGCCCTGGAGCATGATGCCCGCCTCGAACTTTTCTTCAATGAAATAGTCGTGGTAGGCTTTGCGGTTCGTGACCACCGCTTTTTCGAAACTGTCCTTCTCTTTCCCCATCAGACGTCAGACTTTCACATCAAGAGGTAGGTCGCTGTCAACCTTCCGCTCACAACCCCAGGCAGTCCTGCGTTTCACGTTGCACGTCTTACCTCGCACGCTTACTGACTGCTGATTGCCAGCGCAGTTTTTGCTATGATACCGCCATGCGAGGAATCAGTTCCATCGACTCTCTCTCCAGCATCCTCGAAGGGCTGGCTCGTCGCCTGGGTCTTGAATCCAAGTTGCTCGAAAACCGCATGCGCCAGAACTGGGTCTCCATCGTTGGAGAACCCATCGCTTCGAATACCTGGCCCGACCAGATTCGCTATAACAAGCTCTACCTCCTGGTCCGCAACAGCGTCTGGCTGCACCAACTCACGTTCCTCAAGCCGACGCTTATTCAGAAACTCAACCAGGTAGCTGGCGGGGAATTCGTCACCGAGATTGCGTTGCGCCTGGGCGAGATCCCCGCTCGTACAGCGGACTCTGCCACGACACCTCCATCCGATGACGGCGTCACTCTCTCCGAGATCGAACTGGCGGAGGTATCAGCCCATGTCTCAGCGATACAAGATCCCGATCTTCGCTTGCTGTTTACATCGGTGATATCGAGAAATCTTCGGGCTCCAACTCCGTCGGGATCAGGTCCGTCACGAGCCCCTTGAAGAGAATGCTTGTGGCATCGGAGGCCACATCGGTCTTGGGTATGGGACCGAGACCGCCTTCTTCTTCCTGATCCTGCAGTCGATAGTACCCCCGCATCGCCTTCTCATATTTCCTGACCACCTCGGCGTCCCCGGCCAGATACTTATTGAGCATTTCTGGTTCAGCCCATCCGTAATCATCGAACACATACACCACGACCTTCCTGTACCAACCGCCAGGATCGCCCGGTGTCGTCGGTTGAACCTTCATCTTGGCAAAATGGTGCGTCAGACGACCGACCTTGCGAAAACGCTTTACCAAGGTTTCAATCCCTTGGTCGGTCGTGTCATGAGGCACATGCATTGCGACGATGTGGCCGACTTGGGATCCGACACTATACGGAGGGATCGTTCGATCGGGGCGACTGAGATACATCCCCCCCCAGATCAGGGTGAAGGACATGACGAGCACGCCGAGGGCCAACTTGACGACCATATCCAGGCGCTTCTTCGGCTTGGATACAGGAAGGGGAGTTGGAGAAGAATCCTGCTCTTGCATGGAAGATGTACGAGCTCGCGCGTATCCGTTACCCGCCGCCTTCCTCGGGGAGCACTTCGGCGCTTTCAGCCAAACGCGCGACGGCCACGACCCGATCGTCCGCTCCATCGAGATCGAGGATCCGAACCCCCTGGGTATTCCGGCCGATCTCACGGAACCCATCCACCTTGCATCGAAGCACCTTGCCTTGAGCAGCCATCAACATGATCTCATCGCCGTCTCGGACCTGAAGAAACCCGACGGCAAGTCCGTTGCGCTCATTGGTCTTCACGCTGATGATGCCCTTCCCCCCACGTCCCTGAACGCGATACTCGTTCACCGGTGTGCGCTTTCCGTAGCCGCCCTCCGTGACCGTGAGGATTTGAGTGGTGGAGTCGGGGGTGATGGTTTCCATGCCGATGACTTCGTTGCCCTCCTCCAGCGTAATGCCGCGCACCCCGTGTGCCGTACGCCCCATCGGACGGACGCCGTCTTCCTTGAAGAGAATCGTGATCCCCTTCTTCGTGCCCAACAGGATTTCCCGCTGGCCATCGGTGAGCTGCACACCGATGAGACGATCCCCCTTATCCAACGACAGCGCAATGATGCCACCCTGGCGGGGATTGCCGTAGGCCGAGAGTTCGGTCTTCTTGATAATGCCCTGCGCAGTCGCCATCACGATGAACCGGTCTTCGCGGAACTCTTTGACCGGCACAGTCGCGGTGACTTTCTCATCGCCGGAAAGCGCCAGCAGATTCACGAGCGCTTTGCCCTTGGCAGCCCGCCCGGCATCAGGAATCTCGTGAACTTTCAGCCAATAGACCTTCCCGGCGTCCGTGAAGAACAGGAGCGACTCGTGCGTGGTCGCGGTAAACAAGGTCACAACAAAATCCTCGTCCTTGACCCCCATCCCGATCTTGCCCTTGCCGCCGCGCCGCTGCGCTCGATACAGGGTGACCGGGTTACGCTTGATGTAGCCGGCATGTGAGATCGTCACGACCACTTCTTCGTTTGCGATCATGTCTTCCAGGGTGATCTCCGCTTCTTCTTTCACGATCTGCGTGCGGCGGTCGTCCTTGTAGGCCTCGCGCACCTCGATCAACTCATCCTTGACGATCGTCCGCACCAGCGCTTCGCTGCTCAGGATCGACTTGAGCCGCTCGATTTGTTTCAACACGTCTTTATATTCTTCGATGAGCTTGTTGCGCTCCAATTGTGTGAGCCGCTGAAGCCGCATCTCCAAGATGGCATTCGACTGAATTTCGCTCAGCGAGAATTCCCGCATCAGGCCGACGCGGGCTTCATCGGGTGATTGCGCCCGCCGGATCAAGGTAATCACCGCGTCCAGGTTATCGAGCGCGATCTTGAGGCCTTCGAGGATATGGGCCCGCTCTTCCGCCTTGCGTAGCTCGAAAGCGGTTCGACGGACGATGACCTCGCGCCGGTGCTCGATGAAATGATGCAGGATCTGCTTGAGGTTCAATACTTCAGGCCGGTTGTTCACCAGCGCCAGCATGATGACTCCGAAAGTCGTCTGGAGTTGCGTGAGCTTATAGAGATTGTTCAGGGTGATGAGCGGGATTTCCCCGCGCTTGAGCTCGATGACGACGCGGATGCCGTCCCGATCGGATTCGTCGCGCAGATCGGAAATCCCTTTGATCCGTTCGTCCCGAATCAACTCAGCAATCTTTTCAATCAGCTTGGACTTATTGACCTGATAGGGCAGCTCCGTGACGATCAACCGTTCGCGATCCGTGCGTTCATCGGACTCGACCTTCACTTTCGCACGTAACGTGAGGAGACCCCGTCCGCTCTCGTAGGCGGACTTGATACCGGACGTTCCATAGATGAATCCGGCCGTCGGAAAATCGGGGCCTGGAATCTTTTTCATCAACTGGGCAATTGTGACGTCCGGATTCTCCAAGAACAGGAGGAGCGCCTCGATGACTTCGCCGATATTATGGGTCGGAATGTTCGTGGCATAGCCCACCGCAATGCCGCCGGCGCCGTTGACGAGAAGATTCGGGATTTTAGAGGGGAGTACCAGCGGTTCGACCAGCGACTCGTCGTAATTCGGCCCGAAATCGACTGTCTCCTTGTCGATATCGGCGAGCATGTCCTCGGCGACCTTGGTCAGGCGGGCTTCGGTATACCGCATGGCCGCCGGCGGATCGCCGTCGACCGACCCATAATTGCCCTGACCGTCCACGAGCATATAGCGCATGTTGAAGGGTTGCGCCATCCGAACAAGCGTGTCGTAGATCGCACTGTCCCCGTGAGGATGGTAGTTCCCCATGATCTCGCCGACAATCTTGGCGGACTTGCGGTAGGCCCGGTTCGACGCCAGGCCCATTTCGTTCATGCCATGGAGAATACGGCGATGGACCGGCTTGAGGCCGTCACGCACGTCGGGAAGTGCCCGACCGACAATGACGCTCATCGCGTAACTCAGGTACGACGAGCGCATCTCGTCTTCGATGGCGATCTGTCCTAATCTTTCATCAGGTGGCATCTAATTCTCTCTCCCGGATGCTGAAAATGGTCCCCAGCTTCGTTCTCGGCTCGCCAACATCCTCGATGTACCCCGGAGGGTACACCTGCGGTGTTGGCGTCGCCTGCGGCCTCGCTGGATGACCATTTTGAGCATCCTACAAGCCAGTTTCTGTTCCATTTTTCTTGTTGATAGGCTGACGGCTAACTACTTCTCCGTTATACGTCTAGGTTTCGCACTTCGAGCGCGTGGGCTTGAATGAAGTTTCGTCGGGGTTCGACTTCGTCGCCCATCAGAATCGTAAAGATCTCATCGACGCCCGGCACGTCTTCCAGTTTGACTTTCAACAGTGTCCGGACTTCCGGATTCATCGTCGTTTCCCAGAGCTGATTCGGGTTCATTTCGCCGAGACCTTTGTAACGCTGGATACCGAGTCCGTGCTTGCCCTTATCGAGAATCGCCTTGACCAACTCAACCGTCGCGGGCTGGAGCTGTTCCTGACCGTCGGTTTTGATCTTGTACGGCGCCCTGCCCAAGCCGATCGCCGAGGGTGAGAGTTTTTGCAACTCGCGGAATTCGGCAGAGCCGACGAGCACATGTGTCACGTCAAAACTATAGGTGGCCCCGTTGGCAAGCAGACGACAGATAATTTTGTTCGATTGGTGTTCCTCGTCCTCAACGATATCCAACGTTGGTGTGAGCTTTGGGTAGACCACCGCGAGAGTTTTCTTCACGTTGGCCACGACCTTCTTGAGCGCCGCCTGATCCTTGAGAAGCTCGCGATCGAGTCCCGGCTCATCCACAAATGCCCGCACCATACTGGCCTCGTGCGATTTCTTATTGAGCCGGCCGAGCAATGTCTCGAAGGCGATCAGCTTCTTGAGAATAGGCAAGAGCCGTCGTCCCGTGACATACCCTTGGACCCCTTCCACGTACACTTCCACATCCTCGACGGCGATATCGGCCAGGTGCTCGTTCAATGCCATCTCATCTTTGAGATACCGTTCCGTCTTGCCCTTCTTCACTTTGAAAAGCGGCGGCTGTGCAATATAGATGTAGCCTCGTTCGAGCAGCTCCGGCATCTGCCGGAAGAAGAACGTGAGGAGCAGAGTCCGGATGTGGCTGCCGTCCACGTCGGCATCCGTCATGAGGATGATCTTATGGTACCGGGCCTTGCTGATGTCGAACGAGTCTTTGTCGGCCTTTTCGCTTTCCTCGCGCTTGCGGCCGATGCCTGTTCCGAGCGCCATGATCAAGGTCCGGATTTCATCGCTTGAGAGCATCTTGTCGAATCGCGCCTTCTCGACGTTGAGGATCTTGCCCTTCAGCGGTAGGATCGCCTGAAACTTGCGGTCCCGTCCCTGCTTCGCTGAACCGCCTGCCGAATCGCCCTCAACGATATACAGCTCGCTCAAGGCCGGATCCTTCTCCGAACAGTCGGCCAATTTGCCGGGCAACGAGCCCCCATCGAGCGCGCTCTTGCGACGGATGAGTTCTTTCGCTTTTCGCGCCGCTTCACGGGCACGCGCCGCGTCGATCGCTTTCCCGATGACCTTTCGGGCCACCGGCGGGTTCTCTTCGAAATAGGTTCCGAGCGCCTCGTTGACTGCAGCCTCGACAATGCCCTTCACCTCACTATTACCCAGCTTGGCTTTCGTCTGTCCTTCGAACTGAGGGTTCCGGACCTTGACGCTGACGACGGCGGTGAGCCCTTCGCGGACATCGTCGCCGGTGAGCGACTCGGTGTCTTTCTTGAGCAGGTCGTTGGCGTTCGCGTAGGAGTTGATCGTACGGGTGAGCGCGGCCTTGAACCCCACCAAGTGCGTGCCGCCCTCCTTGGTATTGATGTTATTCGCGAAGGAAAACAGATTCTCGGCGTAGCTATCGTTGTACTGAAGCGCGACTTCCAGCACCATATCCGATTTCTCAATCTGCACGTAAATCGGCTTGTGCAGCGGCACCTTGGCTTCATTGAGATGTTCAACGAACGAGACGATTCCGCCCTTGTACTTGAATACCTGTTCTTTGACCGGTTCTTTGCGCTCGTCCTTGAGCGTGATCTCGAGTCCCTTGTTCAAAAAAGCGAGCTCGCGCAGCCGCTGTGCCAGCACGTCGAAGCTGAAGTCGAGCGTCTCAAAGATCTGCCCGTCGGACTTGAACGTGACCATCGTGCCACGGCGCTTGGTTTTACCCGTCACTTTGAGCGGGGCCGTCGCCTTGCCACGCTCGTAGCGCTGCTCGAACACCTGGCCGTCTTGCCAAATCTCCAACTCAAGCCATTCGGAGAGTGCGTTGACCACCGAGATCCCGACGCCATGGAGCCCTCCGGATACCGTGTAGGCGCCCTGCTCGAACTTGCCGCCCGCGTGCAAGACCGTCAGCGCCACTTCGGCGGCAGACTTCTTTTGGGTGGAATGCATCCCGGTTGGAATGCCGCGGCCGTTATCCACGACTGTGACGCTGTTGTCGATGTGGATCATCACCTCGATCGTTTCACCGAATCCCGCCATATGCTCATCGACACTGTTGTCGACGACTTCATAGACGAGGTGGTGGAGGCCGTCCACACCGGTGCTGCCGATGTACATCGCCGGGCGCTTCCGCACCGCATCCAGACCTTCCAATACTTTAATTTGGTCGGCGCCGTAGCTGTCGGACTTTTGTGCGGTCTCACTGTCGTTACTGGCCATCGGTCTCCTACTTCACGGACATGAGGTGAGGGGCGAGAAGGGGTTGGAAGAGAGTTTTTCCTCTAGCCTCGTGCCCTGTGCCTCAAATCTTAATGGGCATCACCACGCACCTGAACCCGGGACTGTCCGACTCCTGGATCAAGCAGGGGCTCAGCGGATTATCCATTTGCAGAGTGATCGTTTCTCCGTCCATCACCCCAAGAACGTCCAATAAGTAACGGGCGTTGAACCCCGTGTTCAAGGCCGGTCCCTCGTACCGTGCCGCAAGCTCTTCGGTCGCTTCTCCAAAATCGGGATTACTGGAAAACAACGTCATCTGTCCGGAGACAAACGATACCTTCACTGCGCTCGCCTTATCACGCGACAGCACGGAAACACGCCGAAGCGCACTTTCAAGCTCATTGCGATTGACCCCGATTTTCCCGCCGCTCTCTTTCGGAATTACTTGCTGATAATTCGGGTAATTCCCTTCCATAAGCCGCGAGGTCAGCAGCAGCCCGCTCTTCCGGAAAATCATAAGATTCTTGGTGAACCCGATCAAGGGTTCGCCCTCGCCGCCTTCTTCCAAAAGACGCTGCATCTCGTGCGCCGCCTTCTTCGGAATAATGGCTTTGATCTCTTGCGGAGCGCCTTTGGCGCCGGCATGTCCGACCTCCTGCTCGGCAACCGCCAACCGATGTCCATCGGTGCCAACCAGCCGCAAGATCGTTTTCTTCTCCGACGTGATGAGGGTCACCAGCAGACCGTTGAGTATGTAGCGCGCGTCATTGTCTCCGGCGGCAAAGAGGGTCTTCCTGATCAGCTCAAGGAGTCCGGCCCCGGCGAGAGGAATGAGCCCTTCCCGTTCGATCGTGGGCAATGCGGGATAGTCGGTGCTGGGAAGCCCGACGATCTTAAATTGGCTCTTGCCGGCGTGAATCGTCGTCCAATTGTTGTCGCCGGAGGTGATTTCGATTTCACTGACCGCCAGTTCCTTGATGATCTCGTAAAGCTTTCGAGCTGAGAGCGTAATTCCACCGGGTTTCTCCACGGTCGCCTTGTAATGTCCGCGCATGCCGATTTCAAGATCGGTGGCGACGATTTCCACTCCCTCCTGCTTGGCTTCAATCAGGATATTCGAGAGAATTGGCATCGTGTTGCGTTTCTCAACGACACCTTGGACCCGCTGGAGGCCCGTCAAGAGCTCTACTCGTCCCATACGCAGTTTCATGATCTCTTCCCCTTAGGAGCCTGTCCGACATTGACCTTTCTACTGCGGCAAAGTATCCGTGACCATCTGCGTCGTTCTCGGCCCGAAAAAATCCTCACCGTATTCCAGTGAATACGCCTCCGGTTTTTCCAGGCCTGCGGCCTCTCATCTGGCCGCACCTCCTTTGCCTCGTCACGAACGGCAATGTTGGACAGACTCCTTGGCGCAACCCCTCATGCTCGCAGGATCTGCTCCCTCAAGCTATCCAACGTAGCACTTAATGCGCTGTCGCTGTCCTTCGCTTTGATGACCTGCTTGCAGGCATGGATAATCGTCGTGTGGTCTTTGCCTCCAAACTGCCGCCCAATCTCGGGATACGAGGAGTCTGTGAGCTCCCGGCAGAGATACATGGCGATCTGCCTTGGATGCACCAACGTCTTACTCCGGCGGCGGGACTTTAGGTCGGAGATCTTTACGTGGAAGCGCGCGCCCACCGTTTCTTGAATATCGTCCATCGACACGATTTTTTTCTTAGCGCCGATCAGATCTCGGAGTACGTTCTTCGCCATTTCCAGCGTGATCGTTTGGCCCGTGAGCGAGGCATAGGCGCCAAGGCGTACCAGCGAACCCTCGAGTTCACGGATATTGCTTTTCATCGTCGTGGCGAGAAACTGAATGACATCGACCGGCAACGTCACACCCTCGTCCTCGGACTTTTTCCGCAAGATGGCAATCCGCGTTTCCACGTCCGGCGGCTGGAGATCCGCAATCAATCCCCATTCAAACCGCGACCTCAACCGTTCCTCAATATCGGGCATGTCTTTCGGAAAGCGATCGCTCGAGAGGACCAGCTGTTTATGCGCTTCATAGAGCGCATTGAACGTGTGGAAAAATTCCTCTTGCGTACGCTCTTTGCCCGCCAAAAACTGAATGTCGTCGATCATCAACATATCGATATGACGATAGCGTTTCCGCAGATCCATCATTTTGTCGTATCGAATCGAGTTGATGACCTCGTTTGTAAACTGCTCGGTCGTCAAGTAGGCAATTCTAAGATCGGTCCGCTCGGCCACATAATTTCCAATGGCATTCAAGAGATGTGTTTTGCCCAGCCCGGTTTCCCCGTAGATAAAGAGTGGGTTATAGGCTTTCGTCGGCTGTTCGGCAACCGCCATGCAAGCGGCATGGGCAAATTGATTTCCCGCGCCTACCACAAAATTATTAAACGTATACCTTGGGTTGAGCTGTATTCCCCTTTTTGCCCGTACCCCGGCATTCGGTCTTCCGGTTGCAGTGATACCTCCGCTATTCTCGGACTGCTTTGTCGCCTGTTTACGAAAGATGACGAATATGATTGAGGTTTCCTCCCCGCCCCGAGCAGCAGAGATAGCTTCAGTTAACAGAGGCCCATGGTGTTGGCTTAACCAGTCGCCAAAGAACTTGTTCGGGACTCCTAATTGAGCCGTAGAATCCTCAATCCTTTCAAGGTGAATCGGGGTAAACCACGTATCAAAAACTTGTTTTGGCACTTTCCCTTGGATGTAGGCCAAGGTATCCTGCCACACGGTTAAAGTCGTCATTATCTACGTATCATTATTTATACACAGAGTTATTAACACCTGTTGATAACCTGGTTTTTCAAAGAGGTCTTCCATGGTCAATTATGACCATTGTCAGGCAATAAAGAATTGAGATACTAGCCGGTACCTCGATGATCACAAGCTATGGACTCTGCATGCAGTGGTTACCCAGAGTCAACCCCCAACTTTTTCCACAAAGGTGCCGCTGTAACACACTATACAATTCAACTGATTAATCTCTATCCACAATATCCACTGAACCTACTCTTACTACTTCTCCTACTACTATCTGTCTTTAATACACAATAATTTAAGAGGAGAGCCGGTTATAAATTTATAGAACCACAACGTGATCTGACGAGAAAATCTTATGGACCAGATCGTCATAAGTTAAAGATGGACGAGATCCATTGACTGTCATTCCTTCAGCGGTAACTACAGCTTCTTTAAGAGAAGAAGGAATTATGGACAATGCTTCTTCAATGAAGATAATGCCTATATCTGCTTCACTAGCCTGAAAGAGTGATGGAGAAATCTGCTCAGGCTTTTGACGAAGTAGATAGAGTGTCGAACTCATCAATCCACCATGATTCTATTTAAAAACCAGGCTTCTATCAGCCGATCGAACGAGCTGTCTAATTTCATCTGCTGTTCGAGTTGTCACAGAAAAATCATCAAACCACGTATCTATAGATGTCCCCGTCTCGACAATAAACGGAACAGCCAAGTGTTTAAAGGAAGGGAGATATTTTTCAAGTATCTCAGCATCGACTATCTCTTCAGTGTCTTCCATTAATAACCGAGAAGCAGGGCCTAAGAGGACGACGGTTGTGTCATGATCCCCCGCACAAAGCCCTAACGCTATACGAAGCGCCTCGACTGGACGAGCGGTTGAACGAGGATCATCTGAAATCACCACAGCAACACGTTTCGACATATATGACTGATCTCACCGCCAGTTTCTTATGTAAAAGCGAGAAATCGATCGCAACCATCGATAATTCCAGACAGCACCACCAACCCAGACAATGAAACTCGTGAATCGACAGTCGTCGTTGGAACACCATGTTGTTGACAGCCATAAGCACAGACGGACATCTTCGCCCCAGCATCGATTAAATCAAGATAACGTTGATCCACCACTGTCTTTACCCCTTCATCAATGAGATAGAGATAGACGTCGACTCCTTGCCGTAAGGCGGCATAAGTAAGTTGAGCGACAGTCTCAACGCTTGGATGAGACGGGGGTGTGGATAACAAGAGACCTAACCTGCGAGCTGGCATAATTACCAACCAAAGACATCAATACAATCAATCATTTACAAGATATATAGCCCGCGAGACTACGAGGTTTTTTAGAGAAAGTCAATATCAAAAAATTGGGTTTTTCATGAGGGGAAGGAACGAGTTTTTAGGAGAGAAGCCAGGCCGGTCAGAGGGAGTTCCTCTTGAGCCTTCGATTGAAGGTTACGAAGAATGACGGAGCCTCGACCAGCTTCGTCGTCACCCAGCAAAATGGCATAACGGCACTTCAATCGGTCGGCTTGGCGAAGATGGGCTTTAAGTGTAGTGGCCCGATAGTCGCATTGAGATGAAATTCCAACTCTGCGGAGTTCATCGAGCAGTATGAGCCCCAGTTGGGTCCCGTTCTCCCCGAAAGCCGCAACATAGTAGAGACATTCGTAGGACGAGGATGACGCTGTTTCCGGGAGCATCAAAGACACACGCTCAAGCCCGACAGCGAATCCTACAGCCGGAACTGAGGGACCGCCGAGCGTTTCCACCAAGCCGTCGTAGCGGCCCCCGGCGCCCACTGCATTTTGAGCGCCCAAATGAGTCGAAGTAATTTCAAAGCTAGTCAAACAATAATAATCAAGCCCCCGCACTAAACGAGGATTGAGTCGATAGGGGACTCCAATGGTCATGAGACCGGCAAGGACTTGGTCAAAATGTGTACGGGCTTCAGGAGAAAGATGGTCGGTCAATCTGGGAGCCGACTCGGTTGCAGCCCGACAGTCCGGCACCTTGCAATCCAGCGCCCGCAATGGATTCGTGTCCATCCGGCGTCGGCAGTTTACACAGAGGTGAGACTCGTGCTCTCTGAGGAATGCTAGAAGTACAGGCTTGTAGGCAGCGCGGTCGCCGGAGTTCCCCAGACTGTTGATCTCTAGCGTCAGGTCCGGCAGGGCTAGATCAGACAACAGGCGCCACAGCAGCGCGATGACTTCGACGTCTGTACGAGGGTCCGATGTACCAAAGGATTCGACCCCGAATTGATGGAACTGACGGAGGCGTCCCGCTTGCGGCCGCTCGTGGCGGAACATCGGGCCGATGTAAAAATACTTTTGAGGAAGCGGATCGGCCGCCCGATTGTGCTCGATGAAGGCGCGAACTGTGCCGGCCGTGCCTTCCGGACGCAAGGTCAGCGAGGTTCCATCCCGGTCGGGAAAGGTGTACATCTCTTTCTCAACGATATCTGTCGACGAGCCGATGCTTCGAGCAAAGAGCGCAGTGAATTCGAAGATGGGGATCCGGATTTCCTGATACCCGTAACAGAGGGCCCAACGTCTTGCTGCATCCTCAATGAAACGCCACCGAGGGGTCTCCTCAGGAAGGATATCTTTAACGCCCTTGACGCCTTTGATTATGTCCATAGTCAGCGACCGATGCGAAAGATTCGGGACTATAGCGACGGGTTTCAGGCAAGTCAACGAAACCCTAGCAGGATGCTGAAAAAGTCCGCCAGCATCGTTCTCGCATCGTTCAGATCCTCAACGTACCCCAGAGGGTACGCCTCCGGTCTTCACTCGCTGCGGCCTTGCTGAGCGGTCTTTTTGAGCATCCTGCGCATGATTTGTTCGCGAGATCACATGTTCGGAGATTCTTCCGCATCATGAGGGATATATGACGAGAGACGTCCTGCCTTCTTGCGCCGAATGGCGCGCGGGCGTATAGTTCGCGGCCTATCTGCCGTTTGGAGATCTTTCATGAGTACAGATCAACCGACTCGCCGTGTCATCGCGTTGGCGCCGATGCCGCCCGAGAAATCCGCCTACGCCCTGGCTCGCTATAGCCGCTCACCGGACTCGATCGAGGACAGCCTCCGCTGGGTGCACGGACATTCTTCTGAAAAGTTCTGGGATCAGTTCTACTTCGACTACGGCCATGCGTCCATCGCCGATCTCGGCCATGTCATCATCTGTTTCGAGGACATCTCCGAACTCGCGGCCATTAGACTCGAAGACGAGCCCTTATGGGACGGCCAGGCAAAGTCGAGCCGGTATCAGAACTTTGCTTCCGGCGGGTGGTACGTGCCGGATTCCATTCGAGGGTCGGAAACGGAGGGCACCTATCACGGCATTCTCCGCAGCCTTGCCGAGATCTATCGGCTCCTACACCAACCCTTGACCCAATTTATTTCCGAGCGTGAACCGCGTCCCGAGTCGATGAAACCGGCCGATTACCAACGGACGATCGCCGCGCGCGCATTCGATGTCACACGCTATCTCCTGCCTCTCGCTGCCAGGACGAACGTCGGGCAAGTCGTCAGCATCAGGACGCTGGAAAAGCAAATCACCAGACTGCTGTCGTCGCAACTACCGGAGTTGCGATCGATCGGGGACGAACTCAAAGATGCCTGCCAACGGTCGCCCATGAATCTCTGGGGTGAACTGTGCGGTCAGACTGGCGCACAGGAGCCCCTCGCGCCGACGCTCGCACGTCATGCCAAGCCGAACGATTATCAAGCCTCGGTCTACCAGGATCTTGCCAGATATGCGAAGGACGCGCTGCAGGGAACCGGACTAGATCAACCGGCTTCCTGGGGCAAGCCGGAGCCGGTGGACCTCATTGAGCCCCACGATCCGCTGGACGAAATTGTGGCCACGTTGCTGTACCGTGTCTCGCACGCGCCCTATCGGAACCTCCTCGCAGTCGTCCGTACCTGGACGGAGAAACAGAAACAGGAAGCGATCGATGTGGCGATAAGCACACGAGGGCCCTACGACGAACTCATCAAAGAGTTCCGCAGCGGCTACGCCTTCACGTTCGACGTGCTGATGGACATCGGAGGCTGGCGCGACATGCACCGGCATCGGCGCTGCCAGCAGATTCAGCAGAACTTTACGACACTGCACGGATATGAGATCCCGCCGCCGCTCGTGCAAGCGGGATTAGATCAGGAGTACAGCCAGGCGATGGACGCCGTCCGTTTGGACATCGAGCAGCTCAAGAAAACCAGCGCAGAGGGGTCGCTCTACGCAACGCCGTTTGGATTCAAAGTGCGGTGCCTCTTTAAGATGGACTATGCCGAAGCCGAGTACATCGCCAAGCTCCGCTCCGGCGTGAAAGGCCACTGGTCGTATCGGACCATCGCCTGGTTGATGAAGCAGAAATTGGCGGCGCGCTATCCGTCGCTCGGGGATCGTATTCAGGCCACCTCGCCGGATATCGAAGATACCCTCACCAGATAATCAGAACCGTCTCCGATGACCGACTACCAAGCTCAATGTGAAGCGAGGCTGCTGGAAGGCCAATGGGATCAGGCCCAGCAGACGGCACTGGCCTGGGCTCGCCATCCTGCCACCGGCACAGAGAAGGATCCGCGGCCTCATTTCGCCTTGAATGTCATTCATCTGCTCCGGGGGGAATTTGCCGAAGCCTGGAGCACCCACGCCAAATGCTTGGAAGAACCAGAAGATATTGCCCAAGTCAAAGAATGGATCGAGGGATTCGTCGCGCGACAGCCTGAGCAGGCCAACGCCCATCTCGTGATGGGGCTGTTCCTGGCTCAGTCAGGCCAATCCGAACAGTCGATCGCGCCTTACAAGGAAGCGATCAAGCTCGCGCCACAATCCGCCCGCCCTCATTATTTTCTCGCCCAGATACATGAGCGGGCCAACCACCTGGAAATGGCCATCAAGGAATATCGCGAAGCCGTCCGACTCGATCCTTCCCATGCGCCGGCGCGGACCAACCTCGGCGTGGCCTATCAAGAACAGGGCCGCCTGGAAATGGCGATCCCGCAATATCGTGAAGTGATCAAGCTGAAGCCACACGACGCGACCGCCCACGCCAACCTCGCCTGCGCGCTTGCGGAGCAGGGGAAGTTCGAGCCTGCCTTGCAATCCTACAAGGAAGCGTTGCGCCTGAATCCAAAAGACGCAGCCGTGCATTTTTCGCTGGGAGATTTCTATGAAACCAGGGGCCGCCTGGACCTGGCGCAAAAAGAATATGACGCGGCCCTCGTTGCCGATCCGAACTTCGGTCCGGCGCATTGTGCGATCGGCTGGCTGGAGTTGGCCAAACAGCATATGCAGGCCGCCTACGAAGCCTTCAATCGAGCCCTGAAGTCCAACGATCAAGACGCTCGGGCCTACCACGGCCTCGGTGAATATTATTGGCATAAAGGGAAGCGCGAGAGCGCCATGGACAACTTTGCCACGGCGCTCAAGTATTACAAAGATCCGGAAAAGAAGAGCGCGATATTGAATCAGCTGTTCCAAGAAGGCCAGACGGCGGGCTAGCAGGATGCTGAAAAGGTCCGCCATTCTCACCCGCCCGACCCCTGCGCGCCGAGACGCGCCCTTTCCCATGCATCGTTCTCGCATCGTTCAGATCCTCAACGTACCCCACTTGGAGAACAAGCTGTCTTGGCAACTTGGGGCGGGCGGGTGTGAAGAGCTACGCCTCCGGTCTTCACTCGCTGCGGCCTTGCTGAACGGCCTTTTTGAGCATCCTGCGTGACTGGGCGGCAATCCCCCTTGCTCGCAGAGGCCCCACGATGAAACGGTAGTCCCTCGATGCGCGCAGTCAAAGAATGTCCGCTCCGGCTTGACCATGACGGGATGATCCGGCTAGTATCCAAAATGGAATCACTATGGAACCACCGAAGAGGAGACCCATATGGCAACCTTGACCATCAAGAATATCCCCGAGCCTCTCGTTAAACAACTCAAGAAGCAAGCGGCGGCGCATCGACGCAGCCTGAATTTCGAGGTCATCTCCTATCTTGAACAGATGACGCACAGCGTCCCGGTTGATGCTGACGCCCTGCTCGCAAGGGCGCGGGCTATCCGTGGAACTCTCAAAGGTGTTCGGCTGACTGATCGCCTACTCAATGAACTCAAAGTGGCGGGGCGACTGTGATCGTCGCCGATACGAATCTGTTGATCTATCTCTATGTCCAAGGCCAACGGACACAAGAGAGTGAAGCCGTACTGCAGCAGGATGGGCTGTGGGCTGCTCCGTTACTGTGGCGGTCAGAGTTTCGTAATGCTCTGATCGGGCTTGTCCGTACAGATGCGCTTCACCTTGAAAAGGCGCTCGCGATTATCGATGAAGCCGAACGGTGGATGATCGGACATGAATATAGCGTGGTCTCGCGGCAGGTGTTGGAGCTTGCCAGCCGGTCCGGTTGTTCGGCCTACGATTGCGAATTCGTAGCCCTCGCCCAGGATCTGGAGGTGCCGCTGGTTACGAACGATCGACAGATTCTCAAGGCGTTCCCAACCATCGCCGTCTCCCCATCGGCCTTTACGGCCTAACCCACCGTTCGTTGGTCAAGCCATAGGGCGAGGCTGCTCAATACTTCTGTCAACAAGGCCGCAGGGAGTTTGGAAGCAGGTTGGTCGCAGAGTGGTGATACTTCATCAGTTCATCAAAAAATCCGAGAAGACTCCTCTGAACGAACTGAAGATTGCGCGGAATAGAATGAAAGAGGTGAAAGATGAGAAACACTCTTAAGGACTTTAAAGCCCGGGCGCTTGCTCGCCCGGATGTGCGTCGTGAATATGAAGGACTCAAGGAGGAATTCGAGATTCTGGACGAGATACTCAAGGCGCAGGCTGAGGCGGGAGTCACTCAGGCTGAGCTCGCGGCTAGAATAGGAACCACTCAATCTGCGGTAGCCCGTCTGGAAACTGCAATGGGGAAACATTCCTCGTCTATAGGAACTCTTAAGCGGTATGCCTCGGCGCTGGGGTATCGACTTCAAGTCCACTTAGTGAAAGAGCGGGGTCTCACCGCTCTTGATCAGAAGACACATAATGTGCCGATCAAGGCCGACGCTTTGTTGGAGAGGGCTCGAGCCCTCCGGCGTACACCCAGAGGTATTCGAGTGACCGATCGACGACTCAATTCGTTCAAAGGGAGACTCAAGGGCATGCCGAAGGCGAATGTGCGAGAGAAGCAAAAGAGTGGGTGAAGCTTGAATCTACAGAGGTTAAACGCGTACGCTTCACGAACGACGAAAGCTACAGATCCCTAATCGCTCCTTGTAGGACCGTAATCTGCGTCACCGCATCGCCGGAAGATTTCAGTTCTGTGCGGATTTGTTCTTTGAGGTAGGAGGAGTATCCGACGCGGTCGATTAAGAGGTCGAGAAACCGTTCGACCGGGAGCAGGCTCTGGGCCTTGAGTTCTTCCACCGTTTCATCGCTGACCGGCACGTAGCTGCTCCCCATGTGGAACACCACATTGTAGTAGCGGTTTTTGCCGATGCGTTCGAACCGTAGCCCCTTCACCAACACCTCCCAGGCAGAATGTATATCTTGCAAGTCTTGCGAGAGAGCTCATTCTAGACAACCAGACCCTGGAAGACAAGGCACGAGAAGAAGGGAGTGATCTTAATCTGGACACGGTCGATGGACTATGTTACAGGATACCTTTACAAATCCATGTGACATGCCGACAATATTAATTGTCCTTCTTATAAGCTACGCGGTTGGTGTCGTACTTCCGTTCTGTTTTCCGCGACAACCGCAGCTGCAAGGGATGGTTGGCAGTGTCTATGGCTGTGTCGCAAGTATCTTCGGCATCGCATCGGGGATTGGCGGGCTAATCGCTTCTGAACCACTGACGGCTTCGGTCGCCTCGGCCATTCCCTTTCTCGCCTTTGCGGTCCGGCTCGACCCCCTCGCCTCCTTTTTTGTTCTGACCATCTCCCTCGCCGGACTGGCCGCCTCAATCTATGCCATGGGGTATCTCAAGGGGTATTGTCAACTTAAGTCGAATGGGGCTGATTTTCTACCTCGGGCCAGGAACCTGAATGTTGAACAATCAATGAGTTATGAATTCGTGTAGGGCCTAAATTTCGTTCAAATTCACTTAACTTGACAATACCGTCTCAGCATAACCGAGCTGAGCTGTGGTATCCATACGCGCCCAGAAGTCAGAGGCATTCATTCCACTACCTGCTACAAGGTGTGTGATCTCCGTTTGAGAGTAAGGAGAAGCCAGTGCGTACTGAGCAGTTTTCCGAACAACACGGCGTAGGCACCCAATCGGGAGACGCCTCCCAGCCTGCGCTGAACGAGGCAGAGCGTGAGGAGCTTCGAGCCCTGGTGTCACAGGCGGTCGAGGTCATTCCTCCGAACTGGCCGCTTCGGACGTTCGCCTATCGCAATCCCTTGATCGGGTTCGAACATTTGCCCTTTGATGAAGCTGTCTCGCAAGCGAAGCAAGTGCTTGGAGGAGAAGGCTATCTGTCCACTGCGGAGTACCGAGCCTGCTACGCCGAGGGACGGATTTCCGAGAAGGAGCTGTTGAGCGCCCTGCGATCGCGGGTGCCGGAGCTCGCATCGCAGGATAGTGTCCGTGCCGGTGAGCGGAGTCTCCATCCTGAAGAGATCCTCCTAGTCCACTTTGTGTACGGCATCGATCCGCTCGACCCAAAATTATTGCAATGGCAACTCACGGAGGAAAACGCCATCCACCGTATCCGTCCTGATGTTCCCCAGCCCATCAAAGATCGGCTGAGATCGCACGCGGCGGGGCGCGACCCTGAAGCGGTCTACATCCGTTCGCTGTGGTCCGGGGCCTTGAAGGCGCTCGATCTCTCTGAAGATGGATCGACTGGCAACCACGGGCATTCCCCCACAACGGCCAAGGCTGGAGGATCTGTGCACGCCGAGCATGGACCGACGCAGCAGCGCATCCGCACCGCAGCCGAGATCATCGACGATCTCACCGGCTCTGATCTGAAACAAGATATCAACGACCACATGATCAAGTGGTGCGCAGCATTCGCGGATGAAGGCATGGCGGATTGGTCGATGCCCTCACGCACGCACGGATTTTATCTTGCCTGGCGGGATCTCGCGCCGCGCGAGGCTTCCAGATGGACCCTCGGGATCTCCGACTGGGCTCGAAGGGTGGAGGCGCTCCCTGATCGCCCTGAAGACGCCCTGGCGTCGAGCCTTAACCGCTTGCAGGTCCCCGACAAGCAACGGAAAGATTACTTGCGTCGGCACCTCGCCCAGTTGCCGGGCTGGACCGGCTATATTCGCTGGCGAGACAAGAACCCGGATTATCCTGAACAGGGCCGTCACCCAATCGATCCGCTGGAATACCTGTCCGTGCGAGTGTTTTACGAGGCTGAGCTGGCCGAGAAAGTCTGTCGGAGCACGTTGAGCATCAACCCGGCACTTCCCGATCTCCTCGAACGCGCAAGATCCCATGATCTGGAGGACGTCGACTCCCATGCCCACGCGCACGACGCGTACACGGAAACTGTCTGCCGGGACGTCTGGCGCCTCTTCCATATGGCGCAATTCCTCGAGTTTCGCCCGGAGGATCTTCAACACCTGTCACCAGCGGATGCCAGGTCGTTGCTGTCCTGGCTCGATCGGTTCCCTTCTGACGCGCTCCGTCCTGTTTGGCACGAGGCATACGAGAAAGAATATCGAAACTCGCTGATTACGAAGCTGGTGAGTGAGAGGCAGAGATCTGCGCACGACACAAGTAACGAGCGTCCGAAACCCCGAGCGCAAGCCGTGTTCTGTATCGATGCCCGCTCCAAGCCTTTCCGCCGTCATCTGGAAGTCCAGGGCGAGTATGATACGCTCGGATTCGCTGGATTCTTCGGCACGCCGATCGACTACCGAATACTCGATCGGGAGGAAGATTTCCTCCTCTGTCCTGTGCTGATCAAGCCAAAATATATGGTGAAGGAGAAACCGCGGTGGACTCATGACCCCGTGGTCCAACGCCACAGGCTTGGAGACCGCTGGAACCAGTTCGGCCGGCATCTGTTTCACCAGGTCAAGGCAAACCCCGCCAGTTCCTATCTCACGTTCGACCTGTTCGGGTTAGTGTTCGGACTGGCGATGCTGGGAAAGACCGTGTTCTTGAAGGCCCATGAGAGTGTGCGCACGGGGTTGCGTCACTGGCTCACCCCACCTATCTCGACCCGAATCCCGGTGGAGAAATTCCCTGAACAGGAGCGTGACACCTTCATTGCCGGCAACGAGCGGGCCTGCATCGCCGAGGTGCTCGAGCAGCGGCTCGACCGTCGGAACGACGCGGTAACCCTCTCGCAGGAGGTACTCGAAGAATTCCGGCTCGCCGCCCTTCGGGAGCCGGAGGATCGCAGTCAAGCGATGCGACAGACCAAATCTTCCGAGCGGCTTGGTCTTTCCGTAGAGAAAGAGCATGCCTTTCTGGATGTACTCCGATACGAGTACGGGATCAATGCCCGCAACCACCATGTGTCGCTCGAACGCTTCGCTGCGCGCAGGTTCTCCCTGGCAGAAAAATCAGCGGTGGTCGAAAACGCGCTCCGTGTCATGAGCCTGACCAGAGGTTTCGCGCGGCTGGTACTGCTCTGCGCGCATGGGAGCACCACAGAGAACAACCCGTACGCGTCCGCGTACCACTGCGGGGCGTGCGGAGGGAATCCTGGTGGACCCAATGCCAGGGTCTTGGCAGCCTTGGCCAATAGGGCGAATGTCCGCCAGGAGCTACGGAACGTGGGAATCGAGATTCCAGAGGACACGTGGTTTATAGCCGGTGAGCACAATACGACTACGGACCACGTCACCTTGTTCGATCTGGAAGAATTGCCCGAGACGCACCGTCCGGAGGTGCTCCAGTTGCAACATGACCTGGAAGCGGCAAGACTCCTGAACGCTCAGGAGCGCGTTGGTCGATTGCCGGGGGCTCCCAGCCGGCCCTCGCCCCTGGCTGCCGCCCGCCATGTAGGGCAAGTCAGCCGTGACTGGGCACAAGTCCGACCGGAGTGGGGACTCTCCAGCAATGCGGCGTTTATTATTGGACGCCGGTCGCTGACACGAAACCTCAAGCTTGACGGTCGGGCCTTTCTCCACAATTACGACCAGTCCCAGGACGAAACCGGCAGGGTGCTGGAGGCCATCATGACCGCCCCGCTGGTCGTGTGCCAAATGATCAATTTTCAATATTATTTCTCCGCGACGGACAGCTGGGCCTACGGGAGCGGGACCAAAGTCTTGCACAACGTCGTCAGCGGAGTCGGCGTGATGCTTGGGAGGCACAGCGATCTGCAAACAGGGTTTCCTTTTCAAGCCCTGACCACGGGCACTCGCCGGTTTCATGAGCCGCTCCGTCTGCTCACCGTGATCGAGGCGGACCCGGGAAGAATTTCCCAGACCATCTCCCGCCATGTGGTGCTTCAGAATTTTTTCAACAATCAGTGGATCTATCTCGTCTCCTGCCATCCCACCACGGGAGAGTTTTCGGAGTATCAGCCAGGAGGAACCTGGAAGGCGATTTCATCACCGATATCATGATGATGAACATGGCCTATATTCTGATCCCGGCCCTTCCTTTTGCCGCCTTCCTGATCATCGCGCTGGGCAGCCGGTGGTTAGGCGAGGCGAGCCATCGGCTGGCAATCCCGGCGGTCTTCGCCTCTTTCATCCTCTCGGTCCTTGCCTGTGTCGACGTGTACCAAAACGGAGCCAGGTCGATCCCGTTGTATACCCTTATCAAATCAGGCAGTCTGACCGTCGAAGCAGGTCTCTACGTAGACGCGATCACGGTGTTGCTGCTGTTCCTCGTCACCGGGGTGAGCAGCCTCGTCCATGTCTTTTCCAGCCGATACATGCAGGCGGACCCGCGCTACGCACGCTTCTTCGCACTGATCGCGCTCTTTACCTCTGCCATGGTCATGCTGGTCATGGGCGCGAATCTGTTTATGTTATTCATGTTCTGGGAAATCATGGGGTTGTGCTCGTACCTGCTGATTTCCCATTGGTCACGCCGTCCGTCGGCCTGCGACGCCGCGACGAAAGCTTTTCTCGTGAATGGGGTGGCGGATATTGGCCTCGCATTCGGAATCTACCTGACGTGGGCCACCTTCGGCACGCTCGACATTCAGGCGATCTTGTCGGCTGCGCCACAGTACGCCGATCAGACGGTGAACTTCCTTGGATTTCTCGGTCTTGATTGGCAGCTCCCCATCCTCTCCGTGATTGCGTTGCTGTTGTTCATGGGCCCGATCGGCAAGTCAGCGCAGATGCCCCTCCACGTCTGGCTCCCATTTGCGATGGAAGCCCCCACCCCGGTCTCCGCGCTGATCCACGCCGCGACCATGGTCAACGCGGGCGTGTACCTCCTGATCCGCATGGGGCCGCTGTATGTTCTGGCCCCGACCATCATGACCGTGGTGGCGATCATCGGCGGCGTGACCGCCCTCTTTGCCGCTGCGGTGGCCCTCACCGCATTCGACATCAAGCGCATTCTGGCGTACTCGACGATCAGCCAACTTGGGTTCATGGTTCTGGCCTGCGGAGTCGGCGCATATGGCGCCGCAATCTTTCACCTCCTCACCCATGGCGCCATGAAGAGTTTCCTGTTTCTTTCCGCAGGCAGCGCCCTTCACAATCTCGGGGGAACCCACCATGGCGAACACGACGGCGATCACGCCGAACATGGGCATCCATCACGAACACGCGTTTCACGACAACAGGTCCCCCTGTACGTCGGCGCCCTTATCATGGCGTTGATTCCTCCGATCATCATTTTCTGGGGGCCCTACGAACAGTTATGGGTCATGTCGCACCTCGCCCAGGCACGCGTTGTCTTCTGGATCTTGGGGCCGGCAACCGTGTTTTTCACAGCGTTCTATCTGTTCCAGGGGACCATGGACATCTTCACGCCATCCGGTCGCGTCGACTGGTCCGAGGGATTTCGACCGGGGATGATGCGGCCGCAACTGTTTTCGGCATCGCTGCTCCTGGGACTCATTCTCATCACGGCAGGACTCGCCGTGCTCCGACTTCTGATCTGGAGCGACTTTCTCATATTCATCTCTCCGGCACACCCAGAGGGAGCCGCTGCTCTGGCAAGGATTTCGCTCGAGGGCTGGTCCCCTGCGAACCTTCTTCTTGGCATCGGCGTCGCGATAGCCGGCTGGGCCACGGCGTTCTATTTCCATATCTTTCCGGCCCATCCCTCGGCATGGTGGTCAGAGCGCAAAAAAACGTTCTACGTGTTCCTTTTGAACAGAGGGTACTTCGATGAGGTATACGCAACCCTGATTGTTCGTCCTACCTTACGGGTCGCCTCGTGGCTCTGGAGAGTTGTCGATGGGGGGATCGACCGGGCGTACATGGCAGCAGCCGGCGCCTCAGCCGGTATGGCCCGCACGCTATGGGAAGGTGTGGATGTGTGGATCATCGATCGGCCTGCCAACGGGCTTGCCGCCGCATCGCTCAGAATGGCAACGGGACTCTCGAAATTCGTTACCCACAACAAGTCCGATGAACCTCTGGTGACGTTTGTTCTTCTGAGGCTTCTGGTGTTTGTCATTCTCCTGCTGGTTTTAGCCGAGCAGATCGAGCATTATTTCTTAGGGTGAGCATGGAAAATCCTGCAAGCTTGTTCGGGATCCCCCATCTGGTCAGTTGGATTGTGCTGACCCCGCTCATCGGGCTGGTGATCGTTGGATTCCTCCCTGTCCGCGCAGGCGGGCGCCATGTCGAGGCCATTCGCTGGGTGACCCTCGGCGTCACCTTGCTCACGTTGGGGCTCGCGGTGGGGCTGTGGGCGAGCTTTGACCACACGGTCGGCGGGCCGCAATTCGTGGACCGCGTGGAGCGGATACCGACCTTGGGCACCCACTACGCGGTGGGTGTAGACGGTATTAGCCTGCCGCTGGTCCTGCTCACCGCGTTTCTCGTCCCCTTGTGCGTGCTGGGCTCCTGGCGCAGCATCGCGACGAACGTGAAGGCCTTCATGATGCTCATCCTCCTGGTGGAAGGGGCCGTGATGGGCGTGTTCACCGCCCTGGACGCCTTTCTCTTCTTCTATCTTCTGGGAAATCACGGTGATTCCCACGTATTGCATGATTGCGTTCTGGGGAGGCCCCCAGCGGACCCAGGCGGCGATCAAGTTCCTCTTGTTCAACTTTACGGGGAGCCTGCTACTGCCCGCTGGGATTCTGGCCCTGCACCACGTCGGGGGCACATACGACATGCTGGCTCTGATGCAGGTGGAGTATGCGCCGAAAGTCCAGTTCTGGATCTTCCTGGCGTTGTTTCTGGGGTTTGGCATCAAGGTGCCCATGCTCCTCGTTCATGGCTGGCTCGCCGACGCGCACGGGGAGGCGCCCACCGCGGGCAGCGTCATCCTCTCCGGGCTCCTGCTGAAGATGGGGGCCTACGGGTTGCTCCGGTTCTGTCTCCCCATGCTCCCCGAGGCCTCGGCGGCGTTCGCCCCGTTCATCCAGTGGCTCTCCGTGCTGGCCATTCTGTACGGCGGCGCCATGGCCCTCGCGCAACATGACTTCAAACGACTCATCGCCTACTCTTCCATCGCGCATATGGGGTTCGTCACCCTGGGTATTTTTGGGTTCAACACTCAAAGCGTCCAGGGCGCCGTCCTCCAGATGGTCAATCACGGGATCACCACCGGCGCCCTGTTCCTCGTCGTCGGGATGTTGTACGACCGCACGCATGACCGGACGATCAACAACTATGGGGGGCTGCATCAGGTGATGCCGAGATTCGCGGTGGTCTTGAGCCTCTTCACCGTGGCGTCCTTCGGATTGCCGGGGACCGGCAATTTCATCGGGGAGTTCCTCGTCCTGGTCGGAACCTGGTCTCATAGTTACCTCATGGTCCTGCTTGTCCTGGTGGGGATTGTGCTGGGAGCCGCCTACATGCTCGGGATGTTTCAACGGCTGGTGCTGGGCCCTGTCTCCGCTCAGAGCGCCACCTTGCACGATCTGAATCGCCGCGAGATCGCGTGCGTGATTCCGTTGGCCCTGGCGGTGTTTGTCATCGGCCTCTACCCGACCGTCATGCTGGATCTGATGCACGCGAGCGTCACCACCCTCGTGCAGGACCTCGCGCAGGTGCAGCCGCTCCGGATCGTGGCAGTGTTCACCGCGCCATGAGGGGGTTTATCGAAAGCTGTTGTCATCAAGAAGACAGAACGTATCGAGTTCTTGTTCTTGCGGATCGTGACATGAAAGGGTGAGCATGGAAAATCCTGCAAGCTTGTTCGGGATCCCCCATCTGGTCAGTTGGATTGTGCTGACCCCGCTCATCGGGCTGGTGATCGTTGGATTCCTCCCTGTCCGCGCAGGCGGGCGCCATGTCGAGGCCATTCGCTGGGTGACCCTCGGCGTCACCTTGCTCACGTTGGGGCTCGCGGTGGGGCTGTGGGCGAGCTTTGACCACACGGCCGGCGGGCCGCAATTCGTGGACCGCGTGGAGTGGATACCGACCGTTGGCACCCAATACGCGGTGGGTGTAGACGGTATTAGCTTGCCGCTGGTCCTGCTCACCGCGTTTCTCGCCCCCTTGTGCGTGCTGGGCTCCTGGCGCAGCATCGCGACGAACGTGAAGGCCTTCATGATGCTCATCCTCCTGGTGGAAGGGGCCGTGACGGGCGTGTTCACCGCCCTGGACGCCTTTCTCTTCTTCTTCTTCTGGGAAATCACGATGATTCCCACGTATTGCATGATTGCGTTCTGGGGAGGCCCCCAGCGGACCCAGGCGGCGATCAAGTTCCTCTTGTTCAGCTTGACGGGGAGCCTGCTGCTGCTCGCTGGGATTCTGACCCTGCACCACGTCGGGGGCACATACGACATGCTGGCTCTGATGCAGGTGGAGTATGCGCCGAAAGTCCAGTTCTGGATCTTCCTGGCGTTGTTCCTGGGGTTTGGCATCAAGGTGCCCATGCTCCTCGTCCATAGCTGGCTCGCTGAAGCTCACTCGGAGGCGCCCACCGCGGGCAGCGTCATCCTTTCCGGGCTCCTGCTGAAGATGGGGACTTACGGGTTGCTCCGGTTCTGTCTCCCCATGCTCTCCGAGGCCTCGGCGGCGTTCGCCCCGTTCGTCCATGTGGCTCTCCGTGCTGGCCATTCTGTACGGCGGCGCCATGGCCCTCGCGCAACATGACTTCAAACGACTCATCGCCTACTCTTCCATCGCGCATATGGGGTTCGTCACCCTGGGTATTTTTGGGCTCAACACTCAAAGCGTCCAGGGCGCCGTCCTCCAAATGGTCAATCACGGGATTACCACCGGCGCCCTGTTCCTCGTCGTCGGGATGTTGTACGACCGCACGCATGACCGGACGATCAACAACTATGGGGGGCTGCATCAGGTGATGCCGAGATTCGCGGTGGTCTTGAGTCTCTTCACCGTGGCGTCCTTCGGATTGCCGGGGACCGGCAATTTCATCGGGGAGTTCCTCGTCCTGGTCGGAACCGTGTCTCATAGTTACCTCATGGTCCTGCTTGTCCTGGTGGGGATTGTGCTGGGAGCCGCCTACATGCTCGGGATGTTTCAACGGCTGGTGCTGGGCCCTGTCTCCGCTCAGAGCGCCACCTTGCACGATCTGAATCGCCGCGAGATCGCGTGCGTGATTCCGTTGGCCCTGGCGGTGTTTGTCATCGGCCTCTACCCGACCGTCATGCTGGATCCGATGCACGCGAGCGTCACCACCCTCGTGCAGGACTTCGCGCAGGTGCAGCCGCTCCGGATCGTGGCAGTGTTCACCGCGCCATGACCGTCCACGCGCGTCTCGTCATACGCCGGGTCCGTGCAAAGTCCAAGCGTTTCAGCAAGGTGGTACAGTCTCCATCGACCTTGACAAACAACGGTGCCTGAGAAAGGAGAAGGGTATGCGTGTGGTCGTGGCAGTAGATCGATCCGATCCGACATTCAAGCTGGTGCAGGCGGTCACTCGACTCTACACCCCGGCTGAGCTCACGCTGGTGCATGCGGTCGATCACGGGCTTGCGCGGTATCCGGATAGGGAGCCTATACGTCGAGGAATGGCTCCAGAAGAGCTGCGTCCCCTGCTGGACTCCGGTCACAAGTTCCTGGAGCAAGCGGCGAAATCCGTCCCGTCTGAATTGAACCTCGTGGTCAAGCAAGTGTGCGAGCTGGGGAACCCGGCGCGCGTGATCATTAACACCGCGCAGATGGAGGCGGCTGACTTGATCGTCACCGGCTCGCGCGAGCTCAGTAGCGAAGAGAGAGAGTTCACAGTCGGCAGCGTCTCCGACCGGGTCGCAAGCCATGCCCCCTGCTCGACGCTGGTCGTCAAACGCATGCCGGAACAGATCCGTCGCGTGCTGGTCGCCATTAATGGGATTGACGACGCTGCACAAATCCAACGCTGGCTCTTGGCCAACCCCTTTCACGACCCGGTCGAGATGACCGTGCTGCATGTGGTGCCGACGCTCAAGGCGTATCGCAACGATAGCTCATTGGCCCATCATGATCGATTTCATGAGAATCTGCATGAGGATTCGGTGAGCTGGGGACAAAAACTTGTGGATAACGTCGCGGCAAAGCTCAGCGGTACACCTGCCCACGCCCCTGCAGGTGGATGCTACAAGGCACATGGCCAAGTTTCCAGTGGTGATCCGCCTGAGGTCATCGTCGAGGAATCGGCCCGGCAGGACCTCGTGATTATGGCATCCCATGGCTTTCAGAGCGCGGTCCGGTTCATCTCCGGGAGCGTCGCTCAGAAAGTCCTCCACCGCGTCGCCGTCCCCGTCCTGATCATCGGATAAGAGGACGTATCAGAAGAGGACGGGCTTCTTTTGGTTCTGTCGCAAATAGCTTGGTGTGTTAACCGGAGGCTATTTTAAGGGAGGCCATCATGGCAGAAATATCCTTCAAGGGCCGACATTTTCAGAAAGACATGATCCTGCAAAGCATTCGTTGGTATCTCGCGTACTCCCTCAGTTAAGTGACACCCCGCTACTCGGGAGGGATGATTTCGAGCTTGCGCGAACGCCAATCGAGCACGGCGGTACGCACGTGCATCTTATGAGCAAGCTGCGGATGTTTGGCATATATGACATCCGCGGCAAACTTTGAAAGGAAACGCGACTTCAGTTCGGCGCGGGCACGGTCGACGCCAACCTCCTGGTAGGGTACTGAGGCCAGCAGCAGGAAACCATCGTCGGGAATGCGGCCGGCGCGCATGTTGTCTTCGATGATGCCTGCGGCCCGGTCGATCGGATCGTCCAGGTTGGGGCTGTAGGGGCCAACGATGAGTGCGAGGTTGGGAATGTGCAGAAAATCGAATCCGCGCCCGACGCAGATCACCCACTCGTGATGCTCGATGTCCAGTGCGCGTTCAGTCTTCCGGAGCTCAACGATACGTTCCATATTGCCGAACACGAGCGGTTCGAGGTCATAGCGGACCTGGCTGTGCATGTCCGGAAACATCTCTTCCAGGCGCGGGCGTAATGTATCCTTCTCATGGGCTGCGAACTGCGATATATCCAGCATTTCGCCGTTCGAGCCGTGCAGTATGATAGCCTCCTCGTCTGTTTCGAATCCGCAGACGATGGGATAGACCGTTCCGTGGTCGGCGCCGAAGACATGCTCGACCTGTTTTTTGATGACGTATGTGGAGGCGCGTGCCGCCTGGGTGTCGTAGTTGAACCCGGCGCAGCCGCGGTACTTGTCGCCTTTGGAATAGTGATAGGTGATCAACAGCAACACCCGATGCCCGCTGCTGACGACGGTCTGTACATAATGAGCCAATACCTCGCCTAGGTGCGGCCAGCCTAAATCAAACATCCCGCCGAGATTGCGGAAAGGTTGAATAATACCGAACGGCGTGTGGGTATCAACGGAGAGGTTGATGCGCCCGTCCATGCATTTGAGCGCAGCGATCGCCGACGGATGCTCGGCCATATAGCGCCGCCGGGCAATAGAGGCCTCGGGACTGGAAAACATCGCCGAATACTGGCGTGCATGCTCCATCACCCACTCTATGCGCAGGGCAATGGGTTTGTGGGTGCCGGTCATGGGAAAACTTATACAGGTTTTGTGTATAAACGGCAAATTCAAAAGTCCTCTCACCCCTCAGTTACCCTTCATCTGCGTAAGAAGACAGTGAATCTCCATGGGTGGGTCTAGGACGTCGACTCTGAGCAATTCATCTCTCTGTTGGATAACGCCGCTCCTTGCTTGAAAACGGCACGCTAGTCCTGGCATGCTCCTACGATGACCAAACGCCGGCTGGAAACCCTCTCCTTCGATAACTCCTATGCCCGGTTGCCAGAATCGTTCTATGCGAAGTTGAGCCCCACTCCGTTTTCCGAGCCACCTTATCTCATCAGTTTTAACTCCGCGGCGGCAGAACTAATCGATCTTGATCCGGAGCAAGCGAAGCGACCGGAATTTGCCGACGTGTTTGGCGGGAGCATGCTCGTGCCAGGGATGGAACCCCTGGCGATGCTCTATTCAGGCCATCAGTTTGGGGTCTATGTGCCCCAGCTGGGAGACGGTCGCGCGATTCTTTTGGGAGAAGCGCGAAACGAGCGGGGCGAGCGATGGGACTTGCAACTCAAAGGCGCCGGCCTCACGCCCTTTTCACGCGACGGCGATGGCCGTGCGGTGTTGCGCTCGACGATCAGGGAATATCTCTGCAGCGAGGCGATGCATGGCCTCGGCATTCCGACGACGCGAGCGCTCTGCATCGTCGGCAGTGAACATCAAGTATTTCGCGAACAGGTTGAGACCGGCGCGATCGTACTTCGCATGGCGCCCTCGCACGTGCGGTTCGGCTCGTTCGAGATTCTCTATTATCGGAAGCAGCATGAGCAGCTCACAGTGCTGGCCGATTACGTGATCGCGCAGCACTATCCTCATCTCGTCGATGAGTCGGACAAGTACGCCAGATTTTTCTCCGAGGTCGTCGAACGTACCGCGAAGCTGATCGCGCAATGGCAAGCCGTCGGCTGGGCGCATGGCGTTATGAACACGGACAACATGTCGATCCTTGGCATCACGCTCGATTACGGCCCGTTCGGTTTTATCGACGACTACGACCCAGGTTTCATCTGCAACCACTCCGACCACAATGGCCGCTATGCCTTCAACCAACAGCCCTATATCGGTCTCTGGAACCTCAGTTGTTTGGCTCAGGCGCTGCTCCCCTTGTCCTCAAAGGAAGATTTGAAAGCCGCGCTCGACCGCTACACCCCCCTCTGCGAAGGACGGTACATGGAGTTGATGCGAGCGAAGTTTGGGCTTATCGAAACGAAGGAAGAAGACGCATCGTTGATCCAAGACCTTTTGGCGCTCATGCACCTGCACCATGTCGATTACACATGCTCCTTTCGGGCCTTGGGGTTATTTCAGGCTGGGCCTGAATCGCAGAACGAACCGCTCCGAGACTTCTTTCTGGATCGTGGCGCATTCGACCAGTGGGCTCGCCGGTACAGGGACCGGTTGCGCCAAGAGGGGAGCCGAGACGAGGACCGTATGGTTCGTATGAACCGGGTCAATCCCAAGTATGTGCTCCGCAACTATCTGGCGCAGACCGCCATCGAGAAGGCTCAGAAGAAGGATTTCTCAGAGATCGATCGCCTGTTCACCCTGCTGCAAAATCCCTACAGTGACCAGCCAGGCATGGATGCCTACGCTGCTCCGCCCCCGAACTGGGGCAAGCATTTAGCGGTCAGTTGTTCGTCATAAGCTATCCCGACAACCCGGTTGGCCCGGAGCCTTGGCGCGAATTGAGCTGATAGGAGCCGATAGCCTTGTCCGTACATCGGGGATAGACTATAGTGGTCATATTCAATATGACCATGGAGGTCTCATCATGAAGTCTGCGGCGGTGTCTACACTGAAGGCGACGTTGAGTGCCTGCCTGGCCAAGGTCAAAGCCGGAGAAGAAGTCATTGTCATGGAACGGGGCAAACCGATCGCCAAGTTGGTGCCTCTGCCTCGCGATGGAGACATTGGGTCCGCGCATCTTCGGGATCTTGCGCGAGCTGGGCTGGCTCGTCTGGGAACAGGGAAGCTGCCTGCAGGATTTTGGACCATGCGCCGCCCGCGAGATCGACGGGGACAGGCGGTGAAGGCCTTGCTGTCCGAACGTGCTGAGGGGCGAGGAAGTTCTGGGATGCCTCAGCGGTGTTACCGCTCTGTCTTCAGGAGCCGCACACGCTCAACTTGAAGAAACTCAGTGCGCGCGACGGCGCTGTGGTCGCCTGGTGGGGCGACAGCGGTGGAATGTTATTCCGCCTTGGCCAGATTACGACGTGACGAGGCGCTCAATTCCGCGGACGAGGCGCAAGCTCGAACCGTGTTGCACGCCTTAATGGCTGTATGGACGGAAATCGAGCCGAGCGTCGTCGTTCGCGAACAGGCGGGGCGCGTCCTGCTATTGCATCCGCTCCGAGCTGCCGATGCGATGCAATTGGCGGCCGCCATCGTGTGGGCCAATGGACAGGCTTCAGGGCATGAGTTCGTCTGTTTGAATCACCGTCTGCGCGAAGCCGCACAGCGGGAAGGGTTTACGGTCCTGCCGAAGCAGCTACTGTCATAAGCGCTTCATCTCTCCAGCCTCGTACCTATGGCCTGGCGCCACTTCGCAACGAACCGTCATGAATAATGCGAGCCAACACCTTGCAGTTCCCCTCATTGTCTGTTGTACAGTGGCCGTACCAGTCTCATGGAAATCGGAAAAGCGGCAATTCCCTGCGGCTAATCACCGACAACGGACTTCTCAATGGCCAAAGGACGTGGAGAATCGAAGCTCGCCCTCGTGGGGGTGGTCACCCTCGCGGTTGCGCTCGCCGGTGTGCTGTTGGTGAAGGAGCCGCTGCGCAGTTCGCGGCCGGTCGGGGGCGGGTTGGATGTGAAACAGACCACCGGTGAGCAATCGGTTCGCGCGCGGCTGTGGGAAGATCCTATGGCAGCCGTGCAACGGGGCATGCGAGAAGCTTCACCGCCGACAATCGGGTCTCCCAAGTCCGCATCCAGCCAGTCAACAGAACCGTCCCTCACTCAGCGCCTGAGACCGTTGAGGCTCGCGATTGACGACCGAGTCAAGAGGGGTGAGCAGATCACAGTCTTGCTGGTAACCATGAGCGGCGATCCCTATGCGGAGAGTACGGAGTCCCGCATTCGAGATCGCTATGCGGTCGGCACCGCGCTGGGTGTGGCCTGCTATGTCCCGGAGGACGAGGGCCATCTTTCGTTCATCGAAGGGGACAGTCAGGGCGCCGGTCATGCGTTGCCGTACGAGTGGTATCAGCTCCGCAAGACAAGGGTCTGTGGCAAAGGACAGGATCGCGCTCAGAACACCCTGGTGATCTGGATTCCCGATGACGCTCTCAGCCGAGGTCTCTTGGCCACCCTGACCTCGTTGTCGCAGACCCTGGTGTGCGAAGAGTCGAAGCAGAAAAGCGAATGCCTCCTAACCGACGACCGGCGCAAGCTGGTCCGTCTGAATCCGGCGTTGCAACAGGCCGTTACGTTCAAGCTGGTGGGGCCACGCAGTTCCTCCGCTCTGCGTCATCTTCTGGATGAGGCCGGAACTTTATACGCTGAGTCTCATGAAGGGGTCGGGGTCTGGCCGAATAAGGATGGGACCATCGAGCTCTATTCGCCATGGGCCAGCGCGATGAAAGGGATCTTGGCCTATGGGCTGAAAAAAGAAGAGGGAAAGGGTGCCGCCTGCCAGACCTATGAAACCTGCGAGCAGGAGTTTTTTCATCGGCTAGAGGCCGCGCATGTGAGGCTTGTCTATGAGATCGGATCCGACGACAGGCTCTTCGACACACTCATAGAAGAATTGGAACGTCGCCAGGTACGGCTCGGTTGGGACGCGGTGATCCTCATCGGGGAGTGGGATTCGTTGTATGGTCGAGCGCTGCCCATCGAGTTCCGTGCGGCAGCTTGTGCAAAAGTGGCGACCTTCACGGAGGCCGAGCTGAAGCAGATCCAGGTGCCGACGACGATCAAGGCCTGGTGTCCGACAGTCCCGCGCGCGATTGATCTGCAGATTCAGCGTACGGCGGACTACGAATCCCTGACCTTGAACGTCTTCCGGTATAGCTATTTGAGTGGTCTCGACGGCGAAGTGCCCGGCGACGACAGCGCGAAAGCCGCACGTGTAGAGAAACCCAAAAATACTGAGACGGCAAAGGATGCGCTGGCCGGTGGTCTGAAGGAGCGCCCCGAAGGCACCAGCCAACTTGATTATGTGCGCGCCTTGGCCACGCGGATTCAAGAGGAAGGAGAAGGCGCGAAAGCGATCGGAATCCTGGGCTCGGACCCCTACGATGCGTTGCTCATTCTGAAAGCGCTGCGACCGGCATTTCCTTACGCGGTCTTCTTCACCGTCAATCTCGATGCACGCCACCTTCACGCGAGCGAATATACATGGACCAGGAACATGGTCATCGCCTCGCCGTTCGGCTTGCAGTTGGACGGTGGTTTGCAACGCGATGTCCCGCCGTTCCGGAGCAGTGATCAAACGGCCACCTACTTTGCCGTGCTCCGGGCGGTGCATCACGTGGCCTGCCGCGCAGCGGGCGATCGGCAGAACCCGGCGGCCCTCTGTCCGGGGGGATATCACGTGGCTCTGACCCCGGAAGATCGAATCTACGACGCGGCTGAACATCCTCGAATCTTCGAAGTGGGGCGAGAAGGTGCCGTGGACCTCAGCATCGTCGATGTCGAAGGCGTGAGAACGATCCATCCGCTGCGCGCGGACCTCGAGCATACAGACAATCTGGGACAGTTGAAGCAGGGCATCGGTCCCGGCAGCGCAACAGTGATGGCGCTGATCGTGATCGGTCTGCTTGTCGGGACGGTACTCGCCTGGACCAATCAGCGAGTCTGGCTCCGGGTCTCTCGCTCATGGCGTCTGTTTGCCTTGGTCGGCCTCATCATCCTCGGCGGGACGGCGGCCTTTTTGACCATGGATGGCGGGACGGCTCTCATGGCCCATCATGATGAAGGCGAACCCTTTTCATGGACTGCGGGGGTCAGCATTTGGCCCGGGCAATTGCTGCGGCTTCTCTCTGTGATTTTGTGCGTCGTTTTCCTGGTCAAAGGATCGCGCGATCTGGTCAAGAACAGCGACGATCTCACCGAAATATTCCAGTTCCGTATCGATCAAGGCCATCGCTCCCGATTTACCGTGAGGACGTTCTGGACGAATCTGCAACGGGTCTATCATTCAGCCGCCACCAGAACGGCCACCACGGTTGATCAAGCCTGGGCCTGGTACCTCAATGCAGCAGAGCCGCTTCAACGGACTGCGCGCATCCTGGTCCTGTTTCTCCTGTATACAGCTGTCATGATTTCCCTGGGTCACTGGGTCGTTGACGAAGAGATGATCCATCCCTGCCGGGGATGGCTTAGCTGTCGAGTGGACGTGATCATGACGCTGGTCAGTGTGAGCTTCGTGGTGTTGCTGAACCTGGCGGTGTTCGATGAGGTCATGTTGTGTCGTCGGTGGATCAGTTGGGTGAGCCTCTCGAGTGGCGGGTGGTCGGAGCAGGTGCAGCAGGAGTACTTGCGCGAATACGGATTGAGTCAGAGCCACAAGACCGAGTTTGAAATGCTCAAGTATTTAGCCGGCATCGACCTAATCAGTCGACGGACGGAAACGGTCAATCGCCTCATCCGATACCCCTTCATCGCCTTGCTGATCATGATCGCCGCGCGCAACGACTACTTCGATATCTGGAATTACCCAGTCCTGCTGCTGCTGGCTTGGGGAGTGAACGTCGTGCTGGCGCTAAGTGGTGCGTTATTGCTCTATCAATCTGCCGACCGAGCGAAACAAGCGGTCTTGGCCGGACTGAGCAAGCAAATGATCCAAGCCCTCGGGCTCGGCAAGGACCACGAAATCCGTGCGAAACAGGTCCAATACATCATTGGCGAGGTCGAGGCCAACCAGAAGGGCGCGTTCGTTCCCTTCTACCAACAACCAGTCGTTGAATCGTCGCTCTACGGCGTTGTGGCATTGCTCCAATATTTGTATATGAAATAACGGACCGTTTATGCATGAAGAACAACTAGGTGGGTTGCGGACGCGGATCACCGGCGGCACAGATGGAAAGGGTGGAGGGCGCGGTCCTCTCGTCCTGCTCCTGCACGGCTTCGGTGCACCAGGGAACGATCTTGTGCCGCTGGCCGATGCCTTGAATGTGCCGGTCGGTACGAGGTTTGTCTTTCCTGAAGGCCCGCTCTCGCTGAGTTTTGGGCCGAGGGATGCACGCGCTTGGTGGCTCATCGATATGGCCCGCATTGCGGCGGATCAAGCGGCAGGGCGGGTGCGCGATCTCTCGCAAGACATTCCCAAAGGCCTCGCTCCGGCGCGCGAAGCCATGATCGTGTTTCTCAAAGAAGTCGAGCGGAAACTCGGCGCGGATCCGCGCAAGACCATCCTCGGAGGATTCTCCCAAGGCGCGATGCTCTCCTGTGATGCCATGCTCCACAGTGACCGTCCCTATGCCGGACTGGTCCAACTCTCCGGGAACGTACTGGCGCATCCGCTGTGGGGCCCACTCATGCCGAAGCGCAAAGGGCTGCCGGTCTTTCAAAGCCATGGGATGCAGGATGAGATCCTGCCCTACGTTGGGGCAGAAAGACTGCGCGACGCTCTGATTCACGCGGGACTTTCGGTCGAATGGCAGAGCTTCCGAGGTGGCCATGAGATTCCACGGTCGGTTCTGCAGCGGCTGGGACCGTTCATTACCAAGGCGGTCACTCACCCATGAGTAGTGGCCTGCATTCATTCGAACTTGCAGCAGCCGACGGCAAGCTGATTCGCGGTGATCGCTCAATTGGAAAAGATCGCCAGATTCTCTTTATCACCGGCTTCCTCTCGAAACGGTGGGGTAACAAGAGCAAAGCGCTCGCACAGTGGTGTGAAGAGAAGGGCTGGGGGTTCTGTTGCTACGATGTGCGGGGGTTCGGCGATTCAGACGGGACAGTTCACCGACTACACGCTTGTCCGATTGGATTGCCGATGCGCGGCTCGTGCTGGACGCTTCAAGAGGGACGATATCTCACCCGCCCACCCCAGGCGCCCCAAGAGGCGCCTTTTACCCGATCACCATCGTGGGCAATTCGCTCGGTGGCTGGATCGCCTGGCTCATGGCGCAGGAGCATTCGCGCAGTCGAACAGCTCGTCCTCATTGCCCCGGCCTTCAACATGATGGGCGTGCGCGCAAAGTCAATTCGATCCTGAACGGCGCATGCCATGGCAACCACAGGCTGGATGCCCTGGGACGACGAACCGGCTGCACAGGACTTGGCCTCTCTCGTGGAAATGGGTCGAGGAAAGCGAAGCCTATTGGTAGACCAGCTTCGATCGGCTCAGGCCGCGTGAAAACGACGATCCTCTTGCACGGTCTCCAAGATAGGACGTGATTCTCCTCGTGAGCAAGCAGGCAATTCGTCGACCAACTACTCGCCTGTGATCCCTCAGTTCCCGGTCGAACTCATATCTGATTCCGGGCGACCATCGACTGAGCAGTCCGGAGCATCGTGGAACGGTTTCGTCGGCTTGTCCTGTGATAACCCCATGAGGCGCAACGATGCTTACTCTTGATCCATAAAGAATGCGGTGGACCTGCCCTGGACGAATCGCCGGTCGGAGAAGTCTGCGCCATCCCCATCGACCGGTTCCCGTTCACCTGCTTTAACTGCCTTGAGGAAATTGACGACGAATCGGAAGTCAGGTTCTCAGAGGAATTGGGCATGTGACGAGCCACGCGCGATAGCGACTCGCCGACTCTATCGGGATCGAGCATGTCGGCCTACATCCAACTGAACCCTCTGGCGCGATCCCGTCCTCAGTGGAAATGTTCGACAGATCCAGGGTAAGGTGTCACCCGGTTCATTGCATAGATAAGAGATCAGGCATGTCATCATCACGACAACATAACAGCGGGCCGGATTCAGATGGTCCTGACGTTCCTGAACCGTCCCATGCCGAGCGGGCCAAGACGCTTGTGTACCTGCAGCAGACAGGTAGTCTCTCGACGCTCTCGCGCAAGCAGCCTGGCTGGCCCTTCGGGTCGGTGATGCCCTACGGGTTGGACGACGAGGGGCAACCGGTCTTTCTGATCAGCACGATGGCGATGCATACGCAAAATCTCCTGGGCGATCCACGGGCGAGCCTGCTGGTGACACCGCCTGAGAGCCGCAGCGATCCGCTGGGTGCGGCCAGGGTGACGTTGATGGGGTCGGTGACCAAGGTGCCGAAGGAGGAAGCCGTCGCAGGTTCGCGAACTCTACCTGGCACGCCATGCCAATGCCTCCTACTGGGTGGACTTCCAGGACTTTAGTTTTTTCCGCATGGCACTGTCGGATATCTATTTTGTCGGGGGGTTTGGGTCGATGGGTTGGGTCATGCCGGACGACTACGCGGGGGCGGCCGTGGACCCGCTCGCGGATGAGGCCTCGACCCTCATCCGTGAATTTAATACAGAGCAGGCGGAGACGTTGCTGCTGCTTGCCCGTGTGTTCGGCAATGCAGAGGCGCAGCAGGCGACGGTGACTGCATTGGATCGCTTGGGCTTTCACCTTCGGCTCACCACGCCAGGCCGAATGCAGGGCGGGCGGGTGGCCTTTGCCAACCCCGTACGTAGCCCGTCGGAGGTCAGAGCCGGCCTTGCCGGCTTGGCCGTTCAGGCAAACGCGGGACTCCAGATCCTGCATTCGCTGTAGTAGATGCTTGCACAAGTTCCTGTGAGCATCCCGCAAGATGGTTCTTTTCAACTCACCAGTTCGTCACTAGATAGGGGAATGCATGGCGACCACAAACGATAAACAAGTCATTTTCTCACTCGTCAATGTCGGCAAGGTCTATCCGCCGAAACGACAAGTGCTACGCGAGATCTATCTTGGTTTCTACTTTGGCGCGAAGATCGGCGTGTTGGGCCTCAATGGATCGGGGAAAAGTTCGCTGCTCAAGATTATTGCCGGAGTCGATCAGAACTATACCGGTGAGATCACCCGTTCGAAGGGCTATAGCGTCGGTCTGCTTGAACAGGAGCCGCAGCTCGATCCGGACAAGACCGTGAAAGAAATCGTCGAAGAGGGCAAGAAAGAACTCGTGGCCATGCTGCACGAGTATGATGCCGTCAGCAACAAGATGGGCGAGGCCACTCCCGACGAACTGGAAAAGCTCCTTGAGAAGCAGGCCCAGCTGCAGGAGAAGATCGAAGCGGCGAACGGGTGGGAATTGGAAAACGTGCTCGAACTGGCCATGGACGCGCTGCGTTGTCCACCGCCGGATGCGAAGATCGGGGTGCTCTCCGGCGGCGAGAAGCGTCGGGTGGCCCTTTGTCGCCTTATGATTCAAGAACCCGACATCTTGCTGCTCGACGAACCGACGAACCATCTCGATGCCGAGTCCGTGCAATGGCTTGAGCAGCATCTTCAGCAGTACAAAGGTACGGTCATCGCCGTCACGCACGATCGCTACTTTCTCGACAACGTCGCAGGTTGGATTCTCGAGCTCGATCGCGGCCACGGCATTCCCTTCCAGGGGAACTACACGTCCTGGTTGGAACAGAAGCAGGTGCGGCTGGAAAAAGAAGAAAAAGCCGAATCGAAGCGCCGCAAGTCGTTGGAACATGAGTTGGAATGGATCCGCATGTCGCCAAAAGCCCGCCAGTCGAAGGGCAAGGCGCGGCTCAACCGTTATGAGGAATTGGTCAATCAGAAACAGGACGAACAGGCCGCAGATTTGGAAATTTACATCCCGCCTGGCCCGCGGTTGGGCGACGTGGTCGTCGAATGCAAAGGCGTCAGCAAGGCCTACGGAGACAAGGTTCTCTACGAGAATGTGAATTTCAGCCTTCCCAAGGGTGGGATTGTCGGTGTGATCGGTCCGAACGGAGCCGGCAAGACGACGATGTTCCGCATGATCATCGGGAAAGAGAAACCTGATGCGGGCACGATCAAGATCGGTGAGACGGTCACCCTGGGCTACGTGGACCAGGACCGCAGCCTGGATCCGAGCAAATCCGTCTATGACATCATCTCCGAGGGCCACGAGACCATTATGCTCGGCAAGACCGAAGTCAACGCCAGAGCCTACTGTGCCCGATTCAACTTCGCAGGCACCGATCAGCAGAAGAAGGTGAAGGACATTTCAGGCGGAGAACGCAACCGGGTACACCTGGCCCGCATGTTGAAAGAGGGTGCGAATCTCATCATCCTTGACGAGCCGACCAACGACCTCGACATCAACACCTTGCGCGCGCTTGAAGAAGGATTGGAACGTTTCGCAGGCTGCGCCGTCATCAGCAGTCACGATCGCTGGTTCCTGGACCGGATCGCGACCCACATCATGGCGTTCGAAGGCGACAGTAAGGTCGTCTGGTTCGAAGGGAACTACAGCGAGTATGACGCGGATCGGAAGAAGCGGCTCGGCAAGGAAGCCGATCAACCGCACCGGATTCGCTATCGGAAGTTGACGCGGTAGTCAGTCACCCATCATGGCACCTCGCGCGATCATTACCGGGGCGGCGGGATTGATCGGGCAGTACCTTGTGAAGACCGCCTCCCGATGGGCTTCCGGTTGGGATGTTCAAGGACTGTCCCGCGCGGAGCTTGAACTGACTGATACATCGAAGGTAGAAGCGCGGATTCATACGCTCAAGCCCGACCTCCTTATCCATTGCGCCGCTCTCAGTCGAACCAAGGCCTGCGAGCAAAATCCAGATGAGGCCCGCCGCGTCAATGTGGAGGTCACTGCACAGCTCGCGCAGCTGTCCCGGGACATTCCCTTCATTTTCCTGTCCAGCGGAGAAGTCTTCGACGGGAAGACCGGCTGGTACAGCGAAACGGATGAGCCCAACCCAATCAACGTGTATGGCAAGACCAAGCTGGAAGCCGAACAGGCAGTTTTGCAGAATCCTCTACATACAGTTGTTCGCATTGTCCTGACCGCCGGAACTTCGGAGCGCGGCGACAGGAGTTTTGTCGAAGATATGTGTCGGACCGCGAAGGCCGGCAAAGACGTGACGCTCTATGCCGACGAGTATCGCTGTCCGCTTCCTGCTGGTGTGATTGCACGAATCATCTGGGAACTCGTCGATCGCAAGCAACCGGGTCTCTATCACCTAGGCGGAAGCGAGCGGCTCTCGCGTTGGGAAATCGGTGAAGCCTTACTGCCTTGGTGTCCGGAGTTGAAAAGCCATCTGATAAAAGGCTCCGCACGGAACCACATCGGGAGTTCTAGACCTGCCGACCTTTCGCTCCGCTGCGACAAGATCCAGCGCCTCCTGTCGTTTCGCATTCCGGGATTTCGTGAATGGCTCGCTGGGCGCCCGCGCCGAGGCGAAGATTTGTGGGATTATCTCGATGGGAGTTCGTAAAACGCAGGGCGCGACTTGAAGCTCGAAGTTCAAAAAACCTCGAACTTCGGACCTCGAACCGTCATGAGGAATGCTGGCTAGGGGGCCTGCTTGAGAGCGGCGAGGCGTGCTTGGGCCTTGGCGGCTTCTTTGCTGGTGGGATAGAGACGGATTACGTCTTCGTATAACTGTTTCGCGTGAGGCAGGTTCATCTGGCGCTCTTCGAACTCGGCGGTCTCTAACATCTCCTTAGCCTTGTCGCCGGAACAACTCAGCAACAGCATGAAGCCAAAGGCACAGAGTATGAGGCGTGCGGTCATCATCGGTGTCCTTTCAATCGATGCCATAGCGCGGTGTTGCGATGGCTTCGCTTCGACATTGCGGGCAGCGGCTTGGGCTCGTCAGACGCCTACGGTCTCGAAAGACAAAATCGCAATCCTGACAGCGTGCCGGGTCGAGGATGAACTTCCTTGTCTTGTCGCGCGCGACGGTCTTCACGACGTGGGTCAGATGTTCCTCGACCTGTCGCTCGGGAATGCCCAGCATCTGCGCCAACTGGTAAGACGATAGCCTGGTGCCCGTGATCACGTCGATGATCCGTTGACGCGGTGTCCGTTCTGGAGGCAACATGACACAATATCGTAGGGCATCGCGTGAGGAAAACCAAGTTCAATGTAGCCTGAGTTGAACGGCGTTGGTGCCTCTGTCAGGATACAAACAGCATGCACGCTCATCCAAATCCTCATCAGGACGAACTTGCCGAACTCGCGCTGAAACGCGTGGTGGCCTCCGGGGCTGAGTACGGCGATATCCGGATTCTCGATAGTAGGACCCAGACTATTCGCGGCGAAGATCGCCGGATCGACTTCATTCGAGAGGCGCAGGACAGAGGGTTTGGGATCCGTGTCCTCTATCACGGCGCCTGGGGCTTTGCCGCCAGTTCGGTGCTGTCGATGGAAGAGGTCCCGCGTGTGGCTGAATTGGCGATCGAGATCGCCAAAGGCTCTGCGTCTGTCGCGAGTGAAAGAGTGAAACTCGCCGATGAGCCGGTCCATCGAGACCGGGTCGTCACCGCGCAGCGGATCGATCCCTTTGCTGTTGCACTCGAAAGAAAAACTACGCTGCTACTGGAGACGATGGAATATGTCCATCGTCAGCCTGGCATCGTGCGGAGCAGCGCGAGCCTGTGGGCCCGTCAGGACCGCAAACTCTTTGTGTCGACCGAAGGGTCGCGTCTGGAGTTCGATCTCCTTGCCCTGAGCGGAGATTTCGATGCCACGGCGGTCCACGACGGGCGGTTCGCTTCACGGAGCTTCAATACGCCGCATCTTCGGATGGGCTATGAATTGATCGAGGATGCGAATTTCCTGGCTGAGGCCCCGCGCATCGCGTCTCAAGCCGTGGAGAAAGTGAAGGCGCCCACTACCGAGCCGGGTCTGTACGATCTCGTCCTCGATCCGGAACATCTGTCGCTCACGATGCATGAATCCTGCGGCCATCCGAGCGAGCTCGACCGCGCGCTCGGGTACGAGGCCAACTATGCCGGCACCAGCTTTCTCACAACCGACAAACGAGGAATCTTTCGATACGGCTCTCCGCACGTGAGTCTCGTGGCTGACAACTGTGAACCGGAGACTCTCGCCGCGACCGGTTACGATGACGATGGCGTCGTCTGCCAGCAATGGGACATCGTGCGCGATGGGGTCTTTGTCGGCTATTGCACGAACCGGGAAGTCGCGCCGAAAGTCGGTGAGAGTCGCTCGCGCGGGTCCAATCGAGCGGACAGTTGGGGCAGCGTCCCGATCGTCCGCATCGCGAACATCGGCCTTGAAGCGGGCGCTGCCACCCTCGACGAGCTGCTCGCCGATGTCAAGCGGGGCATCTACATTGAAGGCCACGGATCCTACAGCATCGATCAACGACGGTATAACTTCCAGTTCGGTGGGGATGCATTCTGGATGATCGAGAATGGCAAACGCACCCACATGGTTCGTGATGTTGTCTACCATGGGATTACGCCGGAGTTCTGGGGCAGCTGCGACGGAGTGGCGGATCGGTCGCACCGCCGCCGGTACGGATTTATCACGTGCGGCAAGGGTCAGCCTGCCCAGTCCGGCTGGATGACCCACGCGGCCTCCCATGCGCGGTTCCGCCACGTCAACGTCATTGGAGGGCAGGCCGGATCATGAGTGCGACCGCTCACAAGACCTGGCCGAAGTTGACGAGCGGTGAGGAGTTCCGGTTTCTCGCGGACCTGGTCCTGAAACATTCGACCGGTGACCACACGCTTGTTTCGTTGCACGATCAGCATAGCGGAACGACGCGGTTTGCGAACAATCAGGTTGTCCAGAACGTCGATACGAGGCGCGGGTCTTTACATGTGACGGTGGCGTTTGGGCGGCGCCATGGCACTGCCGGCACGACGGACTTTACCGCGGGGGCGGTGCAAGAGACGGTGGCCAGAGCTGCGCAGATCGCGCATCTGTCGCCGGACGATCCGGAGTATCTCCCGCCGATAGAGCCACAGCAATATGTGACGTCTCCAACAACGCGAGCTGAAACTGTCGTGGCCGGGCCGGCCCGTCGGCTGGAATATGCAAACGAGGCGATCGGGCAATGCCGGATGGAAAATCTTGGCGCAGCTGGAATTGTATCCTCGTCGGTTGCGACAGTCGGAGTGGCCGCGAGTACGGGGCTCTTTGCCCATGAAGAACGGACCGATGCACGATTCAGCCTCACGGTTCAGGCCGGCGAGGCGACCGGTTGGGGCGCCGCCGCCCATCGGTCCATCGATCATCTGAGGGTCCAGGAGCGGACACTCACCGCGATCGAGAAGGCCAAACGAGGCCTGGAGGTGTGCGAGCTGCCGCCGGGGCGTTATACCGTGATCCTTGAGCCGGCTGCCGTTGCGGGGCTGTGGTCCTCGATGTTCTGGGCACTCGATGCGAAGTCTTACGAGAAAGGCACGAGCGTATTCTCAGGAAAATTGGGCCAGCCGATCGTTGACCAGCGATTGACGCTTTGTAATCTACCTGCACACGAGGATCTCTTGGGCATTGGGTTCACCACTGACGGGTTGCCGACTGTGGCGTCCGACTGGATTTCAGAGGGGCGGCTCACACAGCTTGTGTATGATCGGTTCACAGCGAAGGGGCGAGGAATTGACCGAATCCCCACGCTCGACGCCCCCTGTCTCTCAGCGAAAGGGTCGTCCTTGCCGACGCTACAGGAATTAATCAAGGGCACAGAGAGAGCCATCCTTGTGACGAACTTCTGGTACATCCGGACGGTTAATCCGACGGATCTCACCCTCACAGGCATGACGAGAGATGGGACGTTTCTCGTCGAGAATGGAGCGATTGTGTCGGCAGTGAAGAACTTACGGTTTCACGAGAGCCCTCTGCGAGTCTTCAACCGGATCGAGGCCTTCACCAGTCCAACTGAAGCGATCACGTCCGAAACCGGCAAGCTGCTCGTCCCGGCAATGACGCTGCGCGACTTCAACTTTTCCAGCGTCACCCGATTCTGAGGTTTGCCCTGGAGTGGAGTTTCTAGTTTCATGTTTCAAGTGTGACCTCGATATTTCTGCAATTCGAAACGAACAACTTGAAACTAGAAACATGAAACTTGAAATGCTCGAACGAGATACGCTATACGAGGATCGATGTTAGCCAGGCTCTTAGTTGTCGGTATGTCGTGCTGGCTCGCGATGTTCTCACCGGCGGAGGTTCTGCCCGCCGACCAGACTGATGCTCCGCCGCTCTTCGACAATCTGGGTTCCCTGCATCATCCCATCACCACCACATCGGAGCAGGCCCAACGGTATTTCGATCAGGGGCTCCGACTCGTCTATGCCTTTAACCACGAAGAAGCGGTCAGGTCGTTTGAAGCTGCGGCCCAACTCGATTCTCAGGCGGCCATGCCCTATTGGGGAATTGCGCTGGCCCTCGGTCCCAATATCAATAGTGAGATGGAAAAAAAAGACGAACGTCGTGCCATCGAGATGGTTCAGAAGGCTCGTCGGCTAGCAGGCCACATCACCCCCGTGGAGCAGGCCTACATCGAGGCGTTGGTCACACGGTATGTGGGCCGAAAGGGGGTCAAGCGCAAGGGACTCGATGAGGCCTATGCGAAGGCCATGCGATCGGTGGCGCAGCGGTTTCCCGAAGATGGCGATGCGGCCACGCTGTTTGCGGAAGCGCTGATGGATCTGCGGCCTTGGGATTTCTGGAAACCGGATGGGCAACCGCAGCCTGGCACCGAAGAGATCGTCACCACGCTCGAGGCCGTGCTCGTGAAGAGTCCCGATCACCCAGGGGCCTGCCATTATTACCTGCATGCGGTCGAGGCGTCATTGCAACCGGAACGAGCATTGCCCTGTGCGGATAGGCTACCAGGCCTGATGCCGGGCGCCGGTCATCTCGTTCATATGCCCGCCCACATTTACATGCGGGTTGGGAAGTACCACGAGGCGGTGGAAAGGAATCAGCAGGCAGCCTATGTCGATGAGCAGTCCTTCGCCAGTCAGCACCCAACCGGCGAGTATGCCGATGGTTACTACAGGCACAATCTCCACTTTCTCTGGGCGTCCTTGGCGATGGAGGGTCGCAATGTCGAAGCCATGAAAGCGGCTCGTGACGTGGCGGCGACGATTTCCGTGGAGGAAGCCGGCAAAGATCGCTCGAAAGAATTTTACCTCCCGACACCAATCTTTTCGATGATTCGGTTCGGCCGATGGGAGGAGTTGCTCAAGGAGCCTGTACCGCCCAAAGGATTGCGTTTGATGGACGGGATGTGGAGGCTGGGACGAGGACTCGCCCTTGTTGCGACCGGCCGACTTCCCGGGGCTGAGGGTGAACATGTCGTTCTTGTCGGCCTCACAAAGCAGATCCGTCGGGATCGCACGACGGAAGAAAAAACCCAGCGGGCGCTTCTCAAGATTGCGGAGCGGATCCTGTCAGGAGAAATCGCTGCCCGCCGCCAGCACTATGATGAGGCGATCAGGCTGTTCGAGGAGGCACTTAAAATGGAAGAGGCGCTTCCCTACTCGGAGCCGCCAATATGGCCATTGTCTGTGCGACACCATTTGGGGGCTGTGCTTTTACTGGCTGATCGCCCATCTGAAGCAGAAGCGGTCTATCATGCGGATCTACTGCGTCATCCGGACAATGGATGGGCGCTGACCGGATTGATCCAGAGCCTTCAGGCTCAACAAAAGGATGATCAGGCAGCTGTGGCTGAAGATCGTTTCAAGAAAGCCTGGGCCCATGCCGACTTCATTCCAGCTGATTCTCGAATGTGATGGGCTGCTATGGAGAAGGTGTGCCGGAGAGCTGGCCTTTTTCGAGGAGCGTGCCGGAGTTATCGAAGGACAGGCGGCCGTCTTTGAGGTGGAGGCGGCCCGTGATGTTGTATGAGAGGTCTTGCGCTTTGGAGAAACTGAGGAGCTGGCGTACCACATCGAAGGTTGAGGTGCTTGTCTGTACTGAGACAACGGCATCGCTGAGTCGAGGGACTGTGATGGTTGTATTGCCCAATCCTCGAGCCAGCCGTTTCCCGTTGAGATTGAGCGTAAAGTCGATGCCCGTGACGAGGAGATCAAAATCGTTCGGGTTGCGGATACGGAGATCCACTTGTAATCGTTGCTCGAACGCGGTTCCCTCCAAGGGCGTCACATTTGTGACTAGCACCTCAGGAGGTTCGCCTTTCATCAGCCACGAGGCGCACCCGACCGTGGCGACAAGGAAAATGCACACAAGGGAACGGGCGATGATCCGCATGGCTCTCAATCATACAGGAACATAAAAATCGAAGCCATGCTCGTAGGCAGTGTAAGGCTTCACAAAGCTATTCGACTGAGTCTGTGAGGAGGGCCGTTTCATGAGAAGACACATCACCCGATCGGTTCTTATCGTAGCCGTTCTCCTCGTTGGAGCGTGGAACGTGCAATCGACCGGCCTGGCTGCAGCGGGTGCGATGTCGGGCAAGGCCTACTTCGCGGGGGGTTGTTTCTGGTGCATGGAAGAAGTCTTCGAGAAGGTTGAGGGGGTTCTGTCTGCGACATCAGGATATATGGGGGGGACAGTTTCCAATCCAACCTATGAAGAGGTGTCCGCTGGACGAACAGGCCATACGGAATCGGTCGAAGTGGTCTATGACCCAGCTAAAGTGAGCTACCAAAAGCTCCTAGACGCTTTTTGGCGCAACGTCGATCCGATCACACCGAATGCACAGTTCTGTGACCATGGCAATCAGTATCGTTCCGCCATTTTCTTTCAGACCGAGGATGAGAAACGCGCATCGGATAGCTCTAAACAGGTGATCGAGCAATCGAGACGATTTAAAGAGCCGATTGTCACCCAGATTGTGATGGCCCCACAGTTCTATCCAGCCGAGGAGTATCACCAGGACTTCTACAAGAAGAATCCTATCCGCTACAAACTCTACAAATACAATTGTGGTCGCGCCCAGCGGCTGGAAGAGTTGTGGGGAAAGCCATAATATAAGCCGCGCGTCCCGCTTCTTTTGCCCTGACACTTCGCAAGTGTCAGGCGACAAATCCTCCGCCCTCAGTGTATATTCCCAATCCCAGTAATTTGTGCCGACTTCGTTGTCCAGTGAGGCGCGGTCTGTGAAACGTCCGATCCGACAATCGACCAGAAAACCAGTGATCGGTGTCATGGGTCCGGCCAAGGCCGGTACCAAAGAATTGGCCGACGCCAAAAGCTTGGGAGAGCTCATCGCACGTCAAGGGTGGGTGGTGTTGACAGGAGGGCGCGCGAGCGGCGTCATGGACGCGGCCAGTGAGGGGGCGAAGTCGGTGCCCGGCAGCTTGACCATCGGGATTCTCCCTGATGGCAAAGCACGGGTGTCCCGGTATGTGGATGTGGCGATTGTCACGGATCTGGGCCAGGCCCGCAACAACGTGAACGTCATGTCCAGCGACGTCATTGTGGCCTGTGGGCTCGGCGGTACCGGGACGGTTTCAGAAGTTGCCTTAGCATTGAAGGCAAAGAAGACCGTGATATTGTTGGGAGCTGACAAGGCCGGGGTTGGCCTGTTCAAAAATCTCGCGCCGCATCTCGTCCATGCCGCTGCCTCGCCTGAAGAGGCGGTCAAACTGCTCGGCGAGCTTCTCTAGCCAGCCTTGTTCATTTGGTCTATTCGGTCTGTCTGGTCTGTCTCGTTCATTTGGTTTGTCTTGTTTGGTTGCACCAGACTAAACGGATAAACCAGACCAACCAGATAGACCGGGCTTGTCCTAGACGTGTAAGCCGTTGAATTTCCACTGTGCCACCTCGCGGGTCAAGCCAACAGTTCCCAAACGTCCACTCTGTGCAGATCGTACCACAGCGCGGTATAAGGCATAGCCGCCGTTTCCCCTGTCCTATCCGCACGTTAGCGGAGAACCATCTCGGCATGGATCTTGAGGCTTTTCAGGCTTCTTATGAAGGCCGTTTTGCGAACAGGCATCCAACCGCACACAATGGCTATCGACAACGGGAGGAGCAGGCCACTCCATTTACGCTTGCTGCGCATCTCTTGTGCGCTGGCGTTGTTGTGTCTGCTGGTCGCTGCTGTCCCTACGCCAACGAGGCCCGACTTCGATAGCGTCTACCCTCGGTATTCTAACCAGGAAATCCATCGGGCCATCAAATGGTACGCCAAGAAATATCGTCTCGACCCTGCGCTGCTACGCGCTGTCATCAAGACCGAATCCGGATTTCGCCAGCATGCCGTATCCCGCAGAGGCGCGGTCGGCTTGATGCAACTCACACCGGCTACCGCGGCCACATTGCGTGTGCATGATGTCTATGACCCGATCCAGAACATCCGCGGAGGCGCGAAGCAGCTGCGGCACCTGCTGAACCTGTACCAAGGCGAACTTCCCTTGGCCCTGGCGGCCTATAACGCCGGGGTCCAACGGGTCAAAGGCCGCAAAGTCCCGCGCATTCGAGAAACTCGTGCCTACGTCAGGAGAGTGCTGCAGTACTACGAGGTGTTTCGTTCTCACCCGCAACCTTCTCTCAAGACTAAGAACAAATAAGGGACAGGTTAGAGCTTGGCTCTTATATGCGGAATACCATGCCGACCCGCATTTGAATAAGAAACTTTGCCTGACACTCTCCGGTGGAGAGATCAAGCACATTCGCCTCGCCTTCGAAGTCATCCTTTCCAAAAAAGAATAGACGGTAAGACTGATCCGGCGGTCTCGACGTTCCGCTATCGCGGCCTCATGGCCAGAGATTGAAACTCGGCTATCGTATCCGAACCGGCTTCTTTCATGGTCTGAGCAGAAGAGGACTTGACCTGTATGGAATTGGTCTGCGACAAGAGAGAATCTTTGATCGAGGAGGAGTGCAACGATGAAACGGCACATCAACCAACGAATGGCTGGATTGGCCCATTCGGAAATTCGAGCGATGACCCAGGCCTGTATCGAGGCGAAGGGCCTCAACATGGCACAAGGGGTCTGCGACACGCCTGTTCCACCGACGGTGCTTCGAGCTGCGGCACAGGCGATGGAGCAGGGCAAGAATGTCTACTCACGATTCGATGGATTGCCCGAACTGCGGCAGGCAATCGCCAAGAAGCTCGTGCAGTACAACAGCATTGTGGCTGATCCGGAAACAGACGTGACAGTCAGTGCGGGAGCCACCGGGGCCTTTCATAGTGCCTGCCTTGCACTGCTCGATCCCGGGGACGAGGTTGTCCTCTTCGAGCCCTACTATCAGTATCACATCAGTGCGCTGCTCGCGGTTGAGGCGGTTCCGGTTGTGGTGAAGATGCGAGACCCCGATTGGAATTTTTCAGGAGCCGATGTCGAGCGCGTCATCACGCCTCGAACCAGGGCGATCATCGTGAATTCGCCCGGCAATCCTTCCGGAAAAGTATTCAGCAGGAGCGAGCTGGAGTGTATTGCAGCGATCGCGCAACAGTATGATCTATTCGTGTTTACCGATGAAATCTACGAATACTTTCTCTATGACGGGCGTACCCATGTGAGCCTTGCAACTCTGCCGGGCATGGCTGATCGAACGATTACTCTCGGCGGCTACTCCAAGACTTTTAGTATCACAGGTTGGCGCATTGGTTACAGCGTCGCTGCAGCGCGGTGGGCTCAGGCGATCGGCGCGATGAACGACCTACTCTATGTCTGTGCTCCGACGCCGTTGCAGGCGGGGGTGGCGGCGGGTATCCAGGAACTCCCAGACTCGTTCTACCGCGATCTGGCGCGCGATTATCAACAGAAACGTGATCGGTTCTGTCAGGCCTTGGCGAAGGCCGGTCTGACACCGTCGATTCCGCGAGGCGCATACTATGTGCTGGCCGATGCGTCGCGCCTACCCGGCACAACGGGAAAAGCACGGGCGATGTTTCTCCTCGAGACCATTGGCTTGGCCGGCGTGCCGGGGGAAGCCTTCTTCTCCGGGGCCGAGGGGAAACAGTTCATTCGATTCAGCTATGCGAAAATCGATTCCGATATCGACGACGCTTGCCGGAGGCTTGCGCGGCTCGGGTAGGAGCGGGCCTCAAGACTTCTGCCACCCGTCCAAATCGCTTGATCGCTCTTGTGCGTCTGTTCACCAAATGGTAAGTAGGAGGAAATGAGAGGGAGCCTCATGGAAGGACGTAAACATACTCGTTTCGCGGTGCAACTCCCCGTGTTGTTCAGTGGAGACCAGCTTTCTGACGGGGGCACTATCTTAAATGTGTCTGCGGAGGGTTGCGCCATCACGTCGGACACCGTCGCCGGCGTTGGAGTTTATCTGCAATTGACAATGCAACTCCGAGAGCGAGAAGGGCCGATCCTGGTCGACTTGGCCGCAGTCCGGTGGGCTTCCGCGACGAGGTTCGGTGTTGAGTTTATCAAGATTCGCCCTGAAGAGAGAGAGCGGCTGAAGCCGTTCGTCAGGGCGCTGGAATCAACGAGCTGAATGAGGCATCCGCAATGAGACTCAAGCAGCTATCTCATGGCGACGGTCCGGACTTGCTCATAGGTGGTCAGGCCGGCGAGTATTTTTAGAATTCCATCCTGCACGAGTGTCACCATCCCTTCCTTCTCAGCCAAGCACTGCATCTCTGTCGTTTTGGCACGGTTCTGGATCAGGTTTCGTAGTTCATCTGATCCGCATAGGAGTTCGTGCAAGGCGACCCGACCCTTGAGGCCTGTCTGGCTGCAGGCATCACATCCACGCCCTCGATAGAGCTGAAAGTCCTCGCGATAGCCCACTTCGAGCCTGTCCCAGGTCTGTGTACCGTACCAATGAGCCAGTCTGTCGTACTCCTGCGCTGTTGGATGGTACGACTCTTTACAATTGACGCAAATCCGCTTGCAGAGGCGTTTGGCGATCACGCCTTGCATGGCATCGGCGAAGTTGAAGGAGTCGCATCCCAGGTCGAGGAGGCGGACCACAGTCTCGACTGCCCCGTTCGTATGTAAGGTGCTTAAAACCAGGTGCCCGGTCAGCGAGGCCTCGATGGCCACATCGGCAGTTTCTTTATCCCGCATCTCACCGATCATGATGACATCAGGGTCGGCTCGTAAGAACGACCGCATAGCGGAGGCAAAGGTAAACCCAATTTTGGGATGGACCTGCACTTGCCGAAGGCCTTCCTGGGTGATCTCGATGGGGTCTTCCGCCGTCCAGATTTTCCGTTCGTCTGTATTGATATGACGCAGCAGGGCATGCAGGGTCGTCGTCTTTCCAGATCCGGTGGGCCCCACGCACAAAATAATGCCGTGCGGCTTCTCGACGATTTCCAGAAGCGCTTTGAGCGTGGCCGGAGCAAACTCCATGGAGTCGAGAGGGAGGGGTTCCCTCGCCGTGAGCAATCGCATGACAATGTCTTCATTATTACCGGCGGTCGGCAGGGTTGCTACGCGCAGCTCGATTTCTCTATCCTGGTTCAGTTTGAATCGGATCTTCCCGTCCTGTGGTTTCCGGCGTTCAGCAATATCCAGGTTGGACATGATCTTGATACGGGACACCAAGGCTCGGCGATAAATCGCGGGAATCCGCATATAGGTGGAACAGGTACCATCCACGCGAAAACGGATCGCTGTTTCCTTGCGATCCGAGTACGGTTCGACATGGATGTCAGACGCCTCGTGCTTGTATGCCTCGGCAATAATCTGATTCGCGAGCCGTACGATTGCGGAATCGTTCTCATCAATGCTGTCAGATTCGATGTCGCAAAACTGCTCTTGGTGAGCGTCGTTGACCAGCTCGCCCAATGTATCCGCAATGGACCCACTGTCAGCGTCTCCGATCGTGGCGCTGAGAAACCGCTCGATGTCACACTGCAGGCCTAGGGCATACCGTATCGTCAGGCCAGGGAAGGAACGTCGGATGTCATGACCTCTATCGAGATCATGGGGGTTGTCGATTAGGATATCCAGAATGTCACCCTGCTGTTTCAACGGGAGCCAGTGGTGTCTGCGGAGGTAGTCGTGGCTCAGGTTATTGAGGAGCTGGGGATCAATCAGGGTCCGTTCGTCGTATGGAATATAGGGGCAGTCGAAAAACGTGCTCAGGGTCTTGCCGAGGACCGCTTTGGGAACTCGGTATTTATCGATCAGCAGGCCTTCCAAGTTGGTTGATTTATGAACGGACTCTTGAATAGCCTTTATGAGATCTGCTTGGCGAATAACGCCTGCATGGATCAAGGGATCGTAGGCGCGTGGATCGATGGTATTATTGGCCGCCTTCTGCATAGTTTCTATTAGGTGTGTCCAGGAAGGAACACGATTTCCGTTCCGGTGACTCCCGACCGTTCCAATTATCAGTATAGAAGTATTTTCCTCGTTCACAACGAATTTCATAAAGAAGTGTGATCCCTTGCGAGCTAATCTGACGCAAGAGCCGTCGACAAGGTTGTGAGGCATGATGACGTTATTGAATGGAGCGGCTTAATTCTACTCTGGTTGCGAACGGGCATATGCGGCATGGGTCTGGAGGTTGGCACGCAGTTCTTTCTTGGATGTGGCGGCCACCGCGATGACGCCGTGGAACCTCGGTATCGGCTGATTGAAGACGAAGGGGTTTCCCACCGCGTCGCAAATGAAACCGCCGCTCTCTTCGATGAGCAAGACCCCGGCCGCAAGATCCCATTCGTTCTCCGGCTCGATAGTGAAGGTCGCCTGGACGCGACCTGCGGCGACCAGGGCCAATGCGTTGGCGACGGAGTACATTGGGAGGCACCGGGCGGTCTCGGCAAGCTCTGACCATCGGCCGATCCTGAGCTCCCACGCACTGATCATGATGACGGGATCGAAGTCATCATCGGGCGAGGGAGTGACGCGGGCGCCATTCAAGAATAGTCCTCCGCCGCGTACTGCTGTGAAGAGTTCGTCGGTCGAGGGATTGAGGATCGCGGCGACAATCGGTGCGCCTTGTTCAATTAACGCAGCAGAAATGCAGAACTCCGGCATCCGATTTACTAAGGCCTTTGTGCCGTCGATGGGGTCCACAATCCAGACGCGCCGGTTGGTGAGTCGAGCCGGATCGTCGGGAGACTCTTCCGAGAGCCATCCATCCTGTGGAAACTCCCGGCGCTGCATCTCATGCAGGATGCGATTAACCTCGTGATCCACGGTGGTGACCGGCGAACGGTCCGGCTTCGTCTGCACTTCGAACCCAACCAGGACCAGTTCACGCACCCTCGCGCCAGCGTTCTGAACCGCATCGACCAGCGTTGCCAATTCTCGTTCCATGCTACCTGCCTCGCAGAGTGGAACAGGAAGAGTAGCAGGTCTTGCAGGATCGGCAAAGAAGAAAGACGGCATTCTGGCGACCAGCGAGGCGGTCCTCTTGACCATCGCGGAGAACCTGCGTACAAGCAGGGGGTACTGCGAGGTCTCTACCTATGAAGCTGGTCCAGAAACGATCCAGAAAGACGGGGCTCCCCCCAGGCACACTTGTCCATATCGGCGAAAAAAAACCGGACAAGGTGACGATCACATCCTTTAACTACGTGGGCAGCCGTTGCGACGAACACCAGGATCTGTCGGTCGATGGGCTTGCACCACCGACCGATGAGTCCATCACCTGGGTGGACGTCGGGGGCGTCCACAAGATGGATATTCTGGAATCGTTCGGGAAGCAGTTCCAGCTCCATCCCCTTCTCCTCGAAGACATTGCCAACACCGATCAGCGGCCGAAGCTCGAAGACTACGAGACCTGCCTGTTCCTTGTCATGAAGATGCTTTCGGTCACTGACCGGCAGGAGATCATCGTCGAGCAGGTGAGTCTGGTCCTCGGACGGAACTTTGTGCTGTCTTTTCAGGAAAACGGGGCCGACGTCTTCACATCGGTGCGGGATCGTCTTCGTGGTGGCAAGGGACGTTTGCGGCAGTCCGGGGCCGACTACCTGCTCCATGCGCTGGTCGACGCCATTGTCGATCAATACTTCGAAGTGTTGGAGGTGTTAAGCGAGAAGATCGAAGTGTTGCAAGATCTGGTGGTCAGTCATCCTAAGCCTGAGACGCTGCGCCAGATTCATGCCCTCAAACGGCAGTTGCTGTTTCTGCGGCGGGCGGTGTGGCCCCTCCGTGAAGCGGCGAACAATCTCTCCCGATCGGAAAGCCCCTTTTTGCAAGAGTCGACCAAAATATTCTTCCGTGATGTATACGATCATGTGGTTCAAATCGTGGATACCATCGAGACGCTTCGCGAAATGGTCTCGGCCGGTCTCGATATCTATCTGTCGAGCATTAGCTATCGGCTGAACGCCGTCATGAAGGTTCTAACGATCATTACGACGATTTTCATGCCACTGACCTTCATCGTCGGCATCTACGGGATGAACTTCGAGCACATGCCCGAACTGAAATGGGAATGGGGCTATCCGCTGGTCCTCGGGCTGATGCTGGCGATCGCGATTGCCATGCTGGGATTTTTCAAAGGAAAGAAGTGGATCTAGGAGCCTGTCCGGCATTGACCATTCTACTGCGGCGAACGATCCACGACCATCTGCGTCGTTCTCGACCCGAAAAAATCCTCAGCGTATTCCAGCGAATACGCCTCCGGTTTTTCCAGGTCTGCGGCCTAGCATCTGGCCGCGCCTCATTCGCCTCGTTACGAAGGCAATGCCGGACAGGCTCCTGGCCAGGCTAAAAGAGGAAGTGATGATGAGACGACGATTGCTCACCTTCACGATCGGCGGGCTGGTGCTGGGCGGGCTGCTCCAGGTGGTCTGTGGTAGTGCAGAGGCGCAAGCGGGCACACAAGGAGTATCGGCCAATCAGTCTGGCGCCACCCAGAACCTGGGCAAAGTTCTGCCAGCAGCCCAGCGGTTTGTCATCCTGTCGGCGTTCAACAGCGAGGCAGTATTGGATAAAGAATCCGGCTTGGTCTGGGAGAGGTCGCCGCAGACGACAAGCGCCAGGTGGACTGTGGCCCGCCGTACCTGCATTGAGAAGAATGTCGGGGGGCAGAAAGGCTGGCGGCTTCCGTCACTCCAAGAGCTGACGAGTCTGGTGGATCCCTCTATCGCCCCGCCTGGCCCGACTCTGCCGCCGGGCCATCCCTTTCTGACCGTCCAATCGACCGTGTATTGGTCGGCGACGAGGGTCGATGAGGATGCCAGGGGTTCGTGGGCCGTGCATTTCGGTTTGGGTGGCGGCTCGACCTTCATCAATTGGGCCCACAGCGTCCCAAGCTGGTGTGTCCGTGACGGTATGAATGCGAATCAGCCTTGAGGCGTCAGTAGTCAACCTGCTTTACTCAGCGACCTCGACACGATCGACGAAGTAGGCAGTCTCTCCGAAGCATGTCGTAGGGAGATAGCGATACTCTTTGTAGTGCAGGACCAATCGTTTTCCCATGGCCTGCGAGATTTGTGACGCCACTTTCGCATCCCAGACTGAAAAGTTCCACAATATCGGGGCCACGCCCGGCACCGTGGTCATCGCCAACTCCCCTTCGTGTGTCTTGCAGATCCAGCCCTTGTTGGAAAATTTCTGAATATAGCCTGATCGGTTTCCGTCGGAATAGTTGTAGTTGAAGGCAACGAGCAGATAGGCCGCGCCGATGAAGCACAGGAACAGCACAAACAGTTTCATCATCAAACTTCCCCTAGATTTGGCTAAGATCCGTGAATAACCAGGGGGCCTCAGTCTTTCGTCGGGCCTCGTAGGAGGTAATGGTCGTCTCGTGCTGCAAGGTCAATCCGATGGCATCGAGTCCCCGGTACAAGCAGTCTTTTCTGAAGGGGTCGATCTCGAAGTGAGAGCTGGCTCCGTCCGGGGTGGTTACTGTCTGGTTTCCGAGGTCCACGGTCAGCTGGTATCGGGGCGTCGCCAGAACGCTTTGCATCATGGCCAGAACTTCGTCGGCTTTCAACACGACTGGCAGTATGCCGTTCTGGAAGCAGTTGTTGTAAAAGATGTCGGCGAAGCTCGGCGCAATGACACAACGGAAACCCTGGTCGAGGAGCGCCCAGGGGGCATGTTCACGCGACGATCCGCAGCCGAAATTATCGCGCGTCAGGAGAATCGTCGCGCCTTGGAAGCGCGGTTGATTTAAAAAGAACGTCGGATCCTGCGCCCCGTCCTTCTGCTTGCGCCAATCGAAGAACAACCCTTCACGGAGCCCCGTCCGCTTGATCGTCTTAAGAAATTGCTTCGGGATGATTTGGTCAGTATCGACATTGACCCGGTCCAACGGGGCCACTAACCCCGTGAGTGTCGTAAAGGCTTGCATCATGACCCTCGTGAAACGTGAAACGTGAAACGTAAAACGTAAGGCGCGAGATATCTGTTGCAATGCGTCATCAATCCCCTCACGCGTGTCACGCCCACTTTCTGATATCGACAAAGTGGCCTTCGACTGCTGCGGCAACTGCCATGGCCGGCGACACGAGATGGGTCCGGCCTCCGGCTCCCTGGCGCCCTTCGAAATTTCGATTGCTGGTTGAGGCGCAGCGCTCTCCTGGCTGAAGCACGTCGGCATTCATCGCCAGACACATGCTGCAGCCGGCTTCCCGCCATTCGAATCCCGCCTCTTTGAACAGTCGATCGAGCCCTTCCTGTTCAGCCTGCTGTTTCACGAGACCGGAACCTGGCACAACCATCGCGTGAACGGTTTTCGCCACATGCTTGCCCTTCGCCAAGCTCGCGGCCAGGCGGAGATCTTCGATACGCGCATTCGTGCAGGATCCAATGAAGACCTTGTCGATCCTGATATCGGTCATGGGCATGTTCGGGATGAGGCCCATGTATTCCAACGCCCGCACAGTAGCCTGGCGTTGGTTTTCGTCGGTCATCGTACGCGGGTCCGGCACTCGTTGATCGATGCCGGTCACCATTCCGGGGCTCGTGCCCCAACTGACTTGAGGCGCGATATCCTCAGCCCGCATCGTGACGGTCACATCGTATGTCGCAGTTGCATCGGTCTTGAGCTGCTGCCACGCCTGCACGGCCTGCTCAAACAGCTCTCCCTTTGGAGCTAGCGGGCGTCCCTTGATATAGGCGATGGTGTGTTCGTCCGGCGCCACCATCCCGGCTCGTGCGCCGCCCTCGATCGACATGTTGCAGAGCGTCATGCGCCCTTCCATGCTGAGCGCGCGGATCGCCGAACCTGTGTACTCGATGACATGGCCGGTTCCGCCGGCTGTGCCGATCTTGCCGATGATTGCCAGAATCACGTCCTTTGCCGAGCAGTGAGCCGGCAACACCCCATCGACGCGGACCTCCATAGTCTTGGGCCGTTTCTGCACCAAACATTGGGTGGCCAACACATGCTCCACTTCGCTGGTGCCGATGCCGAAGGCCAGGGCGCCGAACGCCCCATGTGTCGACGTGTGTGAATCGCCGCATACGATGGTCGTCCCGGGCAGGGTAAAGCCCTGCTCCGGTCCTATAATGTGCACCACGCCTTGGCGGATGTCGTTCATGCCGAAGAGCGTGATGCCGAAGTCACGGCAATTTTCCTCCAGCGTCCTAATTTGTATCGCACTGAGGGGATCGGCGATGCCCAGGGTCCGGTCGGTAGTCGGGACGTTGTGATCCGGCACTGCCAACGTGACACCAGGACGTCGAGGCCTGCGGCCCGAGAGCTTGAGCCCTTCAAATGCCTGAGGCGATGTTACTTCGTGAACGAGCTGACGATCGATATAGAGCAGAGTGGTCCCGTCCGGCTCTGCACGGACGACGTGAGACTCCCATATTTTGTCGAAGAGGGTCTGCGCGGCCATACATACTCCTCAATGATCGGTCTCTCCGGATGTTCTCTCCGCGAGGATGCACATTATACAGAGTCCTCCTATGGTCTGCACAAGAGCCTTCACCATAATTCTTGCGATGACTGACCGGACGTGGTACACCGCCTGCTCGATGGGCAGGAGATCCCTTTCCTGCGGCCGCACCGGAGGATTGTATCGTGACCCCCCAGATATGGACCGATCCCGCCATCATGGAGTGGTCGCAACTGCTCCTCAACAGTTTCCGTCACTGGACAGGGCGTGACCTCCTCGAACGAGTGGGCGATCAGGACTATCAGGCCCACGCGCTCTTTCAGTCTCCCTTTATTGTTGTATCTCACGGAATGGAAGAGGATCCGCTCCTCAATTACGGCAATCAGATCGCATTGGACTTGTGGGAGATGACCTGGGAACAACTCGTGGTGACTCCGTCGCGGCTGACGGCGGAGCCCACGAGTCGGGCTGAACGCGAGTGGATGTTGGAACAAGCCAGAACCAGGGGGTATCTCGACACCTATCGAGGTGTGAGAATTACTTCAACAGGCCGCCGTTTTCTCGTCGAGGACGCTCTCATCTGGAATATCATGGATATAGGAGGACAGAGAGTCGGGCAAGCAGCGACTTTTGCGCAATGGACCTGGTTGAGCTGATCGACCAGGAGCCTAGCCCGCAGTATCCTCAAAAACCCCATCCTCGTCGTTCGTGAAACGTGAAACGTCAGAATCCGGAAACGAACGACGCTTCACGAGATACGCTTCACGGGTGTCGAAAACGCCGCTGGCGGACTTTTTCAGCATCCTGCGGGCTAGAAGGGGAAATAGATCTCAAATCCTCCATAACCCCCGCTGTAGAAAGTCGTGTTGTGTTGGTATCCACCCCGGACGAGCAAAAACACTTTGCTGATCTGAACTTCAGCGATGGGCCCCGTCATGATTCCTCGGAAATCGGCATTACCCATTCCTGTCACATCCCAGCCGAGATACGCTGCGCAACAGCTCTTCTCGGGCTTATAGGCCAGAACCTTCCCACGCAGCCGGCTCCAGAAGAAATTATCGAGGTCAGCGTATGACCCTATGGCGTGGAGGTTCCATTTCTCATGCCAATAGAGCGCTTCAAGTTGGCCATACACGCCGGCCTGATAGGCAATCATGTTGCTCGCGTTCAGCCGCTGTTCCTCGATTCTGCGCAGCTGAGGACCGGCAAGGGCGGAGAGCGTCCAGCCGCTGAGCGTTGTGGAGATGCCGAGTGACGGGACAATAGACTGGATGTTGGCATCCAGGAGTTGCCCATTGGTCTTAAAGCTATAGCCGAGCCCAGAAGTCATAGCCTGAACAAACAAACCGGATCCTGCTGAATTCCCCACGACCGGGGTTCTGACGCCGAGGTAGCCAAAGTACTGACTCTTATTGTCGATCTGAAACCCCGTGAACACATCTCCCGCCTCGCTCACGATAGGCAGGGAGGTCAGGATACATGCCGCCAGTAGGAGTCGCGTAAGTCTCGCCATCGTTCTCAGGCGTATCAACCGCCGGGCAGGCCGTACATCAGCTGAAAGTAAACTGCTGTCTTCATCCATAGGGACTCCCTTGTGAAGATGCGATGATCCCTTCGTATACCTTGATTCCTGGTTAAACCGAGCGTCAGCGTGCATAGTGCAAGCGACGCCACTGTTCCTCACCGGACTCGATACTCACGACCCGGAAATGCACGAGCGTCTTCTTCCGCTTTCGGACCATTCCCACAGAACTAACTTTCAGCGTGACTTCGGGAAGCTCCAGCAGGACGCCGGCCAGCGAATCTTGCGGGGCTCCGGAAAAGAGGGCACTGACGCCGGTGAAAGACATGTCTTCCACGCGGCCTCGCCACACGGAAGACGGCGCAGTGATTAGACACATAGTTCCTCCCGTGACGCGAATCATGCTCCGGCGATTCCAGGTGAGGGGACGCCATGGGATGGTCAGGGCCTGGAGGAGTGAACGGAGGCTGCTGCCGATCCCCGGTTGGATACGGTAGCAGTCTTCCCAGGGAACGGGATCCCCATACATTTTATCGACCAGAATCTGTCTCGTCTGTTCATCCAGCTCATCGAATTGGAGGCCCACGTCAATGTCGCCTGACGGATTCGGCTCCTGTCGGACGATGCGGGAGTTGACTGTGACCAGTAGGCCTCGCGACGAGGTCAGTGCGAATTTGACGGTCTCCTGCAGCGTAAAGATGGGTCGGTCCACAGTCACCGCAGCTCCCTGTTCGTTTACGTCGATGACGCGTGCCGAGACTCCTTCTCCATCCACGAACAGCCCGCCGGCAAAATCACGTTTGAGTCGGAACCCTTGTCGCCCCTGGGCCTGTTCGCTGGCGACGAACAGGGCGATGGTGAGGAGGAGGAGGTTGGCACTTCCCCAAAATAGGCTGATCGGCAATCCCGGATCACCGACGCCCTGCCACCACTGCCGGATGCCCCACGCCAAACCGATGACGAGCAGGCCGAATGTGACCAGATGAGGCCAGGCCAAGGACAATTCGGTCGTGGAGCTTTTCCTCACCTGTTGCCCTTTCGGTGTCACTTCGAATGGCCGTTCCTTGCGCGGCGCAGCCAGCGCCTTGAGGGCAATGAGACTGAGGGCAAAACACATGGCGATCTCATACACGTCCGACCAGAAGGGATTGCGCGATCCCCGGCTGACCGGTCGCATCACGAGTGCGGAGGCCAGAAAGAACGAGAAGAAGAAATTGCTCAGGGCCAGTATGTCGGCTTTCAACGGTGGCGTCGAGAAGAGCAGGCTCGCCAGCGGCGCGACGAGACAAATCAACCGCGGGAGACCGAAGAAGAAATAGAAGATCGATCCGAAGTAGTCGATCCGCTGAGCCAGGCTCAGTCCTCGCTTGGTTAGTGGATTATCCCGGAGCAAGACCTGAATGCATCCCATGGCCCAGCGTTTTCGCTGTTTCAAGTACCCGTCAAAGGTTTCCGGCATCAGTCCTGCCGACAGCACCTTATTGAGGTAGCAGGAGCGGTAGCCCTTGGCATGCAGATTCATGCTGGTATGAATGTCTTCTGTGATGGTCTGGGTCTGGAATCCCCCGATTTCCATCAAGGGTTTTCGGCGAAGGAGGCCGCCGCTGCCAGCAAAGAACGCGCTGTTGTGGGTATCACGGCCGGCTTGGAGCGAACGGAAGAAGAGCGCCTGTTCATTCTTCACCTCCTCGCCGACGCGCAGGTTCCGTTGGAAAATATCCGGATTGTAGAAGTGATGAGGCGTTTGCACGATGGCGACCTTCGGATCGTCAAAAAACCCGACGGTGTCTTTGAGAAATGTTCGGGCAGGGATGTGATCCACGTCGAAGATCGCGACCAACTCCCCGTGGCTTAGCCGGAGAGCATAGTTCAAGTTTCCGGCTTTTGCGTGACGAGGTCGGTCCGGGCGCCGAATGTATTCGCAATCGAGCGAGGAGGCCAATTGTCGGGCTTCATCGCGATGGCCGTCATCCAGGACGTAGACGGTAAATCGATCGCGAGGATATTTCTGCGCGAGACAGCTGATCAAGGTCTGCCGAAGGATCGAGAGCGGCTCATCCACGACCGTCACCATGATATCCACGGTGGGATAGGTGGTAATGGGGGCCGGTGTCCGTTCCGTCGGTGACCAGGACTGATAGGTGAAGAAACAGAACTGACACAGCCCGTAGAGTTCCGCCAGATAGACGACCGATCCGAGGACCATGGAGGCCGGGTCATCAGTGGGGATTGTGTAAAGCAGACGCCACAACATATACCGGGCATAGAGAAAGAGGCTGAGCGTCAACATCAGCTTCCGGCCCCGATTCTGCTTGATCAGGAGGCCAATCACGAAAAGTGCCAGGCCCGAGATCCCGAAGGCGATCGGTGTACTAAAGAATGTGTTCAGGACCGTCATTGAGCCCCTTCACCTCCGCGTCGTTCTCACGCGGAAATAACCGCAGCACCCCACCACTTCACGACCGCTCTGGTGAGTCTAAGTCAGAAACGGAAGGTTGCCTACACCTACGGCGGGGGGAGTACATTCGTGGGGTAAGTCCTTGCACGAGGGGAAGGCACGATGGAACAGGCTGTGAGAGACCTCGAAATCTAATGGCCTCAAGAACTTTGGCAGTCGATCAGCGTGTTGGATCGTTGGTTATGTCCTGAGGTCGAGAGGGCTTCGGTGGACGATGGCACGGAGAATATCGCTGGTTGTCAGAATGCCGATCGGATGACGGGAGCTGTCGAGGATCGGAATCCCACTTACCTGTTCCTCCAGCATGACTTGGGCAATTTCGCGGATCGCTGTCGTCGGAGTGGCAGACAAGACTCGGTTGCTCATCACGCGGGGGAGCTTATGCTTGGCGGACGGTCCTGGCGAATCGATGGATTCCAGTTCATGCACATAGGGCAGCAGGTCATGGCTCGATATTGTTCCGACCAACGTGCCGTCGACCGACGTCACGGGGAGGTGGTGAATCCCCTGTCGTTTCATCACAGTCCATGCTTCCAGCAACGTACTGTCGGAGGGCAACCATGATACGGGCGAGGTCATTAAGTCCTGTGCAAGGAGTGCCGGTTTCGGTGCAGGGGCTTGCTGTACCTGTTGCTGATAGGCCTGTTGAGCCAGACGTGCTGCATGGTCAGCTGTCTGGCGCTCCTGCTCTTTCGAACGATCCCGTCTATCCGCGTCAGCCTGTGTCGCAGGGGGACGCGGAGACACCGGTAGCGTAGGATGCATTTCGACGATGCCATCGACCGCACGTATAATCGGCATGGCTGACCTCGTATCATCTGTATCGGAGGATAGCGGTTAGTACTTAAACCTGGAAGGCTTTGCCTGAAGGACTTTTGAGGAGAAGTGGGGAGCAGAATTTGGAACGACATGTATGAACCTGAGTGGCTGCTAAGGAACAGCAAGGAACTGAAACCGCGGACAAAGACGACCATCAACGATCACGGTTTCAAGGAACATCGCCGTTGGTCTGATCCATAGCCCGCGGTCGCCGTAGAGCGCTCGATAGACCACATATTCCTCTTCTGTTTCTGAGTGTCGGGCGACCCCAAGCACTTCATATTCGTGGCCCTTGTAGTGCCGATAGCGGCCAGGCTCTATCATCATGTATCCTCCCGTCCTGATTTCGTACTATAACGGGAATGCGGTGAGGAATCACAGAGGCAGGCTTCGATGCATAAGACCCATGATGTGATCGTCATAGGTGGGGGGTCGGCCGGCTATGCAGCAGCACGGACTGCGCGTGATGCCGGCGCTGACGTGGCGATTGTGGATCATGGCCCGCTCGGGGGGCTCTGTATCCTGCGTGGTTGCATGCCGACAAAGGCTATCCTGCGTTCTGCCGAAGTCGCGGCCCTTTTCAGGCGAGCGAAGGAGTTTGGACTCTCTCCAGTTTCGCTCCAGGCCGATCTGTCGGCGATCGTGGATCGAAAAGATCGTTTGGTCCGTGAGTTTGCAGACTATCGCATTCAGCAGCTTCAAGACCCGAGGTTCACGCTCTATCAATCACGAGCGGTTTTCCGGTCTCCCCACGAGATCCTCGCCGGAGAAACCATTTTGTCGGCCGGCTCGTTCATTCTAGCCACCGGGTCGAGGTCCAGTGACGTTCCGATACCTGGCTTGACCCAAGCCGGATATTTCACGAGCGACACGATCCTGGATCTCCGTACCCAGCCGGGCTCGTTGATCGTGCTGGGTGGCGGGGCCGTCGCTCTTGAGCTCGGCCAATTCTTTGCTCGACTTGGGACGAAGGTCACGATTCTTCAACGGGGGCGTACGCTACTTTCCGAGATGGATGAGGATGTCGGACGCGCGCTTGAGGCCGCCTTGATCGGTGAGGGCATCGAAGTCGTTACGGGCGCGCAATTGCTGCACGTGACTCATGACGCAACAGGGAAGACGGTATGGGCGGTGAAAGGCGGACGGGAACAATCCTACGTCGGCGAGGAAATTCTCCAGGCTTTAGGCCGGCAGCCCAATATCGAAGGGCTTCGCCTCGATCTGGCGGAAGTGACAGTCGACGACGGGCGAATTGTGGTCGATGGCATGATGTGCACGTCGCAGGCACATATCTATGCCGTGGGCGATGTGAACGATGTCTCTCCCATTGTGCATCTCGCCATCCAGCAGGGAGAGATTGCGGGGTACAACGCGACTCATGCAGATCAACCGGCGAAGTCAATCGATCATCGGCTGGATACGGAAGTGGTTTTTACCGATCCTCAGGTCGCAGTGCTGGGACTCAATGAATCGCGTGCGAAGGCCGATGGGATTCCGTATCTCACAGCCTCCTATCCTTTTGTCGACCATGGCAAGGCGCTCTGTCTTGGTGCGACGCAGGGGTTTGTGAAGTTGCTCGCGGCGCCACAGACCGGTGAGATTCTTGGCGCGGAGATCGTCGGCCCGGAGGCGGGTGAACTGATTCATGAGCTGATCGCGGTGATGTATTACCATGGGACCGCAGCCGATCTCTTGCACATGCCGCACTATCATCCCACGCTGGCAGAAATCGTAACCTATCCGGCAGAATCCATTGTCGAACGGTTGGGTATATGAGGAAGAGGCTGGGTGTTCTTGCCGATGCCTGGTGAAAATGAGGGCGTCCAAGACGCGGTGGTCTCTTTGGAGTTACGTGCAAAAACCTTTCCGCAAAGCGGAGTTGAACCGGCAGCGCTATCCAGTGTAGCGTACTCCGAATCTATTATGGCAAAACACAATGATCCGAACTCCATTAACTTGCGGACGAAAGGGATGATCGCGCGATTCATAGGAATTGTGGCGATCGCGCTCGGGTTTGTCGTCGGGATCTATGGACTGGAAGACACAGGAGGGCCGTGGATGAAGGCGGCACTGGGCTTGCTCGTCACCGGCATGTTGGCCCAAGGTTATGCGCTCTATTGTTCCGTGAGGCGTATGCACGAGTTCAAGGACCACCCCAAGTCATGAGACGAAGTCGTCAGCATGTAATCACAGTGGTGATACTCTTCCTCACGGGAGGGATGCTCGCTTGCGGAGGTCCGTGGCGAGATGGCTATTTCAAAAAAGGTGTGGATCGACTCACTCAAGACGAAGTGACTGAGAAGTTCGGGCCGCCCCATACAGCGAAAACGCCAGTTCTCGGGGGGAATTCGGTCTGGACCTATCGCGTTCCGATCAGTGACAGGGAATTGGCCTCGGTGAGCCTTTCCCACCTGAGCGACACGGCGAAGGAAGCGGCCGCATTAATGGGAAAGGCTTCCGAACAGGGTCCCAAGGCCATGTTATATTGCTACCGCTATACCCTGACCTTCAACGAACAAAAGGTTCTGAAACAGTGGAATCGTGAAGAATGTGTGCCGGGAACCCATGATTCGCTTAACGCCGAATAGCATTCTCATGTGGTAATCCATGCCTGTTTGGTTGCCGTACCTCGATAGTTCGGCTGTGCTCGATGGGCTCTCCTCGCTGCTGCTACTCTCCCTCCTCACCATACGCGCGTTGATCGTCCTAGCAATCTCGAAGAATCCGACCCTCTCGATGGAAGCGAAGCGCTGAGCGGTGTCGCGCCAAACCATCATGAGCAATGCAGGCTAACTCTTGACAGGTTTTGAAAGGGGCGTCGGATGTCTTTTCCTTGTGAGGGAACTAGCACACTCACTATTCTCTATTCCGGGAGGTGTCCAATGCAGAAACTGATCGTCATCGGGTTTGCAGTATTGTGTCTGATTGGAACCAGTTCGCTGGCCTTGGCTGACGAAGCCATGAAGAGTGAGATGGGTGGGATGAAAGATGAGATGAAGGCTGAGAAAAACGCGATGAAGAGCGATATAAAGGCAAAGAAGGAAGAGATGAAGGGCAAGAAGAAATCCCGCAAAGGCGCGATCAAGGCGAAGCACCATGATATGAGGGAGAAGATGAAAGCACACAAAGTTTCGGGGAAAGCCAAGGTTGGAGAAGCTAAAGACGCCGCTCAGTCGATGGGGCAAGACATGAAAGCGACAATTCCTTCCGCCCCTACTTCTGCTACCGCACCATAAGTTCTCGCAATTGCATCAGTAGACTGCCTGCCCCTCAGGAGGAAAGACTTCCTGAGGGCCGTACTATGTAGAGAAGCTCTCGGGCCAACCGCTTCATTGCGATATCCCTCGGCTTGTTCCCCCGTGGGCCTTTTGCTAGGATGCGGCGACCTGAATATCCATATCGACGGATTGCTCCATGAAGATCGCCACCTTCAACGTCAATTCTCTCCGCAAACGTTTGCCGATCGTGCTCGATTGGCTGGCCAAGCAGAAGCCCGATGTGCTTTGTCTTCAAGAAACCAAGGTCCAGGACAACGAGTTTCCGCTGCTGGCGCTGGCGGAATCCGGATATGAAATTACCTACAGGGGAATGAAGTCGTATAACGGCGTCGCGATATTGAGTCGGGAGAAGCCGGACGCAGTGGCCTATGGGTTTGACGACGGGGGCGACTCGGAGGACGCGCGGCTCTTGCGCGTGGTAATCAAGGGGATTCCCATTGTGAATACCTACGTGCCGCAGGGCTTCGAAATCGACTCACCCAAGTATCAATACAAGCTTGGCTGGTACGATCGACTCCGCAGGTATTTTGAAAAGAATCTGTCGCCGAACAAACCGGCTATCTGGTGTGGTGACATGAATGTCGCTCCGCGGCCGATGGACGTGCACAGTCCTGAAAAACATCTCAAGCATGTCTGCTATCACGAAGATGCGCGCCGAGTGTATGAAAGCACGTTGGCGTGGGGATTTCAGGACATGTTTGTGAAGCTCTATCCGGACCGGCAGCAATATACGTTTTGGGATTACCGAGCGCCTGGCTCGCTGGAAGCGAATAGAGGGTGGCGCATCGACCATATTTTGGCGACGGCTCCGTTGGCAAAACACTGTGTCAGGGTAGAGGTGGACGTCGGGCCGCGGCGAGCGAAAGACCCCTCAGATCACACATTCTTGTGGGCGGAGTTTTCGGTCTAGCCACGAACGCAACGTCCACACCTGCCCAGTTCGGTTGGTTCGGTAAGTCGTCCGCACCGACCGAGCTGGCTCACGATCTCAAAAAAACCGTTAAGCGGCATTCAGAATCCGCTGCTTCGTCTGCAACGGGGTCACACGATTCTGTGCAATCAACGGATCGAGGACCAGTCCGCAATTGATACAGCGGAGGACCACAGCTTCCTGTGAATACTCCGGTCGCCATTCTTTTACCATCAGTCCTTTGCATTTTTGACAGGTCATCGTGCCACCTCCTGCTCTCATGGATTTCAGCGCCGACGAGTCGGCCTTTCACGAGGGGAACTGTAACATTGCAAGATTAATACGATGTTAACTGGCAGTTAAAACTCTCTAATGTCTATGCACAACGACAGGTACGATATTGCAGTGATCGGTGCGGGTGCCGCCGGGCTGGCGGCTTCAATATTCTCTGCAGAGGCGGCCACGAAGGGCGATCGTTCGCAGAGGATCGTATTGCTTGATGGTGCGAAAACGATCGGCGCCAAGATCCTCGTCTCAGGCGGAGGTCGTTGCAATGTTACGCACGAGGTCGTCACACCTACTGATTTCTTCGGCAATCGCCATATCATCAAGAATGTGCTGGCGGCGTTTTCCGTTGAGCAGGCGGTGAAGTGGTTTGCCTCGTTAGGGGTTGAGCTCAAACGCGAGGAGACCGGTAAGCTTTTTCCGGTGACCGACAAAGCCCGAACCGTGCTGTTGGCGCTTATTGAGCGTTGTCGTGAGCTTGGAGTTGAGATTCAACCGAACCATCATGTGGATAATATCGAGCGCGTCACGGATTATAGCCATGGATTTTCGATTCACCATTCGCAAGGAGTCTTACAGGCAAGGAAGGTCATTTTGGCGACCGGAGGCCGGTCGATTCCTAAATCAGGGAGCGATGGGTATGGGTACAGCCTCGCTCGGCGACTCGGCCATCATGTAACGGCCACCGTCCCGGCACTCGTCCCGCTCATTCTTGAGGACACGATATTCCACAAGCAGCTTTCCGGCATCTCGCAGGAGGTTGAGATGACGACAATGGTGAAGGGCTGCAAGGTCGACTTTCGGATAGGAAGCTTGCTCTGGACGCACTTTGGGATCAGTGGGCCGGTCGTGATGGACGCGAGCCGCTTTTGGACACTCGGGCATGAGCAGGGAGAGACCGTCGAGGTCTACGGAAACTTCTTGATCGGTCAGACGCAAGAACAGGCGAAGTCGTGGTTTATATCGCAAGCGACAGACAATCCACGGCGGTCACTGCTGAAGATATGGGCGCAACAGATACCGGAGCGATTTGTCGAGGCGCTTTGTTCCCATGTCGAATGTGATCCCAGGACAGCGGTTGCACAACTGCCGAGAATAAACCGAGACCGGTTACTCGCGGCGCTCACAAGGTTTCCGTTTCCCATCGAACGGGATCGCGGTTGGAACTTCGCAGAAGTGACGGCGGGAGGGGTTCCTCTCGAAGAGATCCATTTCCGGACGATGGAATCCAAGCTGGTGCCGGGCCTCTATCTGATCGGAGAGATCCTGGACTGCGACGGTCGGATCGGCGGGTTCAACTTTCAATGGGCCTGGGCGACGGGATTACTGGCGGGCCGGGCAGTTGCCCCCTGTAATCAATAACCAATCAAATCAACTACAAGGCTGTTGAAGCGCTCTCTCTGGTCAGAGGGACGTCCGGTGGGGTTCCTTTCTCTTAGGCTGCCTTGGTCTGTGGTCTGGGGTCGTCCTTCAACGTCCCAAACTTGGACTCATATTCGGCGACCACACGATTGAGCACGGCAGCTAACCGCTTCGCCGCATAGGGGTTCAGTACGATACGGTTCGTCAGCTGAACCTGGAGATTTGCCTGCGCCCGCTCCCACACATCATTGATGCCAAAGGCCAACACCACTTCTTCTCGGGTCGACGACACATTGCACACATTAGCGTAGGAATTCTTAAGGTTGGAGACATCAAACTGGACCGTCGGGGTGGCGTTGGCTGCTTGGGTTATTGGTGAGGGCGTTGCGGGGGATGGGCTCGTTGTATTCGCCGGTGATCCAGTCTCTTTTTTCATAGTGATCTCCTTGATGATGGGTGGAGTTGTGGTTGACCGAAAGGGTCACACTCCCGACCTCTCGTAGCAAGCTACCAAGAAATATTGGACGCAAAAAGGAAAAACACGGTTTGTGCAATCGTTACCGGTTTGTTCGTGGCAAAGGTTGAGCGCATGACTCGTCATGGATTACGTCGATTATCCTCGGTAGCAGAGATGGCTTTAGCTCAAGTTTGGCTATGAGCAGGCCGGTAAAGAGATGTACCAATAGCCGAAAAAAGATGACAAACCACGGTTATTGAGTACTCTTACATATAATCAAAATAGGTCTTGTTGGTCCTAATGTTAAAACGGATCAGCTAGGCCTTATTGGTCCTATCCTGTATGCGGTAGAACAGAAGTGCTCTATTGTTTGGCGTGGAACAGAATGATTGGCTCATCGAATAGATCTGAACAGGGAATGATGTGGTGAAAGGAGCAACTGTTCCAGCCGGACGATCTCGCGGCATGATCAACCTGTTACTGGTGGTACTGATGATCCTCGCCTCCATCGATTTGACCAGTTGTGCTGTCAAACCTATCCCCCTGACGAGGGAAGAGGTGCGGTCACGCATGCAAGAAGACCGGGCCGTTCTGACCAAGGATCAAGAGCCCGTCTCGGATGCGATCGATCTCTACGAAGCGATGGCGCGGGCGCTCAAGTATAACCTCGATGCGCGCGTTGAGCTGATGCACAAGATGCTGGCCCAGACCCAACTCGACCTCTCGCACTATGCCATGTTGCCTCGCCTGGCGGCGAACGCCGGCTTCGACGGGCGCGATAATTATACCGGCGGGATTGCCCGCTCCTTGATTACCGGGCAACAGCAGATTCAACCCTTTACCTCATCTGAGAAGAACCTGTTCTCCGCCGATCTGTCGCTCAGCTGGAATGTCTTGGATTTCGGCCTGTCATACATCCGGGCGAAGCAGGCCGCCGACGACGTCTTGATCGCGGAAGAAGAACGGCGGCGCGTGGCCAATCGCGTCATGCAGGATGTGCGGGCCGCCTATTGGCGCGCCGTCAGTGCGGAGCGGATTCTGCCGTCCCTCAAGATGTTGAATGAATGGGTGAGTAGCGCGCTGGACAAAGCCCAGGCCGTGCAGGACGAGAAACTCAGTACGCCCTTGGTGCCCTTGCAGTATAAGCTCGATCTCCTCAATACGCAGCGCTACGTGCAGCAGTTGTTCAGGGAGCTCTCCACGGCGAAGCTGCAACTGGCCGCGCTCATCAATCTGCCCCCCGGCCAAGAGCACGCGCTGCGGCTCCTGGTTCCGGAGCGAGAGGCCAGCACGCTCAGCCTTCCGCCCGATATGACGGTATTGGAGGATCGGGCGCTGGAGGCCCGCCCGGAGCTGCGGATGATCGATTACCGTCGTCGCATCAACGCACAGGAGACCAAAGTGGCGATCCTCGAGATGCTCCCCAGCCTCAACCTCCAAGTCGGGGAGAACTACAACAGCAACAGCTTTCTCTTTAACAACAATTGGGCCTCCTATGCCGCCCGGACCAGTTGGAATTTGCTGAACCTCTTTCGGTATCCGGCCAGGGCAAAGACGATCGAGGCGCAACACACGGTGCTGTATACGCAGGATCTCGCGCTGACCATGGCCATTATGTCGCAAGTGCATGTCAGCGTCGCGCAGGTCGCACAGGCGAAGACGGAAACATCGACAGCGAAGCTCTATCATGACACGCAGGCCCAAATTACGGAGCAGACACGTCAGGCCTGGCGAACGTCCCGGGTGAGTGAGCAGGCCATGCTGCGCGAGCGCGTCAATCAGGTAGCGTCGCAACTGCGCTACGACACCGTAGAGGCGGGACTGCAAATCGCCTGGGGGTCGCTCCTCGCCGCCGTCGGAGAAGATGTCCTGCCCAATGACCTGACGCAGGAACAGAGTGTGTCTGACATGGCCCTCGAACTGCGCAAGCGATGGGCGAAAAGCAAGGAGTTACTCAAGTGATCCACCCTAGCTGGCCACTGATCGGTGGTGCAATTTTGGGCCTGTGGCTTTTCATGCCGATGTCGTTCGCGGCGGCCGGCGCCAAATCAGATCACAAGCCCGCAAGCAGCGCAGCAGAACTCAGCACGATCCGCGGCGTGGTGAAGGCGACCGCACAGGCCACTTTGGCCAGCCAGGTCCAGGGCCGTATTAGCCAGCTGCCCTTCAAGGAGGGACAGCGGTTTAAAAAAGGTGCCCTCCTGGTGGCCCTCGACTGTTCGAAGTATGAAGCGGAGCTGGCGAGCGCTGAGGCGGAACATCGCGGAAAGAAATTGACCTACGAGAACAACCTTCGGCTTGCCGAGCACGATTCCGTCGGGACACTCGAACTCGAGGTCTCTCAGGCCGAAGCCGAAAAAGCACTCGCCGCCATCAATGTGGCGCAAGTGAATGTGAAAGGCTGCACGGTGCTTGCTCCGTTTCCCGGGCGGGTCGTCAAAATGATTGTGAACGAACACGAAAATGTCTTTCCCAACGACCAGCTCATCAGTCTGTTGGATGATAGTCTGCTCGAGATCGAACTGATTCTGTCGTCGAGATCCCTCGCGTGGCTGAAGGTCGGCATGCGCTTTGAGTACGCCATCGATGAAACGGGACTCCGGTATCCCGCCGTGGTTCAGGACATCGGCGCGAACGTCGATCCTGCCAGTCAAACGGTGAAAGTGAAAGGCCTGTTTCGTACCCAGCCCAACAATGTGCTCGCAGGAATGAGCGGGGCCGCTTCGTTCACCGGACTTTCACGCTGACATGGTCGCAACAGAAGTCACTCCCACCAGCCCGCCGCAGAGGAACACGTCGTTTACCATGCTGCTTCAGCTGGAGGGGATGGTTCGTGCCGCCAGGACCCAGCAAGAACTGCAATTCTTTTTCGTCAACGAAACGCGCCGGTTGGTTCCCTATCGGCAAGCAATTTTGCTTATCCCGCCGACCCCGTCTACGCAGAGCTATGAGGTGCGAGCCGCATCGAGCGTTCCGGTGATGGATCGCACCGTTCCCTTGATGCAATGGACTGAGCGATTGATTGGTGAATTGCGCAAGATCTCGACAGGTCCGGAGATCAGTCACGTCACTGAAGAGGATTGTCCTGAGGAGCTCAGACCGGACTGGAAGGAATTCACCCTAGAGCATGGACTGTGGTGCCCTCTAAAGCACCCGGGGGGACAGATCATCGGCGGCCTGTGGCTGACCAGGGACGAGCCATGGGTGGACCACGAAGTGACGGTCCTGCAACGTCTCGGTGACGCCTATGCCTACGCCTGGTGTGCCGTCGGTTCATCGAATGCTCGGCGATGGCGATGGGGGCTGAACCGCACCATGACGTGGGTACTTGCGGTTGTAATGCTGAGCGCACTGGTCATTCCTGTCCCCATGTCGACGCTGGCGCCTGCGAAGATTGTCGCGAAGGATCCTTCAATCGTTAGTGCCCCGATTGACGGTGTCATCGCCGAAATTTTTGTCCTTCCCAATACCGTGGTGTCCAAAGGCCAAGTGTTGTTCAAGTACGAAGACACGACATTCAGAAGTGAGTACGAAGTCGCGGAGCGGAATCTCGATGTGGGGATGGCGCAGTATCGACGCGCAGTACAAGGCTCATTCGTGGACGCTGAACAAAAATCAGAGGTTCCGCTGTTGAAAGCCGAAGTCGAGCTGCGAGAAACCGAGCGGAACTATACGCATGAACGGTTGGCAAAGGTCGAGGTGAAGGCCGAGCAAGCTGGACTCTTACTCTATACGGACAAGTCCGATTGGATCGGAAAGCCGGTTGTGGTCGGCCAACGCATTATGGAATTGGCGAATCCCCAACAGTTGGAGGTGCGAATCGATTTGCCGGTGGAGGATGCGATTGTTCTGCGCGAAGGTGCGTCGGTAGCGCTGTTCCTGAATGCCAATCCTTTTTCCAGCGTTCCTGCCACGGTGAGTCATGCGAGCTACCACGCCGAGGTCTTGCCGAACAATATGCTGGCCTACCGCGTGACCGCTCAGCTAGGGCAGGGGGCCTCGGAGTTCCGCATCGGTTGGCAAGGGAGCGCCAAAATCTACGGAGAGACGGTCACACTATTCACCTATCTGTTCCGTCGCCCGATCTCCGCCATCCGGCCCTGGATTGGCCTATGAAACAGTCCCCATCCCCAAAGCCGGAGGCTCTGCTGCCGCTGTTGCGGGAAGATCTCCAGCTTATCGCTGGCGCCTCGTCCGCCGACGGTTCGCCGACGTGGGTTGTCGTCGATCCGGTTCGCGGGAAATATTTTCACATCGGCTGGGCCGCCTACCAGATTCTTTCGCGTTGGAGCGGCCGATCGGCTGAGGCTGTCCTGTCGCAGATTCATGCGGACACGACCTGCCGAGCCACGAAGCAGGACGTCGAGGACCTCCTCCGTTTTTTGTACGCCAACCATCTGATGCGCGATCCGCCGAAAGGCGGGTACCGGGCCTATGCGGATCAAGCAGAGGCTGCAAAGCCGCAGTGGTTGATGTGGCTCGTCCACCACTATCTATTTTTCCAGATTCCGTTGGTCCGTCCGGACCGATTTCTTCGTGCGACCCTACCCTTCGTCGAGTGGCTCTTCTCGAAAACGACGGCTTGGATCATTGCGTTTATCGGCCTGGCAGGCATCTACCTCGTTTCGCGGCAGTGGGACACCTTCACAGCCACCATCCTGCATTTTTTCACTCCGCAAGGCCTCGCGCTGTACGTTCTCTGTCTGGTCGTCGTCAAGGTGTTTCATGAACTGGGGCATGCCTATACGGCGACACGCTATGGCTGTCGCGTTCCCACCATGGGTGTCGCCATGATGGTGATGGTACCGATGCTGTATTCGGACACCTCCGATGCGTGGAAACTGACTTCCCGTCGCCAGCGTGCCGCCATTGGCGCTGCCGGGATGGTCGTCGAATGTGCATTGGCTGCGCTGGCGATATTTGCGTGGAACTTTCTTGACGATGGCGTGGTGCGGAGTCTGGTGTTTATCGTGGCGACGACAAGTCTGATGGTAGGCGCTGCCATCAATCTCAGCCCGTTCATGCGATTCGATGGGTATTATGTGCTTTCCGATTTGCTGGACATTCCCAACTTGCACGAGCGAGCCTTTGCCTTCGGGCGGTGGCAGCTGCGGCGGCTCCTTCTCGGCCTCGATGTCCCGATGCCCGAGCCGGTTGCCGCTGCCCAACGCCGATTATTTATCTGGTTTGCCTGGGGAGTGTGGGTCTATCGCTTGATGCTGTTTCTCGGCATCGCCTTCGTGGTCTACGAGTTCTTTTTCAAGTTATTAGGGCTCATCCTCTTTGCGGTCGAAATCGGCTGGTTTATCCTGCTCCCGGTCGTGGGCGAGCTCAAGGCTTGGTGGAGTCTACGTGGAGCGATGCGTGAACGGGGCCGAGTATGGATATCGGTCGGCGGTCTGGCCTTTCTGATAGCGGCGCTATTCATTCCCTGGTCCGATCGCATCAGCCTCCCTGCGGTGTTGGAATCGACGCCGCATGCCACAATCTATGCGCCGGCACCAGGGAGGATCGTCGAACTGGCGCTGAAAGAAGGGCGACGAGTGGGGGTGGGGGACAGGCTGGTTACGTTGGAATCGCCGGTGCTTGAAAAGGATATGGCGTTAATACGCAAGCGAATCGAGGTCGAGCGATCGAGAGGCCGGCGCCAGTTCATCGACCGGCAAGAGCTTGCGCAGCACCAGGTGACGTTGGAAACTCTGAGGGCTCGTCTCTCTCAGCTCGAAGGTCTACTGGAACAGCAGCAGAATCTAGTACTCACGGCGCCGATTGCAGGAGTGGTGACCGATCGGGCGGAGGCGCTGCATGTGGGACAGTGGGTCAACAAGGAGTTGCCGCTCGCATACGTGATCGATCCGGCGGGCGAAGAGTTGCACGCGCTGGCTCCCGAGACAGAGGTCGGTTATCTCCACAAGGGTCAATCGGCTCGTTTCATTCCCCAGGGTGCAGATCGGCCGAGTTTGGAGGCGCAGGTGGTCGAGATTCGTGACAGCGACGAAAGCAGTTTCACGGTGCCCTATCTCGCATCTCTCTATGGCGGAGATGTAGCGGTTCAAGAAGATGCCCAGCATCGGTTAAAACCGGAAACCTCTGTCTATCGCATTACTCTGCACTTCGTCGACTCTCCGCCCCGGTGGAATCAAGCCGTACGAGGGATCGTGCTCGTGAAGGGTCCTCGGATCAGCTTTGCCCAACGGGTGTGGCAACAGAGTGCCCGCATCTTCATTCGAGAAAGTGGCGCCTAGAATACAATGCGAGGCATTAGCCCAAAAGTGGCCCTTAAGTACAATCTATGACGCCACATGAATGTCCCCAAAAAGTAGGTTTCGCGCTCCCAACAAGGAAAATGAACTTATTGCGTGATCTGGCACCATCCTTGCAAATTTAGTAGTGATTTTCGGCTAAACGTTTCATCGCTATGCCATGAGCACACCACGTAAACAGAAGAAAAAAGCAATCAAGCCGGCGCGAAAGGACAGTCGTGCCTCCGCGGATCGCGGCTGTCACCCCGTCGATCTTTGGCGGCTCATTGCTGTCGCTCGAATCGCGCATCATGTTCGACGGGGCTGCTGTGGCCACCGCCAGCATCGTGAATACCGAACAAACCGCCCAAAACCAGGCTGAGGATTCCTCCTCGGCTGGTGATGCGGCGACAACCGACGCACAAACCGGAGAATCTTCCGCCACTGCTGATCAGGCTCTTTTCGATGCTCTGGCGGCGCTTGATGTATCGGCAGCCCGCCAGGACACGCTGTTTGTGTCCACGAATGTACTTGACTACCAGCAGCTGCTCGACGGCATCAGCCCCAACGTCGAAGCGCACATACTCGATCCAGCCCGCGATGGGGTCGAGCAGATAGCGGATACTTCCTCCAATCATTCGAGCATCGATCCTGTCAATCTGATCGGTGATGGCACCGAAGCTGGGATGCACCTCAGCTCCGGCTTTCCGATCCAACACTCAATCAGCACGAGTTACGCCGAGCAGTTTCAGCAGATCGGCCAGAGCCTGTCGGCGGACGCCGAACTCCTGGTCGACGGTAGTAGCTCTGGCCAGGCGAAGCCGGGCAACTGGCAATCGACAGCTTGGACAATCTCACCGGCGCCGATGTCGCCGCCAGCAAAGACCTTACGGGGCTTACCACTGAGTCTGCAGACTGGCTACTTGAAGTCACCACCGGGTCGATTGAGACCTCAAGCGTCATTAGCGAAACCACTGGTGGAGCGGTTGTCGGACAAGGAAACTTGATATCAGGCACCACCGTCGGTGTTCAGACAGACAACAGAGATAACAGAACGATCCAAGGTAATCTCATCGGGACAGACGCCTTCAGCACCGGAGTCGCCTTAAACGCTTTCGAGGTGCAGATTCTCGGAAACGCCATCTACTCGAACACAGGACGTGGCATTGACGTGGGAGACGTTTCAAGCGCGACCGCGAACGGCGCGCCGGCTGCCGCCGATTCCACGATCGACGTGATCAGTAGCGAACTCGCGCCTGCGCGTGTTGAAATCGTATTCGTCGATACCTCGGTCGAGAACTACCAGGCGCTCATCAACGGCATCAACAATCCCGATGCACGGGTGGTGTTGCTTGATTCTTCCCGCGACGGCATGGAGCAGATCGTGGCGGCGCTCGGGCAAGTGGGGCGCGTCGATGCCATTCACCTGATCTCGCATGGCGACGAGGGGGAACTCAAGCTTGGTTCAACGGTTCTAACCGGCAACAACATGCAGGGCGAGTACGCCGATGAACTTGCCGCCATCAAAGTACCACCTGACCGACGAGGCGGACATCCTGGTCTACGGCTGCAGTTTCGGCAAAGGCGAGGCAGGAATGGCTGCTGCCGAAACGCTCGGGCGTCTGACCGGCGCGGACGTTGCCGCCAGCACCGACGCCACCGGCAATGCCGAGCTTGGCGGCGACTGGGATCTTGAATTGCAGCAGGGCTCCATTGAGACCGACTTGGCCGTCGATCGCGATACCCAGGATAACTGGTCAGGATTGCTTGGTGTCGTCGACTGGGATACGCAAACGTGGACTGCCGGCATCGCTACCCCCGCCGTCCAGAATTTGACGCTCGCGGACGGCAGCGCCGTCACCGTGACGTTAACGCAAAATGCCGCGGCACGCTGACCAGTGCAGCAACAAGCGCCAGCTTACACCGGCGGTCTCGCGCCAGCCCAGTCAGCCCTTCAGCTGGGCATGGCATTAATCCGACCACCGACACCATTACGGTCACGTAGACTTCAGTAGCCAGCCGGGCGGCAGCGTCAACAATGTCAGCATGACGTTGTTCGACGTCGACAATACTGAATTTGCTGTATTCAGCGCAGCAATCCTTGGCGACGATCCCACTTCTGCAACCGTCGGTACGACCAACACCTTACAATGGAACCAACAGAGTTTCAGGTAACGGCAGCGATGCAAATCCGACGACGGCGCTGGCAATACTACGGTGACTTTAACCAGACCGGAATTACCTGGGTAGAGTTCACCTACGACGGCACCTCCAATGCCACCCCATCGTGATACTGCATGACATCCTGTTCAACAGCATCGCCGACGTGAACGGCCCGAAACTGGATCTGAACGACAACGATGCTGCCGTATCCGCGAGCGACAACTTCGACGATTCCGCGCCATTCACGGCTGCGTACAGCAGCCCGGGAGGTCCATACCCTGGGCCTCCAATTGGATAGAGGTGGATGCGCCGCTGGCGGCCAGTCTGCGACGGCAGGCGAAGTTGCAGGTCGATGATGTCGATGCGACCGCGGACGGTCGATGGAGAAGCCTCAATCAACAGAGATACCGGCGCCGCGTCCACGGCGCTGCGGCGCCAGATCGACCTTACGAACTACGTAAACCCGACGTTGAGTTTTAACTACGTACGACCGCGGCGGGGCTGAGCTGCGGATGGTATCGTCGTCGAAGCTTCCAACGGTGGCATCAACTGATACCACGCTGAGACCTTCACGGGAAGCGGCCGGTGTCTCGACCGGCACGCGACGACTGGTGAGCCTCGCAGGTTACGAGTCCGCCAATACCATGATCCGTTTCCGCGTCAGGCTGGCAATACGCGACACCGGTGCGCAGCGAGTCATTTTTCGTCGACAACGTGACAGATGCGGCGGAACCGACCGGATTCGCACAGCTCATACACCGAAGGCGGCGCAGGCGCAGCGATCAGCGATGCAGATGTGGTCATCACCGATGCCAACAGCGCCAATATGTCCGGCGGTACGGTGTCGATCATCACAATTTCGCGCGGGCGATACGCTCACTTGGTCACGATGTGGGCTGGTATCTCCGGCAGCTACGACTCCGGGACCGGTGTTCTGACGCTTCACCGGCACCAGGACAATTGCCAGTGGTATCAACACGTCGTTTCTCGAACCGGTGACGATCCACGCTCAGCGGCAGCACGCCGTGATGTACGCAGTCACCGTGCGCGACGATGGGCAGTGCCAAAACTACGCGCATCATCAGCACAACCGTCCAGGACCAGACCACACTTAATCCCAGTAACATGGTGTTCAGCACGATCACCATCACCGCGGTGAACGATGCGCCGGTGGTGGACCTGAACGCGGGCGGGGCCGGGCAGGATGTGACGACCGCGTTCACGGAACAGACGCCGGTGTTGATCGCACCGGTGGGGACGCTGACCGACGTGGATTCGGCGAATCTGACGGCGTTGACGGTGACGCTGACGACGCGGCCCGATGGCAACGCCGGTGGAGTCGCTCTGGCGATCAGTAACGGGGCCATGACCGGCGCCAATGGCACCGTGCCGGCGGGTTGGACGGAGACCGATCCCGGAAACATCGCCAGCGTACAGACCAATCGTTATACCTGGCGGGAAACAGCGCCGGCAACAACACATCGCTTTCGCAGACATTGTCTTTGCCGACCGACTCGGTGACGACAAACCTACGCCTCGACCGGTACGCAGCTCTTGCAGACGGTCGTTTCGACGGTCAACGCCGTTTCGTCGCTGGCTTTTGACTTCAACTGGGAGAGCAGGGACAACAATTCCAATAAATTGGATGTCTCCTACAACGGCGTGCTGTATGCCATGTTCACGTCGGGCACCAATACGACAACGGGAACGTGGGCGTATTTCAACGGTGCCAGCGGCACTCTCGGATCCGTTACTGCAGTATCGGACGTCAGGACGCAGGCAATGGGCACGAACACCATTACCCTGGCGACGCCAGTCGCCGCGTCCGGAAACTTCGTTTTCACCTTGCATGATGGTTCCGCCTCGTCAGGCGACCGCATCGGAGTCGACAACGTCGTTATCAACAATACGGCGACTACGACGACCACGGTCACCACGGTGGATCTTACCGCTACGGGCTGGACAGCAACGTTTACCGAGAACGGCACAGCCGTGGCGATCGCCGATGTGGACAGCTCGATTTTTGATACCTCCAGCACCACCATCGCGAGCGGCATCGTCACGCTGACGAACTTCCAGGCGGGAGATCAATTGCTCGTTAACGGGTCGTTGGGCGGAAGCGGCACGTTGCCTGGAGGTATCAGTTGGACGCGCTCGGGCACCAACGGTGAAATTATTACGCTGTCCGGCACCGCGACTAAAGCGCAGTACGCCGATGCGGTTGAGTTGATCGCATTCAATAATACGTCGGATACCCCATCGACTACTGCGCGGGTCATCTCCGTAACAGTCAACGACGGTAGCACGGTTTCTAATACAGCGATTGCCACGATCAATGTTACGGCGGTGAACGATGCGCCGGTGGTGGACCTGAACGCGGGCGGGGCCGGCCAGGATGTGACGACCGCGTTCACGGAACAGACGCCGGTGTTGATCGCACCGGTGGGGACGCTGACCGACGTGGATTCGGCGAATCTGACGGCGTTGACGGTGACGCTGACGACGCGGCCCGATGGCAACGCGGTGGAGTCGCTTTCGCTCAATGCGGCGGCGACGACGGCGGCGTCGGGAGCGGGGTTGACGGTGAGCTATACCGCCGGGACCGGGGTGCTGTCGATCACGGGCTCGGCGACGAAGGCGGTGTACCAGTCGATTCTGCAGGGCATTCAGTACAACGACACGAGCGATACGCCGACGACGAGCAACCGGTCGATCACGGTGGTGGCGACCGACGGGGCCACGCCGAGCGCGACGCAGACGGTGACGCTGACGGTGGCGGCGGTGAACGATGCGCCGGTGGTGGACCTGAACGCGGGCGGGGCCGGGCAGGATGTGACGACCGCGTTCACGGAACAGACGCCGGTGTTGATCGCACCGGTGGGGACGCTGACCGACGTGGATTCGGCGAATCTGACGGCGTTGACGGTGACGCTGACGACGCGGCCCGATGGCAACGCGGTGGAGTCGCTTTCGCTCAATGCGGCGGCGACGACGGCGGCGTCGGGAGCGGGGTTGACGGTGAGCTATACCGCCGGGACCGGGGTGCTGTCGATCACGGGCTCGGCGACGAAGGCGGTGTACCAGTCGATTCTGCAGGGCATTCAGTACAACGACACGAGCGATACGCCGACGACGAGCAACCGGTCGATCACGGTGGTGGCGACCGACGGGGCCACGCCGAGCGCGACGCAGACGGTGACGCTGACGGTGGCGGCGGTGAACGATGCGCCGGTGGTGGACCTGAACGCGGGCGGGGCCGGGCAGGATGTGACGACCGCGTTCACGGAACAGACGCCGGTGTTGATCGCACCGGTGGGGACGCTGACCGACGTGGATTCGGCGAATCTGACGGCGTTGACGGTGACGCTGACGACGCGGCCCGATGGCAACGCGGTGGAGTCGCTTTCGCTCAATGCGGCGGCGACGACGGCGGCGTCGGGAGCGGGGTTGACGGTGAGCTATACCGCCGGGACCGGGGTGCTGTCGATCACGGGCTCGGCGACGAAGGCGGTGTACCAGTCGATTCTGCAGGGCATTCAGTACAACGACACGAGCGATACGCCGACGACGAGCAACCGGTCGATCACGGTGGTGGCGACCGACGGGGCCACGCCGAGCGCGACGCAGACGGTGACGCTGACGGTGGCGGCGGTGAACGATGCGCCGGTGGTGGACCTGAACGCGGGCGGGGCCGGGCAGGATGTGACGACCGCGTTCACGGAACAGACGCCGGTGTTGATCGCACCGGTGGGGACGCTGACCGACGTGGATTCGGCGAATCTGACGGCGTTGACGGTGACGCTGACGACGCGGCCCGATGGCAACGCGGTGGAGTCGCTTTCGCTCAATGCGGCGGCGACGACGGCGGCGTCGGGAGCGGGGTTGACGGTGAGCTATACCGCCGGGACCGGGGTGCTGTCGATCACGGGCTAGCGCGACGGCGGCGGTGTACCAGTCGATTCTGCAGGGCATTCAGTACAACGACACGAGCGATACGCCGACGACGAGCAACCGGTCGATCACGGTGGTGGCGACCGACGGGGCCACGCCGAGCGCGACGCAGACGGTGACGCTGACGGTGGCGGCGGTGAACGATGCGCCGGTGGTGGACCTGAACGCGGGCGGGGCCGGGCAGGATGTGACGACCGCGTTCACGGAACAGACGCCGGTGTTGATCGCACCGGTGGGGACGCTGACCGACGTGGATTCGGCGAATCTGACGGCGTTGACGGTGACGCTGACGACGCGGCCCGATGGCAACGCGGTGGAGTCGCTTTCGCTCAATGCGGCGGCGACGACGGCGGCGTCGGGAGCGGGGTTGACGGTGAGCTATACCGCCGGGACCGGGGTGCTGTCGATCACGGGCTCGGCGACGAAGGCGGTGTACCAGTCGATTCTGCAGGGCATTCAGTACAACGACACGAGCGATACGCCGACGACGAGCAACCGGTCGATCACGGTGGTGGCGACCGACGGGGCCACGCCGAGCGCGACGCAGACGGTGACGCTGACGGTGGCGGCGGTGAACGATGCGCCGAACATCGTGGATGCGACGGTGGCGCTCAACGAGAATAGTGTCAACGGCAGCGCCGTCACGAACGTGAGTGACAGCTTCACCGGGACCGACTTAGATCGCGACGGCCAGGCGATCACGTACAGCATTACCGGGGGCAACACGGGTGGAGCGTTTACCATCAATAGCGCAACCGGCGCCATCACCGTGGCGAACAGCGCGGCGCTGGACTATGAGACCACGCCTAGCTTTACCCTGACGGTCCAGGCCAGCGACGGCAGTCTGAGCGACACCGCGGCGATCACGGTGAACGTGACGAACGTCAATGAGGCGCCGGTGCTGGGCGGGGACGCGACGGTGAGCGTGGCGGAGAACCAGACGGCGGTGGGGACCTTTGCGGCGGTGGACCCGGATGCGGGCGACACGATCACCTACAGTTTGAGCGGGGCGGATGCGGGCCTGTTCACGATCAATGCGGCGGGGGTGGTGAGCTTCCTTGCGGCGCCGAACTTTGAGAGCGCGCCCGGGCCGTTTGCGATCACGGTGACGGCGACGGATGCGGGGAGCCTGCTCGACACGCAGAACGTGACGGTGAACGTGACGAACGTCAATGAGGCGCCGGTGCTGGGCGGGGACGCGACGGTGAGCGTGGCGGAGAACCAGACGGCGGTGGGGACCTTTGCGGCGGTGGACCCGGATGCGGGCGACACGATCACCTACAGTTTGAGCGGGGCGGATGCGGGCCTGTTCACGATCAATGCGGCGGGGGTGGTGAGCTTCCTCGCGGCGCCGAACTTTGAGAGCGCGCCCGGGCCGTTTGCGATCACGGTGACGGCGACGGATGCGGGGAGCCTGCTCGACACGCAGAACGTGACGGTGAACGTGACGAACGTCAATGAGGCGCCGGTGCTGGGCGGGGACGCGACGGTGAGCGTGGCGGAGAACCAGACGGCGGTGGGGACCTTTGCGGCGGTGGACCCGGATGCGGGCGACACGATCACCTACAGTTTGAGCGGGGCGGATGCGGGCCTGTTCACGATCAATGCGGCGGGGGTGGTGAGCTTCCTTGCGGCGCCGAACTTTGAGAGCGCGCCCGGGCCGTTTGCGATCACGGTGACGGCGACGGATGCGGGGAGCCTGCTCGACACGCAGAACGTGACGGTGAACGTGACGAACGTCAATGAGGCGCCGGTGCTGGGCGGGGACGCGACGGTGAGCGTGGCGGAGAACCAGACGGCGGTGGGGACCTTTGCGGCGGTGGACCCGGATGCGGGCGACACGATCACCTACAGTTTGAGCGGGGCGGATGCGGGCCTGTTCACGATCAATGCGGCGGGGGTGGTGAGCTTCCTTGCGGCGCCGAACTTTGAGAGCGCGCCCGGGCCGTTTGCGATCACGGTGACGGCGACGGATGCGGGGAGCCTGCTCGACACGCAGAACGTGACGGTGAACGTGACGAACGTCAATGAGGCGCCGGTGCTGGGCGGGGACGCGACGGTGAGCGTGGCGGAGAACCAGACGGCGGTGGGGACCTTTGCGGCGGTGGACCCGGATGCGGGCGACACGATCACCTACAGTTTGAGCGGGGCGGATGCGGGCCTGTTCACGATCAATGCGGCGGGGGTGGTGAGCTTCCTTGCGGCGCCGAACTTTGAGAGCGCGCCCGGGCCGTTTGCGATCACGGTGACGGCGACGGATGCGGGGAGCCTGCTCGACACGCAGAACGTGACGGTGAACGTGACGAACGTCAATGAGGCGCCGGTGCTGGGCGGGGACGCGACGGTGAGCGTGGCGGAGAACCAGACGGCGGTGGGGACCTTTGCGGCGGTGGACCCGGATGCGGGCGACACGATCACCTACAGTTTGAGCGGGGCGGATGCGGGCCTGTTCACGATCAATGCGGCGGGGGTGGTGAGCTTCCTTGCGGCGCCGAACTTTGAGAGCGCGCCCGGGCCGTTTGCGATCACGGTGACGGCGACGGATGCGGGGAGCCTGCTCGACACGCAGAACGTGACGGTGAACGTGACGAACGTCAATGAGGCGCCGGTGCTGGGCGGGGACGCGACGGTGAGCGTGGCGGAGAACCAGACGGCGGTGGGGACCTTTGCGGCGGTGGACCCGGATGCGGGCGACACGATCACCTACAGTTTGAGCGGGGCGGATGCGGGCCTGTTCACGATCAATGCGGCGGGGGTGGTGAGCTTCCTTGCGGCGCCGAACTTTGAGAGCGCGCCCGGGCCGTTTGCGATCACGGTGACGGCGACGGATGCGGGGAGCCTGCTCGACACGCAGAACGTGACGGTGAACGTGACGAACGTCAATGAGGCGCCGGTGCTGGGCGGGGACGCGACGGTGAGCGTGGCGGAGAACCAGACGGCGGTGGGGACCTTTGCGGCGGTGGACCCGGATGCGGGCGACACGATCACCTACAGTTTGAGCGGGGCGGATGCGGGCCTGTTCACGATCAATGCGGCGGGGGTGGTGAGCTTCCTTGCGGCGCCGAACTTTGAGAGCGCGCCCGGGCCGTTTGCGATCACGGTGACGGCGACGGATGCGGGGAGCCTGCTCGACACGCAGAACGTGACGGTGAACGTGACGAACGTCAATGAGGCGCCGGTGCTGGGCGGGGACGCGACGGTGAGCGTGGCGGAGAACCAGACGGCGGTGGGGACCTTTGCGGCGGTGGACCCGGATGCGGGCGACACGATCACCTACAGTTTGAGCGGGGCGGATGCGGGCCTGTTCACGATCAATGCGGCGGGGGTGGTGAGCTTCCTTGCGGCGCCGAACTTTGAGAGCGCGCCCGGGCCGTTTGCGATCACGGTGACGGCGACGGATGCGGGGAGCCTGCTCGACACGCAGAACGTGACGGTGAACGTGACGAACGTCAATGAGGCGCCGGTGCTGGGCGGGGACGCGACGGTGAGCGTGGCGGAGAACCAGACGGCGGTGGGGACCTTTGCGGCGGTGGACCCGGATGCGGGCGACACGATCACCTACAGTTTGAGCGGGGCGGATGCGGGCCTGTTCACGATCAATGCGGCGGGGGTGGTGAGCTTCCTCGCGGCGCCGAACTTTGAGAGCGCGCCCGGGCCGTTTGCGATCACGGTGACGGCGACGGATGCGGGGAGCCTGCTCGACACGCAGAACGTGACGGTGAACGTGACGAACGTCAATGAGGCGCCGGTGCTGGGCGGGGACGCGACGGTGAGCGTGGCGGAGAACCAGACGGCGGTGGGGACCTTTGCGGCGGTGGACCCGGATGCGGGCGACACGATCACCTACAGTTTGAGCGGGGCGGATGCGGGCCTGTTCACGATCAATGCGGCGGGGGTGGTGAGCTTCCTCGCGGCGCCGAACTTTGAGAGCGCGCCCGGGCCGTTTGCGATCACGGTGACGGCGACGGATGCGGGGAGCCTGCTCGACACGCAGAACGTGACGGTGAACGTGACGAACGTCAATGAGGCGCCGGTGCTGGGCGGGGACGCGACGGTGAGCGTGGCGGAGAACCAGACGGCGGTGGGGACCTTTGCGGCGGTGGACCCGGATGCGGGCGACACGATCACCTACAGTTTGAGCGGGGCGGATGCGGGCCTGTTCACGATCAATGCGGCGGGGGTGGTGAGCTTCCTCGCGGCGCCGAACTTTGAGAGCGCGCCCGGGCCGTTTGCGATCACGGTGACGGCGACGGATGCGGGGAGCCTGCTCGACACGCAGAACGTGACGGTGAACGTGACGAACGTCAATGAGGCGCCGGTGCTGGGCGGGGACGCGACGGTGAGCGTGGCGGAGAACCAGACGGCGGTGGGGACCTTTGCGGCGGTGGACCCGGATGCGGGCGACACGATCACCTACAGTTTGAGCGGGGCGGATGCGGGCCTGTTCACGATCAATGCGGCGGGGGTGGTGAGCTTCCTCGCGGCGCCGAACTTTGAGAGCGCGCCCGGGCCGTTTGCGATCACGGTGACGGCGACGGATGCGGGGAGCCTGCTCGACACGCAGAACGTGACGGTGAACGTGACGAACGTCAATGAGGCGCCGGTGCTGGGCGGGGACGCGACGGTGAGCGTGGCGGAGAACCAGACGGCGGTGGGGACCTTTGCGGCGGTGGACCCGGATGCGGGCGACACGATCACCTACAGTTTGAGCGGGGCGGATGCGGGCCTGTTCACGATCAATGCGGCGGGGGTGGTGAGCTTCCTTGCGGCGCCGAACTTTGAGAGCGCGCCCGGGCCGTTTGCGATCACGGTGACGGCGACGGATGCGGGGAGCCTGCTCGACACGCAGAACGTGACGGTGAACGTGACGAACGTCAATGAGGCGCCGGTGCTGGGCGGGGACGCGACGGTGAGCGTGGCGGAGAACCAGACGGCGGTGGGGACCTTTGCGGCGGTGGACCCGGATGCGGGCGACACGATCACCTACAGTTTGAGCGGGGCGGATGCGGGCCTGTTCACGATCAATGCGGCGGGGGTGGTGAGCTTCCTCGCGGCGCCGAACTTTGAGAGCGCGCCCGGGCCGTTTGCGATCACGGTGACGGCGACGGATGCGGGGAGCCTGCTCGACACGCAGAACGTGACGGTGAACGTGACGAACGTCAATGAGGCGCCGGTGCTGGGCGGGGACGCGACGGTGAGCGTGGCGGAGAACCAGACGGCGGTGGGGACCTTTGCGGCGGTGGACCCGGATGCGGGCGACACGATCACCTACAGTTTGAGCGGGGCGGATGCGGGCCTGTTCACGATCAATGCGGCGGGGGTGGTGAGCTTCCTTGCGGCGCCGAACTTTGAGAGCGCGCCCGGGCCGTTTGCGATCACGGTGACGGCGACGGATGCGGGGAGCCTGCTCGACACGCAGAACGTGACGGTGAACGTGACGAACGTCAATGAGGCGCCGGTGCTGGGCGGGGACGCGACGGTGAGCGTGGCGGAGAACCAGACGGCGGTGGGGACCTTTGCGGCGGTGGACCCGGATGCGGGCGACACGATCACCTACAGTTTGAGCGGGGCGGATGCGGGCCTGTTCACGATCAATGCGGCGGGGGTGGTGAGCTTCCTTGCGGCGCCGAACTTTGAGAGCGCGCCCGGGCCGTTTGCGATCACGGTGACGGCGACGGATGCGGGGAGCCTGCTCGACACGCAGAACGTGACGGTGAACGTGACGAACGTCAATGAGGCGCCGGTGCTGGGCGGGGACGCGACGGTGAGCGTGGCGGAGAACCAGACGGCGGTGGGGACCTTTGCGGCGGTGGACCCGGATGCGGGCGACACGATCACCTACAGTTTGAGCGGGGCGGATGCGGGCCTGTTCACGATCAATGCGGCGGGGGTGGTGAGCTTCCTTGCGGCGCCGAACTTTGAGAGCGCGCCCGGGCCGTTTGCGATCACGGTGACGGCGACGGATGCGGGGAGCCTGCTCGACACGCAGAACGTGACGGTGAACGTGACGAACGTCAATGAGGCGCCGGTGCTGGGCGGGGACGCGACGGTGAGCGTGGCGGAGAACCAGACGGCGGTGGGGACCTTTGCGGCGGTGGACCCGGATGCGGGCGACACGATCACCTACAGTTTGAGCGGGGCGGATGCGGGCCTGTTCACGATCAATGCGGCGGGGGTGGTGAGCTTCCTTGCGGCGCCGAACTTTGAGAGCGCGCCCGGGCCGTTTGCGATCACGGTGACGGCGACGGATGCGGGGAGCCTGCTCGACACGCAGAACGTGACGGTGAACGTGACGAACGTCAATGAGGCGCCGGTGCTGGGCGGGGACGCGACGGTGAGCGTGGCGGAGAACCAGACGGCGGTGGGGACCTTTGCGGCGGTGGACCCGGATGCGGGCGACACGATCACCTACAGTTTGAGCGGGGCGGATGCGGGCCTGTTCACGATCAATGCGGCGGGGGTGGTGAGCTTCCTTGCGGCGCCGAACTTTGAGAGCGCGCCCGGGCCGTTTGCGATCACGGTGACGGCGACGGATGCGGGGAGCCTGCTCGACACGCAGAACGTGACGGTGAACGTGACGAACGTCAATGAGGCGCCGGTGCTGGGCGGGGACGCGACGGTGAGCGTGGCGGAGAACCAGACGGCGGTGGGGACCTTTGCGGCGGTGGACCCGGATGCGGGCGACACGATCACCTACAGTTTGAGCGGGGCGGATGCGGGCCTGTTCACGATCAATGCGGCGGGGGTGGTGAGCTTCCTTGCGGCGCCGAACTTTGAGAGCGCGCCCGGGCCGTTTGCGATCACGGTGACGGCGACGGATGCGGGGAGCCTGCTCGACACGCAGAACGTGACGGTGAACGTGACGAACGTCAATGAGGCGCCGGTGCTGGGCGGGGACGCGACGGTGAGCGTGGCGGAGAACCAGACGGCGGTGGGGACCTTTGCGGCGGTGGACCCGGATGCGGGCGACACGATCACCTACAGTTTGAGCGGGGCGGATGCGGGCCTGTTCACGATCAATGCGGCGGGGGTGGTGAGCTTCCTTGCGGCGCCGAACTTTGAGAGCGCGCCCGGGCCGTTTGCGATCACGGTGACGGCGACGGATGCGGGGAGCCTGCTCGACACGCAGAACGTGACGGTGAACGTGACGAACGTCAATGAGGCGCCGGTGCTGGGCGGGGACGCGACGGTGAGCGTGGCGGAGAACCAGACGGCGGTGGGGACCTTTGCGGCGGTGGACCCGGATGCGGGCGACACGATCACCTACAGTTTGAGCGGGGCGGATGCGGGCCTGTTCACGATCAATGCGGCGGGGGTGGTGAGCTTCCTTGCGGCGCCGAACTTTGAGAGCGCGCCCGGGCCGTTTGCGATCACGGTGACGGCGACGGATGCGGGGAGCCTGCTCGACACGCAGAACGTGACGGTGAACGTGACGAACGTCAATGAGGCGCCGGTGCTGGGCGGGGACGCGACGGTGAGCGTGGCGGAGAACCAGACGGCGGTGGGGACCTTTGCGGCGGTGGACCCGGATGCGGGCGACACGATCACCTACAGTTTGAGCGGGGCGGATGCGGGCCTGTTCACGATCAATGCGGCGGGGGTGGTGAGCTTCCTTGCGGCGCCGAACTTTGAGAGCGCGCCCGGGCCGTTTGCGATCACGGTGACGGCGACGGATGCGGGGAGCCTGCTCGACACGCAGAACGTGACGGTGAACGTGACGAACGTCAATGAGGCGCCGGTGCTGGGCGGGGACGCGACGGTGAGCGTGGCGGAGAACCAGACGGCGGTGGGGACCTTTGCGGCGGTGGACCCGGATGCGG
>CAWAIH010000013.1:0-203205 GCA_963781915.1 uncultured Nitrospiraceae bacterium | reverse complement strand
AGATGCGCGAGACTTCCCGCAAACATGTAATCGAACAGATTTCGCGTGGCATAGCCTACAGTGACAACTGCAACTGCCACAAGTACCCCTTGTGTTTCGGCAGCCTTGGACTGCCACCACTGTCTCGTGAGCGTTGAGACAATGCGGACGAAAATCCAGACAAATAAGATCAAGGCGGGCACACCGCTCCCCATAAGCACCATCGCAAATGTATTGTGCAACCCCTTGAGCGTTCTCTCTTTCACACTTTTGGTTTCATCCGCTTCTATCTCAGCCGCGTACACCTTCGTAAAGGTGTCATTCCCATACCCCACCCCAACGAGGGGATGTTCAACAACTTGGTGAAGACCCAGCTGCCATGTTTTCACGCGGGTGCTGAAGGTCCAGGAATCGACGGTGTCCCGTTGGTACCCCATCTCAGAAACGACAAATACCCCGCCACCCATCGCAATTGCGACCACAAGAGCCCATATGACCAGTCGACGCCGTCCTGCCATGATCCCGAAGCCAACCGCCTGGGCGAAATGCGCTACCCAGCCTGCCCTGGTATAGGAGGCAGATTGCGCGAGTCCTGCCGTTACGAGAGTCAGTACCCCGAGCGCGCGGGTCCAAAATGCGCGATGGGCCACCACCCACCAGATGAGAATCGGAATAACGAGCACCAGGTAAGTCGCTAACCAATTGTAGTCCGAATAGGGCGCCCCGGCACGAACGAGACGATCTCTCCATGTTCCTCCGCGCAGTATAAAGTCCACCAGAGCAAAACCTGACAACACGAGGCTGCCCAAGACCACCGTCCATATGATTTGCCGGGGAAGTTCGAAGCGCCTGCAACTACGTAGCACAAACATGGCCCAGTAAAAGACGAGAACTTGCACCACAATCTTTCTCCACTCTGAGAAACTGTAGGCCGGATCGGTCGCAAAAGGGATTGTACACAATACCCAACCGACAAACCCAAGCAGCGGCACGTCGATGGGGGTTCCAACCCAAGGATTTTTTCTTTCAACCCAGGCAACGCACAGTCCGACGGCAAGCAAGAAAAAGAATGTGTACTCCTGGAAGTGAATGAGCTTGGGGAAGAAGCTCGAAAATGTGATTCCCACCAGGCCATACGCTTGAAGTTTCCAGAATACCGCACTCCCTCGCCATGGGACATGGGCAGAAGTGTCTGTGGGGGTGTCCTGAATGGATTTTGCGATACGGGTATTCAACACACGCTTTATGATCGCCTCGGAATTGACGTCTCCCCGGAAAACGACGGCTGTTTGAAACTAGAGTACACTGACGGTTTCGGCGGTCCCTTGCGAAAGGAGTGAACCTATGAGCGGTCAAATTCTCCGAGGAACAGATCATTTACGCGATCTGTCAGGCCGAAAGCGGCACCCCGGTCGGTGATCTCTGCCGGCAGCTCGGGGTGAGTGACGCCACCTTCTATTCGTGGAAAAGGAAGAACGCCCATCTGGGCATGAGCGAACTGCGCCGGCTCCGGCAGGTGGAAAAAGCAATGAGACCATCGGCGCAGCCCAATAGGGGTACGCGTGCAGTTAGACCTCCTCATATTTCACACTCCTCCACAACCGTTCCAAGAACACCTTGTCCCGCCCGCAGCCTTGGGCATCCTTGCTGATGGCGATGATGTGGCGATGCGTCAGGCTCACCTAAGATTGTGCAATCCCTAGATCCCCTAGCCAGCATAGAGGCTCTAGCGGCGGATCCGCATCAAATTATATAACTATCGTTTGTGTGGCCCAGCACATATCTGCGCCTGAAGAGCATTGAGCTTTCTAATGTCGGCATATATCTCAGGCACGTCGATCTTTTTGGCATCTCGCTCACTGAGAGCCTTGCGCTCTACAATGTTCATATCCAATCCGTGTTCTTCAAGAATACTTTTGAGTAAAACCTCGATAGATATCGATCTTCCACTGCCAATGTTGTAAATCTGCCCGGACAGCCCACGGTTCATTACAAGTCTGTATGCCCTGACGGCTTCCTGCACAGAGATGTAATCGCGTCTGCTGCCTAGGTTTCCAACGGTAATTCGCTTTATTTCGCCCCGCTGATATCGCTCGATTTGGTCATAGAGACTTCCAACGAACAAACGGTTGGATTGTCCTCTGCCGATCAGGTTGAATGGCCGAGCCATGACCACATCCACCCGGTGTAGTCGCCAGAAGTAATCCATCATGTACGTCTGAAACATCTTAGTTAAACCGTAAACTCCAACAGGTTTTAGTGAATGATTCTCCGGTACTGGATTGTCAGCCTCCGCAATCAATCCGTACTCGGCTGCGCTGCCGATCAACAAAATCCGGCAGCTAATATTTAGGTTTTGAACCGAGTCCAGGATATGCTGGGAAGTCAACACATTTGCACGGTGATCAACCTCATAATTATTCGTGAAGCTACCCGCCAAATGGTATATCTGGTCCGGTTTGACGTTGGCAATTAGGCTCCAAACAGCTGCTGCGTCTCCTAAGTCACAAGGCGTAGCTTTCCCAAGAGAGAAAGCTCTTCGGGAGGTAAGGTATAGTTCCGATGGCTCAGGTTCGGCGGCTAGAAGTTCTACAAGATGTCTAGCAGTGAAGCCGCTAGCACCTGTTATTAGTACTTTCATGGGGTGATTAAGAATTTTTTCTGTGACCGAAGCTTCGGTTTCATAAGATAAGATACTTTGTTCATATGGCAGGCCCTGAGAGTGTTGATTGGTTGAAACTGCCTCGGGCACATCATTGCTTCAGTATCTCCGCATAATAAATCTCTGGGACAGCCCGATGATTTCGAGCCCGCAATTTGATTGTAAAACTATTGCGCATACCCCCTTATCGTTTACCAGCGTCACGCAAGCAAACATCGAGATGCCGCTTTAACCGCGACCTTTAGTGAGTGCCATGACTTTGGCAATATCCTGATTTGCTTGATCGAAATCATCCGGACGACCGATATCTAACCAATAGCCCGAAAAGGGGTAAGTATTAACAGGATGTTTGTCGGCCAACATACCGAGAACGAGATTGTCGATTCCAAATTGCTGGTTGGCTGGCACTCTAGTAAGGAGAGAACGATTGAATACATAGATACCCATGCTCACATTAAAGTGATAAACAGGTTTCTCACGAAACGCCGTGAGGCAACCTGCCTCAATCTCAAGAACACCAAAATCTATTTTGCTACTGCGTCGATATGTTGCGATTGTAAGATCGGCGCCTGAACTCAAATGCTTGCTATGCAAATCGGCATAATCAATGTCAGTTAATATGTCGCCGTTCATCACAAGGAAACTTTCAGGTAAATCTCTAATTTCCTTGAGTGGGCCGACGGTGCCGAGTGGTTTGTCCTCGATTGAATAAGCGATCTCAACCCCAAATTTTTCTCCGTTTCCAAAGAAAGCCATAATTATGTCGGCCATATGATTGACCGCCATCGTGATCTTCCCTATGCCAGCGGCTCTGAGCTGACCAATCACAATCTCTACGATTGGGCGCTCTCCAACCGGCATCAACGGTTTCGGCAAAATCGTTGTATAGGGCCTTAATCGGGTCCCTTTTCCGCCCGCTAGAATTACCGCTTCCATTGTTTATTTATCTCCTCTCGATTGCTGCTACATATTGGCCTAAATGTTATAGAGATCAGACTTATATCGCTTGAGATTATCGGGGTTGGTAAACCAGTTCACCGTTATTTCCAGCCCTTTTTTGAATCCGTCGCGGCCTGCGTAAACCGGACGCCACCCAAGAAGCCGTTCAGCTTTTACATTGGAAGCCCAGAGACGTTCAACCTCGCTTTGATCGGGACGAAGACGAACTTCGTCACCTACGATGTGTATTTTCTTCCCCATCACGTCAGCTATTAGCTCTCCTGTTTCTTTGATGGATATTTCATAGTTGCTACCAATATTCACCACTTCACCTATACACACATCTGACTCAGCCATGGTGATAAAACCATTAACCGTATCGGTCACAAAATTGAAGTCTCGAGTGGGGTGCAGCGAACCCAGCTTGATATCTGTTATTCCGTTTGCAATTTGCGTGATGATCGTTGGAATAACGGCGCGTGCGGATTGTCGCGGGCCGTACGTATTGAATGGCCTGATTACGGCGACGGGAGTGCCAAACGATTTGAAAAATGATATTGCAAGCTGGTCAGCACCGATTTTGCTGGCAGAATAAGGGGATTGCCCTTGCAGAGGATGCTCCTCGTCAATCGGAACGTACCTTGCCGTCCCGTACACTTCGCTTGTTGAAGTATGTATGACCTTCGCGATACCGAGGTCCTTGGCAGCCTGTAACACGTTAAGGGTACCCTTGATGTTGGTATCCACATAAGTATCAGGCGAATGGTACGAATAGGGAATTGCGATCAATGCCGCCAAATGCAATACGACGTCGCATCCTTTCATTGCGGTTCTTACGCCATATGGATCGCGAATATCGCCCGCAAACACCTCTATGGAATCCTTAATGCTCTTATCCGAATAATCGAGCCACCCCCAAGAATTGAAGGAATTGTAGTAAACAAACGCTCGAACATCGTATCCCCGCCGTACAAGTTCGTCAGATAAATGAGAACCTATAAATCCATCAGCACCTGTTACTAGTATTCTTTTCTTAGAAAGATCCATAGTGTTTACTCCGATAACTCAAGATGCCTCACACGGCCTGGCGAGCTCAAAAATACACTATGATAGCTTTCTGCACATGTCCCAATGTTGTATTCTTTCACTACCATTTGTCTCGCAATTTCGCCGATTCTTTTTTTATGTTCTGTAGGCAGTTGGATAAGCATGTGAGCAAGCCCGTGAAGCTGAGCTATATCTCCCGGTTCGTATAAGAACCCGTTTGGGCCATGGGATATGGTGAGCGGGATGCGCCCTACTTTGGTAGCAATAACCGGCAAGCATAAAGCCATTACTTCAAGTAGCACCAACGGCAGCCCCTCGATTTCTGAGGGTATGACAAGAGCGTCAATTTCAGAATAAAACTCCATCGCATTGTCGATCCGGTTTATTATATGCACGCGTTGCGCGAGATTCTTTGAATCTATCTCTTGTTGCAGGAAGTTCATCATTGGCCCATCACCGCACATCATAAACTGGCATTCAGGAAGCATAGTTGCTAGCTGCACGATGTCTTGCGGACGCTTCTCCGACAAACCCAAGCAGCGGTAGGTCGATCGGGGTTCGAATCCACGGATTTATTCTCTCAACCCAGGCAAGGTACAGTGCTACGGCAAGCAAGAAAAAGAACGCGGACTCTTGGGAGTGAAAAAGCCTCGGAAAGAAACTCAAAAACATGATTCCCACCAGACCATAAGCCTGAAGTTTCCAGAGTACTGCACTTACACGCCAAGGGACATGGACGGAGGCGGCCGTGGGAACATCCTGAGTAGGTTTTGTGATGCCGGTATTCAACACACGCCTTATGATTGGCTCGGAATAGTTGCCTGGTAAGTGGTGAGTCGACACACCTTGGTCAGTAGGAAGTGGTAAGTAGTTAGTGGGGTTGCAAACTTGAGCATTGGGTCAAGTCGTAATGCACAGACACCACGGTTCGTTATTTCTCCGATGACCTGTTGCACACAGGCCTCCAGAGATGCTGTTCCTGGCGTACACAATGGGGGCTGGCATGAGTAGTGACTTCGACTCGTGTGAAGGTGCATGGAAATGGTCGAGGTTCAGGGTTCGCAGTGAGGGCCTGTCGTGAGAATGGAGATAATCGTTGAAGAGTCTAGAGTTCTAGAATCGTCCGAAGTGTCTGATCTACTGAGGGCATGAACCTGCACCGCCCGATTCGCTTGTCAATCTCCCGATCCACGACAGTGGCAAGGTTGTCCGCGACGATCACCGAATCCGTCAGGTTGCCCATGGCTTTCCCTTCCGGACTGTCTCGGCGAACATGGACACGCGTCGAACCGGTCCTCCCCACATTGCTCGTGATCATGGCAACGATCCGCTGCGGGAGTCCCGTTTCGACATTGTCCGACTGCACGACTAGCGCGGGGCGTTTCTTTGCAGTCCGTAGGTCAGTGTGTGGATAGAGCACAAGCACCACGTCACCCCGATTATAGGGCATCGTACGCTTCCATCCCCGGCGCTTCCCAGTCTACCTCGAACGATTTCAGACGCGCTCGTGTTTCGGCGGCTTCGCTTTCCATCCATCCACGAGCTTTGAGATCGAGCTGCTCTGCCAATGGGTTCAGAATCACGATCATTTCGGCCGGATCGGTTCATCTGGTTTGTCTGGTTCATTTCGTTTGTTTGGTGCGTCTGGAGCTCACCGCGTGACGTGCGAGAGTGGCGAGAAAGACGGGACGGGTGAGGCGGTCGAAGGCTGAAGTGTTCGGAACTTCGAACCCCGACCTTCGGCCCTCGGATCGCGCCCGCCTCGCCTGTCGCGCTTGAGTCAGGCATCCACGACAACATCCAACGCAACCCCCATTTACAGACAGCCCACCGGCACCGCCGTCACCCCGCGGCCCAGCGGCAGCATCTGCGATACCATGCAGATCACCGCCCCCGGCCCACAGGCTACACCCAATCGCTCCAGTGCCGCCATCCCACGCAGCGCATCCCCGGAGGGTGATGCTGATTTCTTGATCTCCACTGGATACAGCACACCGTCACTCTCGATGAGTAGGTCGATTTCGCGCTGATCCTTATCCCGGTAGTAATAAAACGGCGCCTGCCGCCCCTGGTGCCAGTAACTCTTGAGCAGTTCCCCCACCACCCAGGTTTCAAAGATCGCCCCCGACATGGCCCCCGCCTCCAGCGTCTGAGGGCTGGACCACTGGGTCAGATAGGCGCACAATCCCGTATCCAGAAAATACAGTTTGGGTGTCTTCACCAAGCGTTTGGTCACGTTACTGTGCCAAGGCGGCAAAAGGTACACCAGACCAGACGCCTCCAGAATGGACAACCAACTCTTGGCGGTATTGGGCGCCACATCCGCATCGCGAGCCAACTCGGCCAGATTGAGCAATTGGCCCGTGCGTGCCGCCGCTGCCCGCACAAAGCGCAGAAAGGCCATCTCGTCACCCACCCGCGCCAGGTCACGCACATCCCGTTGCACATAGGTTTGCAGGTAGGAGCCATAAAACAGATCCCGCCCCATTTGCGGGTTGGCCGTCATAGCAGGAAAGGAACCGCGCCAGATCAACTCGTGCACCTCCTGAACATCCAGAGGCGCAGCCGTGGCCCGGCGTACATTCAGCGCCGCCTCGGTCGGCAGGAAGGGAGGAACGGTCTCCTGCCCTTTGCCTTCAGCCTCCCTGCGGGAAAATCCGAGCAACTGGACCACGGCCACACGGCCGGCCAGGGACTCAGAGACACCCTGCATCATATGAAACGGCTGCGACCCCGTAAGCCAGAACATGCCCGGACGATTCGTTCTGTCCACGGCCATCTTGATATGAGGCAGCAACTCCGGTGCGTACTGGATTTCATCAATCAGCACCGGGGACTCAAAACGCTGCAGGAACAACGCGGGATCCTCCCGCGCCAGGCGCAGCACCAGAGGATCGTCGAGCGTGACATACCTGCGCGCCGGCTCCCGAAGCGCCTGCAACAGCGTCGTCTTGCCGACCTGCCGGGCACCGGTCACCAGCAACACCGGAAAAACCGTGCTTGCCTCCAGGGCGAACCTGGAGAGCGTACGAGGAAACGTCATGGATTTCGTCCATTATGCAGCATGGATGCATCCTGGACGAATGCTGCGCTGCCGGCAAGCCCTCGAAACACCATTGATTCTGCCTGGTCAAGGTTGAAGCCCGTTCGCCCAGAGCTTCTCGAAGCGTGAATGGGCTTCAACTGAGCCGTCCTGGCCGGTGATGCAGGGATGAGGGGCTTCATGGAAATGGTTCGGGGTTCGAAGTTCAGAACGTTCGAGGTTTTCGGAACTTCGAACCCAGAACTTTGAACTTCGTGTCGCGCCTGTCGCGCTTTTCCCGCCAGTCTCGCCCGTCTCACTTGAGCCGGCATCGGCGATTGCAGTAGAAGCGTTCATGAATATTGCGAAGCTACACCGTGCGGTTCGCCAGCGATGTCGCTTTCATCAGAATACTTTTTCCTTGAGCACACGTAACAGATATTGCCCATAGCCGCTTTTGGTCAGGGGTTGCGCGAGCCTTTCAAGTTGGGCGGCATCAATCCATTGCCGCCGGTAGGCAATCTCCTCCGGGCAGGCCACTTTAAGCCCTTGGCGATTTTCCAGCGTGGCAATGAACTGGCTGGCGTCGAGCAGCGATTCGTGTGTGCCGGTGTCGAGCCAGGCATAACCACGACCCATGATTTCGACTGTAAGCGCGCCTTGCTCAAGATACATGCGGTTCAGGTCGGTGATTTCGAGTTCGCCGCGCGGTGAGGGCTTGAGATTTTTGGCCAGATCAACCACTTGTTGGTCGTAGAAGTACAGACCGGTCACGGCGTAGTTGGATTTCGGCTGCTTGGGTTTTTCTTCCATCGACAGTACCTTGCCGTGCGCATCGAACTCGACCACTCCATACCGCTCCGGGTCGTGAACGTGGTAGGCGAAGACCGTGGCCCCCTCGGTGCGTGCCATTGCGTTGCCCAGTAGCTGATGGAAATCGTGACCGTAGAAGATGTTGTCGCCCAGCACCAGGGCAGACAGATCGTTGCCGATGAAGGATTCGCCGATGATGAAGGCTTGAGCCAGACCATCGGGCGATGGCTGCACGGCATATTCTAGATGTAGGCCCCACCGCTCACCCGTACCGAGCAGTTGCTGAAAGCGCGGAGTGTCTTGTGGCGTAGAAATAATGAGGATCTCGCGTATCCCCGCCAGCATAAGGGTGCTGAGCGGGTAGTAGATCATCGGCTTGTCGAACACCGGCAATAACTGCTTGCTGATCGCCAGCGTAGCGGGATGCAGGCGTGTGCCGGAGCCGCCGGCGAGAATGATGCCTTTTCTGGTGACGGGTGAATGGGAAGTAGGGAGTGGAGAGTGGGAAGTGGGAAGTGGGAAGTGGGTCATGCTGTGCTCCATTTTTTGTGCAGACCGGTGAGGAATTTTCCGACGCGGTCGGCAAGATCGAATGCAGCATGATCAGCATTTGCGAAACCGAGCATCACTGCAAGTTGCATTTGGGTTTCCAACTCCGCGAGTGATCCGCGAGCAACACCGATGAAGTGTAAATATTCCTTTGGGCCGTTTCTGCCGGCGCCTTCGGCGATATTGCTGGGTATTGATACCGCGGCACGTCTCATCTGCTGAGTTAACCCATAACGCTCTTCTACTGGAAAGTCTGCCGTCATTTGATAGACAGCCTTGACCAGTTGCATCGCGAATTTCCATGCTTCCAGTTGTTCATGTGGTTTACCCATTGATGATTACTGGGAAGTGGTAAGTGGGCAGTAGGGAGTGGGAATTAGGTGGTCGACCGTGAGAGCCTCAGATCAACCTGCAAAGTACTATGTCGCATGATCCACTGTTTCTTTTCCATTCCCCACTTCCTACTACCTACTTTCCACTTCCCAAAACCTCTTCCAGCATGCGCGCCACGCCGGCTTGCCACTGCGGCAGATGCACATCGAAAGTCGTTTGCAGTTTTCCGGTGTCCAGACGCGAGTTCAGGGGTCGCCTGGCGGGCAAAGGAAATGCGCTGGTAGGTACCGGGCTCACGCTTTCCGCGGCAACCTTGAGTTCGATTCCGGCTTGACGAGCCAGATTCAGCACATAACATGCGTAGCCGTGCCACGAGGTTTCGCCTCTTGCAGCCAGATGGTACAGGCCGGATAATTCCGGTTGCTGCAGGGCCGTGCGGATGGCGTGGGCTGTGACATCTGCCAGCAGGTCAGCGCCGGTAGGGGCGCCGATCTGATCGTCGATGACAGTGAGACGATCACGTTCCTGAGCAAGACGCAGTATGGTCCTGACGAAGTTTCCGCCACGCGACGCATACACCCAACTGGTGCGGAAGGTCAGATGCCGGCAGCCCGAAGTGCGGATGGCTTCCTCCCCTTCCAGCTTGGTCGAGCCGTATACGCTCAAGGGGCCGGTGGGGTCGGTTTCCACCCAGGGCCTGCTGCCACCGCCATCAAATACATAGTCGGTAGAGTAATGGATCAGCCAGCTCCCTAACTTCCGCGCTTCCCTGGCGAGAATGTCCGGAGCCAGGGCATTGATGGTGCGGACTCGCTCCGGCTCGCTCTCGGCCTTGTCTACTGCGGTATAGGCAGCGGCATTGACGATCACATCCGGAGCGATGGCGCGCACGGTGTGGGCAATATCGTCCAGACGGGTGAAGTCCCCGCACTGCTGCCGACTATCAAAGTCCAGCGCGATCAGCTCGCCTAAGGGCGCAAGGCTACGCTGCAACTCCCAGCCTACCTGGCCACCTTTACCAAACAACAGAATTTTCATCAGCCGCGCCCTTGGTAATTTTTCTCGACCCATGTCCGGTATGCGCCCGATTGCACATTGCTGACCCAGCTCTGGTTATCCAGATACCACTGCAGGGTTTTGCGTATGCCGGTTTCGAAGGTTTCAGCGGGTTTCCAGCCCAGTTCGTGCTCGATCTTGCCGGCATCGATGGCGTAGCGGCGATCATGGCCTGGGCGATCCGCAACATGAGTGATGAGGGAGCGGTAAGTAGTAAGTGGCCACTCACCACTCACCGGCTTTAGCTCGTCGAGAATGTCGCAAACCGTGTGGACGATTTCGATATTGGGCTTTTCGTTGCAGCCGCCGATGTTGTAGACCTCGCCTACCCGACCGGCTTCGAGCACCCGGCGGATAGCGCTGCAATGGTCTTTCACATACAGCCAGTCGCGGATCTGCTGGCCGTCACCGTATACCGGCAACGGCTTGCCTGCGAGAGCATTGATGATCATCAGCGGGATGAGTTTCTCCGGAAATTGGTAGGGACCATAGTTGTTGGAGCAGTTGGTGGTGAGCACCGGTAGCCCATAGGTGTGGTGGTAGGCGCGCACCAGGTGATCGCTCGCGGCCTTGCTTGCCGAGTACGGGCTGTTGGGCTCGTAGCGGCGGATTTCGCTGAAAGCTGGTTCGCCTTTGTCCAGAGAGCCATAGACCTCGTCGGTCGAAACGTGAAGGAAACGGAAACTCTGTTTTGTCTCGTTACTCAACCCGCTCCAGTAGGCGTGCACGGCTTCCAATAGCCGGAAGGTGCCGACGATGTTGGTCTGGATGAAATCTTCCGGACCGTGGATGGAACGGTCCACATGGCTTTCAGCGGCAAAGTTAATAACGGCGCGAGGTTCGATATTTGTTAAGCAGACTGGCTACCAGGTTGGCATCGCCAATGTCACCCGTACGAACGATGTGCCGGGTGTATCCTTGCTGGCCGAGCGAGGTTCTGCTAGATTTCCGGCATAGGTGAGCGCGTCGAGATTAATAATCCCTTCATCGGATTGTGCCAGCCAGTCCAATACAAAATTTGCACCAATGAATCCGGCGCCGCCTGTTACTAGAATCATTTTATCTCCCTGAAAAACCTGTTCCCCCAGCAATAATGTGTGCGAGCAAAATGGGGTCTGACATGACTATTAAGCTATTGGCCATTGACTCGTGTTGAAGGTGCGAGACAGCCGGACGATGTACTTGATGAAAATGGTTCGAAGTCGCTGTGATTATGAGCGACAGGCGGGCATTGCGCCACCGAACCTCGTTCTCATTACGCCGGCGCCACATCGTTCACATCGATTTCTACGGCTGCGGCCTGCTGAATGAGATGAACGCCCAGAACCAAGCGGTGGCGCTTTTCTTTACGCAAGAGAATCCCGCGCACGCCTTGGAGCGGCCCTCGAATCACTTCCACTTGCATGCCTTCGTGCAGATACGGATGTGAATCATAGGGCAGCACGCTCATCATCAGCATCTTGATCGCCGCAATCTCCTCGTCCGCGATCGGCTCCGGGCAATGGCCGGCCCCAACGATATCGACCACACCGATCGTCTTCAGCACCGGCAGCTTTTGCTCCAATCCAAGGCGGACGAAGCAATAGCCTGAAAAGAGAGGAACCTCGATTTCCTTCTTCCGGTCCTTCCATTGACTCAGACGCTTGACCGTCGGCAATAACGGTTCAATCCCCTGATTTGCCAGCTGATCGCGCACAATCTTTTCGTGCCGCGACCGCGTCCGAAGGGCGTACCAACGCAGTGGATGGTCTGTCTGGTCCATCTGGTCTGTCTAGTCTATCTGGTCTTGGCAGCCTTGTTTCGGAGATACTTAATGAGGCCCGAAATGATTCGACTTGTTTTCCCAGCTTGTGCATAGATGGCATCAAAACTCTCTTGGGAGAGATACTTTTGATCCAGCGCCACATAGGCATGACTCTGAGTTTCTGCCGCTGAAGACATGGCTATAAACAAGAACTGCACAAACTCTTTATCAGAATGTCGGACAAATCCTTCTGCTATGTTCGACAGCACCGATACAGATGCTGCTTGAATCTGTCCACATAGCCGAACATCCTTCTGCCAGAGGGGATTCTGCCCTATCGCTTCATAAACCTGTCGCGTAAGCTGACGAGCTTCCTTCCAGCAATCCAAATCTTCAAAACGGCTGACTTTCATAAGACAGGTTCGTCTCGTCTGTTCGATCCTATCAGGTCTATCTCGTCAATCGATCCGGTCCTACACCAGACAGACAAGACAGACCTCTTCGACCAGATAGACCATTTTGGCGACAGCTCCGCCCTTTCACTTACAGGACCACTTCGCCCATCCACACAACATTGACTCAGGCGCGACGGCTTGTCTGATTTGTTTCGTTAATTTGGTTGGCCGATTCTTCCAACCAGATAAACCAAACCAACCTCTTCAACCAAACAAACCAGTCAATGCGCCACGTCTTACCAGCCCGCAATATTCACGAAGGCTTCTACTGCAACCGCCGAAACGCCGCTGCCACAAGCCTAACGGCGGGCGGGCTCGCCGCTCGGTCGGTCAACATACTGTTTCAAGTATGCATCCCTTCCTCACGGCTCCACGCGCCCGTCTCGCCTGACGTCTCGGCGGTTTCGTCACGAACCCTCGTGAATAATGCGGGCTAGGACGGGCCGAGTCTCAGTACCTTTTCCCGTGGCACTCCCGACTGCACTAACTGTTCTTCACAGGCTGCCGCGCGATCGAGATCAGCGATCAACACCCGATCAAATTGCCATTGATTAATCCTGTCAAGCGAAGAAACGGGACAAGAAAGAAATGACTCACGCGTGCCTCCATCAATGAATCCCACACAGTCGATATTCATCTCTCGAAGCGACAGATAGGCCAATTCGGCTAAATCAGTCGTCCCGTAGATCACAACCCGCTGGCCATGAGAGGCGTCGAACGTCGCCATCATCTCATTGAGCCGAGTACGCATGTCCCGATAGTACGAGAGCGAATACTGCATGTAGAGGTATGTCAGTCGCGACTTTTCCGTGAAGCCCTGCGGCGTAACGAGATACCTGATTCGACTGCGCGGAATGGTCGTGATCTTGATGTAGCCCTTGCGGGCCAGACGTTTGAGATAGAGATTGGTCAGGCCAAGCGCGACGCCAAGTTTGGTGGCAAGGGTGCGCTGAGTGGCCCCGCCATCTCGATCGAGTTCGTTGAGGAGCAGCAGGTCTCGCTGACCTTGTAAATCCATGAATTATACGGATAAATTTTTAAGGCGTTCACAATATGAACAACGCGGTTAGCGTAGTCAAGAAAATTTTTCAGGGAGGAGCCCGGGACGGAGACGCTCTCACTGTTGACCAACAGTTTTTTGTGCGCTGGGAAGATCTTTGATTGTGCCATTATCCTGATCCCCTTGAAATTGAGGTGCTTCCTGGTTCTCCATGGGTAGACTGAACGGATAGTTATGGTCAGCGAAGGAGGGGCCAACCATGCTGACCCCTCGCTGTATCAGTACCTGTTAGGCCTGCATCATCGTGGACCGTGAGGCACGTGGACTTGGACGTCAACGGGCGGCGCGTGGACGTAAGGGCCAAGCATCTGAAGGACGTGGCGTGGGCGTGTCCCCAATGTACAAAGACGCTGCCGCTGTAAGATCACTCCTATGTCGAGTCCTTTAACGGGAAGTTGCGGGATGAGTTGCTGAACGGGGAACTCTTCTATACGCTGCGCGAAGCCCAAGTCCTTATCGAACGCTGGCGATGCCACTACAATATGCACCGCCCGCATAGTGCACTGGGATATCGGCCACCCGCCCCAGAACCACGCACGGTCACACCAGTCAGTTTGTCGGCATAACTGAACTGGCGTGGTGGCCTAACAGCTGGGGGCAGGGCAGGCATCACGGCGATGAACACCGATGCCACGTGGGAAGTCTGGAGCGCAGCGCGTGAGGAACACAGGGCGGCTAACTTTTGAACAGATTTCAAACTGACTCACTACCAAGCCCGCTGATTAAGAGTCAGAAAGAATCCCTTACACGGACCACCCAGGGTCATGAATCCCCATCAAATAGTGGGGATGAGTCATGACTCGGCATACGTCAAAGTTGTGGTGGGTGGGGTACGGTTGGCACCAGATTGGCACCAACCATTGCTTCCCTTAGATCCATGACGAACCGGGCAATAGCTTCATGCCCGTCTTCACCAAGGTGTGTATCGTCGCGCCACCAGAGCAGCTTTCCAGACGATTGATAAAGTCGTACGGCAACATCGTATAAATATGGTTTCATATCTATGCACCGAAACCCGGCCTGCTCACAGGCTCCTCGCATGGCCTCAGCAACCCCGGTGGGAGCACGATCTTCTGGCACGGTGGTTCTTGACTCTAAGATCCATCGATAAATATCCCCTTTGTTCGGAAGGATGAGGACGATCACTTGAACATCTCTCTTTTGTGTTAATTCTCGCATAGCGGCAAATGTCCGCTTTAGCTTCGCAAAATTGGGGTGCTCTTCTACTGCCGATTGGGGTTTGCGGCTCCAGTCTTCGTATTTATCCGAGAACAGCATTGCTGCGCCGTCTGGCAGATTCCGAATCGTGATCCCCCCTTTGGATAGTGGGTGTGATCGAGTCAGTATGTTGTTTGCCAGTCGGTTTAAGGGCGATCTGTTCCGAAACGTGCGACACTGCACGAGCCATTCACCGAAAGAATTTTGCCACGGCAACTTGTCAAGATCCCAGACTTTCCCGCCCTCATCATCCATGTCATTTCCAACATAGAGTGTCCACACTAACAACGCCTGGGGCTTGACTTTGAGTCGAGGCCATTCAATGGCGAAGTTAATGTATTCATCGTACGGTCCTCCAGGATAGCCCAAGTTGTATGTCCTGATTCCCTGTCGCTGAAGAAGCTCCGAGAAAATACTTTCCTGGGAAGTGCCCCATCCGGCGGTATTAGAGTCACCGAGGGCAATAAGATCAATCTGATCTGGAACCTTCTCATTCCGAAAACCTGCCTCGTCAGTACGAAACACGATCCGCCGCCTTTCCTGCAAGTCAGGGTTGCCAAGCACGGCGGCGAGATCTCCATACAATTCATCAACCAGATCGAGGTGACTATCCCAGCGGGCCACAATAGGCAGCGGCGGGTGGCTGTGCGAATACACATTTAAGGCGGTGTAATTCAGCCGGCGCTCTAGAAACGGGCGAAGCGCGATGTCGCTGATGACAAGCGTGAGTGAGACGGCCATAATCGCCATGACTGTGGGCAGAAGGAACGCTAGCGGCTTGCGGGAAAGGATGAAAAAAAGAATGGGCAAAAGTACAGCGACTTCAAACCATCCGCTTTTCAGCACTCCTTCCGCATAGAGCAGTCCGGTGCTGGCCAGCGACATGGCACCAAACCAACACCGTGTCCTTCGCTGATTCAGATCAATCGCCATTGCTTCTTTGCCCTGTTAAACCTCTTGGTAGCCAGACTCAAGCATGCGTTGCATCATGAATGCAGCCGTTATAGCACAACAGGCTAATGCATCATAATTGCTTGCCACGCTCAAAGGTCTCTATTGACCCACCGCGCTTCCCATATAACCATGTTGTGCTTCACTTAAATTGTGGGCAGGTAGCTTAGTTAGATCGATACAGGAAACCCACTGAATTTATTCAACACCCATCGGAGCGGAAGACAGCCGAGGCCCTTTCAACAGAATACCGAGCGAGTGCCCCTGGATGTCTCTTGAGAAATGGAGAATCGAAGCGGGCTGGATTCTCCGCATAACTGATCGATGGTATGCAATGTTCAATAAACTGTCCAAACATTAAGTGGGGCAATACATTTTCTCGCTTGCCACTAACGTCGGAACTCCTGTAAAGATCATCTCTCAACGCTACGGCAAGCATCTCACCGCTAGAATGAATTCAGACAAGTTGGTGAAACTTACAGTTTGGGCAAGACAATTATCACCACATTTAGACAGCTTGCTGCCGTGCGCCTGATGACGCGGATCGTGACAATAGAAATGGAATCGCGGTGATCTTGTTGATTCAGAAGTGCGTGAGCCTCAATGATAGGAGTCTCGCCCGCTATAAATCCGCAACATTGTTTCTTGGAAGGGGGAATATTCATGACATTGCTTGATCGTTTACTGGTCCAGACATTTACGAGAATTTTCCAGCCTGCCGAACCAGTTTTAGAGATCGGTTCCCATCAACTCAAGGCAGGAGGAGATGCGTATCATGATCTGAGACCATTTTTCTCAGGAAGAAAATATATCGGATCAGACTTATTCGCCTGGTCCTGGGGTTGATTGTGCTGCAGATGCCACGAGGCTTGGGCTACGAGATCGAGCGGTCGGGACCGTCGTGATGGTTTCGACAATCGAACACGTTTTCCGTGTGTTCGATGCTTTCGAAGAGATCGCAAGGGTCTTGGCGACAAACGGAGCCGTCGTGGTGACCTCTCACATGGATTGCGGAATTCATGCGTACCCAAGCGACTATTGGCGATTTACTCCGGAGGCATTTGCGCGACTACTCGACCATTTTCCAGCAAAGATTGTCGGATACCAGGGGCTTTTCTATAATCCATTTGTCGTATTCGCAATAGGATTCAAGAAAGTGCCTGAGAACTTTGACCAATTGGCTGCGCGGTTTCGTTGTGAACTCGAACAATCGATGAATACTGCGAAAGGTGCGCTGCCAATGAAATACAAGATGTCCAGGATGCGACGTCTTTTCTTGTACCGTGTGTTTGGGTCGAAGGATTCCTTTCGCAAACTTCGAGATGAGCATGTGATCGGATGGCACAGCCAAATGACCTAAGGAGAAAGGAGTTACAAGGCCTCAATGACCCTGCGGAGGTCGAGCAGATGCCTTGGGAGGTTATTGAGTGACATGGTTCACACCAGCAATCAGACGCTTCGACGCCGCCGTTACTTCCTCGACTGCGATTAACCTCATGCAATTCTCCTCGCCTCTTGTACAGGTCGGATGAAAGCAAATACGGCAATCGACCTCTTTATAGAGCACCTCCACAGGGCCACCACGGGGACCCCACTCGCGAGGGTTCGACGGGCCAAACAAGGCCACCACTGGAGTGCCCACTGCAGAAGCAATGTGCATCGCGCCGCTATCGCTTCCCACGAAAAGCGCTGACTTTTTGGCGATGGCCGCGAACTGTTTAATGGTTGTACGGCCTGCCATGATGATGGGGCTACTCTTCGCCATCTGTCGAATCTGTTGCGCGAGATCGATGTCTTGATGGCTGCCTCCGATCAACACCTGGCAACCATACTGGGACGTGAGACGATCGGCCAGCTCTGCGAACCGCTCCGGAGGCCAGGCCTTGAACCAGTACCGGGCGCCGGGCTGCAATATCACCATCGACTGCGACCGCTGAACGCCGAGTTGATCCAACAGTTGATCTGCACTGTTCTCCTCTTCTGGCGTCAGCCACAGTTGAGGATCCTTTGAGTCGGCTTGGATGCCCATGGGTTTGAGGGCTTCCAGATCCCGGTCAATCCGGTGCCGCACACCTGGCATAGGCTGGACCACCTGCGTGTAGTACCGCCCTCGCCAACGATGCTCGTCGTTGAATCCAATGCGAACCGGCGCTCCGCTGATCCAACTCAGAAACGCAGACCGGTCTCCATCCGTCAAATCGATCACCGTGTCGAATCGCCGACGGCGCAGCCCGGCGATGAGCTGCGATTGTGCTGCCAGAGATCCTTTGTCGAGAACTATGATCTCGTCCAGATCCGGGTTTCCTGACAACACATCTTCTGTCCCGCGATTCACCATCATCGTGACCCGGACATCCGGTCGTGCCGCTTTGATGGCACGCACAGTCGGCGTCGCCAACAAGACGTCACCGATGTAGCGGAGCTTGATGATGAGGACGTTATGCATACTCGTTAACCGTGAATCGTCAATCGTCGCAAGAACCAGCCAGTTTACTTCTCTCGTTGACGTTTAACGATTCACGTTTAACGGTCATCGTGACACAGCTCTCGGTACAGCGCGACGGTCTTAGCGCCGCCTGCTCCCAGGAAAACTGCTTGGCGCGATCGAATCCTTTGATCCTCAAGGCGGCTCGAAGCGGCTCATCCTCAAGCGCACGGATCATCGCCTCTCCGAGCGCCCGCGCGTCTTGAGGATCTGCCAACACCGCCGCATCGCCGGCCACTTCCGCCAACGCAGTCGAATTGGACGTGAGCACCGGCGCCCCACAGGCCATCGCTTCCAACACGGGCATCCCGAACCCTTCGTACAACGAGGGGAAGACGAACAGATCGGTGGAGGAATACAACAACTGCAGATCGTTCGTGGACAACCGTCCCGGGCAGAGCACCTTTTCCGATAAGCTGCGCCTGCGAGCCGTTTTCTCATAGTCCCCGAACGGATGGATCGGCGAGCCGACAAGGACCAACATTCGCGGCCCCAGTTTCTTCCGCACCTTCTCCGCTGCTTCAAGGAATATCTGGTGATTCTTGCGCGGGTCTGCCCCTCCAATAAATAAGACATAATGCTCGGCCTTCAGACCGATCCGTTTCCGTAACTCCGCCATCGCCTGATCATCCCGACGTGGCACGAAATCCCCCGACACTCCGTTGGGAATCACCCTGATGTGCTCGCGCTTTAAACCATAGAGCTCCACGAGTTCTCTCGCGGAAAACTCAGACACCGTAATGGTCTTTCTAGCTCGTAGCGCGGTCTGTCTCGTCTTGAACGACGACGGCCATTGGCCCAACATTTTCTTCGAGTACTCCGGATGGCGATCCAGCCAGAGATCGTGAATGGTCACAAGCCCGCCATAGCGCCCGACGGTATGCATTTTGAAGTTGGTCCCATGGTAGAGATCCAACCGATCGGATGAGCCTCGCTTCGCCATTCCCCATCGGCTCGAGTTCATCCACTGGAGCCGCTCAACGCCAGGCCACGCCGTCACAGAGTCAGGCTGCTCAGCGCCCGGTTTGGCATAGGCCAGAAAGTCGATTCCTTCTTGCTGTGCCAGCATCGTACGGAGCAAGTGGTAGGAGTGCCATCCCACCCCGCCCAGATCGCCTACCATCGGATTGGCATCAAACCCAATTCTCATCCTCTTCTGGTTTGTCTGGTTCATTTGGTTTATCTCGTTTATCTGGCTTGTTTAGTTTATCTGGTTATCTTGTTATCCGGTTTAACCAAACAAACCAAATAGACCAGACCAACCAAACAAACGATCTTCATCTTGCCAGTACCTCTCCATAGAGCTGTTCCATATGCTTGACGGACGCATCGAGACTAAAGTGCTCCTGTGCACGCGCTTTCCCGTTACGACCCATCTGCTCTCGCCGGACTTTGTCTTCGAGGAGTGAGACCACAGCTGCAGCCAATGACTCGGCATCTCCCGGGGGAACAAGCAATCCCGTCTCTCCTTGCGCCACGACTTCGGGAAGCCCCCCTGTCGTCGTCGCCACCACGGCTTTTCCCATTGCCATCGCTTCGACCACCGCCAGACCGAAGGCTTCCTTGAGCGAGGGATGCACATAGAGATCCATGGCGGAGAGATAGGAAGCGACAGATTCTTGGAACCCGGCAAAATGAACTCGCTCCGCAATCCCTCGCTCCACCGTTATCGCTTTCAATCGTGCGCAGTACTCGGCTCCCCCACCCCCAATGATGAGATAGTGCACCGTCGACACGGCGGAAAGAATTGCAGGGAGAGCGTCCAGCATCACTTCGTATCCCTTGAGCGGCAACAGATTGGCGACGGTGCCTAACAGCAGCGCCTCACGGGGAACCCCATGCTGCGCTCGAATATCGTGATTCCCTTCTGAAGAAACCATGGCTGAACAATCCACTCCACTATAGAGCGTGCGAACCCGATTAGGCGAGACACCGCCGGTCAGCAATCCCTGCTCAACCTGATGCGACACCGCGACAACATAGTTCACCCGGTCCAAGGCGTACTGGCTCACCTTCCTTGGCTGAGTCTCCTGCCGGACATGGGCGATGACGGGGATACGATGAGACAACCCGGCCACGGCTCGAACCGTGTGAGGAACCCACCAGAGATCATTCACGTGGACCAAGGCCGGCTGAACCTCAGCCAGCAGCTTGCGCAGACAACCTACAGCCGCGTACCGGCTCATCAGTGAAGAGGCTTTTCTCCAGGGCGGCAGGTTGACTGGATAGGTAGGCACATCCTGGGCTAGGACCACCTCGCGCAGGGGACCAGTTCCGGGGCACGCGATGGCTGGATGCCAGACACGACGGTCCAATCTGCTCAGGAGTGCGATCAGATCACGCTCCGCCCCACCAATCGACCCGATCCCATGCACGTAAAGAATTCGTGCGCCCACTACCTGGCGTCCGGATGAGAGGCGGCCTGCCTGGTTGTATCCCACAGCTTGGCATATTTCACAAAGGTATACATGCTGGCAAACACACAGACAATGAGTCCGTGTACTCCATCGCGATACCCCTGCCTTTTGAAATAGTACTTCCAAAAGGTAAACAGCGGACGCATTGTCAGATCAGTCCATCGAACCGTCTTTTTCGTTTTCCCGCGCTCTCTCGCTGCCAATGTCGTGAAGTTATTGAACTTCTTGAAATGGTCTTCGATCGTCCGTTCCGTATAATGATCGAGCGCATTGGCCAGATATCCGTGCAGCCCTGTGAACACAAGCCGATTGTGAGGCTCGCTATCATCTAACCGGCCGACGCCACGTCGGAACAATCTAAGCTGATAATCCGGGTACACCCCTCCCCACCGAATCCACTTCCCATAATAATAATTCTTCCTCGGAAGCGAATAGGCCACCGGATCTGCTTGGCCGGAAGTCTCTAACACGCGTTGGATTTCTGCACGGAGATCGTCACTGACTCGCTCATCGGCATCCAGAATAAAAACCCAGTCTGATGTGGCTCGATCAATCGCGGAGTTTTTTTGTTCACCAAAACCATTCCACTTGCGCTGAAAGACATGCGGCGTAAACTCCCGACAAATCTCAACAGTCTTGTCAGTACTGTACGAATCGACTGCGATGATTTCATTCATCCATGCTACCGAGTCGAGAGCTTCACGAATGTTCCGTTCTTCATTGAACACGACAATTGCGCAAGAAATCGTTTGATGCATATCGGTTCCTTCAGGCAAATGTTGTCAGGGAACTTCCCAAGTCTGCGGTATTCATGACGGCACTCCACCGGGCAGCAGCGTCGCCGCCTGCTCAAACTGCCGGCGGTACTGCTCGACTACGCGATCGGGGCTGATCCAGAGCCGGCGCCATGCCGTGGCACGATCCAGCTCCTGGACCAATTTCTTTACAGGTTTCACCACACGCCGAGCGAGTCGCTGCCCGAGGGACGAAGTGGCAAACTCAGCCGGCTTACACCACAACTCGGCTTGCTCGGCCTGGCTCCACTTCCGGTCGATCGTCAATCGTTCATGGGTGCAGGCAAACGGCTCCCGCTTACTCTTGATCGTCGCCCGGATGAAATGATGCACGAACGACGCCCCCACGACCATGCATCGTTTCATATCCCCGACCACCTGTTCGCGCTTGCGCAAGGTGTAGTACAAGTCCCAGTCAGCGGACTGAATCCGTTCGTCCAAACCGCCGAGTGTGTCATAGGTCGAATGCCTGATCATGACGCAGGACCCGACGATCCCGTCGAACATCGTTCCGGCGAACGCACGGTGCGCCTCTCCGCAATAGCGTTCCCAATCGCCATACATCGCCTGAATCATCGTTCGCAGCTGGTCGATGCCTTTCCCACTGGAGAGCCGCCCTTGCCCGATGGCCGCCCAGCGTCCCTGCATCCAATCGGTCAAGGAAGCAGTCGGCATCATTTCCAGCCCCAGCGGCGACGCGGCATCGAGACGATGGCGCTCCATCGCTTCGATCAAGAATCCGTTCCAGTTCGGCGCGACGTACAAATCGTTATTGATATGGCAGAGAAACTCTCCGCTCGCCGAGTCGGAACCGAGATTCATCGATTCCGGGTAGCAGAGGTTTCGATCGTTTCGAATCACCCGGCACCCATTCGCCTCAAAGAACTCAGCCGACCCGTCCGTCGAGTGATTGTCGATCACGATCACTTCGTATGGGCCGGTCGTATAGCGCTGTATCCCCTCTAGAAAGAGTTGGTTGTGCCCCAATTGATTGTGCACGGCGACGATGACACTCAGCATGATGTGACGCTCGGACGACCGTTCATGTTATCCCCGAAATCCGCGTCGAAGGACTTCCCGATAAAACTGGAGATTCAGCCACCGATTGCGGCGGGCTGCCCATCGGCCGAGAAGATCGGAGGCGATCCGCCATCACCGCTGGATGCGATCCACTGAATTCCTTCAACACGGCATAGTCTTCATACTGAAAAGTTTTCTGTTGGTACAGCGCCGCCTGTTTCGGAGGTGGCGTCGTACCATGGTAGACCGCGATCTGTTCTTTCAACTTCGCCAGCATCGTCTTGGGGTCCTTCACCCACCCATAGTGAAAGACGCGCCCGCCCGATGGGGCAATCCATTCCTTCGGCCCACTCTGGAGATACTGCTGCGTCGCCTTGAGATGGAACCCCACGGCGTCACCACAAGACTCCACTTCACCGTTGTTCCGGATGATCCGCACGGCTTTGTGGTAGAACCAGGGATTCGTCGACCAATAGTCCGCGATAAAGTGCAGATACCGGAACAGGAGCCCTTTCACCTCAGGATTGCCAAGCTGGCGGCGCATCGCTTCCTGGATGGCCGGCAAATCGTCTTCGTGCACGACCTCGTCGGCTTGAATGTAGAACGCCCAATCGCCCGTACAGTGTGACAACGCGATGTTGGTCTGTTGGGCGTAGATCAGTCCGTCTTTTCGCAGCGTCTCGTCCCAGACCGACTCCACGATTTTGATCTTCGGATCGCCGATCGAGCGAATCAGCTCAAGCGTGCCGTCGTCACACAACCCGACGTTCACGATGAACTCATCGACCACCGGCAACACAGAACGGATCGACTCCACGACCGGATAGTCGTACTTCACCACGTTCCGCACGAATGTAAATCCGCTGACTTTCATAGTTGAACGGTCTGTCTGGTCTGTTTCGGTTTATCTGGTCTGTCTGGTTACTCCGGTTACTATCGAGATAAACCAAACAGACAAGATGGACCAGACAGACTAGATAAACACTTCTCTTTCGTGAGTTCCCAGAATTTCGCATACTTCATGAAGGTGTAATAGCCATAGAGTCCGGAAAGAATCAAGCCCGGCATGCCGTCGAGGAAGCCGGTCCGCTGCACATACATTTTCAAAAACGCCCCGAGTGGATGGGTAATCAGTTGAGAGGGAGAGAATAGCCGGCCCTGCTCCGCCATGCGCCTGGCCATCAGATCAGAATAGCGGTCCTGCTTCGCTATGTAGTGATCGATGTCCCGAAAGGGATACTGTAGCGCGGGGCTCTTGAGAAACCCGACCGGCCCATCGCAATCGAAACTCTCATGGACCAGTTCTTCACGGTAACGAAACCGGCCTTTTCGAAACAACTGCGGTTGCCGATAATCGGGATACCAGCCGCAATGTTTGATCCACCGCCCTAAAAAATAGTTCTTTCGTGGAACAAAGTAGGCATCCGCCTCCGGTCCTCGATCGAGCATCAGCCGAATCTCTTCCCGCAACTCGGGCGTCATCCTCTCATCGCTATCCAGACTGAAGACCCACTCATGGGTCGTGAGTGCGACTGCCTGATTGCGCAAATCGCCGAATCCTTTGAAGTCGACTTGATAGACCTTGTTCGTAAACTCACGACTGATTACAGCCGTCTGATCCGTACTGTGAGAATCAACGACGATCAACTCATCGCCCCAGCCTGCCACAGACTCAAGACAGGCCCGCATGTTGGGCTCGTCGTTGTAGGCGATGACATAGACCGACAGTTTAGACATGCACGACCTTCTGGTTTATTTGGTTCATTTGGTTTGTATGGTTTTTTGGTTGAGTACAAACGAACCAGATAAACGAAATAGACCAAATAACCATCTGCTTTCGTTAGACATGGACTACTTTCAGTGTCGAAGGAGCTGCCGCGACTTGAATCACATGCTGCGCAACCGTTTCCACTGTCAGCCGATCGAGACAGTCCCAATAGGGACAGGCCTCGTAAATACATTTTTCGCAAGTCGGCACTTCAGGACGTAGGACGACTCCCCTGCCGAGCGGCTGCCAACGTGTCGGAAGATTGTTGCGCCGCGGATCGAACAGGCTGACATTCGGGACGCCGCAGGCTGCGGCGATATGGGCCGGGCCTGTGGCTCCGGAGACCACCGCATGACTCGCCGCAATCACGGCCATGAGCTCTCGCAGCGATAACTGCCCCATGAGATTTAGAACCGAGACAGGAAGCGGCTCGTTACTGTTCCCATGCTGATTGAACATGTCTGCTTCCGCCTGGCTTCCGGTCAGCACCACTCCCACTCCCTTTCCATGCAACTCATGTACGAGCGAATGATAGTGCTCGATGCGCCAACGCCGGGCCGCAAAGCCACCTGGATGGAGCACCACCCTGAGTGGCGGCATACTACGCAACCGCTCTTGCCCCCCTGCTCGCTCTGCATCGGTCAGCACGAGGCTGGGAGGAGATACGATGCCAGGCTCCAATCCAAGCCCCGCCAACATACCGACGTTGTAGGCGGTTTCATGTTTGGAGAAATCTTTCCGGTGTTCATAGATCCGACGGTTTGCCAGCACACTATACCAGCGATACCCTGTCGCCACTCGAATCGGAACCCGCGCCAGGAACGCGGCCCACATCAAATGTTTGAACGGCTTGAGAAACACCACGGCATCGACGGCCCGGCGAAACAACGACACCAGTTCGCGCGGGGATTCTTTCCCCGTGACCGTCCAGACTTCGTCAAGGTCCGGATGATGAGCCAGGAGCGGCGCTGCATACTCGCTGGAGAGAAAAGTAATCCGTGCCTCCGGCAGAAGCCTGCGTAGCGCGGAAGCGACCGGCAGGCAAAGGATTTCATCGCCGATCCCGTCAGGCCTGGCTAAGAGGACGTTCATCGGGGAACCATCCGAAGGGATCTCTGTGTTCGAGCCGCCGCGAGGACTTGTTGTGGCGACACCGATCGCAAACACTCCAACGGTAGGGTATTGTGGCAGGTCCGGCTGAAACAGGGGCTGCAGGGGACCTTCCCCGTCAATACACCATGGCCTACCCCGTAAGGACCGGTCCGCACTGCACTCGTCGGCCCGAACAGGGCCACCACCGCAGTGCCAACCGCCGCCGCCACATGCATCGGGCCTGAATCGTTCGTAATCAGCAGCGACGCCCTGCTCAGGAGCGCCGGCAGCAGCCCCACCGTCGTGGCACCGGCCAGATCGATAGCAGGAGTCTTCATCATCCCGCTCACCGCGGCAACATCCGCTCGCTCGTCAGGGCCGCCGATCATCACCACCGCGTCACATCCTTCCTGGCGCAGCAGATCTGCGACTTCGGCAAACGAGGCAGCCGGCCACCGCTTGGTCGGCCACCGGGCAGAAACATTCATCGCCACCCAATTCATTCCAGGCGTGACACCGGATTGGCTCAACAGGCGATCGACCTCATCATGATCGGCTTGCGGGATACGGAAACGAAACTCCGGCGCACCGGACTCCGCTGCCCCCAGAGCCTTGGCCACAAGCAGATAGCGATCGACCGCGTGCATTTCCGATTGAGGAACCGGCACGCGCTTCGAATAGAACCAGGGACTCCCCTCTCGCCCATTGGCAAACCCCACAAGCAGGGGAGACCCGCTGAGCGACCCAATGGCGGCGCTCCGAAAAAGACCTTGCAAGTCCACGACGAGATCGAAATGCTCTGCACGAAGAGGGGATACCTGGGAGAGCCACCCTTTGAGCGTCGACTTCACCGGCCAGACCCGATCTACCCCCTCGATGTGCTCGACAAGGCTGGCCCATTGCTGCTTGACCAGCCAGGTCAGTCGAGCCTTGGGATAGGCCCGGCGAATTGCCGCACAGGTCGGCATCGCATGCACGATGTCGCCCAGCGAACTCGGCTTGATAAACAAAATGTGGCGATAGTCTTCCATAAGATTAGGTATTTAGGCTGAAGGCTGAAGGTTATACATTATTTTGCAAAGCACAAGGCAGGCCATTCAACACCTTCTCAGTTTCTACGATCCTTGCTTCAAGCAACGTTGAATCCTCATTTTGTGTGATCCCGCATGCTTAACCCCTAAACACCTTGGAGCCTGTCCGAGTAATCAGAAAATCACTGTTTTGAGGGAGTCTTTTCTCCCTTGGTCGCATGGAGATCGTTAATCCTGAGCCAATTGTGTGCGTCGAAAATTTTCATCTTTGATTACTCGGACAGGTTCCTAGCCGGCGTATTGTGACCGATTAACAGTTAACGATTCACGGAGCGGTTTCAACTTCCAAGTGCGCCGGGTGAATAATGACGCAGTTGCGTATAGACTTCCAGGGGCGTGGCGATAGTGAGACATTTGCGCGGGCGCGTGTTCAGGCGATGGGCGATGGCATTCAGCTCGCGCTGCGTGTAGCCCGACACGTCGGTGCCCTTGGGCAGGTATTGGCGCAACAACCCATTGGTGTTCTCATTGGTGCCGCGTTGCCACGGGCTGAAGGGATCCGCAAAGAACGCCTGGATCGCAAGCCGCTGTGCCAGACGCTCGTGCTCGGCCATCTCTTTCTCCCGATCGTAGGTCAAGGTTTTGCACAGCGGCGCGGGCACATGCCGGGGTTTCTTGGTGAAACCCTCTCGGACACTCGTCGCATCAGTCCCGTCCATCCGTGCCAGGAGGACCAGGCGCGTGGTTCGCTCTGCCAAATTCCCGACCGCCAACCCATTGCGGGCCCCCTTGAGGAGGTCGCCTTCCCAGTGGCCGGGCACGGTGCGGGTGGCCACCTCGGCGGGGCGCTCGGCAATCGGCGTCATGTGGGAGATCTGGCCGCGTCGATCGGTTCCTCGTGCCCGAGGCCGGCGCGCCTTGCGTGCCTGACGCAGTGCGGCCAGCAGTGCGCTCCACAGGGTGCCGCGGGGCAGCGCATACAGGTCCACAGAGAGGGTCTTGGCCGCAAGCTGTTTCCTCACATCGCCAGGATACGCGCGTCGGAGGCGTCCGGCAATCTGTTCGGGCGAGCAGCCTTGAGTCAAATGCGTCCTGACGTACTGCCACAGCCAGGAATTCAGGAGTTTGCGCGGACGTCGTGGCTGACAGGCCCGGGCCGCCACCAACGTCTGTGCCGTGCAGGCGCGATAGGGTCGGTCTCCTCTCGACACGTTGCGGGTCAACTCGCGGCTCATGGTGCGGGGGGCCCGCTCCAACACCGACGCCATCACCCGCAACATGCTAGTGTTTAGAAGAGAGTATAGATGAATGGAGCAACCGCCGATCCCTGGGTCAGGACAATCAGGCTTCCAAGGAGTACGAGCACGACAATGATCGGAAGGAGCCAGAATTTCTTCCGCTCCTTCATGAAGGCCCAGAGTTCCATCACAAAATCGCCCATACGTACCTCCTGTTGACAAGCCCCGGTTTAAAACTGGTATTTCATATGGGAATGGGGCCTCGGAGATCGGACCACTCGGTAGGTCGTACTCGACTCAGCGAACCCCTGCCTCATCGTATCCTTCCCCATGAGACGGAACACAAGTCCAATGGGGGTCACCAGGGCATAAAATACGATGCTGAGCAGAATTCTGGTATTGATCCACCCCAGAATATGCCCGACCCACATCCACCCTTTATGAACGGGCGCTAACAGCTGTGGAAGAATTCCACCAAAGGCGATGAGCAGACCTCCGATTCCGACTGCCCACAGGCGCAACGGTTCCCCACGAAAAACGAGCGGCCAAAGACCAATCACGGTGAAGATCGCTCCGACCAACAATCCAAATTGACGTAGCTCTTTACGTGTGGCTGCTTGATCCATGGGCCCCATCCCTCGTTCCGCTAGTCGAGCTCGAATTCCTTTTTCCAATCAGAATCCCCTTCAAGGGGTTTCTGATCCTCTTTCCTCAGTAGATAATTCTCGATCACCAGGATATCCATCTCCGTCCGCATGAAGCAGCGATAGGCATCTTCAGGCGTGCACACAATGGGTTCGCCCCGCACGTTGAACGACGTATTCACACAGGTGGCATACCCCGTCTTTTCCTCAAACGCCTTGAGCAACTGGTAGTACCGGGGATTCGTCTCTTCGTGAACCGTCTGAATTCTGGCCGAGTAGTCGATGTGCGTGACGGAGGGGATATCCGAGCGTGGCACATTGAGCAAATCGATCCCCCACAGCTCTTTCTGGCCCGGATCGAATGGGAGTCGCCGTTTTTCAAGCACCGGAGCGACAAGCAGCATGTAGGGACTATCACAGTTCATCTGGAAGTAGTCCGACACGCGTTCTCTCAACACAGACGGCGCAAAGGGCCTGAACGACTCACGATACTTAATCTTGAGATTCAGCACGGACTGCATCTTCGTGTTCCGCGCATCCCCGAGAATGCTGCGCCCGCCAAGAGAGCGCGGGCCAAACTCCATCCGCCCCTGATGCCACCCCACGACTTTTCCCGCTGCCAATTCATCGGCCACCCGATCATACAACTCCTTCTCATCAAGCCGACGATACACCGCCCCCAGGGTCTTCAGTCTGGCTTCGACCTCCTCATTGCTGAACGCCGGCCCCAGATAGCTCCCCTTCATGTTGTCGTGGATATTGTCTGCAGTCCTGGGCTTGTTCTCATACTGGTGCCAGGCGCTCAATGCCGCACCCACCGCGCCGCCTGCATCGCCGGCTGCCGGCTGAATCCAAATCCCTTTGAATGGTCCCTCTCGGAGCACCCGTCCATTACCGACGCAATTGAGCGCGACTCCGCCGGCCAAGCAGAGATAGTCCACGCCTGTTTCCCGGTGCATCGTCCGTGACAACCGCAACATGACCTCTTCCGTCACTTCCTGAATCGATCGAGCCAAGTCCATTTCCCGCTGACCGAACTTCGACTCGGCCTTGCGTGGGGGGCCGCCAAACACGTCGTCAAATTTGCGGCTCGTCATCGTCAACCCTGTGCAGTAATTGAAATACTCCATGTTCATTCTGAACGTGCCGTCCGGCTTGAGATCGATCAGATGTTCGTAGATGGCCTTCACGTACTTTGGCTCTCCATACGGTGCCAACCCCATGACTTTGTATTCACCGGAGTTGACTTTAAACCCCGTATAATAGGTGAAGGCTGAATACAGGAGACCGATCGAGTGAGGAAACGGAATATCCCAGAGCGGGGTTAATTTGTTTCCCTCCCCCAGCCAGGCCGAGGTGGTCGCCCACTCCCCGACCCCGTCCATGCACAACACACCGGCCCGTTCATAGGGTGAGGCATAAAAGGCTGACGCGGCGTGGGACTCGTGATGCTCGCCGAAGAGAAACTCCGGCAATGCTGACTTGGCAAGACCGTTCGAGCAGGCCAGCACTTCCTTTTTCAGCAAGTTGCGCAGAAAGAGTTTCTCTTTCATCCAGACAGGCATCGCGGCCAGGAACGATTGAATTCCTTTGGGGGCAAATCCCACGTACGTTTCCAGCAACCGCTCAAACTTGACGAGCGGTTTGTCATAAAATACGACATATTTCAGGTCCTTGATGCCAATCCCTGCCTGGCCCAGACAATACTCCACCGCTCGGCGCGGGAATCCCGGATCGTGCTTCTTGCGTGTAAACCGCTCTTCTTGTGCCGCTGCGATAATTTCGCCATCCTGCACCAGGCAAGCGGCGCTATCGTGATAAAAAGCTGAGATTCCCAAAATGTTCATCAGAATTCCGTGGCGGTTTCAACTTCCAAGTGCGCCGGGTGAATAATGACGCAGTTGCGTATAGACTTCCAGGGGCGTGGCGATAGTGAGACATTTGCGCGGGCGCGTGTTCAGGCGATGGGCGATGGCATTCAGCTCGCGCTGCGTGTAGCCCGACACGTCGGTGCCCTTGGGCAGGTATTGGCGCAACAACCCATTGGTGTTCTCATTGGTGCCGCGTTGCCACGGGCTGAAGGGATCCGCAAAGAACGCCTGGATCGCAAGCCGCTGTGCCAGACGCTCGTGCTCGGCCATCTCTTTCTCCCGATCGTAGGTCAAGGTTTTGCACAGCGGCGCGGGCACATGCCGGGGTTTCTTGGTGAAACCCTCTCGGACACTCGTCGCATCAGTCCCGTCCATCCGTGCCAGGAGGACCAGGCGCGTGGTTCGCTCTGCCAAATTCCCGACCGCCAACCCATTGCGGGCCCCCTTGAGGAGGTCGCCTTCCCAGTGGCCGGGCACGGTGCGGGTGGCCACCTCGGCGGGGCGCTCGGCAATCGGCGTCATGTGGGAGATCTGGCCGCGTCGATCGGTTCCTCGTGCCCGAGGCCGGCGCGCCTTGCGTGCCTGACGCAGTGCGGCCAGCAGTGCGCTCCACAGGGTGCCGCGGGGCAGCGCATACAGGTCCACAGAGAGGGTCTTGGCCGCAAGCTGTTTCCTCACATCGCCAGGATACGCGCGTCGGAGGCGTCCGGCAATCTGTTCGGGCGAGCAGCCTTGAGTCAAATGCGTCCTGACGTACTGCCACAGCCAGGAATTCAGGAGTTTGCGCGGACGTCGTGGCTGACAGGCCCGGGCCGCCACCAACGTCTGTGCCGTGCAGGCGCGATAGGGTCGGTCTCCTCTCGACACGTTGCGGGTCAACTCGCGGCTCATGGTGCGGGGGGCCCGCTCCAACACCGACGCCATCACCCGCAGCGAATGGTCATGGGCCAGTCCCAGGCTCACGGTCTCACGTTCTTCGGCACTCATGTGTCTGTAGCATCTCATTGGCATGGCAACATCGTAGCCGATTAGAACCTGCAGTGTTGCACTTGGAGTTAGAACTCAAGCGGTTGACGAGGGACGTGTCTTCGCGCTCTTCGCCGCATCGGCCAAGATCCAGTCAACCGCCTTAGCCATCGACTTCACCACGGCATCCGGCATAGCCTGTTCAACCTTGAGCTTCTCCAACGATTGCGCGTCCACCAGCGCGGTCGCAATCAAAATAGCCTTAGCGCCCACCCTCGTTGCCAATTGTATATCGCGCGCGTGATCGCCGATCAAGTAGGCACGTCGGAGATCCAGTTGCAACTCCGATACAGCCCGCTCCACCATTCCAACATTCGGCTTACGACAGCGGCAGCCATCGTCAGGATGGTGCGGGCAGAAATAGATTGCGTCGAGCGCCGCGTCCTCCTGTTCCAACAGACCTTGCAGGCGGGCATGAATCGCTTCCAAGTCCTTGAGAGTGATGATCCCACGGCCGACACCGGACTGGTTGGTGACGACCACTAACCTTGCACCAGCCCGCTTCAATCGCGCCAGGGACGGCCCGACCCCTGCCAGCAATTTCAGCTCTGCGGCAACTCTCAGATAGCCTGGATCATAGTTCAACGTTCCATCTCGATCCAGAAACACGGTGACACCGTCGAGAATGTTCGTCTGGTCGATCTGGTCTGTGTGGTCTGTTTGGTTCGTCGAGTTGGATTTCGTCTAGAACCAGATCAACCAGACTGACCACTAACCGGAGTCAGACTGTTTCGTTGCCGCTTCATAGACCTGATCCACCGTCACCCTTGTCATGCACCGATGGTCGATGGGACATTCACGCAACATGCAGGGGGCACAATCGACCGGCTGCCGCACAATGGCATGGGCGCTGCCAAAGGGCGATGTGGTACGCCAATCGGTCGGCCCGAAGATCGCGACGAGCGGCACCTGGAACGCGGAGGCGATGTGCATGGGGCCGGTATCATTTGTCAGAAGCAGGGCGCACCGTTTCACCGCCGCCATCAATTCACGGATCGTCGTCGCCCCGGACAAAACCAGGGATGGAGACGACAAACGCGCAGCAATGTCCTGCCCCAACCGCTCTTCCCCCTTGGCTCCAAAAATCACCACGCCGACTTGTTGATTCCGAGACTCGCGAAGCGTGCGGCACAGTCGTTCAGTAGCCTCGGCATACCGTTCAGGCAGCCAACGCTTCGCCCCGCCGTAGGTCGAACCGGGATTGATCCCGACGACGACATCATTGGCAGTCAATCCACCCTGAGCAAATCGCCCCGCCATCGCCTGTTCCTCCTCAGGAGAGACGACGAGTTCCGGCGCCGGGGGATCGCCCGTGAGGCCCAGCGGCTTCAACAGATCCCAATAATAACGGACTTGATGGGTAAGCGCACGGCGATCCGGCACAGCGACTGGATTGGACAGCAACAGACTTCGCCCATCCGTGGCATACCCATAGCGCCGGGGCACACCGGCCAAAAACGTCAAGAAGGCCGCCTCGAACGCATTCTGAAACAAGACCGCCAGATCGAAGCTCTGCCGCCGCAACTGCTCTGCCAACGCCCACTTACCGAAGAGCCCTGCATGACACCCCTTGCTGTCGTAGGTCAGCACGCGCGTCAACGCCGGATGCCCCGTGAACAAATCAGCCACAGCCGGTTTGACCAACAATGCGATCTGCGCATCGGGAAACAGCTTCCGCAATCCACGGAGCGCAGGTTCGCACATCACCGCATCGCCAAGCCAGTTGGGTCCACGCACAAGAATTCTTTTGATGGCTTCTTTATTCACTGCCCTCTGCCCTTCAGTCTTCAGCCTTCCGACTCCGCCTTCAGCCTATTTCCAACCCCGAGCACCAACCGCTTCAATCGATCTTCCCCCACGGTCACGGACGTGCTCAGTCGGACTGCCCACCAGCTATCGGTGGGTCGAAGCAGTGATGCCAACTTGCAGGCATCCTTCTCTGTTGTGACAACCAGCTCAACTTTGAGCTCAGCCGCCCTGGCGCTCAGGCTCTCAACATCCTGACTCGTATAGGCATGGTGATCGACATAGGCCACTTCATCCAGAACCCTGATCCCTATTCGCTCGACGAGTGAGCGAAACGATCCGGCATGTCCCACGCCGCTGCAGAGCAACGCGGTCTTTCCCTTGGACCAAGAAAGCGGCTGGGATGCCCCTGTCACCACCGACACCAGATTCTCCGGACGAAAGACCGCCTGGATTGGATCCGGCATAAAACCAAGCCTTGCCTTCAGCTTGCGACAGACCTCTGTCACCTGGGCCGGCACGTCCGCTCTTGTGACAACGATCGCCGTCGCACGTGCCGCCGCCCGCAGCGGTTCCCGGAGCCGACCTGCCGGCACCAGGGCCGCGAGTCCTCCTATATCTGTGGCATCGACCAGCAAGAGATTCACATCTCGAGAGAGTCCCTGGTGCTGGAATCCGTCGTCGAGTACCAGACAATCAATCGGAAATCGCTCCAGGACCCAGTCGCCGAGCTCATAGCGATCGGCGCCCACTGCAACGATCGCCTTGGGACAACGCTGCGCCATCAAGAATGGCTCATCCCCTGCCTCGTTCGGGCCAACCAGCAGGCGCTCGCCATTCGACACGAGCAGATACTGATCCATACTTGTCCGTCGATAGCCCCGGCTGAGAATCGCCACCCGTTTCCCCTCTGCCAGGAGCCACTCGACAAGCATGATGACCACCGGCGTTTTTCCCGTTCCACCCAGCGTGAGATTCCCGACCGCCAGCACCGGAACCGGTAATTTCCGTTGCTCAAACCAGCCCCAGCTGTACAGAATTGCGCGCAACCGCGCAACCACTCCATAGGGGATTGCGGCCCACATCAGCCACCATCTGACCTTTGTCCCAGGATTCAACACGTTTCGTACCGATTCAGGTGGATAGGCTGAAGGCTGATCTTGTTCATTTGGTCTATCTGGTCTGTCTCGTTTATCTGGTCTGTTTGGTCTGTCTGGTGGAAGAGGTCTGTCTCGTCTATCTCGTCCGAACCGACTAGACAGACCGGATAGACCAGATGACCAGACAGACCTGCCTTCAGCCTATCTACCTAAGGTACCGCTTTTCTCAGCCATGAGGGGAAGCGGCCGGTTTGCGAGAGGAGACCCACTGGCGCCTTGCTGCGGTATTAACAGCTTGTCGATAGCCTCCACGGTCTGCTGCAAGGCTCCCTGATTCTGTTCGACCACCTGACGAGCCGACCGGCCCATCCGCCCCCGTTCTTCGTCATCAGCAAAGAGGGCCTTGACTTGTTGCGTAAGCTCTTCCGTGTGGAGAACCCGACTGCCCCCTCCCGCCTGGATCAGGAGGTCTGCAACCTCTGCACAGTGGTCGGTATAGGGACCGAACAGTACCGGCTTCGCCCACTGAGCCGGCTCCAGCAAGTTATGTCCGCCGACCGGAACGAGTGTGCCTCCGACGAACGCCACCACCGCTTCCCGGTAGATCGCGGCCAGTTCGCCCCGTGAATCGAGCAGCACCACACGGGGGCCGGCAGACCGTGGTCCGCCGGCCTGCCCAATGGCACTGCGTCGCTGCACGGTCATTCCACGCGCCCGAATCATTGCCTCCACCGATTCCGCTCGTTCGATGTGTCGAGGAGCCAGCAGCAAGACTGCCGCGGAACACTGTGCCACGAGCGCCTGATAACATTCCACGAGGGCTTCTTCTTCACCGGAATGAGTACTACCTGCCACAAACAGCTGTTCCGTCTCCTGAAGACCAAGACGGTCCCTGATCCTCCCAGCCTCCGTAACGGCTGGTACCGGCTGGTCGAACTTGATGTTTCCTGTTCGCCTGACTCGCGAGGCCTCTGCTCCCAGCGCAACGATACGGTCGACATCCCGATCCGACTGCATCAGACAGAGGCTGAGCGTCTGCAACATCGCCCGGTAGAACGATCGCACGGGCGCCCACTGCTGTCGCTCAAAAGACCTGGTTGAAAGCCGGCCATTCACGAGAGCGGTCGGCACTCCGCGCCGACGCAGATGCCACAAGAGATTCGGCCAGAGTTCGGTCTCGACAAACAGATAGAGGCAGGGTTGCAGTCGATCGATAAACCGGGAGACGACCCAGGGGAAATCGAGCGGCGCATAACAGTGGTCTGCCACACCGGCCAACCGTTGCTCCACAGCTTCCCGCCCAGTCTCCGTTACCGTCGAAACCACCAGACGGTACGCAGGATGACGGCGATGCAGCTCGTTGACGAGCGGTGTCACCGCCACGACTTCGCCGAGAGAGACGGCATGAATCCAGATAACTGGTCTATCTTGTCTGTCTGGTCTATCAGGTCTCTCTGGTCTGTCTAGTTCGTTTGGTCTATCTGGTTGATCCGGTCGACGAGATAGACCAGAAAGACCGGATAGACCAGATAGACTACTTTTCAGTCCCAGCCGTTGGAGCAATCCTGGACGGCATCGTGGCTTGGCCAACAGAATCGCCACGATGACCGGCGAGACGACCAGCAACAGTATATTGTAGAAGAGACGCCACATGGCTTTGCGCGTTTGCAGAATGCTGAAAAAGCCCGCCAGCGGCGTTCTCGCTTCGCTCAGAGGCTCAACGTACAGGACGGAGTACGCATCGCCTCTTCGCTTACTGCGGCCTTGCTGGCGACCTTTTTGAGCATCCTGCAGGATGTTCGCCTTTTGTCCCAGCCGTATAGGCTATCGAATTTCCACCATAACGAAATGCTTTTCGCAGGTGTGAACCGGTGAACCTGGTCCCCTTACCCCTAACTCCTCACGCTATACGGCCCCCTCCGCTTGATCCGTCAGTCGATTCAGGACCGTCTCAAGCTCCAGGCATGCCGCCGCCAACGCCTGTTCATCGGAATCCCGTGAAACCCAGATGGGGGCGCCCCACAGATAGAGACCTCGGGACCATGGATACGGGACCATGAACCGATCCCAGCTCGCAAAGAGTTTTTTTTTGAGCAGCTAAAGGCCAGGGGTACGATCGGAAGCCCGGTCGCTTTTGCCAGCTGAACCACACCGAGCTTTGCCACCTGACGAGGCCCCTTGGGCCCATCGGGAGTCACGACAAGATCGGCGCCGGATCGCCCAAGGCGGATTAACTCCCGCAAGGCAAGCGCCCCACCCCTCGTGCTCGAACCACGGACCGCCCGATGCCCGAATCGAGAGATGATACGTGCGATAATCTCCCCATCCTGATGCTGACTGATCAACACGTTGGCCCCTACTCCGCGATAGCCTGCGGGGATCATAAGCTGCTGCGCATGCCAAAACGCGAGGATGATATGCCGGCCCTGACGATACAACGCATCCACCTGTTCGTGGCCCTGCGAATCCATCCGCATCGACCGTCCCAGCCCTCGAATCACCGCAGCCCCGATCGGAGGGAGCACAGAGAGCTTCAGCCAATTCTCCACCCGCTTCATCGCGGGGTTACGCATCGGGGACATCCTGAAACTGCATTGCATGTAGCCGCTGGTACTGCCCCCCATGGCCAAGCAGTTCGTCGTGTGTTCCCACTTCGACGATCGACCCTCGGGCCATGACCATGATCCGATTGGCCTGTTGAATCGTGGATAACCGATGGGCAATCACGACAGTCGTTCGATTCTTCATCAAATTGGCGAGGGCCAACTGGACGACCCGCTCGGACTCGGTGTCCAACGCCGACGTCGCTTCGTCGAGAATAAGCAAGGGCGGGTCGCGCAAGATCGCACGGGCAATGGCCAAACGCTGCCGTTCCCCGCCGGAGAGTTTTACCCCTTTCTCCCCTACAACCGTCCGGTACCCTTCCGGAAGGCGCTCGACAAAATCATGGGCATAGGCCAGTCGCGCCGCCTGGATAATGTCTTCGTCGGTCGCGCCCTCCCGCCCAAAGGCGATGTTGTTGCGAATGCTGTCGTCGAACAAGACGACATCTTGCGACACCATGCCGATCTGCGACCGGAGCGAGCGTAGGGTGTACGACTGAATATCGACTCCGTCGATGAGAATGCGGCCGGCCGTCGGCTCGTAAAAGCGCGGGATCAGATTGACCAGCGTTGTCTTTCCACTGCCGCTGCTGCCGACGAGGGCCACCATTTCTCCGGCACGGATCATCAGATTGATGTCGTTGAGCGCCGGCACCGATTGGCTCTCATAATGAAACGTCACATCGTCGAACGTCACTGACTGCGCAATCCGTGGCAATTCTAATCGGCCCTTATCCGCATCCTGCTCGGTCCTCAGGTCCAAGACTCCGAAAACCCGCTCCGCCGCGGCCAGCGCCTGTTGAATCATATTGTTGGAACCAGACAACTTCCGAATCGGCGTATAGGCCATGAACATCGCTGTCAGAAATGAGAAAAATTCCCCCGGCGTCATCGAACCGTTGATCACGAGAAAGCCGCCATACCAAATAATCGCCGCAACTCCCACAACACCGATCACTTCCATATGCGACGACCCGAGGGAAGAGACCTGAATCGCCTTCATCGTGGTGCTGAGGAACGAACGGTTACTCTGCTGAAATCGCGCCGCTTCCGACTCTTCGCGTCCATAGGCTTTCACCATGCGAATGCCGGATAACGTTTCCTGAAGTGTGGAGGCCATATCCCCCATCCGCTCCTGGCCGCTTGCCGCCAACGCCCGCAACCGCTTCCCCATCCGCACCATCGTAAATACGGCCAAGGGAATGACGATCACCGAGAGGCCGCCCAGCCGCCAATTCTGATAGAAGATCACGCCCATCATGGCCAGGAAGGTGAGCCCCTGTTGAAAAATATCTTTCAACACTCCCGCCACCGCGTTGGCCATCAACGTGACGTCGTTCACCACACGAGACACCAACCGTCCCGACGTATTCACATCGTGATAGGGAACGGGCAGCCGAATGAGCTTGCCGAATAACTCTTGTCGAATGTCGGTAATCACCTGATTCCCGACATAGTTCATGAGATAGTTTTGCCCGTAGTTGAAGAGGCTCTTGAGTACCGCCACGGTGAAGAGCGCGAGCGGGAGCACCAGCAGGAGGCTTTCATTCTTGTTGATGAAAATCTCGTCGAGGACCGGCTTGACGAGCCAGGCATAGGCGCCGGAGAAGGCGGCCACCAACCCCGAGCACGCGAACGCCGCACCCAACCGAACCCGATAGGGCTTCAGATAGCGGACCAATCGTATGAGGCGATCTAGAGTCGACATTCAGACAATGCCACCTGCGCCGCTCTGTGAGAGGCGCCTGGTTCTCCCAATGATTGCCGTACCTGTCTCAGCCCTTCTTTCATCTCATTATACGCCGACGGATCGCGCAAGAGGTGCAAGACTTCTTGACACAACCGCTCGGCCGTCGCCTCATCCTGAATCAATTCCGGCACGACTGATCGGCCGGCCACCAAATTCACGAGCCCGATCCATTTGACATTGATCAGCCAACGCGCCAGCCGATACGTCACCGGCGTCGTCTTGTACAGCAACACCATGGGGGTCCCCACCACCGCCGCCTGCAAGGTCGCGGTTCCCGATGCAATGAACAACGCATCGGACAGGGCCATCACCTCACTGGCTTGGTCGTGCGCCACTCGGACCGGCACAGAACTGTGCTGCAACAGGGCCTGGATCAGATTATCGTCAATTGAGGAGGCCTGCGCCAGGATAAACTGCGTTCCCGGTTCAGCGGCAACCAGTTGAGCCGCCGCGCTGAGGAGCACCGGCAAGAGCATTTCGACTTCGCTCTTTCGACTTCCTGGCAACAATCCGACGACGCGGGCGGACTCGCTCAAGCCGAATTCCGCGCGAAGCTTCTCACGATCGTAATGCGGCGCCACCGAATCGAGTAACGGGTGGCCGACGAACGTGCACCGCACTCCCGCCCGTCGATAGAGCTCCTGCTCGAATGGGAGAATGACGACGACATGATCGACTCGTCGCTGAATCCACTTCATGCGCCCGGGCCGCCATGCCCACACTTGTGGAGCAATGTAATAGAGCACGCGGCGACCGGCGGCTTTGGCCACCCGGGCGAAATGAAAGTTCAGCCCAGGATTATCGATCAGCACGACAAGATCCCAGGCCTCTGCCTTCAGCACCCGCCTGATAGCGCGTACGCGCTGCACGATGGCGCGGACTACAGACAGCCCGATCAGTCCCATCACGTCGACTTGCGGGACCCCCGGCACAAGACTGACACCAGCAGCCCGCATCGCAGCTCCGCCAATGCCGACCAGCTCGGCCTTCGGATCGAGCGCCATGATCGCCTTAGCTAAATGAGCCCCATGGAGATCACCCGAGGCTTCGCCTGTCACGATAAGAATTCGCATTGCCTCCGGGGAGGGGGTAGAGGGATCACGGGGTACGGGGGTATATGATGGGAAGCACCGCCGCTGTCTATCCCGTTACCCCATTTTTATCCCCATACTCCGACTACCCCCTTAGCCCTTCTTCCTGGCCTGCCGAAAAGGCTTCAATCGCCTGCAATACTTGACGTGCCACAGCTACTGCAGCCGCCCCATCCTCACCCGACACCACCGGCCTCGCGCCTGTGCCGACTGCGTGAAGAAACGATTCGAGCTGGAGCTTCAAGGGTTCTTCGTCTCCGCCCTGGAACTGCTCAACTTCGACGGTCGGCCGCCTCCCTGCCTCGGTGCTGCGCCGGCAAATCATCCCTTGCCTGGTCTGGAAATCGATCGACAGATAATTGTCTCGTTGGAAGATGCGCAGCCGGCGCATCTTATTCGTCGACACGCGGCTGGAGGTCAGGTTGGCGACCGCGCCGCTCCGGAACTGAATGCGGGCATGAGCGATATCGATCGAGGAGGATAACACCGCCACCCCCGCGGCACGGACCTCTTCAACGGGGCCGGGATTCAACGACAGCACCAGATCCAGATCGTGAATCATCAGGTCCAGCACCACATCCACGTCCGTCCCCCGCTCGCTGAAACTGCTGAGACGGTGACATTCGATGAACACAGGCTTCTTGATATGGGGACGCATCAGGGTCATGACCGGATTGAACCGTTCACTGTGGCCGACCTGTAAACAACAGCCCCGCTGCTTGGCCAGCGCTACCAACTCCTGCGCCTCACCAGGCATCACGGCGATCGGCTTTTCGACCAACAGATGCTTGCCCGCCTGCAGACAGGATTTTGCGACGGCATAGTGACCTGAGGTAGGCACCGCGACACTGACGACATCGACGTGCGGCAACAACTCATCAACCGTGCGAAAGACGCGTGCCCCATGCCGGTCCGCGATCACCTGCGCGCGCTCGACCGACTGATCGAGCACGCCGACGAGTTGCACTCCAGGCAAAGAGGCATAGAGACGCGCATGGTGCTGCCCAAGATGTCCAACGCCGATGACCCCTGCCCGGAACGGCTTCATCGGACACACTGAGAGTGCTGAGTATCACACATCACTGTTCACCCATCACTCCGGCTTGATCCCGACAATAGCAATACGGGCAGACTTGGCCTTCTCCAGCACGATCTCGCGATCCAACAGGACGGTTCGTCCTGCCTCGACCGCCAACACTGAGGCCTTAACCGACGCCATCACCTCGATGGTCCGAGGCCCCACGGCTGGAAGATCGAACCGCATGTCCTGCTGCGGCTTCGATCGTTTGACCACCACCGCGCCCCCCTTGACCAAATCACCGCCGCGCTTGATGGCTCCGTCGGTGCCTTCGACCGCCTCGACGGCCACGACCACACGATCTTTGATTACCACACATTGCCCGATATCGAGACGCCCGATCTCATGCACCACGTTCCATCCATAGCGGATGTCCTCCCACTCTTTCTCCGATGGGGCCCGCGCGGTCAACGTCCCCTCTTCTGCAAGGATCCCCTCAAGCCCAAAGGTTGACTCACAGATGGCAATCCCTTCTCCCTCAAGCTCCTTTGCAAATTCGCGCAAGATGTCGTCGTCCTTCCAGAGCGCCAACCGCGTCGCCAGCGCCAAGGTGCGTAAATCCGGCCGGATAGTCGTAAAGACATGCGTCTTCTTGATCCCGCCCAACATCACAGCCTGATGGACCCGATCTTCCTTGAATGCCTTGATCAGTTTACTCAGCTGGCCGATCTTGATCCAATGGATCCGATCGACATGGCTGGCCAACTCCGGTTCCGTCTCGCCTTCATGCGCCACAGCCGACACATGGTACCCGAGCTTTCTGGCATTGTCCGCAAAGATGATCGGGAACCGGCCATTACCGGCAATGAGCCCAATCCGTTCACCATCAGTAACCTGAGGACGTAATGCCACGCGCTTACTCCTCATCCTCTTGATCTTTGCCGACCGACCGGCAGATGCCTCGCTTCGTCCCCTCCAGGAATCCCACGATCGTCATGACATCTGGTTGGTCTCCGAACTCGGCCTTGGCGAGCCTGGCCGCTTCAGCGGTTCGATGCCCCGATCGAAAAAGCATCTCGTAGGCCCGTTTCAGTACCGAGATCCGATCGGTTGAAAACCCCTGCCGGCGTAACCCTACCGAGTTGAGGCCATACATCCGCGCACGATAGCCACCCGCAGCCCGCATGAACGGCGGGAGATCCTGTCCGAGGGCGCAACAGCCGCCGACCATGGAGTACGACCCGACCCGCACATGTTGATGGATCCCCGTCAGTCCCCCGATGATGGCATAGTCGCCGATGGCGATGTGGCCGGCTAAACTGGCGGCATTGGCCATGATGAGATGGTTGCCGAGTCGGCAATCATGCGCCACATGGACATAGGCCATCAGAAAGTTCTTCGACCCGAGCGATGTCACCCCACCGCCTTGAACCGTCGCACGATTGACTGTGACATATTCCCGGAACATGTTGTCGTCGCCGATCACCACCTTGGTCGGTTCCCCCATATATCCGAGGTGCTGAGGCGGTCCGCCGATCGAGACGAAGGGATGGAACTCATTCCGCTCGCCAATCTCCGTCCATCCGTCGACCGTCACATGCGACAACAATCTGGTTCCCTTCCCGATCGTGACATGCTCACCGATCAGGCAAAACGGTCCGACCTCTACATCATCGGCAAGACTCGCCTTGGGATGAACAATCGCTGTTGAATGAATCTGCACTCTGAACCTCCGGTTCACGTTAATCGTTCATCGTTATTAGTGAATCGCCAAGCGTCCTAATCCCCATCTTCCACGATTCACGTATGACTGTTCACGTCGCGGCTTTCTCCTCGGTCACCATCGCCGTCACTTCGGCTTCACAGACAAGTTCTTCCTCGACAAACGCTTTGCCTTGCATCTTCCAAAACGGCGCCCGTTTCTTGACCACGTCGATCTCAAACCGCAATCGATCACCAGGCACGACCGGTTTGCGAAACTTCGCCCCGTCGATACCGGTTAAATACACAACCGGTCGCGTCGCGTGCCCCATCGACTTGAATGCTAGAATCGCGCCGACTTGCGCCATGGCTTCGAGAATCAACACCCCCGGCATGACCGGGCGTCCGGGGAAATGCCCTTGAAAGAAGGGTTCGTTGATCGTCACATTCTTGAACCCGACGATCCGCTTATCGGGGTCCAACTCCTGCACGCGATCGACCAGGAGAAAGGGATAGCGGTGAGGCAAGAGGGACTGAATTTCGGCTTGTTCCATCATGGCCATCTTCGGAACCTCCTCATAGACGAGACTTCAATTGATCCTTCCAAGCTTGCTCGCCATCCTTTGCGGGGGCGGTCTGGTTTGGCCCCCTACTGCGCACGTCGAACGATATAAATGGTCCTTCCAAGCTCGCTCGCCATCTTTCCAGGGGATGGGGGCTGATTGAGCTTCCACTGCGCGCGTCCAACGAGCACATTCTTATCGTGCGCGTTGCGCGAGCACGGAAGCTTATCAGCCCTCATCCCCTCCCACTACTTATTCTGCCGATCAAACTCCTTCACCACCTGATCGGTCACATCCAACGCGGGCTGATGATAGAGCACGATTTTAATCGCCGCCTCACTCCCCTTGTCGATCACCGCAATGAACCCGTTCTTCTCTCCCACGGCTTGCGCGGCCGCTTGCACTTTCTTCGAGTATTCCGCCACCATTTCACGTTGCTTCTGCTGAATCTCGCGATTGAAGTCGGCCAGGCGACGTTGATAGGCGTCCAGCTTGGCCTGGAACTGACCTTGCTTCTCCTGCTTCGCGCTGTCGGGCAATTTCCCGTCTTGAATCGCCTGTTGCAATTCCTTCAGTTCTTGATCGTCGGCATTGATGATCTTTTGCCTGGTGATGGAGTAAGCCTTAAGCTCTTCCAAGGCCCGCTTGCCGGCCTTCGACTGCTCAATCACCATCTGTTGATTCATGACCGCAACCTTGACGGTGTCATCCGGCAACGCAGGCGACAACATCGCCAGCCACAATGCGACTGCGCCCATCAAACTCAACACTCCCGTTCGTTTCATCGAATCCTCCTCTGCTCCTCACATCCTGGTCTGTCTGGTCTATCTCGTCTATCTGGTCTGTCTGGTTTGTTTTGTCGCTTGACCCGGAAAACCAAACTACACCAGACAGACCAGACAGACCGAACGAGACCAGATCGACTGGTTACGGATATTCCCGATTAAACTCTTCGATGACCTGACCCGTAATATCGAGTCCCTCATCGCTATATAACGTGGGGCCGCCTTTCCCCTTATCCATAACGACCTGTAATCCGAGGCGCTTCGATATTTTCCCCACGACCAAGCCCACCTTCTCACGGAACCCTTCGAGCACGTCTTTTTGCTTTTCCTGAACCTCCCGGTTCAATTCGCCCGCCTTCTGTTGATACTCCGCCACCCGACGCCGAAACTGATCTTCTCGTTCCTTTTTCGCAGCCGCACTCAACACGCTGGTCTGCCTCCCGAAATCTTCCTCCATGCGACGGAGTTCTTTCTCATCCATCTCGATCAGTGCCTGGCGATTCTTCGAGAATGCACCCAAGGACTCCTTGGCCTTCTTGCCGGCGGTCGTCTCGCTGAGGACACGGGACGGATCGACGACCCCTATTTTCCCTTCGACTTTGGCCCCGCCGGTAGCACAGCCGGAGACAACGAGGAGCGCCATCAACAGACCTCCTACACAGAACATCTTCCGCATGACGTCATCAATCTGGATCACACAACACCTCTCACTCGTGGTCATAAGACTTGTCCCGTTAGAATATAGAACCGATGGTAAACTCGAACACCCCTTTGCGTTCGTTTGGGTTGGGATCCAGATTAATCCCGTACGCGGCGCGGAGTGGGCCAAAGGGTGAGACCCATCGCCCCTCGAAACCGGCTGCCGACCGCAAGGGGAATGAGACGGTATCACCGGCGAACCCTTTCCCATAGTCGAAGAAAATCACGCCGTTGAGTTTCGCCTCGGCAGAGATCGTAAAAATATAATCGAAGTTGAAGATCAGCTCACTTGCCGCGCCTAGGAGAGTGTTATTTTGCGTCACTGGTCCCGCCTTGCCGAAAACAAACCCGCGCATGGTATTAATGCCTCCAACGAAGTAGAGTTCGGTAAGAGGAACCGGTTGATTTGAACCATTGGTATTGAGGCCCTGTACCACACCGTAGCGCGCACGGACCGAGAACCGCGTATCCCACGGGAGCGGGGTATACTTGTTGACATCAAGGGTGTATTTCACGAATTCGTTGGTCCCCCCCAGGTACGACGTGCCGAGACCAACTGCGATGGAAGTTCGCCAACCGGTGCGAGGATCCATATTGAAGTCTCTCGTGTCGCGAGTCAACGAGCCCCGAAAGCCAGTGGTCGTCTGTGACCCAATTTGATTTTTGATGAGATCCGGCGCAGTGGCCGACGGATTGCTGTACGTGATATCCTCTACAACCGGACCGATCGTCCCCGATACATACTCGGAGAACCACCGGCCGAAGGTCACGCTGCCCCCGGTTTTTCTCTCATAGTAGGTGAAGTAGTTCGTCGCGCTCTTGAAAATATCCACCTGCAGCGACGTCAAGGAGTCGTTCAAATAGGGGTTACGAAATGTAATCAGCCCTAATGTCCGCTGCTGTCCCAACTGACCGCGGACTCGTCCCATCCAGCCATTCCCACCGATGTTTCCTTCCGTGATATCGGCGATCGCGACCAACTGGTCCAACGTACTGAATCCGCCGCCGATGCTGAACTGGCCGGTCGGCTTTTCTTTCACGCGGACGTTCAAATCGACCTTGTCCACCGCCACCTGCGCAGGCAGGATTTCCACCGTCTCGAAAAAGTTCAAATTATTGAGACGCTGAAAGCTCCGTTTCAACGCGGGGGTATCGATGACATCCTGCTCATCGACACGGAGCTCACGGCGAATCACATTGTCTTTTGTCTTCTCATTCCCATTGATGTTGATCTGACGGATCCGCATCATCTCTCCTTCCTTTATGGTCAGAATGACGGTTGCGGTCCGCTCCGCCGTGTTTGGAATCACATTGGGCGAGGTATCGGCAAACGAATAGCCCTTGCTCCCATAGAGATCGTTCAATCGCGTAATTTCGTCACGAAGTTTCTGGCGCTGAAAAATTTCCCCTTCCTTCATCTTGAGCCCCTGGCGAAGTTCCGGATCTTCGAACACCGTATTCCCGCGGAATCCGATTTCACCGATGGTGAACGGCTCCCCTTCGATGACCGTGTATGTCACGACGAACCATTTCTTCGCGTCGTCGAGCTCCGCGGTCGGCAACCCGACCCGGACGTTTAAATAGCCTTTGTTGAGCAAAACCTCTTTGACCCGCTCGACGTCGTTGTTCATTTCTTCCCGCTTCAACACGCCGGCATCCGAGAGCGCTGACGGCAACTTCAGCTGGGTGATGAACCCATACCAGGGAATCCATTCCCTGGTCGCCATCACCTTGAACATTTCATCTTTTGTCGCCGCGTGCAAGCCGTCAAAAATGACCGTCTTCACACGCGCTTTCTCCCCTTCTTTAATGAGAAACGTCAGGCGCTTCCGATCCTCGTCCAAGGCCTGCACGATGGGAACCACCCGGCAATTGAAATAGCCGTCTCCCTGGTAGGCCAGACGAACCTTCTCCGCACTCTCTTTGGCCTGTAACTGATCCAGAAAAGCCTGGCTCTTGATCGTAATCTTCTCTTTCAGTTTGTCGTCGCTGAGCGCTTTATTCCCATCGAACACGATTTCGGTGATAAACGGTTTCTCAATGACCAAAAAGGCCAACGCCATCCCGCCAACTCCCGGTTGCGCCTCCACCTGCACATCTTCAAAATATCCGCTTTCGTAGATAATCTTAATCTGCCCACGGACATTTTCAGGGGTGTAGGGATCGCCGGGCTTCAACGTCAATCGGCCGACAATCGCCGGCAATTCGATCCGCTTGTTCCCTCGAATCTCGATCGTCGTCACTTTGACTTCGGCCTGCTCTGCCGCAACCGCCAGTGGCACACCGCAGGCGAGAGTGACGAGCCCCATGGCAAAAAACCAGCAAAACCCGGCTGAGCAGCAAATTCTCCTCACCGGATCTGTGTTCCATCAGAAGAACAGGAAGATACTACCGGCAACATGGATAATCCTAACTTTGGCCGTGACCGCAGACCCTGCACCGCGACATCAAACTCGCGCACGCCAGATCCGGGGCGCGACTTACGATCACGGCTGCCTGAGGTTACCGGCGTAAGAGGCTCCACAGTCGGGGCACACCTAATCCCTCAGGGAACATGCGTGCAAAACTCTCGGATTATATTGGGCAAGTATTTGAATGTAAAGCTGATAACCTATAATTATTCAGGCAAGCGCGAAGAGCACGAATCGCGGGAGGTGTGATTCGAAGTTCCGAGTTCGAATTTTTAGAAATCTCGAACTTCGGACCTCGAACCATCGTCCGTCCCACCCACCTCGCCTACTTCGATTCAGAAAGACATCTGCATGTGCATTCCTTGACATCGACTACCCCATCACATAGTATCGAAACATGTCAGGCTTCGAAGTGCGCAAAGCCGTGATTCCCGCTGCAGGCCTTGGTACTCGCTTCCTTCCCGCGACGAAAGCCTCTCCCAAAGAAATGTTGCCGCTCGTCGACAAGCCACTGATTCAATATGCCGTGGAAGAAGCGGTCGCCTCTGGAATCGAAGACATTATCATCATCACCGGGCGAGGGAAACGCGCGATCGAGGACCATTTCGACCGATCCGTGGAGTTGGAAGAAAACCTCAAGGGCAGCGGCAAGGCGCAGCTCCTGAACCAGATGCGGCACATCTCCACGCTTGCGAACTTCTGCTACATCCGTCAGTCGGAAGCCCTCGGACTCGGCCATGCCGTCCTTTGCGCCCAACGGATGATCGGTGACGAGCCTTTTGCGGTCATTCTCGGCGACGAAATCATCGATGCTCCGGTCCCCGGCCTCGCACAACTTATTCATGCCTATAAAAAGCGGCACGGCGCAGTCCTCGGCGTGCAGGAGGTACCCCTCCATGAAGTCAACCGCTATGGGATCGTGGCGCCCAAAACCATTACACCGGGATTGCACCGAGTCGAGGGCCTTATCGAGAAACCGGCGCCGGCCGAAGCCCCGTCCAATCTGGCGGTCATCGGCCGCTACGTGCTGCCGCCGGAAATTTTCTCCATCCTGCGAAAGACCAAGCCCGGCAAAAACGGCGAGATCCAATTGACCGATGCCCTAATGGAATTGGCGAAGAAGACCCCGATGTTTGCCCTGGAGATCCAGGGACAACGGTACGATGCCGGGGACAAGTTAGGATTTCTCATCGCGACCGTTGAATTCGCGCTCAAGAACCCCTCCCTGGGACCGGAATTCGGCGAGTATCTTCAGAATCGGATGCGGCCTTCCGGGGAGCGCCGCACGACACGTTCACGAAAAGCCTAGCAGCGAGACAGGTTGATTTGGCTTATCTGGTTTGTTTCGTTCATTTGATAGGTGCCGTTCAACCACACAAACCAATAGACCAAAAAAATAAGAAACCAGTCATAATAACCGCGAGACCACACCGATGAACGACCCGATCGAACAAGACTTGCAGCCGCCCCAAAACGTCGACATCCCCGATCAACTTCCATTGTTGCCGGTTCGGGACATCGTCGTATTCCCCTACATGGTCCTCCCCTTGTTTGTTGGGCGAGAAATGTCGATCAAAGCGATTGAAGCCGCCTTAGCCGGCAACCGCATGATCTTCCTGTCGACGCAAAAGGCCTTGGACGTCGAGAATCCCTCACCGGAAGATATCCATACCGTCGGCACGGTCGGCATCATCATGCGGATGCTGAAGCTGCCCGATGAACGCATCAAAATCCTGGTGCAAGGACTCTCAAAAGCCAAAATCTCGGGCTACATTCAGACTGAGCCCTATTATTCCGTGCGCATCGACAAACTTACCGAACACAAACCGGCAAGCGCCGCCCTTGAAACCGAAGCCGCCATGCGGACGGTCAAGGAACAGATCGAACGAATCGTGAGTCTCGGAAAAATCTTGATCCCGGACGTGATGATCGTCATCGAGAATCTCGAAGACCCAGGTCGCCTTGCCGACATGGTGGCCTCCAATCTTGGCCTCAAGGTCGAAGTGACCCAGGCAGTTCTGGAGGTCATCGATCCGATCAAGCGCCTCCTGCACGTCAGCGAGATCCTCGGCAAGGAGATCGAAGTCCTCTCCATGCAACAGAAGATTCAAGCGCAAGCCAAGGGGGAGATGGACAAGACCCAACGCGAATACTTCCTGCGCGAACAACTCAAAGCGATCCAAAAAGAGCTGGGCGAGCTCGACGAACGCGCGGAAGAAATCACTGAGTTTCGCAAGCGGATCGTCGAGCTGAAGATGCCGGAGAAGGTATTGAAGGAAACCGAGAAGCAGCTCAAACGCCTTGAGAAAATGCACCCAGATACCGCCGAGTCCGCAACCGTCAGAACCTATCTCGAGTGGATCGTGGAATTACCCTGGTCCAAGAAATCCACGGATAACCTCGACCTCAAGGTCGCCGCTAAAGTCCTCAACGAAGACCACTACGACCTGGAAAAGGTGAAGGAACGAATCCTCGAGTATCTCGCCGTGTGCAAACTCAAAGAAAAAATGAAGGGTCCGATTCTCTGCTTCGTCGGCCCCCCTGGCGTCGGGAAGACCTCGCTGGGGAAGTCGATCGCACGCGCCCTCGGCCGCGAATTTGTCCGCATCAGTCTTGGCGGCGTCCGTGACGAAGCCGAGATCCGCGGTCATCGGCGCACCTACGTCGGCGCGCTCCCAGGCCGCATCATTCAAGGCATGAAACAAGCCGGCACCAACAACCCGGTCTTCATGCTGGATGAAGTCGACAAGGTCGGGATGGATTTTCGCGGCGACCCCTCCGCGGCCCTACTCGAAGTGCTCGACCCGGAACAGAACAACTCGTTCACGGACCATTACCTGGGCGTGCCCTTCGACCTGACCGGCGTGATGTTCATCGCAACGGCGAATCTGATCGACCCCATTTTGCCCGCCTTGCGAGACCGGATGGAAGTGATCGGGATCCCCGGCTATACCGAAGAAGAGAAGTTAGGCATCGCCCAGAAATATCTGATCCCCCGGCAACTCAACGAACATGGCATTACCGAGAAACATGTCCGTATTGCCGAGCCGGCGGTGCGTCAAATCATCGCCAACTATACGCGTGAAGCCGGCGTCAGGAACCTCGAGCGCGAGATTGCCAACGTCATGCGCAAGGTGGCAAAGAAAGTAGCGGAAGGCAAAGGCGTGGGCTTCCCCGTCGACCCCGCCAACCTGCACAAATATCTCGGCGTCCCGAAGTTCGTGCCCGAAGAAGAATTGAAGATCGACGAGATCGGCGTGGCAACGGGCTTAGCCTGGACGGAATCCGGCGGCGATGTGCTCTACATCGAAGCCACGGCGATGAAGGGCAAGGGGCAATTGACCCTCACCGGCCAACTGGGCGACGTCATGAAGGAATCTGCGCAAGCAGCCTTGAGTTACGTCCGGTCGCGCGAGCACACCCTCGGCATCAATCCGGATGTGTTCACCACGCAGGATCTCCATATCCATGTGCCGGCTGGAGCGATTCCGAAGGACGGGCCGTCGGCAGGCATTACCATGGCCATCGCCATTGCCTCGACCCTGTCGCAGATCCCGGTGCGCCGAGACCTGGCGATGACCGGCGAGATCACCCTTCGAGGCCGAATTCTCCCCATCGGTGGATTGAAGGAAAAGATTTTGGCGGCTAAACGGGCTAAACTCACGACCGTGATTCTTCCGAAACGGAACAAAAAAGATCTCGACGAAATTCCCAAGCATATTTTGAAGGGCGTCCATCTCGTCTTTGCCGACACGATGGATGACGTCATGAAGGTGGCGCTCCGGCGAGATTCAAAACCTACACGCCCAGCAGGGAAGCCCCCCCAGCCGCAACTGCATGCGAAAAAACAGGCGATGCGCACGAAGACGGGGCGAGCCGCTCGCTCGCTGCCGATACATGCTGCCAGCGTGGAAACGCTTCCCTTACCACTTCACTAGCAGGATGCTGAAAAAGTCCGCCAGCGGCGTTCTCGCTACCCTCAGAGGCTCGACGTACGGCACAAAGTACGACTTGCCTCTTCGCTCGCTGCGGCCTTGCCTGGGACAAGGCGCGTCCTTTGGCGAAGAGGCTGTCTTGGCAGACTCAGGGAGGGAGGGTGAAGTAGTAGCCAGGGTTGGGCGGGTGAGAAGTCTGGACATTTTGAGCATCCTGCATTGGCATTTCCTCGTCATCTTGGGCATGCTAGTCTTTGATTCCCCAATACCCCACAATGGTTTTTTAGGAACCTGCTAGCATGGCCTCCACGGTCCGCACGAAGGCCCGTCCCACGATTCACGAATTCGACCTCATCCACGCACTCCACCAACGACACAGCCGCCGCACACCATCTGTGATTCGAGGGATCGGCGACGATGCCGCCGTCATCGCGTCCCAAGCCGGCCAATGGACCCTGATGACGACCGATCTCTTAACCGAAGGGGTCCACTTCGACCTTCGAACCGCCACGATGGATGATATCGGATTCCGCGCCGCAGCAGCGAACCTCAGTGACATCGCGGCAATGGGAGCCACCCCTCAATATCTGCTCATGTCCTTGGCCATCCCGCGCACCGGCACCAGCCGCCATGTTCATGAACTCTACCGGGGGATGATGGCCGCTTGCCAGCCACATCATGTGAGCCTTATCGGCGGCGATACATCGGCCTCAGACGGCGGATGGTTTCTCAGTCTGACATTGACCGGAACGGTTCCTCCCCGTAAGGCCCTCTTTCGGAGCGGCGCACAAATCGGTGATGACCTCTACGTGACCGGCACGATCGGCGATTCATTGGCCGGACTGAGGCTCTTGAACGAACCACCGCCCCGAGCAAGCCGCCGACCACGCGCTGCATCCTTCTCAACTAGGCACCGGAAATTTCTGATCGGACGGCACCTGCGTCCTACCGCGCGCATCGAAGAAGGCCAATGGCTCAGTACCCATCGTTTCGCGACCTCCGCGATCGATATTTCAGACGGCCTCTCAGGCGACCTCCGCCACATCTGTGAAGAAAGCCATGTCGGTGTGGAGCTGGACCTTGGGCGCACTCCCGTTATCTCCGGCCTGCCGCGCCTATGCCACTGCTCGAAAGCTCGACCCCGTCGATCTCGCGCTGACCGGAGGCGAGGACTATGAATTGCTCTTTACCGCATCGCCGCGGCAACGTCTGCGGCTCGAACGATCGGCAGGTGAACGAGGATTCTCCCTGACCTGCATTGGGAAAATTCACCCCCACCGCTTCGGGATACAGGCTCTGTCCCCTCAAGGCAAGCGGCACCGGTTGGCGAACCGCAGCTACGAACATTTCACCCGCCTACGCAGGAAGCCACGGCTGTGAAGCGGTGGATGAATGCCCAGCGGGTGTCCTCCGAAGCCTTGGCGAAGGAGGACATGCTTCGGCGGGTTCCGCCGATGACACCAAAGGAACCACGGCTGTAAAGCCGTGGAGCTCCACGTAACCGACTTCATCCACGACTAACATGGCCAAGATCCCTTCATTTCGATCGCTGCTGAAACAGGTTCTTCATTTACAGGAATCGCCGCAGCGAACGGCACTGGCCTTCGCCATCGGAGTCTTCATTTGTTTTTCTCCGGTCTACGGACTACACACCGTCTTGGTGTTCTTCTTCGCCTGGGCATTGGGCCTCAACTTTCTCGCACTCATGGCAGGCGCTTTTCTCAACAACCCTTGGACCGTGGTCCCCATCCTTGGCGCCACCTATTGGGTTGGCGCGCTCTTGCTCGGACGATCGGACAGCCCCTCCTTCGACTGGCAAGATGTGAGTTTCGGCGCGATCTACGCACAGGTCATGCCCTACGCCATGCCCTTCGTTCTTGGCGGATTAGTCTTGAGCATCCTCGGTGCAGCACTTGCCTATCCACTCGCCTACTATTTCATAGCCAGATATCGGCAGTCGCATCCACTGGAGCAGGGAGAGCCATTGCCGCCCCCGCAAGATGTAGGCTAAGATGCCTGGTCGTCATGTCTCAATCAGGCCATCAATCTAATGCTCCCTATGATGGGTCGGCGCTGATCGCCGATCCGATCCACCAATATGTCTCCTTCACCGTGCCCTTCTCCGTGGCAGACCCACAGGAACGGACGGAAAAGGATCTGATCGACTCCCCCTGGGTCCAGCGCCTCCGGTATATCTATCAACTCCAAAGCGCTCGATGGGTCTACCCCTCAGCGGAACACACCCGCTTCGTCCACTCGATCGGTACCATGCATGTGGCAGGCCGCTTTGCACGACATCTCTATCCGTTTCTCAAAAAATCGCTCAAAGAGATTCCGTCGGCGAACTACGTCGAAGAATTTCTCCGCGTGACGGCACTCGTGCACGACATCGGCCACGGCCCCTTCTGCCATTTCTTCGACGATAACTACTTGCACGCTTTTCATGCCAGTCACGAAAAGCTCGGTCAGATCATCATCCGCGACCATCTCGGCCCGATCATCCGCAAAATCCGGCGCAGCCCGTCAGGCCCCTTTGCCAAAGGCGAGGAACTCAACCCCGATCAAATTGCGCACGTGATTCTCAAGGAAAAGGGCAAAGACAATTCACGTATTCCGCGATGGCTCAACATGCTCCAGCCGGTTATCTCAGGCAGCTATACCGCAGACAACCTCGACTATGTCCTGCGCGATTCCTATATGTGCGGCGTGGCAGTCGGCCCGGTCGATCTCTCCAGACTCATTCACTACACGATCATCACGGACAAGGGATTCACGATTCATAAGACGGGCCTCCCTGCCCTGCAGATGTTCCTCAATACCCGCATGTATCTGTATTCCAACGTCTACTATCACCGGACCACTCGGGCGATCGACATCCACCTCCGCGACATCTTCGGCGACAGCATGAAGCTCCTGTTTCCCCACGATCCTCGCAAGAAGATGGACGACTATCTGATGCTGACAGACTGGTCCCTGCTTGAACAGGTACGGGGATGGAAAACTTCTCGCCATGCCGCCGAACGTCGACTGGGCGCAGAATGGCAGCGGATTCTCGGTCGCGACGTGAAATGGAAAATGGCCTACAGTGCCGTGCTCAAGGAAAAGGGCCAGGAACGCGGCATGGACTTTCCCAGCCACGAACACTTCGAAGAACAGATCAAAAAAGCATTGCCGGCGCGGCTCCAGAAAGTCGAGTTCCGCGTCGACATGGCGCCGCTCGACCCACGTCCGGACCCGAAAGACCGCCGAGGCAACCCCCTCTATGTCTACGACCCAAGCACCAAGGTCATCTCGACCGACCCATTGGAAGAGTTCCTCGACCTGCTACCGACCCGCTTAGTCCAATTCCGCGTCTATACCCACGACCACGCGCATGACGAAGCCCTCTCGCGCGCCACTGCAACCGTTCTCAACAAAACTCCATCGAGCATCGAGTCAACCGACTAATCTGGTCTGTCTGGTTATCTGGTTTGTCTGGTCTATCTGGTTGATTTGGTTTATTTGGTAAGTCTGGTTCAACCAAATAAACAAGACAGATACGGAGGCAGGCTATGACAAGATGGAGCCCGATACTGGCGATCGCATGCTGTGTATTTCTCGTTGCAGAGGCCGACGCACAAATGGCTCTTCCAGGCGGCCACCCGTCACAGAGCGCGGCAGGTATCCTAGATGCGCTACCCCCCGATGTTCAATCCAAGATGCAGCAGCTGAGCCAGATGCTACAGCAGAACATCAAAGAGGGAAAAATCACCGAGGCCCAAATTCAACAGGAATTGATGTCGGGCAATCTTCAGCAAACCATCAAATCCATGAACCCGGAAGCCGGCCATCTACTCGATGAGATCAACGCCTCCGTGAAGAGCAGTCCCAACGGTGAAAATCTCCCAGACCTCCTCGGCGGATTGACGGGCCAGGCACAGTAAAATCTGCTCCGAAGTGTCAAGCCAAGCAACGACCCCCGTGAGCCCGACTTCCACTGGGAACGATTGACGTCTGCCTGCCCTATGCATACGATACAGGTCTATCGAAGAGGAATGACGCATGCGTACAACCTTGGATCTCAACGACAAACTCATTCGCGAGCTGATGGACGTGACATCTGCCAAAACCAAGACCGATGCGATCCATCAGGCGGCAGCGGAATTGATCAGGAGAAAAAAACTGGATCAGCTCAAGTCCTTAAGCGGTAAGATCCACCTCGACCTGGATTGGAAGAAACTGGAACAGACCGAGATCCGCCATCAAGCTTCCTTGAAGCGCCGCCGACATGGTATCTCTGATTCTTCCTCTGGACTTCCGATCTCGCAAACAAGATAGACCATCCCTCCGTCTCACTCATTCCACCTGTCACGCGCCGGATCGCTCCGGCGAGAAAAGACTCCCGGTACATTTTCAGGGTTCCAAGCCATTTTTATCCTGCTACCGAGTTGAGCGCCTTGCCCATTGCCTCAATACGCGCCCTAGAAAATGTATGAATTTTCCCATGCCTCTTGAAGTTTATGCACATCTGCGCCGTCATTCGTACGTTGCACGTAGAACTTGAAACCGCCTTCTGTTATTTTCATCGTAGCCTTTCCGGTTTTTGTTGATTGTTTCAAGATGCTTTTTTTGCCAAATATTGATTGCTTCATATAGCGAGCCCGCGCTTCTACCTATGTCAGTGAGAGAATATTCAACTCTTAGCGGCATCTCTTCATAATCAAACCGCTTAATCAGGCCATCCCTCTCCAATTCTCTAAGTTGCTGAGTAAGCATTTTCTGGGAAATCCCTGGCAGCGATTGTTTTAACTGGTTAAAGCGAATCGTCCCCTGGTTCTGCACGGTGTGCAGAATGATGCTCTTCCATTTACCGCCAATGATTAGCAAGGTGTCCCAAACAGCACAGGCATCTGCATCGCAAGGTTTGCCCCTGTTTTCGAAGGAACAAAGGTGGTAGGAGTCTTTTCTGATTGCGCGGCGTAATGAAATGATGGCCCTTCCCGTTTCGCATCGCGCGGCGGCCTAACCCAATGAACATAGACCTCTGTATAACGAAATTTCGGAGCTCACGGACTCGGAGTATTCTCCATATCGCTTCCGGCTGAAGCTTCGAGACAGCTTCATACCCCGCCTCTGGTTGATTTCGTGCCTGCGCATCTCCCGTCTTACAGTCCCATGCGTCACACAGACACATCGCTAGCGATATTAGGATAACGCTCTTATTGATCATGATTATGAAATCCCCTGTCCTTTGATGGGGACAAGCTACTTTGTCGCATGAGCAGTCTCAAATCCCATCCGGCTGGTGTGCCAGGGCTCAGAGCGAACGTTGCTGGAAGGAGCGGGGACCCGCCGAGACTCTGCTGGGAAGGAAAGCTGGAACTGACTGAGGCACTGCGGTCGGAGACCGCAGCCGAAGGAATTCCAGAAGGGTTCCGCCCAGCAGAGTCCGGAAGGGTCGCTCCGGTAGGCACGTGAGCGGTTGCGCCCTGGCACACCTGCCTCTTAGGCTATTCTCTGACTGGAACGGCTTGCTTGTGGAGTCGGGGCTAAACAAATGTACCGGGAGTCTTTTTTAAGAGTGACAGGCCGTTCATGCGCGGCGTATATGTTGTCCACACAACCAGATAGCATCAACACTGGGTTGACCCAAGCTCTGGGAAACCGACGGAGACAGTGAACGAATGATTGAAATCTATACTGATGGCGCCTGTAGCGGCAATCCCGGACCTGGCGGATGGGGCGCTCTGCTGCGCATGAGCCAGATCGAAACGGAGCTGTGCGGAGGGGAACCGGCGACCACGAACAATCGCATGGAGTTGCGCGCCGTCATTGAGGCCCTGCAGTCGCTCACAGGGCCGGTGGAAGCGCTGGTCTACACCGATTCGCAGTATGTGCAGAAGGGCATCAGCGAATGGATACACAGCTGGAAGCGACGAGGCTGGAAAACGGCCAGTAAAGAGCCCGTGAAGAATGAAGATTTATGGCGGCGCCTGGATGCATTGGCTGCCGGCCATACCATCGAATGGCGTTGGGTCAAGGGACACGCCGGTCACCCGGACAACGAACGTGTAGACGCACTGGCTCGTGCCGGCCTGGAACAGGCACGTCAATCCGGCAAAGCCATCGGCGGCACTGTCAAAGAGGAAAACAACTGGACCGGCAGTCTTTTCTGATTTCTCGGCGTGATGCCATCCAGACCTGCCTCGTTTCGCGGCACGCGGCGCTTGCATCCTTCTACTCATTGACGGCCTCCTGTCAGACAGAGTATTCTAATGACCAGAATTGTGGTCATAGTTGATTGTGAGGTGCGCTGTGGCGAAAACGTTATCCTTGTCCGAAGTCAAGACGCGGCTGCCTGAACTGGTGGCCGGCGTGCAGGAGCGCGAGGAGGAGGTCGTGGTCACAAAGAACGGCCGCCCTGCTGCGATCCTGATCAACGTCGACGAGTATACCCGTTTGAAAGAGACGCTGGATGTGTTGAGCGATCCGGTCCTGATGAAACAGATCGGACGGAGCCAGGCCTTCTATAAGGCTGGGAAGAAGGGGCTCTCCTTTGAAGATGTGTTCGCTGAGCCATTCACCCCTGCCAAGAAGCACCGCACTGCGTGAATCCCTTCCGTCCCGATATCCCTCCGCATGTGGCTGAGGCGATCCGCTCTCTCCATCCAGACCTGAAACGGTCCATCAAGGCTGCTGTGCGTGGCATTGCGACCGACCCGGAATGCGGGGAACCGCTCATGCGAGAACTCGACGGCTTGTGGAAATATCGCGTCCGCCGCTTTCGAATCGTCTACGCGATCGACCGCAAGGCGCGGGTCATTCGCCTCATCGCCGTCGGCCATCGCCAATCTATCTATGAGGATTTCACAGCCAAGCTTCGCACATAGCGGTAACCCGCCTACCCAATAATCAACTCGCAGCGCGCCGAGATCAAGAATCTCGCCGAGAGGGTAGATATTACTCTCTCTGTTACCCTTTCTCTGCCATTTCGCGCCCGGACCACGCCGATACACGCAACCGCACCTGTCTTCTGAAGATCCCTCAGCACCTTCCGCACCATATCCCCACTGATCTCTGGACAGGAACGCTCAAGATCAGCGAAATACCAAGACGTAGCGGTGAGAATTGTTTCAGACAGGTATGCCAGGACTCAGAGCGAACGTTGCCGGAAGGAGCGGGGACCCTCCGAGACTTTGCTGGGAGGGAAAGCTGGAACTGACTGAGGCACTGCGGTCGCAGACCGCAGCCGAAGGAATTCCAGAAGGCTTCCACCCAGCAGAGGCCGGAAGGGTCGCTCCGGAGGCACGTGAGCGGTTGAGCCCTGGCACACCTGTTTCTCAAATTATTCTTTGATTGGTCGGCTTACGGGTTCGGGGTGACTTCAAAAGTCGGCGTGGCAATCGTCGCCGCCGGCATTGCACTGTTCTTGAACGGCAGGTCGAGGAGAGCATAGGGATTCACTCTGGCACCGTTGAGTTTGACGCCCCAATGGAGGTGCGGGCCTGTGGCGCGGCCGGTCGCCCCCACCTTGCCGATGATTTGCCCCGCTGTGACCAGGTCTCCATCTTTGACTAGAATCTCCGACAGGTGAAAATACATCGTATAGAACCCCAGGCCGTGATCGACGAAGACGCCCTTGCCGGAGAAAATATGATCGACCGTGATGCGGACAATCCCATCATTCGTCGCCGCGACATCGGCCCCCATCGGCGCACCGATGTCTTCTCCGTTGTGGGGATTGCGCGCCTGGCCGTTCATGATCCGCACGCTGCCGAAGATGCCGGTGCGCTTGCCGCTCACCGGCTCCACGAAGTTGCTGTGCCATAACTTCAGACGCGAGTTCTCTGCCAGCGCCTCCCGTACGAATTGTTGCTCGGCTTTCCAACGCGCGGTGCTCTTCTCGTCCAGATCGACCTTGTCTTTCGGCAGCTTCAGATGCTCGACGGCAAACTTCTCTTTGGCCACCTGGATATTGAAGCTCAACTGCTTCGCCTGTTCGCCCTGCTTCACTTCGACGGACAGTTCATAGGTCCCAGGCTCGTCCTGCATGTCGATCCCGATCAAACCAATATAGCCGGACGGCTGCCCTGGTCTGAACTCCCGAAAAAATGGAATCGTCCGGCTGAGAAACGTCCCCTTTACCTCCGTCGCCTGTTCTTCGCCCTTCACCTTGACCACCAGCACCTGCCCCTGCTTGCCGCTGTATTCCCCATCGTGACCCATCGGCGCTGGAGGCGTATTGGAAAACAACTCGACAGGAAAGACGCTGGACAACAACAAGACGGCCGTGATCAGCGTTCGATCCAGCCGTGAGATCCGCATACGCGTCGATTTGGGCGATGTCATCATCATCGGTAGAACCGTAGCCCCGCGACCTGCGAGAGTAACTCATCCACACGCCGATTCACAGCACTGAAGGGATCCATACAGAGAATTGTTTCTTCCCAGTAGCCATTGAGTTTCAGATAAGTCCAGTCGACCGTATAGGACCGGTTCTTCGCGCGGGCAAACCGGATGAAATCGCCTCGCACCTTGGCCCTCGTGGTCTGCGGCGGAGTCGACATAGCCCGCTGCACCGCTTCCTCCTCCACCACCCGTTCGATCATCCCCCGGGACTCCATCAGATAGTACAACCCGCGAGTCCGTTTCACATCATGAAATTGAAGGTCGAGCAGAAATACCCGCGGATCGTCCCAGCCGCAGCCCTTCTTGTCGATATAGGACTGGATCAGATGGCGTTTGGTCACCCAATCGATTTCACGCACAAGCTGCATCGGATCATCTTCAAGTTTATCCAGCACCATGGCCCATCGTTGCCACACATCGTCGAGAACCGGATCGTGCTCCTGTTGCGCCAAGTATTCCTGCGCTCGATCCAGATAGACCCGCTGCACTTCGACCGCCGTCAGCTGGCGACCATCGTCCAGCTTGATTTTCCGCTTCAAGGTGGGATCGCGTGACACCTCACGAATGGCTTTGACCGGGTCCTCGAACTCCATCCCTTGAACGACGTACCCTTCCTCGATCATGGACAGGACCAACGTCGCCGTGCCAACCTTCAAATAGGTCACGAACTCCGACATGTTGGAATCCCCGACGATGATATGGAGCCGCCGGTAGCGTTCCGCGTCGGAGTGCGGTTCGTCTCTGGTATTGATGATGCTGCGCGAGGAGGTGGTCGAGGAAGAGGTCTTCTCGTGAATGTGCTGGGCGCGTTGAGAAATAAAATACTGCGGCTTGCCGGATACTTTCAGAACCTTCCCCGCTCCGCTATAGACCTGCCGCGTGACGAAGAAGGGAATGAGCTGCTCCGTGACTTTCCAAAAATCGACGTCGCGGCGCATGAGAAAGTTTTCATGGCACCCGTAGGTATTGCCGAGCGAATCCGTATTATTTTTGAAAATGTAGATTTCCCCGGACAGCCCCTCTTCCCGCAAACGTTCTTCAGCTGCGGGCAGACAGGCTTCAAGCAGCCGCTCGCCGGCCTTATCGTGGATGACAAGATCCAGAATATTGTCGCACTCAGGGGTGGAATACTCAGGATGGCAGCCTGTGTCCTGGTAAAACCTGGCGCCGTTTACCAGGAACGCGTTGGAGGGCCAGCTGTTCGGGATCAGACCTTCAAAAATATATCCCAACACCTTCTCCATCGGCAGATAGACCCGCCCGTTCGGAGAAAAAATGAGACCGTACTCATTCTCCAAACCGAAGATCCGTCTTTTCAGGGGGCTGGGTTGCACCATGCGCGTATGACCAGAATACCAGCCGGCCACGCCTTCTTCAACAGAAGGAGACGATCCAACTATGATGAGAGACTAGCGGCTGTGGAGAAACTATCGTGGCACGATGGAAGTTTAATGTCCCGGCGTCTGACAAATGGGAGAATCCTGGAAGGATGCTCAAAAAGGCCGCCCAGCAAGGCCGCAGCGAGTGAAGACCGGAGGCGTACCCTCTGGGGTACGTTGAGGATCTGAACGATGCGAGAACGATGCTGGCGGACTTTTTCAGCATCCTGTTAGGAAGCGAGGAGCTGTTTGGTATCGGTGGGCGACAGCCGACGGAACTTCCTGCCGTCGCGGGTGCGATCCAGAACTGCCACCTCCAGGCTCTCCAGCGAGAGTTTCTGGTTCCCGTTCTGCTCGAGGGCGGTGATACAGAGAGTGAGTGCCGTCTTGAGTTCCGGGGGCTGCGTCAACCCTTTTTCTTTGAGCAGGGCCTGCACTGCCTCGGACTTGCCTCCGATGACCGCAAAGGTGCGCTCGTCGATGATGCTGCCGTCGAAGGAGATACGATACATTTCGTTGGGGTGGCCGTTGTGGCCGATCTGCACCACCAGAATTTCCACCTCCAGAGGCTTCAGCTCCTGGCTGAAAATAGTGCCGAGGCTTTGAGAGTAGCCGTTCGCAAGAGAGCGGGCGGTCACATCTTCCCGGCTGTACATGAACCCTTTGAGATCCGCGTGCCGGATGCCGGCCTTCCTGAGATTTTCAAACTCACTGTACTTGCCGGCTCCCGCGAAGGCGATGCTGTCGTAGATCTCGGAAATTTTATACAGCGAGGCGCTGGGGTTTTCCGCGACGAGCAGTATCCCGTTCACATATTCGATGGCAATGATGGAGCGACCCTTGGCGATGCCTTTCTTGGCATACTCCGCCTTATCCTGCATCATCTGCTCGGGCGAGACGTAATAGGGCATCGGCATGCTTAGCTCTCCTTCGAGCGGCGAGTGGCAATCAACCCGTCATAGATGCTGCGGATCTGTTGGTCGGAGACATCGGTAATGCCGGTCGCATTGACGATCTTTGCGGTGGGATAAATGCCCCGCACGAGATCAGGCCCCCCTGTCCCGACGTCATCATCCGCGGCATTGTACAGAGCCAGCAGTGCCAGCTTCAGCGCATCCGGCTCAGCCAGGCCTTTGAGGAAATGCTCCCGCATCGTATTGCGCGCATCTTTCCCTCCCGACCCGATAGCATGGTAATCCGACTCTTCGTACCGGCCCCCGGCGAGATCGTATTTGAAGATGCGGCCTTCTGCGCGTTTCAGATCGTACCCGACATACAGCGGCATGACGACCAGACCTTGAAAGACCATCGGCAGATTAGCCTTGACCATCTGTCCGAGCTTGTTGGCCTTCCCCTCACAAGACAGTTGCACACCCTCTAACTTTTCGTAATGTTCCAGCTCAACCTGGAATAGCTTCGCCATTTCGATGCAGGGACCGGCAGCGCCGGCGATCGCCATCGCGGAATACTCATCGATCTTGAAGACTTTCTCGATTCGGCGCTCAGCGATTTGAAACCCTTCCGTCGCTCGACGATCTCCGGCAATCACCACGCCCTGTTGATACTTGATTGCCAGCACCGTCGTAGCCTGGGGAACCGTCATCGCTCCGGCCCCTCGCAGCGGCTCAGTCGTGGCCTGAGCCTGCAGAAATCCACTGCGTCCGGTCGGAGTCAGCGCGGGATGGTGCTGGGTCAAAAAGTCGAAGAAACTCGGATCGTCATGGTTAGGAAGAAATGGCAATTTCATAATATCAATCGTGAGGAGGATGGTTTATCGGGCCTTGAGCTTCTCCAGCAATGCATCGACCGTCTCAACCTGATCGAGGAGGTCGCTCGTCAGAGCGGCTGTGCCTCGGAGCGGGTCCATCAAAGGCACTCTTTTCACCTGATTATTACCGACGTCGAAGAGGAGAGAGGTCCAGCTGACCCCATAGAGCGACTTCGGAAACTTGCTGACACATCGTCCTCGGAAATAGGCGCGCGTCCCAGGAGGCGGAGTGAACTCCGCCCGCTCGATCTCCACTTCCTGCACGATTCGCTCGATCAGGTGACTGCGTTCGAGCGTAAAGTAGAGGCCTTTGTCGGGACGAACATCGTGATACTGGAGGTCCATGAGCCGTACGCGAGAATCGTCCCACCCGCAGCCCTTTCGCTCCATATAGGACTCCATCATCTGGCGCTTCGCCACCCAATCCAACTCACGCGCCAAAAGTCGAGGATCTTGCTCTAGCTTATCCAGCACGTCTTCCCAGCGGACGAGAATATCTTTCGTCACTTGGGAAAGATCGTGGCAGGCATAGTATCCCATGGCGGCCTTCAAATAGGCTCGCTGAATCGCCACCGCTGTCGTCGAGCGCCCCCCCGTCAGTTTGAGCGTTTCCTTCATGCCCAAATCCCGAGACACCTGCTTGATGCCTCGGACCGGATCGTCCAATTCAAACTGCGGCAGATCTGCTCCTGCGTCGAGCAGATCCAGAACAATGGCCAATGTGCCGACCTTGAGGTAGGTCGACAGTTCTGCCATGTTGGCATCTCCGACAATCACGTGCAACCGGCGATACTTGCTGTATTCTGCATGCGGCTCATCGCGTGAATTGACGATGGGACGCCGGACCATCGTATTGAGATCGACCAGGCACTCGAAGAAATCCGCGCGCTGCGAGATCTGATACTCGGTCGGGCTGGTCTGATTCTCTGCGCCGACCTTGCCGGCCCCTGCAAAAATCGGCCGCGTCACAAAGAACGGCGCCAAGACCTTCACGATGCGTTCGAAGGGAACCGCGCGAGACATGAGATAGCTCTCATGATAGCCGTAGCTGTTCCCCTTGCCATCGGAGTTGTTCTTGTACAGCAGGCAATGATCCCGCCCGGTGGCACGCGCCATCTGTTCGAGGCACTGGGCGAGGATTCGCTCGCCGGCTCGTTCGAAAGCCACTATTTCACGCGGATTGGTACACTCAGGCGTGGAGTATTCCGGATGGGCGCCATCGACGTAGAGGCGCCCCCCATTGGCCAGCACCTTATTCAGTTGACGATTGTACTCGGGATTGGGCCGCTCCCGCTCCCCCTCGACCTCAAACCCACGCGCATCGAGCAGCGGGTTCTCATTTTCATAGTCCCAAATGGCCAAAGGAGCCGGCAGACCCGGATAGTGTCCGATGACGGCGATGGAGTTGGAGACGGGGTCGGAAGCTGCAGGATCGCGCGACGCGATACCGAATTCCGTTTCTGTTCCTAGGACGCGGGGATTCGTCGGCGATACGGTGGATTCCTGCATGGGTGCGACGTCTTAGCAGGATGCTGAAAAAGTCCGCCAGCCTGTCTTGTTCATTTGGTCTGTTCGGTCTGTCTCGTTTGTTTGGTTGAACCAGACAGACCAGATGAACCAGACAAACCGCACACGAAGCGGACGGCCTTTTTGAGCATCCTGCGTGAACTTCTCCTCTTGTACTACACGTGCAAAACTGTGACGTCCTGTCCCGCCCACAGAGTTTTTCCGTAGCCTATTAGAGATAGTGCCCGGTCGTAACTGTTTCGATCTGACGTGAGTCGCCCGGGCCCCCGCTGATGGTCCGAAGATGTACGATTTTCTCGCCTTTCTTCCCGGAGATCTTCGCCCAGTCGTCAGGATTGGTCGTATTGGGCAGGTCTTCGTGTTCCTTGAACTCCTCCCGAATGGCGCGGATCAAATCCTCGGACCGAAGCCCACGGCCTTCCTTCGCGATGGCCCGCTTGACGGCGAACTTCTTCGCGCGCGACACAATGCCTTCGATCAGAGCGCCGCTCGCAAAGTCCTTGAAGTAGAGTACTTCTTTTTCACCGTTCGCATAGGTGACCTCGATGAACTTATTCTCCTCCGAAGAGGCATACATCGCCTCGACCGTGAGGTCGGTCATCTGCGCGACTAACGCCTTGGCGTCTCCACCATGGCGTTGCAAATCTTCCTCGGCAAACGGCAGGTCGATGCTCAGATACTTCGAGAAGATATCCTTGGCCGCCACCATATCGGGGCGACCCACCTTGACCTTCACATCCAACCGTCCGGCGCGAAGAACCGCCGGGTCGATGAGATCCTGACGATTGCTGGCTCCGATTACGATCACATTACGGAGCCGTTCCATGCCGTCGATTTCGGAAAGAAACTGCGGGACGATCGTCGACTCGATATCGGAAGAGATCCCGGTGCCGCGCGTCCTGAACAGCGCATCCATCTCATCGAAGAACACGATGACAGGATTCCCGTCCGCCGCCCGCTCCTTCGCTTTCTTGAAAACTTCGCGGACCTGGCGCTCGGACTCACCGACATACTTATTGAGCAACTCAGGGCCCTTCACATGCAAGAAGTAACTCCGCACTTCTTTCCCGGTGAGATGCCCGAGCTTCTTCGCGATCGAATTCGCGACAGCTTTGGCGATCAGGGTCTTTCCGCAGCCGGGCGGTCCATAGAGCAAGACCCCCTTGGGCGCGCTCAGCTTGTATTCTAAAAACAAGGTCGGATGAAGAAACGGCAACTCCACCGCATCGCGAACCTGCTCCAACTCGTGTTGCAATCCACCGATATGCTCATAGTCCACATCGGGCACTTCTTCCAAGACCAACTCTTCCGCCTCGGACCTCGGCAACTTTTCGACGACATAGCCGGAGCGAGGATCGTAGAGCAGATGGTCTCCGACACTCAATCGTTCCGCCAATAACGGGTCGCCGAGTTCTGCAACCTTTTCTTCGTCGAAATGCAGCGTCACCAGGGCACGATTGCCGTCCAGCACGTCTTTGAGCCGCACGACTTCGCCCTGAATATCGAAGCCCTTGACCTCAATGACATTCAAGGCCTCGTTCAGGACCACTTCCTGTCCCTTACGCATCGCCTTCCCATCGATCGACGGATGCACACTGACTTTCATTTTCCGCCCTGACACATAGACGTTTCCGGTTCCGTCCTCGTTGAGGCTGGAAAAAATGGCGTAGGCTGAGGGAGGCGCGGTCAGTTTCTCAACTTCAGCGCGCAAGGCTTCAATCTGCGCCTTCGCTTCCTGGAGCGTGGAGACGAGCTTTTCGTTCTGTTTGGTGGCTTGATCGAGCTGATAGCGGGATTGGTACAGTCGGCGGACTTCTTCTTCCATCGACTGGATCTGCACACGAAGCTTTTCAACTTCGCGAACATGTTCATCGTTGCGTTGGGCCACGTCCGCTTCTCCTTCAGTCAACCGCTTCGTGATCTGCGTGACAGAATCTCGGAGAGACCGGAACCGACTAGGACTTTCGTTCTTGCCGTCCATGGCGCTACCCGAAGAATGCGAAATACCGTGCTGAATCGAGAAGTCCTTGTCGCGCGGATTCTATCACCCGTTCCTGGGGTGGTCAACCGGACAACGAGATGTTACAACGTGATGGTCGTGCGTTTCGCACATTATGGTACGAACGTCACGGCGTCGAATAACTCGCGCGTCGCTGATTCTACATCATCCGCACCGAGAATCACCGTGATCACCGCCGCACCGAACGCTCCGGCACGCCGCATCTCACGCGCGCGCGCCGCGGTCACGCCGCCAATCCCGAAAATCGGGATGCGGACCAGACCGCATGCCTTTTCAAGAGTGTGAATGCCGAGCGGCGGACCGAACATTTGTTTGGACGGCGTCTCGTAGATCGGGCCAAGGACGATGTAGTCTGCGCCCTGCGACTCCGCCTGCATCGCCTCTTCTACTCCATGCACGGAAACGCCCAGCAGACGCCCTGCTCCCAACAATTGTCGTGCGACGGGAACCGGCAGACTATTGCTGCGTAAATGGACGCCGACTCCTTCCAGCGCCAATGCGACATCGATCCGGTCATTAATGAGGAGTTGAGATCTAGCAGAGGCCGTGACCGCTTGCACCTCCCGCGCAAGCGTCACGAGTTCTCCGGCTGAAAGATCGCGCTCACGGAGTTGCACCATTGATATCCCGACTGCGAGCACCCGCTGCAGAAGGGGAACCAACGGACGCCCGTTGGTCTGATGGCGATCCGTCACAACAAGAAGACGGCTGGAGAGTGTCAGCATCGGCAAGCACTGAGTCAAAAGTGCTGAGTCCTGAGTCCTGAGTCCTGAGCAGAATGCTCAAAACGTTCGTCCAGCAAGGCCGCAGGCGAATCGAAACCGGAGGCGTACCCTCGGGGGTACGTTGAGGATTTCGATGAACCGAGAACGAAGCTGGCGGACGTTTTCAGCATTCTGCTAGAGCATCCCTTCGATGGGACTACTCGCCGTCGCATACAGTTTTCGCGGGATTCTCCCGGCCTTGTAGGCCAACCGGCCTGCAAGCACCGCATATTTCATTGCCTCCGCCATGGCAATGGGATCTTGAGCCCCGGCGATAGCCGTGTTCATGAGTACCGCGTCCGCCCCCAACTCCATCGCCAGGGCAGCATCGGATGCGGTCCCGACACCGGCATCGACGATGATCGGAACCTTGACCATTTCCATGATGATTTTTAAGTTATACGGATTGCGGATGCCGAGTCCCGATCCAATCGGCGCAGCCAATGGCATGACGGCAGGGCACCCGATGTCGACGAGCTTCTGGGCCACGATGGGATCGTCATTCGTATAGGGCAGCACGATAAAGCCTTCTTTGACGAGAATCTTCGCCGCTTCGAGTAATCCGACTGTATCGGGGAAGAGGGTTCTCTCGTCACCGAGCACTTCCAGCTTGATCAAATCAGACACACCGGCAGCCCTCGCCAGGCGGGCATAACGCAGGGCATCCTCTACGTTGTAACAGCCGGCCGTGTTGGGAAGGATGGTGTACTTCTTCGGGTCGATATAGTCTAGGAGGTTCTCTTTAGAGCGATCGGTAATATTGACCCGCCGCACCGCCACCGTCACCACATCGGCGCCAGACGCCTCAATGGCCTTCTTGGTTTCGGCAAAGTCCTTATATTTCCCGGTCCCCACGAAGAGTCGGGATTTGAACTCATATCCCCCGATAATCAGTCGATCGCCTGTCATGATGTCCTCTTATAATGGATACACCGACTTATTGACGATTGGTGCAATATCTGAAAACCCCATCAAACCATGATGTACTCGTCAAATGACCCGCCGCCGATGAAGCTCAAGATCTCCACTCGATCTCCTGATTTCAGACTTCGGTGATCGAACTCCTTACGATCGAGGATTTCCAAATTTAGCTCCACTGCCACACGCTCGGTCTTGATGGCGAGTTCACGCAGCAAATCCCCCACGGTAGTATCGGCCCGACAGCCCCGCTCTTCGCCGTTCACCTGGATCTGAATCGCATCCAACATCGGCACTTATCCTAGGGGAGCAGAATTCAAAATGTCAATGAAGCCGTGTGTGGCTATCCCCTTGCCCCCGGATCCCTGATCACGTCAGAATAGCGCCCTCACGGCCTATGCTATCCACACCACAACATAACCAGCAGGTTGCCACCATCTTTCGGTCGATGGCGGAACGATTGGCCGCCCAGCGGGCGAACCCCTATCGGGTGAGAGCCTATCGAAAGGCAGCGGATACCATCGAAGCGTTGGAGGAAGACATTGCAGACATCGCTGCACGGCAAGCGCTGGAAGATCTTGAGGGAGTCGGCAAGGATCTGGCGGATAAGATTGAAGAGTTTCTTAGAACCGGAACGATCCAATCGTATGAAGATTTACGAACGCCTCTCCCGGACGCCGTAAAGGTCTGGACTCAGCTCCCGGGGCTATCAGAATCGCTCGTGGCTTACCTCTACACCCGCCTGCACATCACCACATTGAACGATCTGGAACGGCTGGTACGGTCACACATGCTACGCACCGTACCAGGATTTTCAGGATCGGAAGAGAAGCTGCTGGAGGCGATCACCGCCTCACAGCAGCCGCAGTCTTCCATTACGAAGCCTTCGGAAGTTCCTTGAAGATTTTCCAGGTCTTCAGCATCTCGACCGCTTTTTGGAGCTGCACATCCTGCTCAAGCGAGGGATCGCTGGAGATATCAGGGAGAGGAGGGGGAGGCGTCGTGCCGTTCTTCGGAACGCCCTCTTCCGGTCCTTTGCCATTTTGAGCCGGTTGATCTTTCCCCGGTACAGCCGCAGGCTTGGTCTGCTTCGGGTCCCCTTCCTTTTCACCGGCTTTCGGCTCGCCTGCCTTGGCGACAACAGCCGGTGGTTGGGCCTTCACCACGATATCAGGCGTAATGCCGGTCGATTGGATCGAGCGCCCTTTCGGGGTGTAGTACTTGGCCGTCGTGAGGCGGAGCCCGGACCCATCCCCCAGCGGGAGAATCGTTTGCACCGATCCCTTGCCGAACGAAGTCGTGCCGACAATCACCGCCCGCCCGTAGTCTTGCAATGCACCGGCCACGATCTCAGACGCACTGGCCGATCCTTCATTGATCAGAATAATCATGGGCGAATCGTCCATCTGATCTTTCCCCTTGGCGATCCACTCGTCCTTCTTACTTTCACGCCCTTTGGTATAGACCACTAGCTTGCCGCCTGGGAGAAACTGCTCGGAAACCTCAACGGATGCGGTCAGCAGTCCGCCGGGATTGTTGCGGAGGTCGAGGATCGTCGATTGGAGCTTTTGGTCTTTGAACTGCTTGAGCACTTTGCCCAGATCTCGCCCCGTCGATTCCTGGAATTGCGTCAGCCGAACGTACCCGATATTGTCCAACACCTTCGATTTCACGCTTTCAATCTTGATGGTATCGCGGACCAGCGTAAATTGGAGCGGATCAGGAGTGCCATCCCGCTGAATCGTCAAGTTGATCTTCGAGCCCTTGGGGCCACGCATCTTCTGAACCGCATCCATCAACGTGAGGTCTTTGGTCGGCTCGTCGTTCACCTTGATAATGAAATCGCCTGGCTTGATGCCGGCTCGGTAGGCCGGCGTACCCTCGATGGGCGCGATCACTGCTAAGCGGTTCTCCTTTACCCCAATCTGGATGCCAACACCCCCAAACTCACCCTTCGTTTCAACCTGCATTTCTTTGAACATCTCCGGCGTCATGTAGGCCGAATGCGGATCGAGGGTCGACAGCATGCCACGAATGGCGCCCTGGACGAGATCCTTCACTTTTGTTTCATCGACGTAACTCTTCTGAACCTGGGTCAACACCTCGGAGAACGTCTTCAGTTCTTCGTAGGTTTCCGTGGCATGTCCGGTCCGTTCCCAGCCCTTGCCGAGGAGCACGCCCACAACCAACGCCACCACGACCATCGGGCCTAACATCCAGAATCGTCGTTGGGGATTCTGATCCATAATTACTATCCTTTCCTCTTCCCGTTCCCTATCAGGATGCTGAAAAAGTCCGCCAGCATCGTTCTCGTATCGCTCAGAAGCTCAACGTACCAAAGCGTACGCCTCGCATCTTCGCTCACTGCGGCCTTGCTGGGCGACCTTTTTGAGCATCCTGAGCTTTTGTGGCATCAGCGCCATTCCGTGAGATCTCAGCGATGCTGTATGTATAAACAAGGTTTTCCGCAACCTGCTACCGCCTCGCCAACCATTGGAGAGGATCAACCGGTTCTGCCCCATGGCGCAACTCAAAGTATAGAGTATTTTCACCCGTCATGCCTGTATCACCTGACTCACCGATCGCTTGCCCGGCATCCACCTGCGTCCCCACTGTTGCCAGTATCCTCGACGCATGAGCATACAACGAAAAGAACCCATTCGCGTGATCGAGGATTATAACGAGTCCATAGCCTTTCAACCAGTCTGCGTAGACAACGGACCCGGGCATCACCGCACGGATGGCACTCCCCTCAACCGTCTTTATTTCGATCCCTCTACGCTGCACATAGGTGTTGAAGGTCGGATGCTTCTGACGACCAAAGAGGGAGACCACGTTCCCTTCAGCCGGCCAGGGCAGCCCGCCCTTCACCCCGTGAGGAACGATCCCTCCGGTCGGGGGCCGGACCGCGGCCGCGCGGCGGCGCTGTTCCATTTCTCGCAACAGACTGTCGATGCGCGATGCAGACCGTTCTAACTCTTGGAGAGCATGTTCGTAGGACTCTTTTGCCTGAGTGATCTTGGCAAGATAGACCTTCTTTTCTCTCTTGACCGCTTTCATCTCGGCCAACTGCTTCTCGGTGCTTTGCTTGTACGACAACATCCCGATGCGTGCCTCTTCTCGCTGCCGCTCTGCCTGCTCCATATGGGTCATATCGGATCGGAATGTGCCCATGAGGGCATAATCCCGTTCCGATACGGACGAGAGATACTGGAGACGGCGTTGGAAGTCGCCATAGGAGTCCGAAGCAAGCAAGGTTTTCCAATACCCAAAACGCCCCTCCATGTATTGCACCCGCAGCCGAGCCAAAATGGCGTCCTGACGTTCTCGCACACTAGCACGCAAACCGGCGAGTTGTGTATTGATTTCCTCTATCTCTTGGTCTTTCTTCCTCAACTTCCGGCTAATCTCCTGGTGCGTTTGCCGGTAGTGCACCACGCGTTCGTCGAGCGTCTGAATCCCCTGCAAGAGAGACTCTCGCTTTTTCCCCGCTTCATCGGCCTGCTTACGTGTCTCCTCAATCTGACCTTTGAGTTGGTCGAGGGCCTTGCGCTCTTTCTCAATCTTATCGGTGATTGGATCGGCGCCCGCAACTGTCGACCAGGGGAAACCCAGCAGCCCCAAGATCATGATTCCGATCCTGAGCTCCCTCCAACACCTCACGCCTTGGCCTCGCCGAAACGCCGTATCGATACGAAACTGCCGGCAAACCCGAGCCCCATCCCCACCGCAACCAGGGCAAGACAGACTGATGGGGGGAAAAATGCCATGAAGTTCTCAATTCCGGAAAACCGTCCCGTCGTTCGCATTTGCTGCCGAAACAATTCGTACATGACCTTGAGCATGACGAGCGAAAGCGTGCTACCCAAGGCGCCAAGCGCGGCGCCCTCCAAGAGATAGGGGATACGGATAAAACTGGTCGTCGCCCCGATGAGACGCAAAATGGCAATCTCGTCCCGCCTGGCGAACAATGTGAGACGAATCGTATTGGCGATAATGGTGACCGCCGCCGCGGAGAGAATGACACCGATGCCGATAGCGACCAACTCAATCGATCGAACCACCGTCGCGAGGGCGTCGATCCAATCCTGATTATAGTCGACCTTGGAAACGCCGGAGACCTGCCTGACCCGTTCCGCCCATCGCTTGACTACGTCCGGCGAACGGAAGAACGGACTGAGCGCCACTACAAAGGAGGCGGGCAAGGGATTCTGGCCCAACCCCTCAAGCAGATGCGACTCTGAAGGGAATTGTGCCTTGAACTCTCCCAACGCCTGCTCTTTCGAGATGAACAACAATGAGGCAACGGCGCGATCGCCCCGCAACTGCCGCTCTACCTCAGCGACCGAATCGGGGGCGAGCCGCTCATCGAGATACACCATGATTTTGATATCGTCTTGAAGCCATCCCGCCGCCGCCCGCAGATTGACGTAGAGCAGCAAGAAGACGCCGACGCAAGCCAAGGTAAAGGTGGTGGTCAAGATGGCGACCATCGTCGTCGTCCGGTTGGTCCACATATTGACCCAGGATTCTCTAAGGAGATACGAAAACGTCCTCATCCCATCACCCGCTCTTCCGGCAACAACCGCCCCTGAGACAAGGTGAGCACCCGCCGATTCACGAGAGCCATGACCTGAGGGTCATGCGTCGCCACCACGACTGTGGTGCCACGCGCGTTAATGAGTTTAAAGAGTTCAATGATCTCGGACGTCAGGGCAGGGTCTAAATTTCCGGTCGGTTCATCCGCCAACAGGACGACCGGACCATTCACAATCGCACGCGCGATGCACACCCGCTGCTGCTCCCCTGTCGAGAGACCCGCAGGAAGCTGATCGCGCTTGTGCTCGACACCGACCGCCCGTAATGCCTCCGTGACTTTCCGGCGAATGTCGGCAGAAGATGCTCCTTGCACCAGCAAGGGCAGCGCCACATTGTCGAAGACAGACTTCTTCGGCAACAGCCGAAAGTCTTGAAACACCGTTCCCACCTTGCGGCGCAGATACGGGACATCGGATCTCTTGAGCATCGTCACGTTTTTCTGATGGACAAAGATCTCTCCCTCATCCGGACGTTCGGCCCCGATGAGCATGCGCAACAGCGTCGACTTACCCGCTCCGCTGGGCCCCATGAGAAGGACAAATTCTCCCTTGCCGATCTCGAGGGTGACGTCCGAGAGCGCCGGGCGTTGATCGTACTGTTTCGAAACGTGGCTTAATCGAATCATCGTGGTCTACCAGCGGAGATCGTCTCCTGACACTTCGAAGGCGTTCTGAATATGCTCGATCTGCGAACCGACGGTATCCGTGCCTTGCAGCAAGACGACATCGAATCTGCATAGCCGGTCTTTGATGTGGTGACGAGCCAAATACTGCACCGCCAGGCGGATCAATTTCTCCTGCTTCCGTCGATGGACCGCATGGATGGCTCCGCCGAATGCGTCAGTTCGACGCGCCTTAACCTCGACAAAGACCAGTACCTGACCGTCTTCAGCCACAAGGTCCAGCTCCCCCACCGGTGAACGCAGATTGCGGGCCACGATCCGATACCCCTTATGCCGCAGATATTCCTCTGCAGCCGATTCCCCTTCTTGACCTAGCCGTCTCCGGGGATCGAGGGTGCTCACCGGCTCATCCGTGGAGATTCGTCAGAGGCGGCATGCGAGAGAGACCGCCTGCCTCGCTACTGCCGCTCAAGATTTGTGCAACTGGAGCAAACGTACGCCGATGAATCGCGCAGGGGCCATGTTGCGCCAGCCGCTGCAAATGCTCTTCCGTCCCATACCCTTTATGGGAAAGAAAATTATAGTCTGGATAGGCATGATGGTACTGCACCATCATGCGGTCGCGCGTGACTTTGGCCACAATCGACGCGGCAGCAATCGACATCGACAGCATATCACCCTTAATGATAGAGCGTGAAGGAATGGCGAGGTGCGACAATGTGACCGCATCGATTAACAGGTAGTCCGCCGGGAGAGTCAATGATGCCAGCGCACGACGCATGGCCAGGCGAGTCGCTTCTAAAATATTGACGCGGTCGATCTCCTGCTCTGTGGCAACCCCGACAGCAACCGCGCGAGCCCGCCGAACAATCACCTCATAGAGCCGTGTACGTTCAGACTCAGAGATTTGTTTGGAATCGTCGATGCCGGACAGGCGGCAACGAGTGGGCAAGATCACCGCCGCCGCGACGACAGGGCCGGCCAGAGGGCCCCGTCCGGCTTCATCCAGACCGGCGACACGGCGATAGCCGCGCCGCCGGGCTTCCAATTCAAACTCGTCGGTAGGTCCCACGGTGTGGCCCCACGAACTCCCGTTGAGAGGGTACCAAGCAGTCGTGGTTGAGGGAACTAGGCCTTCGAAGCCGCGGCGGCTCCAGCCGGTTCTTCGGCCTTACGGGCGACCCCTGGCTGCCCCTTCACGCTCGCGACAAACTCTCGATCTTCGACCTTGGCAAACTTGCCCTTCTTCCCTCGGAGATAATACAGCTTGGCCCGGCGCACTTTACCTTGCCGCATGACCTCGACGCGCGTGACGATCGGCGAGTGGAGCGGGAAAATTCGTTCTACACCGACGCCGTAGGAGACTTTGCGCACCGTAAAGGTCTCTGTGTTCAGCAACCCTTTACGAGCGATTACCGCGCCCTCGAACACCTGAATGCGTTCTTTCTCCCCTTCCACCACTTTCACATGCACCCGGACGGTGTCTCCAATTTCAAAACTGGGCGCCGACTTCTTCGTAAAAGATTGTTGAATACGTTCTAAGCGATTCATGAGACTACCCCTTCCTCCCCACATCGAACAGGCATGCCAACCACGCCTTCACGAGTAAGTTCGTCTAGCAATTGTTGATCTTCGAGACTCAAGACCCGATCTTGCAAAAGATCAGGCCGTCTCTGATAGGTACTTCGCAGGGCTTCCTTCCGACGCCACAGACGAATGGCCTCATGATGCCCTGAAAGCAACACTTCCGGTACTGGCACCCCTCGAACTTCCGCCGGCCTTGTATAATGCGGATATTCGAGTAACCCCTCCGTGAACGACTCTTCCACGATCGATTCAGGATCACCCAACACACCGGGAACCAAACGGGCTGCGGCATCGATGAGCAACAGCGCCGGCAACTCGCCTCCGGTCAATACATAATCCCCGACGGAAATTTCTTCCGGATGCAAGGCCAATCGCACCCGTTCATCGATTCCCTCGTAATGGCCACAGAGGATGACGAGTCGACGTGGGTCCGCTGCCAAGTTTTTCGCATAGGCCTGCGTGAACGGACGACCGTGCGGGGAGGGCAACAGCAAGCGGATCTGTTCGCCCGCCCTTGTATAGTCGGCCTGAATCTCTTCTACTGCGCGCAAGATGGGCTCAGCCTTCATCACCATCCCCGCCCCTCCGCCATAGGGCACGTCGTCCGCCACCTTGTGGCGATCAAGCGTATAGTCGCGCAAGTTGTGCACGCGAATGTGCAACAGACCTTTTTCCTGCGCCCGTTTGAGAATACTCTGGCCGAGCACTGGCGCCACCATGTCGGGAAACAGGGTCAGAATGTCACAGCGCATGGCGATCCTCAACCAGGTCATCGATCCCGCGAACTATCATCCGACGGCGCTGGAGATCCACCGAGGTCACAAAGTTCTTCGCGGCCGGAATGAGGACTTCCTCCGCCCCCTTGCGAACGACGAAGACGCGATTGTCCGGTATCTCCAAAATCGTCTCCAGCACTCCGACCTCGTTGCCCCACTCGTTCTCAACCGTCATCCCGATGAGGTCGCACTCAAAGTACACGTCCGCATCCAACACTGTCGCTGAAGAACGCGGCGCCTGGATCAATCCCCCGCGCAACGCCCCGGCTTCCTCCGGCGTCGTCACGCCAACAAGACCCATGATATAGGTCGAACCGGCGCGCCGAACATGCGTCACCGTCTTTTCGACCATCTGCCCCGTTGGATCCAAGACATGCACCTGCTTCAAGTGTTCCAACCGGCCAGGCACATCGCTCAACGATCGCACTTTGAATTCGCCTCGCACACCAAAATGGCGCTCGATCTTGCCGATTGTGACAAGATCCTCCTGAGCCGTGGCCACAGACTAGGCGACCTTCTTCTTCGCTGCTTTCTCTGCCTCAAACGCCTTCCACACGCCACACCGGCGGAGCAGGGTCTTGACCGTAACGGTCGGCTGAGCGCCCTGGCGTAACCAGCTCAACACTCGCTCCTGCTTCAACTCCGGCAAACCCGCCTCTTTCAAGGGATCGAAGATCCCGAGAATTTCCAAAAACCGACCGTCGCGCGGCTTCCGAGAATCCGCTGCCACAACGCGGTAGAGCGGTCGCTTATGTCGTCCTGTCCTCGTCAATCTCAAATGAACAGCCACTAGAATCCTCCTCCTGTACGAAACATCCGTATGATGGTATCGACCCTTACCTGGAGCGCATCATCTGCGCAAGTTGCCTGCGCCCTCCAGACCCTGCCATAACCTTGGCGATTTTTCTCGCCGAGAGAAACTGTTTAATCAATCGATTCACCTCTTCCACCTTCGTCCCGCTTCCACGGGCAATCCGCTTTTTTCTACTTCCATTGATGACCGTATGATCGCGCCGCTCACGTACCGTCATCGAGTCGATCATCGCCGTGACTCGCTTCATCTCTCGCTCCGGTACTTGCCCATCCATCGCGCTCTTGAGCTTCTGACCACCCGGCAGCATCCCTAAAATCTGGTCCATCGAGCCCAGACGGCTGACTTGCTTCAGCTGGGCACTGAAATCCTCCAGCGTCAGCTGGTTGCTGGTCAGCCGTTTCTGTGCATCCTCCGCCTGTTCACGAGAAAAGGTTTCTTGCGCCTTTTCGATCAGCGAAAGAACGTCGCCCATTCCAAGGATGCGCGAGGCCATCCGATCGGGATGAAACAGCTCCAGCGCATCGAGCTTCTCGCCCACACCCAAGAACTTGATCGGCTTGCCGGTCACCGCCCGGATAGACAGCACCGCCCCGCCACGGGCATCGCCTTCAACCTTGGTCAGAATGACGCCGGTCAGCCCGATACGTTGATCGAATTGACTTGCCATCGTCACCGCGTCTTGGCCCGTCATCGCATCGGCCACCAAGAGCACTTCCTGCGGTTTCACGGCGGCTCGCACAGCCACCAATTCCCCCATCAACTCATCGTCAATGTGGAGACGCCCGCCGGTGTCCAGTACGACGAGATCGCACCCCTGATCCCGCCCCCGTTCCACACCGGCCTGGCAGATGCGGACGACATCGGATTGGACAGCCTGTGCCTGATCGGCACGATATACATCGATGCCAAGATCTCGTCCTAGACTCGCCAATTGGTCACCGGCTGCCGGACGACGAGGGTCTGCCGCAACCAGGAGAACCCGTTTCCCTTGAGCCTTGAAGTATCGCCCGAGCTTGCCGCACGTCGTCGTCTTTCCAGCGCCTTGAAGCCCCACCATCATGACGACCGTCGGGGGATTCGAGGCCAGAGCCAGGCCGGCTCGCTCGCTGCCCATCATCTCCCGCAGCTCTTCCCACACGACCTTGACGACCTGGTGCCCAGGCGTCAAACTCTTGAGGACTTCCTGCCCAACGGCCTTCACGCGGACCCGCTCGATGAAGTCCTTGACGATTTTGAAGTTGACGTCGGCTTCGAGCAGCGCGAGACGAACTTCTTTCAACGCTTCCGCGATGTTCTGTTCAGTGAGCACTCCAGAACCGCGTAGCTTCTTAAAAATATTTTCGAATTTTTCGCTGAGAGCGTCCAGCATAGCGCCACAAAGAAAAAGGCAATCGAAGCCTTAGTCCCACATCTCCGATCGCCTAGAAAACTCTAGCAAAAGAGCATCGGGGAGTCTAAAGGACGAGGCAGCTTGAAGTCAAGGGAACCGGAACGTACATTTTATTGACATGTCGTCGGCCTTTCGCTAAGGTCCGACGATATCTCCGTAAGACTACGCAGAGAGCTATAAGGCGGATGCCGTGAAAAAATCACCTCTGATTCTACTCGTTTTCATTCTCATCGGCGGGCTATTGGGTGGAGTTCTGGGAGAAATTCTCCGGGTCATGGCCCCGCACGGCACAATTCAATCGATCTTCGCCACCAGTTATGCCCTCGGTATCACCGAGCCACTGACCATCGATCTGGTTCTCATTAAGCTCACCTTCGGCTTTCTCACCAAAATCAACCTCCTCAGCCTCATCGGCATGTTTCTCGGCATCTATCTCTACAAGAATGTCTAGCAGCCCGCTAGCCTAAGAAGGCCGTTATTTGGTTTGTTTGGTTTGTCTTGTTCATTTGGTTGAACGAAACGAACTAGATGAACCAAATCAACAAAACAAACCAGATCAACCAGACAGACCAGGTCAGACCTCGGGCTTCAGCTCTAACTCCTTCAGCCTCAATGCTCGAATCCGGTTTCGGAGGGCTGCGGCCCGTTCAAATTCCAACGCCTTAGCGGCGGCTTTCATTTCCGTTTCCAGCCGTTTGATGATCTGTTCGGTCGCTTCCTCTGCTCCATAGATCGCCGGCGACTCCGCGGCCAGGTCCAATTGCACATCGTCCATCTCTGCCGTAGCATATTCGAGCGATAGGACATCCTTCTTGATGCTCGTGGGCACAATACCGTGCTCGGTGTTATAGGCGGCCTGGATCGTACGCCGGCGCTCAGTCTCGGCGAGCGCCATGCGCATCGAATCGGTGACGGTATCACCGTACAAAATCACGTGGCCCCGCACATTCCTTGCTGCCCGCCCAGCCGTCTGGATCAACGATCGATAGGACCGAAGATAGCCCTCCTTATCCGCATCGAGAATCGCCACTAACGTGACCTCGGGAAGATCCAACCCCTCGCGCAGGAGATTGATTCCCACCAGTACATCGAACACCCCGCGCCGTAGATCTTGGATGATTTCAGCCCGCTCCAACGTCTTGATGTCGGAGTGCAGATACCGCACTTTGATGCCAAGATCGTGGTAATACTCGCTCAAATCCTCTGCCATACGCTTGGTCAAGGTGGTGATCAACACACGTCCGCCCTGCGCCGTTTCAGTCCGCACTTCGCCGAGAAGGTGATCCACCTGCCCTTTGGCCGGACGCACCTCGATAACCGGATCCATCAGACCGGTCGGGCGAAGGATCTGTTCGACAATTTCTCCAGCCGCATGCCCCAACTCATAGGAGCCTGGCGTTGCAGAGACATACACCGCCTGCTTGAGACAACCCTCGAACTCGGCGAATTTGAGCGGCCGGTTATCGATCGCCGAAGGCAAGCGGAATCCGTACTCAACCAATGTGCGCTTCCGGGAATAGTCACCCTCGTACATCCCGCCTACTTGGGGAATCGTCGCATGGGATTCGTCGACGATCAGCAGAAAGTCTTTGGGAAAATAGTCGATGAGTGTCGGAGGCTGCTCACCGGGCGCACGGCCACTGAGATGCCGCGAGTAATTCTCGATGCCATGGCAGTATCCCATCGCCCGAATCATTTCAAGATCGAACTTGGTGCGCTGCGCGATCCGCTGGGCCTCCACCAGCTGATTCTGTTTCTTGAAATAGGCGACACGCTCGTCCAATTCTTCCTCAATGCCTGTAATCGCCTTCTCATACCGATCCGGGGCAATGAGGTAATGCGTATTCGGGTAGACCGCGACTTTGGGAAGCTTCCTGAGCGACTTCCCCGTAAGCGGATCGATCTCGTGAATCGCATCGACGACATCGCCGAACAACTCGATCCGCACGGACACTGCGTCATTCGAAGCAGGAAAGATCTCGATGACGTCGCCGCGGGCGCGAAAGGTGCCTCGGTGGAAATCCATGTCATTGCGGGCATATTGAATGTCGACCAGCTTCGCCAGGATCTTCTCCCGCCTAATCTCCATCCCTTCTTCGAGGAATATCACCATCTCGTGATACACCTCAGGCGACCCCAGGCCGTAAATGCAGGAGACCGACGAGACGATCAGCACGTCGTTCCGTTGAAGCAACGCGGATGTCGCCGCATGCCGCATCTGATCGATCGCATCGTTGACCGACGCGTCCTTGGCAATGTACGTGTTACTTTGGGGAATATAGGCTTCCGGCTGGTAGTAATCGTAGTAACTGACGAAATACTCTACCGCGTTGTGGGGGAAAAACTGTTTGAACTCTTGATAGAGCTGACCAGCCAGCGTTTTGTTATGGACCAGCACCAACGTGGGCTTCTGCACCTGCGCGACCACATTGGCCATGGTAAAGGTCTTGCCGGATCCAGTCACACCGAGGAGCGCTTGGTGCTTCCGTCCGGTCGCAATCCCAGCCACCAACTTATCGATGGCCTGGACCTGATCTCCGCAGGGCTTGAATGGGGCTTCGAGTTGAAACGGCGGCATGAGACGACCTTTCGGCCGTTATCTTACCATCGGAAACAGCATGGCACGCAATACGTGCAGGCTGAAGCTGGGAAGGCTGAAGGCTGAAGTGTTCAGAGCTTCGAACTCCGACCTTCGGCCTTCAGCCTATCTCACTTATCCTGCGTTTCTCGTATCAATTTCGCAGATTAATATCGTGAGTGCCTAGACCCACCGACCGAGGCTCCCGGCCTATGAGCCGGTCCACGATTCTCGCCCTCCCGAAATCGCCGTCCCGAGGGTTCGGCACTTCGGCGGGGCCGGTGACGGTGAGACTGTTCTTCGCTAACGGGCATAGGGGCCGGTGCAGGAAGGGCAGCAAACACTGGAAGCGCAAGTTTTTTCGTCTCGATCCGTAATTGTCTCACCATGCGCAGATACTCTCGCTCTTCCGCCTGAGAAAGAATCAAATACGTCGCCCCTTCCTTCTCTGCGCGACCCGTTCGTCCTGTCCGATGGACGTAGGAGTTTGGATTGGTCGGCAACTCATAGTGAATCACTTGGGTGACATCCTGGATATCGAGCCCTCTGGCTGCCACATCGGTCGCCACGAGCGAACGGAGTCGACCGGCCCGAAAGGCGCCGAGTGTTCGTTCACGCTGTGCTTGGCTGTGATTGCCGGTCAACGCTCCGACCGAAGCAGGTTCTCCACCCAAATGGGCGGCTAACCGTCGCACCTTATACTTTTGATCGCAAAATACCATCGACCGCCCCCCGCCAGTCACGCTCTGGAGCAAGGTATGAACGAGTTGCGTACGAGCCTGATCCCCCGGCACGACATAGTAGGCATGCACGATCGTGGTCGGTGTACTGATCCCCGGATCGACCGAGATACGAGCGGGATTACGTTGCATGGTCTGTGCGAGCGTTTGAATCTCCCCGGAAAATGTGGCAGAGAACAGTAGCGTCTGGCGTTCGACCGGAAGGAGACGAATGATCCGTTGAATATCCCGCAGGAACCCGCGATCCAACATCTGATCCGCCTCATCCATCACGAGAAACGTCACGCCACCTAACTTCAAATGGCCGGAACCGGCCAAGTCGAGCAACCGTCCCGGTGTACCGACCACCACCATCGGCGGTCGCTGCAGCGCCCGGTAATGGCGCTCGATCGGCGTCCCACCGTATACAGACAGAGAGGTCACGGACATCGGAGCATACTTGCGCAGCTCCATCTCGATCTGAAGCGCCAATTCTCGCGTAGGCGCCAATACCAAAAACTTTGGACCGGAAAGATGGCTCGGTCCAGACTTGGCGTAGGGACCCGGTGCTGGCGCAGAAGCCTCCCGTCGCATAACTTGTTCAATAATCGGCAACAAAAACGCCAGCGTTTTTCCGCTCCCTGTTTTGGCTTGTGCCATGATGTCCTGGCCTTTCAGGGCCAGTGGAATGGCAGCCTGTTGCACCGGCGTAGGTGTCGTCAGGCCCGCCTGTATCAGGCGCTGGGCAAGGGACTGGGGCAGATTCATATCAGCAAACGTAGACATAGAACTCCTTGTATAGGGCACACTTCCTGGGACTGCACGGTCCGGCCTGATGAGAGGGCCGAGAAACGCATCACGTTGATGGGCAATTCTAGGAAGGAAATAGCGGGGCTGCCGGATCGGCAGCCCCGACGTGTGACACGCTTATTACAGCTTAGTACCGATCTCCACCGCCGCCGCGACCGCCGCGGCCACCACCGCCGCCGCCGCCAGTACGTGGCTCCTGTGGGCGCGCTTCGTTGACGGTCAACGTGCGACCGCCCAACTCAGTGCCGTTCAACGCGGTAATCGCCGCCTGCGCTTCTGAATCCCCGGACATCTCCACGAACCCAAACCCGCGAGACTGACCGGTGAACTTATCTGTGATAATCCGGGATGATGTCACCGCTCCATGAACAGCGAACAAATCGCTTAGCTGCTGCTCAGTTGTGGAATACGGTAAACCGCCGACATAGATCTTCGAACCCATTGGGCTCCTCCTTTGAGAATATGTGTTGTCTTGGACTCAGGAACAAAGTGAGGAAGGAGTGGGCCGAAGACGCAAACACCATAGCGGCTCAAGGCTGGCTTCCGATCAAATTCCCGGGCAGAACCAAAACAACAACTGTCTTAGGCCTTGTCTCTCTCTGTGGCATCACCGCCAGGCCCTTCGCGATGATACACGAGAGGCACTCTACTCCTTAGCCCCTCCAAATGCAAGCGGCAACGCAATCGTACGCAACGCCGTGTATTCGGCTAATAGGCAGCAGGAGCGGAAAGCGGGCGGTGAGAAAAAAGTGGAATGGCATGCAAGCTGTCGAAATCCAGCGCAATTGGCCCGCGAACCAGGAGCCCGACTTGACCGGTCGCCAGAGATTGATCCTCAACCGTCACAGCGAGCTGTCCGTCGAAAAATGTTTCGATAAAGTCCTTGCTGATGATGGTGTTCCGCTGAATCCGCAGCATGTGCCAGGGAATGGCCTTGGGCATGATCGACGACCGGCCGAGCCTCGTCTCCTTTCCATCCACCACCCGACTCACTTCCAGCGTCTTCGTCGCAAGATCGACCACCACCGCATAGAAGTGTGTGGCATCTTTGAGCCCAAATACCACGCCGCCCACTCCCGCCGCAGCATCGACGGGAAACCGCATCCTGACCGACAGATCCGGATATTCATACTGAAACCCGTCTGCAACGATTAACCGGTAACAGCTAACAGCCTGACACGACGAATTCACAGCCAGAATGTTCGACGCCGATGGGGCATCAGTATCCGCCTTAACCGTCCAGTCCGCAGCCGGTCCCTCGCCAAACCCCAGCATCGAGAATCCGGCAGGAGCCTCACCGGATTTCTGCTGATCGAAGGTCCAGCGATTAAATAAACCCCCTTGAGCCTGACTTTTCAGGTTGGCTTCTTTTTCGATCCGGCTCTCTGCCTGAATTGCGTGGGACCGCTCGATACAGAAACTCCAGCCACCCGCAATCGCGGCCAATATAAGCACAACAGAGCCCCTGACGATATTCCTAAATTTCACGCGTATACCACGTTCTCTCGCATTTATTCTCTCAATTTCTTCTTATTGATGTGAGAGAAATCGCTCCCACTCTTATGCGTCTACCACATGTACACTTCAGCCTACAGAAGATGTAAGGGGAGTTGTGCAACGGGCTTCATCCTGTCCGAAACTTAGCGCTTAGCCGGTCGCGAGTCAAGTTGATTGGGGCTGATCTGGGCTATGAGATGCCTGACTCCGGCCATCTTCTCGAACTCCTCTGGGCTCCGATAGCCCGGTGCCTGATGCAAGCGCTGGTGGTTAAAGAAACGCTCGATATACTCAGCGATGGCATAGCGGGTCTCGGCCTGATTCTGAAACTGCCGATGCCGGACCAGCTCATTCTTTAATGTGCTGAAGGCACATTCCATTGGCGCGTTATCGTAGCAGTTCCCCTTGCGATTCATACTCATCACCACCCCGCGGGGGCGAGCACGGTGCGATAGAGCCCTGCCCGATACTGAGTGCCTTGATCGCTATGATGCACGAGCTTGGGGCGGGGCGTCGGCGCTGCCAGGCCATCGAAGTTCTGCCATGCTGAAATAATTTTCCCGCAGCGTGCATAAGAGTTGAGACGAACAGGATGAACGCCAGCATGATACGGACAGTCCCTGATCTCCGTAGGCAGGCCTTAAATTAACACATCGTTAACAATCCTCTAACCGCGGCTTAATGTCGGCCTGGTAAAGTCAGCCAAATTTACAATAACAAACCCAGGGAGGAACAGATGATCACAGTCGGACAATTGATGAATAAAGGTCTCGTCACAGTGGATGCGTGCACCTCGGTGGTCGATGCCGCAAAGCTGATGAAGATCTGCAATGTGGGTAGCGTGCTAATCTCCTTCGAAGGCCACGTGATCGGCATTGTCACCGAATCGGATATCGTGAAGAAGATCGTCGGCTCGGACCGCAGTCCTTACTTCATCCCCGTCGAAAACATCATGAGCTGCCCGATCGTCGGGATCGAAGAGCGCCGCCCGCTCACCGTAGCGGCAGACCTCATGGATAAGCACCAGATGCACCACCTGGGTGTCACCAAGGATGGGTTGGTGGTGGGCATCCTTTCCGCCAGCGACCTGCTCCCTCTCGTCTCCATCGACGAACCGTCATGAATAATGCGGGCTAGGCGGCCCCAAGCATTTAGGCAGAGAGTCGGGCGGAAAAAGAAACCAATTTGAAAGGTTAAGCCCTGGGTTGTTTAGTCGGTGGACCTTTGGCTAGCAGAAGTATGGACGTACTGCATCGCACGTAATTGCATCGTTGTTTGCAAACTGAGTTGCTCGGCAAGCGCCTGGTTGGCCGGGACAACGGTAGCCTGGTTTCATTCCCCAGCCACGGGGGAGGGGGGCAGAACGGCTCGATGAGCTGGGCTTGCCGCGACTGGTGATTGCCGTGGTCAAGCTCGACGGAAATCGCCAAGTCTGCTCTTGCCGGCACCTGTCGCCGCAGCTGTTCCAGAAACAAAAGAGGTGACGCGGATCAGTCCTCCCCCTTCTCTTTCCTCTCTTCCTTCAACACCATCGTGCCCTGCGCTTTACTGGCATTGAGGTCCATCTCCGGAACTTTCTTCTGCACCAGGTTCTGGTGGCAATCGATGCAGGTGGCGCCCTCCGTTTCCATCTTCTTGTGCGCGGCTTTGGCAGTCGCGCCGGGCGGCTTGGTATTCTTGTGACAATCCCGGCAGGTGACGCTGTCCCAGTTTTTGAGCGACATGCGTGCGTAGTGGGCCATGATCGTCCGGCGCTCGTTGAACTTCTCGATCGTCGAGTAGTCATACTTCATCTCTGCGAGCACGGCCCGCGTCCCGTCATACATGTGTGTCCACAGAGCCAGGTGGAAGTTTCCCAGGCCCTGGGGGACGTGGCAGTCCTTGCAGCCAGGGTCGGCCCCGAGCGCGCCATAGTGCGAGGACTTCTTCAGCTCTTCATACGGGTAGGTCTGGGAATGGCAGCTCACGCAGAACTCGGTTCTGGAGAGGGCGTATTCCCCGCCGAATACCACGACGATCGATCCAACGGCAATCACTGCGCCGACAAACAGGGCGCCGCCGGACACGCTCAAGTTCTGCCGGAACCCCTCTGCCGCTTTTACTCTCCCGTTACTTTTCCGCCGGTTTCGCCTTGGATTGGAATTCTTCCCGGTGGCCGCGTCTTGAGATCGAGAATGTCTTGCTGGAATCGGTCACGGGCAGCCATGATCGCTTCTCGGCGTTTCCATCGCCCCCAAGCCCACCACCGAAGGCGATTCTGAAACGTGACGCCCGGTGTTGGAGCGCTCCCACCGGGAGCATGTTGGAAATCATAGCCCTGTTGCCGCTTGCGATTCTCGAAAAATCGGCGGTAGAGATGATCGTACAATCCTTTGCCTGAGTCACCTGCACCCAAAGCGCCCTCCCTACAATAACAGGTTCAATCGTTGACTCTCCGTGACAGGAGGCGAACAGGCCTGACGCTGACAGACATATGCCGTTGGCTGTCCGTCCACACTCGTCTTCCCGGCGGCCAGCGCCAATTCGGATTCCCCGGCACGACGAATGGCTTCGACGACCAACACCGCACGGTTCGGCAAATAGCGTTGATGGACTGTTGAGAGAAACGATTCGGTCATGGCATCCCCACGAATCCCGACCACAACAATCTCTTGTGGCGTCCTCAGGTACCAATCCAGCGCACAGAGCATGGCCGATGAGCCATAGGCATTGTGTTCCATCACGTTCCGGAACACCCGAAAGAGGTGCTCGGCCCGGTCATGATACCGCTGCTCTTTTGTGAAAGAGAACAGTCTCAACAAGACCATGGCAACAGTGGCATTTCCGGATGGAATGGCACTATCGGTACCGGACTTCATGCGATGGAGAAGGGCTTCATGGTCGCGGCTGGTATAAAAACACCCGCCCGCCACCTCATCCCAATATCGCTCCAGCAGATGATCCGTCACCTCGCGGGCTTGCTCCAAATACCACCGATGCGACGTCGCCTCAAACGCGTCCAGCAACGCGGCGGCAAGACAGGCTGCATCGTCTAGATAACCGTTCAAACGTCCCTTCCCGCCCCTCACCGTACGATAGACTCGCCCGTTTTCAACCGCATAGTCCAGCAGAAATGTGAGCGCCTGTTCCGCCGCCGCCAGATACGCAGGAACTCCAAACGCGTGATAGGCGTCGAGATAGGCGGACACCATCATCCCATTCCAGCTCGTGAGAATATTGTCATCCCGCTGCGGCTTCACCCGTTGCTCCCGTGCTGCAAGCAACTTCAACCTGGCAGGCTGCAACAACGACTCCATTTTCTCTCGCGCTTCTGGCTCAAGCTGCACCCTACCGAGCCGATTCAGCACGTTCTTGCCTTCAAAATTGCCGCTCTCCGTCACCCCATAGAACCGGCAGAACTCCTCAGCCGTTTTGGCCCCCAGCACCGCGGCAATCTCTCCCGGCTCCCAGACGAAGTAGCTGCCTTCATGCCCCTCACTGTCGGCATCTTGCGCCGCAAAGAACGCGCCGTCCGGATGCGTGAGCTCACGACGAACGTACTCCAAGGTCTCTGCTACAACCTCGCGAAACCGGTCCTCTTTCGTGAGACGCCATCCATCGAGATAGATCCGCACCAGCTGCGCATTGTCGTAGAGCATCTTTTCGAAATGGGGAATCAACCACTGGCCATCCACCGAGTAGCGATGGAACCCGCCGCCGAGATGATCGTAGATCCCTCCGGCTGCCATAGTTCTCAGCTGTAACAATACGAGTTGTTGATGAGAGACCTCTTTCGTCCGAGCCGCCTGGCGCAACAACAGGTTGAGCGGGGGAACCGACGGAAATTTTGGCCCCTCGCCGAATCCGCCGTGGACCGGATCGAAAAATTGCCCTAAATTTTTGGCCGCCTCATCGAGCAAACGATCCGTCAAAGGATCGTCCGACGGCTGAGGCGTGCCGACTCGCTGGAGTCCGGTTTTTACCTTCTCAATATTCTTCCGGACATCGTCTCGATGATTCCGATAGGCATCAAGGACGCCGCGCAACACATCAGGAAATCCCGGCAGATTGTGGCGGGGCGTTGGCGGGAAATAGGTCCCCCCATAAAACGGCTCTTGATCAGGCGTGAGAAACATCGTCAGCGGCCACCCACCGCCGCGTCCCAGGAACACCTGCGCAGATTTTTGGTAGATATCGTCCAAGTCCGGGCGCTCTTCTCGATCCACCTTCACATTGATGAAGTCCCGGTTCATGAACCCGGCAATCTCAACATTGTCGAAACACTCATGGGCCATGACATGGCACCAATGGCAGGCCGAATAGCCAATCGACAACAGAATCGGCTTGTCTTCGGCTTTCGCCCGCGATAAGGCCTCCTCACCCCAGGGATACCACTCCACCGGATTCTCCGCATGCTGCCGAAGATAGGGGCTGGCTTCTGTAGCCAGCCGGTTCGTGAAATGCTGCGCTGGTGTGGTCGAATCTGTCATGGACGTGTCATGCTCACAATTCGGCATAATACCTTGGCCCACAGCCGCTCTGCAACGAGTCAGTCTATGTTAACGAGTCAGTCTATGTTATAAGTTCTGTGCTATCTTAAAAGGCTCACTTCATGAACGGCTCAACGCGCTGCGGCTCTCTCTCCTTTGTTGTGGTCATTCTTCTGGGAGTTATCCTCGCTCTGCTCCCCATAGGAACCCAAGTCTTCGCCCAATCGGAGGATGACCAGCGTGCATGGCTTCAAGCCCTCGACAGCCTGTCGAGCGAACGCATGCTCGCCGACGTGCGCACGTTAAGCAGCCCGGCTTTCAACGGACGGCAAACCGGATCCGCCGATGACCTGCGATCCGCACAATGGGTTGCACGGGAATTGACTTTGGCAGGGGTACAACTACCGCTCATTGACAACAAAGGGATCGCCTTCCCCTCTCTCGAGGCCAGCAAGGAAGAGCCCGTTGGCATCATGGCCTCGATGGTCTCCACGTCACTCATCGAACCCGACCCGGTCGTTCGCACCGGCGCAGCGGACCAGTTGGTCACAGCGCAGTTGGGTAGAGACTACCTCCCGGTCTTTGACTCCCCCTCTGCCGATCTCCAGGGTCAGGTCGTCTTCGTCGGTTACGGCATTGTCGATCCCGCTCAAGGAATCGACGATTACGCCGGCGTCGATGTGAAGAACTGCATTGTGCTCTTCCTGCGTGGCAAACCGGATCACTACCAAGGCTCCGTCAGCCACGCCGACAAGGTCCGCTTCGCACGAGATCGAGGAGCCTTAGCCTATCTGACCGCAACAGGGCCGATTATCAGCCCATATGAAACTCGCCGCGGCGCCACGGGAAGGCCCAGCGCATTGTATGGGCAGCTCTCCCCTGACCAAGCCCTCCCTGGCGCATGCATCAGCACGAAATTGGCCGAGACTCTCCTCGCCGGAAGCGGCGATGAGTCCAATCCTGACCACCTTCGCACCCTCCAAGAACAACTCAATAACGCCCCAGCAGCGCGATCGCGCCTCGTCAATCGATATGCATCTCTCCATTGGAAAACCACGATAGCGGACGGCTTGCTGACGAACGTGGTGGGGATGATTCCTGGTACAGGGCCGGATACCATCGTCATCGGCGCGCACCGAGATCATTTTGGCCGCCCTGCAGGCCTCTTATTTCCTGGCGCTGACGACAATGCATCAGGAACAGCCATAGTACTGGAGGTCGCACGGGCCCTAGGGAAAATCGGTCTGCGTCCTCAACGGACGATCCTCTTACTATCATTCAGTGGACATGAGAGAGATTCGCTCGGGTCACGCCTCTATACATCGAGACCTGTCATCCCCCTCGGCTCAACGAAAGCCATGATCAACATTGACCATGTCGGAGTGGGATACGGAGTGTTAATCCTCCGTGTCACAGAGTTGAAGAAATCCACGTTAAAGGAAGCAGGGTACGCAGTGGGTTTAGTCAACAAGCTTGACTATTACGGATTCTTGCCCGGCGGCGACGAAGAACCCTTCAAAGAGGCAGGAATTTCAACCGTCAGCATCGCAAGCGGCGGGGCCCACCCGCACATGCATCAGCCTACCGACACCGCCGACACGATCAATCCGGAAATTTTGCGGAACATAGCGCGGTATGTCCTCGCGCTCACCTGGCAACTGGCAAATGCTCCGTGAGAGATGCGTCGTTAAACGTAAAACGTTTCGAAGGAAAAGCGCTCGGCAATCCCACATTTCACTTTTCACCTTTTACCTTTCACGGTTCTTGAGAGCGTTTCGTGACCGCCCTAGCCTGGAAATTGGCAAATATTCCCTGAAATTCATTGCTCGGCCCAATAATCACCCATGCATGATTCTCCAGAAATCTGGATATAGGCCCAGGACAACGCCATCTTCGTCTCGACCTCCTCAGCTGAAAATCCAGAGGCTGCTGCCAACGCTCTCGAGAATTTCACCTTACCTTGTCGCTGAACATCCGGACTATATTTTTCATGAACCGGCTCATTGCCTTGGCGTGAAGGAGATGCTGGTGGGCCGCTTCGTCAATTTTCGGCTACCATTTTGGGGCGACCCCACCTTTTGAGGGATATCAAAGCACCCCATTCCTAATTACATTGCATTATGCGCTTGGCTCATGGGAATCAACAGGCCAATTGCATACTCCGCACTGTACTGGGGAAAACGGACACGACATCTGCCAGACCCTGTACCGCGAGCGGCTTCAAATCCAGATCATGATTCCAATCGACACCCATATCGTTATCAATCCGGATGGCTCCATCAAGAGCGCTAACCGCGCCCTCTTAGATCTCCTCGGATACGAGGAGTCTGAGTTGTTGGGTCAATACATAACCATCCTCTTCCCGCAGAAGAAAGGATTGTACTTCGGAAAGACGTACAAAGATTTTTCACGAAATGCCATAATCAGTAATGGAGAAACGACGTATCGAGCGAAAGACGGCCGGGCGATCCCGATGATATTGTCCACCTCCGTTACGTTGGACGAGAACGACCGCATCCAGGAAATCTCCTGTGTTGCCAAAGACAAAACCGAGATCAACCCGACCGAGGAGCAACTCCGGCTAAACGAGGCCATGTTCGAATCCGCCGCACACGCGATTGTCCTTACGAATCTGACAGGGTACATCTCCTGGGCCAATCATTCCTTTGTAGCGTTGACCGGCTATACTCGTGAGGAACTCATCGGCCAGCGCATGAGCATTCTGCAATCCGGCCTGCAGAGCCAGGGGTTCTATCAGAGCCTCTGGGCTACGATCCTCAGCGGGAAGTCATGGCAGGGGGAGATCATCAATCGAAAGAAGGACGGAAGCCTGTTCCCGTATGAACAGACGATTACTCCGCTCCACAACCAGCGTGGAGAGATCAGCCGCTTCATCAGCATCGGGCAGGACGTTACGGAACGGAAGAGCAAGGAGGCCGCCCTCAAGAAGACGCACCATGCGCTGGAACAACTCGACCAAATGAGATCGAATTTTTTTGCCGACATCAGTCATGAGCTTCATACGCCACTAACCGTGATTCTCGGCGAAGCCGAAGTGACCCTCCGAGGAAATGATAAGCCCGTTGCCGAATACAAAACCACCCTGGAGCGGATCGTCACCCTTGCCAACCAGATCAATAAGCTCGTGAGCGATTTGCTGTTCCTGGCACGGTCAGAGGCGAACTCCTTGGAGATCGTCAAACAACCTACCCTGCTCTTCGACATCCTGCAGGAAGTCCATCGCCAGGCACAAGTGCTCGCCATGCGCCATGGCACCGTAGCAGATCTGGCCGCTCCGACCGAGCCCATCTTTGTGGAGGGAGATCCCAATCGCTTGCAACAATTGTTCATGACCCTGATTGACAATGCGATAAAGTACTCGATCCAGGGCGGGACTGTCGCGATCCGTGTCTCAAAATCGGACAACGATGTGGTCGTCATAATTGCTGATAACGGGCTAGGAATCCCGCCAAAAGACCTTCCTCACGTCTTTGAACGTTTTTATCGTGTGAAGCGGCAGCACAAACCCGCCCTCCATTCGGGTTCGGGATTAGGCTTGCCGATCGCCAAGTGGATTACGGAAGCTCACAAAGGGACGATTTCTATTGCCAGCGTCGAGGACAAGGGGACTACGGTGACCGTTCAGCTTCCACTCAGCAGAGCTGACCACCATTCTAATCATCTCTCTCCCGACGAACAGGAACTACCATAATGAGAATCCTCTTGGTCGAAGACGACGAGCGGATTTCAAGTTTCGTGAAGCGCGGTCTTGAGGCTGAACGCTACCACGTGGACATCGCTCAAGACGGCCAGCAAGGGCTTCAGATGGGGATGGCCCCCTATGACGTGATCATCCTCGACATTCGGCTTCCCGGGAAAAACGGGCATGACGTCTGCCAGGCCCTGCGCCATGAGAAGATCCAGACCCCGATCTTGATGCTGACGGCCATAGAGGCGCTCGAGGACAAGCTCCGCTGCTTCAACTTCGGCGCGGACGATTATCTCATTAAACCCTTTTCCTTCGACGAACTGCTCGCCCGGATCAAAGCGCTCTGCCGCCGCAAGCCGTACAATGAGCCGTCGGCAGAACTGCAGGTGGCCGATCTCAATCTGAATCGGGACTCCCGTGAAGTTCGCCGTGGGACCAAGGCCATTTCGTTGACCCGAAAAGAGTTTGACCTCCTCGAGCTGCTGATGTTGAATCCCAACAAGGTCTTCAGCCGCATGTCGATTCTCGAACAGGTCTGGGGATATCACTTCGATACACAGACCAATACCGTGGATGTCTATATTGGGTATCTTCGGAAAAAAATCGACGCCGGTCCTGAGAAGAAACTGATTCAGACGGTGCGGGATTTCGGCTACAAGATCGCCGATAAAACGCCCTCCTAACCCGATTTCCAGCAGGCCAGTTGTGCGCGCCCGGCTCGCCTCATTTCTTATCAACTTCTTATCTACTTCTCATTCGCCTCTCACATTATTCGTGTAGGCTCCTCAAAATCGACAGATTGGGAAGTCCAAAGTGCGCCAGGCGACGCCAAGACTAGAAGTATGCAGCAGGGAGCTATGAGTCAATTACTCAAGCCCATGGCCTTGCGCCTCTATCCGATTGTCTGCTTTCTGAGAGGCACATCTCTTGCTGATTTCAACCGCCAACGGTCTGTGGGAAAGTTCCAGGGGCCTATGGGAATTTCTCAGGAAGGACGGAATATGAGAGAAAGACGCGACTCAAAGCTCCGAACACCTCGAACCGTTCCACGCCTCACCCGTCCTGCAACCTGGGTCTGTGTCTCTTGTCCTCAACAAATGGGCAATTTGAGCGGTTGTCGGGCCGGCATAGTATTCCAGAAGCCGCTTAGAACTCGGGAGGTACTATGCTGATCATGCTCTACTCACACGACAGTTATGGTCTAGGCCATATACGTCGTACCCTTGAAATTGCCCATAACCTGTCTGAGAAAATACCTAAAGTTTCGCTCGTCATCTTGACCGGCTCGATGCAGGCTCATGTTTATGCCCTCCCTAACCGCACGGAGTACATCAAACTACCTGCGCTCACCAAGGATATAGAAGGGCGATATTCTTCCCGATTGCTCCCCCGTTCCGCTAGCGTGACCCTGAAGCTACGGCAGAAGATAATTTTAGAAAGTCTCTCTGCCCTTAAACCGGACATTCTTTTGGTCGATAAGTCGCCGGCCGGCATTAAGGGAGAACTGTTGCCGGCCCTACGATACTGCAAGACCTTCCTGCCACAGACCAAGATCGTGCTGGGAATGCGGGACATTGAAGACCACCCTGACCGTGTCCGTGCAGAGTGGAGTAAATCCACCATCGTGCCGCTGCTGGAGCAAATGTATGACTCCATTTTCCTTTATGGGACACGCGCTTTTTATGATCCAGTCCAGGAGTATAACCTTTCATCTTCCATCGAAAAGAAATTAGTTTCTTGTGGTTACGTAGGCAGGAGTCAGCCCGTACCAGATCTTGAAGGCATCCGCCGGGAATTGAAATTACGCACCGACCGATTCGTGTTGGTCACGCCAGGAGGTGGCGACGACGGATATACGATCGTGGAGACCTATATCCGCATGTTGCAAGAGAAATTCCGATCTGGCCACCCCGAGTTCGATTCGCTGGTCGTCACTGGCCCCTTGATGTGCCCGAAGAAACGCCTCGCTCTCCAGCAAGCCGCCAACTCAGACTTAGCGCTTACCGTGACCGATTTTACGCCAAAACTCTATAACTATCTTACTGCCGCCGATATCGTCGTTGCCATGGGCGGCTACAACACCGTCGTCGAGATATTGGCGGCCAACCAACGTGCCGTCATTATCCCGCGCGTCCATCCGCGCCTTGAGCAATATATCAGGGCGGAACGGTTCGCTGCGAAAGGGTTGATCGATATGATCCATCCGGAGATGCTTACAACTAGTGGTTTGTTTGATGTAATCACTCGTTCATTACAACGCCCACGACCGTCTCGCTCGCAAGATATGGGTGTAGACCTGAACGGTGCCGCCAATGTGTGTATTGCCATCAAACAATTATGGCGGAATGATGCGAAAAAAAGGCTCCAGCATTTGCGTTCGTCCCGTCTTGCAAACGCATATTCTGTCAGGCCGATACCTATCAATGTAGGGGCCAGGTTGTGAATCGTAGGCCGCAAGAGAGTCGTTCAGCAACAGCGACTGGCCTTGGATATTCATCGTTGTCATGAAGATCCTTTACCTTTGTTCCGATCTCGGCATTCCCATACTCGGACGAAAGGGCGCGTCCGTTCATGTGCGGGAAGTGGTGAGGGCCTTAACTCAAGCCGGCCACACCCCCATTGTCGTCAGTCCCTTGCTGCAGAAGTCCCCATGGGAGCAACCTGCGGAAATGGAAGCGCCGGTGCTGCACATACCGATCGCGGAGAGCAGCGATGCCACGGTGCTGTGTCTCAAGAGTTTCAACGACATGATCGGTGTGGATAATTCCCTGCCAGGAGAAATCCGCCGCATTACCTACAATGACGAGCTGTTCCGGCGGCTCAAACGGCGGTTCGAGAGTGCCCCTCCCGATTGTATTTACGAGCGCGCGGCGTTGTATGGAACAGCAGGGGTGCAGTTGGCGGAGACATTCAATGTGCCGTTGTTGCTGGAGGTCAATGCACCCTTGGCTGTCGAACAGTCGACGTATCGTCGGACGGCATTTGGAGAGTTGGGCGCTATCGCTGAACGATGGACGCTGACACGGGCAGACGCAGTGTTGACGGTTTCTGAGCCGTTGCGCCAGCATCTCCTCGCCCGGGGTGTGGACGAGTCGCGGACCCATGTACTCCCGAACGGTGTGAACGCTGCCCTGTTCAGACCTGAGCCGAGAGAACCGGACGTGCGTTCGCGGTGGAAGCTGGGCGACGACCTTGTCCTTGGCTTTATCGGCGGACTGAGACCTTGGCACGGAGTGGAAATCTTACCGACATTGTTCGAACGGCTCATCGGCCGTTACCCGACCCTACGTCTGGTATTCGTCGGCGAGGGCCCGCTGCGAAGTAAACTGGAATCTGCCCTGCACGAAAAAGGGTTACTCCGGCGCACGGTGTTTACCGGCGGATTATTGCACACCGAAGTGCCGCCGCTGCTCCGCCATTTCGATATTGCTTTGGCGCCGTACCCCGTACTGGACCACGACTTCTATTTTTCACCGCTGAAACTCTTTGAATATATGGGGTGCGGCATTCCCGTCGTCGCTTCGTCTATTGGCCAGATTGCGCAGGTTGTGCGGCACGAAGAAACCGGGCTGCTGTATCCGCCCGGCGATGTGGATACGTTCACCGCCTATTGCGACCGCCTCCTCAGCAACCCGGAAGAACGGGACAGTTTAGGAAAGGCAGCCGCCAAAGAAATTCACGGCCGTTATACGTGGGAGCATAATGCCGCACGAATCGTCGATATTGCCGAAACGGTGCGAAAACAAAGGAATGAACGATGCAGCTTGAACGGATCGCGTATGCACTGAATGTGTTTCCCAAGTTGTCGGAAACCTTCATTGCAGAAGAATTGGCAGAACTCATGGCACGCGGAGTGGAAGTGCGCGCCTTGGCTTTACGCCTGCCTAAAGACGAACCACGTCAACCTATCGTGGAACGTGCCGGGCTCTTGACCCATATGTATTATGACGCCTCCCGATTCACAACCCTGCTGCGGGATTTCCAGCCTCAACTGATCCATGCCCATTTTGCCAGGGAGGCAACGGCTACCGCCCGGGAACTTGCCGGCGAACTGGACGTGCCCTTCACGTTCACCGCTCACCGGTATGATATTTATGACAAGGCACCGCCCGATTTCGCCGCACGAGCCGCCGCTGCCGCCGCCGTGATTACCGTTTCCCAGGCCAACGCTCAATATATTGCGACGACCTTCGGCGTGCCGGTGAGCCACATGCACGTCATTCCATGCGGGATCGATACCGAGCGCTTTGCCCCCTCCGGCCTGCCGGCGTGGGAAGGCCCGCCTCTCATCCTGTGCGTGGCCCGCCTCGTTCCGGTCAAGAACCAGAAATTATTGCTGCGGGCTTGCGCGCGGCTCAAAGCCCTCGATGTCCGATTTCGCTGCGTGCTCGTCGGCGATGGGCCGACTCGCCAGGCGTTACTCGATGACGTCGCCGCGCTTGGCCTGGCGTCATCCGTTGAGTTGGCAGGAGCCGCCGATCAAACAGAGGTGTTGCGATGGCTACAGCAAGCCACTGTCGTGGTACTGTCGAGCCGTAGCGAAGGCATGCCGGTCTGTCTGATGGAAGCGGCTGCCTGCGGCGTGCCGGCTGTCGCGACGGGGGTGAGCGGGGTGCCTGAAATGATTGCGGATGGAATCACCGGCCTTATCGTATCCCCCGGCGATGACGCGGCGCTGGCCTCTGCCCTGTGCCGGATACTCAGCGACAGGGATCTTGCGCTTCGCATGGGCAAGGCCGCGCGTCTACGGGCACTGAAACAGTTTTCGGTAAAACTGCAAGTCGATCGCTTGCTTGACGTGTGGAATCACATCTTGGAACGAGAGATGGTGTCATGAACGTGGCGGTAGTCGATCCCTACAACGTGATACAGGACCCGGAAATGCCGACCCTCGCGTTGGCGCTGGACCCCGTTCATGTTGCACAGGAGTTTCGGAAAAAGTTGCCGCATGTTTTCAGTACTCAGGACGTAGACCTTGTCTCGATTCGGGTCATACGCCACAAGCCCAATCGTCGTTGCATTATTGAGTACGAATTCAACCGAACGATTCCTGGAGGCGCTGTCGAGAAGGTCTTCTTGATCGGCAAGGTGATGGCGCACCGGTACGGAAAATCCGGCTATCGACTACTCCGGGCGCTGTGGAATGCAGGATTCGATGCCCGGAGTGAGGACGGAGTGTCGGTTCCTGAACCGATCGGCCACATTCCGAGCCTGCAGATGTGGTTGCAGCGCAAAGTGCCCGGTCGAATCGCGACCGATCTGTTGACGACCTCTGAGGGGCCCGGCCTCCTTCGCCGCATCGCGCTGGCTGCCCATAAACTGCATACGGCGAGGGTTGCCACGACAAAATCCCATATGATGACGGATGAGCTCCGCATCCTATGGGAGCGCGTCCCCAAAGTCGCCCTCGCTCAACCAGCCTGGTCATCTCGAATCGACAATCTCTTGAAGATGGCGGAACAACTCGGAGCGATGCTGCCGCCCGGCGAGAGCTGCGGCATCCATCGGGATTTCTACTCCGATCAAATCATCGTAGACGATACCCGCCTCCATCTGATCGACTTCGACCTGTACTGTAACGGGAGCCCCGGGTTGGACATCGGTAATTTCATCGGGCACATCACAGAACTGAGCCTGCGCACCTCGGGCGATCCCCATACCCTGGTTCACTTGGAACAAGCCATCGAGGAGGAATTTGTCGCGTTGAGCGGCCCCTCCGTACGGGCCGAAGTGAAAACATACGCGGCATTGACGCGCGTCAGACATATATACATCAGCACATTGTTCAGCGAACGCCGCAGCTATACCAAGACCCTGCTTGACTATTGCGAGCAAGAATTGGCTGAGATGATCACACAACCCGCATGTGCCCAGGTCTGACGGCTATGCACATGAAACGAGGGAAACAACGTTTGCGTCGCATCATCACAGGACACCTGCGGTCTGAAGTGTGGCGTCTCGTCATGGCTGCCTTCTGTGTCCTCGGACTTGTCGCCGCCCAAGTGGCATCGCCCTGGCCGATTAAAATAATCATCGATAACATTCTGCTCGAACGACCGGTACCGCCGTACCTGAATGTATTGGCCGGCACATTGCAAGGAGATAAAGTCTGGGCGATCGTCATCGTCTCCATCGCCATCTTGGCCATTGCCCTGTTACGCGGAGTTTTTTCCTATTCGCAGATATTCATTACGTCCCGTGTCGGCTATCACATCGTGTATAGCTTACGATTGGAACTGTTCGCCCATCTCCAACGATTATCCCTCTTGTTCCACAAGGACGCCCGAACCGGCGAATTGATGGGCAAGATCAAGGGCGACACCGGGGCATTGAAGGATGTGTGTTCGGATTCGGTCTTGGTGCTCAGCACGCAAGTGCTTACGCTCCTCAGCATGTTGTGCGTGATGTTGCTCATGAGCTGGCAACTGGGATTGATCGTGCTCGCCACCATGCCCGTTCTGACCGTTGCCTTGCTGTATCTGTACCGCAAAGTCCGCAAGTCGGTGAAGAAGCAACGACGGCAGGAAGGACATATAAATTCGCGACTCAATGAATTGTTGTCGTCCGTACCTCTGGTGCAGGCCTTTGGGCACAGTGAGCACGAGGTTCGCCGGTTCGAAACCGACAATGCCGATACGCTGGATAATAGTATTAACACTGCGAGATTGGAGGCTGCCGCAACTAGGCTGGTGGAAATTATCAGTGCGATCGGCATCACCGGTGTAGTCTTGTTGGGCGCTATCCAGGTCATCGAAGGAAAATTGACGCCGGGAGACTTGCTGATTTTTACCGGCTATCTCAGCAGTATGTATCGACCCATCCGCAGTATGGCCAAACTAGCCACGAAATTTTCTAAAGCCGGGGTCGGCGCCGAGCGTATTGCTGAAATTCTGGACGTCGAACCGGAGATCCAAGATATGCCTGGCGCACTTCCGGCCAATCGATTGTCCGGAGATATCGAATTTCACTACGTCTCCTTTGCATACAAGACCGACAAACCTATCCTGAACAATCTGTCCTGCCGTATCCAAGCAGGACAACTCACGGCTTTGGTGGGAAGCTCCGGAGCAGGCAAATCCACGTTCGTCAGCCTGATCCTCAGACTCTACGACACTCAGGCAGGGGCTGTTTCCATAGACGGCACAAACATCAAGCGCTATCAAGTTGAATCTTTGCGCCATAACATTGCCATTGTGCAGCAAGATTCCATGCTGATGGGAACAAGCATTCGAGAAAATATCGCGTACGGCAAATTAGACGCGACGACGGATGAAATCGTCGCTGCAGCTAAGCTGGCCATGGCGCACGATTTTATTGAGGAGCTCGAAGACGGGTACGACACGGTGATCGGCGAGCGTGGTGACACATTGTCGGGGGGCGAACAGAGACGTATCGCTATCGCCAGGGCAATCATCCGTGATGCATCCATCCTGATTCTCGACGAGCCGATGGCTGGCCTTGACACAGAAAGCGAGGAGAAGGTTCGCGAAGCCCTGGCCCATCTGACAGCTGGTAAAACCTGCCTGCTGATCACACATGATCTTCGCGCTGCTGACAAGGCGGACCATGTCATCGTGCTTGATCACGGTCAAATCGTTGAACAGGGGCATCCCTTCACACTGTTAGGAAGGGGGCAGATCTACGCCCATCTACATGGCATCCTGGGCTATCCGCGTAGTCAATCTCGTTCTTAGTTGAAATGGCTGAGGCTGTGATGACCTCTGTGCGCGACCAACCTCGTATGGGCCCAGTGCCGACAGACAGGAAGACTGAAGATGCTGTACGAATCTGATGCCGCCATCGCGCGCCGCGATCCTATGCTGCCGGGACTGGCCACCCTCCTTGACCCGGAGGCCTTCGGCGACGCGCTGCGACGCGCTGCGCCCGGTGTGCTCCTGAAATCTGTGAGCCCGGTCTACGCGAAATACAAACCCGGCACGAATTGTCTGATGGGCTACCGCTGTCGCGTGAACGGCGACGATGTCAACGTCTATGCCAAAGCCTATCCCCTCAGCGCCGTGAAGAAGATGGTCAAGGCACGCGAACGGCCCGGGGTGGCCGGACCCTTGGGTCCAGGCTGTCTGGCGCTGGACGAGATCAGCACGGTTGTGTCGGTCTATCCGAACGACGCCAAGGTGAAAGCCCTACCGCTGATTGCGGATGAGGAGAGCCGGTCACTCGTGCTGCGTGAAATCTTTCCCGACCGGCCTGAATTATGGCAGGGAAGGGTCTCCCATCTGGCCTACAAGCCGGAGCGGCGTTTGGTGGCCAAACTGGACAATGGCAATGGCCCGCAGGCAGTGCTGAAAACCTATACTCTGCACGGCTACGAGGTACCGAGACGGTTGGGTCAACGTTTCACGTCGCGCGGGGCGCTCCGGCTGGCACCTGATCTCGGCCATTCGGATCGGCACCAGACCCTGGCCTTTGGCTGGCTGCCGGGGCGGTTGCTGAGCGATGCGATACTCGATCCGAGCTTTTCGGCTGGCGCGCTGGAGCCTGTCGGCGCAGCTCTGGCCGAGCTGCATGCCCAGGACGCAGGAGGATTGCCGCGCCAGACCGGCGCCGATGTCGCGGCGGCGCTGCTGGCCGAGGCCGACACGCTGGGGGCGCTGGTTCCAGAGATCGCGCCGCGTGCGCACATCCTGGCGCAACGGCTGGCGGCACGAATGACCGCTACTGCCCAATGCGACCGCCCTGTGCATGGCGACTTCCATGCCCGACAAGTGTTACTCGCCGACGGTACGGCAGCGATCCTCGACCTCGATCAGACCGTCCAGGGTGACCCCTATGACGATCTAGCACTCTTCCTCGCACACCTGGAGCGCGAGGTGATCCGTGGACACCTTATGCCAGAGCGTGTGCCTGCGCTACGCGAAGGTCTTCTCGAGGGTTATGTCGCGGTGGCCGGGAGGGAGATTGACACCTCCCATTTAAACACCTACACAGCAACCATTCTCCTGCGACTGTCGCCGCGGTTCTTCCGCTACCGGGAACCGGATTGGCCTGACCGTATCGAGAAAACGGTGGCGCGCGCCGAAGCCATTCTTGCGGGAACAGTGTAGTTATACACAGAGGGAGGCTCACTATGCTGCTCGAATCTGACGCCGCCATTGTCGATCGCGATCCCGCACTGTCGGGGCTGGCTACCCTCCTCGATCCGGTCGCCTTCTGCGACGCGCTGCACCGCGCAGTGCCTGGCCTGGAGCTGGGACCGGCCAAAGTCGTCTACGTCAAGCCGGCGACGAATTACCTGATCGGCTACCGGCTTACCGTCAACGGCGAGCCGGTCGATATTTTCGCTAAGACCTACCCGCAGGCCAGCGCCGCTGGCGAACTCGCAAAGGCGCGTGCCCGCCCCGGCGTGGCCGGGCCGCTCGGAGCCGGCCGCCTGGCACTCGACGAGATCGCCACCGTGGTCTACGTCTATCCCAACGACGACAAGGTCAAGGCCCTGTCGCTGCTTGCCGATGACCAGACCCGGGGGCAGGTGCTGCGCGAACTAATCCCACAACAGCCCAGGTTATGGCAGGGCACGCTGCAGCATCTGAAGTACAAACCAGAGCGCCGGGCAGTCCTGCGGCTTGACAGTGGCGGCGAGCCACAGGCGGTACTCAAGCTCTATACGGCGCGTGGCTATGAGGCTGCTCGCCACCAAGTCAGCCAGCGCTTCACATCAGGCGGAGCACTCCAGCTGGCGCCCGTCATCGGCCATTCGGACCAACATCAGATTCTGGCCTTCGGCTGGCTGCGGGGCCGACTGTTGAGCGACGCGATGTCGGATCCCAGCTTCGAAGCCGGCGCGCTGGAACCTGTCGGAGCAGCCCTCGCCGAGTTGCATGCCCAGGATGTCGGCGGTTTGCCGCTCCAGACCAGCGCCGACGTGGCTGCATCCCTGCTGGACGTGGCCGACAGACTGGGGGCACTGGTTCCGGCGATCGCCCGGCGCGTTCATGTTCTGGCCCAACAGCTGGCAGCTCGAATGGCCGAGACCGCCCGGTGCGACCGCCCTCTGCACGGTGGCTTCCATGCCCGACAGGTGTTGCTCGCCGACGACACAGCGGCGATCATCGATTTCGACCATGCGAGACAAGGCGATCCCGCCGACGATCTGGGGAAATTCATCGCCCATCTGGAGTGCAAAGTCATCCACGGACAGTTCACGGCAGAAAAGCGAGGTGCCTTGAAAGAAAGTCTGCTGAAAGGGTATGCCGTCACGAGCGGCCGACCGATCCCCTCGCACCTCGATGTTCATGTCGCCGCCCTGCTGCTGTGGCTGGCGGTCAAATTCTTTCGTCACCGTAAACCTGACTGGCCGCAACAGATCGAGGCGGCAGTGACCCGCGCCGAAGCTCTCCTTGCGGGAACGAGGTTGCTGCACATACTGAGAGGCTGACTATGCTGTCCGAATCCTACGCCGCCATTGTCGATCGCGACCCCGCACTGCCGGGGCTGGCCACCCTCCTCGATCCGGTTGCCTTCGGCGACGTGCTGCACCAGGCACTGCCCGATTTGGTGCTGGGGCCGGCCAAAGTCGTCTATGTCAAGCCGGCGACGGATTACCTCATCTGCTACCGGCTGACCGTCAACGGCGAGCCGCTCGACCTCTATGCCAAGACCTATCCAGAAGAGAAAGCCGCCCGCGAGTTAGAGAAGGCGCGTAAACACCCAGGCGTAGCCGGGCCGCTCGGGGTGGGCCGCCTAGCGCTCGACGACATCGCCGCCGTGGTCTCGGTCTATCCTAACGACGACAAGGTCAAAGCCTTGTCGCTGGTCGCCGATGACCGGAGCCTGGCGCAGGTGCTGCGCGAACTCTTCCCGCAACAGCCGACGCTCTGGCAGGGCACGCTATACCCTCTGAAACACAAACCCGAGCGCCGGGCCGTCCTGCGGCTCGACTGCGGCGGAAAGCCGCAGGCCGTGATCAAACTCTATACGGTGCGTGGCTATGAGACCGCTCGCCGGGCTAACCAGCGCTTCACGTCGCGCGGGGCGCTCCGGCTCGCGCCCGACCTCGGCCATTCGGACCGGCACCAGATTCTGGCCTTCGGCTGGCTACAGGGGCGACTGCTGAGCAAAGCGACACGGGATCCGAACTTCGCAGCCGGTGAGCTGAAGCCTGTCGGCGCAGCCCTGGCCGAGTTGCATGCCCAAGACGCCGACGGATTGCCGCTCCGGACCAGCACCGACGTGGCTGCAACCCTGCTGACCGTGACCGACACGCTGGGGGTGCTGGTCCCGGCGATTGCCCCGCGTGTTCACACCCTGGCGCAACGGCTGGCAGCCCGCATGGCCGAGACCGCCCGGTGCAACAGCTCCCTGCACGGCGATTTCAAAGCCGAGCAGGTGTTGCTCGACGGCGAAACGGCGGTCATTCTTGACCTTGACGAGGCAAAACAAGGCGATCCCGCCGCGGACCTGGGAATGTTCATCGCCCATCTGGAACGCGACATCATCCGCGGACAGCTCACAGCGGAGCGGCTGGGCGCGCTGAAGGAGGGCTTGCTGGACGGGTATGCCGGCGCGAGCGGACGGCCGATCCCCGCGCACCTCAACGTCTATGTCGCCGCGCTGCTGCTGCGGCTGGTGGTGAAATTCTTTCGTCACCGCACCCCTGACTGGCCCCAACGAATCGAGGCAGCGGTCGCCCGCGCCGAAGCCCTCCTTGCGGGAGCGAAATAGCATCAAATAACTTGAGTAATATGAGACTACATGTAAGTTACCGTACTCATGATCCGGCTACCGATCCACGTAGGATTCAGATTGTATTCACGCGACGAGATGGGTATAGGCATCCTGAAACTGCATCGTAAGTCCAGGATTCAACGCATTATACTGCCCGCAGTTGTTGCACTGTTGCTGACCAATATCGCATATGCTGGTACTGAATCAGCTAAAAAGGTTGCGAATCCCTCCACATCATCAAGCGATTCTTCGTCAGCCAATCCTCCAGCAATTGAACCTCTTGACCCAAATGCACCACCGGTCGAGCCACGGAAGAAGAAAAAAAAAGATGTACCCCTTACCCCGGATGCCCCACCGGTTGCGCCAGAAAGCGAGGAACCTCTTGACATGAATGCCCCGCCGATCGCGCCAGCAAGAGATGTGCCTCTTGACCCAAATGCACCACCGGTCGAGCCACGGAAGAAGAAAAAAAAAGGTGTACCCCTTACCCCGGATGCCCCACCGGTTGCGCCAGAAAGCGAGGAACCTCTTGACATGAATGCCCCGCCGATCGCGCCGGCAAGAGATGTGCCTCTTGACCCGAATGCACCACTGGTCGCACCAGAAAAATATGTGCCGTTTGACCCGAATGCACCACCGAAGGCCCATATACCCATAGGGCCGGATTTATACTTCGGCGGATTTGCATCACTCCGGACATTAACGCAACGGAACTACAGCGTCAATACTCGGCCGGACGATGCGAACAGCGCCTTTTCGCCAGGTGTTTCTCTCTCTTTTGCGTATGACCCCAACCGATACATCCACGTATTCACGAATTGGAGTTTCGGGAAATCGACCGCCTTCGAGGAAACGAAAGATACAACTCAAACCGTAGACCTTTCTTTGAACCAAGCCTATTTGGCATTGAACAATGTCGTTGAGGGAACATCGCTGCAGATAGGAAGGCAACGTTTCACGGATATCAGACGATGGCTGTTCAACGAGCAGCTGGACGCTGCCAGGCTGGCTTACAAGTATCAAGAACTTTCCATGGAGTTCTCGGTTAGCAAGTTCAATACGTTTCAGCGCGAGTTGTTGGGCCCGGAACCAACAGCCAGCGGGGAAACAGGTAAATTCATTAATTACTATTCCTATATCAGTTACAAGCTCAACAAGAAAAGCCGCGTCGGCGCGTTTGCCCTCTATCAGGATGGAGATACGCAGTATCCTATGTTTTTCGGTATCCAGTCGGAAGGTGAACTTGTCAAGCGTTTAAATTATTGGATTCAATCAGCCATGGTGCGAGGCACGGATAGCTCCCAACGCATTCGCGGAGAGGCTGTCGATGTGGGCCTGACCCAGGCCTTTAGCAAGAACACAGGGCCGTCCATTACAGTCGCCTACGCATACGGCTCCGGGGACGGAAATCCCAACGACAGTGTCGATACCGCCTTTCGGCAAACCGGTTTTCAGGGTAATTCAGATTCGTTCAACGGCGTCGCGCGGTTGAAATATTATGGCGAAATACTGGATCCGCAACTGACGAATCTCATGATATTCACCGGCGGTGCAGGCTACAAACCAAGCCGCAGGTCATCGTTGGATTTGGTGTATCACTATTACTTGCGGAACTTTTCATCGACGAGCATTCCTCGAGCCGGACTCAGTAATGTTGGCCCGACCGGAACCGACAAACATCTCGGCGAGGAAATCGATCTTATAATCGGCTATCAGGAAATCGCACAGGTGGACACCCGTCTCATCTTCGGTTTATTTATGCCCGGCAAGGCATTTGCCGAACCGGTCCGTGCCGGTGCCCGTGACCCTGCTTTTTCAGCCAGCATCCTCGTACGGTACAACTTCTAACCCACATTCCTCTGGAAGGCTGGTCACGAAATCGTGAGGTTGCTATGCGAGACGGGCGCGAGGAGCGGCAAGGGAAGCACACCAAGCCCGGACGCGCCACCGAGGCGATGACGCTGCTTGGTGAAGCAGCCCTCGACCGCTAGACAGTTGGCCGGCCGAACAATCGATAGGGAGGTTCCTCTTTATATGAGATGGCCATTCATTCTCGGAACGATGGCGTTGGCTGTGGGCCTATACGCTCACTCTCCGGCGTCGACACTAGGCGGCAGCGCACCTCCCCTACCCAGACCTGATCACATTGTGATGGTGATCGAAGAAAATCATTCCTATAGCCAGATTATCGATTCGCCCGATGCGCCCTACATCAACCAATTAGCAGCTCAGGGTGCGCTCTTTACGCAGTCCTTTGGCATCACCCACCCGAGCCAACCGAACTATTTTGCTCTCTTCTCCGGATCGACCCAAGGTATCACCGAGAACTCCTGCCCACACACCTTCACAACACCTAATCTTGGACACGCTTTGCTGGCGGCAGGACTGACATTCACAGGATATGCTGAAGATCTGCCCTCCGTCGGCTCTCGCGTCTGCCGCGCGGGACCATACGCAAGCAAGCATAGTCCCTGGGTGAGTTGGCAGGGCAGCGCGGTCAATGGGATCCCGGAGACGGCCAATCTACCCATGACGAGTTTTCCCACCGATTACACCACGCTCCCGACTGTGAGCATGATCATCCCGAATCAAGACAACGACATGCACAACGGAAAGGACCCCGGTAGAATTCAGACCGCCGATCGCTGGCTCAAAAAACATCTGGATCCCTATGTCCAATGGGCACAGGAGCATAACAGCCTGTTGATCGTGACCTGGGATGAGGACAATAAGAAAGAGAATAACCGGATTGCGACACTGTTCGTCGGGCCCATGGTCCAAGCCGGTCGCTACAACCAGCGGATTACGCACTACAACATCCTGCGCACGATCGAAGACTTCTACGGTCTTTCTCACGCCGGTGCGAGTGCCGACGCGATACCCATCAGCCAGATTTGGAAGGTCTCACCCAGTCCCTGACGATTTCCCGACTACCGGCACACCTTCATAAGCGGCGCCCTGCACCCTTTGGCGGAGCGACACATCTGCCTTGACAGGAGGTGAGTCCAGCCATGAGATCACCTAAAGGTGTTACGCAAGGTGTTATCGTCGGCAACGGTGGTGCAAGCTGCGATACTCTCGTACGCAGTGAATGGATAGATTGCTAATCAACACATCTCTGATGCAGTATTGGCGAAATGAAATCCACTTACTTGATTTTTTCAATTGCGCTCTCGCTGCTAACTGTCGTGGCTTGCTCGACAAGTCAACCTCAGGTGCAGGAGTCATATAGTCCAAAGACAATCACGAGAGACTTTCTAAAATCATCATTAGCCCTAGATCATCCTAGGCTTTTTTTGAGTGACCAAGAGTTGTCCCTCCTTAAATCGCAAATCGCTGGCGACGCAACGCTATCGGATTGGCAGCGCCGGCTTGAACAATCAACGTCTGAAATGATGGTTGAGCCTACCGTCGAATACAAACTGAAGGGAACTAGCGGTCTTCTTGAACAAAGTAGGAAGGTGCTAAAACTAGCTGCAACGCTGGGAGGTCTCTATCGTCTTGACGATGACGTTAAGAAAGCCGAGCGGTTAAAAGCTGAACTACTTGCGGCTGCCAGCTTACCAGACTGGAATCCCGCTCATTTTTTGGATACGGCTGAAATGTCATTGGCCGTCGCGCTTGGCTACGATTGGCTCTATTCGTATCTTACGGAACATGAGCGACACATACTTCGTACGGCTTTGGTCGAAAAGGGGCTAAAAGAAGGTCTGGCACAGTACAAAAACAATCCACGCAAATGGGCATTGCGATCCAACAATTGGAATCAGGTCTGCAATGGCGGCCTCGCAGTTGCCGCCCTGGCTATTGCTGATGAGGAACCCACACTTGCCGCTGAAATTCTTGATAGAGCCTATCATTCGATTCAAACTAGCATGAAGAAATTTGACCCTGATGGTGGTGATCCTGAGGGACCCATGTATTGGAGATATGGCACTCGCTACAATGTGTTTTACTTAGCCGCCATGAAGTCCGCCTTTGGAACTGACTTTGGACTTTCCACATTTCCAGGATTTTCCAAAACAGGAAGCTTTCGCATCCACTCTGTCGGTCCGACAGGCTCTGAATTCAATTTTTCAGATGCAAGAGAGGGAAATAACGAAGCCCCACAAATGATGTGGTTCGCTCGAGAGTTTAATAATCCGCTTTATTATGAAGACGAAAGCAGGTTTGCTAGCAATCGTAGCCCGAATATATTTCATCTCATCTGGTCATTACACCGCCCAAAAACACACGATCTCCATCGATTACCTTTCAATGTATTTTTTAAGAACATCAACGTTGCCATGTTTAGAAGTGATTGGAACGACCCAAGCGCACTTTATGTGGGATTCAAGGGTGGAGACAATGCCAATGGCAGCAACCACAGTCATTTAGATCTTGGTTCATTTGTATTCGAACTGCTCGGGGAGCGTTGGGCCATTGATCTCGGCTCTGACGATTACAATTTACCGGGATATTTTCATGATAAAAGGTGGAACTATTTCAGGCTTCACAACGCAAGCCATAATACGTTAACCATCGACGATGACATTCAAATCCCAACGGCGAAAGCACCGATCATTCAATTTAAGGATGAGCCCCATCGAGCGTTTGCAATAATTGATTTGACCGAGGCCTACGCGAATAAAGTGACCTCGGCCAAGCGCGGCCTGATGGTGGTCAACAAGAAAGAGGTCTTGATTCAAGATGAAATCAAGTTGAAGGGTGTATCGACTGTTCAATGGAATTTCTACACAAGGGCAAAAATTGAAATACATGGCAGTGAAGCAATCCTTTCCCAAGGGACTTCAAGCATACGGCTCAATATCCTTTCGCCGAAAGGAATAGAGTTTGAAACTGCAGCTGCATCTGCTCCCCTTCCTCAAAAGCAACAACCAGATGTTCACAGCCTGAGGATCAATCTCAAGAACCAATCACAGAATGTGAGTATTGTTGTGTCCGCTGCTGGACTGGAAACCCATCCAAAGATGGCCGTTCCGCTCCTTTCTGAATGGGGGCTTAGTCCAGAGCTGAAGGAATGAAGGAATCGAACTAATTAGATGAGAAGAGCACTTTTTTCAGCAGCCTGCTCGGAGTCTGTCCGGGTAATCCTTCATTGCACGGCAGAGGATTACCCGGAAAGATCTTAGGGGATCTCGTCGAGAATAGTGGATTGGATTGTCGGCAACGGCGCAGTTTGGCGGGGAGGACCGGGAAGGACGAGTCCTGAACCACTCTGGTTGGCACCTTGGATGAGTCCGATCGAAAGTTGCGGCCCGAGTGTGGTCAGAGCCCCGCTCCATGCCTGACCGGTCGTGGGATTCCGAAAGCTGTATGATTCGAAATTGTTTCCGGGGGCGTACATAAATCCCTGCGTGCCTTGATTGTCGATATAGAGATTCCCTGGGCCGCTCAGACTGAACAACGGCGCAACCCCTCCATTGAATGCACGAACGCTGGAGATTGTTTGGCCCCAAGCCTGCGAGTTCAGCGACGGAAGTGCGAACAGGAACACGGCCAGTACAAAGAGTGCTATGGGAAGCACCGAGACAGGCAGAATACTGTGAAGGATCCGATGGCCCTGAAATCTCATTGCAGTTAGTCCATGACAGGCTTGCATGGAATCATTATAGTATGGGAAAAGTTCCTTGTCTATCAAAGGGGGCGTTCGTTATGGAGCACGAAACCGGAGTTAATAGATGGTGGCGCACAGTTGGTTGTGCCGTCGGTGTCAGCCTAGTTCTATCACCTGGGTTCAGCTGGGGGCTGGAGATCGGCAAAACACCAATAGAGGAACGACGCGAAACCATCTCTCTTGCCGATGCAGCCATTCGCGCGCTGCAGCATAATCTGGATATCAACATCAGCCGCCAGACGAAGAATAGCCGGCTGGCTGACATTATTGTCGAACAAGCCAGGTTCGACCCAACCCTGAGCGTGAACGGCCAATACAACCGGGTCGTGAACCCGCTCAATCGTCCGGTGTTCGGCGCTACCGGCAACGACTTGACCCAGATTACCACCTTCGATCAACGCACCGAGTCCGTCACGGTGGATGCAACGTCAAACCTCATTACCGGTGGCAACGTCGATCTGAACTATAGCCCGACCCGAACAAATGTAAACCAGAATGTGGCCACAGGCTTCCTATTCAACCCTTCCTATACCGGTGGTCTCGCACTCACACTCACGCAACCGCTCCTCCGCAACGCAGGGATTGAAGTCACCAAGACCTTCATCCGCGTCGCACAGAATAATGCCACCGTGGAAGAACATGTCTTTCGCGATCGTGTCCTCACCGTCCTAGCCACGGTGGAACAAACCTACTGGGAAGTCGTCTTCGCCAATGAGAATCTGAAAGTGGCAGAGGCCGCGCTGAAAGCTGCGCAGGAACTCTTGGCCACCAACCGTGCGAAGGCGAAAGCCGGCATCATGTCGATCGTCGATGTCTTGCAAGCCGAAGCAGCCGTCGCATCGCGGGTCGAGCAAGTACTGGTCGCGGAGAAAACGATTCGAGACCAGGAAGATCAGCTACGCCGATTGCTCAATCCTGCCGAAGAGGATCTGCGTCAAGACTTGCGCTTGACCCCGCTCGACCAACCGGTCGTGACCCTCGAACCCATCAGCCTGCAGGAAGCCATCGACATCGCCATCGACCAGCGGCCGGAAATCGTCCAAGCGAAGAAGAATATGGAGACGAGCGATCTCAACACCAAGTTTGCCAAAAATCAGATTCTCCCGACCCTCTCGTTCCAAGGGACGATGGGAATGGCAGGACTGGGGAAAGACTACGGCAACTCGGTGAATAATAACTTCAGCGGAGATTTCTATAATTATGGAGCAGGTCTCGTCTTAAGCTACCCACTCGGCAACCGCTCCGCTTGGAGCACCTACAACAAACGGCAGCTGGAGGAGAAGAACGCCGAAGCGTCGCTCGTGAGTGTGCGGCAACAGATTATCGTGGGTGTGCGCGAAGCGGTTCGACGCGTTCAAACGGATTTTAAGCGGATTGAAACGACCAGATCGGCCAGAATCATGGCAGAGAAGCAGTTGCAGGCAGAGCAAGAGCGCTTGAAAGTGGGGCTCAGCACCACACGCTTTGTCCTCGACTTCCAACGAGATCTCGCGACTGCCCAAGGAAACGAATTGCGCGCCACGGTCGACTACAACAAATCGCTCTCCAACCTCGCGAGGCACAAAGCCACCACGCTCGACCGTTATAATCTCCAACTGAACTGACCCCAATGATGGCGCCTGAGCCCGGTCCGCGTGCGACACCGGCCCAGACCGAAGAATGGGGGGCCGCTCTCGCGCTGTTCCCCATCGCCGCAACACTCGGCTTCTACACCCTCCCGGCCTCGCTCCAAGAACAGACACTGACCCTGTTCGCGCCACAGATCATCGCCTACCTTGCCCTAGGGGTATGGTCCACGCACAACCGCGGCATCGTATCTCGGCTTGGGCTGGAGAAAGGAAAAGTCCAGGATGGCCTGCGCTGGGGACTCCTGACAGGCCTGCTTCTCGGATGCCTGAACACGTTTGTGATTCTCTCGGTCTATCCGCATCTGGGCTATGACATCGGCTTCCTCAAGACCACGCCGCATGGCCGACTTCCCTTCTTGGTCATGGTCCCCTGGTTCATTTGCGGCATCGCCTTCCTTATAGAACTGAATTTTCGTGGATTTCTCCTAGGGCGGCTCGCTGCGCTGGAATCGAGGCTATGGAGATCCGGCTTGGCCCAACAGCTCTCGCCTCTCGCCCTCATCACCGGCGCGCTGATATTTGCGTTCGACCCCTTCATGGTGAATACTTTTCAGCACCTTCACTGGATCGCCGTATGGGACGGACTGATCTGGGGAGCCATTTGGTTGCACACAAAAAATCTATACATCACCATTGTTGCGCATGCGATCGAAGTCATGGCGATGTACAGCGCGGTGAGATTCGCGTTGTCATAAAAGCATCGGTCTCTCTCAACAAGGAGCAACGAGATGAGTGAATTCGGCAAGTACGTACTCTATTTCCTTCTCGGCGGGACCATTGTCAGTGTCTCCACCTACCTCGGATCTCAAGGCAAATCGTTTCTCGCCGCCTTTGCCAGCACCTTCCCCGCTATTACCGGCGCCACGTTCATCCTCATCTATCTGAACGGGGGTGACGAGGCGATCGTCAGCTATGCGAAAAACTTGCTGTGGTTCGTCCCACCCTGGGTCGTCTACGTCGTGTTCATGATCGTGGGCGTCCCACGGTTCGGCTTCTGGCCCGCCATGATCGGCTCACTCGTACTGTATCTGGGCTGCGTGGGGCTGGTGAAAAAGATGGTGTCGAGGTAGGGATTTGCTGGCGCTAACAGTCCCTGCCGGCAAGGAATCGGACGCCGGAGTAGATATTCATCAATGGTCCGCGCTACGATCACATATTTTTCTCGCGTGGAATGCCTATCGTGGAACCCACCCCTCTACCTTCAAGCCAGTCCACAGACCTCATCGTCGAGGGGGCGCGGCAGAATAATCTCAAAAACATCTCACTCCGCATCCCGCACAATCAGGTCACGGCCATCACGGGCGTATCAGGATCGGGGAAATCCTCTCTCGCGTTCGACACCCTGTTCGCCGAAGGCCAATGGCGCTATGTGGAATCGCTCTCCACCTATGCCCGCATGTTTCTCGACAAGGTGAATCGGCCCGACGTCGACCGGCTGATCAACGTCCGCCCCGCCATTGCGATTGAGCAGAAGAACCCCATCCGCACCGCCCGCTCGACGGTCGGCACCACGACCGAGATTGCCGATCTCTTACGACTTTTGTTCGCTAAAGTGGGCCGCCCAGTCTGCCCCGATTGCGCCATCGATGCGCGCAGCTTTCACCCAAGCAGCGTCGCCGACGACCTCCTGAGCCATTGTCTCGACGCACGAGCGATGATCCTCTTTCCCATCAAAGCCCCGGAGCCGAAACAGGACCAGGCCTTTCTTCAATCGCTGTTGCTGCGCGGCTTTACCAGAGTGCACTGCGGCAAAGAAATCCTCGATCTTCACGAGGTCCACAGCCTACCAAAAATTAGGCCGGACCATCTGTATGTGATCCTCGATCGGTTGGTCATCCGGGAAGACAACCGATCCCGCCTCGTCGAAGCAGTCGAAACCGCGTTTCGTGAGGGCGAGGGCCTCTGCCGCGTAGAGGTCATCGACCAGGGCCTCCGAACCTACAGCACAGACTTTCGCTGCCAACAATGTGGCAGAACGTTCGAACCGGTTCGCCCCGTTCTCTTTTCCTTCAACCATCCGCTCGGCGCCTGTCCGGAGTGCAAAGGGTTCGGCAATATTCTCCGGTACGATCCCGATCTCGTCATTCCCGACCACAACAAGTCGCTGGCCCAAGGCGCCATCGAACCCTGGAGCAAACCCAGCGGCGATTGGTGGCAGAAACAAATGTTGCTCTCCATGAAACGGCGTGGGGCCGACCTTACCGCCCCCTACAAAGACCTGCCGCAGAATATCCAGCAGATGCTCTGGCAGGGTGAAGGCAAGATGGAGGGCGTACAACAATTCTTCGAATACTTGGAAGGGAAGCGCTACAAGTTGCATGTGCGCGTGATGCTCAGCCGCTACCGGACACCAGTTCCTTGCCCAACCTGTGAGGGAACTCGACTCCGACCAGACGCGCGCTACGTGAAAATCGCGGGCATGGATATTCATGAGCTGTCTGAACTGACGATCGAAGCCACTGCCGCCTGGGTCACAGCCCTCACCCTCTCTCCCTATGAAGAACAGATCGCCCGCGACATCCTCCGCCAACTGACGGCCAAGCTGGGCTTTCTCCTTCGCGTGGGCCTCAGCTACCTGACTCTTTCCCGCCAAACCCGCACGCTCTCGGGAGGAGAGGCCCAACGGGCAGCCTTGGCCAACCAACTCGGCGCCAGGCTGGTCGGCACGCTCTACGTCCTCGACGAACCGACCATCGGCCTCCACCCGCGCGACACCGCCACGCTCGCCGGCATTCTGCGAGAGCTGGCAATTCAGGGCAACACGGTCGTCGTCGTTGAACACGATCGCCAAATGATGCAGGCAGCCGACTATCTCGTCGAGCTTGGCCCCTTGTCTGGAGAGAAGGGCGGCGAGGTGATCTGTGCGGCGCCAATAGATGAATTTATCGCAGACCGCCGATCGATCACGGCGCGCTACCTGCGCGGCGACGATGAGATTGCGATCCCACGGTCCCGGCGAAGAGGGAACGGGAAAGTGCTTGTCATTGCGGATGCCTGTGAGCACAATCTCAAAAATCTGTTTGTCCGCATTCCACTCGGCATGTTGGTCTGCGTCACCGGCGTATCGGGGTCCGGCAAGAGCACATTGGTTGAAGACACACTCTATCGAGCCGTGGCTCGCGCCTTTCGTGTCGAGTCGCTGCCGATGGGCAAGTTTCGGGCAATCAAGGGCATCGAACATTTGACCGGCATCAAGCTCATCGATCAGGAACCGATCGGCCGAACGCCACGCTCGAATCCGATCACCTACTTGAAAGCGTTCGATGAAGTTCGCTCGCTCTTTGCTTCTGAGCGCGATGCGCTCCGGCGCGGCCTCACACCGGGACATTTCTCCTTCAATACCACTGGGGGCCGGTGCGACCGATGTGAAGGGAGCGGCGTCGAAAAACTGGAAATGTATTTCTTCGAAGACATCTATGCCACCTGCGAAGCCTGCGACGGAAAACGATTCAAACAGGATGTCCTCTCCATTCGTTATCGAGGAAAAACGATTCACGATGTGCTGCAAATGACGGCTGAAGAGGCGCTAGGATTTTTTAGCGGCTCGCCCAAACTCACAGAGAAACTCCATCTCCTCTCGTCCATCGGACTCGGCTATCTCCGCCTCGGCCAAGCCGCAACGACTCTCTCAGGTGGCGAGGCCCAGCGGTTGAAAATCGCGGCAGAGTTGATCGCGAGCAGGGGACTGTCCAAGGGGACAGACCACCTTCCGTCGGGGTCTGTCCCCTTTCATCAACAAAACAGGGACAGGCACCGCCCTTCGACAAGCTCAGGACGGAGCCAGTCCCCTAATGTACTCTACATCATGGACGAGCCGACCACAGGGCTGCACGTCGAAGACATTAAGAAACTCCTGGCCATGCTGCAGAGGCTGGTAAATAGCGGCAATACCGTGGTGGTGGTGGAACACAACCTGGATGTGATCAAGAGCGCCGATTGGATTATCGATCTAGGACCGGAAGGCGGTGCAGCGGGCGGGCAGATCGTGGCAGAAGGCCGACCGGAACAGGTGGCGAAAGTCACGGCCTCTCATACTGGACAATTTCTCGCCCCACTGCTACCTGAAGGACAGAAGGCACACCGGCACTTATAGCCCTGGACGCTTCTCGGCCGTCAGAGATATCTCTATTGGCTGTCCGGCTCGACGCACATCTAACTGAATGGTCTGCCCTACCTCGACCCGACAGAGCCGTTTCGCTTCCCGCTCTGAAGACACACTGGATAAGGCCGCGCCGTTGCAGGCGACGACTCTATCGCCTACCTTGAGACCCGCCTTCTCGGCAGGCAAGCCGCTACGGAGTTCCCGCACAAGGTAGTGTCGAGCGCCGGCTGACTCTTGCAATTCCCAATTGACTCCAATCCGTCCTGATCCGAGTAACCCTGTTTGTGACCCGAATCGGGCAAGAATGCGATTCGCAATGTCGCGGGCCAAACCTTCTGGATTATCGGCAGTCGCGTTAGAACCGTGCCCCTCCCCGTGAAACAAGACTAGGCCACTCTCCACATCGATCATCCGTAACGCCAGCGATACCCGGCTGACCTGCTCTCCCACTGCTCGCTCCCACTCATGCACTTCGCCGATCACAATGGCCTGCGCACCGACGAGCTTGCCTACCTTCAGCACGTCGGCATCGTCGGCATGTTTCAGTTGGACGACCTGCTCCTTGAATACCTCGTCGAGTTCGGTTCGCTCGACCATATTGATGTCCAAGTCCAATAACAGGGTCGTCACTATCCCGGCGACACGCGACCCCGACCCCTCTGCGTCAGGCGCATCCTCAAACTCCATAACCGCCATCGTCAGGTAACGATCGATCGTATCTCGATTGATCGGGCCGATGCCCGTCACGACCGGTTCAGGATGCCCGCTCATCCCTCTGGACCCTAGGGCTGCAGTACCGGACGAGGCGCAGGCGCGGCGCCGCTGCAAAATGGCAGCAGGTGTGCCCCAGGCACAGAGTTCGTCGTTCACCAGCACGATGTGATAGGGATATTCGCGTTGGTGCTCCGCGACGGTGTTGGTGAAGGGATAGAAAATACACCCGCCGACCCAGACCGATAGAGGGCAGAGGGCCAACTCATAGAGCCACTGTTTGCGGGCCGTGAGGGAGTATTCCCAAACCAGCAGCCGGCCATCGTCACGCAGCACACGATCCGGCTGGCCAACGTGGTCGATCACCTCAGCCTTCGTCATCGGCACGGCCAGCCGGTCCAGCTTGGACTCTGACTTTACAACTGTATACAGCACGCCACACCCGGAACAGACACTGGCAAGAAGGATCGCCCATACCAAACAGCCAATCCGTCTAACCATCTAATTACAACTCCAGGAAAGCCACCTGTACGAGAGGCAGGGTAACACCTGCACAAGCCGGCTACAATTTCTGAGGTAGGCTGAGGTCGAGGTCAAGGTTGAGCAAAGATCAAATATTTACTCAGCCTTAACCTGAGCCTTAACCTTCCGGAAGACTCAAGGGCTTTTTCAGCATCCTGCTAATTCAGGGAAGGGTCGAAGGGCATATCCGCATAGTGGCGATAGTTCTCGCCTAGGGTACTCACGATGTCCGGCCAGATACGTGTGGGATCCTTCTCGAACACCACGCTGGAATCTGCGGGAAGGGTAATCCAGGAACCAGTCTGCATTTCAGACTCCAGTTGTCCTGGGCCCCATCCGGAATATCCGATATAGGCGCGAAATGCCTCTCGCCCCTCGTGGGTAGTCAAGATACGATCGACAAGGTCAGTATCTCCGCCGAGACAGATCCCTTCGAAGACATGATGGGAATTCTCGGGCAATTGATCCAATCGATACAACATCATGACCTGGTTCGTTTGCACCGGTCCCCCGGAGAAGAGAACATGCCGTTGGCCTTCGAGAATCGGTACTTGCGGTAACGCCTCAGAAACCGACATCGCTGTCGGACGATTGACGACAACACCCAGTGCACCCTCAGCCCCGTGCTCACAGAGCAACACGACGGTCTGCCGAAAATTCGGATCGCGTAAGGATGGCGCAGCAATGAGGAAGATGCCTTTCCCGAGTGGAGCTTCCATGTCGCTAATCCTACCGCGCCGGCCCCTGTGGTGCAAGCGATTGGGGCGAGACTGGTTGATCTGGTTTATTTGGTTTGTTTTGTTCATTTGGTTCGTCGAATTCAACCAAACAAGCCAAATAGACCAAATCAACCAGACAAACCAGCCTGGTTACCGATAGAGGGATTCGCGTCGATCACGAAGGAGGTCGTTGTAGCGCGTCAGAGCTTTGTTCCGCGCGTCGGCAGGATCGATCTCGACGATATAGAGTTCTTCCTGGTCCCGCGACGCACGATGCAGAATCGTCCCCTTAGGAGCGACGACTTCACTGTTCCCGATAAACGTCAGCTGATCTTTGCCGCCTCGCGCTTCGGTCCCTGTGCGATTACTCGTAATCGCGAACACTCGATTCTCCAAGCACCGAACCGGCATGGAGTCCGGGCAATCGGGCAAGATGAGGTTCGAGGGATGACAGATGATCTCTGCTCCCTTGAGCGCCAAGGTACGAGCCGCCTCCGGATAGTACCAATCGAAACAGATCATCGCGCCGATCTTGGCCAACCCGATATCCCACACCTGAAATCCTGTGTCGCCAGGCGTAAAGAAGAGCGTTTCCTCAAAAAACAGATGGGTCTTGCGATAGCACCCGATGAACCCGGAAGGGCCGACGACGACGGCGGAATTGTAGCAGGCGGACCCGGCGCGTTCCGGGAGACCGGCGACTATCGTCATTCGGCGCCGCTTCGCAAGGTCAATCAGCCGCTGTGTGGTCGGTCCACTTGGCACCGGCTCTGATAGCGTGATCGCTTCTTCCTGCGACAGGAACTGATAGCCGGACGCGCACAACTCTGGTAAGACGATCAAATCCGCGTCAGCCCGGTCGAGTGTTGCCACAATCATATCGAGATTGTGCGATACCTCGCCGAACCGTGGAGTGTACTGATAAAATCCGACCAGCATGATCGCTTTGTCCCTATAACAGAACGGGCAGGGTCGCCCCTGCCCGTTCAAGAAGAACCTTGATCGAATCGTTTACTTCACTTCGGACAAATGGGTGACCGCGCCTTCGGCATGTTGAGTCGCCACATCGGCATGGCCGGCCTTGCCATGGGCGATGGCTTCCTTGAGATGCGTGACCCCTTCATCCAGATGAGGATTCTTCATGCCGGCTGCCATGGCATGCTTGAGTGCTTCTTCACCATGTTGCACCAGGGCATCGGCATGGCCGGCCTTGCCATGGGACACAGCTTCCTTAGCATGCGTCAGAGCTTCATCCACATGTTTGTTCCCTGCAAGAGCAAGCCCGCTCAACAGCGGGAAACCAACAAGCGCGGCAACCGCCACAACGACCAGTGCTCCGCGATGGATTCTCATTTTCATGGGTTCCTCCTCAGGGGTTAAGATTCATTCGACAGGTGAATGGTACCCGAATGATTCGTGAATTCTATCACCTTACACAGCCATTTGAGGGCTGTCAAGAAGGCCTGACCTGGGAATCGACGTTCAGGATGCGCTGCAATCCCTTGTCATCTTTTTCCACCGGACAGGCGAAATCCCGACTCCACTCCCACCAGGATCCCGGATAGGTGCGAACCTTCTGATACCCGGCGAGTTTGAGGACGAAATATAGCCAGGCTGACCGGACACCGCCTGTGCAATAGCAGATCACGTCTTGATCCTGTGTCAGACCCTTCTCGGCGAGACTCTCTGTGATCGTACTCAGATCTTTCACTGTGGCGTTCGCGTGAAGAAATCCCGTCCATGCGAGATGAATCGCGGAAGGAATGTGGCCTGGTCGAGGTATCCCCGCTATCTCTTTTCCAAGATACTCTTCGAGGCTGCGCGCATCAACGATCACGGTGCCGGGATGCGGCTGCTTCACAAGACGCTTCAGTTCGTCTTTTCCTGCAATCACAGCGGTTACCGGCTTGACGGTGAAGGTCCCCGGCTTAGGCGTCACGGCTCCATGCTCGAACGGCCGTTTTTCCTGGACCCACTTGACCCATCCACCATCGAGAATACGCAGCCGCGTATGGCCAAAATATTCCAACATCCAGAACATACGGCCTTCGTCTCCCCAGTTGTCGAACGGATTGGAATAGATGACCACATCGCTGTCCTGACTGATACCCAAAGCTCGGATCTTCTGTTCCAAACGTCCACGATCGGGATCGAGCAATCCCTTCGGCACGGCATTGGGATCGCTATAATCATGCCAGGTCGAATGCACCGCGCCTGGAATATGTCCGCCGAACTCGTAGGCCGCCCGCCCTCGCACATCGATCACCACCAGGCCAGGCTGTCCCAGGCTCTGCTGGAGAGTTTCGGTAGCAATCAACAATTTGTGTGTCATGGCGGTCCTTCGTAACTACTCAGGTAGATAGGCTGAAGTGTTCGGAACTTCGACCTTCGGCCTGAACCCCTTCAGCCTTGCCTGTAGCCTTCAGCTCCGGCCTTGCAACTTTGCTCATTTGACTGAGGGCTGACGGCTGACGGCTGATCGCTCTTACTCAGCGCCGATGCAAGCGCACCGGATAACGGGAATTCCCGCTCGTATATGGCGAATCGATAGGGATCGTTCCCTGTCAGCCCATATTTGGTCTGCAACATTTCATGCTGTTTATCGGTCAGGATGTGATACTGCACCCGAGTCTTTATTTTCAAACCCTCTGCTTGTACCGGAAGCTGGTACGCAAACTGATATTCCCGGCTGGCCAGGGGTAACAGACGGTTATCATACAACTCGACGATGGCCGGTTGCCACATGATCCAGCGGCCCATCGTCGATGTTTGTTGATCGAGCACCCGCCCCTGCCGATCTTCCACGGAAAACTCCACCGTGAAATACCGATCCGGATCGCCGGTTGGAATCTTATGCCCGGCTCCTGCGTTGATCAACGTGAGCGTAAATCCGACTCGATCGCCCGGCTTGGGCGAAGCCGTGTCGGCCCTTACTTGTATTCCCACTGCCCGCTTCACCATGTCGGGGTCGTGCCCGCCGCGCCAGAGGTGCTTGCGCCCTCGCCTGATCGGACTATTGGTCGCGACCGGCCGATCGATTTCAGGCATGTGACAACTTTGGCAAATGAAGCCCCGTTCCTGCATGAAGAACTTGCCTTCATATTCTGCGTAAGTCCCGCAAGGGCCCACGTTATAAAACTGAGCCGGCCCTGACACGACATTGTGACAGCGATAACAGACCTGTGCCGTCCGAAAGTTCGGATCGAACTTAGTCGGATGCGGCGCGGCTGAATCATCGAACGGTCCATAAATGACTCCGTCCCTCACATGGCAGACCGCGCAGGTCACAGACTCCTTTTGATACTCGGGATCGTACTGGGGGTTGGGCTCTTGAACCGCCTTCTCCACGCGCCCTCGCGGAATCTCTTTAATCAAGGTCGGCTGCTGGTTTTCCAGCGGGGTGTGACAGTTCAAGCAGACCCAGACATTCTTGTCCTTTTTCCAATAGGCCTGAAAGAATGGATCCTCATAGGCATGGGCATGGATACTCGTCTTCCATTCGTCGTAGATCTCGCGATGGCATTCTCCGCAAGATTCTGCCTTTAGGCTCGTCAGACCCTCCGGAATTTTCTGAAACGGAATCGCACGAGCATAATCAGACCGCAACCCGAAGATCACGACCGGTTTGACCTCGGTGTAATACAGATACACGAGCACACCGATCAAAACACCACCGAGCAGGACTTTGATGGAGATCTTCATGCGGCTAAAAGACTACCCTGTAAAACTCTGTGTACGCACCGGAATTTCATTGGCCTATACATCTGGGATAACAGGAGCGCACCACGCAGGATGCTCAAAAAGGCCATCCAGCAAGGCCGCAGCGAGCGAAGGGCCGAGGCGTACCCTCTGGGGTACGTTGAGGGTCTGAGCGATGCGAGAACGCAGCTGGTGGGCTTTTTCAGCATCCTGCTAAGAGGGCCTGAATATGGCGATCCACCGAGGCAGCCAAGGATGTCAGGTGATACCCACCTTCAAGCGACGAGAGAATGCGTCCATCGGCATGGCGCTTGGCGATACCGGCCACGATGCCGGTGAGGTCCGCGTAACCCTCTTCCGTCAACCCCATGCTTGCGAGAGGATCGTCTTTGTGCGCATCGAAGCCGGCTGAGACGATCACGAATTCAGGTTTGAACGCATCGGCCGCCGGCACCAACGATTTCCGAAAGACGGCGCGATACTCCTCATCGCCCTCACCCGCTTCCATCGGCACATTGATCGTGAACCCTTCGCCTGCTCCCCGTCCCCGTTCAGATTCTCGGCCCGTTCCCGGATAGTGAGGAAATTGATGCGTGCTGAAGAAGAGTACGGAGGGATCATCCTCGAAACTATGCTGCGTACCGTTCCCATGATGCACATCCCAATCGACAATCAACACGCGCGTGAGACTATACTTCTTCTGCACATAGCGAGCGGCAATCGCCACATTATTGAAAAGACAGAATCCCATCGCGCGCTCCGCTTCGGCATGATGCCCCGGCGGCCTCACCGCACAGAAAACATGCTCTACTTGCTTGTTCATGATTGCATCGACAGCAGCCAAGACCCCTCCGGCGGCTAGATAGGCAGCGGTCAATGAACCAGGAGACATCGAGGTATCGGGATCAAGCGACAGGCGCCCGCTTGCCGGCGCGTTGGTCTTCAGCATCGAAAGATATGCAGGCCTGTGGATCTGCGTAATCCATTCGTCTTCTGCCTCTCGCGGTGCAATCATCGTCAGCCGAGCTGCCGTCCCACTCTCCTCCAACTGCTGCATGATGGCACGGAGCCGATTGGGGGATTCCGGATGCCCGACCCCCATGTCATGGTCGAGATAGCGTAGAGTCGTAGACGAGTCCTGTTTTGCCCATGACGTAAGCCGTGAAACGTGAGACACACCATCGTTACTGATGAAGCCAGATTAGCACGCAGCCAAGAGCGTAGACAACGAGCGCTCGCCGCTGCTATCGTCATTCATACCTGGAGGGATACATGGCAAATCGCCGCATTGAACCGCTCAAAAAAGTATTGGCAATCGACCCAAACGATGAGGTGGCCTGGTTCGGTCTCGGGAAGGCCTACATGGAAGATGCGAACTTCGAAGAAGCGGCCAAGGCCCTTCAACAATGCGTCACAGTGAAGCCCACCTACTCAGCCGCCTACTATGCCTGGGCCCAATCGCTCCACAAGTTGGGTCGAATCGACGAGTGCCGAACCGTCTGCGCCACCGGCATCGACGTCTCCACGAAAAACGGCGACGCGATGGTGACGAAGAATTTTGAGATGCTCAAAAGCTCGCTGCCTGCCTAGGAATTGAGACTTCATCGAGAGGGTTCGAGGTCCGAAGTTCGAGGTTTTTGGAACTTCGAACGTCAAATCGCGCATGTATCGCGCTTCACGCTTTACAGACGACGTTCGCTAGACTGGCTCTGCCCCTTTGTCATCGTCGTCATCGTAAGATGAGAGGCCTAAAGCTTCCGGCTGACGTTTGGCGATTTCCTCGTATACTTCATCGAGCCAGCGGCCCGCGCAGCCAAGGATCTCCCTGACCAACGGTTCCGTTTGGCCCGTGCGTTTGACGGTCCATTGGCAGACATATTCCAACAGCACATCCCGTTCAAACCGCTCAGACGATTGGGTGGCCAGCAAAGTCATTTCGCTCAGTCCCGTCTTGAGAATCTCGGCCACTGTGTCCCGTCCATAAGACGTGCTGGCTGTGACATATTGGACTGCCCGGTTGAGCTCTTGATCGGTCATGAGGTTTCCCCTTTACGCTTCGCGCATCATACCGAAAATGCCACCGCAGATGGAAGATTCTCCAGGAGTTCCTGAAAAACTCTGCGGCCTCGGCTACGAGAATGATATGATTGTGGCCGACGAGCCCAGCCTGCATAATGCATGAGGACGAAATGAAGGGGATGTGACCTATGCCTGTGAAGACCAGCCGAAACACTTCAACGAAACACAAGACCTCATCCCTAAAGCGTCAGAAACTCACCTATTCCGAGCGTTGGGATCTTTCACATTTGGCAGAGAAACCGGTCGAGCGTTTTGAGACCCTGTTGGCAGAAATCGAGTCCAAGGTGACGCAATTTGAAGTTGCACGGACCCATCTCAGCCCGACCATGGCAACGACGACCTTCCACCCGCTGTTGACTCTCAGTGAAGACATTGCGGCTGCCGCTTCCAAGGTCGGCGCCTATGCCTACCTCTGGTTCTCAGAAAATACGAAAGATCTGGCCGCTCGTTCGTTTAAGACCAAGGTCGAAGAGCGGCTCACGGCGCTCCAGAATCGACTGGTATTTTTCGATCTCTGGTGGCAAAGCGTCGATGAAGACAATGCCCGACGGCTCATGACCGGAACTGGTACGCTCCGGTATCACCTCGAAACCATTCGCCGGTTTCAACCCCACACACTGTCAGAACCGGAAGAGAAGATCGTCAACATCAAGAATATCACGGGCCGCAGCGCAGTCCAGTCACTGTATGACATCGTGACGAACGCCTTCACGTTTACACTCACCGTCAACGGTAAACGAAAAACGATGACGCGCGAGGAACTGACGTCCTATCTCCGCCATGCACAAGGTCGACTACGTGAGGCCGCCTATCGAGAGTTGTACCGTGTCTACGCCGATCAGCACGATTTGCTAGGCGAGCTTTACAAGACATTGGTCAACGACTGGAAGGCGGAGAATCTCCAACTGCGCCGGTTCGCTTCCCCAATTGCTACGCGCAACCTCGGCAACGACATTCCTGATGCAGCCGTGGCCTCCCTCTTAAAAGTCTGCCGGAAAAACGCGGGTATCTTCCAGGACTATTTCCGCATCAAGGCTCGCCTGTGCAAGATCAAACCGATGAGCCGCTACCACATCTACGCGCCGCATCGCACAAAGCAGAAATCCTATCGCTATCAGGATGCCATCAAAATGGTGCTGGAGGCCTATCGGGGGTTCTCTCCTCAATTAGCCGACTTGGCGGAACGGGTCGTTCATGAACAGCATATCGACGCGCGGACTAGGCCCGGGAAAATCGGGGGCGCCTATTGTTACAGCGTCGTCCCAAACATGACCCCTTATGTGCTCCTGAACTTCACCGGCGAGGCACGCGATATCGCGACCATGGCTCATGAGCTCGGCCATGCCGTCCACGGCATCCTAGCGGCTAAACATTCCATATTTACCTTTCATTCCACCCTCCCGTTGGCAGAAACAGCCTCGGTGTTCGGGGAACGCATCCTGTCCAATGCCCTCATGAACCTGGAACGGGACAAGAAGGTGCGGCAGGGTCTCTTGCTCAACCAACTGGATGACATCTACGCGACGGTCCTCCGGCAAGCCTATTTCGTCCAATTTGAGAATAAGGCCCATGAGATGATCGCACAAGGCGCGACTGTGAAGGATCTGGCCAACACCTATCTGGCGGAGGTGCGGCAGCAGTTTGGAAAAGGGATCCAGGTCCCGGAAGAGTTTCAGTGGGAATGGCTGACCATACCCCACATCTTTGCCAGCCCCTTCTATTGCTACGCCTACAGCTTCGGCAACTTGCTGGTCCTGGCTCTTTACCGGATGTATCAGAAAGAAGGGGCCTCGTTCGTGCCCAAATATCTGGATCTGCTCAGTACTGGAGGATCGGAATCACCACAGACGATTCTCACCAAGGTCGGCGTCGATATGGCCTCTGAGGATTTTTGGCAATCGGGGTTCGACACGATCCGTGAGATGGTCGATCAATTAGAACAAACACTCTAAAGACCTATTATTTCAACATCTTATTCATTCCACTCTCCCATACAACGCCTACACGCCCCTCCCCTCTTGACAGTAAGAGGGAAGAGGCGTACTATTATCTCAGTTGATAACAGTTATCATAATCGTTAGTGGCCAACAGAACCCTCAGTGACGATAGATAATGGAGTGCGGCCGATGTATCTCTGCCTCTGTAAGGGAATTACAGATTCTGATATCCGTGAGGCAGGACAAGCCGGCATTGTCATGCCCTGCCAACTCAAAGCGAGATTTGGCTTGAAAGACCCGGGGTGCTGCGGTCGTTGCTCGAAGAATATTCAAGAATTTGCGCAAATCGCAATGAGTGTCCATCAAACGCCTTCCCCGAACAGCGTGCGGAACTAATTCGTCTCCCCCTCCTACAAGATCACTACCCAGGTCGCCTAACGCGGACAAGTCGTGTAATTGCACCCAAACCTGCTCAGCTTGCTTTAATTGCGAATCACCGTGACTAGCAGGAGGCAGAAAATGAACGTCAGCGGCATTCTTGCATCGTTCAAAGGCTCAACGTAGGGGTAGGAGAGGAGGGGTCTACTTGACTGAACCGGCCTTGAATCTCGCTGCGACTTCGGCCACACGCCGGCCCAACTCCTTGGCGTCGGCCAACTCCTTATTGTCGATGCCGGGACTATCGCCTTCCGTGGTGGCAGATGCGCCGAAAGCCCCGCCCCCACTGACGACAATCATCTGATTCCCCAGCATCGCGGCAAGGATCGTCAACAGCGTCACTTCCTTTCCGCTCGACACCTGACCACCGGTGGCGAAGGCTGCGCCAATCTTGTTCTTCATCTTGAAGTCGGGGAACACGCCGAATTTAAACTGCCAGTTGTCGAAAAAGGTCTTCACCTCGCCTGACATGTTCGACCAATAGACCGGCGAGCCGACCACGACTGCATCGACGGAGAACAAATCATCCGCCGTTACCTTGCCGACTCGTTTCAAGAGCGCCTCGGCACCGGAAACACTTTTCACGCCATCGGCCACCGCTTCAGCCATGCGTTCCGTATTGCCGGAGAGAGAATGGTAGGTCACGAGCACCTTCACCAGTGGGGCCGGCTCGTCGGCTGATACCTTGTCGAAGCCCAGCACAAGAAAAATGGCACACAGAAACAGGGGCCCTAGGATACGGTTTCGTGAAATAGAGGTGAGGAAGAAAACCATCGACTCACAGAGAGAAGGAGACAGCGCACGAGATTAGCACCGGTTCAACGACGGACGACTTCTTCTTCCATCCGTTCCTCAACGGAGACTTCGGTCAACGTTCCGCGATAGTCGCACTTATGACAGCGAACCCGCCATTCTTCGATCCACTTTTCTTGCACATACGACTGCCGGCACTTCGGGCATACAAACACGCCTTTAACATAATGGACTTTTCGTGTCTCTTTCATACACCCACCCCTTGCTTGATCGAGCCGAGGATCGCATAGGCGACCGCGCGATTGCAAGACGCACGAGACAGGAATGGATCAGTTTCAGCCTATTGGTGCTGGTCGACCCATTTCCTGGCCTTTCCAAGCGCGATCTCATTCGCCTTTTTTTCTGTGTCCCTGACCTCATGCGATTCACCCTGCAGGGTTTTCATCGGCGCTCGTCCCCCCTCGGAGAGCCATGCCAACGCCTTGGGCGACCAGTGGTCACCTCCGAGATCTTGGGAACAGGCCTTAATCTTATGATTTTTGTAAGTCACCCACTCAGCCACTTTCAGCCCTCCTTTTTATCTCATTATCCCGCAGGCTCAAGGATAACAGATGCGAACGATGCATTGTCTAATTCTTCAAACCGGCCTGCGATTCGGGTGACTTCAAACTTGACTGGCTCCTGGCTGGCCGATAGGATGCTGCCGTGCAACGACGCCGACCACTTATCTTTTTCCTCGTTCTCCTCTTTTCGTTCCCCTGCTATACCCTGGCGGGAAACGATCCAGCACAGCCAGGGCTGATCCCAGTTACCCTCCCAGGAGGCGCCATCATCCATGCGGAAACGGCCAACACTCCCCAGAAACGAGCAGAGGGATTGATGTACCGAGAGTACTTAGCCCCAGACCGCGGCATGCTCTTTACGTTCTCACAAGCAGAGGCCTGGGTGTTCTGGATGAAAAACACTAAAATCCCGCTCGATCTCATCTGGCTCAATGAGAAAAAACAGATTATTCATATGGAGCAGAATGTCCCAATCTGCACCAGAACGGACGATAGCTGCCCCCAATACCGACCCAACGAAGGCGCACTCTATGTCTTGGAACTCGCGGCGGGCAGAGCTGAGAGCTTGAAGTTGCAGCGGGGATCCAAACTTCAGTTCCGGGTCCCATAGCAGGCGAAACGGGTTGATCTGGTCCATCTGGTTTGTTTTGTTTACTTGGTTCATATGGTCTGTCCGGTTGAACCAAACAAACGAGACAAACCAAATAAACCAAATAACGGTCTTCTTCTGCCGGCGGACTTTTTCAGCATCCTGCTAAGAGCGTTCCTGCCAGGCCCTCATCCGCCTCGCCGTAATCACTCCATCCACACGCTCAACGGCTTTGATTACCTGATCGATGTGGTGGGTATCTGACACTTCTACGACAAAATCCAGCACAGCCTTCTGATCCTCCCTCGTCGCGATCTCGGCACGACTAATGTTGGCATGGCACTCCGCAATCGCAGAAGACACCTTTGCCAAGACCCCGGTCTTATCGACGGCGACAATGGACATTTTGACCGAGTGCGTACTGGGTGTGGCACCATCCCATTCTACCTCTACCAGCCGTTCCCTGTCATAGTCCAGCGCCTCAAGATTCGGACAATCGACGGCATGGATCGTCAGGCCGCGGCCACGAGTAATATACCCAAGGATGCGGTCTCCTGGCACAGGATGGCAACAGCGCGACAGCTGCATCAGTAAATCCCGAGACCCCTTGACCTGTACGCCTGTGCCGTCGCTCTTCCCACCGATCGCCTTACGTGCAGCAGGAGGTGCCGGCGTCCCAGGTGACGGAGCGGTGAGTTTCCCGATCACCTGCGACGTCGCCATACGACCGAACCCGACTGCCGCAGCCAATTCGTCGATACTGTCGAATCCGGACTGACGAGCGGCTTCTAACAGTTCAGCCGATTTGAGCATCCTGGCTGGCGCCATCCCCTGTCGGCGGAATTCCGACTCTAGTAAACGGCGTCCGATCTCGATACTGCGCTTCTGCTCTTCGAGTTTGATCCAGTGTTTGATCTTAGTCTTTGCACGCGAGGTGCGGACGAACTTCAACCAGTCCTTGTGCGGCGATTGTGTGGGAGATGTCAGAATTTCCACCGTATCCCCACTGGCCAGTTGATGCTTGAGCGGCACGATTTTCCCGTCCACCTTGGCCCCGACACAATGGTCTCCGACCTGGGTATGAATCGCGAATGCAAAATCGACGGGAGTCGACCCTCTCGGCAACTCTTTCACAATCCCTTTGGGCGTGAACACATAGACCACATCGTGAAAGAGATCGAGTTTCACCGAGTCCATGAACTGCCGGTTATCCGTCAAGTCTTCATGCCATTCGACAAATTGGTGGAGCCAGCCAAAGGCCTTGCTGTCACGATCTGCCACCTGTCCCTGTTCTTTATACTTCCAATGGGCCGCGATGCCGTGTTCGGCGATACGATGCATCTCTTCCGTGCGGATTTGGAATTCGACGTGCTCCCCCTTCGGGCCCACCACCGTCGTATGTAAAGACTGATAGAGATTGGACTTTGGAATCGCGATGTAGTCTTTGAAGCGCCCCGGTACAGGCCGCCAGACCGAGTGAATCACCCCGAGCACGGCATAACAGTTCATCTTGCTATCGGTCACGATTCGCAGCGCAGTCAGGTCGTAGACTTCTTCAAACGTAATCGACTGCTTATTCATCTTTTGGTAAATGCCGTAGAGATGTTTGGGTCGACCGTAGACATGTCCGATCAACCCGTTCTCTTGCATGGTCTTATGCACGAGCTGGCTGACTTCATCGATATACTGCTGTCGATCCTCGTCCCGTTTTGCCACACGGACACGTAATGTCTCGTAGACTTCAGGTTTGAGGTGTTTAAGACATAGATCCTCGAGCTCATTCTTGATCCACCCGATTCCAAGTCGATTCGCCAACGGCGCATAGATCTCCAGCGTCTCTTGGGCGATCTCCTGCCGCTTAGGCGCACTGAGGTGCTCTAAGGTCCGCATGTTGTGCAGCCGGTCGGCGAGCTTGATGAGGACGACCCGGATATCGTCCGCCATCGACAGCACCATCTTGCGGAAATTCTCGGCCTGTTTTTCTTCGTAGCTTCGAAACGTGATCTTGCCGATCTTGGTCACTCCATCAACCAGATGCACGACGTCTTTCCCGAACTCTCTTTCGAGTTCATCAGGCGTGGCGACCGTATCTTCCAGGGTATCGTGCAGCAGCGCTGCAACGATCGCGATGACATCTGTTTTGAGCGAGGTCAGGACTCCGGCGACGGCGATGGGATGCTGAAGGTAGGGTTCTCCAGACCGACGAAGTTGTCCTTCATGCGCTTTCGCAGAAAACTCGTAGGCCTTGCGAACTAAGCCGAGGTCGGCATCGGCATGATAACTTCTGATCCGATCCAGCAGTTGGTCGAGATCTGTGACAGTTTGGTACACCATGATTCACTCACTTACTCACTCACGCTCGGTCGAACATCGCGAATACGAAGCTGAATCCGGTCACGACCGTTCCAGTGATTCAATTCTGGAGTAAAGGCCAGATCGACCGGGACGCGCAACGGAATGCCCCGCTCCAGCAGCGACTTCATACCGAATCCAATACTGTCGAACGGCAACGATGTCCCTTGCCGCACGGTCATTTTCAGATGCTTCTCGCCAACCGTGCGCGAATCCATGACTTCGAGACGAGTCACCGCAAACGTGGGCTCCGGATTACCCGCGCCGAACGGATGCAGCGAGCCGATCTCCTGGATCAACTGCAGATTCACTTCGTCCAAACGCACTTCGGCATCGACGTTCAACGTCGGAACCTTGCCGCCGTCATGGGTCCACCCGGCCACCACTTCTGAGAATCTGGCGCGAAACTCGTCGATCCTGGACTCGCGAACCGTCACACCCGCGGCACTCGGATGCCCTCCGAAGGCCTCCAACAACTCCCGACAGGAAGCCAATCCTTGATACAAATCGAAGCCGCCGATCGTTCGTGCCGAGCCTTTTGCCATACCCTGCTCATTGATCGCCATCACAATGGCCGGACGTTGAAACCGGTCGACCAAACGCGCCGCGACGATACCGACTACTCCGAGGTGCCAATGCCGGGAGGCCAGCACAAGTGCTGGCGGCGCTTCCCGATTCTGCAACGAGGCCAGCGCCTCCGCCATGATGTCCACTTCGATACGTTGCCGTTCACGATTGAGCTGCTCAAGCCGGTCTGCTAATCGTTGCGCCTCGGCCGGATCGTCGGTCGTCAACAACCGCACACCCAACATGGCATCGTCCAATCGCCCTGCAGCATTGATGCGCGGCGCCAGTTTGTAGGCGATCGTTTCCGCCGTGCAATCCTGTGTCACTCCCGCCACCTGCTTCAGTGCACGAACGCCGCAGCGCGCACCACGCGACAACTGGACCAATCCTTCACGCACAAAGCTTCGATTTTCATCGTGCAAAGGAACGACGTCGGCGACCGTCGCCAACGCCACGAGATCGAGCAATGACTCCAGCGGTACCCCAGTAACCCCGTAGCGCAGCTGATAAGCCTGTGCCACCTTGTAGGCCAGCGCCGCGGAACAGAGACCGAGAAAAGGGTACTGGGCGCCGACTCGATGGGGATTGAGCACCGCCACAGCCGGCGGCATTCCCTCGTCGCTCTGGTGATGGTCCGTCACGATCACATCCATACCGAGCTGAGCCGCCAACGTGATTTCTTTGTGTGAGGTCGTCCCGCAATCAGACGTCACCAATAACGAGATGCCTTCGTCATGTAAGCGCTGCACAGCGCCGAGGTTGAGACCGTAGCCTTCGCGGAGGCGATGTGGAACATAAGCCCGAACCCGTGCGCCCAATCCGCCAAAAAACGACAGGTACAGGCTGGTCGCCGTAATGCCATCAACATCGTAATCACCGTAAAAACAGATCGGCTCCTGAGTCGTCACCGCACGATGTAACCGTTCAACCGCCTGCTCCATATCAGGAATCAAGAACGGATCGTGCGGCGTCTGCATCGACAGCCATGACGTAGCCTCATCCGGTGTAGTCACGCCGCGGGCCAAAAACAACGATGCCGTGGCTGGAGAAATTGAGAGGGCCTGAGCTAACGAAGCCCGTTGGGATGGATTGATGTCACGGAAGACCCATAGCCTGGACTTCATGTGGGCCTCTTGAGGATTTGAAGCTAACTATCTGAGAATTAAAGGGATACTAGTCCTTAAGCCCCTCGTTGTCAAACCGATGGACTGGTTGATCTGGTTTATCTGGTTAGTTTCGTTCAACCAAACAAACCAAATAGACCAAACAAACGAGAGCAATCAGCCAGTTTTGTATCAGCAGCCTACAAGAATACCGGAGTGGGAGAGGAGGGAAAGAAGGGGGTCGGTCCGCTCGACTACTGGCGCTACTCCCCCCCTTTTTGCACGTAGTTCTTAACGAATTCTTCGGCGTTCGTTTCAAGCACGTCGTCGATTTCATCGACCAGTTTATCGATGTCTTCTTTCAATTTCTTGCCGGCCTCGACGACCTTCGGATTGGCCTTGACCTCTTCCTTCCCCTGAGGCTCCCGCCTGGGTTCCTGCTTGCGCTCTTGTTTCTCCATCCGAGCACCTCCCGTGATTCTGGGATACTCTCGTGGGTCAGCCACCAGCGTGATCCCGTACGATCACCTTACTCCACGATTCTTTTAGCCGTCAAGGCAAGCAAAGAAACATGAAACAGCATTAGTCTTTAGCTCTCAGCCGTCAGCGTTCAGCGATTAGCACGATGCTGAGAGCTGAATACTGATCGCTTCCATATTCTCTCTCCCTACCCAACAAGCAGTGAAACGATCAAGAGCGCTACGATGTTGATCACCTTGATCATCGGATTGATTGCCGGACCGGCTGTATCCTTATAGGGATCGCCGACCGTGTCGCCTGTTACCGCCGCCTTGTGGGTATCCGTCCCCTTCTTGCCCTGCTCTTCAATATACTTCTTGGCGTTATCCCAGGCGCCGCCGCCGCTCGTCATTGAGATGGCAACGAACAGACCGGTGACGATACTGCCGACAAGCATGCCGCCCAATGCCTGCGGCCCCAGAATCACACCGACCACAATCGGCGAGATGACCGGAATCAATCCAGGCACCATCATCTTCTTGATCGCCGCCTGCGTCACAATATCCACGCAGGTTCCGTATTCCGGCTTGCCGGTTCCCTCCATAATCCCTTTGATCGTCCGGAACTGCCTACGCACCTCTTCCACCACAAGACCGGCAGCCTCTCCCACCGCTTTCATACAGAGGGCACCGAAAATAAATGGCAGCATCCCACCCAAGAAGAGCCCGACCAGGACGGAGGGATTGGAAAGGTCGAACGTGCTCGCCCCACTCCCTTTTGCCACCTCACGCGCATATTCGGCAAAGAGCACCACCGCCGCGAGACCAGCCGATCCGATCGCATAGCCCTTGGTCACCGCCTTCGTCGTGTTGCCGACTGCATCCAATGGATCGGTGATGTCCCGCACCTCTTTACCGAGGTGAGCCATCTCCGCAATACCGCCTGCGTTGTCTGTGATTGGACCGAATGCATCGATCGCCACCACAATACCGGCCATCGACAACATCGACACCGCCGCCACCGCCACGCCGTATAAGCCGCCCGATGCCGCGCCGCCGCAGATCCAATAGCTCCCAAGAATCGCGGCTCCGATCACCACAACCGGCCAAGCGGTCGCTTCCATTCCAACCGCGAGTCCGGCGATGATATTGGTCGCATGGCCTGTTTCACTGGCCTTGGCAATGGCCTTCACCGGCTTATAACTCTTGGAGGTATAGTAATCGGTAATAAAGACAAGGGCGAGGGTCACGGCCAAGCCGATCAACGCTGCAAGGTAGTAGCTCACCCCGCTCACGCCACCGACACCATCCATGATCGTGGTCGTCACGGGGAAAAATGCCACCGCAGCGATGCCGCCCGCCACAAACAAGCCCTTGTAGAGCGCCGTCATGATCTCGCCACCCTGTCCCACCTTTACGAAGAAAATACCGATGATCGTCGCGAAGATCGTGACGCCACCAAGGGCAAGAGGATACAGAATCGGGGCGCTGGCTCCTTTGAACAGTGTGAAAGCCAAAACCATCGCCGCCACTGTCGTCACCGCGTAGGTCTCGAAGAGGTCCGCGGCCATACCGGCACAATCGCCGACATTGTCGCCCACGTTGTCCGCGATCACGGCCGGGTTGCGGGGGTCGTCTTCCGGAATCCCCGCTTCAACTTTCCCGACGAGATCTGCGCCGACGTCTGCCGCTTTCGTATAGATCCCGCCACCCACACGGGCAAATACCGAAATCAAACTCCCTCCGAACCCAAGACTCAGCAAGGCATGGATGGCTTTCTCCTGGCCCGCAAACTGCGCGGCCAGCGTGTAGAAGATGGTGATGGCCAACAAGCCCAAGCCGATCAACAGAAGCCCCGTCACCGCGCCGCCACGGAATGCCACGGTCAGCGCCGCATTCATTCCATTATGGGCAGCCTGGGCCGTCCGCACGTTCGCCCGCACCGCGATCACCATGCCCACATACCCGGCCAGCGACGAAGCGCCGGCGCCGATCAAAAATCCTATTGCGGTCAATAAACCGAATTTGTCGGAGAAGGCCCCTGCACCCCACAACAGTGCGAATAACACAGCAGCGACAACGCCGACGGTCCGGTACTGACGATTCAAGTAGGCGCTCGCGCCTTCCTGGATGGCCTTTGCAATATCCTGCATTTTTGGGTTACCGGCGTCGAGCTTGAATACCCACATGGCCAGGTACAGGCCGTAGGCAATGCCGGTCACCGCCGCTGCCAACGCAAACATAATGATGACTGAGTCGCTCACAGGTCACTCCTTCTATAGGTAAGGGCCTTTTATGTCACACGGTTCCCCTTGGCTTCAACCCATCAAAAGTACGTGTGGGGGGAAAACCGTAGGGTGGTGCAGATCCTGCCGAAGCTAACTGCCTGAAAAGTTGGGCCATTCTATACGGATAGGGAGGTGGGATCAAGATGAAAAAATGGGAGGGAAGCCCCTGTCCATTCCTTCTTCCTGAACGCGCGGCCTTTCCGACAGAAGAAAATTCAGGGTGAGCATTGACCAAGCTGACTCGCGTCTTTTTGACTCTAACCCTTAGACCTAAGTCTTGGCCTTCTGATGAAACACGCTCCATGGAAGATCAATCAGGTTCCCCTCTCTGGATAGGAATGAGCGAACCTGGAACGATCATTTCCGCTTTGTATTAAAGATTCCCTCCACCGTTTCTTTATTGAAGCCTTCCGGGAAAAAATAAGAGGTTTTCCGTAGCGACCCTCCGACAGGGGGCAGGGGTCGGCCCTGAACGTCAGCCAGCTGTTGCTCGGCTTCCTGCAGCCACTGCACCAATTGCCTCCCAGCCTCTCGCTCGATGACCAGATCGGCTTGGAGCTCGTCAATGGGTTTTATCTGAGACCGAAGGATGGCAAGTTCTTCCACCTGTTTCTGACAACGGGCATGTTCAGTCTTCAGCAATGACTCCAGAATCTCCACTCTCTTTTCGAGTGTTGCCGTAGGGTTCTGCAGCGAGGGCGACTTGGGCATCGGCGGTTTGCTGTCTTCACGAAACAGACCGAGCCGTGCCACGATCGTCTTCAACGAGAATGGCGCGGGCCTGGCAGAAGACCGCCCACCAGCAGCATGTCGTTTCGCTTCGTGGGGACTCTTCGCGCACTTCTCATTCGATTCAGAACCAAACAGCACGTCTAACGAATAATTCAGAAACTCTGGAAGCTGACTGGTAGCATCGAGCGGCAACCCTCCAGGTCCGCGCCTGATCGCTATGTCACCAGGCCGGAGGACCCCGCTCTGCATCAACATCTTGAAGGCCATCAAGCTCATTGTCTCCACTCGCTCCTGCCTGTTGTAAGAGAAATGCCAATCAAATGTCAGGCCTCCGGGTCTCTCTGTACTCCGCTCACCCGATGGGCACACCCAAACTATCGTGGTTCGGAGGCTCGGACAATAACGTAAAGGTAGGGAAGTTAGTACTTCAGAGGGAGGAAGAAGGGATGGGGCCGGAGCGGCTAAGTACCCTTTTTGTTCGCAGAATAGAGAGCGGGAGGGCGGCCTGCGCATCTCCTGTGCACAGGCAATGCGCGGCCAGAGAAGGCCCTCATTGGATGCGTGTGTGAACGGCCGCCTTGGCCTCTCCTTTAATCAAAGGTAAGAAGGGCCGGGAAGCACTCACCTGGCCCTTTAGTTTAGCTGATCACAACCGATAACGAGTATCGAAAGCCTCTTCAAACCTGACGGATGGGCGTGACGTAGAGGAAGTGTTCAGTTATGTCCTCGGCACAAGAACTTGTCCAATCCTGCTCAAACCTCTTCACCCTCCCAGAAATCTACCTCCGTGTGCGTGATGTCGTCGACAATCCCAAATCGACCATGGATGATCTGGCCAATGCTCTGAAATTCGATCCGGCCATCTCCGCGCGTCTCTTGAAAATCGTAAACAGCCCGCTCTATGGATTCCCCAAGCAAATCGATAGCATCAGCCGAGCGGTCAACCTCCTTGGCATGCAATCCGTCAGCGACTTGGTCGCCTCTACTACCATCGGACAGACATTCACCGGAATGACAGTGAACCTCATGGACCTCCCGGCCTTCTGGCAGAAGAGCGTGCTCTGCGCCTTGCTGGCCGGGAAAATTGCCAAGGCCGGCGGCATCAAGGAGAGCGAGCGGTTCTTTATCGAAGGCCTGCTACGGGATATCGGCCACTTAGTGCTCTATCAAACCATTCCGCAACGGGCGCAGTCCGCCCTGGTCGAAGCCGGATATCTCGGATCACCGCTCGCTGAAGTAGAACAATCGAGCATTGGATGCGACTTCACCGAAGTCGGTGCGGAGCTGGTTCGTTTCTGGAACATGCCGAACCAGATCGAGCAGGCCATTCGCCACCAACTGAATCCGAATGAAGCCGGGGAATTCAAGCTCCATGCATCGATCGTCCACCTTGCCGGCGCCGTTGCCGACCACGCCGAATTGGAACAGGCCCAGGCCAGCCAACTGCCCGCATGTGATCCGTTAGCCCTCTCCTACGCCAAATTCAATGTCGATGAGTGCCCCGCTCTGCTCAAAGAAGCCCAAGAGCAACTTCAAAACACCCTCACCCTTATCTACCCCTTAGCGATTGCGGCGTAGCCCACAGCAAGTTAGAAATGGCGCGCCATCGGAGCGTACTCCGTCCACACTCCCGAGTGAAACTCGGTGCAACCCATCAGCCACTGCAGAGTCATGGACCGGGAGGTATTGCGTAAAAACGGAGGTGAGCGCGGCGGCAAGGAAAGACTCCCGGTACATTTTCCTTGTCATCACGCTTCCATCCTTTCATCTGGTCGCAATTTGTGACCAGATGAGCTCTTACCGCAGAGGGATAGGCCACTCATGGCGGGAAATCAACCTGGCTTGAGTCGGGAATGGAAGAATTGCCAAACGGTTATGGTAGCAACTTTCAGACAGTCTGGTTTGCGGTTCAAAAAGAGACTTGCTATAGTGCGCGGCGGAGGAAATAGTTATGGGCGTGGCGCCGGATTACATTTTGGTGGAGGGACAGCAATTCAGCAAGGCGAAGCTGTCGCTGGACAACCACGTCTACAAAAACTGTGCGATCGATGACTGCGACATCTATTTCAGCGGTGGACAATACGAGTTGCTCGACACCCATATTACCAATTCCCGCCTTATCCTCAACCACCCGGCCAAGGGCATGTACAATGCCGTTCAGATTTTTAAGATGAAGTCTCCCGGCTCCAGTATCGTCTGCGAATAATTCGTGAAAGGTAAAACGTGAGACGTAAGGTGGCCTGACGCGAGGCTATCGGAAGCCTTCATTTCACGATCGTTTCACCTCTCACCTTTCACGTTTTACACGTGAACCGTTACTTGGTAACCGCGACATTTTCCGCATACTTGACGATCTCGACCGGCTGGAAGACCGGATCTTGGGAGCCCTTGGAGGACTCGGCTTCGACACGCTGTAGGAATGGGGCAGTGCCTGTAATGGGCGCGTAGTTGAGGGTCACCTCAACATCGAACGTCTTGGTGTCTTTCGGCGTGGGGAACGTAAAGGTCTCGATGCGCATTTCTTCCGGTTTCAAAACCGTATCTTCAAGAACCTTAACCGCTTCAAAGTCGAAGCTCGTCTTCTGGCCCTTGGCATCCTGATAGACTCGGCCATAGACCCGCCTGTCGGTAAAGACGGTCTTCAAATTCTTCCCTTTGATGTCCAGATCCAACACCACGCTTGCCCAGGCCGGATGGGTGGCCGGAAGATTGTGCGGAACAAGACTTTGCACCTTCACCATAACCGTGGTGTTTTCGCCCTCAATTTTCGTTTTGACGTCCAGCTTGGCCGCTTCCTGGCGGAGCTTGCCAATACGACCTGGGAAGGTATGGTTCGCCACCTTGCGCTTCTTCTCTCCATTTGCCGATTCCCCCACCTGCTCCGGCATGTGGCAGGTCTGGCACTCTTTGCCTGACTTCACCGCCTTGCTCTGATCCCAGTTGCCCAGCAGGTCGTTAGCCTTGCCTAAGCCGACAGCCGAAGTAACCGACTGGTGGCAATTGAGGCAAAGATCGGACTTTTGAAACAGACCCAGCTCCATCGATTGGTGCGCCCGATTCTGAACAGAGTCCTTATAGGGGCCATAGACTGTCTTGCTCTCGAACTCGTATTTGGGCTCCGGCGGTTGTTTAGTTCGATCAACTTGCTTGATCAAATGGCATTGCGCGCAGGCTACTCCATCCAGCGACGGGTCACCAGCCTTGGCCTGATTGATAAAGAGTTGGACTTGATTGGAGAATTCTCGCACGTGCGGCGCATGGCAACGAAAACACATGGCTTTGTCTTTCCCTGCCGGAGAAGCTAAGAACGCGTCGAGCGAGGCACGAAAGGCCGGAGAATGGATCGAGCGCGAGAGAGGAGAAGTCTCCCACTCCTCAAACACACGCTCATGGCAGCGTTTGCACTTGCTGGAAGTCGGGAAAGCCTGCTCGATAGTGCTCTGCGACAACGCGGCTTCTTGAGCCAACGTGCCGTGGTCGAGCCATGGCGAGAGGAAGAATGCAACCACCACGATCGCCATGCAGATTCCGAGCTTCAAGATGATCGAGTTTCGCACCATCATCCTTCCCTCCTGCTTCAATCGCACCAAGCAGGATGCTCAAAAAGTCCGTCCAGCAAGGCCGCAGGCGAATCGAAACCGGAGGCGTACCCTCTGGGGTACGTTGAGGATTTCGATGAGTCGAGAACGCCGCTGGCGGGCTTTTTCAGCATCCTGCTAAAGTGATTTGACCCGGTACGTCAGCAGCCGCGGCTGCGTATACTCATCGAAAATCATATTCGCATTCTCCCTCTCTTTGTCGGTCGCCAAGGTAGCGAGATACTTACCCTTCAGCGCCGGTTCGGGCATCGGAATCAACGCATAGTTCAACACCGCTTCAATTGACGCAGCAGTCGATCCTGGCGGGATCGCAAGGGAGAATGGAACTTTCCGCGTCTGGCCTCCCTTGATGAAGGGATCGGGAATCGGGCCCCGGAGAATTTTGTCGTAGGGCAATCCAAACTGCTTGGTTTCTTCCTTTAGTATCCTCCCCTGCGCATCCTTGGCGGTCAGGATCAGGTAGAACTGTTTAAGCACCGGGTCACCGCCGGGAAAGCTGTGAGGGAGGCTGCCAATCCTCACCAGCGCCGTCCCCTCCACCGCAGAAGCAGACTTGGTAGTCTCAAGATCCACGCGGGGCATCCATTCGGCCTGTACGTTGCGATTCTTGATCAGGGCGCCGGGAACCACCACACCACGAAACCAGTGCCGGCCAATTGCGCGGGTCATGGCGCCACGCTTCGAAATGGAACTACCGGTCGAGGGTTCCATGTGGCAGTCTTGGCAAATCGTCCCCTGCAAGATCTCACCGGCTAGATCTTTCTGCATCACATCTTTCACTTTATCGAAATGGCAGGAGGCGCAATAGTTCGAACCACGGAACAGTTCAGATTGCGTGGCAGGATGAACGAGGTTTTCCTCCGGATTCGCATAGGGCCCATAGATCATCTTGCCCGGTTCGATCTTGAACGAAGGCGGAGAGTCGTCGGTCTGCTTAGTCTCCTTGATCAAATGGCAAGAGGCGCAGCCAATGCCTTCCACTTGCGGCTTGCCGGACAATACCTGGGCTACAATCTTATCGACATGTTGCGGGAACACGGTGGTCGACGGCGCATGACAGGAGAGACAGCGACGGCGCTCATCGGCCGTCGGATTGGTCTGAAGCCAGACGCCTAATACCGTGCGGAAGACCGGTGACTCCAGCGACGTACCATGCATGAGCGCCGCATCGACCCGACCAAAAACTTTGAGATCCGGCGTCTGTTCTCGCGCGCCTTTCCACTCTTCATAGTGCCGATCGTGGCATTGCTTGCAGTCTTCCGATCGAACGAAGATTTTTTCGATCTCTGCCACCCAGTCGGCCTGAGCCTCTGCCTTCTGTGCAATGGCAAGACCATGATACAGGCTGATGCTCCCTACAAAAATCAGGAAGAAGAGACCTGCGGCAATATGCTGCGCATACCTGCTGTGTCGTAACATCTTCAATCCCGCTTACAGCCGACGAAATGGAAATTTACTCCCCACCCGACCGGATCGCCTGGATCGGCCGGCTCATAGGTGCCGACGGTAAAGTTACAGGCTTTCATCCCCCGCTTGATCGCTCTCCCGAAATCGATCATATTTCTGATCTCGGTTTTATCGATTTCCTTGATGATGGATCGGACCTTGATCCCGGCATTGTCGGCGCGCGAGCTCCCGATTACTTCGAACACCGCGACGCCCTGCGCCCGTTCAAGCTTCAACTCTTCTTTGATACTCTCGTCTACGTCTCCGACAATCACACCGAACACTTCACCCAATCGCGCTGCTTCATCCACGGTCATCGGTTCCCGATCCGCTGCATTCACTGGTGCTGGACCGAAACCACACAGGAGACCCAGACAAAGGCAGGCATACATAAAAAAGGCCTTTCCTCTCCGAAGGGCCTCTGTGTGAGCAATGGCTAAACCGATTCGAACATCCTCCAACGTTCACGCCTCTCATCGTACAGACATCTCAATACCAAGCTCAGTAGTCTGCAAGAAACTACGTATCCGTAGCACGACAGAAAAACATTCCCACGGGATGCTCAAAAAGTTCTTCCAGCAAGGCCGGAGGCGAATCAAAACCGGAGGTGTACCCTCTGGGGTACGTTGAGGATTTCGATAAGTCGAGAACGAAGCTGGAAGACTTTTTCAGCATCCTGTTAGAGTTTTGCAACTGGGTCGATGAGCATCTGAAACCAGGGCGCGACGGCTTTCTGTCCGTTCCGCTCTTTGCTCTCACCGTTCCATACGGCAAACGACACGGTTTGCACCCGACCGGGAATCAACTTGGCTTCGTTCTCTTGCTCTTCACTCACCAGGGGTCTGTGCATCACGACATGCCATACTCCGTCCTTCCACGCAGCTTGCCCTTGAACCCGGCCCTGCTTCTCTTTGGTCGTCAGTGTGCTGAAACCCCCGCCGATGAGATCCTCAACAGAAGAGACCCGACGCGGAATAACTTCAAACGTCCGCACACCGTCGCGAGCTTTCTCGGAGGTCTTGGCGGCCCGGCGATCGATATCGCTCTGCCAATCGGCCTTCCAATGCCAGATATTGATATAGTGATCGAGCTGGCCCATGCAGAAGAACGAGGGGGCATCGCCGAGCGGAAATCCGATCGCAACGCCGTCGCGAAAAGTTCCCGGCGTCAAACGGTCGTTCTTCGTGTTGTCCTGCCATTCAAGCAGAAAGGCGATCTCAGTACCGTTGTGGAGCGACCGCACGGTCAAGGCTCGTGCGCTCGGCTCCGGCCAAACCGGCCTGGTAATGATCTGCCCGCTCAACGGAAGCGTCATCGGCGAGACCTTCGCCCAGGCGGTATCCTCTGGCCCTGTCGGCAGTTCCCCTTCGATAAGACGTGCGCGAATAATCATCCCCTCAGAACTGACGAGGGGCACCCCGAATCCGACCAAGACGCCGGCCACAACAAGTATCGAGAGAAATAGAAGGAGCGACGGGCGGGAAGAAATCTTCGTCGTCTTACGCACTATACAAGATCCTCGGGTGACCGGCGCGAGCAGATCGTGATGGGCTCAGACTACCATACAGGCCGAGCGAGGCCAACCCGACTACAGGCGAATTGCTACCAGAGTTTCACGCGGCGAATCTTGTTTTCGCCCCGTTCGCAGATATAGAGATAGCCCTGGGAATCGAGTGAGAGTCCGACTGGAGAATTGACGACTGCCTCCACTCCGAGGAGTCCGTCTCCATGTTTCACTGTCCCAGCCGATTCTTTCGCCACGAAGCGCGCGGCGCCGCAGCCGCCCATATTCTTGTCTTCATAACCGCTGTCTCCATTACCTGCCACCGTCGTGATCAGGCCGGTCGTCACAACAACCTTGCGCACGCGGTGATTCATCGTATCGGAGATGTAGAGATTGTCCTCCCGATCGACCACCACCGCTTCCGGCGCATGGAGCATAGCCCTGATCGCCGGCTTGTCGTCGCCGTCATAACCGTACCGGCAGACGCCAGCCACGGTCGAGATAATGCCGCTGTGGCGATCGATGCTGCGGACGCGGTTACTGCCCTTGTCGACAAAAATAATATCACCTTTCCCGTTTACCGTAAGTCCAACGACATCGTAGAGACGGGCATCAAGCGCGGGCTTTCCATCGTCGAGATACATGGACATATCCAATCCGTCAGAACAAACCGGCATGAGCCATCCATGATCGTCGCTGAAATCAATGCCGATGGCATCGCCGGAGAGTACCACGAGATTTCTCGCCACAAGCGGCTGCTCACGGGCCTCGTCCTCGGCAGTCCACGTCCCTGCAACGGTCGTCACCATGCCGGTCTTGGGATCGTAACGGCGAATTCGGTGTGCCTGGGTGTCGGCGATGTACATCACGTCGTCGGGATCGAAAGCGATGGCGGCTGGCCAGGTAAGATTGGTCTCAAGGGCAGGACCATCTCCGTTGAATCCATGCTGCCCTGTGCCTATGATCGTGGTGATGATGCCGGTCTCACGGTCCACTTTCCTGATGCGGTTACTGCCCGAGTCACAGATATAGAGATCGTTGTGGGAATCGAATGCGACGTCGAGCGGCAAATAGAGCCCTGCTTCCCCACAAAGGCCTTCGTCGCCGCTATAGCAGGTTTCCCCAATACCGGCAAAATTATGAAGTGTGCCTTCTTGAAGATTAACTCGCCGGATACGATCGGATCCGGACTCGGCAAAATAAAACCAGGTCTCGTCCTTGTCGAGCGCGGCGTGATGAGGCAGTGGAATTCCAGACTTGACCGCCCGTTTTCCATCACCAGTGCTCCGGGCCTTGCCGTTGCCTGCGAAGGTCTCGATATAGCCGGTCGCGAGCTGAAGCTCAACTTCCATATGCCTGTCGCCCTATCCCGGCTGGTTAGCCGCGTGAAACTGAATGAACCGGCGCAGTCGTCTGTTCCAAGGGAACCGATACTTGCACCGTGGGTTGCGGAACCGCTTGCTGCGGAGCGGATGCGGTCTGCTGCTGAGCTGCTTGGGCTTCTGGCTCGATCGTGGCTGCTTCCTGTGTAGACTTTTTGAAGCCCTTAATTGCCTTGCCGATTCCTTCCCCCAGCTGGGGCAATTTTCCTGCGCCAAAGACGATCAACACGATGAAGAGGATCAGAATCATCTCTGTAAAACCAAGACTCCCAAACATGGTGTGTCCCTCCGTATGAATGGGGCAATGAAACTCCCCGCAGTATCCTACTTCACCTAAGCAGCCACTTCGGCTACGAAGGCTGGACGCTGCGGAGTATGCGGCGAAGGAGAATCAGGATGCGCTGCTCTCTTTCGCCCGCTTGGAAAATCGTTCCTTCAACCGCTTACGCGCCTGCTCGGCCTGCTCGAACATCTTCGCCTTGTCGTAGACACTAATCAAGTTGTAGTAGGCCAGCGGCTCCTCGGGGTTCTGCTCAACAGCCTCTTCCATGACTTTGATGGCGAGATCCGTCTTCTTGTGATTCATCGCCAGCTCCATCAGCTTGAAACTGCCCTCCAGATGCTTCGGGTCCAATTCAAGCGTGCGCATATAGCATTGGATGGCCATGTCGATAGTATTGTAGTCCGAGACCTGGGGATTATCGAGTTCGACATAAACTCCGGCAAGATTGTACCAGGTTATGGGGTCGTCCGGTGTTATTTCCACGAGGCGTTCGTAATACGACTTCGCTTCCATAAACTTCTTTTTGTCGGCATAGACCCGCCCGAGGTTGAAGAGCGCCAGGACGTCGTGGGGAAATACATCGAGCGCATGCTTGAACTCGGTTTCCGCTTCGTCCGTCATAGTCTTCGTCGCGTAAATCGTGCCAAGATTCGAGTAATACATGGCGAGCGACCGATTCATTTCTGTGCGGAGCCCCTCCGCCATCTCAATCGACTTCTTCACCTCGACAAGCGCATCGTCCATCCGCCCTTTGCTGAAGTACAGCTCACCTAACCGGCAACGGGCCTGAAAATCGTCAGGCTCGACCGCCAGGAGTTTTTCAATCTCGGCGATTTCTTCGTCGGGATTCAGCGGCTGATCGCCGGGGTCAACGATCGTCTGACTTTGTTCAGTAGCAGAAGCGGTTGGTTCATTCATACGATTCCCTAATAGTGAAAGGTCTATTAAATGTGTCCACCTGCCAATGAATCGGGCGTACTGACCATGGGAGTATTCGTCGCCGACGCTGGTTCCGGCGTATCCCGCCGCTGCCGATCCATGGTCAAGAGCATGGCGCCGAGCACCACCATAAGTGTCAGATTCGAGTACAGGAGCGCATACCCCGCAATAAACATCAGACCAAGACCATACCCGGCAAGACGCCCCATGTTGAGTAACTTAATAACCGTATACGACCAGCACAACAAGCCTGTCAGGTAGAACGCAAAGGGGAGAAAAAACGTGTAGCCCATGCCGAATTGAAAAATCCACCCGATGCCGTCTGCCGCCTTACGAATGCTACTGGCCATCCCGGCGTCATACCGATGGAGCAGGTAATCTAAGAATAGCATCACCGTAAACACGGACACGGAGGTCGCCCAAAACCAGATGGCACGGCGGCGTTGCCGTTGATTGCGTGTCCGGAATGAGACACCCTGCCCATAGGCCCACATCACCAGGATGCTGGACAAGACTAAGAGCCCTTCCCCCCCTCGATGGGCTTCGTAGACCAAGGGTGGAGCTGCCACGGTTCCAATAAAACTATAGATGGTGGACATGATCTGGTAATACAGCCAGCCTCCAACCCCCAGGAGATAGGTGACACCCATCGCGCGATGCGACCATTCTGTGTGGGTGGAAAGATACTCCACTATCAGGGTGATCAACGCAACCAGTGCCACGAGGTTATAAATAGCTGACCCCAGGAAGGCTGGCGGGACCAACAAGAATCCCACCGTGAGAAGCAACAGGAGCGCAACACATGGGATGACGATCAGGTTCGATCCTGTAAATCCACGCCCGGCCATCCGGTTGATGCCCGCCACGCTTAGGGCAAGAAATAGCAGAATTGCCACAACATTGAGCAGCCACTGCCCGATCTGCGTCAATGCCGTGAAGGTCGGGATGATCCACTCATGCTCCTGGGCCAGCTTGCTGAGATGCATCCCCAGCCGCGACACGAGCCGATACAGGATTAACTCCGAGAAGGAAACGAGCAGGACGAGTTTGATCGTGTATCGAAACAGCAGGGATTGATCACTGAGCTTCCCTGTAATCCGATCAATGGGGGGATTCGTCGTGGCAATCACGCTATACACCCTTGCTGGACAGATTCATCACGATCCAGTCGGCTGGGGCACACGCACTTCCTGGGTCTTGGCCCGTGCGATATACAGCAATCCATCGGCCATCGAGTAGTTAAACGGTAACTCGCACACGACCTCGCTGACCTTTTCGTAGACGTGCTGATACAGACGTTCCGCTTCGTCCGGCGTCATGCCTTCCGTCACTTCATAGAAAAAGCCCAGGCTTAAATCCTCTGCCGATGGACGCATGATCCGCCTGATTCCATAACTGCCTGGATCGCTCATGATCGGCGCTTCTTTTTCCAAATCGAAGAGGCAAGGCTGACAAGAGAATCCGTACAGTCCGTGGAGCCGCTCGTTCTCCACGATAAAATTCATCGTCTCTCGGGCTTCTTCTTCCTTCTCGGTCGGGAACCCGACAATGATGTAGCAATGCACCGCTATCCCCAGGTCGATGCAATCGTCGGCAATGCGGCGCACCCATTCCTGCTTGATCCCTTTCTTCATGAAGTCCATCACGCGCTGGTTGAAGGACTCCAATCCGAACACAATCTTCAAGCACCCGGCATCCCGCATCGACGCCAGAAGTTCACGGCTCAGATGTTTTTCGAAGCGCATCTCACAAGTCCATTTGATGTCCAGCTTCTTGTCGATGATCTGCTGGCACAATCGTTTTGCCGGGGAGAGGGCCACGCACTCGTCGGTAAAGAAGAAGCGCTGCGCTCCGTACCGTTGCTTGAGCCATGCCAATTCCTCGACAGTCCGGCCCGGTTCTTTCTGCCTGAAGTTCTGGTGATCCAGCGTGAGGGCGCAGAATGCGCAATCCTTGTAGTAGCAGCCTCGTGAAAACTGCACGGGCAATACCGGCTCCGGAGACAAATAGAGGCCGAGCGGGAAGCCGTCATAGTTGGGAGCCGGCAACTGGTTGATATTTTCAGAGTAAAACGGCTGGTTGACCGTAATCTTCCCGTTCTGGCGATAGATCAGGTTTGGAACTTTACTGAAATCTTTTTTTCCGTCCAATTGATGGACGAGTTCGAGCAACGCGGTCTCGCCCTCAAACACAATGATATCGTCGGCAAGATCGAAGAGACTCGGGCAGCGACGCAGGTTGTCGACCAAACGAGTGAAAATGCTGCCACCGATCGTCAAATGGATATCAGGGGCGGCTTCTTTGATCAAACGACAGAGTGTCAGGCCGGGGATAATCTGTGAGGTCGCCGTAATCGACACGCCGATCAAGTCCGGTTGGTCCCCGACAATCGACTGAACGAACTGCTCACGAAAAAGCCGAATGTAGGGGTTCTGAGATTCATCCCTGATAATCTTCATCAGGTCTTTGGATGAATAGATGGAGTAATTACCGAATTGATTGTCGACAACTGTCAGTCTGGTCGGGAAATAGAGTGTGGAGAGCACCTCTAGCCATTTGTCGATGAGAAAGAGACTTTCTTTATAGGATTCGAGATCGTAAAAACCCTCCCCACGTAGGGTCTCCTTAGCCGGTTCAATCCGGTCAATGAGATAGGGGAAGCGATCCAGTGACTCTACGACCCTCGCTAAATGCTCATCACTTCCCGGCCCGGTTTCTCCGGTTCGTTGCCGCTCAAGCGATTGTTGTTTATCGACCAACTCCTGATAGAGCGATACTCCATAGGAATGCGTCACCACTCTGTCGAGGAGTTCGATCCCAAGATCGCGCTGAGAGACGTTCGTGACGCCGCCCTGGACCAGAAATCCCGTCAACGAAGGAAGGCTCAGATAGGGCTGTGACGGATGCCACGTTGGAGGAAAGAGCAGCGAAACCTTCATGCTAATTCACCACCAACTTGGAGGAAATAGGCCGATTTCTCAATAAATTTAGACTCGTTTTATACACTCCGGAATCGGCTAAATGCAACACTCGGAGACCATCCATAATCAGAGGGCGTAGGGTTACCCCCTTACAGGGCCACCAACATGCTCACCTACCTGTATGAAAATTCGGCGCGTCTTTAGCGGAGAAAAATTAGGAATGATTTAGATTATGAAAGAAGGGGGCGTGGCAGGTGATCGATGCTTCATATTGCTACTCACCCTCAACAGGAAGCCAACGGAACGACAGCATCGGAGGGAGAGACACCAAGGGCAGAGCACTCAGATGAGCGCTCTGCCCCGTGCGACTGGGATGACCGGTTACCCTTAGAGCCAGTTGACGCGTTCCGCCGGCCGAATGTAAATCGGCTCCTCCACCTGAATCCGCGCCACTTCCTTGCCCGACTTGTTGAAGCCCAGCACGGTGTCGTTGTACATCTCGAACCGCTTCCCGTGAATCTGGGTCTCAAACACCTTCGGCCCCGGGATGACATCGTACCGGAAGACGATCTGCTGGCTCGCGCGCCAGAGCTGCAGGACCGCGAGCAGTTCCCGGCTCGGTACCAAGTACTTCTCGATGGCATTATCGACGCCGGGCCCGAACATCTGGCGGGCATAGCCGCGCGGGCTATGCCGCGGGGGGATGTAGTACCCATTGGGCTCCGTGCCCCACTGCGGATACAGGGGCAAGGCCACCTGTTCCACGCGAATCGTGTAATAGAGCGGATGCCACCGGTCTTCCGCCCACAGGCCATCGTCGCCAATCCGCATCAAGCTCTGCATCCGGATCTTCCCGACGCAGGCCGCCATGCAGCGCGTTTCCATCGGCTCGCCGCCCGTCAGCGGATCCTTGCCTTCGATCCGGGGATAGCAGGCAATGCACTTCTCGCTCACGCGGGTCGTGCCTCGATACATCGGCTTCTTATACGGACATTGTTCCACGCACTTCTTATAGCCGCGGCACCGGTTCTGGTCGATCAACACGATCCCGTCTTCCGGCCGCTTGTAGATCGCCTTGCGCGGGCAGGCCGCCAAACAGCCGGGATAGGTGCAGTGGTTGCAAATCCGTTGGAGATAGAAATAGAAGGTCTCGTGCTCCGGCAGACTGCTGCCCGTCATCTTCCAGGGTTCATCCCGGGAGAAGCCCGTCTTGTCGATGCCTTCCACCAGGGCCCGCATCGAGGTCGCCGTATCTTCATAGATATTCACGAACCGCCACTCTTGGTCCGTCGGAATGTACCCGATCGCCGCCTGGCCCACCTTGGCGCCGGCGTCGAAAATGGTCATCCCTTCGAACACCCCGTAGGGCGCATGGTGCTTCCGGCCCACCCGGACGTTCCACACCTGGCCGCCGGGATTCACCTGCTCGATGAGCTGCGTGATCTTCACGTCGTAGAACTGGGGATACCCGCCGTAGGGCTTGGTCTCCACGTTGTTCCACCACATGTACTCCTGCCCCTTCGAGAAGAGCCAGGTCGACTTGTCCGCCATCGAACAGGTCTGACAGGCCAAACACCGGTTGATATTGAAGACAAAGGCAAACTGCCACTTCGGATGCCGCTCCTCGTAGGGATACAGCATCTTCCGTCCCAGGTGCCAGTTATAGACTTCGGGCATTGTGCATCCTCCTCGTTATTCGTTATTCGTTAAACGCCAATCATCCTTGTCGATTCACGTCTCACGATTAACGTCCTCAGACCTTAATCTTGATGTGTTCGCCTTTCAGCCACTTGATCATGAACTCATTTTCCTGGCCCGGCGTGAACCCGGTCCGCACCGGCTCCCAGGGCCCGCGGGCCCCGATCCCGCCGTCTTCGGCCTTCGTGATCCGGATCAAGCATTCCTTCGGAGTCGTGTTGATCCCATGATTGTCGACCTGATAGCCCCACTTGAACTTCCAGGCGACGGCATGCTTGCCCGGCAACGAGTCGGTCTGGTGCATCGGCATCAACCAGTTCCGGGTAAAGGACTGTTGGGCCCCGTACCGGAAGTTCGACTGATAGCCCGTATCGACTGCGATGGCGCGCCCGTCGGGGCGGGTCTCATGGCCCTTGACCGACTTTGGTGTGGCCACGTAGGGCGCATGCTTCGCCATCGTGACATGGTACGGATAGGACGGATTGTACTTGGCCCGGATCATGAGCCGCGCGACCTTGTAGTAGGGATCCGACGGTTTCCAGCCTCGATAGGGCCGGTCCACCGGGTTGCCGTCCACATAGACGTAGTCGCCGTCGTTGATCCCGCGGTCTTTCGCCGCTTGCGGGTTGATGTGCAGCTGGTGCTCGCCCACCCCCGGGGTCCGTTTATCCATGCGGTACGGATCGCCGAAGTTCGACTCGTAAATCTGCACCCAGTCGTTCACGGACCATTGACTGTGCACCCGATGGCGGGTCTTCGGCGTGACGCAGTAGAACTGGTAGCCCTTCTCCCACAAGGGATTGGCATGCCGCTTGATTTCCTGCCACGGCAATTTGATGTTCCGCACCGTCTTGTCGTCATGGTGCTGCGCCGTGATCGGGATCCCGTAGTCGTCCGGCCGGACATAGGGATTCGTGGTCATGATGGCATTCGGCAGATACGGAGTCGCTTCCGTGCCCTCACGATGCGAAACGAAGTTTTCGCCATATTCGATCGCCTCCGGCTCGGTCCGGTAGGTTTCATACCGGCCGGTCCTGGTCCACATGGGCTTCGACTCGTTCGTCTCTTCCCAGAACGCAAGCCGCGGATAGGTGCGGGTCATGACCATCCAGCCCTTTTCCGACTTCAGCATGACGTCGGCGCTGTAGCCGTAGAAGGTGCTGGAGGCATCGAGAAGCCGCTGGGCATAGACATCGACGCGGTTTTCGAAGACGAACTTGAAGTAGTCCTTCATCCGCTGGTCGCCGGTCATGTCCGCCAACTTGGCCGCGACACCGGCAAACGTATCGAGGTCGTTCCGGGTATCGTACAGGGGCCGGATCCCGCCCTTCCAGATCTGCACCCAGGGATTGGACACCGTGATCGTCATTTCGGGATAGGTGAACTCCATCCAGGTGTTACAGGCGAAGGCCAGATCACTATGGTTGATGTCCGAAGTCATTTCGACATCCTGCGTAATAACGGTCTCGATGTTCGGGTCCACATTGTGGACCAAGTCATAGTGGTGCTTGGCATTGTTGACATGGTTAGTGTTAGACACCCACCGTAACTTGCTCGGCGTTGGCATGTGGGTCTTGCCCGTGAATACCTTGCGCCCATACTTGGGGGTGTTGACGATCAGGGGAGTGTCCCCATGGCCCCAATAGCCGACCTCTTCGCCGTAGTAATACTGATTAATCTTGATTTCTTTGCCGTGTGCGTTCGGATCCAGGGTGATGTTGAAGGGATCCTCCCCCGTATGCACACCAAGACCGCCGCCCGACCAGGGCGTGGCCGTAAAACATCCGGCCTTGTAGTTACCGGCCCAGGTACATTGCCCGGCGCCGAACTTCCCGACATTGCCGGTGGAGATGAGCACCATCGCGGCGCCGCGGGAGTTAGACGTCTGTTGAAAGTAATGGTTCGTACCTTCGCCATTGTGGATCGCGGCGGGCTTGATCGAGCCGGAATCCCGCGCCCACCGGACCAGCAGATCCTTCGGCGTCCGGCAGATCTGATGGACGGTGTCCAGATCGTAATCCTGGAAATGCACCAAATACAGCTGCCAGACCGGCATCGCATCGACTTCGCGCCCATTGAGCAGTTTCACGCGATAGGTGCCAGTGAGGGCGGAATCAATACCACTCTCCTGATAGTGCCAGCCGACCTGCTCCCGGCTGATCGGAACCGCCTGTTTCTTGCTCAGATCCCACACCATCTGCCCACCCAACCGCGCGACCTGATCAGGCGTCAAGGACTGTACCCGGCCCGAATAGCTCTTGGAGAAGTCCGGAAACTTAAAGTCGGCCACCACATCGCGTGGGTCAAGGAACTGCAAGGTATCGGTACGGACGAGCAAGGGCGCATCGGTATGACCCTTGAGGAAATCGACGTCGTGCATATTCTCATCGACGATGATCTTCATGGCGCCCAGGAAAATCGCGCCATCCGACTGTGGCCGTAACGGCATCCAGTAGTCCGCCCGATAGGCGGTGGGGTTATATTCGGGCGTGATCACGACCACACGGGCGCCCCGCTCGATACATTCGAGCTTCCAGTGGGCTTCCGGCATCTTATTCTCGACGAAGTTTTTGCCCCAGCTCGTGTTCAGTTTGGAGAAGCGCATGTCGGCGAGGTCGACGTCAGACCCCTGGACACCGAATATCCAAGGATGCGACGGGTTCTGGTCGCCGTGCCAGGTATAATTCGACAAATACCGGCCACCCTGGGCCTGCTCCGGACCGACCTTCCGGATCCAGGCATCCAACAACGCATTGACACCCCCATTTAACCTGGCGTTGCCAAACTTACCGATCATCCCGAGGACCGGCATGCCGGCGCGATGCTTGAACGTGCGGGTGCCCGCGCCCTTCATCATCTCGATCATTTCCGGCGCATACCCCTGCTCGCGCAGCCGACGAGCGCCGGCTTCCCCACTGTAGCGTGTGCCACAGACAATCATGGCCTTCGCGGCATAGGTAAAGGCCGTATCCCAAGACACCCTGAGCATATCGTCTAAATAGCGGCTATCGAACTTATACTTGCGCTTCACTTCAGACGTGAGCTCCGGCGAGCCGGCATCCATCCACTCTTTCCACCCCTTGCGCATCACAGGCCCCTTCAACCGATAGGGGCCATAGACCCGGCGATGGAAGGTAAACCCCTTCAAGCACATCCGGGGGTTATGGGCAAAGGTGCCGCGATTGCCATAGAGGTCTTCATAGGTCTGGTGATCGTAGTTCTGCTCGACCCGCATGACGACGCCGTTGCGGACGAAGGCCCGCACGCGGCAGGCATGCGTGTCATTCGGAGAACAGACCCAGGTAAAGGACGAGTCGTACCGGTACTGGTCATGATAGACCCGTTCCCAGGACCGATCCGGATAGTCTCCCAAGGGGTTCCCGACTTCAATGACCGGCTGAAGCGCGGTCAATGCCAGAACTCTGTCCGCGACGGCCACGGCAGCGACTGTCCCCACAGAAACTTTCAAGAACTGCCTTCGTGATAAAAACATGGGGCACACCTCCTACAGTTGAGGGACACTATTGATGCTAAGTAAAAAGGACTGCGCTTTCCATCTGCTAAATAGAAACAATATGCTAGACCTTATTGCTCTTCACACACTAAATATCACGCCAGGCTATGAGCAATATACGCACCACAATTCCGTTGAACTAAATTCAATTAAATGAACCCTGTAAAGCATTGAATAGTTACAGAGTAATACGTTTAACGTAATTGCTCTGAAATGATCGAAACATGGTTTATTGAGTAGTTAATGTATCATTGGGTTACCGCCCGACAAGCTTGAAGCGTAAATCGCAATAAAACCAGTAACTTAATCAATAATCTCATACGTTACCTTTTGGTGCCATCACTGAATGAGCGTAACGAATATACCGAGGCACAGATGAGGGCTGCGGATCGAAAACTCCATATTGTTTCTGTAAAAATCCGACAGTCATAAGCCTGGCCCAAATAACTTGAACGCCGACAGAAATAGCTGTTAGCAACTGTCCTATCTTTTACTCCCATTTTCACTTGGCAAAGGTGGTGCACGGCGGGACGTTGTACGCCATACGGTTGAGAGTAATGCGGCGACTGTGGATACGCTCTATCTGGTCGAGTTCGAGGCGACCCGGACAGGAATTCCAACGAGCCGCGAGCAGACGATCGAGCGACTCGACAAACTCGTCATCCCGACACTGCGAAAGCCTAGGAAAGGATGACAAGGTCCGTGCGGGAGGCATCACCGTCGGTACTCTCGCCGGTGCTTTCGTAGTTGAAGCCAAGTCGAAAGATGAGGTGACTGAACTTCTTCGTGCGCCCCGCCCAAGGCATCATGCAGTGGAAGGTGACACAGCTCGAAACATTCGCTCACCGGGCCGACATCGAGAAGAAGGTGGTTCAGGGACTCCGTTCTCAGAAATAGACTGACACCTTTATCCGTATAGACTTTCAAGGGTGCGCTGGTTTATTTCTGATCACTTGGTAAAAGAACGATGCAGTTTGGATTAAACCCCTGATTCTTTAGCGTATCAACGCTCCCAACCACCTCTCCTTTCACTAGGTCGACGACCGAGATCGATCCATCACTCATTCCCTCAAGATTCAAGAAACTATTCTGAACGAAGAGATAGCCTTCATCAGGAGACAGAGCCATGTGATGTGCGCCTGCGGCTGTCGCGATGGCGCGTAAAAACCGAGGATGACGTGGATCTTTGTTATCGTAGATATTGACATACCCTGGCTTGGCGGTTGTGACGTACAGCCGATCACCCTTGCGGTTATACAACATCTCCAGAAGCACCCCCTGCTCACGTGGGCCGAAGTCATCGATCTGCTCAAAGCTAAAACTCTTTGACTTTGGAGTCCATGCAGCCATCCACAAGGTTCCCTCTAACATATTTGTGATATGCGCAATGGGGGGATTCGCACGGGGGGAAAACATCACCTCGACCGGGGCAGCCTTGGAAGGCGAGGCCTTCAACGACACTTTGTGCGTGGAAAGCACCTTGCCCGTTTTGGCTTCTAGGACCGTAATCGTCTCCCCCGCTTGGGATATATCGCCAGGCATCACGGTGCTGGTGATCAGAACGCGATCGATCCCATTATGGATAGCAATGCCATGCGGATGACTGATGAAAGGGTCACCGGGAAGAGGAGCCGCAATCGTCTTGAGGGGCTTGTCACTCCTCGCATCTCCCATGACGACGGTGCTCGACCCCATACAGGTGAGAAACCAGGTTCGGTTGTCGTCGGAGAACACAATATCTTCCTGAACGCCGCAATCTGGAATCTCCACTGCCCTCATCCTGTAAGGGGAACGTTTCAGATCAAGCACGTGTAAGACAGTTTTCCCCAGCGCCGTGACGTATGCTTTGCTCATATCTCGATTGAAATAGAGGTGATGGGCCACAAGGTCAGACGGGAGTGGAATATCCATCAATATCTTCCCAAACCCTGACGATTTGGGATCGACATCGATGATGGCCAACCCCTCTTTTCGAACCGGCTGTTCAGACTTGCTTTCATAGTTCAGCATGGCCAGGATTTCCGAGTGCGCGACAGAGGCAAGGAGCACGACGAGAATGAAAGAGATTGACCCCGAGAACAATGAGCGTTTCATGGCGGCATCCTTATAGAAAATTATAGAAAAGAGGAGTACGCATAAGCCTCTTGAGAGAGGGAGTCAATACGGCATCCTCCAGCAAAGTTTGGTCACATTCATCGTCAGCGAATGATTGTACAAGAGAAAAGCAACTGCCATGCAAGTATCAATATCCGGTGATAGTCCAGTTGCGGCCTCGTGCGCCTGTTTCGCGTAGCGACTGCGCAACTTCTCGACGGATCGTCAGGAATCGTACGGTTTAGTCATTGCCCACGATGGGGGCACAAACAAGAAACCCCAGTCCGGCCTGATGCCGGACTGGGGTTTTCTCGTTACACTATCGCTCTTCCCTGTTACAGCTTCAGGGTAAACCAGGTGGAGAGCGCCTTCATGCCGTTCCGTTCAATGTTGTTACCGTCCCACACTGCAAAGGCGATGGGCACGGACATTCCTGCCTTGAACTGGGTATCGTTGGCATCACCGGTTTCCAATGCGCGCTTCACCACCACGCGCCAGGTTGGACCAGTGTATCCACCACCCTTGACAGAACCGGAGGGTTCCCACACACCGTTTCCGATGACATCCTGATGCGCTTGGGTCGTAAGGGTACTGAAGCCATTGGCGTTCAGATCCTCAACCGAGCTCACACGTAATGTCGGGTCAGACATAATGTTGCCAGACCAGATGCCGGGATTGAAGGGCCCAAGGCTTCGGCCGATCCGATCAGGATAGGTCACGCCGCCGGCTGGCTCTTCGAAATAGTAGTCCCAGAAAATGCCTGGATATTGATCGTCCACATCCCAGATGCCTGCGCTATCCTTGCCTAAGTCCTTCTGCCATTCCGCGTTCCACCGCCAGATGTTGGTGGTACCGCCTGACTGGCCCATGCATTGGAAGGGTGGCGCTCCAGCCGTATTCACTGGAAACATAACTGCCGCCTGATCACGGAAATCCTGGGGGCCGATAGCCGTATCGTTCTTGGTCTGATCGATCCACTCGATACGCATGCCGATCTCTTTACCGTTGGTCATAGCTTTCACGAACACCGACTTCACCGAAATATTCGGGTGCATCGGCGTCGTAATCAGCTGCCCGCTCAACGGAATGATCACCCCTGGCACACCCTCCCAAACAGGATTCTGACCATCCATTGGGATCGCTCCCTTGATCATCTTGGCCGGAATCGTCACCGGCTGACTGACAGCCAATGGTACCTGCCCGATCGTCAGCATCACGCCAACGACCAACGCAGCGAGAAGAATGCCAAACACCACACCTTTACTGTGTGTCCGCACTACTCTCATAGGATACTCCTCCTCTCGATTAAAGAATTAAGATCAACGTCACGCCAACGATCAATGCGGAGTGTTTATCGTCAAGAGTGCCAAAATTACACCCACGATCAACGAAGCGACAAGAATGCCGATCTTCAGTAGCTTGCTTTGCGGCTTCTCTGCGCTCATCTGTGGCTTCTCTGTTTTCATGCGACATTCCTCCTCTCGATCAAAAAAGTCAAGAGCAGAGGTTACAATATCTGCAGACCACCACGTTAGGCGGTCCCGACTGGCCCCTCTTCTTTATCTTTCCCTTGATCCTTCTTATCCAAAAACGAATCAGCACCGACTTCGTTCAGCAACAGGCTCAGCTCATTTCCCTGGTCCTGCGCGCCGCACTCATAGGTCTGGCCTTCTGGTGAGTTGAACGTCGCCGGGCGATAATCGGTTTCTGAGTAGGGCGCTGGAGCAACGCCCAGAAACACGGCTTCGAAATCCATCCACTCCGCCATCAAGTCCGCCACGTGTTTATACAAACCGGAATCGGCTTTCTTGACCAACATCCGGCAAAACAGCGGAACCCACCGGCCGACATGATTCTTGACGAATTTTTTCTGTGCGTCCAGGACAATCTGAGTCTTGTCCGCTCCATCGTGACAGCGAGAATACGACTCTTTGTATGCCAGGAAATGCATGAACTCGAATTCCACACTCAAATGATCCAATCGTTCATGGATATCCTTGGACAACTCCACACCGAACGCGCGATAGAACCCGGCGATATCACCCATGACTTGGGATTGAGCGAACACATGGTCGTTCCCAAACAGTGTTTCATAGGGAGGGCAATCGAGCGTGATGACATTACTAAACACCCGGCGATGCTCGGTCTGCAGATCACTGAGCTGCCAGTTGACACATTCCGATGCGACAACTTTTTCGATCTGATCGAACTGCTTGCGGAGTAACGTCAGCTTCTGCTTGGCCCGTTCACCGCCGGTGCCGTTGAGCGACACATCCAAGGCATCGAGCGCCGCCCGCCCATCCTCGACGTATTCTCCACATTGCACGTAATCGAGAAACTCTTCGTCTTCAGGATAGAGCAGGCTCCACGACACAAGGAGATAGAGCTTGCTGCGGCTGAGGGCGCATTCGACTGCGGGTGAATCTTTAATCGCTGGCAAAGTGGGAATCACCGCGGCCACGGCCGGAGGATTTGCTTGCACCGGCTGTTTACTCGTCATGAGAATCAGCTCCTCGGTTTACCCTGTTACCCACATGAATTTCCCGGACATGTGAGGTCAGTCCCTTGGCGGGAACCGTCGTATGGTAGGTATCGGGCCGCGGGTTGTCAAGCGAGATTTTTCTATCCGGGCTGGGTCCGCCAAGTCTATGATTTTCCATATCTTCCCCTCGTACAATCCGGACCATTCTTTCAGGATTTTATTTTTCCACGCCGACTGCTTTGCTGTATCACAACAGCGTCTGCGTCAACAGTCTAAACGGTGTGACTCGAATAGCCACGCGATCGTTTACGGTCTGGCACACTTGCTCACACACCCCGCATCCGACGCAACGCTCAGCCGCCACCACAAGCCGTTGTGTGCCAAAATCCATCGATAAGGCATCCATAGGACATTTCGATGCGCAGGCGTGGCATCCCTGCCCTGCCGTGCAGATTCGGTGCGAGACGGATGCGAGGCCCATTCGTATCTGTCCGCGTCCTGCGACAGGGAGTAACGCCTCTGTAGCACAGGCCGCAATACAGGGTACGTCCTCGCAGAGATAGCACGGCATCTGATCCGCAAAAATCACCGGTGTCCCGTTCTGCGGATGAAACGTAATCGATCCGTACGGGCAGACCTTGGCGCAATCACCACACTGTGTGCACCGTTCCAAAAAGAGCGCTTCGTCAGCGGCGCCCGGAGGACGCAACCAATCCGTCCGCACCGGAGCTGGAGCCGGCTGTTCCGGCACGACCGCTTGGTGTTTGGCAAATTCCTGGGCCGCTTTGGCAACGGACACGACAGAATCTTTGAAGAACTCGCGACGGCCATATGTCGGATCGCTAGTCACACGCATACCCCGTTACATCACGCCGTCAGCACGCAGCTTGTAGACCTCGACGCAGCGGTCGCAGGCTCCGAATTCGATATCCCAGCCTGGGTGATTCTCACGGATAAAGTCGAGCACATAGGGTTCGAGCTTGTTCCCCATATCTTCGACCCACGAATAGGTCGGGAAACGGCACAGCGGGCAGGGAAACCCCGGCATCAACATGATCTTATTTTCCGTCTCCGGAATCTCGCCTCCCTCGACATCCACGGCACGGTCCATCACACGCAAGGTGTCCGACGCCATTTCGATCAGTTCCGAATGGGTGAAGAAACTCGTCTGCCACAACCCCTCGAACACCGACTTCAATTGTGGCGCGGGAATCTTGCGATACCAGGAACGAAACTCTTTGAACCGGTCTTCTTTTCTCAGCATCGGCTCTTTGCCTGCGACTGTCAGCCGGCTATCCACGGTGAGGCTCCACAAAATTCGATAGCGTTGGAGAATGAGCGTTTCCTCGCCTGGATTTTGCCCGACCTTGGTATCAGGATCGTATCCAAAGACCGGATCCAGCATGTCCGCGATATGCAACAACTCATGGCGGCAATAGCGCATGAGCGCCGGATCGTAAAAGCGACGCGGGATAAGTTTGATCCCGATGCCTCTCAACCCTTTTTCTTCGAACTCTCGAGCCAGCTCATGTTCGACAGATCCCCACTTCCTGAGAATATCGACGCCTTCCTGATCTTCCTTCAGCACCCCCTTGACGAGCACGATTCCCACCCGCTGCTTCAGTAAAGGATATTCGTTGAAGGCATCGCGGATGATATCGGAAAATCCCCAGATTCCGAACATATACTGGTAGAGCTTTTTGAACTCACTCTCCCGATCGTCGAGCGTAAACTTCTCATAGATCGGGTCGGCGAGTTCGTGGAATTCCTTATAATAGGTGGGGTCACCTTCCCGTTCCGTCTTTTCGACGAACGAGTCAATGACCTCTTGCAGCAAGGCAGGCTGAAAACGAAGTTCCATACGAGTCCTCGATCGTCCAATCCGTCTGCGTCGGCATACCAAGGTGAGGGGCGCAAACCGACTCCCTTAGCCAGCTTGACTTGATGGCGGAGCTTCTCTTACGATCACCTCAAGCTGGCAAGAATTATACTGGCACGAATCGACCGTTTGCAATCAAGCGATCGCCCTAAACCGCTTCACCTCACCAAAATTTAAGGACTATTGAATATGCCAGACCAGACGGCTTCCCAACTTGCCCCCAGTCCCTCGCCACTCATACCAGCATCGTCGGGAACGGGCACCGCACCGGTCGATTTCCTTGAATATTGGACGGCAGGGGCACGGGAACTGACCACGTATCGCGGCCATTCCCATGGCGTCTGGTCGGTCGCCTTCGCACCGAACGGGTTGACCCTCGCGAGTGGAGGGGCCGACCGCCTTGTCCGCCTATGGGACATTGAAACCGGACGCCTTCTGCGTTCACTCAAAGGACATACGGCGGACATCCGATCCCTGCTCTTCACGCCGGACGGCCAGACCTTGGCCACCGCCAGCGAAGACCGCACCATCCGGCTGTGGAATCCGACCACCGGCGAGTCGAAAAAACTCCTCTTCACGCGCTATGACCATAATGTCGTGAGCCTCTCACTCTCGCCAGACGGCCTCATGTTGGCGCGCGGCAGTCACAACAAAGACATCAAGATCTGGGAAGTTGCCACCGGTACCGAACTCATGACCCTCCTCGGCAAGGACCAGTACGACCACCACTGGTCGGTCTGCGTCGCCTTTTCGCCGGATGGAATACACCTCGCGAGCGGAATGGATATCGGCAAGATCAAGCTCTGGGAAGTGTTACCCAGCGGAGAGGAAAAAATCCTGCATAACGGACACTGGAAGGAGCCCGAGGAAGATACGAGTGAAACCAGGGGATACTTCGTCGACGATGACGGTGGATTTCAGAAGGTGATGGACTATTGGATCGGCGCGATGGCTTTTACCCCCGATGCCAAACTCTTGATCACCGGGAGCCGTGACCAGACCATTAAGTTGTTCGACATGCCGCACGTGACAGAACAACGAACGCTGAAAGGCCACACCGGCTGGGTACGCTCGTTCGCCGTCACAGCAGACAGCAAGGTGCTCATCAGCGCCGGCGATGACGCCACGATCCGGTTTTGGGATCTCTCGAACGGCCGCTGCTTCAGAACCATCAAAGCCCATACCGCAGCCGTTCGCGGCATTACCCTATCACCGGATGGAATGAAACTGGCCAGCGCCTCGTGGGACCGCACGGTGAAGCTCTGGGAAGGCGGCGCGGAACCAGCAAGAGTAATTCGGAAAATCGGCGCCAGCCGGAAAGCTTCGCTCCTCATCTCCCGAAACCACCCTTCCGGACTGTTCCGCGTGGAAACCTTCTGGAATTCTCTTCGCCACGGTCTTGTCAGACCGTGAGGCGTCGGTCAGTTCCAGTTTTCCTTCTCGGCACAGTCTCGTTGGGTCCCGGTTTCTCCGATGAAGTCGCTCAGCTTTCCGTCCAGCGCCTCGGCAAGAGTAACCCTGCTAAAAAAAATAAAAAGGCGACAGGCCGCTTACAAGCCTGTCGCCTTAACGCTTCGCCACGTTCGGTGAGTTTCGCCAGTAGTGATTGACCTAGAAACCTCTCAGCCGCTTTGCACCATCAGCAGGAATGTTGTACTGTCCGTTGGTTTCGCCTAGACAATGGAGAATGTCCCCGTTTTTCTCCCCGCAGGCGGTCGGCGAACCGATTGGATCGAGCCTTCGCATAGTCGAAGCGGCACTCAGCGCGCATCCCGTCCTGTGTCTTGCGCGGTCGGTTAGGGCTTTCATCTCTCTTCATAGTCCTGGCGTTCCCATAGTCAATACTCAAGCCTGCCCCTCGATCTGCATGGAGTTTACTCCAACAATTCGCTTAGCTCGTCCCAGTACATGGTCATATGTCATTATCGTTATGTTATGAAATCCCGCATTCAAAATTCGATAGGCCTCTATCTGGCTATTATCCCATTTATTAGAGCGACCAAAGATCAAGATGCAGCGGGGTTTCACGGTTTTTACTTGTCCCACCCGCTCCAGGAACTTCACGCTGTTGGCCTCTCTTTCAACTTCATAAATGTATCGTGAGGCCTGAGTGATAGCTTTGGTTAAGTCTGTTGAGGGGACATAATTTCCATGGTCTAGAGAAGCCGCCCAGAATTGGAGTCCGCCTTCCGGTCGCTTAATTTCAACAACATCTAAAAAACCGTCATACGCTTCCATTAGGAAATCAGATATGTTCTTAACGTCGATGTCGCGTTGATCCAAAATGCGAACAAACTCACTGCCTAACACCCAGCTATTCTTCTCGAACCACTCTTGCCAAGCTGGTTCTTTTTCGTCTTGTTCGAGCATGCTCTCGAACTGTTTGATCGCCCGATTGCGATGTGCCTGCTGCAGGCCTGCGGCGAGGTCTTCAGGAATAACATCGTGACTTAAAATGAATCGCACCAGCTTTTGCTTATCGGGGAGGGCAAACAGTGCTCGAATCTGGGCAGCATTCTCCTTCTCATACGGCTTATCCAACGGGATGAACGCTTTCACGCCTTGCCGGAATGGCTCGTACTGCTCCTGAAGGAATTCAATCAAAGCCTTGAATTCCTCGTCGTCGAGAGTGAGTTCGCTCTTTGGTTGCAGTGATTCTGGAACCTCAGCCGCTGGCACTTCCTGTGGTTTTTTATATCTTCCAATTTTGAGGCAAATATCTTGTTTGCCGGAGTTATGGGGGATACTCCAGAAAAAGGCGCGCGTAATCACAGTTGGCCTACTGCGAAGCACCTTGCCCAATTTATCTATTATGCGTATGCGCGGCATAGCTTGTCCCCCATATCCCCTAACGCTAGCACTAGATGCATCTCATATCATGCTGGGTGAAGCTTAGAATCAGACAAAATGACTAACGACCTATGTATTGCGCCAGATAAAGATGCCAACACCATTTCGGCCAGATCGATCAATGCATGGGGCAACCATCAACCCAAGGACCACGACAGGCTGCGTCGTTCTGCGGAATAGGGCAACTCCCCGAGAAGCATGGATAAAAAACAGGAACATTCGCCGTTTCGTTGGAAAATAGGCTACGCTTTCCTAGGTATCGCGTCAATATTTCCGAAAGGCAATAGGGCTGTAGGAAGGACTTCCAGGGAGACCGCCAAGGAAGTGGCAAGCCGACCATAACAATCAAGGAACAGCCCATTGAATGTGGCAAAACGTTAAAGGCGACAGGCTTTCAAGCGGCCTGTCGCCTTCCTATTTTTTCTTATGGGAAGACTTCGTTGCGGGGTGGCATGCCCTGGAGCGGAATTCGCCGGAGGAACGGGGTGCCCTTCGAGACTTTGCCAGGAAGGAAAGCGGAAACTGACTGAGTCCGCGAAGGAATTTCCGAAGGCTTCCACCTGGCAAAGTCCGAAAGGGCCGTTCCGGGAGACGTTGGAGCGGAAGGGCATGCCACCCCGCTATCTTCTTTTCTGGAGTGCACCAAACCGACACCGGAGCAGTTCGCCATTCATCAACCACGACTCAGAAACGGGGACACTCTGAATTCTCGGCGGCGGACGATCACGACTTCTGCTGAGGATTCTTCAATGGCTGTAGGAATTCAGCATTGATGGTGGCCTGGCGTCGGCTGTCCAGCCGATTGTCAGCCGGCCTTCGCTCGCTTGTGCATTCGAACAGGCAACGTTGCGATAATGGAGCGAAGGAATGCGTTGACCGCTTTCGAGGAGCCGAACACTGCGGCAACATCCGGATCCAGGATCACGGCGACCACACCATTTTTCATGCGGTCGGCGAACCGATTGGGTCGAGCCTTCGCATAGTCAAAGCGGTACTCAGTGCGCATCCCGTCCTGTGTCTTGCGTGGTCGTTTAGGGCTTTCGTCTCTCTTCATAATCCTGGCGTTCCCATTTTGTCGCTTTGCGGGCGCTGAAGATACGGACTGCGGCGCCGCGTTCAGTAAAACAGACGACTAGGAGCCGCTGCTTCTGTGAGAGCCCCACGATAATCTCCCGTGACTCGGCTTCGGAGTGGTCTGGGTCGTCGAAGATGCGAGCGAGCGGATCGGTGAAGACGCTCATTGCCTCTTCGAACGATAGTCCGTGCTTGACTTGGTTCGTCAGAGCCTTGTGCGCGTCCCATTCGAACCTCAAGTTCATCCGGCAGCTCCCACCTTATCACACATGCCGATTTCTTGTCCTCCCGTTGAGTGTGAGAGCCGACGCTAAGGGGTCGAAAATCTTAACGGCTTTTTGAGGGAAGACTCCCGGTCTCTTCGTTTGTTCCGAGCGGAAACAGGCCTACCAGCGGTCTGCCCCCCACACGCATTAAATCGGGGGCGACGTGGCTGACTCGCAACTGCGCGCGTCCAACGAGGGCCATCTTCTCGCCCGCAGTCAGCGAGGCGGCTGGTATGGTCTCCATTGCGCGCATCAAGCGAGCATCATCCATCAAATTGATCCTTCCAAGCTCGCTTGTTTTTCTCTTTTGGAAGGGCACCCATGCTGGTCTACGTGCGGCCGTCGAACGAGGCCCTTCTCAGGGCGCGCGTTCCGGGAGCACAGGACCAACGTGGGCGTCCTTCCAATCCTTTTTATCGTGGGGGCTCTGCGAGCACAGAGACCATGCCAGCTGTCTCGCCACTTCCCTTCCAAGCTTGCTCGTTCTCTCTCCAGGGATGGGGGCTGATTGATCTTCCACTGCGCGCGACTTTCTCACCCGCCCTACCCACTGGCACGCCAAGACGTGCCATTAGCCCGAGCGAGGGACTTCCGCGACCGCGCGTTGCGCGAGCATAGAAGATCATCAGGCTCCATCCCCTCCTCTGTTCCACATCCAAGCAGCAGTGGAAGCCACTATATTTTACGAACCGGTTTGATAGATGGCAGGTCGGTAACGCGGTTTGGGAATGGGTTTGCCAGACGCCCGAGCTGCTTCCAGCCAGACTTTCTTAGCCAGTTGTGCTTGCTTCAGCGCATCGGTCGGAGTTTTCCCGAAAGCAGAACAGGCCTCCAGATCTGGAATATCCGCGATATAGCCCTTGTCCGCTTCGCTATAGAAGATATTGATGTGATAGTCCTTCATGGTTCCTACTCGCCGTCAAGCTGTAGATTATACCTCTCCACCAGATCAAGCAACTGTCGGACTTGATAGGGTTTGGCCTTGCCGCCGACTTCCTGAAGATTGACCAGTTCCCGTAGCGTCGGGTGAACAAACACATGGTGACTACCCCTCACCCACGATAGTTGGAACCCAAAGGCCTCAGCCAGTCGTACCGCTTCGGTGAATCGAAGGTTCTTGGAACCCGTGAGGGCTTTTGCGAGGAGCTTTCGCTTATTCATTCGCGCGCGTCCAACGAGAATCTTCCGAATGCCTTACGTCTCTATTGGAGGGAGTGGCCGAGGCTGCTCTTGACTGCGCGCATCGAAGGATATACATGCTCCTTCCAATCTTGCTCGTTCTCTCTCCCAGGGATGGGGGCTGACTGATCTTCCACTGCGCGCGTTATCCCAATTCCCCATTTCATTTTCAAGGGTGGCCTGGTTGATCCTCGATTGCGCGCGTCGAACGAGCACATTCCTATCGTGCGCGTTCCGCGAGCAGGAGGACGACCAGGCTGCCCTTCCCATCCTTCTCAGGCCGCGCGTTGCGCGAGCACAGAAGATCATCAGCCCTCATCCTCCGACTCTTCTCTCGCCGACGGAATCCCGTAGCGCTTACACTTCTCCCACAGGGCTTTGCGCGAAAGGCCAAGAATCTTTGCGCCCGTTGTACGGCTACCGTCTACTCGCTCCAACACCGACACAATATATTCTTTCTCGAACTGTTCCCTTGCCTTTGCCAGCGAGGTCAGAGGACGTTCCTCTCGCTTCTGCCCCGTCAGCCCTTCGCTGCAGAATCCGCAAGATTCTTGTGGCTTCCCACCCGTATAGGGACAGGACTGGAACCCGCACAGATCAGACGGCTGGACCGCTTCACGATCCCGCCCCAACGCCACCGCACGTTCGACCATATTCTCCAACTCCCGCACGTTCCCTGGGAAAGAATAGCGCAAGAAGAGCTCCCGCGACTGAGAAGAAAACCCTTTCAACGTCTTATTCATCTTGCCGGAACAGGTCTTCAGTACATGCTCGGCAATCACCATGATGTCGTCCTGCCGTTGACGCAACGGAGGAATCACGATCTGCACAACATTGAGCCGATAAAACAGATCCTCTCGAAACCGCCCCTGAGAGACTTCCTTACGAAGATCCTTCTGTGTGGCACAGATCAGACGCACATCGACATCGATCCTGTCGTTTCCTCCGACGCGTTCGAACTGTCTCTCCTGAAGCACCCGCAACAATTTCACCTGGACAACCGGCGAGATCTCTCCAATCTCATCGAGAAACAACGTGCCTCGATGGGCCAGCTCAAACCGCCCACGCCGTTGTCGTACCGCCCCGGTGAAAGCCCCCTTCTCATGGCCGAACAGTTCCGCCTCCAATAGGGTTTCCGGAAGCGCCGCACAACTCACTTTGATCAAGGGGTACTGGCTTCTGGCGCTGTTTTGATGGATGGCATTGGCAACCAGCTCCTTGCCGGTTCCACTCTCTCCAAGAATCAGCGTCGTCGATTCCGTTCCTGCCACCAGCTTGATCTTCTCAAGCACGGCCCGCATTTGATTGTTCGCTCCGAGAATCCCCCCAAAACTGAACTTATCTTCCAGCGCCGCTTTAAGATCCTGATTTTCTCGACGTAAGAGCACGACGCGGCCCACCCGCTCGACGATCAACAGCAATTCATCCATTTGGAACGGTTTCGTGACGTAGTCGAACGCGCCGAGTTTCATTGCGCCGACAGCCGTTTCCACCGATCCGTGAGCGGTAATCATCACGACCTCTGGGGGGGACGACTGCTCTTTGGCCGCTGTGAGCACCGTAAGCCCGTCCGCACCAGGCAGGCGCAGATCGGTGATCACCAGATCGAATGGCCGTTGGCGGATGGCGGCAATCCCTTCCGTTCCGGATGCGGTCGCTTCAACATCATGGCCGACTGCCGCAAACGCATCGACCATCGACAGCCGCATCAGCGGCTCGTCATCGACAAGGAGGATCTTCAGCCCCTTCATGACACCCTCTCCACCGACGAACGATCCCGGGAAACAGGAAGGCAGAGCGTAAAGGTCGTCCCCTTCCCGACTTCGCTGTCCACCAGGATCTTTCCTCCGTGACGCTCGACGATGCCCAGACTGACCGACAGGCCGAGACCGGTTCCTTCGCCTTCGCGCTTGGTCGTAAAGAAGGGATCGAAAATCCTCGGCAGTACTGCCGGGGGAATACCCGATCCTGTGTCGCGGACTTCGATCAGACAGACTCCTTCGACTACGGACGTCTTGATCGACAACACGCCTCCATCTGGCATCGCTTGGACCGCGTTCAATACCAGGTTCATCAGCACCTGCTCGATCATATGCCGATCGACCATGACAGTCGGCAATTCCTGACCGAATCCCGTTTCCAACACAATTCTGTTCGGTGCAAAGAGATGCGTCGTCAAGACCAACACCCGATCGACGACGTGATTGATCTCCGTCAGCGCAAACTCCGGCTCATGCTGCTGGGAGAAATCGAGAAGTTGCCGGACGATCTTCTGCACACGCCGCACACCGTCTTCCATCGAAACCCGATATTCTTCTTGCCGGCTCGGTGACAGCGTTCCCTTCCGCAAGTTGTAGAGGCAGTTGAGGATACCTCCCAGGGGATTGTTGATTTCGTGGGCCACTCCTGCTGCAAGCCTTCCGACCGAAGCCAGTTTTTCAGAGTTCCTAATCCGCTGCTCCAGCTTCTTGGTCTCGGTCATATCACGCGCGATGCCCAGCACACCCAAAATCGTTCCCTCGGCTCCCTGCAGCGGGGAGACACTGACCATCACAGCCCTGGGCTCCCCCGTACGAGTGATCACCTCGACCTCATAGACCTGCTTTGCACCGATATCCAGGGTGTTCTTGAGCCGTTTCCCTCGATGACGCTTGGAAAGAAGGGCGAGATAGGGCCGTCCCAGGAGATCGTCTTTTCGGTAACCCCATGCTTCGATCTTGCTGTTGACGTAGGTGAACCGTTGTTCAGTATCGAGGGTATAAATGACATCGTTGGCGTTCTCGAGCAAGTTTTCAAGGTACTGCTTGGTCTCTTCAATTTCGCGCGTGCGCTCTCGTACTTTAAATTCCAACTCTTCCCGGTACGTCTCCAGTTGTCGTTCGAGCCGCTTCCGGTCGGTAATATCCCGCAACTGCACCATCACCATCAATTGATCGGCTGCTCCGACCAGGATCAAGTCCATTTCTGTCGGAACTTCCAGTCCGCTTGCATGGCGTACCATGATTTCCTGGGTGGATACTTTCCGCTGGTCCGACACGATGTCGTTCAGCCATCCGCGCAGCGAATCGTGATAACCGGGCAGAACGACTTCGAGCAGACTGCGGCCGACCACTTCAGCCTCTGCATACCCCAGTGCCTGCTCCTCACGTTTATTGACGGCGACGATCATGCCGTCGGGATTCACCATAAACACTGAGTCCGCCACCAAGTCGAACAAGGATTTGTACCGCGCCTGCGAAGCCACGAGCTGTTGCGTCCGCTCCGACACGGCCTGTTCGAGCTTCGCCGTGTATTCCTGCAGTTGCTGCTCAAGCCGGCGCCGTTCGGTCACGTCGCGCACAAACGCACGCGAGTGAACCAGCCCGCCCCGTTCTTGATCGATCAACGCCGTCGCGTGAATCTCCACATCGATCGGGTGACCGTCTTTGGCCAGAAACACCGTCTCCATCGTACTGCGGCCCTGCGCCATCAACCGTTCCAAATATTGCAAGACGAGCGGCTCCTGGCCGCGCGGCACGAGATCCCACAGTTTCATCGACAGCATCTCATCGAGGCTGTATTTCAACTTCTCGATCCCTGTTTTGTTCACATGGACGAACCGGCCGTTCCGGTTCAATTGATAGATCATCTCAGGCGAATGCTCGATCAAATCGCGGAATTTTTCTTCTAATCGACGCACATCGACCATACGCTGTTCGATCTGCCCAAACGACCGTTGGAGGCTCTCCGCCATCTGGTTGAATGCATCGGCGAGCCCTTCGATCTCATCGCCGGTCTTCAGCTCCAGGCGGCGGTCCAATCGCCCACCTCCGATTTCACGCACCCCATCGTGTAACAATTGGATGGGACGAGCGATCCGTCGCGCGACGAACAACCCTGTCCCCCACAATACGGCCAGCACGAGCAGTCCATAGAGCAACACTTTCGCCACAAGTTCGGCGAGCGGCGCATAGGTCTCCTGGGGATCCTGCCGCACCACGGTGATCCACTGATGTCCCCCAAGACTCCCGGCAGACAAACTTTCGCCGAATCGAACCGGCGCAAATCCAATCAACGCGTTTTGACTCCCATGCGAATCGTCTGCGGCGACTGTCCAACCGGCCTTGAGCCCATCGAGGGTACGGATCAACTCGGGCTTCATCGTATGCTCTTCCGGAGCCAGGACCGGGCAAATCACCGGCACGCCATCGGAGCTGAACAACATCGCGTGGCCGGTGGCTCCAATGGTGCTCTCCGCAATCGCATGAAAAATCGTGTCCCGGCGCAACAGAATGGTGACTGCCCCAATCACCGTTCCCTTGGTGTCATCCAGGATAGGTTCCGCCACCACGGCCACATGGGTTCCAAGCGCTGGATCGAAGGTGATCTCGCTCACAAAGCCATTGAGGCTTCCCCCCTTCACCACCGCTTGCCACCAGGGTGTCTTTCCGTAAAAGTATTCGACTTGCGGGATGGAACTGAGCACTAGCGCCCCTTGCTGGTCAGTCACCAGAATCCCGACATAGTCAGATTTACGGATGTCGTGCCACCGGATGAGATAGTCGGTGGCGATGCGATTGATGAAGGGGGGAAATTCGCTTTGCCGATCCCGCTTGCGCCACCGATGCTGCCAATCCTTGATCATGCCCTGGATGCGTTGCGCATCCTTTCCCTCGTACGTGCGGTTGGATTCGGTGACGGCGGTGCGGAGAAAGGGGGCTGTGCCAAGTTGCTGCGCCTCGCTCATCCCGCGACTGACCTGCATTTCGATGCGGCGAGCGGCCTCAACGGCAACTTCCTTGAAGTTGGCGCCGGTGATTTCACGAAGCGCGCGCCTCTCCTCGACATAGGTGAGCGCAAGCAGAAGGATCAGGGGCAGAAGTCCGACCAGCACGATCGCCGTGATGATCTTCCGCTGGAGACTGTGAGACCGACTCCAGAATGTCATGGGTGGGCCCGATCTGGATGCGACAACCCGTGATGCGTGACGCGTATCTCGTGAAGCGTCGTTCGTTTCCGGATTCGGACGTTTCACGCTTCACGAACTACGAGCGTTTACTCACCGGACGCCTAACTCCCCTTCAACATCCGCCCGGATGCTCCGGGCCAGAGCATCAGCAACGGACTTGCGACGAAGACGGACGAATAGGTTCCAATGATCACCCCCCATAACAGGGCGAGAGAGAAGTCATGCAAGACTTCTCCTCCGGCCAGCGTCAGAGGAATCAGCACCAACACGACGGTCAACGTGGTGACGATCGTGCGGCTCAGGACTTGGTTGACTGCATTGTTGATGATCGTTTCTTCGCTCTCCCGCCGACGCATTCGCAGATTTTCTCTGATACGGTCGAACACGACGACCGTGTCCGTCATCGAATAGCCGGCTAACGTCAGCAAGGCCGTCACGACGAGCAGGGTAATTTCCTTGTCCAGGATATAAAAAATTCCCAACACCGCCAATACATCATGAAAGGTCGCCAAGGCGGCGGCAATACCGAAACGAAGCTCGAACCTCGCCGCGACATAGAGAATGATCCCGGCAAAGGAAATGACGATCGCAATGAGGGCATCCTCTTGAAGTTTACTTCCGATGGTCGGTCCGATTTCCGTGCTGGAATCGACCACGAAATGGTTCGAGGAAAACTCCTTTGTAAAGACCGCCACGACCCGATCGGCGATTTTCTCCTCGATCGTGGTCGACGCCTTCAGGCGGACCAGAAGTTTGTTATCCTGTCCGAACTCTTGCAGCTCGGCATTGCCCAGGCCATTCGCCTCCAGGACTTTTCTCGCCTCGTCGATCCGGATCGGTTGGTCGAACTTCAACTGCACCGCGGTCCCGCCTGAGAAATCGATACCGAGGTTCGCCGTCCCCCTGCCGATCTGAATGAGCGAGACAATTCCCAGCAGCACCATGATACCGGAAAAGAGAAAGGCCCAACGGCGCTTCCCCATGAAATCGATACTAGTTTTCCCGAGAATCTCTAACATGCCGGCTCCTTCGAACTAGATGCTTAACTGTCCCACTTTGTGTCGTTGATTCAAGAGGTCAAAAATGACCTTGGTGCCGATCAATGCCGTAAACAGGTTGATCCCGATTCCGAGACACAAGGTTACGGCAAACCCTTTGATCGGCCCCGTCCCGAAGAGAAACAGCGCCACTCCCGTGATCAGGGTGGTCACGTGAGAGTCGACAATCGTCAGCAGCGCCTTGTCATATCCCCCGTCCACCGCCAGACGAACCCCTTTCCCCGATCGCAGCTCTTCACGAATACGCTCGAAGATCAGGACGTTCGAGTCGACCCCCATCCCGATCGTGAGCACGATCCCGGCGATCCCCGGCAAGGTCAGCGTGGCGTTCAGCGCGGAAAGGGCTCCGACCAAACACAAGAGGTTGAGCGCCAGCGCAAAGTCCGCAATCACGCCGGACAGCCGGTAATACCCAATCATGAAGATCACGACCAGGGCGCCGGCAAACAGCGTGGCCGCCACACCTTTCTCGATCGAATCTTTCCCAAGCGAGGGGCCGACGGTGAGGTCTTGGATAATCTTGAGGGGAGCCGGTAAGGCACCGGCCCGGAGCACGATGGCCAAGTCGTTCGCCTCCTGCATGGAAAACGTCCCGGTGATTTGCGCGCGGCCCCCGGTAATGCGGTCCTGAATCACCGGCGCCGAGTAGATCGTATTGTCGAGCACGACAGCCATTCGCTTTTTGATGTTGTCGCCCGTAATCCGTTCGAACTCCCGACCGCCCTTCCCGTCAAACGTGATCGATACGTAAGGATCGTTGAATTGGCCGATCGAGACCTTTGCATCGTTCAACACATCGCCGGTCAACATGACCCGCTTTTTGACAAGATACGGGATGCGATATTCGCGACCGGTGTCTTTATCGACTCCCCGCTCGAAGAGGATCTGATCGCCATCCGGCAATTTCCCCTCCACCTGCTTCAGTACATCCGCCTCTTTGTCTTTCGGAATACGGGCGGGCAGATCGAACTTCGCCTGGTTGTCTTCATCGAGCATCTTAAATTCGAGCAGCGCCGTCTCTTTAATCAGATCCCTGGCGCGCTTGGGCTCTTTGACGCCGGGCAGCTGCACGACGATCTGCTTCAACCCCTGCCGCAGCACGATCGGTTCTGCCACGCCAAACTGGTCGATGCGGTTCCGAATCGTTTCCAATGCCTGGTTGATGGCTGAGTCCTTGATCCGCTTCCCCTCGGTCTCCCGCAGCTCCCACACCAGCCTATTGGCCGACCCGGCAGACTCCGCCTCGCTGAAGATCGGATAGTCATCGATCATCTTCTGGATCTGCGCCTTGAGTTCGCCGTTCTGGAACTGAATCGTGATCTGGGTCGGTCCCGTCCGTGCCACGGACTCCACGGGAATTTTCTTATCCAGCAACACATCTTGAAGGGATACGACCGACCGATCGACGGCGATCTCGACCGCGCGATCTTCGTCCACTTCCATGACGAGATGAATTCCGCCTTGGAGATCCAATCCCAGGGTAATGCCTTTGTTCGGCATCACCTGTTTCAGCCACGCAGGCAACCCTTGATAGAACGGCTGATAGGAGGGGATGAAAAAGAACACCGACAACACCACCACCATCGCCAACAATAGTAACCGCCCACCCACTTTTTTCATGTCGTCTGGTACCCCTTTATCCTGTGCGGTCTACGAATCCTTCTCTTTATCTTTGTCCTCGTCATCGCCGCCGCGTAACCGAGCAATCTGATCCCGTTGTATCCGAATCTTTGTCGTATCGGCAATCTGCAGTGTTACCGTATCCTTCCCGAGATTCGTCACGGTACCCCAGATACCGGACGCTGTGACCACCTTATCGCCCTTCTTCAGGGCCTCCAGCAACGCCTTCTGCTGTTTCGAGCGTTTTTGCTGCGGCAAGATAACCAAGAAATAGAAAATGACGAAGATGAGCGCGAACGGAACGAGTGACAGGATCGTGCTGGCGGTGGAACCAGAGCCCGCCCCTCCACCACCGAACAACTGAGCCATTACGACCGATTGCATGAACATACACACTCCTTCTCAGTCAAGTTAGTCCCCTCCGGCATGCCGATGCAGATCGACGTCCGCAGCTGAAACATCCGATGCGGCTAGGTCGCGGGACCGGTAAAACTCGTCCCGGAACGACCGTAGCGTCCCCTGTGCGATCGCAGCCCGCACTTGGCCCATCAGGTCGGCAAAATACCAGAGATTGTGAATCGTGTTCAGTCTCGACGACAACATCTCTTTCATCTGAAAGAGGTGATGCAGATAGGCGCGTGAATAGCGCGCGCAGACCGGGCAGCCGCAAGCCGGATCGATCGGCTGCTCATCCCGGACATACCGCGCTTGCTTGATCACCACTCGCCCGAAACTCGTAAAGAGCGAACCGGTCCGCCCATGGCGAGAAGGCACCACGCAATCGAACAGGTCGATCCCGCGCATGGCACCCTCGATTAGATCCTCCGGCATCCCTACACCCATCAAATACCGCGGCTTCGAATCCGGCAGTTCGGGCACGGTCACATCCAACATGGCATACATCTCTGCCTTCGATTCTCCTACCGAAAGCCCGCCGACCGCGTAGCCCTCAAAGCCAAGCCCGACGAGATCGCGCGCCGAGGTCACACGGAGATCTGCATCCAACCCGCCCTGCACGACCCCAAAGAGGGCTTGATCCGAACGACGCCGACTGACCTGACACCGTTGGGCCCAGAGGGTAGTCCGTCGTACGGCATCGCGCACGACTTCTCTCTCAGCCGGCAAGGCCACACAGTGATCGAACGCCATCATGATATCGGCCCCCAACGCTTCTTCAATCTCAATGGCAGTCTCCGGCGTGATGAAATGTGTAGATCCATCGATATGCGATTGAAAACTCACGCCTTGGTCCGTCACCTTGCACAACTTTGCGAGACTGAAAATCTGAAACCCTCCGCTGTCCGTCAAGATGGCTCCCGGCCACCCGGTAAACCGATGCAATCCACCCATCTCAGCTATAATCTTATGTCCAGGCCGCAGATAGAGGTGGTACGCGTTGTTCAGCATGAGACGAAAGCCGAGCTGCTCTAAATCGGCTGGATCGATCCCCTTGACCGGCCCCAAGGTGCCGACCGGCATGAAAGCCGGCGTATCGATCTCGCCATGGGCGGTGCTGAGTCTCCCCAATCGCGCGCTCGTCTCACGATCCACTTGCTGAACTGAAAAGTTCACAATCCCTCTCGTTGCTACATCTGCTCCGGTGCGGAAATCCCAAGCACTCCGAGTCCATTCTTCAAGACCTGCTGGACCCCGCTCATCAACGCCAGTCTCGCCGCAGTCCGTTCTGGAGTCGGTACCTCCTTCTGCAACCCTTCGCTTGGAGCCAACCCATCAGGCGTACCAACCAGCAGATCGCGGTCTGCAGCGGGAGGCAGAATACGGTGCTTATTATAAAATGTGTGGAGCAACCCGGCTAACTGTTGAAGATAGTAGGTCATCCTGTGAGGCTCATAGGCCGTTGCACTGCCCTGTAGAACCGATGGATAGGCAGAGAGCTTTCGAATCAGCCCCAACTCATCCGGTTCCGTCAATACCGTCAAATCCGCCTCGCGCGGCAGTGGACAAGCAATGCCTCGCGCAGCCGCAACGCGCCAGAGACTGGCGATCCTGGCATGGGCATACTGCACATAGTACACGGGATTGTCGGACGACCGTTGCTTGGCCAATTCCAAATCAAAGTCCAGATGCGAGTTGGAATCGCGCATCAAGAAAAAGAACTTGGCCGCATCGGCCCCGACTTCATCGATGACTTCCCGCATCGTGATGAACTCCCCGGCCCGCTTCGACATTTCCACTTTTTTCCCGCCGCGCAACAAATTCACCATCTGGACCAGTACCACCCGAAGTCGATCTTTCGGATGCCCGTAGGCTTGCACGACCGCTTGCATCCGGGGAATGTAGCCATGGTGATCCGCACCCCAGACGTCGATGAGAAGATCGTATCCGCGCTGCAACTTATCCCGGTGGTAGGCGATATCCGATGCCAAGTAGGTGTACTCGCCGTCCTGTTTCCGCACGACGCGATCCTTCTCGTCGCCGAATGCCGAGGAGCGAAACCACCAGGCGCCTTCCTGCTCAAATAGGAACTGTTGCGACTTTAATTCATCCAAGACCCCTTGGACCGCCCCTGAATTCACGAGAGAGGCCTCGCTGAACCAGGACTCGAACTCGACCCCGAAGGACTTCAGGTCCTCGCGAATCAATCTCAGCAATTCCTGATTGGCGAACGTTCGACAACGCTCCTCGACCTCAGTGGCTGCTCGTCCGGATAGTTCAGACCCAAGCTGCTTCTTCACCTGCTCGGCTACGGCAGTGATGTAGGCCCCGTGATAGCCCTCCGCCGGAAATTCGACCGGCCGATTCGACAGTTCCTCATAGCGCGCGTAGACGGAAGCTCCCAACAATTTCATCTGCCTACCGGCATCGTTAATATAATATTCGCTCACGACGTCATACCCAACCGCCTTAAGCATGTTCGCGACCGCTTGCCCCACCGCCGCGCCACGCCCATGCCCCACATGCAATGGGCCGGTCGGATTGGCGCTCACATACTCCACCAACACTCGGCACTGCTTCCCCAGCTCAGCTCGCCCGTAGGCTGGCCCCGCCATCTCGATTTCCCTGAGCACCTCTTGCCAAATGGCAGGCTTGATCGTGAGGTTGAGGAACCCCGGCCTGACGATCTCGACTCGGTCGAAGAGCTGCTCGCGCTGAGAAAGATTGTCGATAATAATTTGTGCGATATCGTGGGGCGCTCGTTGTTCGGACACCGCGAGAGACATGGCGACCGTCGAAGCTAAGTCCCCCCATTCAGGACGTTTGGGAGTATCCAGACTCACCTGAGGCCAAACTTCCGTCTTCAGTTGGCCCTTCTTTTTGGCCCCATTGAGCGCGCTAATCAACGCGCTGGTGACCTTTTCCTGCACGACCCCGCTGGACAAGAAAATAACTCCTAAGTCCTTACCATTGAAAGGGAAAATGAACTGGTCACTGTAGCATAAGGGATGGTCAGTGACAAGGCAGCCGAACGGGATTCTCTGCCGAAGCCCTGGCCTCATTGAGGTGCGCAAAACATCGTGCCACAAGGTGATCTTGCTGGATCACGAGACAAGATTTCCCCTGACATCGGATGACGTCGCTCCATGAACGGCAGAGGCAAGGTGCGCCCTGCACCACAGCAACATGGATGCCTTGAGGAGCCCAGCGATCGGGATCAGTCGGCCCAAACAGTGCTACCGTATGCACTCCCATCAGCCCCGCCAGATGAGTGATGCCAGAATCCTGCCCAACAAAGAGGCGTGCCTGGGCTAAGACCCCGGCGACGGTTAAAAGATCGAGCCCCTTCAAGACGATCGGTGGATCCCCACATAGTCGGAGAAGTCGATCGACCGGCTCCTGATCTGCCGGCCCTTCGAGAACCACAGGGGTCGCCCCGGACATCTGAACCGCGACAACGACAGACGCAAGTGTCTCCGACGCCGCACACTTATGGATACTCCCGCTCCCAGGATGGATGACGACGAGAGACTGTCCGGTTGAGCAACCTGCCGCTTCAAAACAGACTCGCCCGAGACGAAAGAGCGGTTCCGTTACCGTCAACAGAACATCTCCTGCATCATCAGACGGCGCCTCATTGATCGTTTCAAGAAACCGATCACGTTGATGTCTCGCCAGAATCGTAGCCGAAAACGGAGACTTCGCGATAACCTCACAAACACCGACGGTCTTGAGTGTTTTGCTCAACTTACCATCGAGATCCTCTGTCCAGGCAATGGCAAGGTCGCAATCCTCCAACCAGGCCCGTACCTGACCCGTAACCAAGTCCGCACCGGCAAACAGGTCCGCGCAGTTGTGCCCCTGCACAGATGCCCAGTCGTCAATAATCAGGCTTGTCAGGAGCAGCCTTGCGACCTGCTCCTCCGCACAAAGCACCAGCCGATGGTTGGGGAAGCGGGCCCGCAAGCGAACCATGGCCGGAACTGCCAAGAGCACATCGCCCAGGCCTCCTGGGTGGATCATCACGATCGTTCTGTTCACGGTGGGCATGACCATTATTCCGATGGAGGGATCTGAGCAAGCAGAGACCGCGCCGCTTCAAGATCTGCCATTGTATTGACGTTGTAAAATGAATGCCCGGAGGGGTCGATGGTGAGCAAATCTGCCTCGGTGACATAATGCACTCGGAGAGAGGAATGCGACACAACCTCTTGGATCTTGAACTGCCTTGCCCGGATCATCTCTTCCAAGGCAGGCAGACACCGTTTGCTGTACAACGCATGCATCGGATGCAACCGGTCAGCAAGTCTCGCCATCACAATATCTGCGGTTTCTCTTCGACTCGTGAACTGAGTCATGACCGTCTGGTTGAGAAACGGCATGTCGCAGGCAACCACGAATATGTAGGGTGCCGTTGCCTGGGTAAGCCCGGTATAGAGACCTCCGAGGCTACCGCAATCAGGTACCAGATCCCGCACCACTCTGGCATCGATGCTAAGCGGAGGGCTGTCCTGCGCAATGACAACCAGTACCTCGCAGAAGATTGACTGAAGCACCGCCAGCCCTCGTTCGATGAGGGTCTGTTCCCCCACGACGAGATGCCGTTTGTCTTCTCCCATCCTCCGGCTTTTCCCACCGGCAAGAAGAACGCCGGCTACTTCGCTTTCCATCATTCCTCAATACAGTCGGCTAAAAAGAAAGAGGGGGTGGGTTACCCCACCCCCTCTTGATGCTTCAAACTCTTTCCGTTCAACGAGCGTTAGAGGGTCTTTCCCTTCTTCTTGTTCGATCGTCTGGTCAAGACCCAACCTTCCAGCAGGACCACGCCAAACGCAATCACAATCGGATAGATATAGGCTTCGCGGGGTGTCGGAGGCTCCAGGAAGGTATAGTAGAAAGCCGAGACGGCCATCTTCCGCCCTGCGTCGCCATTATGTCCGTCCCAGGCAAAGAACACGGTGGGAATGTATTGCCCCATTTCAAAGAAGGTATCTTCGTCGTAATCCTGATCCTTCTTGTTGCCCAATGGCCGCTGAATGATCACCGTCCATCGGCCATTTTTCCACTCAGAGAAAAGTAACTTGCTGCTCTCTTCGTAGTTGTCCCGCTCTTCAAAATCCTTATCCCACCCAGTACCCTTGAAGGCACGGAGCGACCCATCGGCTTCCCATTTCATGATGTCGACCGGGAACTGCTCGTTACTACCGAACAGATACCGCGGCTTAATCGGTGCGGGAAGATCCTTCCACTTCACGGCAGTTTCCATGGCGACCGCATCGTTGTAGACCGTGTAGTTATTCTGACGAAAGGCAATGGAACCCTCTTCCCCGGTCTTCGGATCCTGCTCCTTGATATCGATATTGACTTGGGTCGGACCCCAGGGCAACTTTCCTTCGGCGACGCTCTTCGTCCGGTCGTCCCACTGGAACATAAACGCGATGTACTTGTCGTTATAAAGCGATTTCATCCAGATATCGTCGATCCGGTTCACGAAGTTTCTCGGCTTATGGGTGATCTGACCGCCCATCGCGACAATTCGCCTAGCCCGCTTCTGCCACAGTTCGTGTTCTGGATCTGCCGGAATCTCTCCTCCTTCGAGTACGACCCCTGAGGACAACACAAAGTTCACCTTAGGCTTGTCAGTCAATTGATCGATCGAGAGGGGCGTTCCATCTGCTTCACGCTCACAGAGTGAGTTCACGAAGTTCGCAATATGCCAGCGCTCTTCGACAGTGGTATTATCGGCGAACGAGGGCATCGGAGTGCCGTTGACCCCGGTCGAAAACGTCCGGAAGATGTTCTTGACGTTATAGGGATCTTGCCGGCTTCCTCTGAAATTCCAACACTTGTGCCAATTGGCCGGTTGTATCGAAAAACCCCAATCGTCTTTGAGATTGAACGCATTGCCGTCACCACGGCCATCAGCGCCGTGACACTCAACACACTTCCTTTCGACAACAAGCTCCGATCCCTTTTTTATGCTCTCTTCTGTTGCGGGAATCGGCTTCAGATCACCCATCTGTAGCACGGTTTGGCTCTCTGACTGTTTGTCCGTAAATTTCCGATCCTTCACGAGCTGGGTGGTGACGAATGACAACACTTGCAACCGTTGCTCTTCAGTCAGAATACCTTCCCAGGATGGCATGGCGGAACCAGGCAGACCGTGCGTCACAGTCTCAAACAGATCATTCTGACCGGCAACGGGCTTCTTGGCATCGAACAACGGCAGCTCACCGCTGGCCGTATGTCGAATCTTGAACGTTCCTTGGTTGAAATTGCGGGGGCGTGGCCAGAGACGATCAGCGCCTGGTCCATCACCAGCGCCATCGACCCCATGACACCAGACACATTTGGTGAAGTAAACCCGCTTTCCTGCTTCAATCATGTCTGCAGAAGGCTCAGGCGACAAATCGCCTTTCTTGAAGCCTGCAGGAAGAGCAGCATCTGCGGCAAAGGTCAATCCTGCTGTGATCCCGGAGGCCAGGATAATTCCAAAGGCAGTCGTGAGGACCATTCCGGCCTTCAGACCTAACGAATTGTTCATCGCTTCCCTCATGTCGTCAATCCAGGTTGGCTATAAACTAAGTGAACTCTAGTCCCATGTTCTTGGGTAATACCCCGTGTGCCAATATTCAAACAGGACGACTTTCCAGATTTCGTCCACAGTCAGGTGCTGTTCCCATGGTGGCATCACAGATGCCCAGGGAAATCCTTCGTTTGGCAATCCGATTCCACCCTTGGATACGCGCCAGAAGATGAATGTTTCCTGTAGTTGCGCAATTGTACCCGGATCGGTGAAGTTCGCCGGGATCGGATTGAACGCGAAGGCATGGAGACCACGGCCGTTCAGATTGTCACCATGGCAGAAATGGCAATTCTGATAAAAGATCTCTCCGCCTTCGCGCACATATTTGAGGTACCCTTGAGCGTCCTTATCCCAGGGATTGGCGCTGGGCTTCATCAATCGACCCATGCCCTGCTCCACAATATTGGCGTTGCTATATTCCTGATCGTATTTTCCTTCGGGATTGACCCGATAGGGATTCTGTGAGGTCTGCAGCGTATAGGTTTTCCCATGTACTTTGGTGCTGGCCGGCGGAGCAGGGTGTACCGTTCGCAACTCGATCGGCTCTTCAGATTTTGGGACCATCGAGTTGTATGAGAACCCACCGATCAAGATCGGCAGAATAACCAGATACGCGTAGCGCAACAGCCTTTTCCCCCCGGTCTTGGCATCCAAGACATTCATGATCGGCTGCTTGAACTTATTCCAATCTTCTTCGTTCGCAGACACCCACATAAAGATAGCCACCAGGGAAATCGTCCCATACATAGCGCGAACGCTAAACGGAATTGGTGGATACACGCGGAACTTCAAATAAATAAGCAGGAACGCCCAAAAAAGAATGCCCTGCCAAAACCTTGGGAATGGCATTCCCATGGCTCCCATCATATAGCTGATCCCTGTAAATCCCGCCACAAACAGCGTGAGCTCCGCGATTACTTGGACCGGCATATACCCTTCGATCAGGCGCACGGTATTTGACGGAACGATACCCACAGTCATTGCAGCAAGCAGAAGTATTCCTGCTGCTCCCACAAGTGCCGCGACTGACATTAATGCTTTCATCGGTGAACTCCGTTTACTCGATAAAAGAGATAGATAACCAAGATCACGAAATCTTCGGTGGTGGCGAACCCGCCTTCACCTGAGACAGATAATCGACGATCTTTTTGATCGCTCCCGCGCTCAACTTCTGGCCAAATACTTTCGGCATGGTATTGTCCGGGAACGGCTTCACCACGTAAACGCTGGGTGACACGATTGACTCCATGATGTAGTCCGGAACGGTCTTTGCCGATCCCTTGTAGTCTTTATCCTTCATGCGAAGCAGGGCGTTCGTGCCCTCTTCAAGCGCAGGACCGATCGTCCCCTTCGCTCCTGGAATGCCGGGGATCGTATGGCAGGCCACGCATGTCGCTTTTTGAAAAATCACATCTACCGTCTCGGTTCCATCTGCCATCAGATCACTCCCGCCTGCCGGCTTATCTTCCTGTTGTTTAGGCCGGTCAGCCTCGGGAACGAACTTCTCATACGACTTAATGATCTCTTCGAATGACGGTGCATCAATCCCTTCACGTAGATACAACCAGGTATCCACAGCCGCCAATTCAGGAAGGCTCAACGAGATCGGTGGCTTGTGAATAGACGGCATCGGACTTTCTTTATCGTTCGTACCCTTCACACCGTAGCCCTCAACGACATAACAGCTCGGACAGGCATGGGACTCCGCAATATACTCTTGGCCATTTTCCGCAGTCCCCGCACCAGGGAATGCCTCTTTTTCGGCAAAGTTTCTTCCCGCCGGCTTGCCTTTGCTGTATTTTGGATCCTCCAATCGCTCCTTGCCTGCTCTCCCTGGAAGGCCTTGTAAGTTAGGCGCCCGTTCACCCAGCATCCCTGCGTGGAAAGCGTGACAGAGAGGGCACTGGCCTTTCCCGACTGCGCCCTGCTCTTTGTTCTTTCCAATTCCGCCGAAAATGATCTTCTCACCTTCGTCGGCAAGTGCCTGGGCAGACATAGAAGCAAAATCTAGCTTTACTTCCGCAGGAGGAAATCCACCTTCGACCTGTGGCAACCAGTTCCCATACCCTGACAGGCCTGCGGCAACCAGAAACATGAAGCCACCGATCTTGAGTAATGCGGCTTGATTGGGGAAATAGATGCCCATCATGAAGCAGGTCGCAGTGATGAGCACTAAGGACACTGGTAGCATCCGGTTCGCTTCATAGAAGCTCCCCTTATAGTGCGCAATCGCCAGCATCAGCAAACAGGCGCCAATTGTGCCGATAAAGACCTTGAACAATGCGCGCTTCTTCGCAGTAGCATCTTTGACAGATACTATTGAATAGACAAAGAGACAGGCGAGAAGCGCGAATAGCGGCCACCCTATTGATAGAGCTTCTTTTACTAAATCGCCCACGGATGTAACCTCCTGAAGTTCCGGTAGGAGAGCGGCATGTTCTTCATGCCTCCACTCCACCATCCAAGGTCCTTAACGATGACTAGTGGCCCCCAGCCGGCTGCGGTGCGGCTCCCGGAACCCCTGCTTTCGCCTCAACAGGCGCTTTCTTCAGCCCGAGGCTTCCCAGCCAGAAGACAAATAGAATGGTCACCCAGAAGAACAGCACATTGAATGAAATCATATTTGCCGCAAAACCCACCGTATGCGTGTAGGCCCAGGGTGAGTTATCGCGCATAATCTCATTCACATGCCAGAATAGTCGGACCGATGAGCGTATATATCCCATCAGGCCCATCATCCAGGTAAAGGCTGTGGCAAGCATGATCAACGCATATTGCGATCGAACAGATATCTTACCCCACTCAATGGCCCCCATCTGTTTGGCGCCCTTCATCATGGCAGTGTTCAGCGCAAACATGAAGAAGAGGCAGGATAGAGTGGTGGCAACCTGAGGAACTGACAGACCTACCCGCACGTTTGCCGGGATGTAATACCCATAGATCGCCAACCATATGATGTTCACATAGGCGCACCCGAAGAAAACACCCATGAAGATGTTGCCGAATTTCGACCAGGATACAGTCGAGACTTTATTGCCTCGCATATACCAGACGAAACTAAGAATCGTGGTGGTAATAATGACGTTAATTCCACCATTCTTGGCCGACATGACTCCATAGTTTCCCAACACCGGATGCTGCTGGCCTCCCATGGCCTTGAGTTCAGCCGGAGTCATGACAATCGTATGGGGAGTAATGAACACCAGATAACCGCAGCAGAGAACGAATACGAGATACTTAATATATCGTTGGTACTTTTCCGCACCGCGCATCCGGCCAAGCGCCTGCCAGAGATAATAATTCGTACTCAAGAAAAGGATGCCGATCATAGTGGCTTGAATAATGAAGAGCCAGGCCAGGAGGCCGCCCATGAGCGTAATCCCCATCTGCTGGCGATAGGCATACACCTCGCGCATCAGCCAGTAGCCGGCGAACGGCAAGGGAATCAAGAACGCCACGCCAAGCGCCATGGCGATGTAACCCATCCAATCGTAGTGCGCGCGGTCCTCATCTGTCTTGGAGGCTAAGAACTTATATGCCGCATAGGCTGCGACGACACCGCCGCCAAACGCCATATTCCCTAAAATGCGATGCACGTTGAGCGGATTCCAGAGGGCGGTATGGATAACGTGCCAGATGTTTCCCAGAAACCGGCCCTGCTCATCCACGCCGGCCGGCGACATCATGAAACCGATCCAGGAATTCGCCAGGAACATCAGCAACGTACCGATCACGTTCAGGATCACGGACATGCTCAAGTGAATCCACTTGAGGAACCCTTCCTTCATCTTGTCCCAGCCATAGTAATAGATGTAGAGGGTTCCACTCTCCGCCACGAACATCAAGGCGTAGATATGCATCACCGGACGGAAGATGCCGGATAGATAACCGAAAAATGCCGGATAGAGCGTCAGGAAGGTGAAGATCAGGATGCCGCCTAGAATGGCAGTCAACGAATAGGCCGTCAGACTGATCTTGATAAAATCATAGGCGAGCTGGTCGTACCGCTTCGCCATCGCCTTATCCTTCGTCACTACTCCCATGAACTCGATCACCATACAAAAGATCGGAACTGCGAGCACGAAGCTTCCGTAGTAAAGATGCTGCTGGTTCGCGAACCAGAGCAGCACACGGCTCTCGAAGTTGTAGCGAGGATAATCTCTCGGGCCATCGACAGTCTTCGGAGCAGGGGCGCCGACGACGATACCCTCTGTCTTATAATAGACATCGCGCCCCTTTTCGACTTTCGCCTCACCCTCTTTCTTCACTGCATCGGGAGCATCGGCTCCCATGGCTAGTGACGGAAGCGATACGGCGATGGGGAGCAGGAGAAGGCCAACCATCGCGCAAAGCGCCATGATTGAGAATAACTTCTTCCCGGCTACACGTCCCATGAAATACCTCCTTGATGCATTCTGAAAAAAATCACGTTCTCACGTTCTATTGACTGCACACATAAGCCAGAATCAAAGCAGCAGAACTACCGGGCGCTAGTTCCGGAATAGATACCAGAAATCGAGTCCCTGCGAGTCCATCAAAAAGTGGTCTACTGCTAAAAAATAGCTAATGCACACCACCAGCGACACCATCACGTATACGATTGTCATGCCCATGGCACTTCCTCCCTCAGACTTCGTGGACGTTCTAGAAATCTCAGCGCCGCAGTGGCCCCGTTTAGCAGGGGCACTGAATCCCAGCGAACCAATAAAAAAACCACAGACCCAACGCACAGGTGATGTAGAAAATCATCTTGCCGATTCTGACTTTTAACTCGCTATCCGGTGTTGCCGTCGCCATTACATCTCCCTCTCTCCTGATACAAACGAAAAGTCCCGAATCAGCTCAGCGACTTTCTTGACACACAGATACCCGTGTGTTATTCAAAATTCCTTATCGCACACGGAAATTCAGGGGAAACTCGATGAAAAAGAAATCAAAAGTGTTCGACATTATAGTTTTGACCGGAATGGTTGTCAATATACTTGTGGCTGTCTTTCTTATTCTCTATTACTTTGATTTCTTGTAAGTTTCCATGGTCTTTCCATTCAGTTTCTCCCTGGCTTTTCACCGGAAACCGCACAGCGAAACCCGATCGTCTCATCGCGAAAGTCCGCGACCATCTTGCTCCTGCTGGTGATGCGAATATCGGCTCCCGTGGTTGCATAACCACCCCCGCGAAGCACCCGATAAACTCCGTGATCCGGGCTCGGCGGGTTCTGTTCAGGGGCTTCCGTAAAATAGCGTTCCCCATACCAGTCGGCCACCCATTCCATCACATTGCCTGCCCCATCCATGACGCCGTACGGGCTCTTATCGGTCTGAACTGTACCGACAACTGCGGAAACCTCATGACCATCCTGCACTCTGGCCCAATTCGCTCCGTCAGGCTGCTCCACATTACCCCATGGCCACAGGCGGCCATCCGATCCTCGCATGGCCTTTTCCCATTCTGCTTCAGTCGGAAGCCGCTTCCCTTTCCAATGGCAATAGGTCTCGGCATCCTCCCATGACACGTAGACCACCGGCTGATTGATGCTCAGCATCTTGCTCATGTTCTTGGCATAGCGAGCAGGAGGACCGGACTTGCGATGTCCGGTCACATTGATAAATTGCTGATACTGATGATTCGTCACTTCGTAGCGATCAATGGCAAACGCATCCAGCAACACCGTACGCTGCGGCCGTTCATCGAGCCCGCCTTCATTCGTCCCACGAATGAAGGGGCCTGCCGGGATTGAAACCATTTCTTCCGGGACCGGCTCTTCATGGGAAACCTGCGAGGGGTCGATCGTCGCCGTTGGGGTGGCATTTTGGGAGTCAATAGAAGAGCCTTCAAACGGGGTCAGCGGGGAACCACGCAGGATTCCCATGATAGGAATCGCTGCAAAAGCGAGGATGGCAAGAAGAAACAGAACCTTGAATTTGGTTTCGAGCATGTCGGTTATGGCGCAGCGGGACTGTCGCTCGCCTCCACACCATCGCTCGCACAGCGAAACCCGATCGTAATATCCGTTCGCCAGGCTTTCGCGGCAAATCGTTTGGACAGCCTGGCGTTATGCTCGGTTTCTCGCCACGACCCTCCGCGCACGACTTTCAAATCCGCACGTTCCGGCCCTTTCGGATCACGATAGGGCGCTTTTTGGTAGTAATGTTCGTCGTACGAGTCTGCCACCCATTCCGCAACGTTCCCAGTCATGTCATAGATTCCGTAAGGGCTCCGGCCTGGCTCGAAGGACCCGGGAGGTGCAAGATACCGATATCCATCCTCACTTCCATCTAGATTGGCGTTCGCATGGCCAGTTTTCATGGTATCGCCCCACGCATATTTCCGTTTTCCCTCACCACGGCCGGCTTTTTCCCATTCCGCTTCCGTAGGAAGGCGCTTTCCCGCCCATTTACAATAGGCCGCCGCCTCGTCCCATGACATGCTCATCGCCGCAAACTCGGACTGCAGCAACTTGGACTGATCGTCCTCAAACACCTCGATCTTCGGCAGCGGACGCTTGGTCATCTTGGCGAACCGGGCATATTCCTCTTGCGACACTTCTCTTCTGTCGATATAGAACGCGCTTAAAAACACTTGCCGTTCCGGCACCTCGTCCGGGTCGCCGTCCTTGCTCCCCATGATGAACGGGCCTTCGGGAACCTGCACCATCTCTCGGCCTTCATCGCCCATCTTCGTTTTATACATGGAATAATCCAGAGAGGGCGCACTGGTCGGCGCAGGTCGAGCCTCGGTCTTAATCGACGAGGCCAGCGCCTTCATCTGCTTCGACTTGTACGACTCATAGACCAGCAAACTAATCATCAGGAGGAACGACCCAAAGACAAACGCGATCGCGCCGATGAGCACTCCCCTATTTTCCATCACGACTTTATGTTCCTCCGATTACAGCCTTCTTCTTTGCCGCCCGCATATCCAACAACATCGAAATCTGCACGCCGAGAAATCCACCCATGGCGGCACCGGCCCCCGCACCCACAGATATTCTCTCTGTGCCGGCAATGAGCCAGGCTAGCGCCCCACCCAAGAGCGTCCCCACTAAAATACTCGCCAAAAAACGCCGCCCACCCATAAACCCAATGACTCCACCGAGCAGCAACCCCGCCCCACTCGCCAGCGGCATGATACCGCCACCCATAATAATCCCGATGAGCGTTCCTACGGTTCCCATCACGGCCACGCCGAACAGGATATCCAACACCTTCTTTAAGGGCGCCGCTTGTTCCGCACCGGACTCAGCCATATATTTTCTAGCGTCCTGCGCTTGCGATTATCGAGCCGAAATCGATTTCTACTCCGGACGCGGCGATGATCGATATGCCCCAAGCTTTGGCAGCCGGTTCATGCTTATGAATCCGTTTGAAATCTTCGTAGACGTTCACACGTTCTTCAAACCACTGACCGACCGCTTTCGTGCCGCTTTGCATCACGATCTCCGAACCGCTGAACATACCGCCTTCGGTCAACGTGCCCTCAGGCTTGGCCACACTCCAGACATACTTCGTAAACACCGGGATAAACATGAGATCTGTATCCAGCGAGGCATAGAGCGCCGCAATCGGCTCAGTGTCCGACGTCACCTTTTGCAGGCGCCAACGCCAGGTGAGGACCGGAAAGGCCTTCGGGTCCCAATCGATCTTCTTTTTCTTGATCCGTTGCCCCGCATCCTTCACCGCAAGAAAACTTACACCATTCTCTGTCTGAATCTTGTAGGCATCCCGCCCCTTGGACTGGCTTCGCTGATTCTCATGCTCCCAATTCAATGGAAACCCTTCCGCATCTTTCCCCTGAAAATCCTCCAGAACCAAGGTTTGGCTTTGGGCCGTCACTGCGCCACCCATGGCAAAAACTCCACAGACCGCCAGTCCGACCGCGAGATATCTCCAGATCATAGCCCCTCGCTTCATACTCCTACCCCTTTCGGCTTTCACAATCTTCGGAAAAACTATCATGGCACGGTGAAGATTCAAAGGCCCGCACATCTTAGGCCTCTTGCGACGACGACGGCGCCAGCACCCTCGTATCTTTCTTGGCCAACTCTTCTCCCATCGCAGACGACTGATTCCGCTGGCACATCCAGAATAGAGCGAGCACCGCGCCCCAGAACACCATCATATTGAGCGTTACCATCTTCGCCGCAAACGCAAAATCCGGTGTAAAAGCCCAGGGAGAGACATCCGCCATCAACTCGCTCACATGCCACGCCAACCGCCCTGAGGAACGGATATAGCCCATGAGACCCATAACCCACGTAAATGCCACAGCCAATCCGAATAAACCCGCCATTCCTCTGAGGGAAATCTTTCCCCACTGGACCGGCCCGAGAAGAAGCGCCCCCTTGAGCATCATGCGATTGATGATCACCCCGATCACAAGCACCGTCAACGTGGTTGCCGCCTGCGGAGACGACAGCCCAACGCGGAGCTTTGCCGGCAGATAGTACCCATACACTGAGAGCCAGATAATGTTGAGCGCCCCCAAGAAGAACAGCGCGCCGATGAGGATGTTCCCTTTCTTGACCCAGGGCACAACCATCGTTCGATTGGCACGACGGTAATACAAAAAACTCATGGTGGTCACGAGAATCATGATGTTGACCGCGCCGTTCTTTGCCGACATCACTCCATAGTTGCCGACTACGGGATGCGACGCTCCGCCCATCGCCTTCACTTCACTGGCCGACATAAAAACGGTGTGAGGCGTCAGCCACACAAATAGGGCCACCATAAATACCGAGAGCAACACCTGGTAATAGGGCTGATACCGTTCTCCTCCTTGAAGACGCGCCATGCTCTGCCAGAGGTAAAAGTTTACGCCCAGGAAGAGGACACCGATCAAGATAGCCTGCACAACAAAGAGCCAGGTGAGTAGTCCGCCCATCATCGTCACACCCATACTCTGGCTGAAGGAGTAGACCGATCGCATCAACCAATAACCGGCAAAAGGCATCGGTAACAATGCGATGACCGTGACAAATAAAAAGATATGCCCGACCCAGTCAAAATAGGCGCTCTCTTTTTCAGTCTTGCTGGTAAAAAATCGATAGCAGGCATAGGCCATCACCACCGCGCCACCGGACATAATGTTCGCCAGGAAGCGATGGACATTCAATGGATTCCACAACGCTGAATGGAGCAGATGCCATCCGTTCCCCAAAAACTGCCCTTTTGCATCGACGCCCGCCGGCGCCATCATGAAGGCCGACCATGCGTTTGCTAAAAGCAGCAATGCCGTCCCAAACAGGTTGCTCAACAGGCCGATCGATGCGTGCACCCACTTCGAAGCCGGCTCAGTCAGCCGGTTCCAGCTATAGTAATAGGTGATGAGCAGCAGCGACTCTCCGAGAAACACGAACGCATAGACCGGCATAAAGATTTTGAACGTCCCGCCCATATACCTCATAAAGCTGGGATAGAAATAGAGAAAGATCCCCAGCATGATACTCCCAACCACTGCCGTGACCGACAGGGCGAGAAGGGCGACTTTTGCCAAGTCACGCGCAAGGCCGTCATAGCGAAGTGCGAGTTCAGGCTTTTTGCTGCTGAGCCCAAGAAACTCCAGCATCACACAAAAAATCGGCAAGGCGAGGACAAACCCTCCGAAATAGGTATGGAGTTGTGTAACAAACCATACGATCAATCGACTATCGAAGGATCCAATACGCGAGTAGACGGTCTCCTGGGGGGAAGGCGCCGGCGGCCCTTCGGGAACCCCTGGTGTCTTGAAGTACAGATCGGTGGCGTCCTCGGCAAAGGATTGGCTCTGAAGCCCCCAGCCAATCCCCAAGGCAGCGAGAACGACCAGCAGTAGGACGGAATATCCGATGACTCTGTACGCGTTTTTCTTCATAACCAAACTCGCTTAGCAGACGGTCCTCGTCGTTCGTGAAGCGTGAAACGTGAAACGTCCGAGTCCGGACACGAACGACGCTTCACGATATACGCTTCACGGGTTTTGAGCATCCTGCTTAAACCTTCGAACTGGAACCAGCCGTTATCGAAACGCCTGCACCTGTCGATTTGCCAAGAATTCCCATAACGAAGGGACATCGGAGCAAGGCACTCGACATCGTGTGCCCCTGTTGCTCTTCTACTTGCCGGCGAAACCCGAGATAGTAACAATACAGCGCCATCATGCCTGTCACGAATCCGCCAACGGCCATGGCATAGGCAGTGGGAATCCCCGGTTGTTTCAAGAGAAAAATCACACATCCTGCAGCCACAAGATAGTACGTCGCGGCAAAGGAGAGTCCTGGCCACCACCAGTACTTGAGCAGTTCGCCCGCCTTTGTCTGCAGCATCCCCTGGCGCCATGACCCCTGTGGACGAAGACCGCCAAGGTAGGCGCAGAGCGCGATCCCACCCCCCAACAGCGCCACAGCGGACAGTTGAACCAGGGCCGCCCACTGACTCGCCTCGACCAAGTGCCCCAACGACGCACCCAGGGCGCCAACGACGAGACCGACTGCGACCCACGGGCCGAATTCCATCGCATGACTTCCCAGCATCGTGCGGAGGGCCGCCCCATCGGGAAATGTCGGAAATGGACGGCCCATCCGGGCTATTTTCCGCACGTGACCGATCTCAAAGGCATCACGCGCGACAGAGGTACAGGCGATGATGATGGCCATCATGGCCGGGCCATCCGGATGTTTGAGATAGTCATACCCGACAAGCCAGAGCAGCGCCAAGACCAACAGAGACAACTGAACCCCGTACACAAACCCGATCCAGCCACCGAGCCAAAACAGTAAACGGCTCCCGTCCTCACTCACGATCTTCCCCCAGGCAGTAGCCCGACCGACGCGATAGGCTAACAACGCCGTCACCAACGAGACAAGACCGCTGACCGCCAATAACACGATTGGTTCTGAAAGCGGCAACAGCAACTTGGCAGCCCGATAGACAGCGAAGGCCACCAGCCCAGGCACAAACATGACAATCCGCTTTTTCTTGCGCACAGAATGTTCTGTGACAGCCAGACTGAGGCTGGGTAACACTCGTAACGCCATTCGATGCAACATCTTTAACCTATCTCACCCCTCACTCCTTACCACTCACTTCTTCGAAGAGGCCATCCCAAAATAGCGCGCCTTCATTTCTTCCATCAGTGCGACGGTGATGCGCGTCCCGCCACGATCCGCCACGGTCCGTTCTAATTCGATGCGTGCCATAGCACGTACCGGTGCCGGCACCCTATCCAACCGACGTTCCGCTTCGGGGTCCCACTCGATGCGTTCGCCGGTCCTCGGGCGGTGCAAGATGTCATAGGTGACGACTCGTTCGCCTCTCACCCGCATATCCTGTTCGACTTCACCTCGCACGAGCGGGGCCAGGTACGGCGGCATGCGATCCAACCGATGGATCGCATCATCGGTCCACATCATCCGGTCGACGAACCCACCTGGTTGACCGGCAGGGACATCGACCCCGACTCTTAATCCACATCCGCGGCATTCAGTCCGAATGAACCACTGGGGCATCCCATCCCCATACGAACGTTCTTCAACCCCTTCGGTATGCATCCAGCGACCGCAGCCACAGGTCAACATGACAAAATACCGTGAGGGGTGAGGGGTGAAGGGTGAGGAGTCTCGGAACACGAGAATATCCTCCACCTCTGCTTTGTGCACGCATCACTCATCACAGATCACCCACTACTTATCCGATTTTCCCCGGGTACAAGAGATAGAGCATCGTGTAGGTGGCACTCCCGGTCACAAAGAGGACGCAATAGACGACCATCGTGAACCGCCCGAGCGCCCGATGGCGTCGCGCGCCGTTCGGCCAGATCCGTTGGAGCGTCATTTCAACTGAAAACACAATGGCGATCACAGCCAATAAGCTGAGATACACTTCGAATTTCCGCATCGAAAAATCGGCAGTGGCAATGCGAGAGAGAAACAACACTATGATCAGCGCCGTAAGAGTGCCGAAGATCAGCCCGATCTTCTTCCACGTCGTGAGCAACAGCGTCTCTCTGAGCGATCGGACACCATCGACTATTTGTTGAGCGCGAAACCCCAGCACAATCATATAGATCGCCATGACCAATCCGAGAATAACCAGAATGATATGCACCGTCAGCACAGGAATGAAGACATAATCGTAGAGGGCTTGCGACCCGCCAAATCCTTCCTTCCCCTCAAAGGCCAACACACCTAATTGGCGAAACAAATAGTAACTGATGAAGAACGCCACCATGGCGATCATCCCGCCAAACATCATCCAATGATGCGCATCCGCTCGACGTCTCTTCGCCTGAATCCAGCCAATCACAAAAAGCCCCGTAAAGAACGTCGCCATGAGCTGGCTCATGTCCGCCCCGACCGTGGCGTGGGTTCCAAAAAACCCAGGCTGTTTCAGCCATTCAAGCATGCGGCCCCTCGTCGGTCGTGGTTCATTTGGTCTATTTGGTTCATTTTGTTTGTTTGGTTTTTCTGGTTGATTTAGTTAGTTCCGATCAACCAAATAAATGAGACAAACTAAACAAACCAAAGCAACCATCCGGTTATCACGCTTCACGAGCTTTAAGTCCCTGCACGACCGCTGACGGCTCCAGCTCTGTGACGGTGGAAAAACCGGCTTCCCCCATCCACTGCATTGCGTCTGCAGTCTTGTAGCAGTCGCCTCGCTCTGTGTTCACGAGAATGTGGACCGCAAATGCGGTCGTCCAGGCTGGACCAGTCCTTGCCTCATTTAAGAATCGATCCTTGATGACTAACTTGCCGCCAGGCGCCAAATGGGTCCAGACTCGCTTCACCAACGCTGCGTTCGTCGAAAAGTCTTGATAGTGCAGAATGTCTGACATCAGGACAACGTCGTAGGGTCCGCCAAGCCCATCCTTATTAAAATCGCCAGGAAGCAACGCAATCCTCAACTCCAGGCCAGCTTCTTTGACCGTTCGTTCCGTGAGTCGGAGCGTCGCAGGCAAATCGAACACCGTGGCAGTCAGCTCCGGATAGGCCTGGCAAAATGCAATCGCATTTGTCCCGACTCCGCCTCCCAAATCCAGGAACCGCACCGGCCCACTCAGCTGTAGGCGCTTGGCAAAATCAGGCCCGCTCTGTTGCCCAATCCGATGGAGTACCGCCAGCACATTGCTGCCTAAATCGGGGTCGGTTTCAAAGACGTGCCGGTCGACGGACCGCTGTCCCGTGCGAATCGTCTGTTCCAACTTGCCCCAGTTATCCCATTCTGCATCGTGAAGCAGCAGGAGATGCCCGATGTATTGGCCTGAGTTGCGGACTAGATGCGTGGCTGCAGCCGTCGAATTCCCATAGGAGTCCCCGTCATTTTCCAACAGTCGCATCGCGACCAGGGCATTCAACAGCAGTCCCAGCGTCTGCGCATGGGCACCGAGACGATCGGCCACTTCGGAAAGTGTTTTCCGCTTCCCATCCAAAGCAGAAAACACATCCAGCCGGACGGCCGTGAGCAGGATTTTAGTCTCCCAGTAGTACCCAAGCTGGAAGATTTCCGCGAGCGAAAGTTCTCGTGGCACACCACGCCCCTCAAGCAAATCGCTTTGAAACTCGGCATCTTACCTAGATCGGAAACTGAAAGGCAAGGCAGCGGAAGTAGTGCGACCGGCAGGAAAAATACAAAGGGCTCAGCGAGTTGCCCCACTGAGCCCTTTGATTGCGGGTTGCCCCGCGCATACAAATACTCGCTTACTTGATCTCAGCCTTGAGATTCGCAGTCCCGCCATCTGTCACGTCGACATCGAACTCCACTTTCTTACCCTTGGCGGCGAAGGGATGCCAGGCCACCACCTTGTGCTTGCCGGCCGGCACGTCCTTGATCTCGAAGGAACCATCGTCCTTCACGACTGCAAAGTGTGGGCTCGACACTGGGAGGAAGAAGCCCTGCATGAACTCATGCTGGTCACACTGTAAACGATAGAATCCGTCCTTCTCGGCTCCGCCACGGAACACCACTGGCTTGTCGAGCTTGTCACCCTTCTTGGCCAAACCAATGTTAAAACCGGTGGCCGAGCTGGTGCCCTTCACCACAAAGCTATGCGGATTGTGAAGCACGCCTTGGACCGACTTAGGATCATCAGGATCTGCGTCATGATTCTCAACCTTGAAGGACTTGTTATTCACGACCACGCCGGCAAACGGGAGAAACTCGCAGAACTCTGCCACCACTTCAGTGCCCTGATACCCATCCATGAACGCCTGATCTTCGACGTCAATGACGGCCACCACCGCGTTCTTGAGGCCACCATCCTTACCGACTTCGATCTGCTTCAAGAACCGCTTGTCCCCATCCATCAACGACTTGTTCGGATTCTTCGGACAGAACTTGGGATTGGGGAACTTTGAGAACAAAAATTCCTTTTGTTCCGCCTTTCCCGAGAAGGTCACCTTACCGGAAATCGTTCCACCTGCAAACGAGGTGAGAGGCGCCGCAACAAATGCGACGGCTGCCACGCCAAACATAATTGATAACGCACTTTTCATATAACTGCCTCCTTGTGATTAACGATAGACCCTGATTCCTAGCTCGCTGTCCCTCCCTTGTATCCACCGGCCTGATGAGAGAAAAGTGGGAACGGCTTCCTCTCTGGTGTGTTCGCTCAACGATATACTGGCAAGTCTGGTCTAAGACTGAGAATATATATAATCCTACCGTATCCAGTCAATCTGAAACAAGAGGGCGGGAAAGGCCGGTCGGCACGACGTGCGCGCAACATGACGTTCGAAGTTCCGGGTTCGAAGTTTCGAATGCTTCGGCCTTCAGCCCGCCACACTAGTCTAGCCTTTGTTCGTCCTGGTCAACCCCAGCAACTTTATCGACTGCTGCGCAGCGACGCGAGCCTTGGTAGCGGGATTGAGAAGCTGTCATGGATCAGCATGGATGTCGATATCCGACACACGGTTGCATTGCCGGATCACTTCATTAAGAGACGTCGTCGCTTCTATCCGATGAGGATCTGACAAGGGGATCTGCTTAATAATCGTCTCAGCAAAACGCATCGCCTCTCCGCAATGATGGACAATAGCCTTCTCATCCCCCATTCCGCCATGCGTCCGCCATGCGCCAGCATCTCTTCGACGTTCTTCATCAGACCGGCACCCTGTTCTTGTAGGCTCGAGCCTCACAAGGAAAGGTCTACTTTGGGCTGAAGAGTTGATCGTCAGGGACAGGTGATTTCGCACAGCGGAAGCCGATTGTGGCCAAACGTTGATCGGGCGCTGAGCCACCACGGGTCGCCGTACGGAGCATGACATGGTAACTTTTCCACGAGCCGCCGCGAACACTTTTGTATCGCCCGCTGGTCGGGCCCGGTGGATTGCGCTCCGGCATGTAAGCGTAGTAGTCAGACCCGAACCAGTCTTGGACCCATTCGGCAACGTTTCCCGCCATGTGGTGGAGACCATAGGGGCTTTTGCCGGCCTCATACGAATCCACTGCCGCGAGAATGGGGATCTCATGGACGTGGTGCTGGCCGAACATGGCGACGGAAGGAGTGGGAGTGGTTGTACCCCAAGGGAATAGGCCGCCGTCGGACCCCCGCGCTGCTTTTTCCCATTCCGATTCAGTCGGAAGCCTTGCACTCTTTGCCACGCACAGATCTTTGGCCTCGGCCCATGTGACATAGAGCGCAGGCCACCGGCTGATGATCTGGTCTGAGATAAAGTGGATTGTGATGACGTGCCAGATCAGTTTCTGCAGTTCGTCCGATGGATGGAGCTTCCGCTGTTGTAAGAATGCTAGGTATTCCCCAAGGCTCACTTCATCGCGATCCATCTCATAGGTGTCCAGCCAGACTCGATGTTGAGGAAGTTCTGTGTCATCGAACTGTGTCCAGTTTCCATAGGGATCGTCGTCCACTCGCTTGCTACCGAGCAAGAACGGACCGGCTGGGATGGTCACCAACGGTGACGACTTGGCCAACCCCGCGATCCCGGTCAAATGGCGCGCCAGCTCAGGTGATGGCCTCAATCCAGCCCCCGCGTCCTGTAGGCTTCCCATGATGATCAGGAGGGAGAGAGTGGTTGCACGCCAAATGAATCTGTGTCGCATCAGGTCTCACTGGGGGAAGTCACGGCCTTATTGATTTCCCGAAAGAGGCTCCGTTCAATTTCCGAGGTCTCCTCCGTGTTCACGCTGAGGAGGCGTCCACCCTGGGCCAGTGTTTCGAAGTCGGCCATACCCTGGAGCTTGGTGACATTCAAGGGAAGAGCGTGAAACGACATCGCTAAGTGATTCAGTGAGCCGGCGATTTCAAGCGAGACCGGGATCAGTAGAGAATCTCCTTGCGACTTCGGCAATGCCTTTGGTTTTTGGAAACGGTTCGCCAAAAAAACTTGGGAGGCAGGGTTCATTTTGAATCATACACTATGCCAAAACGATAAAAGTCAGAGGTCTGATTTTGCGATCATACACTCATCTTTTCCGCAGCAGAATACGCTGTTCCCTCTGAGAAAGCACCTCGCCTTCCGAGGGCAAACCGCCACAATGGACCCGTTTGTTAAAGGTATCGGCTTTCCAGCACGGTGTGGTCTAGTTCTAAGGGAAGGGTCAAAGGCCACGCCGCCAGCCATTTCCTCAAGCAACCCTTGCCTACTTTCCTGGTTTTGGGTCAGATCTTTCTATGGTACGATGCTCTCGTTCCCAAACTTAAAGAAGGAGTCCACACCGATGTCTGTCTGGCCAATACTTGTTTCGACGGTGTTCTATGTCCTGTTCAACCAACCTCCGCTTTTCGCCGCCGACCAATTGCATCAGGCTCTGCTCACATCCCCCACGACTAAAGATGGTGCGCCAATGGTCGAGGTCCCGTCCGGCTCGTTCCCGATGGGTGTTCCACAAGGCGACCGGGATGGTGGACGCGATGAATACCCACGCCATGATGTGTTTGTGGACACCTTCTTTATCGATAAATTTGAGGTCACAAACGGCCGGTATCTGGAATTCGTCAAAGCCACAGGTCATCGTGTCCCTCAAAACCCTAAGAATCCGACGCGAAACCTCTGGGAAGGAACCGCCATCGCAGATTCACTGACCGACCGCCCCGTCATCAACGTGGATTGGTTTGACGCCGAGGCCTACTGCAAATGGGCGGACAAGAGACTCCCGACCGAAGCCGAATGGGAAAAGGCGGCTAAGGGCACCGCCGATCGGCGATTCCCCTGGGGCAATGTCGAGCCCACCGTTAAACATCTCAACTTCAATCAACAGTGGATCGGCGAGAAGACCCTCATGCCTGTTGGGAGCTATGAAGCGGGGAAAAGCCCGTTCGGCGCCTATGACATGTCCGGCAATGTCTGGGAATGGGTTAATGACTGGTACGACGCCAAGTATTACGAGAAAAGCCCGACGAAGGATCCCAAAGGCCCTGAGACAGGCACAAAGAAAGTCATACGGGGAGCCGGCTGGCAAAATGAGACTCCAACAGTCCGAATCTTTACCCGCGTGGACAGCGGTCCGTTGATTCGGAATGAATCAACGGGCTTTAGATGCGCGATGGACGGCGTGAAGTAACCAGGCGGAAGGGAAAAGTCCGAACCATAGGAGAACGTCCCCTTACGTGGGCTTCGCTCGAAAGGACCATCTATGCACATCCGTTGTTTCTTCTCTTCACCTTCCTCATACCTACTGGCGTGTGGGGTTTTTGTCGGCGTAACGATGTTCACCGCTCCACTCCATGCAGAGTCGACGTCACTTAGCCCAGAAACATTTCTGCGCGCGAAACAAGCCACAGTCGGCATCCTGGAGGATACCCAAGATCAACGCACGCCTGAGAAGCCAGGGAAGATCATCGTCCGGGGGACCGGATTTCATCTGCGAGATGGCTATGTCATCACCGCCAGGCACGCTGCGGAGAAACACGACCCCTCGACCGGCACTAATGTCCAGCGGCATGTTCGCATCCTCACCAATGATCTCCATGAGCTCCCTGCCGACCTCGTCGGTGACAGCTCGTTCATGGATGTCGTGATCTACCGTGTCCCCGAGCCGCATCGATCCAAGCTGCGGACAGGAACAGCGTTTGCTACTGGAGATGTCGCCCCTGGGATGGAAGTCTTCACCGTCGGCTATCCCCTCGGCTGGGGCCCCACTATGGCCTTCGGCCGCCTTGGAAATACGAATACCTTTCTTCAAACTGTCGAGACACGTTTGATTCAAGCCGATCTCTCCGCCTGCAGCGGCAACTCAGGAGGGGGACTATTCAATGCACAAGGAAACATCGTCGGGATTATGCACGCCATTATCCAAACAGAAAAAGAAGAAACTCAGGCTCACTGCAGCCGCATGACCTTTGCTATTCCAGGGACGCTCGCCGAGCGGATTGTGAACGCGGCACTCACAGGCAAGCCGCTCACCTTCTCAAAAATGGGAATTCACATGACCTCGGTGAAGGACGGGACCAAGTGGCGCATGGCCGTGAAGGATGTGGCCGACCCGGCAAAGGAAGCCGGCATTCAAAAACACGACATCTTGCTGGCCATCGAGGACCAGGAGATTCTCGATGCAGCCCAACTGAAGAACTATTTGATTGAACGAACGACACCGGGCCAGCGCGTCTCAGTCAAGGTTCGACGAGTGGATGCAGATCTGACGTTCACAGTTGCACTGGGGGGAGGATAGAGTTCTTCACAGGAAGACAGGATTTTAGAGATTCTGCCTCGTTCCCTTGGAACCGACATTCCTCAACTAGTATTTACCGCTTCGACCGCGGCCCTCAGTCGCATTTGTTAATGCAAGGTGGTCTGCCGAGGCTTTGCTTCCTGTGATTGACCCGAGTCATTCACATCCCGTGCGCAACGGAATCCCATCCAGTTGATCTTGGTATTGGGATCGGTCCCGTTCCGCATCGCAACCCGCATCGTCGTAGTGCTATCCATCCAGCCCCCGCCACGAAAGGCTTTCTGAGTCCCAGTCTCCGGGCCTTTGGGATTTCGATCTGGCGCTGTTTTGTAATAGTCTTGATCGTACCAATCCGCGACCCATTCGGCGACATTCCCGATCGTCTGATAGAGCCCGAATGGACTTACTGCGTTCTCGTACTTGTCGACGGTAATGATCGGAGGGTAGAGCAGCAGCCGCTCGGGCCGGTCCCGTACCGGACCTGAAAGACCAGTTCTCCCAAAATTCGCCCTGGTCGGCCCCGCGTACTCTTTGCCCCAGGGAAAGAGCCGCCCATCCACCCCGCGCGCCGCTTTCTCCCATTCCGCTTCCGTCGGCAACCGCTTGCCCGCCCACTTGCAAAAAGTATCAGCGTCGTACCAGGACACGTGCATGATGGGATGGTGCGCCATCGGCTCCTGGAAATTTCCACCGTCATACCGCCAGTCCAACTGCGGCGAACGGTTTGTGTCGAGCACAAATTTAAGATACTCCAGCGCCGTCACTTCGTATTTGCCGATCTCAAAGGCATCCAGATAGACGAGCCGCTGTGGGATCTCGCTCCGATAGGCCAGCCGATCCGTCTTCTTATCGCTACCCATCACAAACTCACCGGCCGGCACCAAGATCATATCGTCCTTGGCTTTCCACTTAGCCACACGCTCTGTTGCGATCTTTTTCCCTGCCTCAGTCCACTCGACCGTTATGTCCTGAATATCGAGCCCCCAGGCGACGTTCGCAATCGCCAATGCTACCGCCATGACGACGGTCGCCTTCCCCGCACGATTAACTGTCGTGAGCCTATCCCTTCGCGGCACGTTCATGACCTGGCCTCCTTCATTTTATTGTCGTCAGCTCTCCGCATTCCGCCATCGACTGGTTATGGACTCTCCGTCAGCTGAAAGCTGATCGCTGACGGCTGATGGCTTGTTCCAGATTTTGCGCAACGCAATCCCGTCAAATAGCTTTTCCTATCCGGCGTGCCGGCATTGCGCCCGGCGGATCGTGCGACTTCCGGATCTTCGTTCCAGGAACCACCGCGAAATACTTTGAGTTCGCCGGCAGCCGGCCCCGTTGGATTGTCCGGCAGGCTGCGCTGGTAATACTCGGGGTCGAACCAATCCGCCACCCATTCACTGACGTTGCCGGCCATTTGATAGACGCCATAGGGGCTGACGCCCCTGTCGTACCGATTCACATTGGCCAACGGCGGATATTTGAATCCACGCTTTGACCCTGGGTGCGCGATATTGCTTTTCATCCATCCGGCCGGTTCGTTGCCCCAGGGAAAGACCCGCCCATCCTCGCCTCGCGCAGCCTTTTCCCATTCCGCTTCGGTCGGAAGCCGTTTCCCCACCCACCTACAATAGGCATCAGCTTCTTCCCAGCTCACCCCGATGACCGGATGCGAGGCCATCTTTTCGAGAAACGGATCCTGCATCCAAAACGGCGGCCAGGCCGCACCTGTGGCCAACACAAATCGAAGATAATGGACGTTGGTGACTTCATACCGGTCGATCTCAAAGGCATCGAGGGACACGGGCTGCTGCGGCAATTCCTGAGGTCCGGCTGCGCGATCCACCTTGGGATCGCTGCCCATCAAAAACGGTCCACCCGGCACGGGGACCATGCCCTCAGGAACGTCCAGCAACGCCAGCCGCTCTAGCTCCCAGGGCTGCGCCCAGGGGTCGTGCTTGGGAGTCAAATGATCGGCCCGCGCATCACCTGGGCAAGAGGCTAGAGGCGAAAGGCAATAGGCGAGCAAGAACAGAACGACCCGACACCGCTTCTCACAGAATCCACCCCACCGTCTCATGCCCACTGCCTCATGCTTATTAGTACGTTTGCTTCTCCAGCGTCGGAACGATCTGGCTCTGCACATTCTGCGTGATTGTATAGCGCACGTACGGATTCTCGACCATCTGATTGGTGTAAAGACGCCCGTGCTCAGCGATCCTGTTTCTGGATCATCGGATCGATTTCTTTTTTCGTTTCATCGAGCACGTTGTAGCGGACGTACGCATGGTCCAGCACCTCGTTGGCATAGAGCCTTCCTGTAGGAGCCGGGACTACGAGATTCGCCTCTGTTGTTCCCTTCGGCGCGATCGTGACGGTTTGCTCGATCGTGGTGCGGACATAGGGATGCCAGACGACCAGCTTATAGGTTCCTGGCGGCACACCGGTCATGGTGAACCGGCCCTGCTCGTCCGTCTTGGCAAAGTACGGATTCGTGATGGCCAGGCCCCAGCTCTCCATGTACGCATGGAAACCGCATTGCATAACGAAAATCCGGCGGCCCTTGCTGAGATTGACTAGTTGCTTCATCGGCGGGCCGGCCATGTGTTTGTGATACAGCCCGGCGTCACTGCGATCTTTGAAGTTGCGTGGGTGCTGCGGATTCATCGGCAGGGGCACGTTGAACAGCACGCGCGCACCCAAATGCGAGGTTTCATAGGCCTGAATGTCGTGCATGACTGGGTCCATGTTGACCACCGTCACCGTTTGATCGTCCCGCACGACGGTCGTGAACGGGAGGAAGAGGCAGTCTTTCGCTTCGATTTGCGGCACGCTCTTTTCAACGAAGGGTTTGCCTTTGTCGATCCCTTCCAGATAGACCACCACATCGCGAAACTCGCCCGCTGGCCCGACCTGGAACGGCTGTAAGATGCGCCAGCCTTGCCCGTCAGAAATGCGGCCGCAATATAATTGGTCCGGTAAGGTTGTGAGATTATAACCCTTCGGTTTGGGCACGTGGCCGTCGAGCGTCACAGTGCCAACGAGGGATCCACCTTCCGTGACGGTAATTTCTTCATAACCCCAAGCTGGACCTCCTAAACCGATCATGGCTAACAATGCTACTGTCATGACATAGCGCATGTGTATCCTCCTCATTCTCAATCAGAATCTCAGCCTGAGTCCTCTCGATATTCGACTATGGGAATTGCCCGATCCAGCGCCGGAGCGAGCCAGCCCCTCCCTCGCGTTGACATTATTCAGTTCACAGGATAACACAGCATTCTAGTTGAAGTGGAGCACTCGGTGTTGTCCTCGTCCGTCTAGCACCGAAGCCAGGTCACACCTGGCCAGGGCATTCCTCGGACAGATAGTCAAGAACTTCTCTATCCGTACCACAGGCGGCACGATGTGATTGCGGCCCTGAGATATTCTTGACTGCGCTCGATCGGATCGCACGGCGTGACCGCCCCTCTTCCCTCTCTGAGGCGAGGCGCAACGGTCGCAGAACATATCAACGGCTTACTCGCAGTACGGCGGCGAGGAACAATCCGGTCACTCAGGAGCCGGAATTGAAATCAGGACCGCGCCCAGCACATCGTGGAGTTTGTAGTCCCGCTTTGAACTGCGGGGGTCGGCGTTATGACAGCTCACACAGATGGGCGAGACAGCTAGGTCCGCATACACGGCTTGGAAGTATCGAGTGCCCCCCTCCCTGACCAGGCCTTTATACGGCTGCTCGGGATGTGCCATGACCGCCTCAAGCGCCTTGCGTTCGAATTCGGTTTGAGGCCCGCTTTGTTTGTTGATGGGATTGAGGCTGATCAACCGATACTGCACCTGTGCTCCCGTCAGCGCCGCCAGACTCGACGATTCCTGAAAGAATTGGGCTGGAAGCGGGAGTGCGCTCGCCGAACGCCACTGTTCCGATGATCCGATGACACCTCTCCTCTGCATCCGCTCCACCACGTGGACGGTATAAAACGTCCGGTCGGCCTCCAGCACTGAATGGATATAATCCACGACCGTTTCCAGCGGGACACTGCCGGCCGATTCCTTGCCTGCGAACCCGGTTCCCCAACCCACGATCACGCACAGAGCAACGCACAATCCTCCTACAAGCCACTTACGAAATGACATGACACCCTCCCTTCGATAGAGCAGTATCAGGCCAGGAGGCTGGAACATGATGAGGCATGCGGGCTTCCCTTCCTGACTCCCCTATGGAGCAGAGAGCCCCCTTCTTGAAGATGAACCTCGGAGTTTGCAGCTCACCCCTTTCAAACGCGGTCAGTTCCCACCCGGCATGGCCACACTCATTAAGCGCCGCAGGATCCTGGGCCTTCTTCGTTCGGCGCGGCGTAGGCTTCCCCTCGGTCCGGTTACATTGCACACACAACGCCTTCACGATCTTTTCACCGGGATCTGCGGGAGTTGCCATTCCAAGCTGGGCAAAAACCCATATGCCCGCTATTGGAAACAGCGATGCCAAGCGCAACCGAAAATCATGTCCTCCGAAGTCCCGTCACAAATTGTGTTATCAGTGCCAGTTTCCCCTCCGGCCTCCCCTGAATGCTGGGTGTTGAGTTTTCGGATTCAGCTTTATCTCAACACTCAGCACTTTCTTCCTCAGCACTTCAATAACACGATAGGGGAGCCGCATGAAACAAGCAGCTCCCCCACCAGGTGTTACACCATGTCCAACCCGTTTACTTCATCGCCGTCGGAATAGCGTGAGGCTCGGGCTGCGCATCCACACGCTTGGCACCAGTTCCCTGAGTCCCCAGCGGTTGGATCCGTGAGTCGCCGACAGGCAACACACGGAGGTAGCCCCATTGTCCCGACTGCGTGTAGGGCAGCCGTGCATTGGACCACACGAAATCTCCCACCTGACGATACGGGCCTCCCGCGCCGCCACGGATAAAGACATCGAGGATCTCGGACCCGGCATACTCCACCACGCTGATCATATCGGCGCCCGGCATGTAGGGCTCAATCGGCCACTCATGGCCTTCGACCCCGAACATCCCGTTCTGTTCGCTGTTCGCGCCGATCACATGGATTCGAATCGCATCACCGGCATGCGCCTCGATCAGCGGCGTGACCGGATCTTCAGGCTTATCCACGACGCAGGGCTGGAAAATCTTGCCCAGCGAGCAGCCTTGCTCCTCACGGAATTTGTACGGCTCCGCGCGATAGTTGACCGATGTCAACCCGGCCACGTTTTGCACGTAGGGCATGAACGCGGTCCCGATGATGTTGTCCTCATCCTGGAAGAAGAGGGCCACGTCTCTGTAGTTTCGCTTCCCAACGTTCTCTGGCAAGCTGGCATCGACAATGACGTCGGCACGCCATGAGTTCTTCTGAGAAATATCGGCCCCCGTGACGGGGTCTCGATACTGGGAACCCTTCGGGCCGATGATCACTGCGCCATACAATCCGTTCCGTGGATTGACGACCACGTTCCCACCGTCCCACACCAGCGACGTCGTCTCCTTGTTCGCCGGATGGGCATAGTAGGTGTACGTGCGGCTCTCGCCCGGAGCAATCGTCTGATCGCCGGGGTTATTCCCGACGTTCAGGCCCTGGCTGTCTTTCGGATCGAAGGCCAGGCCCGGCGCAAAGAAGGATGCCCGACTGGCCTTCATCTTGTTCTTGAGATGAATCTTGATACAGTCGCCCAGATTGGCGCGCAACGTGAGCGGATTCGGCATCACCGTACCCGCCACCGTGATCGCTTCCTCTGCAAGCGCGTAGATCTTGCCTTCCGGCATCGTCATTTCGATCTTGCGCTCGAAGTCCACCTCGATCACGTCCGGCGCCTTCGGATGGAGCTTCATCGGACGGTCCAACGACACGACGTTGAAGTTCTTTACCGGAGCATCTGACGGACAGACTGAACTAGGCGTCGCAGGAATTCCCAGAGGATTGGTTCCCTTGGGCAGCGGCTTCAGGTCCGATGTTTCCTTATCTAGCACGCGCACGATGCCCCATCCCCCTTCAGCGAAGTGCGACGTTCGGCCGTTGAAGTGAATGTAATCGCCTGGCATACCCTGGAATCCTCCGGCCTCGCTCACGAGGTCATACCGTTCGGCGATCCCGACGTGAATCGAGTTCTTCCGATTGGCATCTGCTGCATACCGTTCCGTCAGGAAGGTATGGCCTGAAATGGTCCAAACGTGGGATTCGTTCATCAGTTGGTGCAGCAGACGGAACACCATGGTGTCCCCTGTGTACGCACGGAGCAACGGCGTACCCGGATCTCCATGGATCGCGCTGCTGAACAGCTTTGACGTATCAGGATTGTTGGACAGGCGCTGCGCAAACGGCGCCGCGCGGAAATTGAAGCCGCTGCCGGTCGTGTGCGTCCCACCATTGATGTACTTGTTCGGCGCCGCCATGATTTTATCCGGCATCTGGAAGGACACGGTCTTGCCGGCCTCCAACGCCACTTCGATTGGCTGCCCTGGCGGGTTGCCCGCCTCGATGGTGTTCACCGTATGCGGAACTGTGTCATGGATCGACACCATCAATTCACGGAAGCTCCCGCTTACGCCGGCCCCATTGGCTCGGTGCTGTGAATATCGGCGATGGGACCGCTGTACACCAACTTGCCGTTCTTCGGATCGTGATAGGTGGACCCAAACGGTTCCACGATCGTCACGCCAAATCCGCCATGCGGCCAGGTCGTCGCGCCGAATGCATGGTCATGCCAAAACACCGTCCCCATATCGACATCCACCCACCACCGATAGCGCACGAACTCCGGCGACACCAGATCACCCGCCGGGTGACTATGCTTCAGCGGCTTGAAGAACGTGACCTGATCTCCCTTGATCTCCTTGATACGAGCCACTTCCTGGCAGCTCTTGTCCCGCGGCAATGAGGCCGTCGGACGCTCCCCTTCTCCAAACAATCCATGCCGACCATCACTTCAGTATTGACATGGAAGGGCGTGGCACCCGGCGCCATCTGAATCTTGATGGACACGGCACCAGCCTTCGCACCACCCACGATCTTCGCAACCATCGGGGCCGGCAACCCATGCTTGGTCTTCTTTCCCCACATCGTGAACGGCCGGACCGACATTTCATATTCGAACCCTGAGATCACGCCATCCGAATTCCCCGTGTCGAACTGGAAGAAGTGGGGATGGATGTTGATCTTGGACGACTGGAAATTCGTGTAATCGTCGTCGTCCCATTCGCTCGTCAGCAACAGGTCCACGCAGTCATACACGTTCGCCCGAATGACTGCCGGAAGTTTCAAATCGTCGTTTCCCCTGGTTAACCGTTCTTCTTCATGAAGCACGTAGATCAAGCCGTCCTTGTCGACCATGGCCGGCTCTTTCCCCTGCGCCTTCGCCAGGGTAATCGGCATGCGGACGAAGTGGATGTT